>JADKIO010000005.1:370000-1219618 GCA_016721195.1 Candidatus Geothrix skivensis | reverse complement strand
CATTGCGGTGAGATCCCAGTGCTGCGCTGGAGCTGTTGGCGGGGTTGTTGGTCTGGCTGAGGTGCATGTTGAAAGGGGAACGGTCTGGAGCGAGTGCGCGAAGGCACGCCGCCGCCACTGAGGGGAGCCGCCTGGTCTGGATCAGACCGGAAGGAACCTTGGTCGGTGGGGCTCTCCGACCCAATAAACCAGCTCCAGCAAGCTTCCTCCACGTCCCACAGCAGCACCTCGGCCCTGGCACCAGGCTGGAGGTGCCCCAGGTCCCCCGTGGCGCAGGCTGCGGGCGGCATGGAGGGTCATGGCAGTGAAGGCTTCCTCGAAGGTCTGCGCAACCCAGGCAGCCCAGGCACAGGATGGTGAGGGGTCCAGGCATGGGCAGGAGCCAGGTTGGGGGAGATCCGTAGCCAGGGCCACCCGGCATGCTGGATCATCTTGCGGGCGGGGGGCCCGGTCGCGCATGCCCAGGAAAATTGTGGTGCCCGGCAGCAGCACGGGGATGACCTCCGCCGCGGTCATGGCCCGCATACCGGCCTCGCTGCAGAACATCAGGTGGTCCGCGCTGGCGCTCGTCGGCAACGGTTCTGCGCCACCCGTCCAGGTGAGCTCGTCGGCGTGCACGCGCGGCGTCAGGCCCAGTCGTTTCCCAGCTTCGAAGATTCGCCGTCCCTGCGCCGCGCTGAAGACGCCGGTTTCCACGAACACATCGCAGAACCGGGCCACGCAACCGGGGTGGCGGCGCACCATCCCGGCCGACAGTCTTCGGCGCCACAGGCCCGGGCATTGGCCTCGGCGTCGCCGTTGAATTCCGGCGCCGGGTCCCGGGCGGGCAACAGGGTGTTTTATCGAGGCTCCAGCCGCGCCGCTGCAGGTCGCGTAGGCCGCCGCGAGCCGGGAGTAAACCTCCAGCTCCAGGCCATAGCCGGTCTTGCATTCGAGATGAACGACGCCCCGCTCGCGGAAAGGCCCGCAGGCGCCTTCGCCGGACGCCACTAGTTCAGCTAAAATTGGCCCCGCGGGTAGCCCGCACGGTCCCGCGGATGCCGCCACCTTCCGCGGCGATCTGCTGGTAGCTGACGCCGGCCAGCCGCCAGTTGAACTCGCCGCTGCGATTGCCGCCGAAGAGCAGGTGCGTGCCGGATCCACGAAGCCCGGCGTGGCCCAGGCGCCACCGCCATCGACCTGGGGCAACCCGGCCCAGGCCGCAGGCAGGTCCGCGGCGCGGCCGAACCAGGCCCACCCGGCCCCTTCCATGCCCAGGGCCGCGTCCGGGATGCGGTCCACCCCCAGGCGAGGCGGGATCGAAGTGAGCAGGCTAGAGGTTCACGGAAGCACACGACGGTCCGACGCCAAAACCAGTCTGCCAGGGAACCAGGGTAGAAAAAATCACGCTGAGGTCCCTTGCGCCAGGGAGCAGGGCTTTGTTGGCATCGCTCGACACCGGAGAGTACCCGGTGAGAGACGGGGATCAGGAATGCGACACTTCGCGCCGAGGATCGTGCGCCCGCCTGAGCCTGATGGCGCTACCCGCCTTGACACAGGGAGCCAACCACGGTGCCCGCCTGGGCCGCAGAGCGCGTCCGTGACTGGACGATCTCTACTCCTACGACGCTCGCGGGAACCAGCAGTGGACCGGGAAGAAGTGGCACCAGTCCACTGCTGCCCGGATCCCAGCTGGCAGGCCCGAAATCGGCTCAAGAACGGACGGGATCGGCGGGCCGCCCTCACAAGCCCTGACGGCCTGGCCCGTGGACCAATGGTTCGCGACCCTGAAGACCGGCAGCGCCCAGGGCTGCGCAGTTCCTTTACCAGCGCGGTTACAAGCAGTGGGGGAAGGATCCCTCGCTACACCGGGCTCCCCGGATCGCCTGGAGCGCCCCTGGACCCACGGCCTGGGCCTGCACCTGGACAAGGGCGCCTGGCGCTGGAATGGATCCGAGCCCAGCCCTGTTCACCCAGGCGGGCAGCGCGGCCTGCCCAAGGGCCTGGAGGCAGGCAGCCCAGCCTGGCGTGCTCATCCACCTCAAACGGCTGCGGCCCGGCCTGGAGAAGCTGGTGGCGGTGGCGGGTGGCGCGGGCGCGACGGCCAATGGCACCCGCCGGCCTGGTGCCCTCCTGGCCCAGGGCAGCCGCCTGGGCTTCGCGGTGCGCCACCTGGATCCTAACAGAAGCAGGCCTCCCCGGCGCTCGAACCCTGGCCCAACCGCGAGGGCCACGCAGACGAAAAAAAAAGGTATACACTACGGCACCGAGCGCGAGGTGGTCGGAACCTCCGGGGAACGCTGGTGTTCATTCCCGGCGACCTGCCGACCCGTGCCCCAGCTGATCATGGCCTGCTCAAACTGAATCCCCTGAGCGCGGGGCCCGCAGCCGCGTCGTGAAGTGAACAAGGTTCAGCCTCACCACGCAGCTTCAGCAACTGCGGGGCTCCGGTGGCGTCTTCCACCTCATCCAGAAGGCCGGGGGTACTGGATCAGCGACCGCGAGGCGCCCTGCGAATCCTGCTGTTTCCCGGAGCCGAGCCGACCCTGGCTGAGCGCCGGGAGTGGGCCAGGTGGCCCTCTCCCGCCGCTGGCGCCGGATACGGGGCTGTCCTTCTGGGTGGCGCCCCCTTTATCGGGGGCCGACGCCGCCTTCGAGAACCAGGCCATCCGCCGACTTGCCCGCCCAACCGGGCACCCACTGGCTTAATCCCTTCGTGGCCAAAGACAGCGCCGTGGGGCTCTGACCGTGGCCCTGGGCGCGGGTCCCACCGAAGAAGCTGGTGGAGGCGATCCTGCCCCGGGTGGACGACACCGGCGCAATCCTGCCCCAGTTGCCCGAGTTCACCAACGGTGGCCAGGCGCTCAGCCCCGCGCAGCTGAAGGCCTACCAGGAGGCCCTGGCCGCAGCCCAGGAGCGCCAACCAGCGCAACTCGCTGCGACAGAGACGCAGCTCTCAGGCCTGTCTGGACCTGCAGGGCGCGGCCCTGCTCTGGAACAGCTGGGTGACCGCGCCGGCCCTCAACCCCACGGAAAGCCTCGCTGGCGGAGCTGGCGCGGCTGCGGCGCGAGGATCCCTGGCGGGCCATGCAGGCCCAGCGCGAGGAAAGATCGGGGCCTTCGGCGGTTTCGGCGAGGCCCGGCATGGCCTGGCATGGCCTAACCCTGCCGGTGCAGGCGAAGCGTCCAGGTGGAGAACCTGCTGAAGCTGGCGCCCCGGCTCTTCAAGGGCCAGGGGAACCAAGAAGCAGGCCTTCAACTCCGCCGAGCTCCATCGCGACCGCCCAGGCCTTCCGGCCCGCCTGGACCCTGGTGGCCGACACGCTGGTGCTGGGCACGGATGAGGCCGCCGTGAAGGCCGTGGCCGCTGGACTGCAGGGCCAGGCGCCCACCCTGGCCGACGGGGAGTCCCAGGCCTGGGCCCGCATGGAGCTCGACGGCGTGCGCACCGCGAAGGAGCTTGAGAACCTGCTGTAGGCCTTCCTCCGTGGCCGCACCGGCAGTGGCTGGTGGATAGGCGAGACCACCACCGGCGACGAGACCGCCGCCAGATTGGCCTTCAACCTCGGCCCCTTCCTGGGCGCCGTGAAGGCCCTACAGGATCGGTGCGGATCGATGAACCTGAACCCCCGGTGGTATGGAGGGAAGGCCGCGATGAAGGCTGTCCCCGCCCTGGTAGCGGCCGGTGCGGCGTGCTCTTGGTCGGCATGGGCCTGGTGCCCATCCGCCATCAGGTGACCGTCGAGGCCCACCCGCGCAATCCGGTGACCCGCGTCCGCGTGATGGAAGCCGGAGCCTGCTTCAGGTGGTGCGCCCAGGCTGGCGGCTGACCCTCAGCAGGGCTCCCAGCTGGTCCGGTAACCCCACAGGCTTCTACACCGCCCGCGTTGACCACCCCCTGCAGCTCCAGGTAGGTGCCTGGCCGGGCTTCGCCACGCCCTGACCCTGTTGCCACCACGGGCATGACCCCGGCCGAGCTGAGGAGGAGGGTGATCGCGAGACCTTCCGCGGGTGGTTTGTGGCAATGCTGGAGCAGGCAGCTGGAGGCCCAGCCCGCCTGGCAGCCGCGGAGGGACTGTGCGGGCCTGCTGCGCCTCGCCTTCCGCGAGGCCCTGGCAGGCCACACAGCCACCTGGCGGCAGCGGGTGGCCTTCACCATTCAGGCGCGGGCAGGATCCCTCCCCTGCCTTCGCCCAGGGATGGCGAGCCGGCTTTCCGACCCCGATGGCTGGCCAGCCGCCCGGGGCCTGTATCTCCGCCGCCTGGCCTGCGATCCCGCGGGCCGGGACCGCCAACAGGCGCGGCCCGGCGACCTGATCTTCGCCCAGGAGGGCGGGGCCACGCCCAGCCCGAGCACGCCATGGCCTTCGTGCGGTCCGACGTGGACGGCGCGCCCGTAACGATCTATCACACAGGTCCGAAAGGCGGCGGCAACTTCCGCCAGCCTGGCGGAGTGCGGCGCGTGCGTCTCGACGACCTGCTGCCCACCCTGAACCCGACTTCCGTCCCTGCCCGAGAACCCGCCTTCCTGGGCCTCTACCGCTGGCGACTGCTGGCGGGCGAAGCCTCCGACGCTTCAGCAAGGTCCTGACATGCTTCGGTTCCGATCCGCCCTCACCTGCTGCTCCCGTGTGCTGCTGCTGCCCCACCCTGGGCACCGCCCAGAAAGCGCGCGGCCGCCCGCCCCTGGCGCGAAGGCTGGACCGACGCCTTTGCCACCCTGCGGCCCACCCTGCCGGGCAAGCCAGGCCAGCTGGAAGCCGCAGGCCCATCCCCGCCCAGGCCCGCATCCGCATCTACCGCGTGGAGGATCCGGACGCCTTCCTGAAGAAGATTGCTGCTGGAGCGCCTTTTGGCCGTAACCGAAGGGGGCGTGGCATGCAGGATCCTCGACGTGCTGCGCGAGGCGGTGCTCTGGGGCGTTCGCCGCGCCTTTGTCACCGTGCATCGCACCGCGACCCAGGTGCTACGGGATGCCGCCAAGCCAGACGGATCGCCTTACCACCCGCCAGACCAGCCCCGCGCGGAAATTGCGCGAGGCTCGGCCCTGCCCCTGGAAGGCCAGGCAGGGCTCACCTTCGTGACCGAGCTCGTGCCGAAGGTGAGCGAGGACATCACCGGCGCAAGAAGGGTCGTGGGGACGACGAATCCGGCGACGGGGCTACCTCAGCCGCGTGGAGCTGCCCGCCCAGTCCGCGGGCCTGTACTGGTGGAGTGCTGCGCGGCAGTGATGCGGCCTGCGTCCCCTGGATGGTACGGACCTCGCCCTGCTCGCGGAACAGGACGGCGCGAAGCTCCGCATCAGGCAGTGGATGCCAGGATGGCGCCGGCAGCCGGGCGCCGTCGTCCAGCTCATGGAGGGACCGAAGCTGCAATCCTCGCCTTCGACACCGCGGGTCGGGCCGAAAGCCATGGTCACCCGGCGTGCGCCGGGTGGTGCTGGCCCGCAGCACGGCGCCAGCCTGGCCATCCTCTCGCCAGCGAAGGGCGAGTGCGGCCTCCGTGCGCCAACGCCTTTATGCCTTCACCGCGTGGCCCCTCTACCGTCCCGGTCAGGAAGTCTTCGCCAAAGGCCAGTCCTACGTCGGGTCGAGGAGGGCGAGAACCGCGTGGTGGGCGGCGTCGAACCCTGGCCTTCCTTGTGCTGGATCGAGGACACCAAGGTCACCGAGTCCAGGCGAAGCTCATGAACGCGGAGACGGGCACCTACGCCGGCAGTTCACCCTGCCGGGCGCGGGCCCCTGGGGCTCTACCGCATCGTCTTCCAGGGCCCCGGGGCCGGTCAGGCCAGTTCAGGTGGAGCAGTTCGTGAAGCCCGCCTTCGAAGTGGTCACCGAGAAGACCAAGGTGGGCCTGGGCGATGCGCTCAACTTCCACGCCAACCCGATGCTTCTACGGCGCCGCCGTGCGGAGAGCCAAAGGCGGACTGGTTCCTCTACAAAGGTGGTGCCACCCAAATCCGAGTGGATCTGGGGACGACGAGGACTCGGGCCTCGCCGGAGCTGATGAAGCGGGCAGCTCGAGCTCGATGCCGAGAGGACAGCCCGACCTGCCCACTCAAGGCCGACAGCGACGGCCTCTGGCGCATGGTGGTGAAGGTCGCGGACGCCGCGGCCAGCGCAACAGCGGCCAGGCCAGGTGCGCGCCGCCGCCGGTGACCTGGTGCTGATGATCGCCGCGGACCCAGGTGGCCCCCTGCCGGGCAAGCCCTTCCAGGTGACGGCGCGGGCCCTCGATCTGGACGGCAGGTGCCGGGGCATCGCCATCGCCCTGCGGGGTCGCCCGCATCGTGGCCCTGAAGGACAGCACCTACTGGTGGTCGCGGCCCAATGCCCTGAAGCCCGGCGAGACCGTGGCCTCGGCCCAGGACCCCAGGCCATGCTGAGCATCCCCGAAGGCGGGCCTTCCTGCTGGTGGCCGAGGCGAAGAGGATCCCAAGGGCCGCCCGTGGTGGCCCAGCGCCAGATCACCGTGGCCGCCGAGGGCACGCCACTGCCCGCGGTGCCCGACCTCCCGCGCCGCCGCCGACAGGCCGAGTCCCAGCCCGGTGACACCGCCCGCATCCTCGTGCAGCTGCCCGCCCCAAGCTCACCCTGCACTGGGCCCTCGAGCACGAGGGCCTGGGCCAGCGCCAGAGCCGCGGGGTGCCGGGCACCACGGCCCTGGTGGACATCCCCATCACCGCCGCCATGCAACCCAACGTCTGGGCCGTCTTCGAGATCGTGGCCGAGGGCCGCCGCCAGCTGGTGGAAGTGCCCATCCGCGTGCCCAGGCGGGATCGCCGCCTGTCCGTGGCCGTCACCACGGACAAGGAGCGCTACCAGCCCGGCCAGCCCATGAAGGTCTCCGTGGCGGTCACGGATGCAGCCGGGAAGCCCGCCGCCGCCGACCTCAGCGTGGGCGTGGTGGACGAGGCCATCTACGCGCTGAGCCAGGAACTCCACCCGGATCCCGTGCGCTTCTTCCACCCCATGCGCCGCCCCCGCGTGCTGCGCTCAGGCTCCACCGACTGGAGCTTCCACGACCTGCTGCGCTGCCAGCGCCCGGTGTGGAGCCCCAAGCCGACCAAGCGCGGCGACTTCCAGGCTGACGACGACGACAAGGTGCGCCAGAACTTCAAGACACGGCCCACTGGACGCCCTTCGTGGCCGCGGGCCGCGATGGCCGGGCCAGCGTGGACCTGGTGCTGCCGGACAACCTCACGGCCTGGCGGGCCACAGCCATGGCCATCACCGGGGACACGAAGGTTGGTGTGGGCCGCGCCTCCAAGCCATCGTCCAAACCCCTGCAGGTGGCGCTCACCCTGCCTCGTACGCTGAGCGTGGGGAGGAGGCCCGGGCCATCGCCCTGGTGCGCAACCTCTCCGGCCAGCCCATTCAAGGGAAGATCAGGCTGGAGGTCCAGAACGGCCGCTTCGCCGGCGCGCCCGAAGGCACCTTCAGCCTGCAGGACCAGGGGGAGTACCGCTTCGCCCTGCCGCTGTTCTCGGACAAGACGGGGCCCCTCACCGTCACCGCCCGCGTGGAAGGCGGTGGCCTCAAGGATGCCGAGCGACAGAAGGTCACCGTGCAGGACCAGCTGGTGCCCGCCTCCCTCTCCGGGTTCAGTTGTTTTGGACGGAGGCTCGCAGACCTTCACGCTGCCAGTGCCGCCATCGTCGAAGGGCGACGCCCTGATGGTGCTGACGCCCGTGGGCAACCTGGAGCATCTGGCCGCGCCTTCGCTGCCCTACCTCATCGGCTACCCCTACGGCTGCGTGGAGCAGACCCTGTCCAGCTTCGTGCCCAACCTGCTGGTGGCCGACCTGGTGAAGCAGGGCGCCATGCCCGACCTGGACTGGAAGAAGCTCACGGACCTGGACCGGAACATCCGCGATGGCGTGTTCAAGGTGTACGGCTACCAGCAGCCCAACGGCGGCTGGGGCTGGTACGCGCCCAACGACTTCGGCATGGAGGCGAACCCCCACACCACGGGCTATGCCATCCAGAGCTTCGCCGTCATGAAGCGCCTGGGTTACGCCGTGGATGAGGGCGTCTACCGCCGGGGCCGCATGGCCGCGCTGAACCTGTTCCAGCAGGTGGCCCGGCAGGCGGACCAGGGCGGCCGGGTGGTCGGCTCCAAGAGCCCCGATCCCGCAGGCGATGCCGCCTTCCTGCTCATGGCCCTGGCCCAGACCGGGAGCCCATCGCCGGGCTCATCGACAGCTCCGCCGACAAGGTGCTGGGCGGGAAGTGGGCCGGCACCCACGTCCACGCCATGGTCGCGCTGGCCGCCGCCGCGGCCAAGCATCCCAAGGCTACGACCCTGGCCGAGCGCCTGGAGCAGCGGGCCGTGGTGAAGGGCGGCCTGGCCCGCTGGGAGGGCCGCCGCGACCTGGTGGAGCTACAACTCCAGGTGACATCGTCCCGACCGTGATGGCGCTCAGGCCCTCTGCCCTGGCCCGGCCCCAGTCGCCCCTGATCCGCCAGGGCGAGACCTTCCTGGCCTCGGAGTTCCGCGGCTACGGGTGGTATTCCACCTGGAGCACGGGCCAGATCGTGGACCTGCTGCCCTACCTCATGAAGGTGCGCAAGCTGGACTGGGGGCCGCTGACCCTCCAGGCGGCGGTGCAGGGCGGCCCCTCCTTCGAGTTCAAGGAGCGCCCCGAGACCCGGCGCTGGAACGCCCGGGAGCCGCGGCCCGGCAGTTACCCCATGGCTGAGCCGAAGCCCGTGACGGTCACGGCCAGTGGCAAGGGGCTGCTGGTGTGGACCTATGCCTACCAGGTGCCGGGCAGTGCCGCGGGGGTGCCAAAGGGCGAGGCATCCTCGGCCCTGCGCCTGTCCGTGACCCGGGACCTCTGGCGGCTGAGGACCCCGCAGCAGACCGGGAATGCCCGCCAGGGCTGGGTTCGCGAGCCCTGGACCGGCACCATGAAGGCCGGCGAGGAGGCCTGGATGCAGGTGCAGTTCCGCACGGACCGCGACGCCGACTACGTGATGCTGGAGGTACCCATTCCCGGTGGCCTCAACCCCACCGTGAAGCTGGAGGGCTTCGTGCTGGAGGGCAAGGCCTTTACGGAGGAGGGCTCCACAGAGGTTTGGACCAAGCCCCGCATCGAAGTGCACGCGGACAAGGTGACCTTCCTGTTCCACCGGGCCTGGAGCTGGAACACGCACACGGTGCGGATCCACCTGCGGGCTGGGATGGCGGGCAGCCGCCTGCGGCCGGCCAAGCTCAGCCTCATGTCGAACGAGGGGCAGTGGGTCACCTGTGATGGCCTCGACCTCAAGGTGCAGGACGGAGGTGCCCGATGAGACCGCTGCTGCTGGCCCTGCTCCTGGCTACCCCCGGCCTGGTGGCGCAGAAGGCCGCCAAGCCGCCCCTGGTGGCATCCTATGCGCCGGACCTCGGGCTCTGGCGCCTGGAGGTCGCGCCAGACCTGGGCGGCTGGTCCAGCGACCGCAGCGTGAACCTGCGCATCAAGCTGGTGGATCCGAAGGATCCGGCTCCCCAAAAGATGAGCCCGGGCGACGCTATTACGACGACTACGAGGACGAGGGCGGCTACGACCCCAGCGGGAGGACACCCGCACCGCCGAGCAGCTGCGACAGGCGCGGCTGGAGCGGGAGGCCGAAGTCGCCCGCCAGGCCTGGCGGGCGCGCACGCTGAAGGTGTGGTTCAACGGCGCGACCCTCACCTGGTCCCTTCGGGTGGGGCATAGTCTGAACACGGAACTGAAGGCCCAGAACGGCGAGAACCGACTGGAGATCCTGGAGCCCGACTCGGGCCTCCGGGTGGTGCGCAGCTGGTGGGTGTCCACGGCGCGGACGCGCCTGCGGGTGGTTTCCATCCAGGCCAACGACGAATACACCGGCGGCAGCCTCCAGGTGCTGGAACCCGATGGCGCCGTGGCGGAGGGCGGTCGCCGCACGGCCTCCGGCGGCATGCTGCGCTGGTCCGGCGAATACACCCACGACACCCCGCCCCCCGGCACCTACACGCTGAAGTGGATGGGCGGCTGGCGGGGTGGCAAGCCCGCCCGCATCAGGGTGGAGGCCGTGCTGGATGGTGGCACCGACCAGGAGCGCCGCTGGACCTGGGAGCGCCTCATCCTGCCTGGTGCCGGGCCCGTGACCCTGGGGACCTTCGATGTGGAACCCTCGGTTCCTGCTGGCGGGCTGCCTCGCCACCCTGGTGCTGGCGGCGCAGCCGGCCCCTGCCGTCACTGAACCTGCCCTGAAGCCCGGGGAGGGATTCGCCATCACCCTTGGGGACGGCGAGGTCCGCGCCTATGGCGAGGCCAGGAAAGAGGCCCCCATGGGCAGCCTCGCCAAGCTGGTGTGGCTGCGCCTCGAAGGCTCGGATTGGGCCAGCCGGAGTGTGCAGTTCAGGTGCAAGGGCAGCGTGGGCCCGTTCGTCTGCTGGAACCGCGAGGGCCACGGCCGCGTGGACCTGGGTCGGGCGCTGCAGGAGAGCTGCAACCTGGCCTTCCTGGTCTGGATCGCCGACGCCCAGGCCACCTGGCGCACCGACTATGGCGAGGCGGCGGGCCGGGTGCGGATGGAGGCGGTCTTCATGCCCTTTCTGGGCCGCCGCCTGCCCCCGGGTGAGGCCCTCCCGCCCCTGACGGCGGCCTGGGTCGGCGATGGGGACCTGCTGCGCACCAGCCCCGATGCCTTCCTGCGCTGGCTGATGGAGCCGGAGCAGTCCGAGGTGGTGACCTTCGGGAAGCGCTTCCTGGCGGGCAGCTGGGTCGAGGTGAAGGAGCTCTTCGGCAAGGAGGGCTGGTGGTTCAAGACCGGCACCGCTCCTGTGCCTGGGGAACCCGCTGCCACCAGCGCCTGGGTGGCGGGGGCCGCGGCTCGACCCTGGTGGTCCTGCACCTGCCCCGGGGGCGTGGCAAGGCGGAGGGTCTGGCCCGCATCCGCGAAATCCTGGGGC
Source organism: Candidatus Geothrix skivensis (assembly GCA_016721195.1). Classification (GTDB taxonomy): domain Bacteria; phylum Acidobacteriota; class Holophagae; order Holophagales; family Holophagaceae; genus Geothrix; species Geothrix skivensis. The sequence goes on along the minus strand of JADKIO010000005.1, from coordinate 1,208,716 downwards.
TGAAGGCCGGATGATCGTCCTGGTCGCACCCGCGCCGCCCTTCACGCCGCCGGTCTTCGAGGGGGACCTCGATGCCCAGGTGCCCATCGAGGAGGCCCTCCGGGCAGCCCTGGCGGCGACCCGTGCCCATGGAGCCTGGCCGGCCGCTCCCTGGCGGGTGCATCTGCACACCGAGGCCGGTTCCTTCGCGCGGGCCACCGGTGCCCCGACCGGTCGCAGCGCCCAGTGGGTGGGCGACGTCCTGCACCTGCGTCCCTGGGAGCAGCTGAAGCGGCGCGATCTCGGCGCCGTCCTGCGCCACGAACTGACCCATCGGCGGCTGGCCGGCCTGGACCTGGGCCGCTGGGAGGAGGAGGCCCGGTGCCTCTGGGCCGAGTCCCATCGCCGCCCTCCGCAGGCGTGGCCACCGGCGCCCACGTTCGCACAGCAGGCCCGGCTGAACCGCGCCCTGGCCGGTGGCACCACGCGGGAGCAGGCCTGGGCCTACCGCTGGCTCCGCGCCTGGCTGCGCCGCGAGCCCCTGCCCGCGCCGCCGGGGCCAGCGCAGCCCCCGAGACCTGGGTGAAGGAGGCCCTGACAGCGGCAGACCCCGTCACTGTGGTCTGGCCCGCCGAGCGGCTGCGGGGCCCGCTCACCGTAAACGGCCAGCGGCTGCCGCACCGCCTCGGAGGACCTGGCGCTTCCGGGGCGGGTCCACTTGGCCGAACCCTTCCCCGTGCGCGACCTCCAGGGCCTGGTGCGCGTCAGCGCCGAAGCGCAGGGTGGCGCCTCTCCTGGACGGCCTCCAGGAGCGCCTGGATCGCCGCCGCCACGGAAGGTGAACTGGGCGCCGACGCGCCCTTCGAAGCCCGCAGGGCCCTGGCCGCGGTGCTGAGCCGCTGGCTGGAGGGCCATTCACGGCAGCACGAAGGCGGTTCGCTCTGCCCGCTCACCCACTGCGCGGTGGTGCGGGGCACGGCCTCGGCGGACACGGCCAGGGCCACGGCGGTCTCCCCGAGCTGGACCTGGATGCGCGCTGGGCCTTCTTCTCGGCTCGGCCGGCGGCCACCTGCTCGGTCCCCGCGAGGTCTGGGGGGATGGACCGGTCGAGACCGGGGCTGCGGCCCGGGTGCCAGGGGATCGCTGGGGCAGTTGGGAACGGTCCCTCAGCGCCGCCCAGGTGGCCGCGCTGAAGCGGGACCTGCGGCCCGGCCTGAGACCGGGCCAGCGGGGCCTTCGGCTGGGGGAGTCCGGTCCCTATGCGGTGGAGGACCTGCGCCTGGCGGCGGGCCGACGCTTCGGGTGGACCACCTGGCCCAGCAATGCCTGCGCAGGGGAACTCCAGGCCGATGGCTCCCTGCGCCTTCGTGGCCACGGGTGGGGCCACAACGTGGGCCTCTGCCTGGCCACGGCCCGCTTCCGGGCCGGGCAGGGGGCCACCGCCGAGCAGATCCTGGCGGAGGCCTTTCCCCCTTCCTGGCGTCAGCCATGACCTGGTGGGTCTACCTCCTGCGCTGCTCGGATGGCACGCTCTACTGCGGCATCGCCCTCGATGTGGTGGCCCGGCTGAAGGTGCACGAGGAAGGGAAGGGCGCCAAGTACACCCGGGGCCGGGGACCCCTGGAACTGGTCTATCGCGAGGCCTGCACCTCGAAGCCGGCGGCCCTGCAGCGGGAGCGGGCCATCAAGCGCCTGCCCCGAGCCCGGAAGGCCGCCCTGGCGGGGCTCCGCTGAGGGAGGGGCCATGGCAGAATGCCCCGTGCCGCGCCTCCTGCTTCCCTTGACGCTCGCCCTGCTCGTGGGCGGGTGCTCCAGCCCCCTCGTGGTGCATCCGCCGGCAAACCGCGTGGAGCGCGAGGCCCTGGCATTCCGGGAGGTGCTGCGCCTGGGCCAGCCCGGGGACTGGCTGGTGATCCGCGGCTACCATGCCACGGACCACCTGGTGAGCGCCCTCACGGACGCGCCCTTCAGCCACGTGGCCGTGCTGGATCCCGAGAAGGGCCAGGTCATCGAGGCCGAGGGCAAGGGCCTGCACACCACCCCCCTGACTGACTTCATGAAGAAAGCCCACCGGCTCATGCTCCTGCGGCCTCAGTGGGCCACCACCCCCGAACGGCAGAAGGCCGCCGTTGAGAAGGCCCGGTCCCTGGTGGGACGGCCCTACGACTTCACCGGGCTGGTGGGCCTCAATGTGCCGGACCGCTACTACTGCAGCGAGCTGGCCGTGGCGGTCTACGCCCCCCACGCCTCCCGAAAAGACCGACTGGCCCTGGTGTTGCCTCCCGGAGACATGCATTTCTGGGCGACCATCCTGTGGGACAGCGGCCCGGTGCCGGTGGGCGAGCGCTGAAGGGTGAATTCTCGAGTCAGCGGCCCCTGTTCATCTCGGCCAGCAGTCCCGCCACGGCGGCCTTCGGATCTTCCGCCTTGAACACGGCATTGCCCGCCACGAGGCAGTCGGCGCCGGCTCGGATCAGGTCACCGGCGTTCTTCATGCTCACGCCACCATCCACCTGGATGAAGAAGGGAACTCCGCGCTCGGTGCGCAGGGTGTCCAGGCGCCGAACCTTGTCCAGCACCCGGGGGATGAAGCTCTGGCCGCCGAAGCCGGGGTTCACGCTCATGAGCAGCACGAAGTCGAAGTCGCCCACGAGATCCACGAGCGTTTCCACCGGGGTGCCGGGGTTCAGCACCACGCCGGCCTTGCCGCCGGCCTGGCGGATGGCGGCCAAGGTGCGGTGCAGGTGGGGATCGGCCTCCTGGTGGATGCTCACCCAGTCGGCGCCGGCCTTCACGAAGTCAGCCGCGTAGCGCAGGGGCTCCACGATCATCAGGTGGCAGTCCAGGGGCAGGGTGGTGGCCCGGCGCAGGCTTTCCACCACCGGCAGGCCGATGGTGATGTTGGGCACGAAGCGGCCATCCATCACATCCACATGCACCACCTGGGCGCCTGAGGCCTCGATCATCTTCAGTTCCTCCCCCAGCCGGGTGAAGTCGGCGGAGAGGAGGGACGGGGCTAGCAGGGGGGAGGCGGGGCGGAGGCTCATGACCCTAGTGTGCCAGCGCGACTTCCATGCCGTTCACCCACAACCGCCTCGGCTTCACCTTCCTCAGGGCCTCGGGCGAGATCTCGCCGAGGGGGGCCTGCACCCAGAGGATGTCGGCCACGGCGCCCTTCTGGAGCGTGCCCAGCTCCTTGGTGCGGCCCAGGGCCGTGGCGTTGCCACCCGTGTAGGCGCGGACGGCTTCGATGCGGGTCAGGCGTTGGCCCGGCAAAAAGCCGCCGGGGGGATTGCCTTCGGGATCCTGACGGGTTTCAGCGGCGGCGAGGCTCACGAAGGGATTGGCGTCCTCCACGGGGGCGTCGCTGCCGAAGGCCAGCAGGGCACCGCCCTCGGCGAAGCTGCGCCAGGGGAAGGCCTCATCCACGCGCTCGGGCCCCAGGCGGGCGGGGGTCCAGCTGTGGTCCGAGGTGCAGTGCACGGGCTGCACGCTGGCCACCACGCCCAGCCTGCCGAAGCGGGCCGCATCCTCAGCGGTGACGATCTGGGCATGCTCGATGCGCGGGGGCAGGGCGGGCCGACCCTTCTTCATGGCTCCCGCCAGCAGGTCCAGGGCCGCGCGATTGGCGGCATCGCCGATGGCGTGGATGGCGGGCTGGTAGCCGGCCCGCAGGGTGATGGCGGCATCCGCGGCCACCTTGGCCGGGTCGGTCACCCAGAGGCCCCGGGTGGTGGGCTCGTCGGCATAGGGGGCCAGCATGCGGGCCCCCCGGCTGCCCAGGGCGCCGTCCAGGTAGAACTTCACCCCCTGCACCTGGAAGAAGCCCAGGGGCTTGCGCTTGCCGGGCCGCAGCTCCCGCAGCATGAGGTCGTGGTCATGGGCCAGGTAGGCGAAGACGCGGATGGGCAGGGCGTGGGCGGGGCCAGGCGGCGGTAGGCCGCCAGCTCGCGGCCATCCACGCCCATATCCGCCACGGCGGTGAAGCCATCGGCCCGCAGGGCCAGGAGGCCGGCCCGGAGCCGGGCTTCCAGCTCGGCCTCGGTGGGCGCCGGAATGTGCTTGGTCACCAGGTCCATGGCGGCGTCCAGCAGGATGCCGCTGGGGCGGCCGTCGGCGTCCTTGAGGATGCGCCCGCCCTCGGGATCCGGCGTCTGGGGTCCGATGCCCGCGAGGGTCAGGGCGGCGGTGTTCACCCACACCGCGTGCCCGTCCACCCGCTGAAGGCAGACCGGGCGGGTGCCTGTGAGGGCGTCCAGATCCTGGGCCCGGGGGAAGGCCTTGCCGGGCCAGCGGTTCTGATCCCAGCCCCGGCCCAGGAGCCAACCCCCGGCATGGCCGGCGGCCCACTCGCGGATCCGCGCAAGGGTTGCCGGAAGGCTTTGGAGACCACCCACATCGATCTTGGAGGCCATGGCTCCGAGGCCGCCCACGTGGGCGTGGCCCTCGATGAACCCGGGCAGGAGGGTGCCGCCGGGGAGCTCCACCCTCGTTGCCTTGGGGTGGGATCTGGCAAGGGATTCGAGGGTGCCGACCCCCAGGATCTTCCCTGATCGGATGGCGATGGCCTGGCCGGCCTGGGGGCCCTGGGCCGTCCAGACGGTGGCCCCCGAAAGGATCTGCACGACAGCGGGTGGCGGTGGCGGAAGGGGCATGGGCTCTCTCGGGTGGGAGGGGCCAGTGTAGCGTTCACCCCACTCCGGGGGCTATGGTGGATCCATTCGGAGGCCTCATGTACCAGAAGGATTTCCTGGAGCAGGTGCGCACGCAGCTTGCGGTGAAAGAGGATCCCTCGAAGCTGCGGGAGCGCGTCTTCGAGACCAGCTCGGGCATCCCGTTGAAGAACAGCTACACACCCGCGGACCTGGCGGACTTCGATCCGCTGAAGGACCTGGGCGCGCCCGGGAAGTTTCCCTTCACCCGCCACGTGCAGCCCTCGGGGTACCGGGGCCGCCTCTGGACCATGCGCCAGTACGCGGGCTTCGCCACCGCCGAGGAAAGCAACGCCCGCTACCGCTATCTGCTGGAACAGGGCACCACCGGGCTCTCCGTGGCCTTCGACCTGCCCACCCAGATCGGCATGGATCCCGACCATGCCATGGCGCTGGGTGAAGTGGGCAAGGTGGGCGTGAGCATCAGCTCCATCCAGGACATGCGGGCCCTGTTCAAGGACATCCCCCTGGACAAGGTGAGCACCAGCATGACCATCAACGCGCCCGCCGCCGTGCTGCTGGCGCTCTACCTGGCCGTGGCCGAGGAGCAGGGGGTTGCCTGGGACAAGGTCTCCGGCACCATCCAGAACGATATCCTCAAGGAGTACATGGCCCGGGGCACCTACATCTTCCCGCCGCGCCCGAGCCTGCGCCTCATCACGGACATCTTCGCCTTCTGCGCCGAGCAGGTGCCGAACTGGAACACCATCTCCATTTCCGGCTACCACATCCGCGAGGCGGGGTGCACCGCGGCCCAGGAGATCGCGTTCACGCTGGGGGATGGCATCGCCTACGTGCAGGCGGCCCTGGATGCGGGTCTGAAGCTGGAAGCCTTCGCGCCCAGGCTCAGCTTCTTCTTCAATGCCCACAACCAGTTCTTCGAGGAGGTGGCCAAGTTCCGCGCCGCCCGCCGGCTCTGGGCCCGGATCATGAAAGAACGTTTCAAGACAGATGATGCAAAAAGCCAGATGTTGCGTTTCCACACGCAGACCGCGGGTAGCACCCTCACGGCCCAGCAGCCGGACAACAACATCGTGCGCACCACGGTCCAGGCCATGGCGGCAGTCTGCGGCGGCACCCAGAGCCTGCACACCAACAGCCGGGACGAGGCCCTGGCGCTGCCCACCGAGCAGAGTGCCCGCATCGCCCTGAGAACGCAGCAGATCCTGGCCTTTGAATCCCGGGTGGCGGATGTGGTGGATCCCTTCGCGGGGAGCTACTTCGTGGAGGCCCTCACCGATGAGCTGGAGGCGCGCGCCATGGCCCTCCTGGCCAGGGTGGACGAGCTGGGCGGCATGGTCAGCGCCATCGAAAAGGGCTTCCCCCAGCGGGAGATCCAGAACGCGGCCTACGCCTACCAGAAGGCCGTGGAGAAGAGCGAGCAGGTGGTGGTGGGCGTGAACCGCTTCACCGTGACGGGAGAGCCCAAGCCCGACTTGCTGAGGGTGGATGAGGCCCTGGGTGCCCAGCGCCGCACGGCCATCGCCAAGGTGCGGGAAGGCCGGGACCAGGCCTCTGTGGATGGCCGCCTGGCCGCCCTGCGGGCCGCCGCCGCCGGGTCAGAGAACCTGATGCCGCCCATCCTCGCTGCGGTGAAGGCTGAGGCCACGGTTGGGGAAATCTGCGATGCCCTGCGGTCGGTCTTCGGGGAGTACCAGGAGCGGCTGGTGCTCTGAATTTATCAAATCCCCACAAAGTCTTGTGAGTTGGACTGTCCCGGGTACTCTTATTGCAGTTCCCTGCCCAACCCGTCCCGCCGCGCGGGACAGCTCCACCGGAGGTACCATGCGCACCACCATGCTCATCGCCGCAGCGGCCCTGATCCTCGCCGTTCCCGCCCAGGCCAAGATGCCCTGGGTGAAGAAGTCCCAGGAACTCGGTTTCGCGGATGTCAAGGATTGCAAGGCCTGCCATGTGGGCATGGCCAAGAAGGGTGGCGAACTGTCCGAGCGGGGGAAATTCCTCGAGGACATGAAGGGCAAGAAGAAGGCCGCCGAGGTCGATCTGGCCTGGCTGAAGGAATACAAGGGCAAGTGATCCGCGGCTATCCTTGCCGCTGAACATCACCCTTCCATCCGTTCCGTTCCGCGGGACGACCCACGCCAGGAGGCGCCATGCGCTTTGCTCCCTTCCTCGTTGCCGCGGCAATGGTGCTCGCCCTTCCCGCCCAGGCCAAGCTGCCTTTCGTCAAGCAGGCCAAGGACCTGGGCTTCAAGGAGATCACCAGCTGCAAGTCCTGCCATGTGGATGCGATGCCCAAGAAGGGGGCTTCGGCAGCCAATGAGCGAGGCGCCTTCCTCACCAAGATGAAGGTCGACAAGAAGGCCGCTGAAGTCGATCTGGCCTGGCTGAAGGACTACAAGGGCAAGTGAGCCTCTAGCTGGCTCTTGGACAGGCGCCGGGGTTGCCCCGGCGTTTGTCTGTACATCCCCATGGTTTCCAGCGCTCAAGAACCACCATCCATCGGACGATCAGGTGGCATAAGGCCACTGTAGGCATCGTGACCAAGGTCACCCAGGCCTAGCATCACTGAGGAATTTCAGGTTAGGCTTTAAAGGACTGCTGAGGTAACTATGCGCTTGCTGCTGACCGGATGGCTTTCCGTGGTGCTCCCCGTGCTGCTGGCCGCGGCCCCGCCCAGCGCGAAGGACTGCACCGGGTGTCATGAGGTGAACCTCGTCACCTTCGAGGCTTCCAAACACGCCAGCATGGGCTGCCTCGGCTGCCACAGCACCATCACCAAGCTGCCCCACGCCGACAAGCCCGGCCCCGTGAAGTGCGCCACCTGCCACGAAGACCAGGTGAAGGCCTACGCCAAGAGCGTGCACGGCATGGCCAAGCAGGGCGGCATGACCGACGCAGCCACCTGCGCCTCCTGCCACGGCAGCCCCCATGCCATCACCGGTGCCAGTGATCCCAAGTCCAAGGTGGCCAAGAAGAACCTGGCTGATACCTGCGGCGCCTGCCATTCCAATCCCGACTTCCTGGCCAAGCACAAGATCCCCTTCGCCAAGCCGGTGGAGGCCTACCGCCTGAGCCTGCACGGAAGGGAAGTGGCCAAGGGCAACCAGGCCGCGGCCTCCTGCTCGGACTGCCATGGCAGCCACGAAATCCTGGCCTCCCGGGATCCGAAGGCCAAGGTGAACCGGGCCCACGTGGCCGAGACCTGCGGGGTCTGCCACCACGAGGTCCAGACGGCCTATGCCGATAGCGTCCATGGCCTGGCCGTGAAGCGCGGTTCCCACGACTCGCCCACCTGCACGGGCTGCCACGGCGAGCACAACATCCTGGCCCCCGCCGAGGCGGGCTCCCTGGTGAATGCGGCCCGCGTGTCCACGGTGACCTGTGGCCGCTGCCACGGGGATGAACGGCTCGACTCACGCTATGGGTTCGGGGACAAGGTGCCGGCCTACGAGGACAGCTTCCATGGCCTGGCTGTCCGTGGTGGTCGGAAGACCGCTGCCAATTGCGCCTCCTGCCACGGCGTCCACAACATCCTTTCCTCCGCCGACATTCGCTCCATGGTCAATCCTGCCAACCTGCAGAAGACCTGCGGCCAGTGCCACCCGGGGGTCGGGGACAAGATCTCCCAAGGCAAGGTCCATGTCCGTACCGCCGGGGGCGTCGAGCATATCTCCGTGCGGTGGATCCGCCTGACCTACTACGCCCTCATCCCCCTGACCATCGGGTTCATGCTCTTCCACAACGGCCTGGACTGGCTGGCCAAGCTGCGCCGCCAGAAACCCCACCACGGCACGGGGGAGCAACTGCCCCGCATGAACAAGTGGTTCCGCATCACCCACGCCATGGTGATGGTGAGCTTCATCCTCCTGGTCCTCTCCGGCTTCGCGCTCAAGTTCCCGGAAGCGGGCTGGGTGAAGCTCATGGCCATGAACGGGAACGGCCTGTTCCGGGCCTGGCTGCATCGCATCTCGGCCGTGGTGATCATGCTGGCCACGGGTCTCCACCTGGTCCACCTGATCCTGGTGAAGCGCGACCGGATCATCATCTGGGAGCTCCTGCCCACCTGGCAGGATGCCAAGGACATCCTCAACATGCTGCGCTACAACCTGGGCCTGACCGCCACCCGGCCCACCTTCGGGATGTTCGGCTATGCGGAGAAGATGGAGTACTGGGCTTACATGTGGGGCACCATCGTCATGGCCGTGACCGGGGTCATGCTCTGGGCCAAGGACTGGAGCATGCGCTACTTCCCCATCTGGGTGATGGATGCGGCCACCGCAGCCCACTGGTATGAAGCGATTCTCGCCAGCCTGTCCATCCTGGTGTGGCACTGGTACCTGGTCATCTTCGACCCCGATGTCTACCCCATGGACCTGGCCTGGCTCACGGGCAAGGCCTCCGCCGACCACATGAGGGAAACCCGGCCCGAGTACTACCGGCAGCTCATGGAGAAGGAAGCCCGGAAGGCCGAGGCTGGCGCCGAGGCCTCAGAAGGTGGCTCCAGCCACTGAAGCCGGAAAAGTGTGATCTAGATCCGCATTTTCAGGAGACGCAGGAGTGGACAATAGCCAGGACCCCATCCTATAGGGTCCTGGCCATCGTCCATTGCCTGCAGTCAAGGAGAACTCCCCATGATCCTGGATGATCGTAGAAAGCCAAGCTCTGTCCGGGAACTGGGCCAGCCCCGGTTCCGTTCGAAGGCCTTCCTGCCCTTCCTGCTCCTGGTGGGGGCGCTTTTCGTCGCCGCTCCCGCCCTCGGCGCCGGCCCCAAGGCGGCCAAGGAGAGCTGCTTCGACTGCCACAGCGACAAGGACATGACCAAGGATGCCGGCGGCAAACCGGTTTCCCTGTTCGTGGACGAGCAGAAATTCGCCAAGGCGGTCCATGGCACGCTCTCCTGCCGGAGCTGCCACGCGGAGCTGCACAAGGACCATCCCGGCGATGGCAATCCGGCCCCCAAGGTGAACTGCGGGTCCTGCCACACGGACCAGGACAAGGTCTACCAGACCAGCATCCACGGCATGAGCAAGGCCATGGGCGCCTCGGCGGCGGCCGGCTGTGCCGACTGCCATGGCAATCACTACATCGGGAAGGTCGGCCTCACGGATTCGCCGGTCTACAAGATGAACCTCCCCAAGACCTGCGCCAAATGCCACGCCAACAAGAACCTCACGGACGAATACCGCATGAAGTTCCCCACCGTGGGCTCCCAGTACCAGGAGAGCATCCACGGCATGGCCCTGCTCCAGAAGGGGCTCATCGTGGCCCCCAGCTGCAACGACTGCCACGGGGTGCACGACATCAAGCGCAGCGTGGACCGCAGCTCACCCATCAACCATGCCAATGTCGCCAAGACCTGCGGCAAGTGCCACGTCACCGTCGAGGAGATCTACAACAAGAGCATCCACGGCCAGCTGCTGGCCAAGGGAGATCCCCGCGGTCCCGTCTGCATCCAGTGTCACTCCGCGCACCAGATCGAAACGCCGCAGGGCGGCCACTTCAAGGCCGGCAGCGACCTGATCTGCGGCAAGTGCCACGCCGATCGCCTCGAGCACTACCGGGACACCTACCACGGCAAGGCCATGGCCCTGGGCAAGGCGAACTCCGCCCATGCGGTGGCCGCCTGCTATGACTGCCACGGCCACCACGATGTGCTCCGGGCCGCCGATCCCAATTCGCGCCTGTCCCCGGGCAACATCGTCAACACCTGCAAGCAGTGCCACCCGAAGGCCTCGGTCAGCTTCACCAAGTACGCGCCCCATGCCAACCCCATGGACCGCAAGAACTACCCCATCCTGAACTACGTCTTCATCATCATGACGACCATCCTCGTGGTCACCTTCTCGCTGTTCGGCGGTCATACGCTGCTCTGGCTGTTCCGTTCCATCTGGCTCTACCGGCACGATTCCAAGCAGTTCCGCGAGGCCAAGATCAAGATCCAGGAGGATGACGAGCAGTTCACCCGCTTCCAGCCCTTCGAGCGCTTCCTCCACATCCTGGTGGTGACGAGCTTCCTGCTCCTGACCATCACGGGCATGCCGCTGAAGTTCTACTACTCCGATTGGGCCAAGGCCATCTTCAGCTTCTTCGGCGGCGCCGAGGTCGCCCGGACGCTCCACCATTTCGGTGCGGTGGTCACCTTCATCTACTTCGTGCTCCACGTCAGCACCACCGTGAGCCACCTGTGGAAGCGACGGGCGTTCCTCAACAACCCGGAGACCGGCGCCTTCGAGTTCTCCCGCATCTTCAAGGCCATGGCCCACCCCGATTCCATGATCCCCACCAAGCAGGATCTGAAGGATTTCATCGCCCACAACAAGTGGTTCTTCGGGAAGGGACCCCGGCCGGAATTCGACCGCTGGACCTATTTCGAGAAGTTCGACTACCTGGCCGTGTTCTGGGGCGTCTTCGCCATCGGCGTCTCGGGCCTGATCATGTGGTTCCCGGAGTTCTTCAGCAAGTTCATGCCGGGCTGGATGATCAACGTGTCGCTCATCGTGCACTCGGACGAGGCGCTGCTGGCGGCCGGCTTCATCTTCACCGTCCACTTCTTCAACACTCACTTCCGCCTCGAAAAGTTCCCCATGGACACGGTGATCTTCTCCGGCCGCATCTCGAAGTCCGAGATGCTCCACGAGCGCAAGCGCTGGTATGACCGCCTGGTGGCCGAAGGCCGCCTGGATGACTACCGGGTGAAGGACGAGTGGGAGGCCTGGAAGGGCATCGCCCGCAGCACCGGCTACATCTTCTTCGGCGTGGGCCTGCTGCTCCTGGTCCTCATCATCTACGCCATGACCTCCCGCCTGGCGCACTGAACTGATCCATGGTGGTGGGGGCGCCGGGCGATACCGGTGCCCCTCTCATACGCAGCCAGGGCCACGGGCTCTGATTCCGGGGGCTACCTGTCAGGAAAGCCATTTCAATCATTGAAAAAAGGGTAATTATCAATATGACAAAGCTGTGACTGTCATCACTGACGCTCAGCACGGCTGGTCCCAAAATCAGCCTTTCGACCTTGAGACTCGGAGCGGCTTCGAGTCCACACCCTTCAGGAGTTTTCATGCGTCGCATCACCCTGCTCACCGCCGCCCTCATGCTGCTCGTGGCGCCTGCCGCCATGGCCAAGATGACCACCGTCAAGGGCGCCAAGTGCACCGTCTGTCACGAGGGCCAGCCCAAGGACAAGAAGATGAACGCCGCCGCCAAGAAGTACTTCCCCAAGTTCGCCGAAGACAAGTGCAAGGACTGCCACTCCGTGGTCGACGGGAAGTTCATCTCCAAGAAGTAGCAGTTCCTTTGCTCCAATAAAGCGGCGCCGGAAGCGGCGCCGCTTTATTTAGGAGATCTAAAGGCCCAACAGCATGCGGGCCTCGGCCTCCATCCGGTCCAGCAGAGCCACATCGGTCCGGCTCTGGAGGTAGACCTTCAGCTTGGGTTCGGTGCCGCTGGGGCGGAAGGCCGCGAAGCCACCGCTCTGCAGGCGGAACTTGAGGACGTTGCTGCGCAGGATCGGGAGCGCCACGGCCCGGTCGTCCGGCCGGTCGAGGATGGTCTCGCTGCGCCCCTCGCCGTGCCAGAGTCCGCTCTGGAAGTCCTCCCAGCTGGTCACCTGGTCGCCGCCGAGGGTGGCCAGCCCGGCGGTGCGGATGCGCTCCATGGCCTCGGCGAAGCGCTTGGCACCCCCCGGACGGGGATCCTCGAGGTTCACCAGGCGGTTGTGGAAGGTCCCGACCCGGGCCATGAGGGCGGCTACCGCCTGGAAGAGGGTCTGGCCCAGGGCCTTGTAGTGGCCGGCCATCTCGGCCACCACCAGGGCCGCGGTGACGCCGTCCTTGTCCCGCAGGCTGGGCGGCAGGAGCATGCCGTAGCTTTCCTCGGCGCTGAAGGCGTAGGCCTCGCCCAGGGCTTCGAGGCGATCCATGCACACGGCGATGTTCTTGAAGCCCGTGAGGGTCCACACCACGGGCAGGCCGTGCTGCTGGGCCACCTCGGCCATGAAGTCGGAGGTGACGACAGTACTCACCACGGCGCCTTTCAGTCCCCGCTGGGTGCAGAGGTAGTCAAGGGTGAGAGCGGCGAGGTCATTGCCGGACATGAGCTCCCAGGCGCCATCGCGCCTGGCCACCACGCCGATGCGGTCGGCATCGGGATCGTTGGAGAGGATGACTTCGGCCCCCAGGGCTTCGGCCTCCCGGAGGGGCGCGGCATAGGCCGCCAGCTCCTCCGGGTTGGGCCGGGGCGCCGTGGGGAAGGTGCCGTCCTGAATGCCCTGGCTGGGGCTGATGGAGAGGGGCAGGCCGGCCCGCTCGAACAGGGCGGGGACGAAGGCGATCCCGGTGCCGTGGAAGGGCGTGTAGAGAATCCTGGCCGGGGTGAACACCTTGGGGTGCTGGAGCAGCCCCAGCCCCAGGTCCAGGTAGGCGTTCTCGATCTCAAGAGGGATGGGCTGGATGCGGCCCTCGGGGGCGACGGGCGGCAGGGGCACCACGGGCAGCGCGGCCATCTGCGCCTCCACCTCCAGGTCCCAGGGGTCCACCACCTGGCCGCCCAGGTCGTTGTAGGCCTTGAAGCCGTTGTACTCCTTCGGATTGTGGCTGGCGGTGATGATCACGCCGCAGGCGGAGCCCAATGCCTTCATGGCGAAGCAAAGGAAGGGGGTGGGCAGGGGGCGGCTGCCCAGGTACACCTGATAGCCCGCGGCGGCGAGCACGGCGGCGCTTTCCGCGGCGAAGACCTCCGAGTTGATGCGGGTATCGTAGCCGACGACGGCGATCTTCTTCCCGGGCGCGTGGGCCTGGGCCACGGCTGCCAGGGCCAGGGTGGTCCGCCGCACATTGGGCTGGTTCATGCGACGCAGGCCCGCGGCCATGAAGCCCCGCAGGCCGCCGGTGCCGAAGGCCAGGGGCTCGAAGAAGCGATCCTCCACCTCGGCCAGGGCCGCGGCATCGCCACCCTCGGCGGCCCCCACCAGGGGCTCCAGCTCCGCCCGGAGCTCGGGCTCCAGGTGGGGGAACGAGAGGTACTGCTTGGCGGCGGCTAGGGACATGGGAACCTCACTCAGTCCATGCTACGGGATTTGGGAGGAGGCCGGAATCAGGCGCCGCCGAGGGAGATGTCCTCCAGCAGGATGCTCAGGCCGGCACTGCTGCCGTACCAGCGGAGGTCGCTGCCCAGGGCCACGATGCGCGTGAGAAAGTCCCGCAGGTTGCCCGCGAAGGTGAGCTTGTCCACGGACTCGGCCAGCACGCCATCGCGGATGCGGATGCCGCTGGCCCCCACGCTGAGGTCGCCGCTGACGGGATCCACCGTGTGCAGGCCCATGATCTCGGTGATGAGGACGCCATTTCCGGCCATCCGGTAGAGCTCTTCAGTGCCGGTCTGGCCCGCCAGTGGGAAGAGGTTGAAGGTGGTGGCCCCGGGCTGGCTGCCGAAGCCCCGGCCGGCGCTGGCGGTGGGGGCCATGCCCAGCTCCGCGGCGGTCTTCAGGGTGTGCAGGTAGGTCTTCAGCACGCCACCCTCCAGCAGCACGTTGCGCCGGGTGGGCAGGCCCTCGGCGTCCCAGGGCTCGGTGCCCAGGGCGGGGCGGCCGGGGCCCTCGGCCAGTCGGCCATCGTCCACCAGGGTCAGCAGGGGGGAGGCGATGGCTTGGCCCAGCTTCCCGGCGAAGAGGCTGCGCTGCTTGAGCACGGATTCGGCATCCAGCATGCCCGCCACGATGCCCAGCAGGTCCACGGCCACTTCCGGATGCAGCACCACGCTGTACCGGCCGGCGGGCAGCCGTTGGGGGTTCAGCTTCCGCTCGCCCTTCAGGGCGGCTTCGGCGCCGATGGCGGCCAGATCCAGCACCGGGCGGCGGGCCACATCCCAGTGCCAGGCGGCCTGGCGCTCCTCGCCTTCGGCCACCGCCAGCTCGATGCTCGCCGAGCAGCTGGAATAGACATCCGGCGTTCGCACCCCGCGTTGCGTGAGCAGCAGGCTGGCGCCCGTGCCATCGCTCCAGGCGGCCTCGCGGACGGCGGCGACCTTGGGGGAGGCCTTCCGGGCCTGGGCTTCCAGCTCCAGGGCCCAGGCGATGCGCTGCTCGGAGGTGATGGCGTCGACCTCCGCATGAAAGCGGCTGGGCAGGTCGTCCGTGCCGGAGGGCTCGGCCTGGCGCAGCCAGGGATCCTCGTCCCCCAGGGCGCTCAGCTCCCAGGCCTGGGCGAACAGGTGGCGGAACTCCGTGGCGGTGAGGTCGGTGGTGGTGGCCAGACCCGTGCGGAAGCCCCTGGCTCCGGCGCGGATCACGCGCACGCCCAGGCCGCCCCGCTTGCTGACGGTGAGGTCTTCGAGGCGGCCATTCTGCGTCTTGGCCTTGCGGCTGCGCGACAGGGAGATGAAGGCCTCGGCGCCCTCCGCGCCCAGCGAAAGCGCGTGCCGGATGCCGTCCTGGAGGCGGTCTTCGAGGGCTTCGGGAATGAAGGTGGTGAAAGGTGTCATGGTCAGATCACGCTCGGCAGGGCTTCTGCGGTGCCGCCCACGACGAGGGCGGGGCAGAGGATGGTGGGAAGGGCGTCGCTGACGGGCACGCCCTGGCCGTCCTTGCCGCAGGTGCCGATGTCGAAATGGCAGAGGTCGTTGCCGATGCGGGTGAGGCCCTTCAGCACGTCGGGGCCGCAGCCGCTGAGGGTGGCGTTCTTCACGGGGTACTTGGCGACCCCGTTCTCCACCCAGTAGCCTTCGGTCACCTGGAACACGAAGTTGCCCGTGACCGTATCCACCTGGCCGCCGCCCATGCGCTTCACGAGCAGGCCGCGGTCCAGGTCCCGCAGGATGGCCTCGGGCGACTCGCTGCCTGCAGCCAGGAAGGTGTTGCGCATGCGGGGGATGGGCAGGTGCCGGTAGCTCTCCCGCCGCCCGTTCCCGGTGGGTTCCGTGTCCATCTTCTTCGAGGTCTTCCGCGACTGCAGGAAGGCCTTGAGCACGCCGTTCTCGATGAGCACCACGCGGCTGACGGGGTTGCCCTCATCGTCGATGGCCTGGCTGCCGCGCTTGTGGGGCAGGGTGCCGTCATCGATGATGGTCACGCCCTCGGCGGCCACCTTCTGGCCCAGCTTGCCCGCGAAGGAACTCATGCCCGCCAGGGCCAGGTCCGCTTCGAGGCCGTGGCCACAGGCCTCGTGGATCATGGTGCCGCCGGCGCTGCTGCTGAGCACCACGGGGAAGGTGCCGGCGGGTGCGGGCTGCGCGTCCAGGGCCTGGATGGCCAGCCGGACGGCCTCCCCCACGGTCCGGGTCACGGCTTCCTCCGTGAACAGCTCGAAGCCCCGGGTCTCGCCCAGGGCCTGGTAGCCCGTCTGGAGCTGGCTGCCGTCCCCGGCGGTGACATTGGCGCGCAGCACCACCTGGGTGCGCTGGTCCTCGGTCAGGCGGCCGGACCAGCTGCCGTCCCGGCGCTCCGCCGCGGCGATCCAGACGCGCTGGGTGTTGTCGCCATAGCCCACGGAGACCTGCTTCAGGGCTCCGGGGCGGAGGCTTTCCGCCTGGGACCGGGCCCCGGTTTCGGCCCGGCGCACCAGGGCGACCTTGTCGCTCAGGGGCACCTGGCCGGGGTCCTGCTCGATGGGGCTGGGGGTCGGATGGACGCTGACCACCAGGGCTGGAACCTCGGCCGGTGTGCCGGTCCCCGGCGCGGCCAGGGTGCGGGCCGCCTCGAGCAGCTCGTCGAGCGTGGGGGCGATGAGGTCCGCGAAGCGGGTGGTCTCGCCATCCACGAGGCGCAGGCTGGCCCCGAAGGTCTCGGAGGCGAGCACATCCTCCATGCGGCCGTCGTCCATGCCCAGGGCATGGGCCCGGCGGCGCTCTGCGAAGACCTCGCCGTAGTCGCCTCCCCGGCTGAGCAGGGTGGCCAGGACATCGCGCAGCTGCTCGGCGCTGAAGGGTGCGGGCATGTTCGGTCTCCAGGTCCGCCCACGGCGGACCCTCCAGTCTGCCAGAAGGGCGGCCTCAGCTCCTGCGAGGATTCCGGACAGCTCCCGCCCGTCGTTGGGAATCACCAGGTCCGCATGCAGGGCCCGCTCCGCGGCCGTAGCCTGGGCCCGCAGTCGCGCCAGCGCCGCATCCCGGGTCAGCCCGTCCCGGGTCACCAGCCGTTCCAGACGGATTTCCTCGGGCGCATCCACGGTCCAGAAGGCGTCGAAGTGGTGGGCCCGCCCCCGCTCCACCCAGAGGGCCGCGTCCAGCACGACGCCCTTGGTGCTGCCGGGCAGGGCGCGAAGCCGGGCATCGCGCAGGGCCTCGATGCGGGGGTGGAGGATGGCGTTGAGCCGGGCCCGGGCCATGGCATCCGAGAACACCCGGGCGGCCATCCAGGCGCGGTCGAGGGTGCCATCCGCCTGGAGGCACGCAGGGCCGAAGGCCTCGGCCACCTGCACCAGACCTTCGCTGCCTGGTGCAACCACCTCCCGCGCCAGCGCGTCCGCATCGATGACCGTCCAGCCCAGGGCCGACAGAAGCGACGCGACGAAACTCTTCCCCGCCGCGATGCCGCCGCTGAGGCCGAGGAGGGGAAAGGGAAGGTGGCTGGTGTGCTGCATGGCACCCATTGTCCAGGACATCTGGCCTGGCGGTCGAGTTGTGATCGAAAGCGAGCCGGTTGCGTTGATCAATGGCGACCTCCAGGTGACAATCGGCTATTCATTACAAGGAATCCCAGATGGTCCGGATGCATCCAAAGGTCCTCGCGCTGATCTTCTCCGTCGTTGCTCTCGTGGCTGGTGAAGACTTTGCTCCAATTCCGTCCTCTGTCTGGGCCATCAAGGAGGGGGCGAAGGGGGCCGTGATCCTGGAAGACCACATCCGCTTCACCCACCACACCAACTTCCATGTCTACCGCGTGCGAATCTTTTCGGAAGCTGGCCGAAAGGCCGCGGAGATCGAGGATTTGCCCAGCACTGCCGGCGGCATCAAGGGCAGGACGGTCTATCCCGATGGCCGCCAGGTGGACTTCAGCAGTCGCAAAGACTTCGCCGTGCGGAGCCTTGAGACCGGGAATGGCGAGAGCCGGAAGACCCACCTCGTGGCGCCGGGTGTCACCACGGATTGTGTGGTGGAGGTCATGTGGTCCGAACCGGCCAATGGACTCATCGGGGGGCTGCCCCGGCGCTATGCAAAGGGTCTCTACGCAAGTTGGACCCTTTCGAACGCTTTCCCCACCGAACTCGTATCCATCGAGGTGGCCCGTCCCTTCCCCCTGGCCTGGTTCCTGGATCCTGGCCGCGGCAGTACTCCTGAATCCACTGACACCTGGACGACGAAGCGACTGACGCTTCGCAACCTCACCGCCCTGGAGAGTCCACCCTACAGCCTTCGCTCCACCCTCCATTTACCTACACTGGTCATGTTCTGGCAGCCGGACGATGTGAGGGGGTTCGTTGGCGAGGGTCCCGACAAATTCTGGTCCGAAGCCATCAAATCCCACTTCAAGGGTGACTTTGAAGACTCCATTGAGAAGGGGGGGGCATTCAGGACCCTTGCCCAGGAGTTGACTGCGAACCTGCCAAAGGGTCCGACCAAGGCCGCGGTGGAATTGCTGGAGCGTCTTGACGCCCGCATTGCCAACCTGAGTCACGCGACCTTCACGGAGACCGCCGCCCTGCCCAAGGATTTCTGGGAAGGGTTCGAAGTCAAGAACCTGGCAAAGGCCGCGAAAACCGGGAAGACCACCGGGAAAGGGATGCGCCTGCTTTTCTACCACCTGCTCAAGGCCGCAGGATTATCGCCCCTCATTGCGAAAGTGCCTGACCGGGAAAACGTGATGTTCGATTGGAACCGCATGAATCTCTGGCAATTCGATGCAGACCTCATTGGCATCGAGGAACCCGGCAGTGGTGTGCTCTGGTTCGATCCATCGCTCCGTTTTGCTACTCCTGGGGTGGTGCATCCGGACTACACGGCGGTACCGGCCCTGATCATCGATACGGCCACCTGGCTGGGCCGGAAGGGACCGGTGGGCAGTTCCGGAGCCAATGCCAACGTTCGCAAGTACACCTACCAACTGGAACTGGATGAGGACAGCGATCGCTTCGAGGTGAATTCTGAGTTCGCGGGGTACCCAGAATGCGTAGAGCGGTATCGGTACATGGCACTCGAGCCCATGGAGCAATCGAAAATGCTCAAGGAGAAATTCGAGAAGGCCATGAAGAACCTGGTGGTTGGCTCTTCGGAGGTAAAGAACACTTCCAATGCCAAGATCAGTGTTTCCTGGTCCCTGAAAGGGGCCTTGGAGCGGGAGGCAAGCCGCAAACGCCTTGTGGACCCCTTCCCGGGCATGCCGTGGCCCCTCTGGGTCCCCGCCAAACTCGAAGAATCCAGATCCGTTCCCATCGTGTTGCCCTACCTGTCAACGCAAGTCGCGGTGGCCACCTTCAAGGTTCCGAAGGGCTACATCATGGGGACCCACCAGGACATTCGGCAGCAGAACGGATTCGGTCGCGTGTTCTGGATTCCCTCCTTCGACGCGGCCACCGGCGAAGGGAAGGTGATCCTGCGGGTGGAGGTTGTCTCTGTCTCGGCCCCGGCAGCCCAGTGGAACGATTTCAGGGCCTTTCTTGGCTGGATCGAGGATGCCTGCCGCCGACAGATCACCCTGACCCGGGAGGGCTGATGTTCAAGTACTGGTTGGTCCTCCTGCTGGTGTCCTCCACTGGGTTGCTGGCCCAGGATTTCTCCCGACTGCCGGACTGGGCGGCCCAAGCCGCCCGCGAAGCAGCGAGTGAAAACCTTCCCGGCGACGCCGACGCCTGGGTCCTCCTGGACCGCACGGAGATTGCCTACACGGGGAGCGGTGAGATCCGGCAACGGCGGTTCCGCCTGGTGAGGATCCTGGGGGAGCGGGGCCTGAAACAAGGCACGTTCGTCATCCATGGTCTGGGCGGGAAGGGAAACAAAGTCAAGAAGCTGAAGGGGTGGAACCTCCGCCCTGACGGCGATCTGGTGAAGCTGGATTCCGACAACGTGGTGACCATCAACGACGTCAGCGATGCCGAATATTCCACCGAGACCCTCACCGGAGCCGTGGTGGAGCGGGTGGTGAAGGGCAGCTATGTGGCCTTCGAATCCCTGGAGGCCATTCAGAACCCCATCGGACCCTTGGCTGGGGCAAGCCTGCTCGAGCGCATCCCGATCCGCCGCTGGGAACTCGATGTCGCGAAGAAGGAGGGGTGGTTTACCAACCTGCAGACCGTTGAGATCCGGGTCGAACGCCACCACTTCCTGCCTTGGCTCACGCATGTGGATTCCCTTGGGGGCGCGGGCTTACGGGTGTCGAACCTCCCCATCCTGCCTGTGGATGAGGGAGGGCACCCGCCTCTGCTGAATGTGCTCCCCAGCGTCCGGGTACGCTTCCTTGATCCTGACCTGCCTACGAGCAGGATGTGGGGAGCCTGGGATGATGTGGCCCGCTGGAACGCGGCGCTCTACGCCCAGCCCGCACCCCCGGTGGGTGTGGTGGACTTCCAGGGCCGGAAGGGTCTCGAAGGATTGCGGCTCCTGTGGGACTGGATGGGGCGGTCCCTTACCTATAAGCAGGTCTACCTCACGCCGGAGCGGGGCTGGATTCCCGAGCAGGCTGCGGAGGTTGGGCGGAAACGGTACGGCGACTGCAAGGACCTGGCCTCCTTCCTCCTTGTGGAAGGCCGTAGGCTGGGGTTTTCGACCGTCCCCGTGCTTGCTCGGATCGCCGATGGACAGATCGAGGAGGAGGGTGCCCCCTTTCCCGTCTTCAACCATGTGATCACCGCCATTCGCCTGGAGGCGAGCCTCGGACTGCCTGCCGAAGTCGGGACTCCACGGGGCCGGTTCCTGCTGGCCGATCCGACCGATCCCTTCACGCCTTTGGGATTCCTAGGGGTGGCTCACCGCGGCAAGCGAGTGATGCTCTGCCTTCCCGAGGGGGCCCAGTGGGTGGTGGTCCCGGATGCTGCGATTCAGAAGGATCGGATGGCGGTGGACCTGAAAGGGGAAGCCCAGGGGACGGCCTTGAAGGCCACCTTGGCCATCCAGGAGACCGGCACCTACTGGGGTCTGCGGATCGCCGCTCACCGGGGCGGTACCAAAGCCGTGCGCGAAAGCTTGATGGGCTCCCACCTCGATCTGCCGGCCACGGCCCGGGTCGAAGTCATCCGCATGGGAGACCCCCTCGATACGAGCCGCCCCTTCGAAGTGGAAGTAAGCCTCACGCATCCCGAGGGGTTCCGACGGAACGGCGGGGAGTGGGAACTGGTGGCCTGGGGACTTCCGTATCCTCCTGCGCTCATCCAAAAGGCCGGCGCACCCAGGCGGTACCCCGTATCGAGTCGAGCCACGGGGGAACTCAGCTACCATGCAACCCTGACCGTCGGTGGCAAGGTGAGGCCTGTCCTTCCGGAACGCAAGGCCGATACGCCCTTCAGGGCCTTCGAGTGGAAGGCAGAAGTGGAGCCCGCCGCCGGCGGGACCAGACTGAAGCTCAACCTTGAGCACCGATACAAGCCTGCCCTGTTCAGTTTCGAAGAACGGGACAAGGGGCTGCTGGCCTGGAAGCAGGATCGCAACCTCATCAAGGCCCTGCGAGAAGATGGTCTAGCCTTCAGGATGGTATCGGACTGAAGGCTCGGGGGTGGGGCTACCCAGAGGCGGCCTCGCCCTATCCAATCCCAGCCCGGCCCCCTACACTGGATCCTCGAACAACCAGGCTCGAGGCCGCATGAAAGAACCTTCCCCCGAACAGGCCATGGATCTCTCCCAGCTGGAAAAGCCGGTGCTGGAGCTGGAA
Source organism: Candidatus Geothrix skivensis (assembly GCA_016721195.1). Taxonomy (GTDB): domain Bacteria; phylum Acidobacteriota; class Holophagae; order Holophagales; family Holophagaceae; genus Geothrix; species Geothrix skivensis. The sequence goes on along the minus strand of JADKIO010000005.1, from coordinate 1,187,269 downwards.
GCCCAGATCCGCGCCATGGAGATGGACCCCACCCAATCCAAGGAGCGGGAGAAGCTGGAGAAGAAGCTCGACAAGCTGAAGGCCGATCTCTTCACCAACCTCACGGACTGGCAGCGGGCGCAGCTGGCCCGGCACCCCAAGCGGCCCTACACCCTGGACTACCTGGAGCGGCTCTGCGAGCGCTTCGACGAGCTGCACGGTGACCGGCGCTTCGGCGACGACGCGGCCATCGTGGCGGGCTTCGGCTGGATCGAGGGCAACCCCGTCATGATCATCGGCCAGCAGAAGGGCCGCGACACCAAGCAGAAGATCCTGCGCAACTTCGGCATGCCCAAGCCCGAGGGCTACCGCAAGGCCCTGCGGCTCATGAAGCTGGCGGAGAAGTTCCAGCGGCCCATCCTCTGCCTCATCGACACCCCCGGCGCCTACCCCGGCGTGGACGCCGAGGAGCGGGGCCAGGCCGAGGCCATTGCCCGGAACCTGCTGGAGATGGCCAAGCTCGAGGTGCCCGTGGTGGCCGTGGTCCTCGGCGAAGGCGGCAGCGGCGGGGCCCTGGCCCTGGGCGTGGCCGACCGCGTGCTCATGATGGAGAACGCCATCTACTCCGTGATCTCGCCCGAAGGCTGCGCCTCCATCCTGTGGAAGGACGCCACCCAGGCCCCCAAGGCCGCCGCCGCCCTGAAGCTCACCGCCCCGCACCTGCTGGAGCTGGGCATCATCGACGGCATCATTAAGGAGCCCCTGGGCGGGGCCCACTCCAATTACGATGCCGCCGCCGCCGCCCTCAAGGAGGCCATCGTGGAGGCCTTCTCGGAGCTCTCCGAGCTGTCCGCCGAGCAGCTGGTGGAGGAGCGCTACCAGAAGTTCGCCCGCATGGGCAGCGTGGGCTGAAATGCCGGAAGCCATTCCCAGACCCGACGATGCCGCGATGAAGCCAGCCGGGATGCACCGCCAGGAAGGGCCCGCAGGGCAACGTGGTTCGTTGTTCAAGGGACCTGACGCCGCGGAGCGCCCGGCTGGTTTCATCCCTCTGGGCGAGGGGTGGCGGGGAGGCTCCGCCTCCACGAACGAAAGAGAGTGGGAGGGCCCTGCAAAGCAGGGCTCGATAGGCGGAGGGCGATGCTGCGCCACCTCCAGCTATCGCGGCGCAGGGCGCCGCTCCTGCTCGCCTCCGGCTCGCAGAGCCGGAGCCTCCGTCACACGTAGTACTCGCGTTCCTTGCCTCGCTCGCCCGGCACCACTCGCGCGGCGCCGTGGGGCCTGGGAATGACTTCCATGCCCTGGCGCCTCCGCCGGAGCATTCCGGCGGGTCAAGTGCCCTGGAAGAACCTGGCTGAAGCCTGGGAGCTGGATCCGAGGCTGGCTAGGCTCGCCTGGCTGCGGGGGGTGGATCGGAGCGAGGACCTGGCCTGGCGGCTGGATCCTTCCTGGGCCCGCAGCACGGATCCCCATCTGCTGCCCGGTGTGGACCAGGCCGTCGCCCGCATCCGCCGCGCCATCGACAACCGCGAGCGCATCGTGGTCTACGGCGACTACGACGTGGATGGGGTCACCGCCACGGCCCTTCTGGTGCGCACGCTGGAGAAGCTGGGCGCAGAGGCCTCCTTCTTCATCCCCAACCGCTTTTCCGATGGCTATGGCCTGCACCTGGACTGCATCCAGGAGCTGAAGGCCACCCGGCAACCCCAGCTGCTCATCTCCGTGGACTGCGGCGTGCGCAGTGTCGCAGAGGTGGCGGCCAGCCTGGAGCTTGGCCTCGACTGGGTGATCACGGATCACCACGCCTTGGGCGCGGTGCTGCCGGCCGCCAGTGCCGTGGTGCACCCCCACCTTGGTGACTACTCCAACCCCTTCCTGGCGGGCGTGGGCGTGGCCTTCAAGTTGGCCCAGGCCCTGCTCGGCGCGGTGCCCCAGCCCTCAGCTGCCGATGCCGGGTTCCTGGACGGCCTGCTTAAGCTCGTGGCCATTGGCACCGTGGCGGACATGATGCCCCTGGTGGGTGAAAACGCCCTGCTGGTGCGCCGGGGCCTGGCCTCGCTGGCGGGCAGGAACGGCCCGGGCCTGGCGGCGCTGCTGAGGGCTGCGAAGAAGGAAGGATCCCTGGGGGCGCAGGACATCGCCTTCGGCGTGGCCCCCCGGCTGAATGCCGTGGGGCGCATGGGTGGCGCGGAGGATGCGGTGCGCCTGCTGCTTACCCGGGACGAGGCGGAAGCCGCCCCCCTCATGGCGCGGGTGGAGGCCCTGAACCTGGAGCGCCGCGCCATCCAGCGGGACCTGTCGGACCTGCTGCCCTCACCGGACGACACGGCCTTCGACCTGGTGCTGGAGCCCACGGCCCACAAGGGCGTCATCGGCATCCTGGCGGGTCAGCGCATGCGCGCCAGCGGCCGGCCCGCCGGCGTCTGCACACTCATCGAGGGCGTGGCCCACTGCAGCCTGCGGGCGCCGGAGGGCTATGACCTGGGGGAACTGCTGGCCCTGGCCCAGCCCTTCATCCTCAGCGGAGGAGGCCACCGCGTGGCAGCGGGCCTCAGCTTCGAGGCCCCGCGGCTGGCCTTCGTTCGCCAGGCCCTCCAGCGGGGCGCCGCGGCCCAGGCCCTGGGCCGGGAGCGGCCACCCCTGCTGCTGGATGGCGGGCCGGTCGAGCTGCCCGGCGATGCGGAGCTGGCCAGGCTGGAGCCCTTCGGCCAGGGCTTCGCGCCGCCCCTGGCCTGCGTTTCCGGCCAGGTGGAGGCCTGCGGGGCCTTCGGGGCCGATCACTGGAAGCTGCGGATGGCCGGGCTCCAAGATCCCCTCACATGGTTCGCCGGATCCTCCCGGCCCACCCTGCCGAAGCCCGGGGATCCCCTGCGGGTGGCCGCCACGCCCCAGGGCAGTGCCCGCTGGGGTCGTTCCTGGCTGGTGGATTCATTGCTGGGGGAGGCCGTGCCGTGAGCCTGGCGACCTTGCTCCAGGAGCTGCCCCCGGCCCGCCATCCCATCTGGCGGCGCCTGGGCTGGGTGCTGGTGGCGGGCACCCTGGGCTTCACGCTGCGCTTCCTGGTGCTGAAGGGCGATGAGGGCATGCCCGGCCGCACGGTGGGGGGCGATGCGCTCTTCGGCGAGGGCACCAGGGGCAGCGTGGGCACCCTCACGGAGCAGCTGGGGCCCAACCGCATGGTGCTGGCCTACAAGACCATCTCCGGTTCCGAAGAGGATCTCCTCCTGGAGCAGGTGGCGGGTCGCCTGGACGAGCAGGCGGGGCAGTGGCGCCTGCTCTCGCCCAAGGCCCACCGGCGGGCCGGGGTCTGGACGCTCATGGGCCCCATGGAACTGGGCGTGCTGCAGCCCGGGACCACCACCAGCCTGGGCCGGGGCAGGGTGGAAGGCGAAGGGCCCGCCATCCGCTGGACCGGCGGGGAATGGGAAGGCCTGGCGCCGCTCCGCTGGGAGTCCCTGGCGGGCTCCTCCCGGGGCGTGTGGAATCTGCCAGCGGGCTGGCGGCGCGAAGCGGACGGCCGCCTGCGCGTGGACCGGGGGCCCGTGCGCTGGCAGGCGCCCTCGGAGGGCCCCGCGACCCCCACCCTCCAGGCCATGGAGTCCGACCGGTTGCTGGCCGCGCCGGGCTTCCAGACCGGTCGCCTGGAGGGCGTGAAGGCCCGGCTCAGCGAAGGATCCCTCAAGGCGGCCGTGGCGGACCTGGCCCCGGACACCGTGACTTGGCCGGGTCCCCTCTCCTTCGAGCGGGCGGATGGCTGGAAAGGCGAGGCCCAGAGCGGCATCGCCCCCCGGCCGGCCCCCGGCAGCAGCTTCCAGCAGGTGGAGCTGAAGGCCTTCAAGGCCCACCGGGCCATGCCCGGCGGGGAAGAGCAGCTGTCCACCGAGGGGGCCCGTTGGACCCCGGCGGGGCTGCGCCTGGAGGGGAACGTGGTCTGGGATCAGCCCGTGGATGGACAGCGCCTCACGCTGAAGGCCCCCCGGGTGCTGCTCCGGGAGGCCCCCGGCCAGGACCTGCCCGAGTCCCTGCCGGTGGGGTTCGCGGTGGCCGAGGGCCAGGCCCTCCTCAGCTGGGGCCGGCGCAGCCTGTCCTCCCCGAGGATCCTCGTGGAGCGTCGTTCGCGCCGCTGGAGCCTCCAGGGCCCCGTGCTGGGCCGTGGAGAGGAGGGCACCTTCACCGGCGGGGCGGGGCAGGGCGATCCCCGCGCCTGGACCATCGAAGGGCCCGTGCAGGTGAACCTCTTCATGGGGGGCAGCCTCCGGGGCGCCAGGCTGGTGTGGGAGGATGCCCTCTGGACCCTCACGGGCCGGCCGGCCAACTGGAGCCGCCTGCGGGAGCGGCTCTCCGGGCCGCGCATCGTGCGGAAGGGGGAGCTGGTGAGCTTTCCGGAGGGTCTGAGTGGCACCCTGGCGGCCGCGGACGGGGACCTGTTCCTGCGGGCAGAGCGGGGCCAGCGGGAAAGCCAGCGGATCACCCTCAGTGGGGGCGTGGAATGCCAGGGCCAGGGCTGGCGACTGGCGGCGGAGACCCTCATCGTCACCCTTGGCCCGGATCGGACCGTGAGCCTGGTGCAGGCCCAGGGCGCCGTCTCCCTCCGGGGCCGGCTGGGCGAAGGCCAGGGCGATGCCCTGGAGCTGGAGCCGGGGCCCCAGGTCGTGCGCTGGCAGGGCCGGGTCCGGGGCAAGGGCACGGGCTCGGGCTGGTGAACCCCCAGGCCATTTCGGGCATGATGGAACAAACCTCGTAACAGGAGGCAAGATGCCCCGCCTGCTTTTCCTCGTGAACCTGGTCGGCCTCCTGGCGGCCGCCCCGCTCCTGCTGAGTGCCCCCACGCCGAAGGGGGAAGCGGCCCCGGCCAAGGAATCCCCCCTGGGCGCGCTGCCCCTCCGGGCCCTCGGTCCGGCAGTCACGTCGGGCCGGGTGGGCGATATCGCCATCGATCCCCGAAGGCCGGACACCTGGTACGTGGCGGCGGCCTCGGGGGGACTCTGGAAGACGGTCAACGGGGGCACCAGCTGGGCACCGCTCTTCGACAAGGAGGCCTCCTTCTCCATCGGCTGCGTCACCATCGATCCCAGGGACGCCAACACCGTCTGGGTGGGTACGGGCGAGAACAACTCCCAGCGCTCCGTGGCCTACGGGGATGGCGTCTATCGCAGCCTGGACGGCGGCAAGAACTGGAAGAACCTGGGGCTGAAGGCCAGCGAGCACATCGCGAAGATCCTGGTGGATCCCCGGAACAGCCAGGTGGTCTACGTGGCCTCCCAGGGGCCCCTCTGGAAGGAGGGTGGCGAGCGGGGGCTGTTCAAGACCACCGATGGCGGAAAGACCTGGAAGGCCGTCCTCACGGTGGATGGGCACACCGGGGTCACGGACGTGCTCCTGGATCCCCGCCATCCGGACGTCCTCTACGCGGCCACCTACCAGCGCCGCCGCCATGTGTGGGGCATGGTGAACGGCGGCCCCGGCTGCGGCATCCACAAGAGCCTGGACGGGGGCCAGACCTGGACCCGGCTGAAGGAGGGCCTGCCAAAGGAGGACCTGGGCCGCATCGGCCTGGCCCTCCCCGAGGGGGAGCCCGACACGATCTACGCCACCATCGAGGCCGCCAACAAGGCTGGGGGCTTCTTCCGCTCCATGGACGGGGGCCAGACCTGGGAGCGGCGCAACGAGCAGGTCTCGGGCTCGGCGCAGTACTACCAGGAGCTCTTCTGCGATCCGAAGGACCCGAAGCGCGTCTACAGCATGGACACCTGGATGCAGGTGACCGAGGACGGCGGCAAGACCTGGCGCCGGGTGGGGGAGAGCTCCAAGCACGTGGACAACCATGCGCTCTGGATCGATCCCGCGAACACCGAGCACCTGATCTCGGGCTGCGACGGTGGCGTCTATGAAAGCCGCGACCGCGGGGCCACCTGGGAGTTCAAGGCCAACCTGCCCATCATCCAGTTCTACCGGGTGGCGGTGGACAACGCGCGGCCCTTCTACACGGTGTACGGGGGCACCCAGGACAACTTCACCCTGGGAGGTCCCAGCCGCACCCGCAGCCTCCATGGCTCGACGGCCCCCGACTGGTTCGTCACCCAGGGGGGCGACGGCTTCTACACGCAGGTCGATCCCGAGGATCCCAGCACGGTCTACTCGGAAAGTCAGTACGGCGGCCTGGTGCGCTTCGACCGCCGCACGGGCGAGCGGGTGGAACTCCAGCCCCACCCCGCGCCCGGTGAGGAGCCCTTCCGCTGGAACTGGGACGCGCCCCTGCTGCTGAGTCCCCACAGCAGCAAGCGGCTCTACTTCGCCGCGCAGAAACTCCTCCGCAGCGATGACCGCGGGAGCAGCTGGACCGCGGTAAGCCCCGACCTGACCCGCAAGATCGACCGCAGCCGCCTGAAGATCATGGACAAGGTCTGGAGCGTGGATGCCGTGGCGCGCAACGCCTCCACCAGCTTCTTCGGCAACATCGTCGCCCTCCACGAAAGCCCCAAGGCCGAAGGCCTGCTCTACGTGGGCACGGACGACGGCCTCATCCAGGTGAGCGAGGACGGCGGCAAGGCCTGGCGCAGGCAGGAGCGCTTCCCGGGAGTGCCGGACCTGAGCTACGTTTCCTGTCTGGCCACCAGCCCCCATCAGGCCGATACGGTCTATGCCGCCTTCGACAACCACAAGGCCGGGGACTTCAGGCCCTACCTGCTGCGCTCCCGGGATCGCGGCCGCAGCTGGGAATCCATCGCCTCCAACCTGCCCGACCGGGGCAGCGTCTACACCCTGCGGGAGGACCCCGCCCGGCCGGGCCTGCTCTACTGCGGCACGGAGTTCGGGCTCTTCTTCAGCCTGGATGCCGGCAAGGCCTGGAGCCGGTTCACGGAGCTGCCAACCATCGCGGTCAAGGACCTGGCCATCCAGGGGACCGAAGGCGACCTGGTGGTGGCCACCTTCGGACGGGGCTTCTACATCCTCGACGACCTGACGCCCCTGCGGGAGGCCCAGCCGGAGCAGCTGGAGCGCGAGGCCCACCTTTTCGGTCTCCGTCCGGCCCTGGCCTACGTGCCCGCGGTGCCCTTCGGGGGGCCCGGCAAATCCTTCCTCGGCGATGCCCTCTTCCTGACGCCCAACCCGCCCTTCGGCGCGGTGTTCACCTATCACGTGAAAGTGGAACCCCAGACCCTGAAGAAGCAGCGCCAGGAAAAAGAGAAGGAGGCCATCAAGGCTTCCAAGGATCCGGTGATTCCCTCCTGGGAGGCCCTCCGTGCAGAGGACCGAGAACTGCCGCCCAAGGTGGTGCTGACCATCAGCGGCATGGATGGCCAGGTGGTCCGGCGCATCGCAGACAAGCCCGGCAAGGGCGTCCAGCGGGTCGCCTGGGATCTCCGTCTCCAGGATCCCTCACCCATCCGGTTGAAGGAACCGGCGGAGCGCGATCCCTGGGACTACGGCGCCCGCGGCGCCCTGGCCGCCCCGGGCCGCTACCAGGCCAGCCTGGCGTTCCTGATCGACGGCGTCCTGAAGCCCGTGGCGGGCCCGGTGGTCTTCGAGGTGAAACCCCTGGATGCGGATCGGCTCAGCCCCGCCCAGTGGGCCGAATTCAGCGCCTTCTGCACCCGCATGGGCGAAGCCCAACGCCGGGCCATGGGCCTTTCCGAGCGCCTGAAGGAAGCCCAGCAGCGGCTCGAGGTGATCCAGAAGGCCCTCCTCGAGGTGCCAGTCGCTGGCACCGAATGGCTCGGCCGGGGGCGCAGGCTCCACGGGCAGCTCAAGGGGCTGCGGGAGCAGCTGAGCGGGGATGCCACCGTCTCCAGCCGCCAGGAGCCGACCCTGCCCGGCATCCTGGATCGCATCGAAGCGGTCACCGGCAGCGTCTGGGGATCCACCCAGTTGCCCACCGCCAGCCAGCGCCAGAACCTTGCCTGGGCAGAAGAGGGCCTTTCGGGCGTGGTCCGCGATCTGGACAACGCCTCACTCGAGCTGAAGGCCATGGAGGATGCCCTGGAAGCGGCCAAGGCACCCTTCACACCGGGTCGCGCCCTCCGCTGAAATCCACAGTCCCCCTCCCCGGTTGGTTCTTGACCATCCGGGGGCGAAAGGGCGGCCTCTGTGTTCTGATAGAACCATGACCGAGCCAGCCCCTTGCCTCGAGGCCGTGAACCTCCAGAAGCGCTACGGCGACCGCACCGTGGTGCGGGATGTGAGCCTCTGCGTGGGGATGGGCGAGGTGGTGGGCCTGCTGGGACCCAACGGCGCAGGCAAGACCACAACCTTCTACATGGTGGTGGGAGTGGAGGCCCCGGACCAGGGCGGCATCCGCTGGCTGGGCCAGGATGTGACGGCCCTGCCCATGCATCGCCGGGCCCGGCTGGGCATCGGCTACCTGCCCCAGGAATCCAGCGTGTTCCGCGGCCTGACGGTCTGGGAGAACCTCATGGCGCTGGGGGAGCTGCAACCCATCCCCAAGGCCGACCAGAAGGCGAGGTGCGAGCGGCTGATGGCTGATTTCCATCTGGAGAAGGTCCGGGACACCCTGGGAATGAGCCTGTCGGGCGGGGAGCGACGGCGCTGCGAACTGGCCCGGGCGCTGGTGACCGAACCCCGCATCATGCTGCTGGACGAGCCCTTTGCGGGCGTGGACCCCAAGTCCGTGCTGGAGATCCAGGGACTCATAGATGACCTCAAGGCCCGAGGCATCGGCGTGCTGATCACCGATCACAATGTCCGGGAGACCTTGCAGATCGCCGACCGGGCCTATATCTTGGCGGACGGGATGATCATGAAACACGGCCTGCCCAGTGAGATCGCAGAGGATCCGGATATCCGCCGGGTCTACTTGGGCGACCGGTTCAGGCTGGACTGATGGCCGCCGGTCCCTTCCTCTCCCAGCGTCTGGCCCAGAGCCAGACCCTTGCCCTCACCCCGGCCATGCAGCTGAAGCTCAAGCTGTGGCAGATGAACCTCCAGGAGCTCTCCCAGACCATCGAGCGGGAGCTGGAGGACAATCCCCTGCTGGAGCTGGCCGATGATAGCGATGAGGTGCCGACCCTGGAGGCCATCGAGGAGGGCCGGGATTCCGATGTGACCGAAGGCTCCGCCGAGCAGATGTCCGATGCCGGGGAGCTGCCCGAAGGGGTGGACACCGTCGATCTGGGACCCATGCTGGATGCGGCGGGCGAAATGAACCCCGATGGCGATCTGGAGAAGTTCACGGAAGAAGGCGTGGCCCAGGTGCAGGAGACGGAACTGGGGGCCGAGAACAGCTGGGATACGGATCTGCCCCGCACCAGCAACCTTCCCGAAGAGGATCGGATGTCCTGGGAGGACCGGCTCAGCGCCTCCGAATCCCTGCAGGACCACCTGTTGGGCCAGCTGTACGAAACGCTGGAACACGAGGACCCCAGGGCGCCCATCGTGGAGCGCCTCATTGATCGGATGGATCCCAAGGGCTTCCTGCGCATGGATCCGGATCAGCCCTCCCTGGAGGCCACGCCCGCCAAGCTGGCGGTGGACTTCGGTGTGACGGAGGAGGCCCTGCGAGCGGCCCTGGATGTGCTGCAGGAATTCGACCCCTCGGGCGTGGGCTGCTTCACCGTCCAGGAGTGCCTGCTGCTGCAGCTGCGCCACGCGGGAGCGGAACCGGACGACCTGGCCGTGCGGATCATCCAGGACTTTTCCGAGCTGCTCTCCCAGCGGGACAGTGCCCGGCTCCGGCGGGCCCTGGCCTGCTCCGATGAAGAACTGGGCGCGGCCATGGAGCAGCTCAAGCACCTGAACCCCTCGCCGGGTCGCGCCTTCGACCCCGATGGCGAGCGGGTGGTGAAGCCCGACGTGGTGGTCCTCAAGGGCGAGGACGGCCACTGGAAGGTCTACCTCAACGACGAGGGCCTTCCGCGCCTGAAGGTGAACGGGGAGTACCCCCGCTTCATGGCCTCCAGCGAAGCCAAGTGCGACAAGGATTTCATCCGCGAGCGGTTCCGCAGCGCCCGGGACTTCATCCGCGGCGTGGAGGATCGCAACCGCACCGTGCTGCGGGTCTCGGCCCAGATCGTGGAACTCCAGAAGGAATTCATCGAGCACGGCATCGAGCGCCTCCGGCCCATGGTGCTCCGCGACGTGGCCGAGGCCACGGGCTTCCACGAAAGCACCATCAGCCGGGTGGTGAAGGCCAAGACCATCCACACGCCCCAGGGCCTCTTCGACCTGAACTATTTCTTCTCGGCCCGTCCCAAGGATTCCGATGTCTCCGCCACCGTGGTGAAACACCGCATCAAGGCCTTCGTGCAGGCCGAGGATATCGCCAGACCGCTGTCCGACGAGGCCATCGCCGGCCTGCTGGAACGGGATGGCATCAAGGTGGCCCGCCGGACGGTCAACAAGTACAGGGAGGAACTGAAAATACCTCCAGCTTCCCAGCGCCGGCGCCGGTAAACGGGTCGGAACCACGCAATCCGGGCCACCCGGCCCCTTTCAGGAGTGTCCCATGAAGGTCAATTTCACCGGCCGCCACATGGAGCTCACCGAGCCCCTGAAGCAGTTCACCAAGGAGCGGCTGGCCAAGATGACCACCTACCTGGACGACATCATCGACGTGCACGTGATCCTCAGCGTGGAAAAGCACCGGCACATGGCCGAGATCACGCTGAAGACCCGGGCCAGCGCGCTGGTCGCCTCGGCCACCACGGACGACATGTACACCAGCATCACCCAGGCCGCGGAGAAGCTGGAGGCCCAGGCCCACAAGCACCAGGGCAAGCGCAATACCCGCCCCCACGACAGCCTCAAGGCCGGCGTCGTCGAAGAGTAGCCCTGTCATGCTTTCGCTAGCAAAGGCGGCCATCAGGCCGCCTTTGCCGTGCAGGGCGGGGCTCCAGAATATGCCCCATCCGCGTTATCCTTGAGGTTCCGGAGTCCGCCATGCCCGATCCCACCCACCTCTACGCGCCCAAGACCAGCACCGAGCCCACCCAGATCTGCGAAAAGTGCCGCTGCGCCTACACCCTGGAGCACTTCCAGCACGGCGTGGAAGGCCAGGACTGCGTCTGCCGCCGCTGCCTCCAGGTAATGGGGTACAAGGCCTAGGCATGCTGCGCACCCTCGGCACGCCGGAGGACATCCTGAGCGGGGTCCTCCAGGGCAGGCGGATCACTGCTTCCGAAGCGCTGGTGCTGCTGGAGCAGGCGGAGCTGCCGGATCTGGCCGTGGCGGCCACGGCCCTGCGGGACCGCCACAACGATCCCCTCCGCGCCAGTTATGTCATCGACCGCAACGTCAACTACACGGATGTCTGCAACGTCTACTGCACCTTCTGCGCCTTCTACCACAAGCCCGGCGACAGCCGGGGCTACGTCCTCACCCGCGAGCAGCTGAAGCAGAAGGCCGAAGAGACGAAGGCCATCGGCGGCACGGGCTTCCTGCTGCAGGGCGGCGTGAACCCGGACCTCCCCTGGAGCTACTACCTGGATCTGGTCCGCTACCTCCACCAGGACCTGGGCATCTGGGTCCATGGCTTCTCGCCGGTGGAGATCCAGATGATGGCCAAGCTGAGCAGTCAGACCCTGCGCAAGACCATCGCGGACCTGCGGGAAGCGGGCCTTGGCTCCATTCCCGGTGGTGGCGCGGAGATCCTGGTGGACCGCATCCGCAAGAAGATCGCCCCCCTGAAGGGGGGCCGCGAGAAGTGGCTCGAGGTGATGGAAGCGGCCCACGAGGAGGGCGTGAAGACCACGGGCACCATGATGTTCGGCATCACGGAAACCCTGGCGGAGCGCATCGAGCACCTGGAGGCCCTGCGGGACCAGCAGGACAGGGCCCTGGCCCGCATCAAGGCCCATGGAGGGGGCGGCTGCTACACGGCCTTCGCGGCCTGGCCCTTCCAGAGCGGCCACACCCCCTGGGAGGGCAAGGTGCCCAAGCCCACGGACGTGGAGTACCTGCGTACCATCGCCGTGGCGCGCCTCTTCCTTGATAACTTCGCGCACATCCAGAGTTCCTGGGTCACCATGGGCCGCAAGACCGGCCAACTGGCCCTGCACTACGGCTGCGACGACATGGGCAGCCTCATGCTCGAGGAGAACGTGGTGAGCGCCGCAGGCACCTGCTACTCCGTGAACCAGGACGAGATGGGCCGCATGATCCGCGCGGCCGGTTACGAGCCCTGGCAGCGGGACAACATTTACGCCGAAGTGAGGCCCTGACCGGGGAAAAACCCCCCAACCCACCCACCTCCACCGGTACACTGGAGCCCTCGGCCCTTTGAGGCTTTCTTGGATGCGTATGGCCGCCTCAAACCGACCCAAACTCAGCACGATGCTGTACCTGCTGGCGACCACGGCCGGGGTGTTCTGCCTGGCCCGACTGGGCTTTCTGGCCGGGTTCGAGGGGCTTCGTGGGCTTGGGGAACTGGAAACCTGGCGATCACTCTACCTGGGGCTCAAGTTTGACCTCCGGCTCGCGGCCATCCTGGTGATGCCGGCCTGGCTGTTGCTGCGTAGCGGGAACCCGGGAGTGGCCAGCCCATCCTGGCGAGACCGGCTGGCCCCCTGGGTCCTGGCCGCAGCCCTCGCGACCTATGTGGCGATGGTGCTGGTGGCCATGGTGGATGACCGGGCCGCCCGGCCCATCCTGCTGGGGTTCCTCCTGCTGGTGGCCCTCTACCGGTTCGGCACCCCTGGGCATGGGCTCTCCTCGCGCAGCGGCCGCTGGCTCTGGAGTGCCTTCGCGGCTTTTCTCATCGCCATGCTGATTTTCGGCTATCTGGTGGATGCGGGCAGCTACGGCTACATCCACACCCGGCTCAACGGCACCCTCCTGATGTTCCTGGACAATGCCGGCACCAGCCTGAGGATGATGTGGGAGAGCTACCCCTTCGGTCGACTGGCCCTGGCGCTGATCGTGCTCACCACCGTCTCACTCTGGGGCCTGGGCCGCCTGACCCGGGGCCTGGAAGGGCTGCCCCTGTCGCCGTGGCTTAGGCGCGCCGCCAACGCCGGGTTCACCCTCTTCCTGCTGGCGCTCATGTGGTCCAAGTGGAGCGCCTATCCCCTGCGGTGGTCCGAGGCCTTCGAGGCGAAGCGCAGCTTTCACGCCCACCTGGCCCTGAATCCGATCCTGTTCTTCCTGGAGACGCGCCGGGACATGGACGGTGGCTATGACCTCGAGCAGGTGAAGGCCACCCAACCCGATCTGGCCGCCTACTTCGGCATTCCCGTTCAGGTCGATGCCCAGGGCCTGCCCACGCTGCGCCGGCACCAGACGCCCCGCACCCTGGTGCAGGGCCATCCCAACATCGTCCTCATCCAGCTGGAGAGCCTGGCGGGCTTCAAGACCGGCGTGCTGGGCAATCCCCTGAAACCCACACCCTGCCTCGATGATCTGGCGGCCAAGGGCATCTTCTTCGATCGCTTCCATGTGGCCATGGAAAACACCAGCCGCTCCATGTTCGCCACGCTATTCGGCACCCCCGATGTGAGCTCCGTGCAGAACGCCACCCGGAACCCGCTGCTGCTGGATCAGCATTCAGCCCTGCACGCCTTCGACGAGTACCGGAAGTCCTACTTCCTCGGGGGCAGCGCCAACTGGGCCCAGATGCGGGGCGTGCTGAAGAACAATTTCAAGGACCTGAGGCTCTACGAGGAGGGCTTCTTCAAGGGGCCCAAGGTGGATGTCTGGGGCGTCTGCGATGCAGACCTGCTGCTCGAGGCCCAGGCGGTGCTGGAAGCGGAGCAGGCACCCTTCTGGGCCTATATCCAGACCAGCGGGAACCACCCCCCCTTCACGATTCCCAAACACCTGGGCGACTTCCAGGTGGAACGCAGGACCCCGGACGAGTTGCGCCGTGCCGGCTTCGTGGACAACGAGGAGTACAACGCCGTGCGGCTCATGGACTACAGCCTGCGGAAGTTCTTCGAGCGGGCCGAGAAGAGCCCCGGGTTTGCCAACACGGTCTACGTGCTCTGGGCGGATCACGGCATCCCGCGGGGCATGACGGATCAGCGCTTCGGGGACCTGGCCCTGGGTGTCCACCACATCCCCTGTGTCATCTACGCCCCGCACCTGCTCAAGCCTCAGCGGATCTCCACCGTCGGCACCCAGATGGACCTCCTGCCGACGCTGGCTTCGATCCTTGGGCACCCCATCGAACTCCAGACCCTGGGCAAGGACCTGACGGATCCGGTCTGGGGGGACAAGGCCGCGGCCTTCACCTTCACCACCTTCCGCCGGCCCCCCCGGGTGGGGCTGATCCAAGGCGACTGGTACGTCAACCTCGAGCCCGATGGGCGTTCGGTCCTCTACCGACTGGATGAACCCACGCCGAGGGATCACGGCCCCGCAGAGCCCGCCCGGGCCCGCGCCATGACCCGGCTGGCCAAGGGTTTCCACCACTGGTCGAAATTCCTGCTCTCCCACAACAAGACCGATAGGCAGCCATGAAGCGCTGGATTCTCCCCTATGTCTGCGCCGTTCTGGCCATCCTGGCGGTGGGGCTGCCCCTCCGAACCCGCCTGGATGCGCCGCGCCTGGGGGCGCCCGCCATCGCCCGCCCGGGCGTGCCCTTCGAAGTGGAGTTCGTCACGAGTCTGCCCTTCGTCCCCTGGCGCTGGGCCGCCGAGGTGGTGGAGCGCCAGTGGGGCTTCCGCCTCGAGCATGGCGGGCAGCGCATCCTCGGTCATCGCAGCCATGGGAATCGGTACTGGATCACCCTGGCGGATGCCACCCCCGTGGAGGGCGCCTACCGCCGTCCCACGGACGGGCTGGAGCACTGGGGGGAAGGCACCCTGCCGGACCGCATGCTCCTGGTGCATGCGGCGGATTTCCCCAGCACGGGCAAGGAGGCCATGCTCGAGCGGTTCGTGGATGAGATGGCCGTGGTCAAGCCCCAGGCCTTCCTGGCCTCGGGTGACCTGGCCTACGATTCCAGCGAGACCTGGTACCGCTTCCTGCTGGACCAGTTCCGGCGCCTGGAGGCCATGGGCATTCCGGTGATCGCCTGCCCAGGCAACCACGAGCGCGGCGGGTGGGCAAGGTTCCTCAACCACTTCGGTCCCCGCACCACCCACCGCGTGGACCTCGGTCCCTTCCGCATCCTGAGCCTCGACTCGGCCCACGGCCGGGATCGGTTCACCCCCAGCCAGTTCCGCTGGTTCCGGGAACAGCTGGACACCAGGTCGGGGCGGGTGCCCCTGGTCCAGCTGCACCATCCGGTCTTTCCCCCCGGTGAAGCGATCCTTGGCAATGGCGAAAAGAGTGGTGGGCCCCTGTTCGGGTTCCGGGATGGCCTCGTGAAGCTCTGCCTGGAACGGCAAGTCCCCGTCGTCCTCACCGGGCACTGGCATCAGGATGCAGTCTTCGACAGCTCCGGTCGGTTCCGGGACGACACGGCCGACTTCCCGGGAACGAAATTCGTGGTCACCACCGCCCTGGGTGATGCCCTGCGGCGCGTGACACGCTGGCCTCACCGGTACCACGGGTACCGGCTGCTTTCGTTCGAGCGGGGGCAGCTCGTCCGCTACACCCAGGATCTGCCGGGCCAGCCCAGTCCCACGCCCATCGCCAGCACGCCTTCGGGTACCTGGCTCCGGGAGTCCCAGCCATGACCGCCACCTGGCTGCTGCTCTACATCGCCTGCCTGGTCCGCCTGCTGACGCTCTATCGGCTGGATCTGCGCCAGGCCTCCAGCTTCGTGCTGATGGTCCCCATCCTGCTGCTGCCCTGGATGGATCGACTCTGCCGGCAGCTGCCCTGGCTGCAAAGCAAGGGCGCCCTGCGGGTGGCGGGACTGGTGGCCCTGGTGAGCGCCCTGGCCCTGGCCCGGATCCTGAACCTGGGCTACTGGGAGACCCATCACCTGGGCCTGGCCGTGCTGGCGGCCCTGCTCGGCCTGGGCCTGTCCCTGGTGACCCACGCCTTCCCCCGGGAAAGCACGGGGCTCGGGCTGTGGATCTGGATCGCCACCTGGGAGTATGCGGGGACCTGGCATCCCGTCCTCATCCCGGTAGGTGCCGGCCTTTCAGCCCTCCTCGGCGGGTTCGGGCTCTGGCCCGAAGGACGGCCCCTGGTGCCTGCCCTGCACCGGGTCAATCCCTTCTGGGTTCCCTTCCTGCTCGGGCTCGTCCTGCCGAAGCCCTGGTTCGACTATCACCTCGAAGGAACCTGGGCCTCGGTCATGGCCGCCTTCGCCCTGACCACGGGACTCGCGGGCCTGCCCCGGATGCGCGCCTACCTGGACCGGATTCCGAACCTCTGGGTGCTGGTTCCCATGGCACTGGCCTTCGTGGTCTATCCCTCGGCCTGGTACCTGGCCTGGGCCATGGTCGTGGGGCTGCTGTGGGGGATCCTCTGGCCCCGGCTTCCCCGCCCCCTGTCCATTGCAAGGCTCAGCCTGGGGTTCCTTCTCGGCGCCCTGGTGTCCTTCTTCCTGCACTCCAACCTGGGCATCCCCTACCTCCGGCCCCTGCTCTGGTGGGGAAGCTGAAGTCGGCGGGGCTTCACCGAAGCCTTTGCCACCGGGGCCAGAGGATCGTCACTAGAATGCTCTTCCAGTGACTTACTGGGGGTGGGGGCTGCGATGCTGAACCTAAATAATCCTGACCTGTTGAAGCAGCGCTGCTACCTGGATGGCCAGTGGCTGGCCGCGGATGACGGCGGAGTGATCGACGTGACCAATCCGGCCACGGGGCTGAAGCTGGGCACCGTGCCGCGCATGGGCGGCGAAGAGACCCGCCGTGCCATCGAGGCAGCCAGCCGCGCGCTCCCCGCCTGGCGGGCCCGGACGGCCAAAGATCGGGCCGCGGTGCTGCGCCGGTGGTTCGATCTGATGCTGGCCAACCAGGAGGACCTGGCCATCCTCATGACGGCCGAGCAGGGAAAGCCCCTCGCCGAATCGAAAGGGGAGATCGCCTACGCCGCCTCCTTCATCGAGTGGTTCGCCGAGGAAGGCAAGCGGATCTATGGCGACACGATCCCCAGCCATGCGGCCGACAAGCGCATCGTGGTCCTCAAGGAGCCCATCGGCGTCTGCGCGGCGATCACCCCCTGGAACTTCCCCTCGGCCATGATCACCCGCAAGGCTGGTCCGGCCTTGGCCGCCGGCTGCACCATGGTGGTCAAGCCCGCCACCGCCACGCCCTTTTCGGCCCTGGCCCTGGCGGAACTGGGCGAGCGGGCCGGGCTTCCGCCCGGCGTCTTCAGCGTCATCACCGGCACCGCGGGGGCCATCGGCGGCGAGATGACCGCCAACCCCATCGTGCGCAAGCTGACCTTTACGGGTTCCACCGTGGTCGGCAAGCAGCTCATGGCCCAGTGCGCCGCCACGGTGAAGAAGGTCTCTCTGGAACTGGGCGGCAACGCCCCCTTCATCGTCTTCGATGACGCCGATCTCGAGGCCGCGGTGCAGGGGGCCATCGCCTCGAAGTACCGGAACACCGGGCAGACCTGTGTGTGTACCAACCGTCTGCTGGTTCAGGATGGGGTGTATGACGCCTTCCTCGAGCGGCTTTCGGCCGCCGTGGCGCGGCTGACCATCGGGGATGGGCTCGCGGGGGATTTCCAGCAGGGGCCGCTCATCGATATGGCGGCCGTGGAAAAGGTCGAGGAGCACATCGCCGATGCCCTGGCCAAGGGGGCCCGGGTGATCCTGGGCGGGGGACGGCATGGTCTGGGTGGCTGCTTCTTCCAGCCCACCATCCTGGCCGATGTCACCCGCGACATGCTGGTGGCCCGGGAGGAGACCTTCGGCCCCCTGGCGCCAGTCTTCCGGTTCAGCACCGATGCCGAGGCCGTGCGCATGGCCAACGACACGGAATTCGGCCTGGCCTCCTACTTCTACACCCGGGACATCAGCCGGGTCTGGCGGGTGGCCGAAGCCCTGGAGTACGGCATGGTGGGCATCAACACCGGGCTCATCTCCACGGAAGTGGCGCCCTTCGGCGGCATGAAGGAGTCGGGCATCGGCCGCGAGGGCTCGAAGTACGGCATCGAGGAGTTCCTCGAGGTGAAGTACCTCTGCATGGGCGATATCTAGCCAAGGCCGGGTACCTAGGATTTCGCGCTGGCGGGCACCTTGGCGGAGCCCACGAGCCGGTAGAGCTTGGGCAGATGGCCGAGGGTGCGGGGCTCGCGGGTGAGCCCCTTCCAGGGAGTTTGCTTGCCCTCCCGGGCCAGCACCACGGCGATGGCCTTCTTCACCTCCACCACGAGGATCTGCTGCGCGTGGCGGGGATCGCGGAGGGCCCAGACCTGCCCTGGGCGAACCACGCGCTCCTCCGGTGGCAAGCCCTTCCAGGTGGCCAGGGCCTGGTCTTCGCGGGCCAGAAGCTGGGCCGCCTCCCGCTCCAGCCGGGCCGTTTTCCGGGCCGCCTTCCGGGCCTTGGCCTCCTCGACCTTCTCCCGGGTCGCCTGCTCCCGGGCGCGGTGCGCTTCGCGGAAAGGTTCCTCGGCCCAGCGCTGGGCCGCAGCCGGGGTGCGGAAGGGCCCATGGATGCCTTCGTGGCCCTTCCGGGAAGCCCACCAGCCCTTGGTGCCCTTCCAGTAGGCGGCCTGCTTGCCCCACTGGAAGAGGTTAGGCCCCGCCTGGAGCCACGCTGCGGTGAAAGGGGTTCTCGCCATGGTCGAGGCCTCCACCGCCCAATGTAGCGGCTTCGGGGCCCGGATGGGTCAGCCCTGAACCAGGGCCTTGACCAGCAGCTCCGCCAGGGGACGGATGCGGCTGGGCTCGCTGAGGTAGGCGCCACGGGCGGCCACCAGCCGGGCCGAGGAGCGGCCCAGCACGGCGGTCTCCACCAGGCCGTGGGCCCGCAGCGTGCCGCCGGTCTGCACCAGGTCCACGATGGCGTCCGCCAGGCCCAGGAGGGGGGCCAGCTCCGCGCTGCTGCTGAGGGGCACCAGCTCGGCGGTGAGGTCTTCGCGGGATAGCCAGGCCTCGGTGGCCTTGGGGAACTTGGTGGCCAGGCGCAGGTGGGGCTTGGCGCGCAGGGCCTCCAGGGTGACGCCGCCCCTGGCGCAGAGCGACAGCCGGCAGGCGCCGAAGCCCAGGTCCGCCAGCTCCAGCAGGTCCATGTCCATCTCATCCAGGGTGTCGGAGCCCACGATGCCCAGGGAAGCCACGCCCGCCGCCACGTAGCGGGGCAGGTCCGCGCCCTTCAGCAGGAGGACGGCCACGCCGGGCGTGGCGGTGGGGATCTGCAGGACCCGGGACTTCAGGGCCTCGGTGTCCAGCGCCAGGGGCGTGCCCGCCAGCTTCGGGATCAGCTCATCCCCGAGGCGGCCCTTGGGGAAGGCGATGAGGAGGGTGCGGTCACTCATTGGGGCAGCTCGAAGAGGTCGGGCCGGGTTTCGGCCAGGTCCAGGAGGCGGGACAGCCGCACGCAGAAGCCCGCGGCCTGCCAGGGGCGGCCGAGCCCCGGGAAGAGGCTGTCGTAGCGGCCGCCCGCGGCCAGTTCCTGCTGGGCGCCCGGGGCCCAGAGGCGGAGGGTGGGCCCGGTGTAGAAGTCCAGACCTGCCACCTCGGCCAGGTCCACCCGCAGCTCCAGGTGGGGCGGCAGGATGGGCAGCAGGGAGCGGAGGGTCCGCTCCATGTGGAGCCGTTCCCCGTGCAGCAGCTCCGCATAAGGGCTGGCGGCCAGGGCATCCAGGGTGCCGGGCCCGTTCAGTTCGGACAGCAGGGCCTCGGCATGCGCCACCAGGCGGGCGGCGGAGGGGTGGCCATCCAGCACTTCCTTCACCCGGTGCGGCGCCCGCCGGGAGAGGGCCGTCACCACTTCCTTGGCGAGGTCCCCGAAGATGCCTTCCGCCTCGAGGGGCCGCCGCACGAGGGCCGCGTGGCCCATGTGGAGGATGGCGCTCTTCAGGCCGAGGACGCCCGGGATGGCCATGAGCAGCTTCGCCAGCTCCAGGTCGGCCTCCTCGGAGGACTCGCCTTCGGGCTGGATGCGCTCGCAGCCCACCTCGAAGCGCTCCACGGCCTCCCAGGGCTGGAGGGGCCGGCGGAACACCGCACCGGCGTACGACACCCGGGGCGGTGGCAAGGGGAAACCCCGCGCCAACACCCCGGCCAGGGCCATGGTGAAGTCCCAGCGCAGGGCCACCAGGTCGTCGCCGTCGAAAAAGCGGAGGGCGCCCCCGGGGATGGCCTCCCGCAGCACCAGGGAGGGGTGCAGCTCGCGGTAGCCGTGGGAAGCGAGCAGCGCCATGAGGGCACCCTCCCAGTGGCGGAGCCGGGCCGCCGAGCCGAAGAGCAGATCCGGGAAGTGGGGCGTGCGGACGGGCATCAGGGGGTCCCTCCGGTCCGTTGGGCATGGCGCTGGTGGAGCACCGCCACGGCGTCCAGCAGGCTGGCGCCCCGCTCGATCAGCAGCATGTCCAGGTGGAAGAGCAGGTCCGCGGCCTCGCCCACGAAGGCGTCGCGATCATCATTCTTGGCGGCGAGGATCACTTCACCGGCCTCTTCGACCACCTTCTTGGCGATGCGGTCCACGCCCTGGGCGAAGAGCTTCTGGGTGTAGCTGCCCTCCAGGGAGGCGGCCGCTTTGCGAGACTTCAGCAGGGCCTCCAGGCGCCCCAGCCAGGGCAGGGTGGCGGGCCAGACGCCATCCCCAGCCAGCTCTTCCGGACCTGGATCGAAGCAGGTCTCGGTGCCCCGGTGGCAGCTGGGACCCTCGGCATCCGCAAGGATGAGCAGCACGTCCGCATCGCAGTCCGGTCGCATCTGGATCAGCTTCAGCCGATTCCCGCTGCTTTCGCCCTTGGTCCAGAGGGCCTGGCGGGAGCGGCTCCAGAAGGTGACGTACCCTGTATCCAGGGTGCGCTGAAGCGCGTCCCGGTTGAGCCAGGCCACCATGCGGACTTCGCCAGCGCGATCCTGCACGATGCCGGGGATGAGTCCGTCGGGGCCGAAGGTGAGGCGGTCGAAGTCCATGTCAGATCCGTATGGAGATATCGTTCTGGGCCAGGTAGGCCTTGAGGCGGGGAATGGGCAGGATGCCCTCGTGGAACAGCGTGGCGGCCAGCACGGCATCGGCGCCGTGCTCCAGGGCCTCCAGAAAGTGGATTTCGAGACCAGCGCCGCCGGAGGCGATGAGGGGGATGGGCAGGGCCGAGGCCTCGCGCAGCAGCTGCACATCGAAGCCGTCGCCGGTGCCGTCGCGATCCATGGAGGTGAGCAGGATCTCGCCGGCCCCCAGGTCGCTCAGCTCCCAGAGCCAGTCCAGGGCCGAGCGGTCCGTGGGCTCGGTGCCGCCCTTCAGGTAGACGCGCCAGCCCAGGTCCGGGTCGCGCTTCACGTCGACCGCCGCCACCACGCACTGGCGGCCGAAGGCGTCCGCCAGCTCGGATACGAGGGCGGGACGGAGGGAGGCGGCGGTGTTGACGCCCACCTTGTCGGCCCCGGCCCGCAGCAGGCTGCGGGCATCGGCCACGCTGGCAACGCCACCCCCCACGGTGAAGGGGATGCTCAACTCGTGGGCCACCTCGCGCACCCAGGCCTCGCGGGTGCCGCGGTTCTCCAGGGAGGCCGCGATATCGAGAAAGACCAGCTCGTCCGCCCCTTCGGCATCGTAGCGGCGGGCCAGCTCCGCGGGGTGCCCGAGGTCCCGGAGGTCCTTGAACTGGACGCCCTTCACGACGCGGCCTTGTTTCACGTCCAGGCAGGGGATGATGCGCTTGGCGGGCATCAGGCGGTTCCTTGAAGGGCCGCCCGGGTGCGGGGATCGTCCAGCAGGATGAAGCCCTCCATGAGGGCCTTGCCGCTGATGGCTCCCACGATGCCTGGCACCCTGGTCAGCGGTTCCAGGTCGGTGATGGCCTTGACGCCACCGGAGGCCTGCACCCGGAAACCTTCGCCGGTCACCCAGGTGGCCGCTTCGATGCCGGGCCCTTCCAGGGTCCCGTCCCGGCTCACGTCGGTCACCAGGGCGCGGTGGAATCCGAGGGTCCGCAGGGCCTCGAAGACATCCGTGGAGGCGCAGGCGCTGGGGGCCTGCCAACCCCGGGTGACGATGCGGTCCCCCTTGAGATCCAGGGCGGCGATGACATGGTTGCTCGATAGGCCCTTGAGGGCCGAGGGCTGCTCCACCGCCAGGGTGCCCACCACCGCGTCGAAGCCCAGGTCCAGCACTTCCTCGATGGCCCGGCGGTCCCGCAGGCCCCCTCCCACCTGGAAGCGGATCTCGGGGTGCCTGGCGGGGAACTCCGTGAAGCGGCCCTGGCGGGGACGACCGAAGGCCCCGTCCAGATCCACGAGGTGGATGCGCTGGGCCCCGGCCTCCGCCAGCTGGGTGATCCAGTCTGCCGGATCCAGGTCATAGAAGGTGGCCTGCTTGGGATCGCCATGCCGCAGCCGCACCAGGCGACCGGACATCAGGTCGAGGCTCGGGATCAATTGCATGGCACCTCCGGATCGGGGGTCGTGGCGCCCATCCAGGCGAGGGCGGACTTGAGGAGGAACAGGCCGGTCGAGCCCGACTTCTCGGGGTGGGGCTGGAAGCCCATGACGGAGCCGCGGGCTTCGATGGCGGCGAAGGGCCGGCCGTGTTCCGCCAGGAAGATCGTTTCCGCTGAGGGCTCGAGGGCATAGCTGTGGACGAAGTAGAGCCAGCCCCCGTCTGGATCAGGCAGGGCTGGGTGGGCGCGCTGCTGGCGCACCTGGCTCCAGCCCATGTGGGGCACCTTCACCCCCGGCCCCAGGCGCCGGACGATGCCCGGGATGAGCCCCAGGCCCGAGGCCTTGGGCGCCTCCTCGCTGCCTTCGGTGAGCAGCTGGAGGCCCAGGCAGATGCCGAGGAGCGGCCGGCCCTCGGCCACCAGATCCGGCAGCACGCGCCACCAGCCCCGCTCCTTCAGGGACCTCTGGGCGGCTTCGAAATGCCCCACGCCCGGCAGCACCACCGGTCCGCCGGGGGCGGCCTGGTCGGGCGTGGCGGCGCGCCGGTAGGTCAGGCCCAGGCGGTCCAGGGCCCCTTCCAGGGAGGCCAGGTTGCCGGCGTCGTAGTCGATGAGGGTGATGGGCTGGCTCATGCCGAGAGGGTCCCCTTCGTGGATGGCACACCGGTGCCTTCGATGTGGGTGGCCTGGCGGAGGGCGCGGGCCAGGGCCTTGAACAGGGCCTCGACCTTGTGGTGGGTGTTCACGCCGCGGATGAGGTCCGCATGGATGGCCAGGCCGCCTCGGGTGGCCAGGGCAATGAAGAACTCGCGCACCATCTCCACCTGGAAGCCATCGCCCAGGATGATGGGTGGCAGGTCCGCGTGGAACTCGCACCAGGGACGGCCCGAGAGATCGACCACCACGCGGGCGAGCGCTTCATCCAGGGGGACGTAGGCGTGGGCGAAGCGGACCGTGCCCGCGCGGTCGCCGAGCGCCGACCTCAGCGCCTCGCCCAGGCAGAGGCCCACATCCTCCACCAGGTGGTGGCTGTCCACGGGCAGGTCGCCCTTGGCCTCGACGATGAGGCCGAAGCCGCCATGCCTGGCCAGCTGCATCAGCATGTGGTCGAAGTAGGCCAGCCCCGTCTGGATGCGGGCCTCCCCGCCATCCAGATGGAGGGTCAGTTGCACGTTGGTCTCGGCCGTGGCGCGGTGCAGGGTGGCGGTCCTCATGGCAGCTCCTCGTTCAGCAATGGCAGCAGGTCGCGCAGGCTGGCGGTGGACAGGTCCTCAGGCAGGGCGAAGCGGTCCCGGTCCGGGCCCAGGGCCGCAAAGCGCCACTGGAGTTCGGGGCGGAGGGCCGCGGCGGCCCGCAGGCAGCGGGCGTCGTCGATGGTATCGCCCACGAAGAGGATCTCCTCGGCCCGGAAGGCATCCGCCAGCTGCAGCAGGCCCGCGGGCTCAGGCTTGCGGAGGTGGGGCGCGGCGTCGCAGACCGCGGGCAGCTCGAAGCCCAGCACCTGCCAGGCGAGCACCAGTTCTTCGGGTGGCCTTCCCGTGAGGATGGCCAGGTCACGGCCCGTGGCCTGGAGTTCGGCGAGGGTGATGAGGGGCCGCTCCAGCTGGATGGTGTCGGTGTAGTGGTTCTGCACCAGGGCCTGGGCCATGGGTTCCAGGGTCTGGAAGCGGGACTCCAATTCCGGGAAGCCCCGGCCATGGGTCCCTTCGATCACCGGCTGCAAATCCACATCGCCGTAGGCTTCGGCCAGGGCCAGGGCCCCGGCGGCCAGGCGGAAATCGTTGTTGAAGCCGCCCAGGCGCTTGAAGGCCGTGTAGACGGCGTCGGACCAGGGCAGCGAGGGCCGCCGCTCGGCCAGGGCCCGGGCCACGGCCTCCATGAAGCTGCGGTCCGCGTCGATGAGCACGCCATCGATGTCCAGGGCCAGCAGACGCCGTCGCGGCCGAGGCGCGGGCTTGGGCAGGGTCGCGCCCAGGGCCGAGGCCAGGCGGGCGGTCTCGGCTTCGGAAGGAAGGCTGACCCGGGCCGCCTCGGTGCCGGGCAGGCGGCGGGCCTGCATGCCAGCGGCCTCCAGGGCCGGTGAAGGATCCGGCGACACGTGCAGGAAGTTGGCGGCGCTGGGCGCGGCCCGGTGATTCGTCAGCGCTGCGGAAAGGCGGTCCCGGCGACCGGGCACCTCGCGCACGCTGGCCTCGAACTCGCCGGCGAAATCCAGGGCCACGTCCAGGGCTTCGAGGCTGGGGGCGGGCAGGGAGTAGGGCAGTTGCAGGGTGCCGAGCCTGGCGATGAGGGCCGGGTCGCCCACCAGGTAGCCCAGCCGCCAGGCGGCGGAGGCCAGGGCCTTGCTGAAGGTGCGCAGCAGGAGCACGTTCGGGTAGCGGTCCACGGCCAGGCGGTGGGTGGTCGTGCCGAATTCGGCATAGGCTTCATCCAGCACCACCAGGGGCGGCTCCGGCCGGGCGGCCGCGGCGGCCAGCAGGGGCTCCAGCGCCTCTGGGGCGATCCAGGCACCGGTGGGATTGTTGGGCAGGGTCAGCCAGACCTGGCGGCAGTCCAGGGCCGCGAACCAGGGCTCCAGCGGGAAACCCGTGCCCTGGGGTACCAGGCGGACACGCCCGCCGTGGCGCCGGACCAGCAGCGGATAGAGGCTGAACCCCGGATCGGGGATGGCTACGCTGTCACCGGTGCCCAGGCCGGCCATGGCCACCAGGTCCAGCAGGGCACCGGAGGAAGGGCCCAGGAGCAGACCTCCCACGGGGGCGCCCAGCCGTTTCTGCAGCCGTTCCGTCAGTTCGCCCTGGCGCTCCGGATACCGGTGGAAGGGCAGGTCCCGCAGGCGCGCCAGCAGAGCCTCCCGGGCCGCCTGGGGCCAGTCGGCGGCGGCTTCGTTCATGTGCAGGCGCAGTCCCGACGATGGCTGGGAGGGCCGCTGGTAGCCGAGCAGATCGGACAGGTCTGGACGCAGGAGAGACATGGTGGGCTCAGGTTGAGGGTAGGAGAAAAGCAGGCTTCCGGGGCGGAGAAGCGGGGGTGTTCATGGATCGGACCCGGCTACCGGTGAGGCTGGGCGCGGAGGGCGGCGCTGCGGGCGTGGTGCGGGAGGCCCTCCGCCTCCGCCAGGCGCTCCACCCAGGGCGCCATGGCCGCGGCATCGGCAGGCGAGAGGCGGAGCAGGCTCTGCCGCTTGAGGAAGGTGGCCACCCCCAGGGGGCTGGTATAGCGGGCGCTGCGATCCGTGGGCAGCACGTGGTTGGGCCCGGCGCCGTAGTCGCCGAAGGACTCGGCGCTGGCGCCGCCGATGAACACGGCGCCGGCGGTGGTCAGGTGAGACAGCCAGGCGTCGGGATCGGCCACGGAGAGCTCCAGGTGCTCCGGCGCCCAGGCCTGGGCCAGGGCGATGGCGAGCTCGCGTTTCGCGAGGACCAGGCGTCCGTGGTTGGCCAGGCTCTGCTCCAGGATGGCGCGGCGGGGCGAGGCGGCCGTCCTGGCCTGCAGCTCGACGGCCACGGCCTCCAGCAGGGCACGGTCCGGGCTCACCAACACGGCGGCCGCATCGGGATCGTGCTCCGCCTGGGCCATCAGATCCTCCGCCAGCCAGGTGGGCTCGGCGCCGCCATCGGCGAGGATCAGCAGCTCCGTGGGGCCCGCCAGGGCGTCGATGCCGCAGGTGCCGATGAGCTGCCGCTTGGCTTCGGAAACGTAGCGGTTGCCGGGGCCGGCGATGAGATCCACCGCGGGCTCGCCAAAGGCCAGCCAGCCCAGGGCCTGGGCGCCGCCGAAGGGATAGAGCTCCGTGAGGCCGAGCTCCGCGGCGCAGGCCAGCACCAGGGGATCCACGCCCCAGGCGCCGGGCAAGGTGGCCTGGGGTTTCGGCGGCGTCACCCCCACGATGCGCGCCACCCCCGCCACCTGGGCGGGGATGACGGTCATCGCGAGGGTGGAGGGATAGAAGGCCCGGCCGCCGGGGATGTAGACGCCCGCCGTCTTCAGCGGGCACCAGCGTTCGCCCACGGTGCCCCCACCAGGCAGTGGCAGCTCCAGGTCCAGCAGGCAGCGGCGCTGGCCTTCGGCGAAGCGGCGGATGTTCGAGATCATCTCCCGCAAGGCGGCCATGAGGTCCGGCTGGCGCTGGTCAAGCTCCCGGCGGGCCGCCTCCAGGGCGTTCACGGGAATGCGGATCGCAACGGCATCCAGCTGGACACCATCCAGGCGGAGGGTCCAGTCCACGGCGGCCGCCAATCCGTCCCGGCGCACATCCGCCAGGATGGCCGTCACGGCCTTCCGTGTGGCTGCTTCCGTCTCCCCGCTTCTGGCCAGTGCGGCCACCCACCCCGGCACGTCCGCCGGGTTTGTCAGGTCACTGATGGGGATGAAGTAACACCTATGCACCTCTCGGGTGGAACGATCATCCTGCCAGCTTCAAGGGCTGTGTCGCAACAGGAAATGCCGCGTCACCTGAGGCTGCGTGTCCGATTCGCGCGGGGCTCAGGCGGGCTGGGCGGTGATGCTGAGGTCGGCGGGCTGGAAGAAGAAGCGCACGTTGGCGGGTTCGGCATCCTCGGTCCATTCCCAGCAGCTGGGATCGGCGAGGATGGCCTGGGCCAGGGCGACGTGCATGGCATGGCCGGCGGCATGGGCTTCCACCAGGCCCAGCAGGGGCGCGCCGAGGAGGGCGAGGTCGCCCACCAGGTCCAGCATCTTGTGGCGCACGGCTTCATCTTCGAAGCGGAGGGAGTCGTTCAGGGGGCCATCGGCACCGAAGACCACGGCATTGTCCAGGCTGCCGCCCAGGGCCAGGCCCCGGGCCCGCATCTGATCGATTTCCTGGGCCAGGCAGAAGGTGCGGGCCGAGCCCAGCTCGCGGCGGTACTTGTCCGGAGTGAGGCTCAGCTCACGGCTCTGGCGGCCCAGGGCCGGAATGGGGAAGTCGATGACGTAGCGGAGCCGCAGGCCGTCGAAGGGGAGGGCGCGGATCCAGCGATCGCCATTCCGGACTTCCACCGGATGGGTGATCTTCATGAAGCGGCGGCGGCCCGCCAGAGCCCGGATGCCGGCCTGGAGGATGGCATCCACCCAGGGGGCGGCGCTGCCATCCAGGATGGGCAACTCTTCGGCATCCACTTCGATGCGGAGGTGCTCGACTTCCAATCCGGAGAGGGCGGAGAGCAGGTGCTCGATGGTCTGGAGGCGGACCCCGGCCTTCACGAGGGTGGTGGCCAGGACCAGGTCCCCGGCCAGTTCGGCCCTGGCGGGAATCTCGGTCCCGGTGGGGGTGTGGACGAAGACCAGCCCCGAGGGAACGGCCACGGGCACCAGGCGCACCGAGCAGGGGCGGTTGCCGTGCAGACCGTGACCCGAGATCGTGATCTCGCGGCTCAGGGTCTGGGGGGCAGTGCTGCGGGGCATGGATCGTCCTCGCAGTTTTGAATGCTATTTTTATGCCGATATGCTAGTTGAAATATTTCTTGATTTAGCTAGCCATCAACAGATAACGAATGTGGGTCCAGCCACCACACTCCGTGGTGTGGTCAGTGGGAGCGGGCCCGCTGCCAGTCTTCGGGGGTGGTGAGCTTCAGATTGGAACTGGGGCTGGGAATGAGCCTCACCGACAGGCCCAGCCGTTCCAGCAGGGCCACGTCATCGGTGCCCAGGAAACCGGCCGCCTCGGCGGACTGGAAGGCCTGCCGCCAGGTGCCGAGCCGGGCGATCTGGGGGGTCTGGGCCCGGAAGAACTCCTCCCGGGGCTCGGTGCGGAGCACCAGGCCATGGGAATCCACCCGCTTGAGGGTATCCGTGGAGGGTTCCCCCAGCAGCACGCCATCGAAGCGGTTAAGGGCTTCCAGGGCCTCCCAGAGCGGCGCCGTGGGCGGAAAGGGGCGCACGGCGTCGTGGATCATCACGGGCGCCAGGGGCAGGTCCGGGAGGGTCTTCAGGGCGATCCAGACGGATTCCTGGCGGGTGGAGCCCCCGGTGACGATGGTGCAGGGAACCCCGAAGGACCAGCTGCGAGCCTCCTCCACGTGGGAATCCGGCACCGCCAGCGCGATGCCCGCCAGGGGGGGCATCCCCGGGGCGAGGAAGGCCTCCACGGTCACCTGGAGCAGGGGGCGGCCATCCCAGTCCCGGAACTGCTTTGGCAGCCCTCCGCCCATGCGCAGTCCCCGCCCCCCGGCCGGGATGACCAGGAAGGGACGCAGCGAATCAGCGCTGGCGGGTGATGAAGGGTTCGACACCGCGGTCCTTCAGGAGCTTGGCGATCTTTTCGGCGGCCTGCTCGGCGTCCTGGCGGGTGGAGTAGCTCCCCACCCGGACCCGCTTCACGGAGAGACCCCTACGGGTGATGGCACTTTGGAGGGTCACCACTCCGAAGGTGTTTTCAAGTTCTCTCGTAAGTGAGTCAATATTCTTGGCATCCGATAATGATGCCACCTGCACGACGTAGGGATCGCTCTGATCGGCACCCAGGTCCAGGGTGGTGGGCAGTCCCATGGCATCCACGGAACGCAGCCGGATCCGGGAGGTACCCTGGCCGAGGAAGCCCAACTCTTGGGCGCCCCGCTTGGACAGGTCCAGGACTCGGTTCTTGATGAAGGGCCCCCGGTCGTTCACCCGGAGGACGGTCCGCTTGTGGTTGTCGAGGTTCTCGACCTCCACGAAGGTGCCCAAGGGCAGGGTCCGGTGGGCGCAGGTGTACTGCTCTGGATCGAAAATTTCACCGCTGGCCGTAGGCCGGCCAGCGAACCCATCATCGTTGCCACCATACCAGCTGGCGATCCCCTCCTCGATGTAAGGCTGGGCATCTGAACTGGCGCGGCCATCCCGGGCGGTCCGTGTGGAGACGATGGAGACCGGGGGTCGGGTGCAGTGGAGGGTGAAGCTGAGGAGAACCAGGGTCGCCACCCGGGGCGTGCTCCAGCGCATGAGCCGCAACAACCCGCCTTTGCCGAGTTCCACCGGGGTTGGAGGGTCGAAGGCGATCTGGATCTCGTGGATCCACGATGCACAGGCCTGACTCCAATTGGTGGGATGGAAGGGGGACGTCATTGGACTCCACAAAGATCAACAGTCCGCAATTAATGGACCAGCTCGTATACATATAAAGTATCGTCGAGTTTAGATCGTTTGTAAAGGACCGATCATTCCAATAATGGTATATCTTGCGCTTGTCGTGTTTAGAAAAGCCTATTGGCGGTCCGCAATCTGGGCCACCCGGAAGGGCTTGGGCCGGTTCCCCTCGGCATGGAAGAGGGGGGGGAGCCTACGGGCGGCCTCCCGGGCCGCGGCCTCGGACCCGAAGGAACCGAGGAAGACCTGGTAGCAAGTCCGGCCATCCCGCAGGGTCATGGGCACCAGGAAGAGATCCGGATCCTGTCCCTTCAGCAGCTCGGCGGCATGCTGGAGGGTGGCGCCCTGGCAGGCGATCTCCAGGCGCAGGGTCCAGCGGCCCTGGAGGGCCTTCCGCTGGAGGGCACCCTGGGCCAGCGCCTGGCTGAGGTCCCCCTTCAGGATGGTCTGGAGGCGATCCGCCCTGGAGGGGGTCGGCGCGGGTCCGGGCTTCTGGGCGGAAATCGGGGCAGGAATCGGCGCGGGTGCCGGGTCCGGGTTCAGGGTCGGGGTCCTGGGGGCCTCGGCTTCCACCTTCTTCTCCGGTTCCAGAGCGGGGGCTGGTTTCGCGGGCTCCGGGGCGGAAGGTAGCGGTTTGGCGGCCGGAGCAACCGGTTCAAGGTTGGCTGGCGGAGCTGGCGTGGCCCGGCGGGACCGGGCCGCCTGCCGGAGGCCGAACCATATGGCCCCGACCAGAGCCAGCACCAGCAACCCCAGCAGGATCAGGGGGCGCCGCCGGGAGGGGGGCTCAGGACCGGATTCGGCGGGGGGTGGGGGCTCCTGGAACTCCGTGCTGCCAGAGGCTTCGTGGTGGATGGGCAGGGCGGGTTCGGGTTCGGGATCGGGAGGCATGGGCACCGTCTGGGGGATGTCGTCGAGTTCGTCGTCAGGACCCAGCTCATCCAGGGCCTCGGAGAGGTGCTCCAGGTTGGTGGTGGGCCGCTGACTGGCATGAATCTCGGCGAAGAGGGAAGGCTGGGCCACCGGTGGAGGCTCGGGAAGGGCCGGCGTGAGGGCGGGTTCGGCGGGGTCCAGGGCCCGTTCCAGGGCGCGCCGGTCCAGGGGGGGCAGCTCAAGGAGCCGCGCCCAGCCCACCTCCCGGAGGAAGAGGATGAAGGCGCCCAGGCGGAAGGGCTCCACGCTGGCCTCCCGGCTCAGCTCCAGGAGGGTGCGGCTGCCGTCGAGGAGGCCCGGCAGGCGGACCAGGTCCGCGGGCAGGGCCAGCTCCTGGTGACGGCGGCCCTCCAGGACCACCACCTGATTCAGGGGGCCAAGCTCCTCCAGCACCCGCTCCCGGTCCTGCAGGTTCAGGACGCTCGCCAGCAGCATGGCCGGGGTGTCGAAGGGCAGGCGCACGGTGGTGGCGTCGAGTTCCTTCGCCTCGAAGGCTGGAACGACCTCCGGCGTGGCGATGCTGGCCCAGACCACCCGTTCCACCTGGGCCCTGGCCACGTCCAGCAGGTCCCGCTGGGTGATGAAGCCCATTTCGATGAGGTTCTTGCCGATGGACATGCCGGGATTGAGGTTGGTCAGGGCGTAGTCGAGCTGGGCCTGGGTGATCTTGCCCCGTTCCACCAGCAGGTGCGTCAAGCGGTCCAGGGGGTGGGTGCTGGAGGCGAAGACGATATCCCCGGCTTCCATGAACACCGTGCGCCCCGGCTCCTGGCCCAGACGCCAGAGGCCAGTGGCTCGGGCCCGGTGCCGGGCGAACAGATCCTTGAGGGCCAGAAGGCTCATGAGACCACCCATCGCTCGAGCTTGAGTTTGCCGACCTTCACCAGGAGGGACTGGCCGGCAGTCAGGGTCACCCGCAGGGCGGGATCCGCAACCTTCTGGCCATCCAGGCTCACGGCGCCCTGGCCCATGAGCCGCTCCGCCTCCTTGCGGCTGGCGGCGAGGCCCCGATCCACCAGCAGCCGAGAGAGGGGCACCTCGCCTGCCGTGGCGGGAAGGGCCACTTCGGGGGCCTCCTCCTGGTTCCGCTCCGAGAAGCGGCGGATCCAGCGCTCCCCGGCCTCCACGCCCGCAGCAGTGCCGTGGAAATCCGATACGATCTGCCGGGCCAGGGCCTTCTTGGCGTCCATGGGGTGGTCCTGCTTCAGGGCCTCGATCTGGGTGGGCAGGAGGTCCGTGAGCAGCAGGTACCAATCCCACATGAGGGCATCGCTGATGCTCATGGCCTTGCCGAACTGCGTGTCCGGATCCTCCATGAAGCCGATGTAGTTGCCCAGGGACTTGGACATCTTCTCGACGCCGTCCAGGCCCAGCAGCAGGGGCACCGTGAGCACCACCTGGGGTTTCTGGCCCGAGGCCTCCTGGAGGATGCGGCCCTGCATGAGGTTGAACAGCTGATCATTGCCGCCCAGCTCCACGTCGGATTCGAGGGCCACAGAGTCGTAGGCCTGGGTCAGGGGGTAGAGCAGCTCATGGAGGGCGATGGGCTCCCGGGCCTCCATGCGCTTGGCGAAATCGTTGCGCTCCAGCATCTGGGCCACCGTGAACCGCGACGCCAGGCGAATCCAGCCTTCGCCCACCATGCTGCCCAGCCACTCGCTGTTGAAGCGGACCTTCGTCTTCTCGGGATCGAGGATCTTGAAGACCTGGGCCTTGTAGGTCTCGGCGTTGGCCAGCACTTCTTCGCGGGTGAGAGGCGGGCGGGTGGCCTTCTTGCCCGTGGGATCGCCGATGAGTCCCGTGAAGTCGCCGATGAGGAAGGTGACCTCGTGGCCCAGCTTCTGGAACTGGGCCATCTTGCGGATGAGCACGCCGTGGCCCAGATGCAGATCCGGTGCCGTGGGATCGAAGCCCGCCTTGATGCGCAGGGGCCGGCCTGACCTGAGCCTGGCGTCCAGCTGCTCCACCTTGTGGCAGGTCACCGTGCCCTTGATGAGCAGGGCGAGGGCGTCGGATGCGGATGCGGAAGCTGCGGGCATGCCTGCATCTTGGCGGAAAAAGCCTGCAGGCTCAATGCGGAAGGGATTGGGAGGTCTACCTGACGTCGAGCTCGACCACCTGGCGCGGGGTCCGGTCGCCGGGCTTCCGGGTTCCTTCGAAGGTGACGTAGACGGCACGGCCCGACTGGGGGCTCCAGCCGAGGCTGACCCGCCCGCTGCCCTCGTAGTTGATCCGCAGCCCCTGCTTCGTCATCAACTCGGGCGTCAGCTCGGGGGCCGAGACCACCTCTTTGTGCCAGCGGGAGGAGGCCTCCAGGAAGGCGGCCTGGGTGGGCCAGGTCTTGGCGAGGGCGGGGTTGGCGGCATAGAGGGCCTGGCAGCCTTCCGGTGACCGAAGCTGCTCCACCACGGCGCGGAACTCCTGCCAGTCCGGTCCGATCTTCTCGATGCCCATGCCCATGATCTTCTTGCCGAAGCCCTCGGGGTCCTTGGTGATCCGGTTGCCCAGGTAGGCGACTCCGCCCACGCAGGTCACCAGCACCACCAGGAAGGCGATGCCGCAGCCCAGCGCGATCTTGCCCCAGAGGGGCAGGCCCGCCTTGGCCGGAACGCCGTGCCCGCCGTTGTCCCAGGATCCGTCCGCCATCTGGAACTCCTATAGAAGATTGCTCGCCAGCTCCGCCAGCTTGCTGCGCTCGCCCTTCTGCAGGGTGACGTGGCCGGAGATGTCGAGGTGCTTGAAGTGTTCGGCCAGGAAGCTGAGGCCGTTGGTGCTGGCATCGACGTAAGGGTTGTCGATCTGGTGCGGATCCCCGGTGAAGATCACCTTGGTGCCTTCGCC
This sequence comes from Candidatus Geothrix skivensis, assembly GCA_016721195.1. Lineage (GTDB taxonomy): Bacteria > Acidobacteriota > Holophagae > Holophagales > Holophagaceae > Geothrix > Geothrix skivensis. The sequence goes on along the minus strand of JADKIO010000005.1, from coordinate 1,154,095 downwards.
GGCCCGGGTGAGGATGGTCTTCACCTCGTGGGGCGTGAGGTTCTGGGCCTCGTCCACCACCAGGTACTGCTTGGGAATGCTGCGGCCCCGGATGTAGGTGAGGGGCTCCACGCTCAGGTACCCCGCCTCCTCCAGTTGACCCGCGGTCATGGTGGTGCGCTTCCGGGCCTCGGTGTTGGCTCCCACGATGAACTCGAGGTTGTCGTAGATGGGCTGCATGTAGGGCCGCAGCTTCTCGCTGATATCGCCGGGCAGGTAGCCCAGATCCCGGCCCATGGGCATGACGGGGCGGCTCACCAGGATCTTGTCGTAGGATTCGTCGTCCACCACCATCTGCAGGCCCGCGGCGATGGCCAGCAGGGTCTTGCCGGTGCCGGCCTTGCCCAGCAGGGTGACCACCTGGACCGAGGGATCCAGCAGCAGCTCCAGGGCGAACTGCTGCTCGCGGTTCCGGGGCTTGATGCCCCAGGGGTAGGATTCCATTCGCCGGATGGGCCGCAGGAGCCCCTCGCCGGCCATGTAGCGCGCCAGGGCCGTGTGGCTGGGGTTGGTCTGGTCCACCAGGGTGAGGAACTGGTTGGGGTTCAGATTCAGCTCGGGATCCGGCTTGAGGCCGCCATCGTAGAGCAGGTCCACCTTGGCGGGCTCGACTTCCCAGGTCTTATGCCCGGTGTAGAGCTCGTCCATCTCCACCCGGTCGGTGGTGTAGTCCTCGGCCTGCACGCCGATGGCGTCGGCCTTGATGCGCAGGTTCGTGTCCTTGGTCACCAGGACCACGCGGTCCTTGCAGGTGTGCAGCAGCTCCCGGGCGCAGGCCAGGATCTGATTGTCGGCCTTGTGCTTGTCCGCAGAAAGAATGCCGATGTCCAGGTTGTGGGCCGCTACGTCCACCTTGAGGGTGCCGCCGCCCTCCAGGGGCACGCCCCGGCTGAGGGTGCCGCTGGCCCGCAGCTTGTCCAGCAGCCGGGAGACGCTGCGGGCATTGCGGCCGATCTCGGTCTGGTCCTTCTTGAAGTGATCCACCTCCTCGATCACCACGATGGGCAGCACCACATCGTGTTCCTGGAAGTGGAGGATGGAGTTCGGGTCATGCAGGAGGACGTTCGTATCGAGGACAAAGACCTTCTTGCTGGATGGCGGGACCAAATCAGACCTCCAGGGCTGCAGGCACCCTACCACCAAGCGGCCCGGCTTGCACGGCTAGGCTTGGCCGGGCGGAGGTGGGAAGATGGCAGCCCACTTGAATGGTTCCGAGCTGCTTGGAGGCACTTGAACGAGGATCCTGCCATGGCCCTGGCGAGCACCGCCACCCCCGACGCCTCATCTCCCCTGAGCTACCCCAGCACCCGCCGGGCCGAGGTGGTGGACGACTTCTTCGGCACCAGGGTGGTCGATCCCTACCGCTGGCTGGAGGACGACAACAGCGCCGAGACCAGGGCCTGGGTGGCGGCCCAGAACAAGCTGACCTTCGCCTACCTGGAGCAGATCCCCCAGCGGGCGGCCATCCGCGAGCGGATCACGAAGCTCTGGGACTTCGAGAAGTACGGCGCCCCCTTCAAGCGGGGCCAGCGCTACTTCTATTCCTACAACACGGGACTCCAGAACCAGGCGGTGGTCTACGTCACCGAGGATCCCAAGGCCAAGGGCCGGGTGCTGCTGGACCCGAACACCCTCAGCAAGGACGGCACCATCGCCCTCAGCGGCATGAGCCTCACGGAGGACGGCCGCCTCATGGCCTATTCCGTTTCCGTGGCGGGCTCCGATTGGCAGACCTGGAAGGTCCGGGACGTGGCCACCGGCAAGGACCTGCCCGACGAAATCCGGTGGTCGAAGGCCAGCGGCGCCTCCTGGCGGAAGGACGGCAGCGGCTTCTACTACAGCCGCTACGAAGCCCCCCAGCAGGGTGGGGCGCTCACGGGCGTGAACAACAACCACCAGCTCTGCTACCACAGGCTCGGCACGCCCCAGTCGGAGGATGCGCTCGTCTACCAGCGTCCCGATCAGCCCGAGTGGTACCTCGGCGGCAGCGTGACCGACGACGGTCGCTGGCTGGTCATCTCCTGCGGCAAGGGTACCAATCCCGAGAGCAGCGTGTTCCTCCAGGACCTGAGCCGACCCGGCAGCCCCGTGGAACCCTTCCTCGACAGGATGGACGCCACCTACGGCGTGGTGGACAACGAAGGCGACCACTTCTTCGTGCTCACCAACCAGGGCGCGCCGCGCAATCGGCTGGTGGCCATCAAGAAGGGGCAGACGGACCCCGCCAGGTGGACGGAGCTCATCCCCCAGGCCAAGGGCAGGGAGGTGCTGGAGGCCGTGTCCCTGGTGGGCGAGCGCTTCGTGGCCACCTGGATGCGGGACGCCCACTCCGCCGTGGAGTTCTTCGATCTGAAGGGGAAGCAGACTGGCAGCCTGGAACTCCCGGCCCTGGGCACCGTCGGTGGCTTCGGCGGGCGGCGGGAGGACCCTGAGACCTTCTACACCTTCGGCAGCTTCACCTACCCCGGCACCATCTTCCGGCTGGATCTGAAGACCGGTACGAGCACCGTCTTCCGGGAACCCAAGGTCGCCTTCAAGCCCGCGGACTTCGAGGTGAAGCAGGTCTTCTACCCCAGCAAGGACGGCACGCAGGTGCCCATGTTCCTGATCCACCGGAAGGGCCTCAAGCTCGATGGCCAGAACCCCACCCTGCTCTACGGCTATGGGGGCTTCAACGTACCCCTGACCCCTGGCTTCTCGGTCTCCCGCATGGTCTGGCTGGAGATGGGGGGCGTCTACGCCATGGCCAACCTCCGGGGTGGCGGCGAGTACGGCCTGGAGTGGTACGACGCGGGCCGGAAGGACAAGAAGCAGAACGTCTTCGACGACTTCATCGCCGCCGCCGAGTGGCTCATCACTCAGAAGGTCACCTCCACCCCGAAGCTGGCCATCAATGGCGGCAGCAACGGCGGCCTGCTGGTGGGGGCCTGCCTCACCCAGCGGCCGGACCTCTTCGGCGCGGCCGTGCCCGAGGTGGGCGTCATGGACATGCTGCGCTTCCACAAGTTCACCCTGGGCTGGGGCTGGAAGAGCGACTATGGCAGCGCCGAGACCAGGGAGGGCTTCGAGGCCCTGATGAAGTACTCGCCCCTGCACACCCTCCGGCCCGGCGTGAAGTACCCCCCCACCCTTGTCACCACCGGCGATCACGATGACCGCGTGGTGCCCGCCCACAGCCACAAGTTCACCGCCACCCTGCAGGCGGACCAGGCGGGTCCGGCCCCCGTCCTCACCCGCATCGAGGTGGCCGCCGGCCATGGGGCCGGCAAGCCCACGGACAAGGCCATCGCCGAGCGGGCGGATGTGCTGGCCTTCCTGGTAAAGAACCTGGGCATGCAGCCCTGAGGGCTAGCCAGCCTTGTGTTACGAGGTATCCTGGAGCACCTGTCCAGGTCCCCCAGGAGGCTCCTTCATGCCGCTTTCTCTGCTTCGCTCTTGCCTGCTCGGCCTGGCCGCCACGGTGTTGGTGGCCCAGACCCCGCTCACCTATCCCGTCACCCGCAAGGGCGATGTGGTGGACGACTACCATGGCACCAAGGTGGCCGACCCCTACCGCTGGCTGGAGGACGACCGCTCCCAGGAAACCGCCGCCTGGGTGGAGGCCCAGAACCAGGTGACCCAGGCATATCTCGGCCAGATCCCCGAGCGCAAAGCCATCGAGGCCCGGCTCACACGGCTCTGGGACTACGAGAAGTACGGCGCCCCCAGCAAGCGGGGCCGGTACTACTTCTACAGCTACAACTCGGGGCTCCAGAGCCAGAGCGTCATCTACGTCACCACGGCCCTGAAGGAAAAGGGCCGCGTGCTGCTGGATCCCAACACCCTCAGCACCGAAGGCACCGTCTCCCTGGGCGGCACCGTCTTCACGGAGGATGGCCGCCTCATGGCCTATTCCCTCTCCAAGGGGGGGGCCGACCTCAACATATGGAAGGTCCGGGACGTGGAAACGGGCAAGGACCTGCCGGACGAGCTGCCCCTGGGTCGCAACGGTGTGGGGGGCTGGGCCAAGGACGGCAGCGGGTTCTACTACACCCGCTACCCCCTGCCCAAAGACCGCAGCGCCCTCACGGGCGTCTTCAAGAACCAGCAGCTCTTCTTCCATCGGCTGGGCACTTCCGTCGACAAGGATCCGGTGATCTACGAGCGCACCGACCAGCCCGACTGGGGTTTCGGCGCGGGCGTCACCGACGATGGCAAATGGCTCGTGATCTACCAGAACCAGGGCACGGACCGGCGCAGCCGGATCTTCCTGAGGGACCTCACCAGGCCCGATGGGAAGGTTGAACCCTGGCTCGACAAGTTCGATGCCACCTACCGCGTGGTGGGCAACGATGGCGACACCTTCTATGTCTACACGGACCAGGGCGCGGCCCGGGGCCGCCTGGTGGCCATCGATCGCGGAAAGCCGGAGCCGAAGGACTGGAAGACGCTGATTCCCGAAGGGCCCCGCCGGGACGTGCTGGCGGGGGTCAACCTCGTGGCCAACCGCTTCGCGGCCACCTGGCGCATCGATGCCCTGAATACCGTCCGCCTCTACGACCTGAAGGGCCGGTTGGAACGGGAGATCAGCCTGCCGGGCGTGGGCACCCTCGCCGGGTTCGGCGGGCGCCGCCAGGACAAGGAGGCCTTCTACGGCTTCACCAGCTACAACCGTCCCACCACCCTCTACCACTACCGTTTCGACACCGGCAAGAGCGAGGTGTTCCGGCAGCCCAAGGTGGCCTTCGACCCGGCCGCCTACGAGGTGAAGGAGGTCTTCTACACCAGCAAGGATGGCACCAGGGTCCCCATGTTCCTGACCCATCGGAAGGGGATCAAGCTGGATGGCCTGAATCCCACCATGCTCTACGGCTACGGCGGCTTCACCGTCTCCGCCACCCCCAGGTTCAGTCCCGCCACCATGGCCTGGCTGGAGATGGGGGGCATCTTCGCCGAAGCCTGCCTGCGGGGCGGCAGCGAGTACGGCCGGGAATGGCACGATGCCGGCAAGCTGCGCAACAAGCAGAACGTCTTCGACGACTTCATCGCCGCCGCCGAGTGGCTCATCCGGGAGAAGTACACCACCACGCCGAAGCTGGCCATCCATGGCGGCTCCAACGGGGGCCTGCTGGTGGGGGCCTGCCTGATCCAGCGGCCGGACCTCTTCGGCGCCGCCTTGCCCGCGGTGGGCGTCATGGACATGCTGCGGTACCACAAGTTCACCATCGGCTGGATGTGGAAGAGCGACTATGACTGCTCGGACGATGCGGAGGGCTTCAAGTACCTGATGACCTACAGCCCCCTGCACACCCTGAAGCCCGGGGTGAGCTACCCACCCACCCTGGTGACCACCGGTGACCACGACGACCGGGTGGTACCCGCCCACAGCCACAAGTTCATCGCCACGCTCCAAGCCTGCCAGGCAGGACCGGCCCCCGTCCTCACCCGCATCGAGACCAACGCGGGCCACGGCAGCGGCAAGCCCACCGCCAAGCAGATCGCCGAGCGGGCCGACGAATGGGCCTTCCTCGTCAAGAACTTGGGCATGCAACTCCCGGCCGGGTTCGGCCGATAGGGGTTCGCTCCCGCCCCAACAGTTGATTCCAGCCCCCACCCAAGGCAAACTAAAGGTTGAGCGCCAACTTAGCTCAGTTGGTAGAGCAGCTGATTCGTAATCAGCAGGTCGCAGGTTCGAATCCTGTAGTTGGCTCCAGAAAAATGGCCCCCCGCAGTGGGGGCCATTTTTCTGGAATGAATGGGAATTCGAACCTGCGAGTGGGACCGCCCGAGGCGTGCCTAGATGGCACGCCGAAGCGGGACCGGCGGTTGGCGGAGCCAGACGCAGTTCGAATCCCACTCAGGTGGGACGACCCACCCACCTTCGAACCTGCGAGTGGACTTCGAGGCGCGACTCTCCGCCTGACGCGCCCTCCACAGGATGGCGCTCCCGCTCGTGCCTCGCGGAGGCGAAGCCTCTGTCGCGCCGCAGGAGGCCGGCACCCGGCGAAGCCGTGTGCCGTTCGAATCCCACTCAGGTGGGACGACGGACCCACCTTCGAACCTGCCTTCGCGACACATGCGTCGCAAGGATCTAAGGTCGAGTGGGACCGCCCGAGGTCTGCCTAGATGGCACCCCGAAGCGGGACCGGCACCGGACTTCGCCGAGCGCGGCTCGGACCCTCTCCAAGAGGGCCGACGATCCCACCCTCGGCGTCGGGAATGGCACCGGCACACGGCAATGCCCTGGCTTTGTCCAATTCCTGGCACCGGCACCCGGATCCCTGACCGGCTTCATTGTCGGGACAACTGCGGGTACTATCCGGGCAGCCCCAAGCCTTTTCCGGGTGGATGGAATCCCATGGCCTACCTCTCCTGGCATGACCGCTACCTGCTCGGCCACCCTGCGCTGGATGCCCAGCACCGGAAGCTCTTCGAGCTCGTCAGCCATTTCGACGACGTGGTCCAGATGGACATGCCCGAGGAGCTGGGTCGGATCCTGGACGACCTCCTGCTCTGCGCGATCGAGCACTTCCGCTACGAAGAGGAGCTGATGGAGCAGGCCAGGCATCCCGGGCGGCTGGAGCATCGGCGGATGCATCAGGAGCTGATCCAGCAGTTGAAGGAGATGACCGCCAGGATGAAGGAGGGGGGCTACCTCAGCATGAAGTCCTTCGTCCGCTTCCTGGTGGACTGGCTGACGAACCACATCATGCGCGAGGATGTGGAACTCAGACCGTACTTCGGGACGAAGCTGGAATAGCACCTGCCTGTCCCCATTCCATGAAGGTTTCCCTGTACCACTCGCACCTCCGGGCGCATCCAAGGGGTCAATGAGGAGCATGTCCATGAGCACTCGCGCGATTCTGGCTGCCATCGCCTGCACGGCGGCCCTGGCGGCCTTCGGGGTCGCCATCTCCACCCGCCAGGGGCCCGCCCATTCGGCAGTCCCTCCCCATAAAGAGGACAAGGTGACCGACCCCAAGAAGCCCAGCCCCGCCGAGCTGAAGCAGAAGCTGACGCCCCTGCAGTTCCACGTGACCCAGGAGGCCGGCACGGAGCCCCCCTTCCGCAACGAGTACTGGAACGAGCACCGGGAGGGCGTCTACGTCGATATCGTCAGCGGCAAGCCCCTGTTCACCTCCAAGGACAAGTTCGACTCCGGGTGCGGGTGGCCCAGCTTCACGAAGCCCATCGCAGGCGAAGACGTCGTCGAAAGGAAGGACAGCACCCTTGGCATGGTCCGCACGGAGGTGCGCTCCAAGGATGCGGACTCCCATCTCGGGCATGTGTTCGATGACGGGCCCCGGGACAAAGGCGGGCTCCGCTACTGCATCAACAGCGCCTCGCTGCGCTTCGTTCCCGTGGAGGAACTCGAGAAGGAGGGCCTTGGCGCCTTCCTTCCCCTGTTCGGTAAGGCCGCTCCGGCCCCGAAGGAGGCGAAGGAGGAGGTTGCCACCTTGGCGGGGGGCTGCTTCTGGGGCATGGAGGACCTGATCCGCAAGCAGCCTGGAGTGATCAAGACCGAGGTGGGCTACACGGGCGGCTCCGTGGCCAACGCGACCTACCAGAACCATGCGGGCCATGCGGAGGCCGTGCAGATCCGCTTTGACCCCTCGAAGACCAGCTATGAGGCTCTGCTCCGCTTCTTCTTCCGCATGCACGATCCCACGACGCTGAACCGCCAGGGCAATGACATGGGCACTTCGTACCGCAGTGCCATCTTCTTCCACTCCGAGGCCCAGCGGCAGACCGCCCAGCGGGTGAAGGCCGACGTGGATGCCAGCCGCAAGTGGTCCCGGCCCATCGTCACCGAAATCACCGTGGCCGGGCCCTGGTGGCGCGCCGAGGACTACCACCAGGACTATCTGGTGAAGAACCCCGGCGGCTACACCTGCCACTACGTGCGGGACTGATCAGACGCGGAAATGGTCCGGCCGCCAGTTGTGGATGCGCTTCTTGATGGCCTCGCCATCGAGGTGCTGATCCAGGGCCTCGCGGACCCGCTCCGACAGCTCGGCATCGGCGGCGAAGCGCAGGCCCACCATCTGTTTGACGGTCAACTCTGAGATCCGGGCTTTCAGCTCCTGGGGCAGCAGCCGCTCCATGCGCAGGGTCTCCTCAAGGCGGATGAGGCGGTCCTGCACCTTCAACGCGTACATCCGGACCTGGATCGCCACCCCCAGGATGACCAGGCCCAGCAGGGCCACCCAGACGCTGTGCAGGCTCGGGTAATTCCAGGCCTGCCGGAGGGTGGCGAACCAGGTGACCAGCAGCACCGGCACGAGGAAGAAGTGCTGCAGCGGTTCGAATCGGCGATGGTTGGCGAAGGTCTGGGGCCGGGACATGGTGCCTCCTGGGGGAGGTCCCAGCTTACTCCAGGGGCCCGCTACGCTGCCGCTTCACGGCCGAGGTCCGTTTTTTCGCGTCCAGCCTTCGTTCCTTGGAACCCTTGGTGGGTTTGGTGGCCCGGCGGGGGATGGGCCGCACCAGGGCGGCGCGGATGGCCAGGGAGGCCTTCTCCCGGGCATCCGCCAGGTTCTTGAGCTGATCCCGGGTGAGGTCGCTGGTGATGATCCAGAGCCCCTCCGCATCGAGCCGATTGCGCTGGGCCACCCGGAGGCGGAATAGGGCATCTTCGGGCAAGCCCTCGATGGCCGCGAGGTCGATGCGCAACTCCACCTTGGAGGAGACCTTGTTGACGTTCTGTCCGCCGGCGCCACCGGCCCGCACCGCCTTGAAGCGGATGGCTTCGCCGGGGATGCGTACAGCGTCAGTGACTTGGATGGGGTCTGCCATGCCTTGATCCTACAGCCTTCGGCCCACGGCCTATCTCATCGCCTCCATGGGGCTGAGACGCATGGCGCGGAAGGCCGGGTACAGTCCGAAGACCACCGCGAGGGTCAGGGCCACGATCCAGGCCGTGAGGAGGCCGATGGGGTTGACCACCAGGCCGTAGGGGAAGCTGGAGGACAGCGCCTGGCAGAGCAGGGCGCCGGACACGGTCCCCAGCAGGGCACCGATGGCCGCCAGCACCACGGCCTCCAGCAGGAACTGGATGAAGATCTCGTGGTCGGAGGCCCCCAGGGCCTTGCGCAACCCGATCTCGAAGCGGCGGTCGTTGAAGCTGATGAGCATGACCGACAGCACGCCCACGCCGCCCACCAGCAGCACCGTGCCGGCCAGGCTCATCATGACCACCTGCCAGCCCCGCATCTGCTCCAGGAAGTTCTGGTAGGACTTGGCGGCCTCGGCGTCCAAATCCACCACCTCCACGTCCTCGATGCCGTGGTGGGCCTGGCGCACCCGGCCCACCAGCATGGCGGAGATCTCCCCCATGTCCGCCTGGTTGCGCAGCTTGACGGTGATCTGGGCCAGTTTGTGGGTGGGATCCATGCGGTCCATGTAGGTCTGCAGGGGGATGAGGATGCCGTTGGCATCGAAGTAGTTTTCGTCGTTGAAGATCTGGCCGGGGGCCTGGACGCCCACGATGCGGAAGGGCACCCCTTCCACCACCAGGTCCCGGCCCACGGGATCGGCTCCGCCGAAGAGCTTGGTGGCCAGGGTGGCGCCCACCACCGCCACGGTGGAGCGGCGGCGCTGATCGTCCTCCGTGAGCCCGCGGCCCAGGCCAATGGGCCGATTCATCCACTGGGCGTAGTCCGGCGAGACGCCGTTCACGAAGATGCGCTCGGTGCCGCCGAGCACCCGGACCGTCACGGTCTTCTGGGCCCGGGGCAGAAAGGCCAGCACCTTGGGATTGGCCGAGGTGATGCGGCCGAGGTCCTCGTAGCGCAGGCCGGGGCTCATGGCGAAGCGCTTGCGGTCCTCCCCGGTCTCGGGGGTCTTGGGGGCGATGCGCACGGTGCCATCCCAGCTCATGCCCGCGAAGCCCGTGCTGATCTTGTCCATGACGCCATCCAGCACCGAGGTCAGGACCACCAGGGCGAAGACCCCCAGCATGAGCAGGGTGAGGGTGAGGAGGCTGCGGACCTTGTGGGCCCAAAGCTCCACCAGGCCCGTGCGGACCACCTCCCAGAACATGCCCAGGGAGAAGCCGCGGCTGGGGGCCGCCGGGACAGGGGCCTCACTGTTCAGCAGGGAGGGCCCGGGGGAACGGAGAATGAGGGCCTGGTCACTCATAGCGAAGGGCTTCCATAGGAGACAGCCTGCTGGCCTTCCACGCCGGGTACAGCGCGAAGAGGAACCCGAAGACGGCGGCCAGGCCATAGGCCCACAGGAAGCTGGCGGGCTTCATGAAGAGGGGGATGCCGATGCTCTTGGTGATGACCCAGGAGAAGCCCACGCCGAGCACCAGGCCGGCGAAGCCGCCCAGGGCCGTCAGCAGGAGGGCCTCGGTCATGAAGCCCTTGAAGATCTCGCGGCCGGAGGCGCCGATGGCCATCTTCACGCCCACCTCACGGACCCGCTCCTTCAGGCTGGCCATTTGGATGTTTACGTTGACGATGCCGCCCCCCACCAGGGCCAGCACGCCGGAGAGCATGAAGATGATGTCGTAGACGCTGCCCTGGCTCTGCCTCCGGCGGACCCGGGCGGCCACGTCATCCAGGCGGAAATCCTCCTGCAGCCGGTGGTTGGAGGTCACCAGGTTCTTGAGCTGCTGGGCGAAGCCGCTCATGACGCTCATGTCGGGGATGCGGAAGGTGACCCGGTCCACCCGGCGGTAGGCGTCGCCGTTCATGCGCCGCTGCACCAGGTTCGCGGGCACGGCGATGATGCGGTTGCGCCACCAGAACTGGTTGCCCTGGCCTTCGCGGAAGCGGAAGACCCGCTCCTCGAAGGTGCCGATGACGGTGACCGGGATGTTGCCGACCTTCATGGACTGGCCCAGCGCATCGCCCTTCGGGAAGAAGGTGTTGGCGGCTTCGGTGCCAAGGATGACCACCGGCGCCCCGGTCTCCATTTCCGTATTCGAGAAGCCCCGGCCCTGGGCGATGCCATAGCCGTTGGCCGGGATGAAGTCGCCCCCGATCCCGCTCACCTGCCGGTCCTGGTCCGCGTGGCCGGAGACCACCCGGGTGCGGGCATTCTTCTGCCGGCTGACGCCCTGGATGGCCTCGGACTTGAGCGCCTCGCCGCCGATGGCGTCCGCGTCCCGGAGTCCCAGGTTGGCCTGCTGGAGGGCCGTGGGGCGCCCGTCCTTGATGGCGGCCCGGGGCTGGATGTTCAGCTTGTCGAGGCCGCCCATCTTCACGAACATCTCATCCGCGCGCTTGCGCTGGCTGTCGGAGATGGAGAAGCCGCCCAGCACCGAGGCCACCCCCAGCAGTACCCCCAGGGCCTGGAGGCTGGAGCGGCCCAGGTTCTCCCGGATCTCCACCCAGGCCTCGAGCAGCCGCTCGCGGAAGGCGCCGGAGCCCTTCATCTAGGCCGCTCCCTCGACACCCGCGATCAATCCATCGCGAATCTCAACGCGCCGCTGGGCCAGGGCGGCGATGGAGGGGTCGTGGGTCACCAGCAGCAGGGTGTGGCCCTGCCGGTGCAGTTCCTGGAACAGTTCCAGGACCTCCGCGCCGGTCTTGGAGTCCAGGGCGCCGGTGGGCTCGTCCGCCAGCAGCAGGGCGGGTTCATTGGTGAGGGCCCGGGCCACGGCCACCCGCTGTTTCTGGCCGCCGGAAAGGGTGGCCGGCAACTTGTCGGCCTTGTCGGCGATGCCCACCTTTTCGAGCATGGCCATGGCCCGCTCCCGGCGCTCCCGACGGCCAATGCCCGCATAGAGCATGGGCAGTTCGACGTTGCGGACAATGCTGGCCTTGGGCAGGAGGTTGTAGCTCTGGAAGACGAAGCCGACCTTCTCGTTGCGGATCCGCGCCAGTTCCCCGCCGGAGAGCCCCTGGACCTGGCGCCCGTCCAGGGTGTAGGTGCCGACCGTGGGCAGGTCCAGGCAGCCAAGGATGGCCATGAGGGTGGACTTGCCGGAGCCCGAGGGGCCAATGAGGGCCACGAACTCACCCTTCTCCACCGTGAGGTCGATGCCACGGAGGGCATGCACCGCTGCGCCGTTGGCGCCATACACCTTGGTGAGGCCCTGGGTTTGGATGATGCTGGCCATGGTGTGCCTCGAAATTCGAGAATCAGGACATCTGGAGTGGAGTAGAGGCCCTGAGGGAGGCGGATGCCGACCGAAGGGCGGGGGTGTGGGGGGACATCGCGAGCGCAGCGAGCAGGCGGTCCCCCCGCCTAATTAATTATTCTCATCGTCCTTCTCGACCTTCTTCTTGCTGGGGTCCTCGAGGCTCACCTGATCGTTGGCCTTCAGGCCCGAGATGATCTCCACCCGCTCCAGGGTGGCCACGCCGGCCTTCACGGGCACCACCTCGAAGTAGTCCTTCCAGTGGTCCGCCAGCCAGATGAACTTGCCCCGGCCCGTGAGGCCGTCCTTGGCCGTGGCGAGATCCTTGGGGGAGAGGTTCTCCTTCAGGCGGTAGACCACCGTCTGGCCATCCCGGCGCTGGAGGGCCTCCAGGGGCACGCTCACGGCCTTGTCCCGCTTCTCCCCCAGGATCTCCACATTGGCGCTCATGCCCGTCCTGAAGGCCTCCGCCAGTTCATCCAGCGTCACCTCCACCCGGAAGACCTTGATCTTCTCCACCAGATCGGCGGCGGGAGCCACGAAGCGCACCTTCCCCGTGAAGGCCCGCTGGGGATAGGCATCCAGGGTGATGCGGACGGGCTGGCCCACCTTCACCTTGGCGATGTCCACCTCGTTCAGGTTCACCTTCACGATGAGCGAGGCCAGGTCCGCCACCGTGAACACCACGGTGCCGGCATTGAAGGAACTGACCCCGGAGGTGATGGTGTCGCCCAACTCCACGCCCCGCTTGATCACCACGCCGTTCATGGGGGAGGTGACCCGGGCCTTCTGGGTGGAGGCATTGCCGCTGATGGGAATGCCCCGGTCTTCCACGATCTGGTAGCGGGTCTGGGCGCTCTTGTAGGCCTCCTCGGTGAGATCCCGGGCGGTGCGGGCGGACCGGAACACCTGGTCGGAGATGAGGCCTTCCTTGAACAGCGCCGTCTGCTGGGCGAAGTCCCGTTCGGCATTCTTGAAGCTCACCCGGGCCTGGGAGACGCTGCCCTGCACGTCGGACAGGGTCTGGGCCTGGTTCACGTCGGGCTCCACTTCGGCCAGCACCTCGCCGGCACGAACCGTGGCGCCCTCCCGGACCTTCAGGCCGACGACCCGGCCGGAAACGGAGGATTTCACATCCACCTTGATGAGGGGGTCCACCACGCCCACCTCCCGCACGCTGACCTGCAGGTCCTCGGCCTGGACCTTGCCCATGCGGAAGGGGGTGCTGGCCTCGGACTTCTTGGCCTTCCCATCGCCGCCCTTGAGGGTGAAGAACATGCCCGTGGCCAGGGCTGCCCCTGCCACAGAGATGATGACCCAGCGTTTTTTCATGGGACCCCCAGATGGGAAAGACTCCGGACAGGCCGGGATGTTGGAAAGCCTACGAACGGCAGTCTCCGGTCGTTTAGACCAGGTTCCCAAGGGATTTCGGCCACCGGCCGCCGGGGATCGGTCGGTGCCCGACCGCGACCGGGGAGTGCCCCCTGCCGGATCGGCTTTTCGCCACCACGACAGCGGCCCCCGTCCGGAGGCCGCTGTCGTGAGGAAGAGGCGTGCCTACCGAACGGTCTCGCGGGCGATCATCAGTTCTTCGTTGGTGGGAACCACGGCCACCACCACGCGGGAATCCGGGGTGCTGATGATGCGTTCCCCCTTGCCGAACTCGTTGGCCTCTGGGTCCAGCTTCACGCCCAGGAAGTTGAGCTTGCTGCAGACCTTGGCCCGGACATAGGTGCTGTGGGTGCCGATGCCCGCCGTGAAGGTGATGGCGTCCACGCCATCCAGGACGGTCGCGTACGAGCCGATGAACTGCCGAACGTTGTAGGTCAGGAGGTCCCGGGCCAGGAGGGCCCTGGAGTTGCCCTGCTCGGCGGCCAGTTCGATCTCCCGGAAGTCCGAGGAGACGCCCGAGATGCCCAGCAGGCCGGATTTCTTGTTCAGGAGGTCGGTGATGGCCTTGTAGTCGAGGTGCTCGTACTCCATGAGCATCTCCACCACGCTGGGATCGATGGTGCCGCAGCGGGTGCCCATGATGACCCCCTGGAGCGGGGTCATGCCCATGCTGGTGTCCACGCTGATGCCATTGCGCACGGCGGTGATGCTGGTTCCGTTCCCGATGTGGCAGGTGATGACCTTCAGGGCGCGGAGGGGGCGGCAGCACAGGATGGCCGTGCGGGCGGCCACGAAGGCGTGGCTGGTGCCATGGAAGCCGTAGCGCCGGATGCCGTACTTCTGGCTCAGTTCATAGGGAATGCCGTAGATCCGGGCCGCATCCGGGATGTTGTGGTGGAAGGCGGTGTCGAAGACGGCGATGTGGGGCACGTCCGGGAAGAAGGCCATGGCGGTGCGGATGCCCAGGGCATTGGCCGGGTTGTGCAGGGGGGCATACATCGCGAAGTGCTCGATGTCGCTCACGACTTCTTCCGTGACCAGGACCGAATCGCCGTACTTGGGCCCCCCGTGCACCACCCGGTGACCCACCGCGTGAATGGGGGTGTCGTGCAGGACCGTGGTATGCAGCCGCTCCAGGATGGCCTCCAGGGCCTCCTTGTGGGTGGGCATCGGCAAGGTTTCCTTGCGCTTGTCACCATCCAGGGTGCAGGCCAGGATGGCCTCGTCCAGGCCGATGCGCTCGGCCATGCCTTCGGCGATGGAGACTTCCTTGCCCATGTCGAAGAGGTTGAACTTGAGGCTCGAAGAGCCGGCGTTTAGAACGAGAACGAACACGGTATCCCCCATGACAGGATCATTCTAGCGGTCTGACCACGTGACCAATGCCGCATTGTCGATGATATGGTCATCATGTCAGCCGGAACCGCCGGGTCAGGTCCTGGAGCTGCTGGGCCAGGTGGGCCAGTTCATCGGTGGTCCGGGCCGTCTCCTGCACGGTGGCTGACAGCTGGGTGGCAGCGGATGCGTTGCGTTCCACCATCTGGGTGGCGGATTCCATGGCCCGGACGACCTCTTCGCTGGCCCGGCCCTGTTCCTCCATGGCGCCGGCGATGGCCTTCATCTGCCCCGCGTTCTCCCGGACATGGCCCTCGATGCGCTCCAGGCTGAGGGCAGCCTCTTTGACGGAGTGGGTACCCAGGCCGACGCGATCGCTACTCTCCTGGATGAGCGCGGTGATCTCCTTTGCGGCGGCGCCACTGCGCTCCGCCAGCTTCCGGACCTCCTCGGCCACCACGGCGAAGCCCTTGCCCATGGTCCCGGCCTTGGCCGCCTCGATGGCCGCGTTCAGCGAGAGCAGGTTGGTCTGGCGCGCGATATCCGTGATGACGGTGATGATCCGGCTGACCTTGGCCGAGCTTTCCTCGATGGCCTCCATGGCCCGGCCCGTATCCCGGACGGCTGTGAGCCCCTGCTGGCCGGCCTCCTGGGAGCGCTTCGCCAGGTCCTCGGCGTGGCCGGTATTCTGCTTGACCTGCTGGATGTTGGCGTTCATCTGTTCCAGGGCGGCGGAGGATCGCTCCATGGCCTGCCGCTCCTGCTCGGTGCTGCGGCGCAGCTCCTCCGTGGTGCGGTTCACCTGCTCGGTGGTCGCCGCCAGTTCCGTGGCGCTGGAGGCCGTGCCTTCGGCGGTCTGGGAAATGGCCTGGATGTCCCGGCGCAAGCCCTGGATCACCTGGGTCAGGCCGGAGGCCACCAGGGCCAGTTCATCCTTGCCCTCGACCACTGGGGTCCGGGTCAGGTCGCCTTTGGCGACGGCGGCCATGGAGGCTTCGATGTCCTCCGCCTTCTGCCCCACCCGGCGACCGATCAGCAGGCTGAGGAGGGTGCCAAGCACGACGGAGGTCAGGCCGACGCCTGCGATCAATGCCTTTCCAAGGGAGGCATGCTTGATGTCGTCCTTGAGGGCCTTTTCGGCATCCGCCTCCGTGGCCTTCTGGATCTTCTGGATGCGGTCGCGGGCGGTCCTGATGTCGGCAATGTGACCCTCCATCAGGCGGGAGATGACCTTCGGGCTGCGATCCGAGCGGGCTTCCGCCAGCAGGGAAGGGAAGCCCTTGTCGTACTTCTCGAATGCCGCAGCGGCTTCATCCAGGAGGGCCTTGTCTTCCGCCGAGATGGGAAGGGACCGGAAGGCAGAAAGGTCCTTGCGGAGGGTTTCCGAGTACTCCTTGAGCTTGCCCTCCCGGGCGGTCACATAGTCCGGGTCCGCAGCCGCGCCGATGAGGCTGATGTGGGCCGCCCGGACGAGGTTCATGTCGTTCAAGACCCGGGACAGGGTCGCGGCCTCGCTCAGCTGCTCGGAGATCTCGCTTTGGCCCGCCTGCAACTCGGTGACGGTGAACCATCCCGCTCCGCCAGCCAGCACCAGGGCCAGCACCTGGATGGATAGGAGCAAGTTGAACTTGCCACGCAGCTTGAGGTTGTCGGTCAATTTCCCGAGGTTCATACGACGCTCCCAGTCCCGTCTTATCGGAGGGGAGGCAGGCGTGGTGAGTCCTGGCGCCTCAGGCGGAGAACACGCCCCGGGTGAGGGTCTCCGGGTCCGGCCAGGGGGCCTCGAGGGCGGCTTCGGCGGAGGCCTGGAGCCGGGCCTCCAGCCGGGCCGGCAGGCTGGGGTCGGCCTTCCAGCCCCGCTGGGCCATCCAGGCCTCGAAGCGGGGCAGGGGATCTTTGGCGGCCCACTGGGCCAGGAGGCCCGGGTCCACGTAGCGCTGGTCGTCGTGTTCGGCGTGACCCGCCTGGCGGAAGGTTTCGCAGACGAGGAAGGCGGGGCCCTTCCCCTCCAGGCAGCGCTGGCGGGCCTGGGCGGCAGCCTCGAAGACGGCCACGGCGTCATTGCCGTCCACGGTGAGGCAGAAAGCACCCTGGGATCGCTGGGCCATCCGACCCGCCATCTGGTGCTCCGGCGGCGTGGAAAAGGCGTAGCCGTTGGCCTCCCCCACCACGATGAGCGGGAGTTTCTGCACCACGGCAAAGTTGAGCCCTTCGTAGAAGGCCCCAGTGGAACTGCCGCCATCGCCGATCCAGGTCATGGCCACCCGGCGCTCGCCCTTCTGGCGGAAGGCGAGGGCCACCCCGGCCATCACCGGGATCATCGCGCCCAGCATGGAGGTGGGGGCGATGATGCCCCGGGCCACCGAGCCGAAGTGGTTGTTGTGCTCCCGTCCGCCCGTGGGGCCTGTGGCCCGGCCCAGATACTGGAGGAAGACCTCCTTTGGGGTAGCGCCCCGGACGAACATGGAACCCAGGTTGCGGATCAGGGGGGCGATGACGTCCTCGGGCCCCAGGGCCAGGGCCGTGGCGCAGGCGGTGGCCTCCTGGCCCAGGCTGCGGTACACGCTGCCGAGGGTCCTGCCCTGGCGGAAGAGCTTCACCAGCCGCTCCTCGGTGAGGCGGGTGAGCAGCATGGCCTCATAGAGGCGCAGGGCGGTGTCTTGATCCATCGGGTTAGCATAGTCCCATGCTGCACCTCCGTCCCGCCGTCCCCGCCGACGCCCCCCAGATCCTCCAGTACATCCGCGACCTCGCGGCCTACGAGCGGGAGCCGGAGGCCGCCGTGGCCACGGAAGCCGACCTCCATCGGTACGCCTTTTCCGAGCATCCGCTGGTGAAGGTGACCCTGGCCGAATGGGAGGGGCAGCCCGCGGGCTTCGCCCTCTGGTTCCTGAACTTCAGCACCTGGGAGGGCAGGCCCGGCCTCTACCTGGAGGACCTCTTCGTGCCCCCGGCCTTCCGGGGCAAGGGCATCGGCAAGGCCCTGCTCCAGCACCTGGCGGCTCTGGCGGTGAAGGAAGGCTGGACCCGCTTCGTCTGGCAGGTGCTGGACTGGAACACCCCCGCCATCGAGTTCTACGAGGCCCAGGGCGCCAGGCTTTTGCGCCCCTGGCTCACCTGCCGGGTGGAGGGCGAGGCCCTCCGCCGGCTGGCCGGGGGGGCGGATTGATCTGGGCCCCGCTGCTCCGGCTCCAGGAGGCGCTGGGCCCCGGGGCGGAGCTGATGCTGGTGGGGGGCGCCGTCCGGGACGAGCTGCTGGGGCGGCCCCATGCGGACTGGGACCTGGCCACGAAGCTGCTACCCCCGGCTGTCATGGAAAGGGCCAAGGCCGCCGGCCTGAGGGTCATCCCCACGGGGCTGCAGCACGGCACGGTGACGGTGATCCTCGAGGACCAGCCGGTGGAGGTGACCACCTTCCGCAGCGACGGGGACTATCTGGATGGCCGGCGGCCCGAGTCGGTGCGCCTGGGGGTGGACCTGGTGGAGGACCTTTCGCGGCGCGACTTCACCATCAATGCCATGGCCCTGCCGGTGGGGGGAGGCGACCTGGTGGATCCCTTCGGTGGACGGGCGGACCTGGCCGCGGGAATCATCCGGGCCGTGGGAGATCCCCTGAAGCGCTTCGGGGAGGACGGGCTGCGGACCCTCCGGGCCTGCCGCTTCGCCTCCCAGCTGGGCTTCGAGATCGAGGCGGCGACGCTGGAGGCCATTCCGCAGCGCCTGGAGGTGGCCGGGCGGGTGGCGGCAGAGCGCGTCTTCACGGAACTCGACAAGCTGCTGCGGGGCGCCAAGCCCGAACGCGGGCTGGGCCTGCTGGCCGAATCCGGCTTGCTGGATCTCTGGCTCCCGGAGCTGCGGCCCATGTTCGGCTGCGGCCAGAACCGTCACCACTGCCACGACGTCTGGATCCACACCCTGGAGGTGGTGCGCCGAGTGCCTGCGCAGTCCGGACCGCGCTGGGCCGGGCTCTTCCACGATGCGGGCAAGCCCATCACCCGCAGCACGGGGCCCGATGGGGAGATCCACTTCTATGGGCACGAAGAGCGCTCCCTCGAAATGGCCGAGTGGATCCTGGAACGCCTGAAGGCCAGTCATGCCCTCCGCAGGGAAGTGGCGGCCCTGATCCGCCACCACTGCACCAGCCCCACGGCGGCCTGGGGCGATGCAGCCTGCCGCCGCTTCCTCGGGCGCCTGGGGGAGGATGCCTTGTCCTTGGAGGACTGGGCCGCCTTCCGGCTTGCGGACCATCAGGGCAAGGGGGTGGAGGTGGAGGCGCGCCTGGCGGAACACCAGCTCATGTTATCCCGCCTGGGGGCTCTGGCCGCGGCCAGGCCCCCGCTGGCCCTGAAGGACCTGGCCCTGGACGGGGCCGCGCTCATGAGGCTGGCGGGGCGATCCGGCGGACCCTGGCTGGGTGAGCTGCAGCGACACCTGCTGGAGGCCGTGCTGGACGACCCGGCGGCCAACACGGTCCAAGGACTCAGCCGGTTGGCCATGGAGCGCCTCGGTCAGCCCTGAGGCCTGGTGTGACGCACAGTCGCCCTCGACGTCCTCACCGGGCAGAGACCTGCCGGAGCATGGCTGCCAGCTCCCCGATCCGGTAGGGCTTGGCCAGCATTCCCGCCGCGCCCAGGGTGAGGAGCTCCTGGACCTCCTCGTTCTCTCCGAAGCCGGTGCACACGATGACCGGCACCTTCGGATCGACCATCAGGATCTCTGCGTAGGCTTCCCTTCCAGCCATCCGGGGCATTTTCAGGTCCAGGAGCACCGCGCATAGGCGGGAGTGATGCCGCCGGAAGACTTCGACCGCCTCCAGGCCATCCCCGGCGGTGAGCACCTCGTAGCCCAGGGAATCGAGGATCGATCGGCCCAGGTCCTGGAGGATCGGCTCGTCCTCCACCAGCAGCACCAGCCCCTGACCCCCGGTGGAAAGAACTGGCGCCTCTGCCTTCAGGGGTGAAAGCTGGCCCACCGGCAGGAACAGGCGGAAGACACTGCCCTTCCCTCGGACCGAGTCCACGGTGATGGCGCCCCGGTGGGTCTGGATGATGCCGAAGGCCGTGGCGAGCCCCAGGCCCGTGCCCGACACGCCCGACGAGTCCTTCGTGGTGAAGAAGGGTTCGAAGATGCGTGGCCGGACCTCCTCGGCCATGCCCATCCCTGTGTCAGACACCGATAGCTCCACATAGGACCCCGCCGGGAGGGGGAGTCCCGACTCCGACGACCCGGGCAGTTCCCGTGCACAGGCCGCAAGGGTCAGCACGCCACCCTCGGGCATGGCCTCCATGGCATTGATGCACAGATTGACCAGGACCTGGTGGAGCTGGGCGGGATCGCCGTCCACGGAGGGGCAGTCGACCATGGCCACGATGACCTTCAGATCCGGACTCATGGACGGCCGGAGCATGTCCAGGCATTCCTCCACGGCATCCCGCATATTCAGGGACACGACCAGATTCTTGCCCCTCCGGCCGAAGGCCAGGAGCTTTCGGGTGAGCTCCGCTGACCGGCTGGCGGCGGCCGTGATGGCCAGCAGGTACCTCTGCCGCTTCGGGTCGGATTCCCCCGCCAGCAGGAGGTCTGCATAGCCCATGATGCCGCCGAGCATGTTGTTGAAGTCGTGGGCCACGCCCCCGGCGAGGCTGCCCAGGCTGTCCATCTTCTGGGCCTGGTGCTTCTCCTGCTCCAGCAGTTGTTTGGTTCTTTCGGCCTGCGTCTCCTCGGTGATGTCCCTGAAGACGCCAATGATGTTGAGCGGCTCCTCGGGGCTCAGGCGACCCGGGGTGGCGGTCACCCGGAGGAGGCGCGCTTCGCCATCCGGACGCCGGATGGGGATCTCATAGGTGCTGTGGATCTGCTGGGCGCGGAGCTTCGTCTCTTCCAGGACCTTGTGCTGCCCTTCGGGGCCCAGGAAGTCCAGCAGGGAACAACCCACCAGGCCCCCGTGGGGAACCCCGAAGATCTGCTCGGCCAGGGGGTTCGCGAAGATGAACCGTTCGTCGGCATCGACCAGGGCAAAGCCCTCTCCCTGGCGCTCCAGGAGCTCCCGGTACAGGCGCTCGGAGTCCGCGAGCCGACGCTTCTCCCGGTTGAATCCTTCCAGGACCACCCAGAGCATCAGGGCGCAGATGAGCATGCTCAGGAGGTAGCCCGTGGAGAGATCGATGAGACGCTCCATGGGGTTGAAGGCGTGCGCCAGGTTCGGCCAGATGGTTTCCGACACGAGCAGGGCGATGATGTTGGCCACCAGCAGGAGGAAGCCCAGGCTGCGGAAGGCACCCTGGGAAAACAGCACCAGGAAGAAGGCCGCGGGGAAGAAGTAGAGGCCGATGCTGCCCTGGGAGCCCGCATTGGGAAACCAGACGAGGTCCAGCCAGATGATGATCGAAAGGAAGGTGGTCTTCTTGAGGTACAAGCCGCGCCTGGCCAGCCAGGACAGGGCGATCAGTTCCAGGCCCAGGCCGACCACCGCCCAGTTCACCCAGGGACTCAGGCTGGTCTGGAAGATGTTGACCGGGAGGACGACGACCAGGTTCAGCACTCCGCCCAGCAGGCAGATGCCCTGGAACAGCTGCTTTTCCAGGGGCAGGGCCGGGTCTGGAGTGGCCCAGGCCTTCCACGCGTTCCCGTTCTGCTTCAAGACATTTCGCACAGGTGCATCTTAAGGCCAGGTTCAGACAGGAGGAAGGCCATGGCGTGATCCTGCCGGTGAGGCCGGGAGGAGGTTGGGGTGGGTTCCATTCAGCATCGGCGGAACGGCTGAATCGCCGGTTTCTGGCACCTGAAAAAACGCCCGGCGGCTGCCGGGCGTCTTCCAGGCGCGAAGGACGTCAGCCCGCCCCGCCGCCACCCGTGGGGGGACGGTAGGTGAGGCTGGCCTTGATGAAGTCCCGGTTCATGCGGGCGATGTTCTCCATCTTGATGCCCTTGGGGCAGGCGGCTTCGCACTCGCTGTGATTGGTGCAGGTGCCGAACTCCTCGGCGTCCATCTGGGCCACCATGTCGCGCACCCGGATGTAGCGCTCGGGCTGGCCCTGGGGCAGCAGGGCCAGCTGGCTGATCTTTGCGGAGACGAAAAGCATGGCGCTGGCATTGGGGCAGGCGGCCACGCAGGCGGCGCAGCCGATGCAGGCGGCCGCATCCATGGCCAGGTCGGCGTTCTCCTTGGGGATGGGCAGGGCGTTGGCGTCCTGCGGGCTGCCCGTGGGGGCGCTGATGAAGCCGCCGGCGGCGATGATGCGATCGAAGGCGCCGCGGTCCACCATCAGGTCCTTGAGCACCGGGAAGGCTTCGGCGCGCCAGGGCTCGAGGGTGATGGTGTCTCCGTCCTTGAAGCTGCGCATGTGCAGCTGGCAGCTGGTGGTGCGCTCCTTGGGTCCGTGGGGGCGGCCGTTGATGACCATGCCGCACTGGCCGCAGATGCCTTCGCGGCAGTCGTGGTCGAAGGTGATGGGTTCCTCCCCCTTGCGGATGAGGCCCTCGTTCACCACGTCGAGCATCTCCAGGAAGGACATGTCGGGGCTGATGTCGGCGGCGGGGTACTCGACGAACTTGCCGTCGCACTTGGCGTTCTTCTGCCGCCACACGTGAAGGGTGAGATTGATGTGCTTGGCCATGGTTCAGATCCTCACTTGTAGCTGCGGGTCGCGAGGTGGACGTTCTCGAAGGTGAGCGGTTCGACGTGCCGGACCGGCGCCTGCCCCTCGCCCTTGTGCTCCCAGGCGGCCACATGGCAGAAGTTCTCGTCGTCCCGCAGCGCCTCGCCTTCCTCGGTCTGCCATTCCTCGCGGAAGTGGCCGCCGCAGGACTCGCGGCGCTCCAGGGCGTCCAGGCACATCAGCTCGCCGATCTCCAGGAAGTCGGCCACGCGGCCCGCCAGTTCCAGGGACTGGTTCACTTCGGCACCACTGCCGGGGATGCGGAGGTTCTTCCAGAACTCCTCGCGGATCTGGGGGATGAGCTGCAGGGCCTTCTTCAGCCCGGCCTCGTTGCGGCCCATGCCGCAGAATTCCCACATGACCTTGCCCAACTCCCGGTGGAAGTGGGTGGGGGTCTCCTTGCCGTTGATGGCGAAGAACTTCTGGACCCGCTCGGCGGTGGTCTGCTCCGCGGCCTTCACAGCGGGATCATCGGCCTTGATGCGGGTGCCGGGCTTGATGCCCGCCAGGTAGCCGCCGATGGTGTAGGGGATCACGAAGTAGCCGTCCGCCAGGCCCTGCATGAGGGCCGAGGCGCCCAGGCGGTTGGCGCCGTGGTCGGAGAAGTTGGCTTCCCCCAGTACGAAGCAGCCGGGGATGGTGCTCATGAGGTTGTAGTCCACCCAGAGGCCGCCCATGGTGTAGTGGGTGGCGGGGAAGATGCGCATGGGCGTCTGGTAGGGGTTGTCGTCCGTGATGCGCTCGTACATCTCGAAGAGGTTGCCGTACTTCTCCTCGATCTTGTTCTGGCCCAGGCGCTTGATGGCCGCCTCGAAGTCGAGGTAGACGCCCAGGCCGGTCTCGCCGATGCCTCGGCCGTCGTCGCAGACCTGCTTGGCGGCGCGGCTGGCGATGTCCCGGGGGGCCAGGTTGCCGAAGGAGGGGTACTTCCGCTCCAGGTAGTAGTCCCGGTCCTCCTCGGCGATCTGGCTCGCGGGCTTGCCGCAGTCTTCCTTGCGCTTGGGTACCCATATGCGGCCGTCGTTGCGCAGCGATTCCGACATGAGGGTGAGCTTGCTCTGGTGATCCCCCGTGACAGGAATGCAAGTGGGATGGATCTGGGTAAAGCAAGGGTTGGCGAAGGCCGCCCCCTTCTTGTGGGCTCGCCAGATGGCAGTGCCGTTGCAGCCCTTGGCGTAGGTCGCCAGATACATGGTGTTGCCGTAGCCGCCGGTGGCGAGGCAGACCGCATCGGCCAGGTGGGACTTGATCTCGCCCGTGACCATGTCGCGGGTGACGATGCCCTTGGCTACGCCATCCACCACGATCAGCTCCTGCATCTCGTGGCGGGAGAACATCTTCACCGCCCCGAGGCCCACCTGCCGCTGCAGGGCCTGATAGGCGCCCAGCAGCAGCTGCTGGCCCGTCTGCCCGCGGGCGTAGAAGGTCCTGGACACCTGGGCGCCGCCGAAGGAGCGGTTGTCCAGAAGGCCGCCGTACTCGCGGGCGAAGGGCACGCCCTGGCCCACGCACTGGTCGATGATGTTGTTGCTGACCTCAGCCAGGCGGTGGACGTTGGCTTCGCGGGCCCGGAAATCGCCACCCTTGACGGTGTCGTAGAAGAGGCGGCGGACGCTGTCGCCATCGTTGTGGTAGTTCTTGGCGGCATTGATGCCGCCCTGGGCGGCGATGGAGTGGGCGCGGCGGGGGCTGTCCTGGTAGCAGAAGCACTCCACCTCGTAGCCGAGCTCCGCCAGGGAGGCCGCCGCGGCGCCGCCGGCAAGGCCGGAGCCCACCACCAGCACCTTGTACTTGCGCTTGTTGGCGGGGTTCACGAGCTTGAGGTCAAACTTGTGGTTGTCCCACTTCTTCTCGATGGGGCCGTCTGGGATTCGGGAATTGAGTTCCATGGCTGGCTCCTATGAATCAGTGAATGAAGCCGGTGAGGACGGCGATGGGGTAGGAGATGTTCACGCCCACCACCAGCAGGGTCAGGCCCGTGGCGAAGTTCCGCCGGAGGCTGTCGTAGCGGGGATGGGTGAGCCCCAGGGTCTGGGTGAAGCTCCAGACGCCGTGCCACATGTGCAGTCCCAGGCAGAGCTGGGCCACGATGTAGAAACCCACCGCGGCGGGAACCTTGAAGGCGCTCACGAAGTTCGCGTAGGGGTTCGCAGGGTCGAAGTTCGGGTGGGCCTGACCGGTGGTCAGGTGCAGCAGGTGATAGACGATGAAGGCCGCCAGGATGAAACCGCTCCAGCGCATGGTGCGCGAGGCCCAGGTGGAGGCGACCGGTTGCTGCGCGCGGTAGCCCACGGGCCGGGCGGCCTGGTTGGCAAGGGTGAGGGACACCGCGGCCCAGATGTGGAGGCCGGTGGCGGCCAGGAGCACGGCGCGGAAGATCCAGATGCCCGCACCGTGCAGCATGGTGTGCAGGAATTTCGCATAGCCATTGAAGCTCTCGGCCCCCAGGTAGGCCTGGGTGTTGCCGATCATGTGGACCGTGACGAACCCGAAGAGGACGATGCCGGTGGCGGCCATGACGACCTTTCGGCCCACCGAGGACGCCATGAAGCCGTGGCCGCGTGCTTCCGCGCCCGCGATGCTCTGTTCAGCGACGGACATAGTTGGACTCCTTTGAAGGTGACGAAGAATGGAGACAAGGATCCCCGGAGGGGCTTGGGGTCGGCAACTGGGGTCGAGGTCGGATCCGCTCAATTATCCGCTCCGGACCCAGGTTCCCAAAGCCCCTTGGGCAGGACCTTGGTCACAGTGTGGTTAGAGTCGGCAGGCCCCTGAAAGGTTGGGTAATGGGAGCCGTGGTCTTGCAGGGAACGACTTGTTCGCGCTAAGCTTCCATACGATCCAAACGAGTACTTTGGTGTTGTGCCTCCGGGTGGGGGCTCTTTCCGCTTCCGCGACCACCAGCTTGATCCGCAAGCCACCCTCTGGTCCAGCCTTCCCAATCCCCGTCCATTATTTCGAACCCCATCGGAGGAACACCATGGAGACGATGAAACGCCTGCTTGGCGCACTGGCGTCAACCCGTTTGGCAAAGGGGGTCCTGCTGGTACTCCTTGGTCTGGCTGCGGCCAACCCTGCCATGGCCGGGGAAGCGGAACTGAAAATCCCTGTGCTGGGCGGCAGCTTCCTGGGCATGTCCGGCCACAACCTGCTGATGATAGGACTCTTCATCTGCCTGCTGGGGGTTGGCTTCGGGCTGGTGCAGTACTCCCAGATCCGGAAGCTCCCGGTCCACAAGTCCATGCTGGAGATCTCTGAGCTCATCTACGAGACCTGCAAGACCTATCTGGTCACGCAGATCAAGTTCATCTCGGTGCTGTGGGCCTTCATCGCCGTCATCATGATCGCCTACTTCAAGTACCTGTCCCATACGCCCATGGGTTGGGGCCAAGTGATCGTGGTGCTGCTGTTCTCCATCATCGGCATCCTCGGGTCGGTGGCCGTGGCCTGGTTCGGCATCCGCATCAATACCTTCGCCAATTCCCGGACGGCCTTCGCCTCTTTGGGTGGCAAGCCCTACCCGACCATGGAGATCCCCCTGAAGTCCGGCATGTCCATCGGCATGCTGCTCATCTCGGTGGAACTGTTCCTCATGCTCGCCATCCTGCTCTTCATCCCCGGTGAAGCCGCCGGCCCCTGCTTCATCGGTTTCGCCATCGGCGAGTCCCTGGGTGCAGCGGCCCTCCGCATTGCGGGCGGCATCTTCACCAAGATTGCCGACATCGGCTCCGACCTCATGAAGATCGTCTTCAAGATCAAGGAAGACGACGCCCGGAACCCCGGCGTCATCGCCGACTGCGTGGGCGACAACGCGGGCGATTCCGTCGGCCCCACGGCGGACGGCTTCGAGACTTACGGCGTCACCGGTGTGGCCCTCATCACTTTCATCCTGCTGGCCGTTCCGGACCCCAAGATCCAGGTGGCACTGCTGGTGTGGATCTTCGTCATGCGCGTGGGCATGGTGGTAACGTCCGCGGTCTCCTACTGGATCAATGGCCTCTGGTCCAAGGCCAAGTTCGGCGCCTCCCTGAAATTCGACTTCGAGACCCCGCTGACCACCCTGGTCTGGCTGACCTCGATCCTGTCGATCGTGGTGACCTACGTCCTGTCCTACCTGCTGATCGGCAACCTATCTGCGGGTCTGTGGTGGAAGCTCTCCACCATTATCACCTGCGGCACCCTGGCCGGCGCCCTGATCCCCGAACTGGTGAAGGCCTTCACCTCCACCAACTCCGGCCACGTCCGCGAGGTGGTGACGGCCTCCAAGGAGGGCGGCGCCTCCCTCAACATCATCTCCGGTCTGGTGGCAGGCTACTTCTCCGCCTACTGGATGGGCCTCACCATCGTCGCTCTCATGGGCGCCGCATATTACGTATCCACCTTCGGCCTGGGTGGCTTCATGGCCGCCCCGGCGATCTTCTCCTTCGGCTTGGTGGCCTTCGGCTTCCTGGGCATGGGCCCCGTCACCATCGCCGTGGACTCCTACGGCCCCGTGACCGACAATGCCCAGTCCGTCTACGAGCTTTCCACCATCGAGACCATCCCCGGCATCGAGGCGGAGATCCAGAAGGAGTTCGGTTTCAAGCCCGACTTTGAGAACGGCAAGATGTACCTCGAGGAGAACGACGGCGCCGGCAACACCTTCAAGGCCACCGCCAAGCCCGTGCTCATCGGCACCGCAGTCGTGGGCGCCACCACCCTCATCTTCTCCATCATCCAGCTGCTCAACGGCAAGTTCGGCGTGCCGGCGGTGGTAGAGGGCCTCTCCATCATCAACCCCCTCTTCCTGCTGGGCATCATCACTGGCGGCGCCATCATCTTCTGGTTCTCCGGCGCGGCCTGCCAGGCCGTGGCCACGGGCGCCTATCGGGCGGTGGAGTTCATCAAGCAGAACATCAACCTCGACTCCGGCGCCACCAAGGCCTCGGTGGAAGACTCCAAGAAGGTCGTGGAGATCTGCACCCAGTACGCGCAGAAGGGCATGTTCAACATCTTCCTGGCGGTGTTCTTCTCCACCCTCGCCTTCGCCTGCGCCAACCACTACTTCTTCATCGGCTACCTCATCTCCATCGCGGTCTTCGGGCTCTACCAGGCCATCTTCATGGCCAATGCCGGCGGCGCCTGGGATAACGCGAAGAAGCTGGTGGAAACCGAGCTGAAGGCCAAGGGCACCGCGCTCCATGATGCCTGTGTCGTGGGCGACACCGTGGGCGACCCCTTCAAGGACACCTCTTCGGTGGCCCTGAACCCGGTCATCAAGTTCACCACCCTCTTCGGCCTCCTGGCCGTGGAACTCGCCATTGAGCTGAACCCGGTCACGGCCCACATCTGGGCCCTGGTCTTCTTCCTGGTCTCTGCGGTGTTCGTGTGGCGCTCCTTCTACGGCATGCGCATCCCCACCCTCGAAGAGACCAAGTAGGACCGCTGCACAAACTGCTTCAGGAAATCACCAAACAGGCCCCTCAACCGAGGGGCCTGCTCATTCGTAGTAGGGTAGATCCCGTGCCACCTAGGAGCCTTCCATGTCCCCTCGTCCCTTCCGCCTGGCTGGCCTGGCGGTGCTCATGAGCCTCACCCCCCACCTGACCGCCCAGGCCCCGGTGCCCCCCGTGGCCAGGCAGGTCGAACACATCTCCCAATGGCACGGCGAAAAGGTCGCCGATCCCTGGTTCTGGCTCCGGGAAAAAACCAACCCTGAGGTGGTGGCCTACCTGAATGCGGAGAATGCCTACACAGAGGCCATGACGGCGGACCTCAAGCCCTTTTCGGAGGCCCTCTACAAGGAGATGCTGGGACGCATCAAGCAGACGGACCTGAGCGTTCCCACCCGCCGCGGAGCCTTCTTCTACTACTCCCGCACCGAGGAGGGGAAGCAGTATCCCATCCAGTGCCGGAGGAAGGCCACCAAGGAAGGCTCCTACAACGAGAAAGTCGCAGAAGAAATCCTGCTGGATCAGAACAAGCTCGCCGAGGGCTTCAAGTTCCTCAGCCTGGGCGGCATGGCCGTCAGCGATGACGAACGCACCCTGCTGTTCATCACGGACACCACGGGCTTCCGGCAGTACAAGCTCTACGCCAAGAACCTCGCCTCGGGTCAGGTGAGCCAGCCCCTGGCGGAGCGTGTGACCTCCTTCGCCTGGTCCTCCGATAACCGCCACGCCTTCTTCGTGACTGAGGATGACGTCACCAAGCGCTCCAACCAGCTCTGGCGGCTGGATCTGCAGGCCGGCAAGCCGGAACTGGTCTTCGAGGAGAAGGACGAACTCTACCGCATGGGTGTGGGTCGCACCAAGGATCGCAAGTACCTGCTGGTGGAATGCCAGTCCACGGATACCTGGGAAGCCCGCTACCTCCCATCGTCGCAGCCCAAGGGCGCCTTCCGGGTGCTCCTGCCCCGGGAGAAGGGGCACAAGTACGACCTGGAGCACCGGGAGGGGCTCTTCTACATCCGCACCAACAAAGGCGCCAAGAACTTCAAGCTCGTGACCGCGCCCGTGGCCACGCCGGACCCCGGGCACTGGAGGACCTTCCTCCCCCACCGGCCCGACGTGCTCCTCGAGGGGCTGGACGTCTTCGAGGACTATGCCGTGGCCGTGGAGAAGAGGCAGGGGCTGGAGCGGCTCCGCATCCATGATTTCAAGCAGAAGAACTGGCGGGACGTGACCTTTCCCGAGCCCGTCTATGCCGCCTTCCCCGGCGGAACGCCGGAATACACCTCCACCGCCTTCCGCTTCAACTACCAGTCCATGGTGACCCCTTCCAGCGTCTACGACTGCGACATGGCCACGGGCAAGCAGACCCTGTTGAAGCAGACGGAAGTCCTCGGGGGCTACGACAAGTCCCAGTACGTCACGGAGCGCCAGTGGGCCCCGGCCCGGGACGGCGTGAAGGTGCCCCTTTCGGTGGTCTACAAGAAGGGCCTGAAGCGGGACGGCTCCGCCCCCCTGTTCCTCTACGCCTACGGCTCCTACGGCTACGGCCAGTCCGCCACCTTCTCCAGCACCCGCCTGAGCCTGCTGGACCGGGGCATGGTCTACGTCATCGCCCACATCCGGGGGGGCAACGAAATGGGCGAGGCCTGGCACGACGACGGCATGCTCATGAAGAAGATGAACACCTTCACCGACTTCATCGACTCCGCCGAGTTCCTGGTGAAGGAGAAGTGGACCGCCAAGGATCGGCTCGTCATCGAAGGCGGCAGCGCCGGGGGGTTGCTCATGGGCGCCGTCACCAACCTGCGCCCCGACCTCTTCAAGGCCGTCCACAGCGCCGTGCCCTTCGTGGATGTCATGAACACCATGATGGATGCCAGCCTGCCTCTCACGGTGGGCGAGTACCTGGAGTGGGGCAACCCCAATGAAAAGGCTGCCTTCGACTACATGCGGGCCTACAGCCCCTACGAGAACCTTAAGAAGGGGGCCTATCCGGCCATGCTGGTCACCAGCAGCTTCAACGACAGCCAGGTGATGTACTGGGAGCCCGCCAAGTACGTGGCCCGCTTGCGCACACTCAAGACCGATGCCAGCCCCCTCCTGCTCAAGATGAAGATGGAGCCCGCCGGCCACGGTGGGGCCTCGGGCCGCTACGACGCACTCAAGGACAAGGCCTTCGAAACGGCCTGGATGTTGAGTCAGGTAGGCATCAGGAAGTAGTCTTTGTCCGGCTCCAAACCGGGCGCGAATGCGCCCGGTTTGGAGGTAGAAAAGGAGCGGAAGATGGTTCAGCCAGTGCCTGAGGGTTTCCACACCGTCACGCCTTACCTGGTCGTGCCCAACGGCCTGGCCTTCCTGGCCTTCGTCGAGAAGGCCTTCGGGGCGGTGGAGAAGAGCCGGACCCTCCGTCCCGACGGGACCATCGCCAACGCGGAGGTCCAGATCGGGGATTCCATGCTGATGATGGCCCAGGCCCGGGACCCCTGGAAACCCATGCCCACCGGCTTCTACCTCTACGTGCCCGATACTGACGCCGTCTACCAGGCCGCCCTGGCGGCCGGGGGCCAGTCGCTCATGGAACCGGCTGACCAGTTCTACGGGGACCGCAACGCCGGGGTGCAGGATCCCTGGGGCAACAACTGGTGGATCGCCACCCACATCGAGGATGTGGACGAGGCGGAGATCCAGCGGCGGATGGCGGCAAGGGGTTGAGTCCAATCTCCAGAGGGCGCGAAGGCGCCCTTTGGAGCTAGAATGGATGAGGCGCGGCTCAGCCGCGCCTTTCTATGTTGGAATCCATGAGCCTTGCGGAAGAAATCCAGCGGCGACGCACCTTTGCCATCATCAGCCACCCCGACGCGGGCAAGACCACGCTCACGGAGAAACTGCTGCTCTACGGCGGGGCCATCGACCGGGCGGGCAGCGTGAAGGCCCGGGAGGGCGGCGCGGCGGCCCACTCGGACTGGATGAGCATCGAGCAGGAGCGCGGCATCAGCGTCACCTCGGCGGCCATGCAGTTCGAGTACCTGGGCAAGGCCATCAACCTGCTGGACACCCCGGGCCACCAGGACTTCAGCGAGGACACCTACCGGGCACTGACGGCGGCCGACAGCGTGGTGATGCTGCTGGACTGCGCCAAGGGCGTGGAGGAGCAGACCAAGAAACTGTTCCGGGTGGCCAGCGAGCGCAAGCTCCCCATCTTCACCTTCGTGAACAAGCTGGACCGGTCCGGCCGGGAACCCGTGGAGCTGATCGACGAGGTGGAGGAGCTCTTCGGCCTCCATGCCGTGCCCATGACTTGGCCCATCGGCTCGGGGACGGACTTCAAGGGCGTCTACGTGCGGGCCACGGGGCAGATCCAGGTCTTTGAGCGGGCCAAGGCGGGCCGGAAGGCCCGGGTGGCCGGCCAGGGCGGCCTGGACGATCCCGAGATCGCGGCCCTGCTGACGGCTGCTGAACTGCAGCAGCTGAAGGACGACGTGGACCTCATGAACCACGTGCTGCCGGCCTTCGACCGCGAGGCCTTCCTGCGGGGCGAGCAGTCGCCCATGTTCTTCGGCTCCGCCGTGAACAACTTCGGCGTGGCCGAGTTCCTGGAGGAGTTCCTGGAACTGGCACCGTCACCGGGCCCCCGGCCCCTCATGCAGGGCGGCGAGATCGATCCCGAGCAGCCTTTCACGGCCTTCGTCTTCAAGGTCCAGGCCAACATGAACAAGGCCCACCGCGACCGCGTGGCCTTCGCCCGCATCGTGTCCGGCCGCTTCGAGCGGGGCATGGACGCCCTCCACGTGCGGGAGAAGAAGTCCATCAAGCTGAACTATCCCCACATGTTCTTCGGCCGGGAGCGGCAGATCGTCGATGAGGCCTATCCTGGGGACATCCTGGGCCTCATCAACCCCGGCCTCTTCCGCATCGGCGACGTGCTCAGCGCCCAGGGGGCCGTGGAGTTCCACGCCGTGCCCCGCTTCTCCCCCGAGCAGTTCGCCTCCGTGCGGCTGGCGGACCCCGGCGCCCGCAAGGGCTTCCTGAAGGGTCTGGGCCAGATCGCGGAGGAAGGCGTGGTGCAGGTATTCTGGCCCAAGGGCGGCGCGCCCCTGCCCATCCTGGGCGCCATCGGCCGCCTGCAGTTCGAGGTGCTCCAGCACCGCCTCAAAGACGAGTACGCCTGCCCCGTGTTGTTGGAGCCTCGCGGTTTCCAGATGGCCCGCTGGATCACCGGGGGCTGGCCGGAGCCCAGCAGGTTCTGGGGTGAGCTGGTGGAGGACGTGGAGGGCAACCCGGCGATTCTCTTCGAGAACGACTGGCAGCGCCGCACCACGGCGGAGAAGTGCCCGGGACTGACCTTCCTGGAGCATCCGCCCAAATAGCTTCTGCGAGGGGTCGCGCCTTCAGCGCAGGGGCCGGAGTTCAGATCCTTCCCAGGCTCTTGCCAGCGCAGCGCAGGTCCTCGCAGGCGCGAACGACGCGATCGGCCATGCTCTGCTCGGCCTTCTTCATGTAGGGGCGGGGGTCGAATGCCTTCTTGTTGCCCACCTCGCCATCCACCTTCAGCACCCCATCGTAGTTCTTGAACATGTGATCGGCGATCGCGCGGGTGAAGGCGTACTGGGTGTCGGTATCGATGTTCATCTTGATGACGCCGTAGTC
Organism: Candidatus Geothrix skivensis; assembly: GCA_016721195.1. Taxonomy (GTDB): domain Bacteria; phylum Acidobacteriota; class Holophagae; order Holophagales; family Holophagaceae; genus Geothrix; species Geothrix skivensis. Next base: position 1,121,522 of record JADKIO010000005.1, on the reverse strand, counting down.
CAGTGTTTCGTGGATCTCACGAAGGCTGGATCCGGAGCCTCCGTGGAAGACGAGCAGTGAGCTCTCACCCCCGCATGCGGCGGCGATGGCGGATTGGCCATCGCGCAGGATGGACGGCTTGAGCACCACGTTGCCGGGCTTGTAGACGCCATGCACGTTGCCGAAGGTGGCAGCCAGCATGTACCGCCCGATGGGCGCAAGTCCCTTGTGCACGGCCACCATGTCCTCAGGCGTGGTGTAGAGCTTCTCCTTGCCCACGTGGCTGGTGTCATGGCCATCCTCCTCGCCGCCGACCACGCCGATTTCCACCTCCAGGATGATCTCACTGGCCGCGCAGCGCTTCAGGAGCTCTGCGGACTTGGCGATGTTGTCGGAAAGCGCGAGCTCGCTCCCATCGAACATGTGGGCGTTGTAAAGATTGGGTTGCCCGGCGGCACGGCGGCGTTCGGTCTCCTGGATCAACGGCAGTACGAAGGATTCGAGGTGCTTGGGGTGGCAATGATCGGTGTGCAGGGCGATGTTGACGTCGTAATGATCGGCCATGAACCGGACATAGTCCGCCAGGGCAATGGCGCCCTGGGCCATGCTCTTAACGCCCAGCCCCGACAAGAACTCCGCACCTCCGGTTGAGATCTGGACGATGCCATCGGCCTTGGCGGTCTTGAGCCCCAGGAGCACGGCGTTGGCCGACTCCGTGGAGGTGACGTTAAACGCGGGGAACGCGTAGTGAGCCTGCTTGGCGACCTCGAGCATCTTGGTGTACTGGGCGGGGCTGACGACTGGCATGTGTTTCTCCTGGGCTCAGAGCCTCAGGCTAACGATTCCAGCCTTCCCTTGCAAAAGGGATCTTTTCCTTCGTCTTCTGTTCAAGACGGTCGCCCACCTCCCACAGGGGGTATTCCCTTCCTACCCGTGGCGACAACACCCGCCACCGCCTGCACAACCGAAGGTCCCCGTCCCGGGCCACTGGAAGGCTGCGGACCTCCCGACCGCCGGGTGACGAAGCAGAGCCCAGTGGGCTCTGCGAAGTCGGGACCCGGCGAGGGGGGAATCAGGCGCGTATGGGTCGGAACAAGAATGCCACCCTCTGCGAAGTCGGGACCCGGCTAGGAGGGAATCAGACGCGTATGGGTCGGAACAAGAATGCCACCCTCTGCGAAGTCGGGACCCGGCGAGGAGGGAATCAGGCGCGTATGGGTCGGAACAAGAATGCCACTCCCTGCGAAGTCGGGACCCGGCGAGGAGGGAATCATCCGTGTCGGAGAACGAACAATGGATGCTCCGAAGAGCGAGGCCCGCTAGGCCTTTGCGAAGATATCCATCACCGCATGCAGCAGCTGGATGGCCTCGGCCTTTGGCCGCTGGAAGGCGTTGCGGCCCATGATGGAACCAAAGGCCCCGCCCGCCGCCAGCTCGGCCACTTCCTTGAGCACTTCGTCCGTGCCCTTGGCCTCGCCGCCACTGAAGATCACGATGCGGCGGCCGTTGAAGGCGCTGCGCACCACTTCCTTTACCCGGTCCGTCAGGGTGTCGATGGGGATGCCGGTCTTTTCGAAGGTGGCGGCGGCCTCCTTCACCTCGAGGTGCTTCTTGGGGGGCTTCACCTTGATGACGTGGGCGCCCAGCTGGGCGGCGATCTGGGCGGCGTAGGCCGCCACGTCCACGGCGGTCTCGCCGTCCTTGGAGAGGCCCGCACCTCGTGGGTAGGCCCAGACGACGGAGGGCAGGCCCACGGCCTTGGCTTCCAGGATCAGCTCCCGGAGGTTCTCGTACTGGAGGTTGCGGTCCCCGCTGCCGGGGTAGATGGTGTAGCCGATGGCGGCGCAGCCCAGGCGCAGGGCGTCCTCCACACTGCCGGTGATGGCGCTGCAGGGCTCGATGCCCTTGCTGAGGCAGTCGCTGTTGTTGAGCTTGAGGATGAGGGGGATGTCCCCGGCGTAGTCGGAAGCCACATGCTCGATGAAGCCCAGGGGGGCGGCGTAGGCGTTGCAGCCGGACTCGATGGCCAGCTCCACGTGGTAGCGGGGGTCATAGCCCGCGGGGTTGGGCGCGAAGCTGCGGGCGGGGCCATGCTCGAAGCCCTGGTCCACGGGCAGGATCACGAACTTGCCGGTGCCGGCCAGCCGCCCGGTGTTCATCATGCGGGCCAGGTTGGCCTTCACGCCCGGATTCTCCGAGCCGTACCAGGACAGGATCTCTCTTACGCGGGCAGTGGCCATATATGCTCCTTGTGATCATTTGACTTTCCATTCTACCGATAGCAACCCGGAAAAGCCCCCCCAGGCGAGGATCGGGCAGGCTGGGTCGGGGGAGTCCGGGGCCCGGCTCAGGCCTTGCGGTAGTCGTAGAAGCCCCGGCCGCTCTTCTTGCCCAGCCAGCCCGCATCCACGTACTTGATGAGCAGCGGGCAGGGGCGGTACTTGGGATCCCCCAGGCCTTCGTGCAGCACGTTGAGGATAAAAAGGCAGGTGTCCAGGCCGATGAAGTCGGCCAGGGTGAGGGGCCCCATGGGGTGGTTCATGCCCAGCTGCATGATGCCGTCGATGCTCTCCACGGTGGCCACGCCTTCGTAGAGGGCGTAGATGGCCTCGTTGATCATGGGCAGCAGCACGCGGTTGCTGACGAAGCCCGGGAAGTCGTTGCAGGGGATGGGGGTCTTGCCCAGCTGCTGGGAAAGGGCCATGACCGCCTCGAAAGTGGCGTCATCCGTGGCCAGGCCGCGGATCACTTCGATGAGCTGCATCACGGGCACCGGATTCATGAAGTGCATGCCGATGAAGGCCCCGGGCCGCCTGGTGATGGCCGCCAGCTTGGTGATGGATATGCTGCTGGTGTTGGAGGCCAGGATCGCGCCGGGCTTGCAGACCGCATCGAGGGTCTCGAAGATCTGCTTCTTGACCTCCCACTTCTCCGGGGCGGCTTCGATGACGATGTCGCAGCCGCCCAGGTCCTCCAGCTTCGTGGTGGTGCGGATGCGGCCCAGCACGGCGGCCTTTTCCTCGGCGCTGAACTTGCCCTTGTCCACGCCCCGCTGGAGATTCTTGTCGACGGTGGCCAGGCCCTTGGCGGCGAAGGACTCCGTGATGTCCTGCATGAGGACGCTGAAGCCCGCCTGGGCAAAGACGTGGGCGATGCCGTTGCCCATCTGGCCCGCGCCGATGACGCCGATGGTCTGGATGCTCATGGTGATCTCTCCTGATGGGGCCGGCGGGCCCCGCGCTGCTGGACTGGGATGTACCCTAGCTTAACCAGGAAGCCTGGGTCGGCTATCACCAGCTGCGGAGGAGGTTTGGCAACTCCCGGATGGACTGGAGCACCGGGAAGGGGGCTTCCACGGGCTTGCCCAGCATCGCCTTGCCCAGTTCCACCACCTGCCGGATGCCGGCGCCGTCCAGGCGATCCTCGCTGAGCTCCAGGGCCGTTTCGAGCATGGACAGGGTGAAGCCCTTGATGCCGTAGCCGTGGTGGTGGAGGTTCCGCAGCTCCGTGTCGTGGAGCCGGGCATCGATCCAGGCGTCGTCGTGGAAGGGCTGCAGCAGGCCCGGAAGGCCTCCTGGGTCTCGGCGAAATGCCCCTCGTCGTGCCAGAGGGTGTCGTCGGCATCGAAGGCCAGGGTTCGGCGCATGGGTACCTGGGGAAAGCTCTCAGCCTACAATGGGGCCTTCCCCGGGGACACCATGGCTGCATCAAAAGAGCTCATAGCAATACCCGACGTGGCCGCGATGAAACCGGCACCGCAGAGCACGAGCCGCGGGGCCGGCCCCCCCCCCCCCCCCCCCCCCCCCCCCCCCCCCCCCCCCCCCCCCCCCCCCCCCCCCCCCCCCCCCCCCCCCCCCCCCCCCCCCCCTTCTACACGCGTCGACTGGGCCCTCCTCCTCCTGCGGGGGGCGGTGGGCGGGATGGCGGTGCTGCAGGGCTTCGCGGTCCTTCGCGGCGCCCATGGCGCCATCACCCTGGCCCATGCCTCCACCTGGGGGCTGGCCCTGGGTGAGTTGGCCTGCGGGGCGCTGCTGCTGGTGGGCATCTGGGTGCCGCTGGCGGGGGGGCTGCTGGCCGTCTTCCTGGGCTGGCCCCTGGTCCATGGCTGGATGCACGGGGCTGGCGTGCTCGCGAATATGGGCGGCCTGTTCCGCCTGCTGACGGGTCTGGCCTGCGCCATCGGCGGCGGCGGCAAGTGGGCCCTGGAAAGGTAGGCGACCATGCTGCGCCCCCCCCACCACCAGCTCTTTGCCTTCGATGCCGAGTGGGTGCCCGATGCCGCCACCGGGCGGCGGGTGCTGGATCTGCCCAAGGACCTGCCGGACGAGGAAGTCATCGAGCGCATGTGGGCGTACGGGGGCGCCACCGAGGCCGAGCCCCGGCCCTACCTGAAAACGATTCTGTGCCGGGTGGTCTCCATTGCCGCCGTCATCCGCACGGTGAAGCAGGGCGAGGTGCAGCACCGGCTCTACGCCCTGCCGGAGGGCCCCGAGGCACTGCCGGAGGACGACCTGCTCCGCCGCTTCCTAGTGGCCATCGGTGACAAGAAACCCCAGCTGGTGGGCTTCAACTCCCGGGATGCCGACCTGCCCATCCTGGTGCAGCGGGCCATGGTGCACCGGCTTTCCATTCCCGGCCTGGGCCGCAGCGCCGAGAAGTGGGCGCCGGGGGATTTCTTCGACCGCTACGGCAACCAGCACATCGACCTCCGCGAAATCACGGGCGCCTGGGGCAAGGCCTCTTCCACCCTGCACGAGCTGGCCACGGCCTGCGGCATCCCCGGCAAGCTGGGGACCGATGGCAAGAGCGTCATCGACCTCTGGCGAGCCGGGGACCTCGCGGGCATCGTCCGCTACAACCAGTTCGACGCCCTGACGACCTTCCTGGTCTGGCTGCGGGCCATGACGCTCTCGGGCCACCTGACGCCGGAGCAGATGGAGGCCGAGGAGGCCCAGATCAGGGCCCTGGTCCGGCAGAAGGCCGCCGCCGACCCTGGCTTCGAGCGCTACCTGGAGGGCTGGGCCCGGCTGTCGTGAAGGCTGGGCATGTCCTTCCGGGCCGGGGTTCGCTAGACTGGCCCCGTCATCCCAACGGATCGTTCTTTCTTCCCAGGAGGAAGCGGTGAACAAGCGGCTTGCGGCAGAATTTTTCGGAACCCTATGGCTGGTGCTGGGCGGCTGCGGCAGCGCGGTGCTGGCGGCGGCCTTCCCGGGCGTGGGCATCGGCCTCCACGGCGTCAGCCTGGCCTTTGGCCTCACGGTGCTGACCATGGCCTATGCCATCGGTCCCATCTCCGGCTGCCACCTGAATCCTGCCGTATCCCTGGGCCTGGCGGTGGGTGGGCGCTTCGCCTGGAAGGACCTGCCGGGCTACTGGATCGCCCAGGTGCTGGGTGCCGTGGCGGCCTCGGCCATCCTCTACGTGATCGCCACGGGCAACGGCTCCGCCATTGGTGGCTTCGCCAGCAACGGCTTTGGGGCCCACTCCCCGGGCAAGTACAGCCTGGGTGCGGCCTTCCTCACGGAAGTGGTCATGACCTTCTTCTTCCTGATGGTGATCCTGGGCAGCACCGCCAAGAAGGCGGCGCCGGGCTTCGCGCCCATCGCCATCGGGCTCTGCCTGACCCTCATCCATCTCATCAGCATCCCCGTCACCAACACTTCGGTGAACCCCGCCCGAAGCACCGGACCGGCGCTGTTTGTGGGCAGCTGGGCCCTCTCCCAGCTCTGGCTCTTCTGGGTGGCCCCGCTCATCGGCGCCGCCCTGGCGGGAACCCTGTTCCCCAAGCTGGAGGAATAGGGACTTAGCGCCGACTTTTGGCACGGCTTGAGCAAACCCCTACCTGGGCCGATACACTTTTGACCCAGGAGTTGCCATGACCCAGGAGATCCGCCCCGAGGACCTGATCGTCACCGAGCAGGACGGAACGCGCCGCATCAACCACGACGTGATCGAGAGCTATGGCCTCTTCAACCTGCCCCGGGCCACCATGCGCCAGGCCCTCATGGTCTATTACGACAATGCCAGCCGCCAAAGCCGGGGCGCCGCCCAGACCGTGCGGACTTTCATCACCCTGGCCAGTTCCATCACCCGCTTCCCCCGGCAGGTGGCCATCAACTTCACCCGGGGCCTGGCCTACCGGCGCAACATGAGAATGTTGAGGCGCTACAGCCGCTGAAGGCGGCTGACGGGTCGCGCAGCAGGCGGCTGAATGCCGCCTGCGAAGCGGGCCCCCGTGCGCCGAGAATGCGCTACAGCCGCTGAAGGCGGCTGACGGGTCGCGCAGCAGGCGGCTGAATGCTGCCTGCGAAGCGGGCCCCCGTGCGCCGAGAATGCGAGCAGCCGATGAAGGCGGGCCCCCTTTAGAAATCACTGCGCGATTCCTGCGCCGGATGGCTACAGCCTGCGCAGGATCCGATCGATGGCAGTCGCCCTGCGGCCCTCGGTGGTGACCAGGACGGCGTGCAGCTGCAGGTCCCCCTCGGCCACTTCATAGCGGGGGCGCTGCACCTTCAGGAAGCGGCCCAGGCTGGCCTCCTTCTTCATGCCGATGACGCCCTCGTAGGGCCCCGTCATGCCGATGTCCGTCACATAGGCGGTGCCGCCGGCCAGGACCTTGGCATCCAGGGTGGGCACGTGGGTGTGGGTGCCCAGCACGGCGGCGGCTCGGCCCTCCAGGTGGAAACCCATGGCCTGGGCTTCGCTGGTGGCCTCGGCGTGCATGTCCACGAGCACCAGGTCGGCCCGCTCCTTCTGGAGGATCGCATCCACGCAGCGGAAGGGGCAGTCGCAGGTGGGCATGTGCACCCGGCCCATGAGGTTGATGACCAGCACCTCGGCACCGCCCGGGGTGTGGAGCTTGATCCAGCCGCTGCCCGGCGTGTCCGGCGGGTGGTTGGCGGGACGCAGCAGCCGGGGCTCCTGGCGGAAGTAGGCGTCGATGCCTTTCACGTCGAAGGCGTGGTTGCCCGTGGTGATGACATCCACCCCACAGCGGTCGAACCACTCCCGGGCGATGCCTTCCGAGATGCCGTGGCCGTGGGCGGCGTTCTCGCCGTTCACCACCACCAGATCCGCCCCGGTCTCCCGGCGCAGCTCGGGCACGAAGGCTTCCACCAGCCGCCGCCCCGGCTCCCCCACCACGTCGCCCAGTGCCAGAATTCTCATGCCTCCAGCCTAACGAAAAAGGGCGGCGCTTGCGCGCCGCCCCTTAGGGTTGGTGGAAAGACTAGAAGGCGAAGCGGATGCCCAGCTGGACCTGCCTGGGAGTGCTGACGATGCTCGGAGAGGTCGAGAACACGGGTGCCGCATCATTCCCGGTGAAGCGGAGGCGCTGGTAGGTGTCATCCCGGTTCAGGAGGTTGAAGACTTCTCCTGACAGGGTCATCTTTATGGTCTTGCTGAAGGTCCAGTCCCGGCTCAGCTTCAGGTCCACGAACATCTGGGAGGATGTGCGCCACTGATTGCGCTCGGTGCCGATGGGGCGGTCGTTGTTGTAGCTGTCGAAGTTCAGATCCGTGCTGGAGGTGATGGTGTAGGGCGTCCCCGAAAGGTAGCGGACATTGGCGCCAATCTGGAGCTTGCTCTCCGGGTGCAGGTAGCTGAAATAACCCGTCACCACATGGCGCCGGTCGTTGTTGCTATAGCCCCAGTCCTCGTTGAGGCGCTTGGGATTCTGGGTGCTGTAGGCCGAGAAGTTCCGCTCGTTGGAGTCGTTGTCCCGCTCCTTGGACCAGGTGTAGAAGAACTGAGCCTGGAAGTTGCTGCCGGGCTTCTGGTACTTGGCGCTGACGGTCCAGGCCTGGTAGCGGCCCTCGGCATCGCTCACATACATGCCCATGCGCCCGTAGGTCGTGTTGGGCCGGATGCGCACGGAGGCGGTTGCACCGGAGTAGACGGGGGTCAGTCCGCCGGTGTTGTTGAAGAGGTATCGGCCAAAGGCATTGGCGCCGATCTCCTGGACGTTGACATCCGTGACGCGCTCGAGGTTGCTGGTCTTGGCATAGGCACCCGAGAGACCCAGCACCCAACCGCCGAAGGCCCGCTCCGCGCCCAGGGTGGCCCGCTGGGTCTTGGGGTTCTTGAAGTCCGGGGAGAAGCTCCACAGGTCGAGGGCCACGGGGACGCTGGGGAGGGCGGCGAGCACGAAGGGCGTCTGGGCCGTGAAGGCCGCGCCGATGGGGATGCCGTAGGTGGCAGCCTGCCCGGACTGGAAGGTGATGCTCGCGCTGCGCTGGCCATTGTTGGCATAGACCTGGTAGAGGAACACGGCCGGCGTCCGGCTGACGTAGGTGCCGACGGATCCGCGGACCACGGTCCTGCCCTTGTCGGCCTCGGGGGTCCAGGTGAAGCTGAGCCTGGGGGAGACCTGGCTGTCCGTGGGGATCTTCGCGTTCACGGGCATGGGGCTGGCGAGGGGGTTGCCGAAGTTGATGATGTTGAAGTCCGCATGTTCCTGGCGATCCCAGCGCACCCCGAGGCCCACCTTCAGGCTGTTGAGGGGGCGCCAGTCGGCCTGGATGAAGGCCGCCTGCTCCTTCTCGTCCGCCGAGAAGGTGCCGGCCTGGCGTCCCGTCAGGCCATTGAGGCCGAAGGCCTGGGTGTAGCTGGTCCAGTTGCCGGCCCGGAAGTTCGCCAGGCTGGAGAAGCTGTAACTGCCTTCGACGTTGGGGGCAAAGACTTCAATGGCCGTGGTGTCGTTGAGGTCGAAGCCGCCCTTCAGGACGAGGGTGGGGGTCACGAAGCTCAAGGTTTCGGTGATCTGCTTGCGCTTGGTCTCGAACTCCCGGGTGAAGGGGTACTTCCCATAGGTGCCGATGTTGGAGACGGATACGGTGGCGCCAGTGGTGCGAGGGTTGCGAGGAAGCTCATCCTTCACATAGCTGACGCGGAATTCATTGACCCACTGGGAACCGAGGGTCCAGTTCCACTGTCCCACCAGGCTGAGGGTCTTCACGTCGTCGGTGGAGGTGTTCTCGTAGGAATTCAGGGTGCCAGTATTGGTATCGCCCTTGAAGTCCGACTTGTTGATGCGGAACTGGAGGGCGTGATCCGTGGAGACGAGCCAGTCCAGGCGGCCGAACAGCGTGGTGGAGTCGGCCTTGGTGGAATAGGCGCCATTCCGTGCGATCAGGGCCGCGTCATTGGGGTTGGTGACGGGATCAAGCACCGTGGGGGTGGTTCCGCCCCACTGGAAGTTCACGGGTCGGGTCTCCTTCTGACCGTCGAAGGCCACGAAGTAGAAGAGTTTGTCCTTGATGATGGGGCCGCCCACCGAGAAGCCGAACTGCTCGGTCTTGAATTCGGGCACTGAGTTGTCGAAGGTCGCAGTCACCTTCGGGTTCTTTTCCACGAAGGCGCGCGGACGGATGTAGTAGAAGAGGCTGCCGGAGAGCTCGTTGGTGCCGTTCTTGGTGATGGCGTTCAGGTAGCCACCGCCCATGCGGCCGAACTCGGCACTGGCGCCGTCGGTGATGACCTGGAACTCACGGATGGCTTCGATGGACACCGTGAAGGGGGTCTTGCCTTCGGCACCGCCGGTGGTGCCGCCGAAGAAGGATTCGTTGTAATCGCCACCATCCACGTTGATGGAGGTGTTCACGCCGCGCTGGCCGCCGATGGCGATGTTGCCGCGATCCGAGAGGGTGACCTGGGGTGTGAGGAAGGCGAAATCCGTGAAGCCGCGACCCTTGACTGGCAGGTTGGACAGGGCTTCGGGGCTCATGTTGGTGGCGGAGGTGGCCCGATCCGCATCCACCTGGCCCGCGGAGGCGACCACTTCCACCACCGCGCCGGTCTCCGGGGCCAGGCGGATGGTCAGGGGGGCGGCGTCGCCCAGATTGAGGTTCACCCGGATGTTGCCGGCGGTCTGGAAGCCGGCCTTGGTGACCGTCACCGTGTAGGGTCCCACGGGCAGGAGGGTGGCCAGGTAGCGGCCTTCGGCGGTGGTCTGCAGGGTGCGCGTGAGGCCGGTCTCACCATTGAGAATGACCACCTTCGCGCCGGCCACGGGGGCGCCCTGGGAATCCATGACCCGACCGCCCAGCTGAGCGGACACGCCCTGGGCCATGAGGGGTGCGGCTGCCACCAGCAGGGCGGCCAGCGAAGTGCCTAGGTGCCTCGTACGCATAAGAAGTTCCTCCATGGTCCTGAGAGTAGCGGTCCCGGCTTGGGATAAAAAGGGGACTGGGGGGTCATGGAACGAAAGTCACAGGTGCGACACCTCATGGGCACAGGAGGGTCCGCGGGGGGCCGTCTGCTAGGCTTCTCTTTTCGCCCGGGATCCCATGAAACTGGCCACCTTCGCCGCTTTGTTCTTGTCCCTCACAACCCTTTTCGCGCAGGGACCGGCCACCCTGGGCGTGGGCGAGATCCGGGCCGGCATGAAGGGCTACGGCAAGACCGTGTTCCAGGGCGGGAAGATCGAGCGCTTCGACTTCGAGGTCCTGGGGGTCCAGAAGAACTCGGCCCCTGGACGCAGTCGCATCCTCGTGCGGGGCACCAGCAGCCCGGTGACGGAAAGCGGGTTCCTGCAGGGCATGAGCGGCAGCCCCTGCTACATCGATGGCAAGCTCATCGGCGCCTTCAGCTTCGGGTTCCCCTTCGGGAAGGACCCCATCGGCGGCATCACCCCCATCGCCGAGATGCTGGACCAGCTGCGGGACATCCCGGACATCGCCCCCAGCCGGACCCCCCTCATCCTGCCCAAGCTGGAGCCCCCCAAGGTGCTCAAGGCCGCCCTCCTGGGGCAAATGCTCGACTTCCAGACCCTCATGGGGGAGTCGGATCCCCAGGTGCAGCCCATGGCCCTGGCCGGCAGCGCCCTGGGCGCCGAGGCCCAGCGGCTCTGGTCCGGCTGGCCGGTCACGTTCACCGCCGTGCCCACCCTTTCCGGCGGCCGGGAGGAGCCCAGCCCCCTGGAACCTGGCGGCATGGCGGCCGTCATGCTCATGCACGGGGACCTGGATCTGGCGGCGGCGGGCACCATCACCTATGTATCCGGGAAGCGGGTGCTGATGTTCGGCCACCCCCTCTTCAACCTGGGGCCCGTGGACCTGCCCCTCTGGTCGGCCACGGTGGCCGGCCTGGTTCCGAGCTACCAGACCCCCTTCAAGCTGGCCATGCCCGTGGCGCCCATCGGCGCCCTGCGGCTGGACCGTGCCTCCGGCGTGGCGGGCCTCCTGGGGGCCGAGGCCCGCATGGTGCCCCTGCGCATCGGCCTGAACCTGGGGGGCAAGCGCACCCTCAACTTCCGCTTCGAGATCATGGACCACCCACTGGCCACCGCCTCCCTGGCCGCCACCGCCGTGGCCCAGACCCTGGAGGCCCACACCCGGGGCCTGGGATTCCAGAGCCTCTCCATGCAGGGCAACATCAAGCTCGCGGGACAGAACGCCATCGTCATCGAGAACGTCATCGCGGACCTGAACCCGGGCCGCATGGCCCAGTACGTGGGCGGCATGCTGCAGGCCATCAGCCTGAACCCCTTCGAAAAGCCCGTGTTCGAGGGGATCTCCCTCACCATCAAGGCCGAGGAGCGCCTGGATCTGACGGGCATCGCGGCCGTGCGGCTCCTGAAGGCCCGGGCCAAGCGGGGTGAGGTGCTGCCGGTGCTGGTGACCCTCCAGAACATCCAGGGCGTGCGGGAGACCGCCACCTTCAACATCCAGGTGCCCTCCTCGGCGGCGAAGGGCAAGGCCACCCTCATGGTGGGGGACGGCTTCAGCCTCACGGCGGCGGATCCCGACGAGCGGATGATCGAGGTGGCCGCCCTGGGCGACATCGTGCGGATCCTCAACGGGGCCCTGCGGAACAACCATGCCTACGCCCTGCTGGTGCAGGCACAGGCCGGGGCGGGCCTGCGGGGCAGCCGCATCGAGGGCATCCCCCCCTCCGTGGCCAGCCTGGTGAGCGGGGACGGGGCCAGCAGCGACAACCGGCTGCAGCGCCGCATCATCGGCCGCGCCCTGCTGCCACTGGAACGCGAAGTGCGGGGCATCAGCCAGCTGGAAGTGGAGATCGAGTAGGTGAGCATGCGACGAAAGGGATCTATGCGCTGGGTGACCTTCCTTCTTTCCGCGGTCCTGGGCGGGTCGGCGCTGGCGCAGCAGCCTTCGGCCACCTTCTCGGGCTTCAACGACTGGCTGGGCTCGGAGGCGCGGGGCGTGCGCATCGGTGCCGATGGCCGCCTGCGGCTGGCCCCGAACCTCCGGCGCGTGGGCCAGCTGCCGGAGGGGGTGATCTGGTGCGCCGTGCCGGATGGTTCCGGCGGCGCCTACCTGTCCGCGGGCACGGACGGAAAGATCTTCCACTTCGTGGGTGGCCAGGTGAAGCCCCTGGGGCAGGTGAAGGGCGGCATCGTCTTCGCCATGGCGCGGCTGGGCCAGGATCTGGTGCTGGCGCCCACGGGGGAGGGCAAGCTGCTCCGCATGACGCCCGCCGGGGATGTGAAGCCCTTTGCGGACATTGATGCCCGCATCGTCTGGGCCCTGGCCATCGAGGGCGACGCGGTGATTGCCGCCGGGGGCGCAGAGAAGGGCGCCGTGCTCGTGCAGGCCCGGGAGGGCTCCAGCCGCCGTCTGGCGGAACTGGCCGACGAGACGGCCTTCACGGCGCTCGCGTCGGACGGGCAGGGGGGCTGGTACCTGGGCAGCCATGGCCGGGGCCTGGTGCTGCGCTACAACCGCCAGGGCGACCGCCTGGAGACCCTCCTGGCCACCGGCTTCGAAGAGGTCCGGGCCCTGGCCCTGGCGGAGGGCCAGCTCTACGTGGGTGCCGACAATGGGCTGACCCCCAAGTTCGCCACGGGCCAGCTCGAGCGCCGGGAGGGCTACCTCCACCTGGACACCTTCGCCACCACCCGCTCCGCCATCATCCGCCTGGACAAGGACCGCGTACCGGAGACCCTCTGGCAGAGTGCCCAGAGCCAGGTCTATGCCCTGGCTGTGTGGAAGGGGCAGCTGCTGGTGGGCACGGGCAATCGTTCCCGCCTCTTCTCGCTCCCCCTGGGCCGCAGCCGCGATACGGAACCCTTCGCCGTGGTGCAGGAACTGGGCACGGCCCAGGCCACGGCCTTCCTCCCCACCGGCGGCGACCTTCTGGTGGTGGGCTCCAATCCCGCGGAGCTACACCTGCTGTCTGAAGCCCAGGCCACGGAAGGCACCCTGGAATCGCGGATCCTGAAGGGCGCGCCCATCGCCGACTGGGGCCGGTCCTACCTGGAGGTGGAGCAGCCCGCAGGCACCAACGTGGAGCTCCAGTTCCGCACCGGCAGCACGGAAACCCCCGATGCCACCTGGAGTCCCTGGAGTCCCCCTCTGCGCAGCGGGGAGCGGCCCGCCCTGCCACCCTCCCGCTTTGCCCAGTTCCGCCTGCGCCTCAGCAGCACCCGCGGCGGGGCCACCCCCGTGGTCGAGACCGTGAAGGTCCACTGGGCCCAGCGCAACCTGCCGCCGGTCTGGGAGAGCGTGGAAACCATGCCCCCGGGCTTGGTCATCACCCGCACCGCGCCGCCCGATGACATCGGCATCGAGCGGGTGCCCCTGGAGACCCAGAAGCTCATTCCGGCCCTGGGCTACATGGGGGCCGAGAAGCGCAGCTTCCGCCGGGGCGGCCAGAGCTTCGTCTTCAAGGTGAGCGATCCCAACGGAGACACCCTCCAGTTCGCCCTCCGGCTGCTGCCCGAGCGCGGCGCGCCCATCCTGCTGGAAAAGGCCTGGAAGGAGAAGTTCTTCAGCTTCGACACCCTGCCCGTGCCCGATGGCCGCTACCGGCTGGAGGTCACGGCCTCGGACGCCCCCTCGGCGCCCTTCAACGCGCTGCTTACCAGCGCCTGGCGCACGGCGCCCTTCCTGGTCGATCACACCCCGCCCGCCATTTCCGAGCTCAGTGCCGTGCCCGAAGGCGATGGGGTCCGGGTGAAGTTCCTGGCCCGGGACGAGACCTCCACCCTGAAGGAGGCCGCCATCAGCGCCGATGGCGAGCGCTGGCTCCAGATCGTGCCGGAGGACCGGGTCTTCGATCAGAAGGAGGAGCGCTTCGATGTGCTCATCCCCCGGGACGCCATTCGTGGCGATCGGGTCCTGGTGCGGGTGGTGGATCTGTACAACAACGAGCAGACATCGGCCGTGACGCTGGGCGCCCAGTCCCCCAAGCGATAGGGAAAGGTTCAGTGGGGTCCAGGTGGCGGGCGGGAAGGCAGGTCATTCCCGCCCAGCTCCTGCAGGCGGCTTTCCAGGTACCGGCGTTCCGCGCCCTGCTGGGTCATTTCTAAGGCCTTGGCATAGGCGGCCCTGGCCTCGCCAAGCTGGCCGATCCGGCGGAGGAGATCCGCCCGCGCAGCGTGGATCAGGTGATAGCCGGGCAGCGCACTCCGGGCGAGGAGGGCATCGATCCTGTCCAGACCCGCCAGCGGACCATCCCGCATGGCGATGGCCACCGCCTGGTTCAGCTCGACGATGGGCGAGGGGTCCAGGCGGTGGAGGACGACGTAGAGGCCCACAATCTCCTCCCAGTCGGTGGCCGCGGCATCAGAGGATTCCGCATGGACGGCCGCAATGGCTGCCTGGATGCCGTACGGTCCGAACCGCTGGGAGGAGAGGGCACGCTTCACCAAGGCCAGCCCTTCGGTGATCTGCTCGCGGTTCCAGAGCGAGCGGTCCTGGTGCTCCAGGAGCAGGAGGTTGCCCGCCCCGTCCATCCGTGTGGAGCTGCGGGAATCGTGGAGCAGCATGAGCGCCAGGAGGCCGGTGGTTTCGGCATCCGGCAACAGGTCCGCCAGCAGGCGGCCCAGGCGGATGGCTTCACCGGTCAGATCAGGACGGGTGGCCGACTCGCCCGATGAAGCCGAGTAACCTTCGTTGAAGATCAGGTAGATGACGCGCAGCACCGAAGGCAACCGCTCGGGCAGTTCGCGAGGGGAAGGCACCTGGTAGGGGATCTTCGCGTCCCGGATCTTCGCCTTGGCTCGGACAATGCGCTGGGCCAGGGTGGGGGCGGGGATGAGGAACGCGCGGGCGATTTCTTCTGTGGCCAGGCCGCAGACCTCCCGGAGGGTCAGGGCGACCTGGGCATCAGGGTTGAGGGCCGGATGGCAGCAGGTGAAGATGAGGCGGAGGCGATCGTCCTCCAGCTCATCGGCGTCCCTGCCTTCGGGCAGGTCGGCCTCCAGGTGCTCAGCCGCGTCTCCCAGCAGGGGCTGGAACCGGGCCCGGCGCCGCAGGCTGTCGATGGCCTTGAAGCGGCCCGTGGATACGAGCCAGGCCCGGGGCTGGGCCGGGATCCCCTGGCTGGGCCACTGCTCCAGGGCCGCCGCCCAGGCCTCGTGCAGGGCTTCCTCCGCCAGATCGAAATCACCCAGAAGGCGGATGAGCGTGGCGATCACCCGGCGGGATTCCGAGCGATAGATGGATTCGATCTGGCGGAAGCCTTCCCCTTCCATGGGCGCTCCGGGGAACCCGAAGGGCTCTCCCACGTGACGGCTATTCCATTTCCTGGATGGGTCGCACCTCAATGCTGCCATCCCGGGCTCCCGGAATCCTGGAAGCCACCTGGATGGCCTCGTTGAGATCCGCGGCCTCGATCAGGTAGTAGCCACCCAGCTGCTCCTTCGTTTCGGCGAAGGGCCCATCGGTGGCGCTGACCTTGCCGTTCCGCACCCGAACGGTGGTGGCTGCCTGGGTGGGCTGGAGCTCTTCGCCACCCAACAGGTGTCCGCTCTTCTGGATGTCCTCGGTGAAGGCCATGTACTCGCCGTAGATTCGGTTCCGGTCGGTCTCCGATTGGGCCGCCCAGGCAGCTTCGAGGCCGTAGATCAAGCAGAGGTATTTCATGGATCCTCCCGAGGGCGGTTCATCCGCCTTGGATGCTGAATAGTCGTTCCGGAAGCCGCCGGATCGACACAGCCTCTGGAAAAAGGCAGACCGGTGACCGGGCCTCAGAGCCCCTTGAACTGCGCCTGCCGCTTCTCCAGGAAGGCGCCCATGCCTTCCTGCATGTCGGTGGTGGCGGCCAGGAGGCCGAAAAGGGCGGCCTCGAACAGGAGGCCCTGCTCCTGGGGCATCTCCAGGCCCTCGTTCACGGCCGTAAGGGCGCTGCGCAGGGCAAGGGGGCCCCGGGAGAGGAGGGTCCTGGCCAGCTTCTCGGCGGTGGCGCGCAGCTCCGCCTGGGGTACGACCCGGCTCACGAGGCCCATGCGCAGGGCATCCGCAGCGGGGGTCATCTCGCCGCTGAGGATCAGGTCCAGGGCCACGCCCTTGCCCACGAGCCGGGGCAGGCGCTGGGTGCCGCCGTAGCCGGGGATGATGCCAAGGCTGACCTCGGGGAGGCCGAACCGAGCGTTCTCGCTGGCGATGCGGATGTGGCAGGCCAGTGCCAGCTCGCAGCCGCCCCCCAGGGCGAAGCCGTTCACGGCGGCGATGACGGGCTTGGGCATGGACTCGATGCGCTGGAACACGGCCTGGCCCCGCAGGGCCAGGACCCGGGCCCCGGCGGTGTCCAGGTCCTTCAGCTCGCCAATGTCGGCCCCCGCCACGAAGGCCTTCTCGCCGGCGCCGGTCACCACCACCACTCCGACCTCGACGTCCTGCTCCAAGTCTGCGAAGACCCGCTCCAACTCGTGCAGGACCTCGTGGTTCAGGGCGTTGAGCTTGTCGGGCCGGTTGAGGGTGACCCAGGCGATGCGATCGATTTTCTCGAGGAGGACTTGGGACATGGGGGCTCCGGGTTTGCAATGATTGTAGGCTGAACAGGGAGTGCCCCCATGTTCCATCCGCCCCACCCCGAGAGCTACCGCGATCTGCTGCGCGCCTTCCTGCGGGAGGACTGGGGCACGCAGGACTGGACCACGGCGGCGGTGCCAAACCGCCCCATGACCGCGCGGGTGGTGGCCAAGGCCGACCTGGTGCTGGCGGGCCTGCCCATGGCCGCGGAGACCCTGCGGCTGACCTGTTCGTCGATCACCATGGAGCAGCCGAAGGCGGATGGCCAGAAGGTCGCTGCGGGCACCGAAGTCCTGCGCCTGCGGGGCTCCAGCCACGGGATCCTGCTGGCGGAGCGGGTGCTGCTGAACCTGCTCCAGCGGCTTTCCGGCACCGCGTCGCTCACCCGAAGGTTCGTGGATGCCATCGAGGGCACGGGCGCCCGCATCCTCGACACCCGGAAGACCACGCCAGGCCTCAAGCTGCTGGAGAAGTACGCCGTGCGCTGCGGGGGCGGCGTGAACCACCGGCTGACCCTGGGGGACGGCGTGCTGCTGAAGGAGAACCACCTGGCGGCCGCGGGGGGCGTTCGCGCGGCGGTGGAGGCGGCGCGCCGCACGGCGCCGAACCTGCTGAAGATCGAAGTCGAGGTGGAAAACCTGGGCCAGCTCAAGGCCTGCCTCGATCTGCCGGACGTGGATGGCATCCTGCTGGACAACATGACCCTGGACCAGCTGCGGGAGGCGGTGGCCCTGCGGGACCGGAGCGGGCGGCGGGTGTTCCTGGAGGCCAGCGGCAACATCACCCTGGACCGGGCCCGGGCCGTGGCCGAGACCGGCGTGGATTTCCTCAGCGTGGGTGCCCTCACCCACAGCGCGCCGGCGGTGGACATCAGCCTGCGGATGGATTGAACCTAAGATCCGCTCCGCCGCTGCGCGGTGGAGTCAACTCCAAAAAGGGCCCCGACCGGGGCCCTTTTTGGAGCAGAAGGTGCGACTACTTAACTTCGAGTTTCCTGGCTTCCAGCAGGTGCCCCAGGGCCTTCTCCAGGGCGGTCACGGCCTTGGCGTAGGTGATCTGGGACTGGAGCTCGCTGCTTTTGGCGGTATCGAGATCGTTCTGCTTGGACAGCACGAGGAAGTTGGTGCTCATGCCGTTCTCGAACTTCTTCTGCTCGGCTTCGAGGTCCTTCTCGCGGAAGTAGCGGGTCTTTTCGGCGGCGGCCACGCCCTTGGCGGAGGCGTCCACGTTGCGGAAGGCGGTGCGGGCCTCCAGGGTGATGCCCAGCTCCAGGTCCCGCAGGCTCAGCTCGCTCTGGCGGCGGTTGGCGCGGGCCTGGGCCTGGCTGCCCCGGGCGGAGCGGTTCTGGAGGGGGATGGCGAACTGCAGGCCCACGGTGTAGCCGGGGTAGGCGCCCTTGCTGAGGTCCTTGTTCACGGCGGCCAGGCCCTCGGAGGGGATCTGCGAAGCGGCATTCCCGTTGTAGGTGGCGAAGGCGTCCAGTTGGGGCAGGGTGCGGTTGCCGGCGGCGGTCTCGAGGACCTGCTTGGATTCCACATCCAGGCGGGCGCTCTTCAGCTCGATGCGGTTGGCCAGGGCCTGCTTCTCGGCGGTGGTCTCGTTCAACTCCAGGGGTTTCACGCTGGGAGTGTCGGCCATCTCGAGCCCCACGGGGCGCTCGGAGGACGGATACAGGGCCCGGATCAGGGAATCCTTGGCATTCAGGAGCTGGGCTTCGGCGGAGATGATGTCCTGCTCCCGCTGGGCCACGGAGGCTTCGGAGGAGGTGACCTCGATGGGGGCCAGGGTGCCGACCTCCACCCGGATCTTGTTCTCCTTGAGCTGCTTCTGGGCCAGGGCCAGGGCCTGCTTCTTGTTCTCCAGGTTGCGCTGGGTGAAGACCACGTCCCAGTAGAGCGTTTCGGTGCTGGCCACCAGATCGATGATGGCCTTCTGGAAGCCCAGATCCGCGGCCTGGGCACTCTTGCGGGCCACGATGAGGCGGCTTTCGGTGGTATCCCGACCGAAGCCCTTCAGCAGGCTCTGGGAATAGGTCGCCGAGAAGCTGCCGTCGTAGGGATTGGTCGTGAAGGGCTGCTCCGCGCCGCCATTGACGGTGCCCTTGCTGAACCGGTAGTTCGGCGCATAGCTGAGGTTGAGGTTGCCGCCCCAGCCGAAGGCCTTGGTGGAACCGACGGTGAGGCTCCGGTTGAAGGTCGTGGTTTCGGAAACGACCAGCGGGCCGCCAGGGAAATTCGAGGCCCTGGAGGCGTCCTGGGTCTTGCCCAGACTGATGCTGCTGGTCAGGTTCCAGTCGAAGAAGCCCTGCTCGATGAGCACGCCCGCGCGGGTGAAGTCCCGGGTCTCCACGGCGATCTGCACCTGCAGGTTGTTCTTCAGGGAGGTCTCGATGGCCCCCTGGAGGGTCAGCTTCGTGACCACCGTCGGGGGGGCTTCCGCCTTCGGCGCCTCCTGGGCGACCAGCGAGAAAGCCACCAGCAGGGCCGGGAAGATCGGGAGACGCGTCATCACCACTCCTTGAACATCGATAAGAGCCGTCACGGGGACAGGGTGCCTACGGACAAGTGCCGGGGCCGGTTTAGAGTAACCCAGCAAGCAGGATGGCTCCCCCACCCGGGCAGGGCAAGGGGAATTTCATCGTGTGTTGAAATTGTCTACTTCAACAACTCCCGGGCGATGACCATGCGCTGGATCTCGCTGGTGCCCTCGTAGATGGTGGTCACGCGGACATCGCGGTAGAGGCGCTCGACGAGGTACTCCCGGGAGTAGCCGTAGCCACCGTGGATCTGGACGGCCCGGTCGCAGACCCAGACGGCGCTTTCGGTGGTGAAGAGCTTGGCGGTGGCGGCCTCGAGGGTGCAGGTCCGCTCGGCCTCCTTCATGGCCGCCGCCCGGTAGACCAGCAGCCGGGAGGCCTGGAGGCGGGATTCCATCCCGGCCAGGTAGGTCTGGATCATCTGATGCTCGCCGATGGCCTTGCCGAAGGAGCGGCGGGTCCTGGCATAGGCCACGCTCTCGTCCATGGCCCGCTGGGCGATGCCCAGGGCCTGGGCGGCGATGCCGATGCGGCCCCCGTCGAGGCCGCCGAAGGCCACCTTGAGGCCGTCGCCGGGCTTGCCCAGCAGGGCATCGTCGGGCACGAAGGCATCTTCGAGGGCCACCATCACGGTCTTGCTGGAGCGCAGGCCCATCTTCGCCTCCGGCGGGCCCATGACCACGCCGGGCTGGTGCGCGTCCAGGATGAAGGCGCTGATGCCCTTCTTGCCCTTGTCGGGATCGCTGCGGGCCATGGTGACGAAGTAGCGGCCCACACCGCCATTGGTGATCCAGGCCTTGGAGCCGTTCAGCCGCCAGCCGCCCTCCACCCTGGTGGCGCGCGTCTTCAGGGCCGCGGCATCGGAGCCAGCATCGGGCTCCGTGAGCATGAAGCCACCCAGCACCTCGCCGCTGGCCAGGGGCTTCAAGTATTTCGCCTTCTGTTCCGGTGTGCCGAAGGACAGGATGGGCGCGCAGGCCACGGAGTTGTTCACGCTCATGGTCACGGCCACGGAGGCGTCGGCGTAGGCGATCTGCTCCAGGGCCAGGATGTAGCTGAGGAAATCCGAGCCGCCACCGCCGAAGGCCTCGGGCACCGTCATGCCCAGGAAGCCCATCTCGCCGAGCTGCCTTAGGATGGCCGAGGGGAACTCGCCGCTGGCATCCCGGGCGGCGGCGCCGGGGTCGATCTCCGCCATGGCGAAGGCGCGGGCTGCTTCTCGAATCGCAGACTGATCCTCAGTGAACTGGGGGAACATGGGCACTCCGGGGGTTTCCAACAGATTACAAGGCCGCGGCACTCCTGGCCCCCGGTTCTGCCTCAGACCACAGACCGCCCCCTCGCAGGCACCTTTCTGCGGTGGCTATGGTTTCCTGAAGGCAGAGGTGGATCAGAAGCCAAGGGCCTTCTTCAGGAGCACCACGGCGGCCTTGGAGCCCTCCCACTTCATCCGGTCGAGGGCTTCGTCGAGGCCGCACCACTGGTACTCGCTGTGCTCGGAAGGCTCCAGCCGAACCTCGGCCTCGGGCGACACCTCCATGGAGTAGCAGATCTCGGTGTTGAAGCGGGGTTCGGGATCGGGGAAGCGGACGATGCTGGAATCCACCCAGAAGCTGTGGGTGAGGCCCAGGGGGCGCAGCACACCGATGAGTCCGGTCTCCTCCAGCAGCTCCCGGTGGGCGGTCTGTTCCGGTTCTTCCCCCGGTTCCATCATGCCCGTGACGCTCTGCCACCAGAAGCCATGGGCGGGCACCCGCAGCATCATGAGCACTTCGGGACCGCCCGGTCCCCGGCGCCAGGTGAGGGCCGACACGCTGCGGCTGGAGGCCCGGGTGGGCTGCAGGTCCATGGCCAGGCCATCGATGAGGTGGGCCTGGAGGCGGTCCGCGGCCTCCGCCCAGGTGGGTGCCCCGTCGCCCAGCAGCGAAGCCAGGCTGCAGACGCCCTTGTCCGTGAACCCGCAGGGGGTGATCCAGCGGAAGTGGTCCAGGTTGGGCCGCACGTTGAAGGCGATGCCGTGGGTGCTGATCCACTTGCTGAGGTGGAGGCCGATGGCGCCCAGCTTCTCGGGGCCGCCACCTTGACGGTACTTGGCCGTCTCCACCCAGATGCCAGGGGCGCCCTTGAGGCGATCGGCCACCACGCCGAAATCCGCCGCCGTGCGGATCATGGCCTCTTCGAGCCCACGCACCAGTCGACCCACGTCCTCCCGGCCCCCCCGCAGGTTGCAGATGGGATAGGCCACGATCTGGCCGGGGCCGTGGTAGGTGACTTCGCCGCCCCGGTCCGTGCGGTGGACCGATACGCCCTGGGAGGCGAGGAAGTCCTCGCTCATGTGGATATCTGCGGGGGTGGCATTGCGACCCAGGGTGAAGACCGCATCGTGCTCCAGGATCACCAGCTGATCGGGCCGGCCCGGCTCGTTCACGTAGGCCGCCAGGGCCTTCTGCAGCCGCAGGCCGGCGGGGTAGAACACCCGTCCGAAACGACGGAGCTGGGCGGGGCGGGGGGTGGAGAAGCCGAGGTCGGACATGGCTCGAGTCTAACCGGTGCTTCGGCCATGATGGGTCCATGGCCAAGGTGATCGTGGTGGGTGGCGGCGCGGCGGGGCTGGTGGCGGCCTGGCGGGCGGCCACGCTGGGCCACAGGGTCCTGCTCCTGGAAGCCAACGGACGCCTGGGGGTGAAGCTCCGCATCAGCGGCGGCGGCAAGTGCAACATCACCCACGACGGTCCACCCAGGGAACTGCTGGCGGCCTTCCCGAAGGATCAGGCCCGCTTCCTGCGCCCCTCCCTGCACGCCTTCGACAACGGCGCGGTGCTGGACCTGCTGCGCCGGGAAGGGGTGGAGACCTACGCCAGGGACAATGGCCGGGTGTTCCCCCAGGATCGGCCGGGCAGCGCCGGGCTGGTGGTGACGGCCTTCGAGCAGCTGGCCCGGCGGGCGGGCGTGGAGCTTCGCACCGGCGCCCGCGTGAGCGCCCTGAAGGGCCGGGCACCCCGGCTGGAGGGCCTGCTGCTGGACCAGGAAAGGATCCACGGGGAGACCTTCATCCTCGCCACCGGTGGGGCCAGCTATCCGGAAACCGGCACCCGGGGCGAGGTGCTGGGCTGGCTCAGGGAACTGGGTGTCCCCGTGCATCCCTGGTTTCCCGCCCTGGCGCCGATTCCCCTGTCGCGACCCCGGCCGGCCTGGGAGGGCGTGGCCCTGCGGGGCGGGGAGCTGCGCCTCAGCGCCGGTGCCGGCGGCCGTCGGCTCGGGGCCTTCGGGGGCGATATCCTCTTCACGAAATCCGGAATCAGCGGACCCGCGGTCCTGGAGCTGAGCCAGGCCACGGAGCGGGCCCGCCGGGGGGGGCCGGCCTGGCTGACCTACGCCTCGGTGATGGAGCTACCCGAAGCGCTGGATGCGGCCCTGCAATCGGAACAGCGGGCGAACCCGCGGCTCCTGGCGGCCACCTGGCTCCAGCGGCATCTGCCGGAGCGGCTGGTGGAGCCGCTGCTCCAGGAAGCGGGGCTGGGGAGCGCCCTCATGCTGAAGGATCTGCCAAGGCCCGGGCGCAGAACCCTGGTGGGCTTGGCCACGGCCCTTCCCCTCGGCGAGCCCCAGGCGGTGCCTCTGGCCCGGGGCGAGGTGGCCGCCGGGGGCGTGGAGCTCACGGCTGTGGATCCCCGCACCATGGCCCTGCGCGACTGGGAGAACCTGCGCGTCTGCGGCGAACTGCTGGATATCGACGGCCCCGTGGGCGGCTACAACCTCCAGGCCGCCTTCAGCACCGGGTATGCGGCGGGTACCATCTAGATCCGTCCCGCCAGATCCACCACGAGCTCGCACAGCCGTGCGGCGTAGGCCACCTCGTTATCGTGCCAGCCAAAGACCTTCACGAAGCGGTTCCCGAGGATCATGGTGAGGTCCAGATCCATGACCACGCTTTCGGTGCGGCCGGTGATATCGCAGCTGACGGTGTGGGGATCCGCCAGGGCCACGATGCCCCGCCAGGGGCCGGCGGCCGCGGCCTCGAAGGCGGTCCGCAGGCTGGCCGGGTCCGCATCCCGCCGGAGGGTGGCCACCAGATCCACCAGGTTCACGCTGAGGAGGGGCACCCGGAGGGCCACGCCGTCGAAGCCCCGGGGTAGCCCAGGCATGGCCCGGTGCAGGGCCCCGAAGGCGCTGGAGGTGGTGGGGATGATGCTCTGGAAGGCAGCCCGGCCCCGGCGGAGGTCCTTGTGGGGCAGGTCCAGGAGACGCTGGTCGTTGGTGACCACGTGGACGGTGCTCATGCCCGCGTGCTCGAGGCCGAAGGCGTCCTCCAGGATCTTCAGCATGGGCGCCGTGGCATGGGCGGTGCAGCTGGCGTTGGATATGACCCTGTGCCGCGCGGGATCGAGGTCGGCGCCATTCACCGGGGCGATGACCGTGAGATCCGCGTCGGGACTGGGGGCGCTGATGACCACGTGGGATACCCGCCCCTTCAAGTGCCTTGCGGCATCCTCCCGGCGCGTGAACCGGCCGCTGGCCTCCAGCACCAGCCGGGTGCCGCTGGGGTAGGGGATCTGCGCGGGGTCCGCCGCATGGAAGAGGGGCACCCGCCGCTCCCCCAGGACCAGGTAATCCTGGTCCCCTTCGGTGAGCCCCTGGATGCCGAGGGCGCAGGCTCCGTGGACCGAATCGCAGCGGAGCAGTTGGACCACCTGGTCGAGGGGCGCGGGATCGTTGACGGCGCAGAGCAGCTCGGGCTGGGAGACGCCCAGGCTGCGCACCGCCAGCCGCCCGATGCGACCCAGGCCGTTGAGGGCGATGCGCTTCATCGGCCCGCCCCTTCCAGGACGAGGAGGCAGAGGTCCTTCAGGCGCGCCGCGTAGGCCCACTCGTTGTCGTACCAGCCGAAGACCTTGATGAGGCGGGGCCCCAGCACCTTCGTGAGGAAGGGATCGTAGAGGCAGCTGGCACTGCTGCCCACCAGGTCTGCGCTCACCAGCTCGGCGTCCAGCACCTCCAGGTAGGGCGCCAGGGGCCCCGCGGCAGCGGCCTTCCGGAAGGCGGTGTGGATGGCCTCGAGGGAGGCATCGGTCCTCAGTGTGGCCGTGAGATCGAGGATGCTCACGTCCGGAGTGGGCACGCGGACGGCGAGGCCATCCAGACGGCCCGCCAGGTGGGGCAGCACCAGGCCGATGGCGCGGGCCGCACCGCTGCTGGTGGGGATCATGCTCAGGGTGGCGGCCCTGGCCCGGCGCAGATCCCCGTGGGGCAGGTCCAGGATGCGCTGGTCGTTGGTGTAGCTGTGGACGGTCGTCATGAAGCCGTGATCCAGACCAAAGGCGTCGTCGACCACCTTGACCATGGGGGCCAGGCAGTTCGTGGTGCAGCTGGCCCCGGAAAGCACGCGATCCGTCGCCAGATCCAGGGAGCCCTCGTTGACCCCCAGGACCACGGTGCGATCGGCATCCTCGGAAGGGGCGCTGATGATCACGCGCCGGATGCCGCCCTGAAGGTGCGCCGCCGCCTGGGCCCGCTCGGTGAACCTTCCCGTGCATTCCAGCACCACCTGGGCTCCCGTGGCGGCGAAGGGGATGCAGTGGGGTTCCCGCTCGGAGAACACCTCGATGGGGCGTCCGTCCAGCACCAGGGTGGCACCCTCGGCTGCCACCGCGAAATCCGCCCGCCCGTGCACCGAGTCGTACTTCAGGAGGTGGGCCAGGGTCGCGGCGTCCGCGAGGTCGTTGATGGCCACCACCTGGACGCGGGGGTCCTGGACCAGCTGCCGGAGGACGAGCCGCCCGATCCGACCCAGCCCGTTGATGGCGACCTTCATCACAACTTCCTCCGAACCTTTGTTGTATCGGTCCGGGTCCCTCCTGTCGAAGCAAAAGGCCCGGTGTGAACCGGGCCTTTACAGAAGGACAACCAGGACTCAGCTCGCCAGGCTCACCCGGCGGAGGCGGCTGGGCGGGGCCTCGAGCTTCTTGGCCAGGGTGTTGCGATGGATGCCCAGCTCCCGGGCGGCGGCGCTGTGGTTGCCTTCGTGGGCGGCCAGCACCTCCTCGAGGAAGACCCGCTCGAACTCGCGGCGGGCCAATTCCAGGGGGATGCCTCCATGCACCATCTCGGCTACGAGGTTTCGCAGCTTGTCACGCATTCGTGGTTCTCCAATGACCGTCTCGGGAGATCGAAGGTAGCATCGCCATGACGCGAGGAAAAGCCCCGTGATAAATTAGTCGTCTTGATGCGGGCTGTGGAAAAGTGTGTGGATTGCCTGTGCAAGCGATGGGAGACATGGTGCGCAAGACTAAACTCGTGATGACCTTGGGACCTGCCTTGATGCAGGGGGATCGGCTGCGGGAAGCCCTGAAGGAGGCCGATGCGGTCCGGCTGAATGCCAGCCACGGGGATCCGGAATCCCGGGCCCAGGCCCTGATCCTGGTCCGCTCCCTGGCCGTGGAACTGGGTCGATCCATCCCCGTGTTCCTCGATCTGCAGGGCCCCAAGTGGCGCATCGGCATCCTCGAGGAACCCCTGGATCTGGCCGATGGCAGCGAAGGCATCTTCTACGCGCCCGGTACGCCCGTGCCCGCGGGGTACGCCTGGGCGGCGCCGTTGCCCCATCCCGAACTCTTCGAGGGTGCCGAAGCCGGCCAGCACTGGCTGCTGGATGACGGTGCCATCACCCTGAAGATCCTCACCAAGGGGCTCGACCTGCTGAAGGTCCAGGTGGTCATCGGGGGCCCGCTGAAGTCCCGCAAGGGCATCCACCCCATCGGCCTCGATATCGTCATGGATCCCCTGACCGAAAAGGATCACGCGGACATCCGCTGGGGTGTGGAGCACCAGGTGGATCTCTTCGCCCAGAGCTTCGTGCGCCGGGCTTCGGACGTGCAGCAGCTCCAGGCCATCATCCATCACCTGGGGGGCACCCAGCCCATCATCGCCAAGATCGAGCACCCCGCCGCCCTTGGGAACCTGGGCGAGATCCTCGACGTCTCCTGGGGCGTGATGGTGGCCCGGGGCGACCTGGGCGTGGAGCTGGGCGTGGAGCGGGTTCCGGGTCTGCAGAAGCAGATCATCAAGGCGGCCCGCCGGGCCCTCAAGCCCGTCATCACCGCCACCCAGATGCTGGAGAGCATGATCGAGCACGCCCAGCCCACCCGGGCCGAGGCCAGCGACGTGGCCAATGCCATCTGGGATGGCACCGATGCCGTGATGCTGAGCGCGGAAAGCGCCACCGGGGCCCACCCGGTGGAGGCGGTCCAGTGGCTGGCCCGCATCGCCGCCGAGGCCGATGCCAATGTCAAGCAGCGCACCACCACCCTGCCCGAGGACCTGGCAGAGAAGGTCCTGGCCCGCACCGACATCTCCGTGGCCTTTGCCGCCTGCCGCACGGCGGAGGAGATCAACGCCCGCTGGATCGTGGCCTTCACCGAAGGGGGCGGCACCGCGCGCATGGTGAGCCGGCTGGCGGGACGGACCCCCGTGCTGGGGGCCACCGTGGACGAGATCACCGGCCGGCGCATGGGGCTGCTGCGGGGCGTGACGCCCCTCATCATCCCCCGGGTGAACAACACCGACGAGATGGTGGAGGCCGTCCGGGGCCTGCTGATCGCCAACCACCAGGCCGGCGCCTTCGATCGCGTCGTGATGACCATGGGGCTGCCCCTGTGGAAATCCGGCACCACGAACACCATGAAGGTGATGACTTTCTAGCGAGGGACCCATGGGCCTCATCCGACCCCTCCCCGGCGAATTCTCCGAAGGCATGGCGTCCTACATCGCCCTGGCCCCCGAAGGCGATGTGCTGGCCCTGCTGAAGGCCCAGGCCGGGGAGATCGGCGCCCTCTTCGGAGGGCTCTCCGAGGCGCAGGCCGCCCACCGCTATGCCGCGGGAAAGTGGAGCCTCAAGGACCTGCTCCAGCACCTCAGCGATGCGGAGCGGATCTTCGCTTACCGCTGCCTGCGCATCGGGCGGGGGGATGCCACCCCCCTGCCGGGCTGGGAAGAGGATGACTATGCCCGGGCCGCCGGGGCCGATGAGCACCCCATCGCCGACCTGCTGGCGGACTTCCAGGCCACGCGGCGGGCCAGCCTGGAACTGTTCCGCAGCCTGCCGGCAGCCGCCTGGGAGGAGAAGGGCACCTCCAACGGGCGCACCCTGAGCGCCCGGGCCATCCCCTATGTCTGCCTGGGCCACGCCGCCCATCACCTGGCGGTCATCCGGGAACGCTACCTGCCGGGCCTGAAGTAGTCCTTCCAGCCGTCCATGGCCTCGGCCAGCGCCTCCAGTTGGGCGGTTTCCGTGGTGCGGAAGCGGCTCACCAGCTTCCAGCCCTGGGCCACCTTCTGGTAGCGGTGGAGCCAGAGGAAGGGGCCTTCCCAGTCGCCCTCTGAATCCGTCCTCGTCTTCACCAGGAAAGCCACCGTGGTCCAGGGTCCCCGGGCCAGGAAGCGTCGGCCCAGCTCCTGGATCCCGGATTCCTCGTCGGATTCCAGCACCAGGTCATCGAGATCGTGGACGATCATGGGCACACCCCGCTTCGTTCATCCATCCTATCGTTCGGAGGCCGCGTCATGGAAAAGCTCATGGGATGGGTTGGCGCCACGGTGGGCAGCCTGGCGGGCTACTACCTGGGGGCCCTGGTGGGCTTCTCCACCGGTGTGGTGCTCAGCATGGTGGGCACCGGGGTCGGGCTCTGGTTCGGCCGCTGGGCCACGCGGCGGTGGCTGGAGTCCTGACCCATCTGCACCACCAGCCATTCCAAGTTGAACCCTATTTGAGCTTTCGCCGGCCCCGTGGTTCCATTCCAATCATGCGCATTGAATGCATTGCCATCGGCACCGAGCTGCTCACCACCCGCCGTCTGGATACCAACTCCGTCTGGCTGGGGGAGCGGTTGGCGGACCTGGGCCTTGCCTTCCACCGCAAGACCGCCGTGGGCGACCACCGCGAGGATCTGGCCGAGCTGATCCGGGAGGCCCTGCAGCGCTCGGACCTCATCCTCACCACCGGCGGCCTCGGCCCCACCTTCGACGACCTCACCAAGGAGCTCTTCGCGGAAATCCTGGGCGCGGAGCTGGTGGAAGACGCGGCTGCCCGCGTCGATATGCTGGCCTTCTACGCGGCCCGCCAGCGGGTGCCGGCCCAGTCGAACTTCAAGCAAGTCCTCATTCCGATGGGCGCCGAGCCCCTGCGGAATCCCGTGGGCACGGCGCCGGGGATCTGGTGGCCGGATCCGCCGGGGCACCCGGGCGCGAGGATCGTGATGCTGCCCGGCGTCCCCCGGGAGATGAAGCGCATGTGGGAGGAGCAGGTGGAGCCGCGGCTCCGGCCCCTGGCGGGCCGGCCCACCCACACCCTTCGCCTGGTGGTGGCCGGCGTGCCCGAAAGCACCCTGGACGAGCGCATCCGCGAAGTCCGCCAGGCCCACAGTCACCTCGACTGGAGCATCCTGGCCAGCCTCACCCAGGTGGAGCTGCTGGTCCGCAGCGGGGAGACCACCGCGCTGGAGGCGGTGCGGCGGGACCTGAAGCCCGTGCTGGGTGCTGATCTCGTTTCGGTAGGAGCGGGTAATCTGGAGGATGCCGTGCTCCAGGGACTGGACGCCCAGGGGCAAACGCTCGCCGTGGCCGAGAGCATGACCGGCGGGCTGATATCGGCCCGGCTCACGGCCATTCCCGGCGCCAGCCGGAGCTTCCTGGGGGGAGTCACCGTCTATTCCCCGGAGGCCAAGGCCGCCCTGCTGGGGCTTCCACCGGACTTCCTGGCGAAGCAGGGCACCGTGTCCGAGGCCACCACCATCGCCCTGGCCGAGGCGGCGAAGGCGAAGCTGGGGGCAACCTGGGGCCTGGCCGTGACCGGGAATGCCGGGCCCGGTGCCGAAGGCGGAGCGCCGCTGGGCGCGGTGTTCCTGGCGGTGGCGGGGCCCGGCGGGACGCTCTCTGCCGGTCGTGCCTTCCACGGCGATCGACCGGATGTCCAGCTGAGGGGCAGCGGGGCCGCCTTGGATTTCCTGCGACGCCAGCTGAACCTAGTCCTAAATTATTAAGCTATTCATATCAATATTTGAATTAGCCTAGTGCCACGATTTTCTGGAACCTCGCACCCAGAAAAGGCATGTCTCCGGTGGATCCACGTGGTCCAAGGGAGGTGCCGCATGGAAGGAAAGCCGACTGCTCTCCTGAGCCTTGCCTTGGCTCTGCTCCTCACGGCCTGTGGCGTCCAGGACCGCAGCCAGGGCGTGGCGCCACCGCCATCGGTGGAAATCGTCGCCCTGGCGGGCATGATCTCGGGCTCACCGGGGGCGCTCACCTTCAATGGCCACCCCCTGTTGACGGGCAGCGCCCAGATGACGGCTCAGGGCAGGCCGAGCAGCCCAGCGAGGCTTCGCCCCGGCTCGGTGTTCCAGGGCACCGCCGTGAAAACACCCCAGGGCTACGAGCTGCTCTCCGCAGAGGTGCACCACGAGGTGGAGGGCGTCATCGAGCACATCGACCTGGCTGCCTCCAGGCTGGTGGTGATGGGTCAGAACGTGCTGGTGGGGCCCCAGGCCGACATCGGGGAGGAAGGGCCGGCGACCACGAGCCGCAGCCTCCAGCTGGCGGAGCTGAAGGCCGGGGACCGGGTCGAAGTGGATGGGTTCCCGGGGGCGGACGGCTCCATCCAGGCCACG
This sequence comes from Candidatus Geothrix skivensis, assembly GCA_016721195.1. Classification (GTDB taxonomy): domain Bacteria; phylum Acidobacteriota; class Holophagae; order Holophagales; family Holophagaceae; genus Geothrix; species Geothrix skivensis. Next base: position 1,091,631 of record JADKIO010000005.1, on the reverse strand, counting down.
CGAATCGAGCATGTGCCCGCCCCCGCGGAGGCCGACGGCACCTTCCATGGCGTGCTGAGCGCCATCGATCACCGGGCGAAGACGGCCCGGGCCGGAGGATGCAGCCTGTCCTTCGCGAGGGCCCAGGTCACGGGTTCCCTGGTCACTGGCGCGAGGGTAGAGGTTCAGGGCCGGATCTCCGGTGGGACCCTGTTGGCCAGCAGCGTGAAGGTCGAGACCGGCCTGGAGGAGCTCTCGGGCGCCACGCTCGAGCTCTGTGGTCCCATCAGCGGCTTCGATCCTGTGGCCAAGAGCTTTTTCATCCTCTCCTACCGGGTGGACTACAGCCGGGCCAAGGTGGAGGGGACCCTGGCGAACGGCACCAATGTGCATGCCCAGGCGCCCTTCCTTCCGGAAGGCGCTGCTCCGGGGCCCGCCTCCAAGGTTCGGGCCGGCTCCAGGATCGAAGCGCTGCCCCTGAACGCCAGGGCCGATGCCCATGGGCGGACCCGCCGGGCCGGGGAAACGAACCCGTCCACCTGAGCCAGCCCGACTCCCGACGCGGTGGGGCCGGCCAGCGGAAGGGCGCCGGTGCTGATAACCTTCCGGAATGACCTCGATTTCCCTCCCCACCCTGGCCCTAGGCTGCCTCGTCGCCTTCCTCTGCGGCAGCATCCCCTTCGGGCTCCTGCTGGTGAAGCTGGCGGGGAAGGGGGATGTGCGGGCCCACGGCAGCGGCAACATCGGCGCCACGAATGTGAGCCGGGTGGGCGGCAAGGCCCTGGGCCTCGTCACCCTGCTGCTCGACATCGGGAAGGGCTTCCTGCCGGTGTTTCTGGGCAAGCAGCTGGGCCTGGCAGAGTCCGTCCTCTCCCTGCTGGCCCTCTGCGCCGTGCTGGGACATGTCTTCACCCCCTGGCTGAAGTTCCGGGGTGGCAAAGGTGTTGCCACGGCCCTGGGGGTGGCCCTGGCCTTCCGCGCTGCCATGGTGCTGCCGGCCCTGGGGGTGTTCATCCTGCTGCTGCTGGCCTTCCGCTACGTGAGCCTGGGCAGCGTGATGGCCGCCCTGGCCCTGCCCCTGGTGCTGCTGTGGAAGGGGGCCTCGCCCCTGGTACTGCTCCTGTGGGCAGATATCTCGCTCATCGTGATCCTCAAGCATCACGAGAACATCCGGCGCCTCCTGAAGGGCACCGAATCCCCCCTCTGGGGGGCGAAGAAGGACCTGACCCATGGCTAGCCGCGCGGACATCGGCGTCTTCGGCTCCGGCGCCTGGGGCACGGCCCTGGCCATCACCTGGGCCCGCAGGGGTGCAAAGGTGGCCCTGTGGGGGCCCTTCCCCGAAGAGATGGCCCAGATGGCCGCCACCCGCCGCCACCTGCGGCTGAAAGAGGTGGATTTCCCGCAGGGGCTGCAGACCTCGGACGATCCCGCCAGGGCCTTCGCCGCACCCCTCTGGATCTCGGCCATGCCCACCCAAGTGACGCCGGAGGCCTGGGGGGGGCTGTTACCACGTACGGCGAGCCGCCCGGAACTGGTGATCCACGTGAGCAAGGGGATATTGCAGAGCACCCACCAGACCCTGTCCCAGGCCCTCACGGGGGTGCTGAACCTGCCCGTGGGCGCGCTGTCGGGGCCCTCCTTCGCCGATGAGGTCTCCCGGGGCGTGCCCACGGCCATCGTGCTGGCCCTTCCCGGCACTGTGTCCGATGACCGCGCCGAAGCCCTGCAGGAGCAGCTGGCTTCGGAGAAGCTGCGCATCTACCTCACCCGGGACGTGCTGGGCACCGAACTCTGCGGTGCCCTGAAGAATGTGCTGGCCATCGCGGCGGGCCTGGTGGACGGGCTGGGCCTGGGCTACAACGCCCGGGCGGCACTCATCACCCGGGGCCTGGCGGAGATGGCCCGCCTGGTGGAGGTGCTGGGGGGCCAGGCCAGCACGGTCATGGGTCTGGCGGGCATGGGCGACCTGCTGCTGACGGCCACGGGGCCCCAAAGCCGCAACCGGACCTTCGGGGAGCTGGTGGGTCGGGGACAGAGCGTGGACGCGGCGCGGGAGGCCCTGGGGGGCCAGGTCGTGGAGGGCATGTTCACCACCGAGGCGGCCCTTGCCCTGGCGGGGGAACACGGCCTGGAGCTCCCCATCACCGCCGAAGTGCTCCGGCTCCTCCGCGGCGAAGCCCCGCAGGAAGCGGTGCGGCGGCTCATGACCCGGTCCCTGAAGTCGGAATAGTCCGGAGGTCCCATGGCCGAAGCCTTCCGTTTCCGCATCCTGGCGCATGGTCCGGCGGGTTCGCCGGTGCGGGAAGCGTTCACGCCCGCGGAACCCAGGCCGGGCTGGGTGCGCGTGGCCCTGAAGGCCATGGCCCTCAACCGCCTGGACCTCTGGACCACTGAAGGCCTTCCGGGCCTCCGGCTGCCCCTGCCGCTCACCCCGGGCTGCGACGGTGCCGGCGTGATCGAGGCCCTGGGCGAAGGCACGACGCTGCCGCCGGGCGTGGAGCCCGGCGGCAGCGTCATGCTTGCGCCGGGCTTCAGCTGTGGGGTCTGTCCCGCCTGCCTGCGGGGGGACGACATGCTCTGCCCCGGCTACGGCATCCTGGGCCATGTGAGAGATGGCACGGCCGCCACGCACGTGCTGGTGCCCGCGGCCAACCTGCTGCCCATCCCCGGCAACTGGAGCTTCGAGCAGGCGGCGGCCTTCCCGCTGGTGTTCCTCACGGCCTGGGAGATGCTCGTCCACAAGTGCGCCCTGCGGCCCGGAGAAACGGTGCTGGTCTGGGGCGGGGGGAGCGGCGTGGGCAGCGCGGCCATCCAACTGGTGAAGGCCCTGGGTGCCACGGCCATCGCCGTGGTGGGCAGCGAGGCCAAGGCCATGCGGTGCTGGGAGCTGGGCGCGGAGCACGTGATCGTGCGGGGCGAGCTGAAGGCGCTGGCCACCAGGGTCCGCGAACTGACGGGCAAACGGGGCGTAGACGTGGTCTTCGAGCACACCGGCGCCGCCACCTGGGCCACCAGCCTGAGTGTCTGCGCCAGGGGCGGTCGCATCGTCACCTGCGGGGCCACCACCGGCCCGGAAACCCCCTTCGATCTACGGGCCCTCTTCGCCAAGCAGATCCAGATCCGGGGCTCGTACATGGGGCGGCGGGAACATCTCTGGACCCTGCTCTCCCTGATTCTGAAAAATCCCACCAATCCGCCCTTCCGCCCGGTCATCGACCAGATCTTCGATCTGTCGGAGTACCCCGAGGCCCAGCGTCACCTTGAAGCCGGAAGCGGCTTCGGCAAAGTCGTCTGCCGGATGTCCTGATGCTGAACAACCTGCCTCTGCCCGAAGGATCCACCTTCTCCTGGGTGGATCTGGTGGATCCCACCGAGGACGAGATGGCCGAGGTGGCCGGCCGCTACGGCCTGCATTCGGCCGTGGTGCGGGACTTCCTCAACCAGCCCAACCTGCCCAAGTACGAGCGCCTGCCCGGCCAACAGCTGCTGATCCTGCGGGCCTACGACGAGGTGGCCAAGCGGGGCGACACCATCCAGGCCATGACCCGGCGCCTGGTGGTGCTGATGATGGAAGGGGTTCTCATCACGGTCCGCCGCCGGGAGCAACCCTTCTTTCACCGGGCGGCGAAGCAGGCCGCCGAGGGGGCGGCCCTGCGTCCCGAGCAACTGGCGCTGGCCCTATGCGCGGGGGCCGTCAAGTCCTTCGACGAGCCTCTCCGGGAAAGCCAGGACAAGCTCGACCAGATCGAGGCGGCCCTGTTCAACCGCAGGATTCTCCACCTCGGCATCAAGCAGGTCTACGGCCTCAAGCGCCGCTGTGCGGTCATCAAGCGGACCCTGGCCCACATCACCTCCGCCCTCAGGCACTTCAAGGAGCATGCCCGGGATGACCAGGGCCTGCTGGCGGATGTGGTGGAGGAAGCTGACCGACTCCAGACCTGGGCCGATGAACTGCTGGAAAGCGCCACCCACCTGATGAACATGGAAATCAACCTCGCCAGCCAGCGCACCAACGAGGTCATGCGGGTGCTCACCATCTTCAGCGCCTTCTTCCTGCCCCTGACCTTCATCGCGGGGGTCTACGGCATGAACTTCAAGCGGATGCCCGAACTGGAGCACCGGCTTGGCTATCCCCTCGTGATCGGCGCCATGGCCCTAACGGCCCTGGCCATCTGGCTGTGGTTCCGGCGGAAGGGGTGGCTCCGCTGATCGCCGTTTGGGACAGCCCCTGGAAGCATCAGCAGTCGTTGCCGGTCCGCTCGATCTTGTCGATCAGACCCCGGGCATTCACCCGCACCACGGTGGTGCAGGTGAAACTGAATCCGGTGGCCTTCCCATCCACCACACGGGTCTGGGCCGTCGGGCCCCACTGTTGCCGGGCCGTATCGGCGTTCGCCCCCGGGGTAAGGATCGAGCGTTCACCTGTGGCCACGTTCACCACCTCCCGGGTGGGGCGGGGACCAGCCTCGGTGCGTGAGTGATGGTACATGGCCGCCTGGCCCCCATCTGGCAGAGCGGACAGGCTCTGGGGCGCGCCATTCGCGGCCAGATAAGCCTTCCAGGGCTGCCCGACCCACCGTGAGTTCAACTCGGCCAGGGTGGGGGTTGGGGTGGGGGCGACACAGGCCAGTGAAGCCGCCAGGATCAGGGCAGACATCGGCGCAAGGGTCCTCATGTTTCCTCCGGAGTGGGGTGGTTGAAACGCGAATGCAAAATTGATACCTGTTGAAAATCATGAAGATCTGCCGAGACAACCCCGAGGAACCGACCCAGATTCAGGTGGTCGCCCGGGTGGAGATGATGCAATTCCATCCTGCCCTTTATGCAAATCGCCACATCCAGGTCTCACCCAAGAGGAACAGGATGTTCAATCCAGGCACAAAGCTATAAGCTGAAATGTTTGCGTAAGGAGTCCCCGTGAAGGTCCTCATCCTGGGTGTCAATGGTTTCATCGGATCCCACCTGGTGGACCGCATCATGGCGGACACGGAGTGGGAGGTCTACGGCCTCGACCTCGGCGCCCACAAGGTGTCCGAGCACCTGGCCAACCCCCGCTTCCACTTCGTGGAGGGCGACGTGACCATCTCCAAGGAGTGGATCGAGTACCACATCAAGAAGTGCGACGTGGTGCTGCCCCTGGTGGCCATCGCCACCCCCAAGATCTACGTGACCGATCCCCTCCGGGTCTTCGAGCTGGACTTCGAGGAGAACCTCCGGGTGGTCCGCCAGTGCGTGAAGTACAAGAAGCGGGTCATCTTCCCCAGCACTTCCGAAGTCTATGGCATGTGCCCCGACGCGGAGTTCGATGAGCACGAGTCGCCCCTGGTCACGGGCCCCATCCCCATGAACCGCTGGATCTACAGCACCAGCAAGCAGCTGCTGGACCGGGTGATCTGGGCCTACGGCTTCCAGCAGGGCCTGAAGTTCACGCTCTTCCGCCCCTTCAACTGGATGGGCCCCAAGCTCGACAGCCTGAACACCGCCAAGGAGGGCAGCAGCCGCCTGGTGACGCAGTTCAGCTGGAACCTGTTCAACGGCGAGCCCCTCAACCTGGTGGATGGCGGCCACGCCCACCGCTGCTTCTGCGACGTGAGCGATGCCATGAACGGCCTCATGGCCATCCTCCGCAACGAGGGCGGCAAGGCCGATGGCGGCATCTTCAACATCGGGAATCCCGCCAACGACTACAGCGTGCGTGAGATCGCGGAGATGATGATCGCCATCTGGAAGGAGCATCCCTTCCGCATCGAGCGCGGCATTCCCGAGGGCCGCATGGTGGAGACCGGCAGCGGCGAGTTCTACGGCAAGGGCTACCAGGACGTGGCCCGCCGCACGCCCAGCATCAAACGCATGCGGGAGACCTTCGGCTTCGACCCCAAGGTTTCCATGCAGGATTCCCTGAAGAAGACCCTCGACTTCTTCGTGGAAGAGCACAAGGCGCAGGAAAAAGTCGTCGAGACCGAGAACTAGGCGGGATCGCGGAGGCCTTCTCCCATGACGCGCCGCGAACGCACCAAGCTCCTCCTGCTCTGGTTCTGCCTGGGCCTGCTGCCCCTCCTGGTGCGGCCCCTCTGGGAGCCGGACGAGGGACGCTACGCGGAGATCCCCCGGGAGATGCTGGCCACCGGGGACTGGCTGACGCCGCGCCTGAACGGCGTGCTCTACTTCGAGAAGCCGCCCCTGCAGTACTGGCTCTCGGCCCTCAGCATGAAGCTCTTCGGCCTGAACGGGGCGGCGGCCCGGCTGCCCCTGGCCCTGGCCTCGGGCCTCATGATCTGGGCGGCCTGGCGGCTGGCCAAGCGCCTGGGGGCCCGGGAGCCCCTGTGGGCGCCCTTCATGGCCGCCACGGGGCTGCTGGCCTTCCTGGTGGGCCAGCTGCTCACCCTGGATGCCCTCTTCAGCGCCTTCCTGGTGGCGGCCATCGCGGCCTTCGTGGAGGCGGTGGCCCGGCGCCAGGAAGGCTCGCCCTCCCTGGGCTGGACCCTCCTCACCTTCCTCCTCCTGGCGGGCGCCATGCTCACCAAGGGACTGGCCGAGGTGATCCTCACGGGCGGGATCCTGGTGTTCTCCCTGGCCTTCGCCTGGGGGGATGCGGGATTGCGCAAGGCGGTGCTGCGCACGGCCCTGGATCCCTTCGGCTGGCTGCTCTACCTGGTACTGGTGGTGCCCTGGTTCTGGGCGGTGAACCGCGCCAATCCAGGCCACGCGCAGTTTTTCTTCATCCACGAGCACTTCACCCGCTTCCTCACCCATGAGCACGCCCGGCAGGGCTCCAGCAACTGGCTGCTGGACAAGCTCTATTTCGTCGGGATCCTCGCTCTCGGACTGCTGCCCTGGCTATCGGCCACGGTGGTGGGCCTGCGGCGCACCTGGACCTTCCTGCGGGGCAGGGGCCCCCAGAGCGGGAACCACCTGGCCCGCTGGAGTGTCGCCATCACGGTCCTGACCTTCCTCTGGCCCCTGGCCTTCTTCAGCCTCTCGGGCTCCAAGCTGCCCCCCTACATCCTCCCGGCCATCGTGCCCCTGGCGGTCCTGGCCTGCACCTTCGAAAGGCAGGGAGAGGAAGGCCCGGCACTGCGCCGCATGGGCCGGGAACTGATGGTCCTGGGGGGCCTCTTCCTGCTGAGCGGCTTCCTGTTCCTCAAGGATCAGCCGGGTTTCGGCTGGATCCTGGCCCTGGGCGCCGGGTTCGCCGGCCTGGGCCTCTGGACCCAGCGTCCGAAGGGCCTCAGCCCGGTGCGCTTCGTGGTCGCCTTCGGGGCGGCCCTCTGGCTGCTGGTGGTGGCCGCCCAGGCCACCGCCGGCCCGGGGAAATCCGTGGCGGCGCTGGTGCGCCGGAGCCCGGCCAACGCCCAGTGGATCAGCTATGGCAACTACTTCCAGGGGCTGCCCTTCTATGCCCGGACCCGGGTGGTGGTGGTGGCGGGCACCGGTGAGCTGGCCTATGGCCGGGACCGGCTCCCGGATCGGTCCCGGTGGTTCGACGAGGACCCGGGCGCCCTCGGCGCCGTGGCCGATCGCCTGAGGGCCCAGGATCCCGCGAGGCCGGTGCTCATGCTGGCCAAGGCTTCGAACTGGCAGGAGCTCAGTCTCGAGGAACGGGGGCGCTGGGAGGAAGTGGCGCGAAACCCCTCGGCCGTGGTGGCAAGGCGGCGCTAGACCCGCAGCCTACTTCACCGCCTCCTTCACGCCGCGCCCCGCTTCCTTAGCGCCCTTGGCGATGCCCTTGCCCGCGGTCCTGGCGCCGCGGCCCACGGCCTTGCCGCCTGACCTGGCGGCCTGACCCACGGCCTTGGCGCCCTTCTTGACGCCCTGCCCGATGTCCTTGCCCGCCTGCTTGAGGTCTTCCTTGACCCCTTCCGTGGCCACCGGGCCGGGCCCCATGGCCAGGTCCACATCGGGCCCAGGGCAGGCGAGGAGGAAGAGGCAGAGGAGGGCGGAAGCCATGGTTCATTCTATCGCGCTGGGCGAGGGAGGCTCTTCCAGGGGAAGATGGTCGGATGGATGGACGTTCCACCGAGACACCGTTTTCTGCCCGCCTGGGGGCCTGGCTCCGGAGCCACCGTCCGGAGCTATTGGCGGCGCTGCTGCTGCTGGCCGTGCTGCCCATGCGGGACCTCTGGGCCCCGGACGAGCCGGACTTCGCCCAGTGCGTCAAGGAGATGCGCCTGCGGGGGGAATGGCTGCTGCCCTACCTGAATGGCCAGCCCTACAGCGAGAAACCCATCCTCTACTACTGGGTGATGAAGGCCTCCGCCCAGATCCTGGACACCCTCACGGGTGGCCTTGGCTTCTCCCATGGCGTGGCCGCCTGGGCCCTGCGCCTGCCCTCGGCGCTTGCCGCCGTGGCCTTCCTTTCGGCCTTCCGCCGCTGGGCCGCGCGGTTCCTGCAGCCCGGTCTCGCCGAACCGGCTGCGTGGATCCTCGCGACCACGCCCCTCTGGTTCTGGCAGAGCCAGTTCATCCAGATCGACCTGCTGTTCGCGGCCCTGCTCGCCTGGAGCTGGCTGTGCTGGCTGGGCGGGTACCTGCTGCTGGGGAGGCCACCGGAAGCCGTCGAAGCCGGCGAATCCCGCCGCTGGTTCCTGAAGGCCTACTTCTGGCTGGCGCTGGCCTTCCTGGCCAAGGGGCCCCTGGCGCCGGTACTGTCCATGCTGTTGCTCCTGGTCTTCCTGGGGTGGCAACGGGATTTCAGGGTGCTTGCCCGCACGCACCTGCTGGCGGGTCTGGGCATCACGCTGCTCATCGTGGCGCCCTGGTATCTGGCGGCCGGGATCCGGGGCGGCGCCTCCTACGCCTATGAGCTGATCGTCCACCAGAACCTAGAGCGGGCCACCCGGGCCTGGGATCACCTCCAGCCCTGGTGGAAGTACGGCGAGTACCTGCTGGGGGACTTCTTCCCCTGGGTACTCCTGCTGCCCGCGGCGGGCCTGCACCTGCGCCGGGAATGCCGCCTCGCCGATCCCGCCTGGCGTTTCCTCCTGCTGGCCTTCCTCGTGCCCTTGGTTTTCCTGAGCCTGGTGCAGAGCAAGCAGGGCAAGTATCTGCTCATGGCCCATCCCTTCCTGGCCCTGCTCATTGCGGACCTGTTCCACCAACTGGACGCCCACCGGACCCGGCGTCTGGGCGGCCTCCTGGCGGGTGGCCTGGGGATCCTCGCGGCCGTGCTGGCGGCCCTGGTGCTGGGTGCCGGCGGCCCCAGGCTGCAGGCCCAGATCGCACCCTTCCTTGGCCCCTTGCGCCTCCTGGCCCTGGTGCTGACCTGCGGCACGCTCTTCGTCCTGATCCAGGCGCTCCGTGGGAAGGCCGCAGCACTGATTCCCGGGACCGCCCTGAGCCTGGCCCTGCTCTACCTGGTGGGCGGCACCTGGGGCTTCCGGCGGCTGGATCCGTCCAAGTCGTACCGGCGCTGGACGACGGCGGTGCAGCCTCTGATCGCCGGCCGTCCGGTCTTCTACTGGCAGACCCTCCGCAGCGGCGTCATGGTCTACACGGATCACCTCATGCCCGAGCTCCGCTCCGCGAAGGCCCTCGAGTCCCTGGATCCCGAAGCCCGGCTGGTGGCCCAGCGCGACGAGTGGGAGCAGGATGCCTGGGGCATGATGCCCGCCCTGCGGGCCCGCTTCGAGGTACTGCTCGCCGTGCCCACGGGCGGAGATGAGATCCTGCTGCTGAAGAAACGACCGGACCCCATGCCCGAGGAGGCCCCGTGAGCCCCAACCTGAAAGCCATTCCCCTCATCGTGCTGGGCGTGCTGCTCAATGCGGCCGCACAAATCTGCCTGAAGAAGGGCCTGCAGGCGGCCGGGGGCATGCAGCTGGCGGCGGGGCCCCTCTTCCGCCTCATGCTCGAACCCTGGGTGATCGCGGGCCTGGCCTGCTACGCCGTGAGCGTGATCGTGTGGCTGGGCGCCCTGTCCATGGTGCAGGTGAACTACGCCTACCCCTTCCTGGCCCTGGGCTTCATCGCCAATGCCCTCATGGCCCGCGCCTTCCTTGGCGAGGCCATGACCCCCATGCGCTGGGTGGCCCTCATCGTGATCGTCATCGGGGTTGGCTTGCAGGCCCTGAGCGGGCGGGAGAACTAGCCCTCGGGAATCCTTAGAGGAGTCGCGGATCATCTTGTCGCCCAGGGCACCAGTGGTTTATCCTGCCCGGATCCACACAAGGAGATGGATCATGCGCGTTCCCACCCGGGCCCTGTTCTTCACCACCCTCTGCCTCGTCGGCCTGCCCGCCTTCGCCCAGGCCAAGCTCACCGGCAAGGTGACCCACCAGATCGGCGGAGCCGTGGGCCGTCTGCCGGAGACCCGCCCCCTCGGCGGCGCCACGGTCCTCATCGGCAAAGACCTCCACCTGGATATCGGCGCCACCGGCACCGACAAGGTGAGGGGCCGGGTGCTGGCCAAGGACCTCAGCGAAGGCAACGGGTCCTATGCCTTCAGCGTACCGGCGGGCACCTACACAGTCATCTGCTGGAAGCAGGGCTACGTGCCCCAGGTGGAGCGGAACGTGAAGGTCCCCGGCAGCAGCCTGGATCTGGACATCGGCAAGGACACCGCGGGCCGTGGCCTCCACCAGACCATCGCCTATGGAAACTGAGCCCTACTTCTTGGGCTCGCAGAATACCGAATCGCAAAACCACCACACGGTGTAGGTGGCGTCCCTGGCGCCCGTGACCTGGGTGATGGTCATGGTGTAGCCGGGCCCCGCCTTGGGCAGGGTGACCTTCAGCTCCACCTTCGTGTTCGGGGCCGCCACCACCGCATGGCTGCGGACCCGGGTGGCCTCACCGCCATCCTTCAGGTTCCAGGCGCCGATGGACTTGCCATCCACGAAGAGCTCGCCGGTCTGGTACCACGCGCTGCCGTGCTTCACCTGCCACTCACCCACCTGCCAGCGGCGGTCCGGCGGCACCGCCCACTCGAACACGTTGCGGTAGGTTCCCGCAGGTCGGTTGGTAGCTGCAGCCGTGCCAGGGGAGGCGGGCCCCGGACCGAGCTTCTCCCCCTTGGCGTTCCGGGTGTCGCGGTAGTACTGGCTGAAGTACTCGGCCAGCCCCGCATCCAGACCGCCGGGGCCGCCGTGGAGGATGGCCCGGATCAGCCTGGCCCGCTGGGCATCGAAGAGCCCATCGCTGGCGCCCTTGGCGGCGATGGCGCGCTCGAAGCCATCGATCTGCACCAGCAGCCGCTCGAAGGTGGCCTCCTCGCCGCTCCAGGGGATGCCGTTCTGGGTCATCCAGGAGCGGACCTGCTGCTTGTAGGCTTCGAAGCCCTCCTGGTACTGGCGGTTCTCGCAGTAGGTGCGCAGGGCCGACTCTTCCATGCGGCGGAGGTTCTCTTCGCTGACGCCGGGGCAGGTGCGGCGAATCTCCTCGCGGATGTTGCCCGACAGGAAGCCCTGGCGGAAGCCGTAGACGCCACGATCGCCGCCGGTGCCGCCGGAGCCAGCGGCCTTGTAGGAGCGGTAGAGGTCGTCCAGCTGCTGGCGGTGGGCGGCGTCCTTGCCGGCCAGAATGCCCGCGGCCATGGCCTTGCCCGCGAAGTCCACGGCATCCGCCGGCGGGAAGCCCACTTTCAGGAGGGTCCAGGTGAGCATCCCGGCGGCCTTCCCCACCTCGCCCCGGTCCCAGGCGCGCTTGATGTCCGGGAGGTCCGGCAGGGCGCCCACGCCCTTGAACGCATTCGATGTCTTGTCGTAGTGCTTCCATCCGGCCGCCAGCTCAATGGCCTTGGGGGCGCCGTCCACCGCCACCTGCTTGAGGGCGTCCTTCGGGGCATAGGACACCGGCGGCAGGGGCTTCTCCTTGGGCCAGGGCACGCCGGCTGCAGTGAGCAGGGGCGACAGGAGGGCGCAGAGGCAGAGGGCGCTGGGCCTGGTCGGCATGGGAGCTCCGATGGTACCCGTATGGTAGCTGGGGGTCATCCTGGCCGGTCGCGAAAGGGCCGCCGAACCGGACACCTGGAGACCCCTAGGCCTTCCCGCAGACCCGGGCCAGGATGCCTGATCGCAGCTGGCCGTGGCTGAACACGCCGCGATCCAGCACCAGGCTGGTGACCAGCCCCACGGGGGTGACGTCGAAGCTGGGGTTCCAGGCGGGCATGCCCTCCGGCGCCCAGCGCAGGCTGCCGTAGCCGCGCACTTCTGCGGGATCCCGCTCCTCGATGGGGATGGCGGCGCCATTGGGGCAGGCCAGGTCCACGGTGGAGAAGGGGGCCACGGGGTGGAAGGGCACGCCGTGGTGGCGGGCCTGCACGGCGAGGCCGTAGGTCCCCACCTTGTTGGCGAAGTCCCCGTTGGCGGCCACCCGATCCGAGCCCACCAGCACCCGCTGCACCCTGCCGTCCCGCAGCAGCAGGGCCGCCATGCTGTCCGTGATGAGCGTCGAGGGGATGCCCAGTTTCCGCAGTTCCCAGGCCGTGAGGCGGCCGCCCTGGAGCAGGGGCCGGGTCTCGTCCGCGTAGACATGAACGCGCTTGCCCTGCTCGAAGGCCCGGCGGATGACCCCCAGGGCCGTGCCGATGCCCGCCGTGGCCAGGCCCCCGGTGTTGCAGTGGGTGAGCAGGCCTTCGCCATCCTGGATCAGCGCTGCGCCGTGTTCCGCCATGCTCTCGCAGAGCCGCACGTCCTCCTCGAAGATGGCCTGGGCCTCACCCACGGGATCGGTGGCGGCCTTCATGCGGTCCATGGCCCACATGAGGTTCACGGCCGTGGGCCGGGCGGCGCGCAGGGCGGCACAGGCCCTGGCGTACTCGCTGGCATGGGCGCCGCGGTGGGCGAAGGTGGCCAGGCTCGCCGCCGCCGCCACGCCGATGAGGGGCGCGCCCCGCACGGCCAGCCGCTGGATGAGGGCGATCATGGATTGGGGATCACTGCCATCCAGCCAGACCTCCGCATCCGGCAGCCGGGTCTGGTCCAGCACCCAGAGCGAGCGGCCATCGTGTTTCAATCCGAGCGATTCGAAGGGATTCATCAGATGATCCTCGGTCCGAGCTTGGCCCTGAGGGCCCGCAGCTCTTCGAGCTCCGGGGCAGACAGCGGCACGGCGCCACCCAGGGTCTCGGCCTTCCAGAGGATGGTGGCCACCTGCTCCAGGCGCTCCATCCCGCCGGCGGCCTCGTCCATGTGCTCGCCCCAGCAGAGACCGCCGTGGCGGGCCAGGATCATCAAGCGGTGTTCCGGCAGGAAGGGCAGGAGGTTCGTGCCCATGGCTTCGGTGCCCGGCATCGCCATGGGCACGATGGGGATGCGGCCCGCGGCCAGGATCACCTCCGGCAGGCCGTCCGAGGGCAGCTCCTTCAGCTCCGGCCGGGCCAGTGACCAGGCGATGGCCGTGGGGGGATGGGCATGGACGATGGCCTTTGCCTGGGGCACGGCCCGGTAGATGGCCAGGTGCATGGCCCGCTCGCTGCTGGGACGGCCTTCCATGACGGTGCCGTCCAGCTGCAGATGGGCGAGGTCGCCGAGCTGAACCTTGGCCTTGGGCACGCCGCTGGGGGTCATGGCGATGAGGCCGTTGGGCAGGCGCACGGACAGGTTGCCGTCCGAGGCCGCCAGCAGGCCCCCCGCGTGGAGCCGGCGGCAGGCGTCAAGGAGGGCGTGGAGCAGGGGGTTTGACATGGGAAGAGTGTAAGGGATGCTGCAGTTGAAATCGTGTTGCGGGGACTGGTCCGGCCGTTGTGATCAGGTATTTCGGACAATACGGTATGATTTATCCATCGTGGGAGCTTCCATGTCCTTCCTTCGCATCCTGCCCGCCCAGGTCTGCCTGCTGCTGCTGGCGGCCCTGTTCATGCGCCTGGGGTTCCCGCTGATCATGATCATCCCCCTGACCCTGATGCTCATGGGGGCCCTGCTGGTGCCCTGGTCCGAGGTCCGGGCCGTGATGGCGGTGGTCATGGGCCTCTGTGCGCTGCTCTGGGGTTTCATGACCTACCTGCGGGTGGAGGAGCGCCTGGCCTACGGGGAGCCCTGGTCCCGCCTGGCGGGGATCCTGGCGGGGGTGGCCCTGTTCAACGCCGGGTCCGCCTGGCTGGTGTGGCGCAGCCGGAGGGCTGGCCGGTCGGCCTCTGAAATCCAGGCCACGGTTCAGGCCCCGTCGGAACAGCAGGTCGGTTCGACCGCCACCCAACAATAGAAGCGTGGCGGACCGGGTACCGTCCGCCACGCTCAGAGCCAATACTCGATCCTATTTGGTGAGGTGCTGCCGCATGGCGGCCTTCATGGCTTCAGCTTCCGGGTTCACTGCGGTGGGTGCCGGCACGCCCGCCAGCTGGCCGGCCTTTTCGCTGAGCAGAAGGCCCAGCAGGCTTTCGATGAGACTGCCGCCACCCTGGGTGCCGCCGCCCAGGTGGATCTTGGGGACGACATCGACCTGGGACTTCTCGATGGCCTCGGCGAAGCGGTTCATGACCTGCTGCACCAGCTGGAACTGGGGGCCGCCATAGGCCCGGACCTGCTCCTCGATGGCCATGGCCTGGGCGATGCCCACCCGCGCGGCCTGCTCAGCCTGGGCTTCGGCCATGACCTTGATGCGCTTGGCCTCGCCTTCACCCATGAGGCGCACCTTCTCCGCCTCGGCGCCGGCCAGCGTCTGGATCTGGGCGGCCTGCTGCTGGGCCTTGGCGTACTCGGCCTTGCCCTGATTGCTCTGCACCTGGATGCTGATGGCCGATTCGGTGAGGGCCGTCTGCTGCTTGGCGGTGGCTTCGGCCTCGCGCAGCTCCCGTTCCTTCACGGCGGCGCTCTCCTGGCGGGCATAGGTCTCCACCTGTTCGTTGGCGATCTGGCGGCTGCGCAGCTGCACGAGGATCTGCTCGATCTGCCCGCCGGGGGCGCCGCTGGTGGGGGTGCCGATGAGCACTTCCTGGAGTTCCAGGTTGTAGTGGGTGAACTTCTCCTTCATCTGAACCCCGCTCAGCTCCTGGATGGCGCTGCGGTCCTGGATGAGCTGGATGAGGGTGCGTGTCTGTCCGACATTCTTGAAGTAGGCGCTGACCATGGGATCGAGGGTCTGCTCCACCAGCTTCTTGATATCGCCGAAGCGCTGGATCACGAGCGGAGCCTTGCGGTAGTCGATGTGCACCACGACTGAGAGGGGCAGGTTGGGCTCGAAGGCGTCCTTGGTGATGAGGCTCACTTCGCTCAGGTTCTCGTCGAACTTGTGGCTGCCCACCTCACCCTTGGTCCACTTCAGGATGAAGTTCGTCGTCGGCACCATGAGCACCTTCCCGGCGTAGGTGTTGAAGGCGTACTTGCCCGGCAGCAGGGGATCGCTCCACACGCCCCGGCTGCCGGGGGCCACGAGTTCCCCGTGGCGGTAGTCCTGGCCGCTGACATCCATTCCCAGGGCGCCGGTGTAGCTCACCACCACGCCCACCGTGCCCACTTCGACCACGGTCTTGGGGATGAGCTCCACCGTGGCGAAGAGGCGGTTGATGTAGTAGGTGCCTTCCACCAGCACCTGGTACTGGCGACCGCGCTGGCCGCCGGCCACCAGGAACTTGTCGGCGTCCTGGAAGTTGTTGTGGTAGCTGGTGGCCTTGTGGGGATCCTCCCCCACGGTGGGCGCGATGATCTCCCCGCTGCCCAGGGAGGGGCCGTCATGGACGGTGACGATGCCCACTGCGTCATCAGTCCCACGGATGATGACGGGGCGCCAGCCGGCGCGCTCGGCGATGATGGCGCTCATCTTCTGAAAGGTCTCCAGCTCGCTCTTGTCCAGGGGCAGGTAGTAGACCTGATCCTCGGTGAGCACCACGAACTGGACCAGGTTGATCGCATACATGCCTTCGCGCAGGATCTGCCGCTGGGGGCCCTTCTCCCCGCCGCTCTGGATGAAGGCCAGCACGTCCTGGAAGTCCGCGCCGCGCGTATTGCTGGCCAGGGCCTGGGAGGGGGGCAGGTCCTTGCCGTCACGGGCGAACACGTAGCCGATCTTCCCCTGGGGGATGGTCACCAGGGGCATCTTGTGGATGCGGTACTGGAAGGGCGTGAGGAAATGCCAGCCGCCGCGCAGGAGCTGGGGCTGGAAGCCCGCCTCGCCGTTGAGCGCCATGAGGCCGGTCTTCACCGAGCCCTTGCCGCTGATGAGTTTCTCCACGATGCCCACGCGGTTGTTGGGGATGTAGCGGATCCACTTGCTGAGGAGCAGCACCGCGAAGGCGGTGCCGAGAAGGGCCAGAAGGGTCAGGCCGGGGTTGGCGGAAAGCCAGGTGAGGTCCATGGGGACTCCGGGGGACGGGGGGTCGACAGCCTGCCGGCCCGAGGCGCCGTCCCGCCGGGGTTCCGGGGTTCTTCCGAGGTCCTGCGCCCCGGCTTCAGGGGAAGCGGGCGGCTGGGATCCAACGGGGAAAGAACCATATGAAGGCGTACAAAGTAAGCCAATCTCTCCTGCGCGCCGTGATGGCCATCACCATTGCAAGGCCGGGATGGTGAGTGGGGACCCTTTCAGCCGTCTTGGCGTTCTATGCTTGCGGATGCCCCTTCACCGAACCATGGCCCCCGGACGGATCCACCAGGGCCTGAGCGCAGGGGCCCTGCTCCTCCTGCTGGCGGGTGCCACCCTCGGGGCCCAGGTGCCCTCCTGGGAGGAACTGGAGGCCCGGCGGGTGCGTCTCGCCGGCATCGATATCCGCATCCACGACGTCTTCGATCCCGCCAGGCCCAAGGAGAACCACTGGCTGGGGCGCACGGCCAACTTCCTGCACATCGAGACTCGGGAGCAGGTGGTGGGCCGGGAGCTCCTGTTCCGTCCCGGGGAGGAGGTCAGCGTCAGGAAGATCCGTGAAACCGAGCGGAACCTGCGGACCTTCCGCTTCCTGAAGGATGCCTGGATCGAACCCAGGGTGGACGAAACAGGTGCGGTGCACGCGGTGGTCCACACCCAGGACGCCTGGACCCTCAAGGCCAGCGCCGGCTTCACTCAGGTGGGCGGGCAGCGGGACTTCGGGTTCACCCTGCACGAGGCCAATTTCCTGGGCCTGGGCAAGGACCTCACCCTCGCCCACGAGAAAACCCCTGAACGATCCACGGATACGGTGAAGTATCTGGATCGGCAGTTCCTGGGCAGTGCCTGGACCCTGGCCACGCGGTTCCAGGTGCTTTCCGATGGCAGGACCCGGGCCCTCGACCTGAGCAGGCCCTATCGCGGCCTGGATACGCCCTGGTCCCTGTCCTTCAAGGCCGAGTCCTGGGACATCCTCCAATCCATCTACAACCTGGAGCAGACCGCCTACGCCTTCCGCTTCCGGCGCGAGAGCGCGCATATGGGTGGCTCCTGGGCCGCGGCAGTTTCCGGCGGGCGGGCCCTCCGCCTGGGGGCGGGACTGGATTTGAAACGATCCCGCTTCGGTCCCCTGCAGAGGCTGGATGCGGGCAGCCTGCCGCCACCTGCGCTGCTGGAACGACGGCTCCAGGGCCTGCACGTGTCCTGGAGCCTGTACGAGGAGCGCTTCCGCACCTTCAGGGATCTCGCGGGCATGACCCACCCCGAGGACTACAACCAGGGCTGGGAGGCGGCGCTGCAGGTTGGCTCGTACCTGAGGGGCCTGGGCGGCGATGTAGCCTCCCCTTTCCTCCTGGCCAGCGCCGCCAAGGGCTGGGTGCCCGGTGCCACCAGTCTCCTGCTGTTCCGGGCCCAGGGGGAAGGACGCCGAGAGTCCGGCCACTGGCTCGACGCCTCCGCCAGTGCCAGCTTCACCGCCTATCACCAGGGCTTCCGCGCGCAGACCCAGGCGGCCTACCTGCAGGTGGATGCGGTGCACCAGCCCGACCCCGAGAAGCTCCTCTACCTGGGCGGGATGGATGGCCTGCGGGGCTATGGGAACCACCTGCTGCTGGGGGATCGCCGGTGGATGGCCTCCCTGGAGGAGCGCCTCACGACCCCCCTGAACTGGCTGGGCATCCTGCAACTGGGCTTCGTGGTCTACGCGGATGCCGGGGCCATTCGCCGCAGTGACACCGGCACCTGGAGCCGCACCTACGTGGACGTGGGCGGCGGCCTGCGCCTGGGCAACCTGAAGAGCTCCATCGGGAGGGTCTTCCTCCTCACCATCGCCTACCCGCTGGTGCGGGATCCGGGCACGGACCACCACCAGTTCGTCCTGGGCAACCTCGTGAAATTCTGAGCCAGCCCAGGGTAGCCTTGGGCATGGACGAATGGCTCGAGTGGTGCCGGGAACGCTGGGGGACGCTGGCCCTGCTGGGGCTCGCGGGCTGCCTGGGAGCCTGGTGGTGGCAGGGGCGTCCCCTGGTTCAACCCCCGGGCATCCTGGCGCCCCAGGAGCCCCTCCAAGCCGAGCCAGCTTCCCGGGAGACCTGGTCGTTCCGGGAGCACCGGATCACGCCCCTGGCCCGCTTCGAGCTCCGGGCCCGGGTGCTGAGCGCAGAACGCTACCGCTTCGACCGGCCGGCGGAGCTGTCGCCGGTGGATCTCGTCCTGGGCTGGGGGCCCATGTCCGATTCCAGGGTGCTGAAGGCCATCACCATCCGGCAGCAGGACCGCTGGTACTTCTGGAGTGCGGGGCAGTTGCCCATCCCCATGGGCGAGGTATCGAGCCACAGCGCGAACATGCACCTGATCCCGGCCAACGGGAGCGTGGCTGCGCGGCTGCTGGCCCTGCGGGTGGGGCAGGTCCTGGAGCTCCGGGGGCAGCTCATCCGGGCCGATGGCAAGGATGGGTGGCACTGGGTCAGCAGCCTCAGCCGGACGGATACCGGGGACGGCTCCTGCGAGGTGATCTGGGTGGATTCCGCCACCGCCGCAGACCGCTGACCGGGAATGTGACCAGCGGGTAGAAAACCGGGCGCTGCCCCCTGATAGACTCGCCCAGCGCAGGTCCCTGGAGTCCCATGTTTGACATCGAAGCCTCCCTCGATAGCCGGCTGCTGGCCGAGTCCCGGAACCGACCCACGGTGGTCTTCCCGGAGGCCCTGGATGGCCGCACCCTCGAGGCCGCCTGCTACCTGGGCCGCTTCATCCGGCCGGTCTTCCTGGCCCCGGAGGCGGCGGTGCGGGCCCTGGCCGAGCGGGAATTGAGCCACCTGGGGGCCGATCGCGTGGCCTTCACCTTGTCTGAGGCGGCCTTCCTGGATCCCGCCTCCCGGCCCGACCTCCTCGAGACCTTCGCGGAGGCCTGCCTGGACTGGTGCCGGCTCCAGGAGCGGCCCATGTGCATCGAGGCCGCGCGGAAGCTGGTGGCCGAGGCCGGCCACTTCGGCATCTGGGCCGTGAAGCTGGGCCACGCGGACATGGTGGTGGGCGGCGCCATCCACGAGCCCAAGGCCTTCTTCCGGCCCATGGTGGAGATCCTGGCCCAGCGCCCGGTCACCTGCGAGACCGGGGTCTTCGTGCTCCCCGATGAGCACCCGCAGGAGGTCTACCCCCACAACATCGTGGTCTTCGGCGATGTGGGCGTGAACGCCAGCATGAGCCCCCGCACCCTGGCGGAGGTGGCCGTGGGCACCTGCGCCGTGGCCCGGGACCTCATTCCCGAAGAGGTGTTGCCGGAGATCCGCTGCGCCATGGTGTCCTATTCGAACCGCGGCAGCGACGAGGGCCCCTCCCCGGAACTGGTGCGCCGGGCCGCGGACCTGGTGCCCGAGATCCTGGCGGAGCGGGTCCGGCACGCGGCGCGCTACGCCAGCATCCACATCCGGGGCGAGGTGAAGGTGAGCGTGGCCCTGTCCCGCCGCTCCGCGGACCTCTACCACGCCGAGGGTCTGCCCTGGGAGGGCGGTCCCAACGTCATCGTCTGCCCCAACCTCGACATGGGCAACCTGCTCTACAACCTCTACGCCACGCGCTTCCCCGGGGCCCGCAAGTTCCCGGTGATGTTCGGCCTCCGGTTCCAGGGCGTGGACCTGCCCATGGACTGCACCCCCGAGGACATCCGCCTGGCGGTGAAGGCTTCGGTCATGCGCCTCCATCACTACGGCGAGTGGCGGCGCACCCCCAAGGACACCTTCTTCCGCCGCCACCGGGTGCTGGTGCTGAACCCGGGCTCCACCTCCACCAAGACCTCGGTCTTCGAGGGCGACGAGGAGCGCTGCACGGAGGAGATCCAGCATCCCGCCGAAGCGATGAAGGGGTTCGAAGGCAGGCCCATCACCGAGCAGTTCAGCTTCCGCAAGGACGCCGTGCTGCGCTTCCTGGCGGACCAGGGCATGTCGCTGAAGGATCTGGATGCCGTCGCTGGCCGGGGCGGCCTGCTGCGGCCCATCCCCCACGGCACCTGGAACGTCGGGCCCGCCATGCTGGAGGACCTCAGGGCCGGCGGGCGGGGGGAGCATGCCTCGAACCTGGGCGCCCTCATCGCCGCGGAGCTGGTGGCGGGGACGAGCAAGCCCGCCTTCATCGTGGATCCTGTGGTGGTGGACGAGGTGGAGCCCAAGGTGAAGATCACGGGCCTGAAGGAGCTGCCCCGCCGGGTGGTGAGCCACGCCCTCAACCAGATCGCCACGGCCCGCCGCTACGCCGAGGAGCACGAGACCTTCTACGAGCGCATCAACGTCATCGTGGCCCACATGGGTGGGGGCATCACCGTGGGCGCCCACCGCAAGGGCCGCTACCTGGATGTGAACAACGGCCTGGATGGGGAAGGGCCCTTCTCCCCCCAGCGCTCCGGCAGCCTGCCGCCGGGCCAGCTCATCGAGCTCTGCTTCTCTGGGAAGTACACCAAGGCCGAGCTGAAGCTCCTGAACAAGGGCCGGGGCGGCCTCATCGACCTGCTGGGCACCGCCGACATGCGCGAGGTGGAGCGCCGGGTGGAGCAGGGGGATGCGGAAGCGGCCCTGGTCTACGAGGCCCTGACCTATCAGATCGCCAAGGCCATCACTGCGCTGCTGCCCGCCTTCGAAGGCGAGGCCATCGACGCCATCCTCCTCACCGGCGGCATGGCCCGGTCCCGGCGCCTCGTGGGCGAGCTGGGCCGGCTGACCTCGGCCCTGGGCTGCGAAGTGCAGGTCTATCCCGGCGAGAACGAGATGGCCGCCCTGGCCAAGGGCGCCCTGCGGGTGTTGTCGGGTCGCGAGCAGGCCAAGACCTATCCACCGGTCTAGGCCAACAGAGCCGCCAAAGCGATGGAGCTGAGCTTGGTCTTGGCGCTGTCGCCCCGGCTGCTGAGGATGCAGGGGACCCGGGCGCCGGCCACCACGGCGGCGACCTCGGCGCCACCGAGCTTGGTGCCGGCCTTGTAGAACACGTTGCCGGCCTCGATGTTGGGGAAGAGCAGGCAGTCGGCCTCCCCGGCGACGGGCCCGGTGATGCCCTTGATGCGGGCGGACTCGGGATCCAGGGCCACGTCCAGGGCCATGGGGCCATCCACCAGGGCCCCCTTGATCTGACCGCGCTCCGCCATCTTTGACAGCATGGCGGCGTCCACGCTGGAGCTCAGCTTGGGCATCACCTGCTCCGAGGCCGAAAGCACCGCCACCTTGGGCTCGCCGATGCCCAGGGCCTGGGCCGTCCTCACCAGGTAGTTCAGGATGGCCACCTTCTCCTTCATCTCGGGTTCGGGGATGACGGCCACATCCCCCACGATCAGGAGCTTGGCATGGCCGGGGTGCTCCATCACCGTGACGTGGCTGAGGACGGCGCCGGAGTCCATGAGCCCCTGGTCCTTGCTCAAAATGGCCCGCATGTACTTGTCCGTGCTGAGCAGCCCCTTCATGAGCAGGTCGGTTTCGCCGGAGCGGACCATGGCCACCGCCTTGGTGGCGGCTTCGATGTCCGTGGCCGCGTGCACCATGCGAAAGTTTTCCCGGTTCAGGCCATGCTCCTGACAGACCTTCACCATCACCGGCTCATCACCCACCACGATGGCCTCTACCAGGCCCGACACCACCGCCGCGTGGACGGCCTCCAGGGTGTGGGCGTCATTGGCCCAGGCCACCACCAGCCGCTTGCGGGGGCGATCCTTCACGGCACGGATCAGGTCGTCGAGGGTGCGGATCTGCATGGCTGTACCTGTCAAAAGTCGCCGGATCATCGGGCATGAGGAGGGTAGCATTGACGGCATGGCCGTCTCAGTGAGCTTCCGCACATACCTCCTCGAGCAGCTGGGGCAGGTCCGCCCGGTCACCTGCCGCCCCATGTTCGGCGGTCTGTGCTTCTTCGCCGAGGGCCGGGCCTTCGCCCTGGTGGCTGGCGACACCCTCTACTTCAAGGTCGATGCCAGCAACCGCCAGGACTTCGTGGCCGCGGGCATGGGGCCCTTCCTGCCCTTCGGGGATCCCGACAAGCCCATGCAGTACTACCAGCTGCCGGAAGACGTGCTGGAGGATCCGGACCAGCTGGGGCCCTGGATGGCCAAGGCCATCGCCGTGGCCGCCAACGCCGCCAGGCCGAAGGGCAAGGCCAAGCCGAAGGCCGGGACTGCCGCAAGGCAAGCCACCAGGCGGAAGTAGCGGACATGTGCTCCTTCACCATCCGCCCCGCCGGGCTGGCAGATGTGGGCATCCTGGCGGACCTGGGCGCCCGCACCTTCCGCGAAACCTTTGAAGCCATCTGCTCGCCGGAGGATCTGGCGGCCTTTGTGGCAGGGACCTACGGCGAGGCGCGCCAGCGGGCCGAGCTGGCGGATCCCGCAAGGCCCGGAATGGTCCTGGAGGTGGACGGCGTCCCCGCGGGTTTCGTCCAGCTGCGTCTGGGGCACCGGGAGCCCGGCGTGCCCGGCCTACGCCCGGTGGAACTGCAGCGCATCTACGTCCTCCGCGGCCACCATGGGACTGGCCTGGGAGCGGCGCTGATGGAAGCTTCCGTGAACCAGGCCCGGGCCTGGGGGGCGGATGTCCTCTGGCTGGGCGTCTGGGAGCACAACGACCGGGCCCTCGCCTTCTACGCCCGCTGTGGCTTCCGCGAAGCGGGGGAGCACGTCTTCATGATCGGCCGGCAGGTGGACCGGGATCTGATCCTGGTGAAGGATCTGGAGTGAACCTGCTGCTGCTGCTCCCGGAGGATCTGGCGGCCCCGGATCGCGCCATTCTCAGCGGCCGTCGCCTCGCCCATGTGCGCGAGGTGCACCGGGCCCAGGTGGGGGACGAACTGGCCGTGGGCCTGCTGGGCGGGGCCATGGGCCGGGGCAGGGTGCTGCGCCTGGACGCAGGGGCACTGGAGCTGGCCCTGGTCCTGGATGAGGCACCACCCCCCAAGCTGCCGCTCTCCCTGGTCATCGCCCTCCCGCGGCCCAAGGTGCTCAACCGCGTGGTGGCCGCAGCGGCCAGCCTGGGCGCCGGCCGCATCGTGCTGCTGAACGCCTGGAAGGTGGAGAAGGCCTACTGGTCCAGCCCCCGCCTGCAGCCCGACAGCCTGCGCCAGCAGCTGCTCCTGGGGCTGGAGCAGGCCCGGGACACGGTGCTGCCGGAACTGCGCCTGGCGCGGCTCTTCCGCCCCTTCGTGGAGGACGAGCTGCCGGAGCTGCTGGCGGGCGGTACGGGGCTCCTGGCCCACCCCGGGCCCGGGGAAACGGTCCCCGAGGTGCTGGCGGCTCCCCTCACCCTGGCCATTGGCCCCGAAGGCGGTTGGATCGAGGCCGAGGTGCGGAGCCTGATCAAGGCGGGCCTGCGGCCCCTGAGCCTGGGCCCGCGCATCCTCCGCACCGAAACGGCCCTGGCGGCCCTGGTGGGGAAATTCTTTTGACTCATCGTTAGACGAGGTATATAGGTTGATCAAGTTCCAGGAGTCTTTGATGCCGAGCGTCCGCCTCACCGTCCTGCTCCTCGCTGCCTGCGCCCTGTTGGCCCAGGACCGTGCTCCCCGCTTCGTCAGCTCGCCGGACGTGCACGGCGACCGGGTGGCCTTCACCTGGGAGGATGACCTCTGGATCGGCGCGTTGAAGGGCGGCCCGGCCCGGCGGCTCACGACCCATCCGGGGGTCGAGACCGGGGCGCGCTTCAGCCCCGATGGCAAGTGGATCGCCTTCCTGGGCCGTTATGATGGTGCACCCCAGGTGTACCTGATGCCGGCCGAGGGCGGGACGCCCAAGCGCCTGACCTGGCGAGGTGCCGGCCAGGTGCTGGGGTGGACCCCGGATGGCAGCAGGGTTTTGTACCGTGCCGTCTACGAGTACGACGTGCGTCCCATCTCGCGCCTCTACACGGTGGACCTGGATGGCCACGAGCCGGAGGCCCTGCCGCTGAAGAAGGCCACGGAGGGTGCCTTCCATGCCGATGGTCGGCGCTTCCTGTTCAGCACCAGGGGGGACGCGGAGTACTACTGGAAGCGCTACAAAGGCGGCCAGGCCCCGGACCTCTGGCTGGGCGACCTGACGTCCAACCGTTTCGAGAAGCTCACGGACTACGCGGGCAAGAACGGCCATCCCATGTGGATCGGCGACAAGGTGCTGTTCACCTCCGATCGCGCCCCTGGCGGGCTGACGGACCTCTATGCGATGGATCCCGCCACCAGGTCCGTGGAGCGGCTGACGGATCTGAAGGACTTCGATGCCCAGCAGCCCAGCACCGATGGCCGCACGGTGGTCTTCGTCCAGGGAGGGCATCTCCAGGCGCTCGATCTGGCCACGAAGGCCGTCCATCCCGTGCCGGTCAGCACCACCAGCGATGGCTGGAAGGTCGCGCCCCGGCCCGTTAACCCCAAGGACTGGATCCAGTCCATGAGCCTGACGGGGGCCAACGCCGTGTTCGAAGCCCGGGGCGAGGTGTTCCTCGTGCCCATCGATGCCACGAAGCCCGTGAAGAACCTCACGAAGACGCCGGGCGTGCGGGAGCGCATGCCCCGCCTTTCACCTGATGGGAAGCGGGTGGCCTACTTCGGGGATGCCAGCGGCGACTACGACCTCTACGTGCAGCCCGTCGACGGCACCCCGGAACGCGTGCCCACGGGCCTGAAGACCGCCCTCTACCACCTGGAGTGGAGCCCCGACGGCACCAGGCTGCTGTTTGGCGACAAGAGCTTTGCCATTTATGTCATGGACCTGGCCACGAAGAAGCTCACCAGGGTGGACGAATCCCACGAGCTGAAGAACGACCAGTTCACCTGGGAGGTGAGCGACTACGCCTGGGGCCCCGATTCCCAGTGGATCGCCTACAGCTTCGTGGAGCCCAATCACCACAGCCGCATCTACCTATACAACCTGGCCACCCGGCAGAAGGTCGCCCTGACGGACGGCTTCTTCGACTGCCTCAATCCCCGCTTCGATCTCGATGGCAGCACCCTCTACTTCCTCAGCTACAGCAACTACCACACCCGGCTCGACCCCAGCCAGGACAACCACATCCAGCCCGCCCCCGTGCAGGTGATGGCCGTAAAGCTGCGGGCCGGCGAGGCCAAGCCGTCGGGCCCTTCCTCCGGCAGCAGCCCCTTCCGCATCGATCTGGCGGGGCTCTCCGAGCGCATCGAACCGCTGCCCGTGAAGGCCGGCAACCTCTTCCACCTGAAGGCGGGCAGGGGGCTGGTGGGCTGGGACGAGATCGAAGGCTGGGATGACAGCGTGGTGGAGGAAATGTTCTGGCCCCGGGGGGCGGACAAGTGGAAGCTCCACCTCTACGATTCCGCCGCCAAGAAGGACAAGGAGGTGGTGCTCACGGAGCCGGTCAGCGACTGGGCCTTCGATGCCGAAGGCAGGCGCCTGCTCATCCGCAAGGGCCCCAGCTACCATGTGGGCGAGGCCGCCGCGGTGTTTTCATCCAAGGCCCTGCCGGAGAAGCTGGACCTGGAGCGCCTCAGCCTGAGGGTGGATCCCCGGGCCGAGTGGAAGCAGATCTTCGAGGACACCTGGCGCTGGTACCGGGACTTCTTCTACGACAAGGACATGAACGGCAACGACTGGAACGCCATCGGCGCCAAGTTCCGGGCCTGGCTGCCGGAGCTGAACTCCCGCCAGGAGCTGAACTGGCTGCTCAGCCAGATGGTGGGTGAGCTCAGCGCTAGCCACACCTATGTGGGCGGCGGGGATCTCGGTCCCACCCGGCTCACGCCAAGCCCGGTCTACTCCGGCCACCTGGGAGCCGACATCATCGCCGAGAATGGGGTCTACAAGTTCTCGAAGGTCTACGGTCCCACGGCCTACGCCCGGGACCTCAAGGGCCCCCTGGCGGACCCCGCGCCCAAGGTACAGGAGGGCGAATACCTCCTCGCCATCGATGGCCAGC
This sequence comes from Candidatus Geothrix skivensis, assembly GCA_016721195.1. Taxonomy (GTDB): domain Bacteria; phylum Acidobacteriota; class Holophagae; order Holophagales; family Holophagaceae; genus Geothrix; species Geothrix skivensis. The sequence continues at coordinate 1,065,540 of JADKIO010000005.1, read as the reverse complement.
CCCTGCGGGCCCCGGAGGCCATCCAGGCCCGGCTCCAGGTCATCAAGGGCCAGAAGGTGACGCTCACCGTGAACGCCAAGCCCACCCTGGAGGGAGCCCGCACCCTCGACGTGGAGCCCATCGCCAACGACTGGAACCTGCGCTACGAGCGCTGGATCGCGGGCAACATCGCCGCCGTGGACAAGGCCTCCAACGGCCAGCTGGGGTACCTGCACCTCACGGCCATGGGCGATCAGAACATCGGCCAGTTCGACAAGTACTGGCGCGCCTTCCGCTACAAGAAGGGCCTGGTCATCGATGTGCGCGGCAACGGCGGTGGCTGGACCGAGTACTTCATGATCGACAAGCTGGAGCGCAAGCAGGTGGGATTCAACGTCATGCGGGGCATGGCCCCCTTCCGCTATCCCAACACCGCTTCCGATGGCCGCTACGTCTTCCTCAGCAACGAGCAGAACGGCAGCGACGGCGAAGCCTTCCTCATGCACGTGAAGGCCCGCAACCTGGGCACCATCGTGGGTGTGCCCAGCTGGGGCGGCCTGGTGGGCATCATCAACACCCAGTTCACCCTGGACGGCGGCACCGTGGAGCAGAGCAACAACGGCTTCTACGGGAAGGAAGGCCGGTGGTGGGTGGAGAACCACGGGGCCGACCCCGACCTCACCGTGGAGAATGATCCCGGCAGCCTCCTCCAGGGCCGCGATCCGCAGCTGGAGGTGGGCATCGCGACCCTGCTGAAGCAGCTCAAGGAGAACCCCACGCCGGCCTTCCCGCCGGTGCCGGCCTACCCGAAGCGGTAGCGGGTGGGATGAGGCTGACAGACCGATTCTGGGTAGAACGGTTTTCAACAAAAAAGATTAAAAAAAATTCTATGGAATTCTCCGCTGGGCTCCGCGATAACTAGGGCGGTCTGAATCCCCCCCAACCCTTCGCCAGCCAGGTGGACCATGCGACTGCTCCGCACGCTCCTGTTGACCTCCGGCCTGGTGCTGAGCGCAGGCACCCCGGAGGGGGCGTTCGCCGCGGCACCCTGGCAGCCCTTCAACCTCGGGACCCACCACCGCAAGGTCTCCACCCAGGTCCCCGGGGCCCAGAAGGCCTTCGACCAGGGACTCATCTGGGCCTATGCCTTCAACCACGACGAAGCGGTGCGCGCCTTCCAGGAAGCCGCGCGACTGGATCCAGACCTCGCCATGGCCTGGTGGGGTATCGCCCTGGTGAACGGCCCGCACATCAACAACCCGGAGCTGGATGATGCTCACGCCAAGCAGGCCTGGGAGGCCCTGGCCGAGGCCAAGGCCCGAGCGGCCAAGGCCGCGCCCGTGGAGCAGGGCCTCATTTCAGCCCTGGAGCACCGCTATGCCATGCCCAATCCCAAGGACCGCAAGGCGCTGGATGAGGGCTACGCCAAAGCCATGGGGGAGTTGGCCGCCAGGCACCCCAAGGATGCCGATGTCGCCGCGCTGTATGCGGAGGCCCTCATGGACGTCCGGCCCTGGGATCAGTGGACCCGCAGCGGCCAGCCTCAGCCTGGCACCTGGGAGATCCTCGCGGCCCTGAAGCGCAGCCTGAAACTGGCACCGAACCATCCGCTGGCCCTGCACCTCACCATCCACGCCTACGAGGGCTCCCCGCATCCCAAACAGGGCAAGGCGGCGGCGGATCGCCTGCGTCTGTTGGTGCCTGACGCGGGGCACCTGGTGCACATGCCCGGCCATACCTACGCCCGCATCGGCGACTGGAAGGGGGCCGCCCTCGCCAACGTGCGGGCCATGGAGGCGGACGCCCGCTACAAGGCGCGTCAACCCGAGATCGGCTTCTACGGCGTTTACATGGTCCACAACGCGGACTTCCTGGCCTACACGGCGCTCATGGAGGGGCGCCAGGAGGTGTCCCTGGCCCAGACCAAGGCCGTGGTCACGGCCTTCCCCATGGACTGGGTGGTGCAGAACGCCTTCTACGCCGATGCCTTCCAGACCCGCTACTGGGAAGCCCTGAAGCGCTTCGGCCACTGGGAGGACCTGCTCAAGGAACCGGCGCCCGATCCGCGACTGCCCCTCTCCACCGCCTACTGGCACGCGCTGCGGGGCACGGCCTTCGCCGCCACGGGGCAGGTGGAGGCGGCCCTGAAGGAGCAGGCCGCCTTCGAAGAGGCCCGGACCAAGGTGCCGGAAGCGTTCGTGTGGGGCTCCAATGGTGCGGCCCCGGTGCTCCTGGTGGCGCAGGCCTACCTGGCCGGCGAGATCGCCTTCCGCCAGGGGAAGGTGGACGAGGCCGTCGGCCTGCTCCGGAAGGCGGTGATGCTCGAAGACGCCTTGAAGTACGACGAGCCTCCTGCCTGCGTCATCCCGGCCCGCCACGCCCTTGGCGCCGTCCTGCTCTCGGCGAAGCGCGCCAAAGAGGCCGAGGCAGTCTATCGCGCGGACCTCCAGGCCTACCCCGGCAACTACTGGTCGCTGTTGGGGCTCCAGCAGGCCCTGGACGCTCAGGGCCGCAAGACAGAGGCCACCCGGGCCAGGGCCCGGCTGAAGAAGGCCCAGGCCCGGGCGGATGTGACGGCCGGGACCTCCTGCGCCTGCGTCAAGGGCGAGTCCTGAGCCTCGGCCTGTCCGCAGACCGGACCAGGGTCGCGGCCCCCCTTACACCCCTTCATGGTCACTGTGTTCATGCTCTTTCCCCTGCCCTGCGGGGGTGGCATCCCGGCGGGCGTGCTGCTGGCCCAGGCCAAGGGTCTGGCCTGGCCCCTGACCGCGGGACACCAACTGCTCTCCGCTGCCATCCCCGGCCTCACCATGGAGAACGATCCCGCCAGCCTGCTCCAGGGGCGCGATCCGCAGCTTGAAGTGGGCATCGCAACCCTGCTGAAGCAGCTGAAGGACAATCCGACTCCAACCTTCCGTCGGTGCCGGCCTACCCGAAGCGGCGATCCTGGGCTGAAGCTAGGCCCTTTCCGTACCAGGGACGCATGGCAGTGCAGCCAGGGTGATCTCGCGTTGAGGCCCGGCAACCCTCCATGGCCATCCATCCCTTGGGGCAGGCCATCGCACCATGGCCCCGCCGCAGGATCTACACGCAGGGGGACTCCAGGCCCGCCGGCTCTTCCGAGGTGTTGCCTTCCCGCTTCCGGAGCGAGGGTGGGAACTCGATCCTGAAGACGGTGCCCTCGCCGAGCTGGGATTCCACCTGGATGGCCCCCGCATGGGCGGCCACGATATTGGCGACCATGGCCAGGCCGAGGCCGGTGCCCTTGTCGGGTTCCTTGGTGGTGAAGAAGGGCTCGAAGATGCGCCGCTTCACCTCCTCGCCCATGCCACAGCCGTTGTCTTCCACCTCGAGGCAGGCCCTGTCGTTGAAGCGGAAGGTGCGGAACCGGAGCAGGCCTCCGCCGGGCATGGCATCCCGGGCATTGAGTCCGAGGTTCACGAGCACCTGCTGGAGCTTGACCGGTTCGCCGAACAGCAGCGGGAGATCCCGGGCGAGATCCTCCTCCACCCGGACGGCAGGCCCCAGGACCCGTCGCAGGAGCGAGGCCGCCTCCTCCACCAGGACATTCAGGCTGAGCAGCTCCCGGCTGCCATGGTCGGGGCGGCTGTAATCCATGAGGGCCCGGAGCACCTCCGCGCACTTGGTGGTGGCCCCTTCGGCGGCTTGCAGATGGGCGTGGAGCTCCGGATGGTCTTCCAGCAGGGTGCGGCATATCCCCAGCTGGCCCAGCACCATGGTCAGCTGGTTGTTCACGTCGTGAACGATGCCCGGCGCCAGGACGCCGACGGAATCCACCCGCTGGCTCTGCTCCACCTGGTGCATGAGGCGTTGGCGCTCCTGATCGGCCCGCCCGGCCAGGTGCAATTTCTCCCCGACGCGCTGCAGTTCCCAGATGTCGGAGTTGAAGTTCATGGCCTCCGGCGGATCTCCGGGGCGGGCTATCGTCTCCTCGGCGAGCTGGTGCATGGGGCGGACCACGCGGCGGTGGAGGTCCAGCAGGGTCCAGGCCACGCCCAGGACGATGGTGAGGGCCAGGAGGAAGGTGAACACCGCGTAGCGCCTCTGGCCGGGAAAGAGGTCATCCTTCGGGATGGCGATGTGGAGGTCCATGCGGGGCTCGCCCTGGGAGGCGAAGGCCCCTGAGGTGCCCACATAGGCCTTGTCCGGATCAAGGAACCTGGGGTTTTCTCCGGGGGCACCGGCCATGCGGCCGGTCATGAGGCCCTGCTTGAGGGCCGGCGACAGGGGTGCCAGGTGGTAGGTGTAGCGGGAGATGGGATCCAGCATCTCCGGCACATGCGGGGGCACGAGCAGGCGTCCGGCGGGGTCCGTGATGATGATCCGGGTGGCCGGCGTGGGTCGGTTCTCCCAGATCAGCTGGGTCAGCTCCTCCAGCGACACGTCCACGCCCACGACGCCCTCCAGGAGGCCATCGGCGTTGTGGATCGGAACGGCATAGGTGAATCCAGCCACAGTGGAGGCGAAAAAGCGGTAGGCGTCGGGCGTCCAGGCCTGTGCCGCCTGGGCGGCTCCGAACCGGTACCAGAAGCGCTCACGGGCATCATAGACTTCCTGCTCCCGTCCTGCCCCGGGCATCCAGCGCCCCTTCTCCAGCCTGAAGCGCCGGGGATTCCTGGCCGCCTTGAAGAGGAGGAGGTTCCATTCCCCATCCCGACGCACGACACAGGCGGAATCACCGTTCCTGCGGCTCAGGATGAGATTCGTGATGATGGCCCCCTTCTCCAGGAAGGGGATGACGCTCTGGAGGCTCTCCGGTCCGTCCAGGCGGCCCTCTTCCCCGGTCCACCAGGAGCCGAAGGCGTTCCCGGTCACTTCAGCCCGCCTGAACTCCCGGGCGATGATCTGCTTCACCTGGACCAGGGAATCCTCGGCGCGGGCACGGCCCTGGGTTTCCACCGAGTGGACGAGCCCCCACCACCAGAGGCCGAAGATGGCCAGGCTGCACAGTGCGGTAAGCAGGATGGATTTCCAGAGCACCATGCTCTTGAGCCGGGTCATTCCAGTCTGCCTCTCCGCAAGAAAAGTCCCCCCCACCGCGGGTCCGGTCACTGCCGGAGGCGGAGGTGGGGCATCCGTCGAGCCTAGCAAACTGATATAGAAAAAACATTGAATTTTTTGTTTTTTAACTAAGGTCACCGGAAGGTCCCGGCCCCTCAGCTCCGGGTACGGATCTCGGCCCTCAGCGGGGTTGCTGCCATCCGGCTGTCGAACCCGTGCCCGAACATGAACGGGCGGTCAGAACCCCACCGCGTATTCCCCATCCCGCATCAGCGCCACGGTACTGCCATCGGCCATGGTCAGGTCCACCGCCAGCACCGCCACGTCGGGCTGGGTCTCGGGGACGTAGACGCGGTCGATGTGAATGACCGCCTCGGGGCCGGAGAATTGGGCGGGACCCACCTGGCCGCCGAAGTGATCGCTGCGGCCGAAGGCCAGGTGGAGGCCCAGCTTCTCGTCCAGCAGGATCTCGCCGATGGGCTTCACGCCGAAGGCCGCCAGCACGCCCAGGCCCAGCTCGGCGAGGTTGCCGTAGGCGGGCTCCTTGGCCAGCAGGGCGGCCTCCTCATCCGATTTCGGGCCCTGGCTGAGCACCTCGAGCGCCTTGTTCCGGCTGATGCGGTAGCGCACGATCTCGGTGCCGAACTGCACGGGCATGATGCCTGAGGTGCGGCTGGGATCGCCGGGCAGCTCGCCTTCGTAGGGCACGATGTAGGCCTCGCCCGAAGGCAGGTTGCCCGCTACGCCGGGCTTGGGCAGCAGGCCACCGGAGGCGTGGCCCGTGCGGTGGCGCAAGTCAACGTGCAGCTCGCAGGGGCCGCTGGGCGTGGCGAAGCGGAAATCCGCGCCCTCGGCCCGGTCCAGCAGGTCCTTCAGCAGGTTCACCCGGCGGTTCACCTCGGTGTAGTCCAGGCGCAGAGCCGGGATCATGTCGGCCCGGAAGCCCGGCATGGTGGCGGCGCGGATGGGGTGCTTCTTGGCCGCCAGCTTCAGCGGGGCCGTGGCCGAGAACTTGGTGATGGCGATGAGGATGGGGTGGGTGGCGTAGATCTCTTCGAAGGTGATGGCAGCCGCCGGGTCCAGGTCCTCCACGGCGGGCAGGGGCCCGGGGCCCCGGAGCCAGGCCCGCTCCGGCAGGTCGCCGTTGTTGGTGTGGATGTTCGGGTACACCACAAGGTGGGTGGCCAGGCCCAGCTCTTCCCGGTGGGCCGCGAGCTGCTCCGCCCACTGGGTGGCGATGGCCCGGCGCTCGGTCCAGCCCGCATCATCGGGCACCCGGGCGTCCGGCAGATCCACCAGAATGGCCAGGGCTGTTTCACCGGGCTGGGGCTGGAACACCCGCCGCACCAGGGCCACCAGTTCTGGTCCCGTCAGTTGCTCGCTCATGCCGTCCTCCACCGAGAAAAAGATGATCCACGCAAAGGCGCAGAGACCGCAAAGGGAAAGAGCAGGAATCCAGATCCCGGCTCAGCTCCGCTCGCCTTCATCGGGCCTTTGCGCATTCGCGTTGGCTTTTTCCTTTCGAGCCTTGGTTGGTAACGCGAGGTCGGGTTCAGGCCAGGAACAGCCGGTAGGCGGGATTGGCACCTTCGTCCACCCAGGCGTAGCCCAGCTGGTCCAGGAAGGCCTCGAATTCGGGCTGGTCCTCGGGAGGCACCTGAATGCCCGCCAGCACGCGACCATAGTCGGCGCCGTGGTTCCGGTAGTGGAAGAGGGAGATGTTCCAGCCGGCATTCATGCGATCCAGGAAGCGGAGCAGGGCGCCGGGCCGCTCCGGGAACTCGAAGCGCAGCACCCGCTCGTGGCTCACGGAGGGTGCCCGGCCGCCCACCAGGTGGCGGATGTGGAGCTTGGCCATCTCGTTCTCGCTGAGGTCCTCCGCCTCCAGTCCATCGGCACGGAGGCGCTCCAGGAGCAGCCGGGTCTCGGCGCGATCGGCCACCTGGAGGCCCACGAAGATGTGGGCCCGCTTCGGATCCGCGTAGCGGTAGTTGAACTCGGTGATGGAGCGCTGGCCGATGCGCTCGCAGAAGGACCGGAAGCTGCCGGGCCGCTCGGGGATGGTGACCGCCAGGATGGCCTCGCGCCGCTCGCCCAGCTCGGCCCGCTCGGCCACGAAGCGCAGGCGGTCGAAGTTGGTGTTGGCGCCGGACAGGATCGCCACCAGGGCGCCGGGGCTGGGCCGGTTCCGGTGGCGCTCGGCCCAGGCCTTTAGTCCCGCCACCGCCAGGGCCCCCGCGGGCTCCAGGATCGACCGGTTCTCCTGGAACACATCCTTGATGGCGGCGCACATCTCGTCCGTGCCCACCAGGACCACCTCGTCCACGAAGGCCTGGCAGAGCGGGAAGGTGTGCTCGCCCACCTGGCTCACGGCCACGCCGTCGGCGAAGAGGCCCGGCTGGTCCAGCTTCACCCGGTGTCCCACCGCCAGGGACTGGCTCAGGGCATCGGCATCCAAGGGCTCCACGCCAATGACGCGGATGCCCGGCTGCAGGCGCTTCAGGTAGGCCGCGATGCCCGCGATGAGGCCGCCGCCGCCCACGGGCACGAAGACCGCCTCCATGCCCCGGGGCATCTGGCGCAGAAGCTCCAGGCCGATGGTGCCCTGGCCGGCGATGACATCCAGGTCGTCGTAGGGGTGGATGTAGGTGGCGCCCAGCTCCGCCTGCAGCGCCTGGGAGTGCGCGAAGGCCCCTTCGAAGGAGTCCCCCTGCAGCACCACCTCGGCCCCCAGGGCCCGCACCGCATCGACCTTGATGCTGGGGGTGGTGACCGGCATGACGATGGTGGCCCGGCAGCCCAGCCGCTGGGCGGCCAGGGCCACGCCCTGGGCGTGGTTGCCCGCCGAGGCGGCGATGACGCCACGGGCGCGGGTGGCCTCGCTCAGGTGGGCGATCTTGTTGTAGGCTCCCCGCAGCTTGAAGGAGAACACCGGCTGGAGGTCCTCGCGCTTGAACCAGACGGCGGCGCCAAGGCGCGCCGACAGCTGCCGGGCGGGCTCCAGGGGGGATTCGATGGCCACGTCGTAGACCAGGGCCGTGAGGATGCGCTCGAGGAGATCGCGGGAAGGGGACTGGGCTGCTTCAGAGTTCAAGTTCTGCTCCTGGTAACGAAACACCCCCCGACCTTGCGGTGCGGGGGGTGGCTTGGATTCGTGGAGTGATCCGGCCTATGCCCCCTCGCGCGACCGAATGATCGCGATGGCGGCGGAGATGATGGGGAGGCTGGAATGGGTCATGGTGGGGTCGGCTAGAAGCCAAGCTAGCACCCGGCCATGGGAAGCACAAGGCGGGCCGCGCTCAGCCCTGGGCCCTCTGGACCAGGAGCCTCGCCCCGGCCTGCATCCGGGCCACGTCCTCGGTGGAGACGGCTCCCGGTGCGCGCTTTTCGCCGAGGGTGGTCTGGACCAGGTTGGATAGCTCCATCCACATGCTCCGGCCCGGCACCTGGACCGCCACCAAGGCGTCCACGATGCGCGGCCGCAGGGGCCAGGGATTCCGGGCGGACCAGCCACCCCGGGTCATGGTGACCAGCAGGGCTGATTCCACCGCGGGCAGGGGCCGGTCTGGCGTGTTGTGGGCCCGGGCGAGGGCCTCCAGTGCCACCGTGCAGAGCTCGGGGCTCTTGAGCTCTCTGACCTTCCCGCAGAGCGCGACGGCCCCCGGGCCATCGCCCAGATCGCGAAGGGCTTCGGCGATGGCCACCTGGACCGGCGGGGCCATGGCGAGTTGCAGGAAACCCAGCAGGGGTTCCACGGCCTGGGCGGATCCCACCTCACCCAGGGCCCTGTAGGTGGCGAGCAGCAGGGTTTCCCTCTGCTCCACGGCCGCCAGCTTCAGGAGGTCTGGCACCAGCGCCACGAGCTTGTGCATGGCGATGAACCGGAGGCCCACCAGGACCTCCTCGGGATCCGCGTTCCCAAGCAAGGTCCGGGCGGTGCCTTCGGGATCCGGCAGCTGTCCCAGGTGCCAGAGGCTCCGGTCGGCGATATCGGCGATGGCATCCCGGTGCAGCCTCAGGAGGGCTGGGCGCAGGTCCGGATCCCTCCGGCCGCCGAGGACCTCCAGGGCGGCGCTCCGCAGGGCGCCTTCGGCCTGGCCGAGGAGGAGGTCCAGGAGTTCCTGGTCTCCGACGGGCACCACCGAGGCGAGGGCGCTGGCCACGCCCGCATTGCCGGTGCCCTGCCTCAGGGGCTCCGCCAGGGACGGCAGCAGCGCATCGATCTGGATGTGCCCCCGGCCCGCCAGCTCCGCCAGCCCCTGGGCTGCCGTGAGCAGGGCGAAGTCCAGGCGCCGGGTGCGCTGGTGGGCCGATTCGCCCGCCTGGGACAGGAACTTGGCCAGGTGGGCCGGCTTCTCGTCCAGGGCCGCCTGGAGGGTATCGGCCAGGAGGACATCCAGGATGCCGGTGCCGGCCTGGCGCAGCGTGGCGACCGCGGCCTGGATGCGGTCTGCCTGGCCCGAGGCCAGGTCCGCCACGGCGTCGGGTTGCGGCCCCTCCCAGCGGGCGGACAGGAGCTGGATGGCCTTCTCCAGCACCTCCGGGCGGGGCAGGGCCCGGAAGCCGGTCAGGATGACCCGGGCTTCGCGATCCTCCATGGCATCCCGCTGGATGTCCTCCAGATACTCCAGCAGGAAGGCAGCCGCTTCCGGGGTGGGGATCTGGCAGATGAGCCGCAGGGCGTGGCGGAAGACCAGCGGATCCGGGTGGCTCACGCCGGCCTTGAGCGGTTCCAGGTGGTGGGGGCCGAGCAGCCGGGAAAGCTGGTGGGCGCCTTCGTTGGCGTCCGCCGGATGGGCGCTGCCCTGGAGCAGCCGGGAGAAATGGTGCTGGAAGGCCTCAGCGGGGTCGGATTCCCGGAGGGCCTGGTCCACCAGCTGGCGGAAGGTGGGTGTGGCCCGGGTGAGGGAGAGCTCCCGCAGGGCGTCGAGGGCCTCGGTCGTGCCGATCCGGCCCAGGGCGTGGACCCCGGTTTCGAAGAGCTCCAGGTGCTTCTCGTGGCGGAGCAGGCGCTCGATGACCGGGACCCACTGGGGCCAGGGGAAGTAGAAGCTGAACTCCAGGACCAGCTGCTTGAGACCCGCCGGGCAGGAGACCCGGTGGACCCGCTCCGTCAGGCTCTCCATGGCATCGGGGCCCGCGGCCGCCATGATCCGGAAGAAGGCGAGCTGGTGCTCCCGCCCATCAGGGTCCAGCCGATCCAGGAACATCTCGAAGGGGGATTGCTTCATGGGGTGGCCCCCGCCTCTGGAATGGCATCGGCAGCCGGGCAGCGGCCCATGATCCTGGTGGGGCCGGTCACTCCGGACCCATCCGGGCGCTCACGTGATCGGCGATGAGGTTCCGCACGAAGGGGGTGATCCGCTGGAACTCGACCCCTACGAGGACGTATCCGCTGGTCTTCCCCGGCACCTTCCCGAGCATCCGCATGACCAGGGCCGACAGGGGCACGGCCGGCAGGTCGGGATGGTCCACGTGGAAGTCTTCCAGGACATCGCCCACGTCCAGCAGCCATACATCGGTGATGGCCACCTCGATCCCGCAGCCACCGGCGCTGAGGTTCACCAGGCGCCCTTCGCGGATGGCCAGGCCCCCTACCTGGAAACGGACGCCGTATTCCGCGTCAGAGACGCTCATGCGGGGGTACTTCCGCTGCTCCTGCTGGACGGACATCAAGCTGGGCTCCGGGTGGGGCTCCCCCGTCAGGGAAGCCTTAGGCTCGCATCGGCCCGCGGACTGGCAGACTATAGGTTTCGCGACGGGACTGGATACGATGGCGACAAGACGAGGCTGGATGCGGCGGCTCCTGGTGGGCCTGGCCTGGGGGGTGGGGGTCTTCCTGGCCCTGAATCTGGTGCTTGTACTGGTCTTCCGGTGGGTGCCGGTGCCCGTCTCGGGGCTGATGGTGCAGCGGCGCGTGGAATCCTGGTCCAGCGACAAGCCCTACGCCTCCCGCCACCGCTGGGTGCCGCTCGAAGAGATATCGCCGAACCTGGGCGCGGCGGTGATCGCGGCGGAGGACCAGAACTTCGCGGAGCACTTCGGCTTCGACTGGCAGGCCATCGAGAAGGCGGTCCAGCACAACGAGAAGAGCCGCCGCAAGCGGGGCGCCTCCACGGTGTCCCAGCAGACCGCCAAGAACCTCTTCCTCTGGAACAGCCGCTCCTGGACCCGGAAGGGACTGGAGGCCTGGTTCACCCTGCTCATCGAAGCCGGCTGGTCCAAGAAGCGCATTCTGGAGGTCTACCTGAACATCGTGGAGTTCGGGGATGGGGTGTACGGGGCGGAGGCGGCGGCCCGCACCTACTTCGGAAAACCCGCCAGACGACTGGCGCCGACCGAGGCGGCGCTGCTGGCGGCCGTGCTGCCGAATCCCCGCAGGTTCCACGCGAATGCCCCCAGCGAATATGTCCGCGGACGGCAGGCCTGGATCCTCAATCAGATGCGCATGCTAGGCGGGGCCTCGGTGGTGAAGAGCCTCGAATCATGACATGTAGGTACTCAAAGGGTTGAGGTTGGACCTTCGTCACGATTCAGTGCTGGCGTCTTTTCAGGTGGACATCGGGGTATAGAATGACCCCAATCACCCAGGAGGAACCCGCATGAAGCTCCCCGTTCGCGTGGCCGTCACCGGCGCTGCCGGTCAGATCGGATACAGCCTGCTCTTCCGCATCGCCAGTGGCGCGATGCTGGGCAATGACCAGCCCGTGATCCTCCAGTTGCTGGAGATCACCCCGGCGCTGAAGGCCCTCAACGGCGTGGTCATGGAACTGAAGGACTGCGCCTTCCCGCTGCTGGCGGGCGTGGTGGTCTCCGACGATCCCATGGTGGCCTTCAAGGACGTCGACTACGCCCTGCTGGTGGGCGCCCTGCCGCGCAAGGCCGGCATGGAACGCAGCGACCTCCTGACCGCCAACGGCGGCATCTTCAAGCCCCAGGGCCACGCCCTGAGCGAAGTGGCCAGCCGCAACGTGAAGGTGCTGGTGGTGGGCAACCCCGCCAACACGAACGCCTTCATTGCCCTGTCCAACGCCCCCAAGCTCAAGGCCACCCAGTTCCACGCCATGGTGCGCCTGGATCACAACCGCGCCATCTCCCAGCTCGCGGAGAAGACCGGCAAGCCCGTCACTGCCATCAAGCAGATGACCATCTGGGGCAACCACAGCGTCACCCAGTTCCCCGACCTCTACCACGCCACCGTGGACGGCAAGAGCGCCTACGACCTGGTCAATGACCACGCCTGGTACGAGACCACCTACATTCCCACCGTCGCCAAGCGGGGCGCCGCCATCATCGAGGCCCGCGGACTCAGCAGCGCCGCCAGCGCCGCCAACGCCGCCATCGATCACATGAAGAGCTGGGCGCTTGGCACCCCCGAGGGCGACTGGACCAGCATGGCCTTCGTATCCGACGGCAGCTATGGCGTGCCCCAGGGCCTGGTGTACGGCTTCCCCGTCACCGTGAAGAACGGTGAGGTTGCCATCGTGAAGGGGCTGGAGATCAACGCCTTCAGCCGCGCCAAGATGGACGCCACTGCCAAGGAACTGGACGAAGAGCGCCAGGCCGTGAAGGAACTCGGACTCATCTAGCTTTCAGATCCAACCAGAGACGCAGGGGGGAGACTCCCTGCGTTTTTTTCTGCAATTTCTGCGATGAAACTGCTTCCCCGGAGTAGCCGCCAGAATCGTGATTCGACAACCGGCCTTATGCGCCTGTCTTGACAGGGAGCTCGGCCAGGGGCACAGTGGCGGGTCCTCTCCGGATCCCCATGCCTCGCGTCGCCTTCACGCAGAACCTCCAGCGCCACGTGCCCTGTCCGCCCTGCGAGGTGGCAGGGGCGACGGTGCGGGAAAGCCTGGAGGCGGCCTTCACTCTGTATCCGAAGCTCCGGGGCTACGTGCTGGATGAGCACGGTGCCCTGCGGTTCCACATGGCGATCTTCGTGAATGGCGAGGCCATCACAGACCGATTGACCCTGGGCGATCCCGTCGCCACGGCGGCCGAAATCTATGTCATGCAGGCGCTTTCCGGAGGTTGAAATGGCTGACCAGCTGCTGGTGTCCACCCGGAAGGGGCTTTTCTCCGCCCGCCGCAAGGGCATGGGGAGGTGGGCCCTGGAGGGCGTCTTCTTCCTGGGGGACAACGTCTCCCTCGCCATGCAGGATCGCCGGGACGGCGCCTGGTACGCGGCCCTGGACCACGGTCACTTCGGCGCCAAGCTGCACCAATCCAAAGACCGTGGCGCCACCTGGGAGGAGCTGGGCGTGCCCGCCTATCCCACCCCGCCCGAGGGCCATGTGGAGAAGGACTTCATGGGTCGCGAGATCCCCTGGCGCCTCATCCGCTTCTGGTGTCTGGCGCCGGGTCTGGCCTCCCAGCCAGGGCTGCTCTGGGCCGGGACCCTGCCGGGGGGCCTGTTCAGAAGCGAGGACAGCGGCGCCACCTGGCAGCTGGTGGACTCCCTCTGGCACATGCCGGAGCGCCGGAAGTGGATGGGCGGGGGGGCGGACGCCCCAGGGATCCACTCCGTCTGCGTGGACCCCCGGGACGGCAATCGCGTGGCCATCGCCGTCTCCAGCGGCGGCGTCTGGATCACCGAGGACGGCGGGGCCACCTGGTCGGCCCATACGAAGGGCATGCGTGCGGACTACGCGCCCCCCGAGCTGGTGGAGGCCCCCGAATCCCAGGATCCCCACCGCCTGGTGCAGTGCCCGGCGGCGCCGGACCACTGGTGGGTGCAGCACCACAACGGCATCTTCCGCAGCACCGACGACGCCATGACCTGGACCGAGATCAAGGATGTGAAGCCCTCGGTCTTCGGCTTTCCCGTGGTGGTGCATCCGAAGGACCCCCTCACTGCCTGGTTCGTGCCGGCCATCAAGGACGAGCAGCGCATTCCCGCCGAGGGCAAGGTGGTGGTGAACCGCACCCGGGATGGCGGGCGCAGCTTCGAAACGCTGCACAAGGGCCTACCCCAGGCCTGGGCCTACGACCTGGTGTACCGCCATGCCCTGGACCTTGATGAAACGGGCGAGCGGCTGGCCTTCGGCTCCACCACGGGCTCCGTGTGGATCAGCGAAAACCAGGGCGACGACTGGCTCACCCTGGCCGAGCACCTGCCGCCAGTCCACGCCGTGCTCTTTGTCTGACTCGAAAGGGCTATCCTGAAGGGTCGATTCTGGCCGGAGGGGTCATGAGCGAAAGACGAATCGTCTTCCAGGGGGACCACCTGTGGCTGTGCGCGGGCGCGCTGCCGGAGGTGAAGGCGGAGGTGAGCCTGACTCTGCCTGAGGGAGTCCTGGTGGAGCGGGTGGCGGAAGCCGAGCCCGTGCCCGAGGGCGTGGAGGCCCTGGGGCTCCGGGAGGCCTTCGACCGGCTCGACCCAGAGGCCTGGGCCCTGGCGGGCCGGGCCTACCAGTGGCTGGAGTGGGAGGCGGGGCATCGCTTCTGCGGCGGCTGCGCCACGGAACTGGAGCCCGGCGAGGGATACAGCCTGGAGTGCCCGGACTGCGGCATCTCGGTCTTCCCCTCCAACACCACGGCCGTCATCGTGCTCATCGGCCGGGGCGAGGGGCCGGACCGGGAGTGGGCCCTGGCCCGCTCTCCTCACTTCAAGCCGGGTGTCTACAGCGCCGTGGCGGGCTTCACCGAGCCCGGGGAATCCCTGGAGCAGGCGGTGCACCGGGAGGTGGCCGAAGAATTGGGCATCCGCGTCCACCACCTCCACTACTTCGGCAGCCAGCCCTGGCCCTTCCCCAACGGGCTCATGGTGGCCTTCACCGCCGACCACCTCGACGGCGAGCTGAACGCCAACCCCGCCGAGCTGGAGGATGCCCGGTGGTTCAGCCGAAACGACCTGCCCCTGCTGCCCAGCGCTCTCAGCATTGCCCGGTGGATGCTGGATGCGGCGGTGGCGGAACTGGAGCGGAGCTGAGAAGGCCCTGGCGGGAAAGCTGGTTCAGCCACGGATGAATACGGATTTACACGGATGGATGTTGAAGGGTTGGGTTCCTTCTTGCGACCGTGCTGCCCCGTGGTCTTGAAAGAAATGGAAAAGCGGAGGGAAGGGGAAGCGCGGAGGGAAGCAGAGAACAGCTGGCCTGATGCTTTAGTCCTTCTCCGCTCTCCTTTGTTTCTCTGCAGTCCTCCGCTTCCCAGAATGCCTTGATAGGACTTCTAGCTGCACCCCGTCGTCGCCCCGCAGGTCTGACACTTCATGCAGGCACCGTTGCGGACGAGGGTGAGGTGGCCGCACTCGGGGCAGGGATCGCCGGTGTAGCCCTTCTCCCGGGCGGCCTGGGCCGCGGACACGGCGGAGCGGGCGCCCGATACGGTCACCAGCACGGGCACGGGGGCGGCGGCGGAGGCGACGGGAACGCCGGCGGCGGGGCTGTCCGGGAAGGGCAGGGGCGTGCCCGTGGGAAGGCTGGGCAAGTTGCTCTGCACGCCGGGGGCATTGCTGTTGGGGCGCAGGCCCGTGGCGGCGTTGGTGAGCTGCTCGGGCTCCACGTGGGCCAGGTCGTAGCGGCCCAGGTAGCTGATGGCCAGCTCCCGGAACACGAAGTCGATGAGGCTGGTGCTGAGCTTGATGGTGTCGCTGCCGGCCACCATGCCGCCGGGCTCGAAGCGGGTGAACAGGAAGGCGTCACAGAACTCTTCCAGGGGCACGCCATGCTGCAGGCCCATGCTCACGGCGATGGCGAAGCAGTTGAGCACGGCCCGGAAGGCGGCGCCCTCCTTGTGGATGTCCAGGAAGATCTCGCCAAGGCTGCCGTCCTCGTACTCGCCGGTGCGGAGGTAGAGCTTGGTGCCGCCGATGGTGGCGGCCTGGGTGTAGCCGCCCCGGCGGTTGGGCAGACGGCGCCGGTAGGTGCGCACCAGCTGCTGGGTGAGGGCCTGGGCCAGGGCGGGGGTCTTTTCCGCGTGGGTGGCCTGGTCGTCCATGAGCGTATCGGCCCCATCCAGCAGATCGAGGCTGGTGGCCATGGCCTGGCTCATCTTCGAGCCGTCGCGGTAGAGGGCCACGGCCTTGAGCATGAGCTGCCAGCTGGCCTCGTAGATGGCGCCGATCTCCGGCACGGTGGCTTCGGCGGGCAGGTTGATGGTCTTGCTGATGGCGCCGCTGAGGAAGGGCTGGGCGGCGCCCATCATGCGCAGGTGGCCCATGGGGGCGATGTATCGACGGCCCGTGCGGCCGCAGCGGTTGGCGCAGTCGAAGATGGGCAGGTGCTCATCCTTGAGGTGGGGCGCGCCTTCCACGGTCATGCTGCCGCTGAGGGCCAGCAGGAAGGCCTCCACCTGCTCGGGGCTGAAGTCGTTCTTCAGGCGCTCCACGTCGATGGCGTAGGCGGGATCGAAGGCGGTGGGGAGCTTCTGCTCCACCAGGGCGATCTCCTCTTCGGCCCAGCCGTTGGCCTTGAGCATGGTGCGGGTGATGCCCGGGGTCTCATCCGTGATCTGCAGCCAGCCCACCACGTGCCGCTCGATGTCGCGGATCTGCGCGGGGGTGTATCCCAGCCGGGCCATGGCCTCGGGGATGGCGCGGTTCACCAGCTTGAAGTAGCCGCCGCCCGCCAGCTTCTTGAACTTCACCAGGGCGAAGTCCGGCTCGACGCCGGTGGTGTCGCAATCCATGAGCAGGCCGATGGTGCCCGTGGGCGCCAGTACGGTCACCTGGGCATTGCGGAAGCCCCACTGCTCGCCGTAGGTGAGGGCCGTGTCCCAGCTTTCCCGGGCAGCTTCGACGATGCGCTTGGGCACGCCGGTGCCGTGCAGTCCCTGGGGTCGGATGGACAGCTGCTCGTACTCCGAAGCCGGGGCGCTGTAGGCCGCCCGGCGGTGGTTGCGGATGACCCGCAGCATGTGGGCGGCGTTCTTCTGGTACCCGGGGAAGGGCCCCAGCTCCCGGGCCATCTCGGCGCTGGCGGCGTAGGCGTCGCCCGTGAGGATGGCGGTGAGGGCGGCGCACCACTGGGTGCCCTCCACGCTGTCGTAGGGGATGCCCATGCGCATGAGCATGGCGCCGAGGTTGGCGTAGCCCAGGCCCAGGGTGCGGAACTCGTGGCTGAGCTTGGCGATGGACTCGCTGGGGAACTGGGCCATGAGCACGCTGACTTCCAGCACCACGGTCCAGAGGCGGATGGCGTGGCGGTAGCCCACCAGGTCGAAGCCGCCATCCTCCGTGAGGAAGGTGCAGAGGTTCAGGGAGGCCAGGTTGCAGGCGGTGTCATCAAGGAACATGTACTCGGAGCAGGGGTTGCTCGCGTTGATGGGGCCATCCTCGGGGCAGGTGTGCCAGTCGTTGATGGTGGTGTTGAACTGGATGCCGGGATCGGCGCAGGCCCAGGCGGCCTTGTTCACCTTCTCCCAGAGGTCCTTGGCCCGCAGGGTCTTGCTGGTCTTGCCGTCGATGCGGCGCTTCAGGTCCCAGTCGCCGTCCATCTCCAGGGCGCGCATGAAGGGATCGGGCACGCGCACGGAGTTGTTGGAGTTCATGCCGCCCACGGTGAGGTAGCCCTCGCCATCCCAGGAGGTATCGTAGCCCGCCAGATCCCGGGCGAAGTCGCCCTCCGCCAGGCGGCCCAGGCACTGGGTCAGGAAGGCTGGAGGCACGCCTTCGCGCTTGGCCTTGGCCAGGGCCTTCAGCAGGGCCTCGTTGGTCTTGGGATCGGCGTCCCTGGAGGTGGAGCCTTCGACGGCCCTGCAGATGGCGTCCCAGTGGCGGCGCACGAGGGCGCTGCCGGCGGCGATCATGGCCACCTTGCGTTCCTCGGTCACCTTCCAGTCGATGAAGGCTTCGATATCGGGATGGTCCAGGTCCAGGCAGACCATTTTGGCGGCGCGGCGTGTGGTGCCGCCGCTCTTGATGGCGCCGGCGGCGCGGTCGCCCACGGCCAGGAAGCTCATGAGGCCCGAGCTGCGGCCGCCGCCCGAAAGGGGTTCCTCGGAGCCGCGCACCTTGGAGAAGTTGGTGCCGGTGCCCGAACCGTACTTGAAGATGCGGGCCTCGCGGGTCCACAGGTCCATGATGCCGCCCTCGTTCACCAGGTCGTCGGCCACGCTCTGGATGAAGCAGGCATGGGGCTGGGGACGCTCGTAGGCCGAGGTGGACTTCATCATCTCGCCCGTGCGGGGATCCACGTAGCTGTGGCCCTGGGCCGGGCCGCTGATGCCGTAGGCGTAGTGCAGGCCGGTGTTGAACCACTGCGGCGAATTGGGCGCGCACATCTGGTTGGCGAGCATGTAGGTGAGCTCGTCGTAGAAGGCCTGGGCGTCCTCGGCAGTATCGAAGTAGCTGTTCGTCTCGCCCCAGTGGCGCCAGCAGCCCGCAAGGCGGTGGAAGACCTGCCGGGCGTCCTTCTCGCCGCTGTTCTGGGCATCGATGCCCTTCCGGCGGAAGTACTTCTGCGCCAGGATGTCCACGGCCACCTGGGACCAGGTTTCGGGCACCATCACGTCCTTCGCCTCGAAGACCACGGTGCCGTCGAGCTTGGAGATCCGGCTGGTCCTCGGAACGAACGGGATCCCTTCCAAGGGATCGTGACCTGCCTTCGTGAAGTGGCGGGCGATCTTCATGTGACTGTCCTGGGCAATGGGGGGAGAAGGGCTGTTCGAAAAGGGGGCTTCACCCTGGCGGTGTACATACCTATCCCCGGGAGGGGGAGACAAGGGGTCTGACCTCTATGGGTTGTGCCGAAGGAAAAGGATGGCCCCAACATCTAGGGGTGTCAAGGGGTGCTCCGCTGATTTTTCCAGTCCTTAAAACTGCCTTGAAAATCATCGCATCTCGGGCCTGAAAGGGCTTCTGCGGAGGCCGCGTTGGCAGGGAAGCTGCGATCGCGGTTAGGCTGGGTCCAAGCCGGGCCCCATGCATCGGGGTGCGACGAACCGGGTCAGGTCGGAAGAAGCAGCCCTAAGTCGTTACCTCGAGTGCCGTGGTCAGCCCGGCCCCTTTCGGGGCCAGGCTGACCATCGCTCAGGCTGCGCCTTCGCGAATCGGCACTGGCCTACGCTCCCAGTGGGTCCCCGCTCCGCAAAGCCCACTGGGCTTTGCTCCGCGACCCACTTGGTCGCGCACGTGGCAAGCCCGGCCCTCGGTTCCGACATTGGATAAAGAAGCAAAGGCCGCTACTCCCTTCGCGCCCAGCGCAACGCTGGCCATCCGTCACCCGAATGAATTCCGATCTCTTCTCCTAACTCAGAATCCGCGCAGCGGATTCTGAGCCTGCTCGGCACACAGAGTACAGCGCACACCCCGCACAGGTGTTGCGTTTCCGGACGCCTGGGCAGTCGCCCAAGATGCCCAGGTGGCTGAGGGCGAAGTCGTATCGGAGGGGGTCGGCGGGGTCGAGGCGGAGCAGGGCGTCGGTGATCTCGCGGGCCATCTTTCCATCCGGCGTGGCCCGATGGGTGAGGCCGATGAAGCGGGACACCCGGGCCACGTGAGTATCGAGGGGGATGATCAATCGGTCCGGGGAAAGCCGCGTCCAAAGGCCGAGGTCGGGCCAGGAGGGGCGCACCATCCAGCGGAGGAACATGCGCCAGCGCTTGCAGGCCGCCCCTTCCGCGGGATCGGGCAGGGAGAAGCGCGTTCCGCGGGAAGCCGGCAGTTCGCGCCGCAACCGCTGCACCAGCCGGGAGAGGGCCGAATCGGAAGCCTCCTCGGGCCCGGGAAGCAGATGGGCCTCCAGGCCCTGGCCGCTTTCCCCGTCGAGCCGCTTCCAGGCCAGCAACCAGGCCACCAGGTCGGGCCCGGTGTGGAAGCGCCAGGCCCAGGGTCCAAGGGCGCGGGTCAAATCCTCCCTGAGCATAGCTTCCGTGCCCTCCCGCAGGCGCTTCGCCGGCCGGTCCCCGAGGGGCACCAGGATCGCCCGCACCGCCCGGATCATGGGGTCCACCCGGCCATAGGCCAGGTGGGCCGCCACGAAGGCGGCGACCTCTCGGTCCAGGGGCTCCGGGTACCCCAGCACCACGCTCAGGGGGTCCTTCCCCAGCGCCAAATCCGTGTCGTACTGGGCGCAAAGCCCGTCGAGCCGCGACTTGAGGATGAAGATGGAGGTGCCCATGGGCACAAGTGTCCCAGGCGCCGCGAGCCCCCGGTTGGCGAAAAACCCCCGCCTCTTGTCGGAAATCACTATGTAGGCAAAGGCTTTGCCGTTAGGCTTATGAATGGCGGCCCGTGGCCCCTTCTGGAGATACAACCGCACATGATGACCCTGCGTGGCCTTGGCAACCTGGCGAAGATCCTTGAAGAAGCAGCAAAACCCGATTCCGTGTTGCGGGAAGACCGAGAGAAGCCCAAGCCCAAGGTCCTGAAGAAGGGAGAAAAGGCCCCGAGCATGCGGGTCATGGATCCCAAACGGAAGGTGTGGTACCAGAAGCGCCTCAAGGAGATCACCGCCAAGAGCGTCGAGGCTGAAAGCCCCGCTGCTGGCCCCGTGAATGCTCTCGTTCTTCCTGCCGCTCCGGCCCTGGCCAAGAGCGTGGCGTCCAAGATGGGCGGCTCACTCCTGCAGACCCTCGCGGCGGCCAAGGATGGCAAGCCCAAGGCGGAGGGCCAGAAGCGCTCCGAAGCCTGGCGGCGCAAGCCCGGCGAATCGATCTTCTAGGATTCCGACACGATCTTTCAGGCCTCGGTGGAGACCGGGGCCTGAAGTTTGTACTTCCGGCCGATCCAAGTGGCGGCCAGGGGGCGCTCGAGCTTGCCCTGGCGGAGGTCGCCCAGGGTGAGCAGGGCCAGATCCAGCACCGGGGTGGTGGCGTCCAGGGTGCCCTCCCCCAGGTGGGCCTCAAGGTCGGGGCGCGGAATCGCCTGGAGACCATCCGCCCGCCGCACGATCACGGACTGAGGATCCTCCAGGGCCAGGCCCAGGCGCTCCGTGAGCTGACGCATGCCCCGCAGCATGCCATCGATGGCGCAGCCCGAGGGCTCGGTGGCCAGGGTGGGCTCGGCCACGGCCACGATGCGGTTTTCCAGGAGCGTCCATGCCCCCCGGTACTGCACTCCTTTGTGATGCCAGCGGCCCATCAACGCTTCGAGCTCCGGGGCCAGAAGGGCTTCTTCAATGGGGCTGCATAGGGCCAGGAGCCACAGCCGGGCTGAATCGGGCAGGGCGTTGAAGGCAGTCAGCGGCATGGGGGCTCCAGGGTGGGGATCAGTCTATGGGATGCTTCAACCTCACCGTCCATTCCTGTTGCGCCCGGGCCCCCGTCCAGGCTTCCGTGACGATCCGCCCACCGGGACTCGCTAAGGTGGAGGGTGATGCGAGACACAGCGATCCTACTCCTGAACCTCGGCGGTCCCGTGAACCTGGGGCAGGTGGAGCCCTTCCTGAGGGCCCTCTTCGGGGACCGGGATCTCATCAAGCTGCCGGGGCCCGCCTGGCTGCAGCCGCCCCTGGCCCGGCTGATCGCCCGCCTGCGCGCCCCCAGCGCGAAGGGTCGCTACGCGGAGATCGGCGGGGGCTCGCCGTTGTTGCGGGAGAGCGCCTTCCAGGCCTCCGCGCTGCGGGCGGCCCTGCGCACGGCGGGCCGCGAGGAGGCGGTGAAGCTGTGTTTCCGCTGCACCGCGCCCCGGGCCAAGGGCCTGTTGCAGGCCCTGAAGCGCCAGGGCATCCGCAGGCTCGTGCCCGTGACCCTCTACCCCCATGACTGCCGGGCCACCACCGGATCCAGTCTGCGGGAGCTGGCCATCGAGGCCGCCAGGCTCGGCATGGAAATTCTGCCGGGCGTTGACCATTACGCCACGGATCCCGACTACCTGGATGCCCTCGAGCGGCCCCTGCGGGCGGCCCTCCAGGAGCTCCCGGGCGCCACGGTGATCTTCAGCGCCCACAGCCTGCCCGTGCGCCAGATCGAGGCCGGCGATCCCTACGAAAAGGAGATCCACGCCACCTGCGAAGCGCTGCAGGCCCGCATTGGCGAGCTGCCCGGCGGGTACCTGCTGGCCTACCAGAGCCGCACGGGACCGGTGCGCTGGTTGGAACCGCCGCTCAAGTCCGTGCTGGAATCCATGGGTGGCAAGGACGTCATCGTGGTGCCCGTGAGCTTCGTCACGGAGCACATCGAGACCCTGCACGAGCTGGACATCGAGTATCGGCACGTGGCCGACCAGGCCGGCATCCGCACCTACCGCCGCGTGCCCCCCCCGGGTACTGACCCTGCCTACATCCGCTGCCTCACCCGGCGCGTCCTGGAGATCCTCCCATGAGCACCCTGATCCTCGGCGGCGGGCTCACTGGCCTCGCGGCCGCCTGGCACCTGCAGCAGCGCGGCGAGGCCGTGGAAGTCTGGGAGGCGGCCGAAAGCGTCGGTGGCTGGATGAAGACCCTGCCCTGGGAAGGCGGGCACTACGAAACGGGCCCCCAGGGCGTGCTATGGCAGAAGGGGACGGCCGTGGACCGCCTCTTTGCTTCCATCGAGCTGCCCTTCAAGTCCCCCGGCACCGGCGCCCGCTGGGTGGGGAAGGGCGGGCGGCTCATCCCCGTGCCCGCTTCGCCTCCGGCCCTGCTGTTCTCGCCTCTGATGCCTCTGGGCGCCAAGCTGCGCATGATGGCCGAGCCCTTCATCCCCGTGCGGGGGGCCGAGCCCGAGGAAGGGCTGTCCGCCTTCATCACCCGCCGCCTGGGCCGGGGCGTGGCCACGGAGCTGCTGCCGGCCATGGTGGCGGGCGTGCTGGCGGCGCCGCCCGAAATTCTCTCCGTGGATGCCATCCCGAAGCTGCGCCAGTGGGAAGCCACCGGCAGCCTGGTGAATGGCATCCGCAGGAGCGGCGTGAGCCACATGGTGGTGCCCGAGGGGGGCATGGGCCAGCTGCCCATCCGGCTCCGGGCGCGGCTGGCCAAGGTGCGCACGGGCTTGCGCGCGGAGCGCATGGAATCGCTGCCCGATGGCCGCTGGCGCGTGAGCGGTGGCGGCGAAACGCGGGAAGCGGATCGGGTGGTGCTGGCGCTGCCGGCCTTCGAGGCGGCGCTGCTGCTGGGGCCCGTGGCTCCCC
Organism: Candidatus Geothrix skivensis; assembly: GCA_016721195.1. Classification (GTDB taxonomy): domain Bacteria; phylum Acidobacteriota; class Holophagae; order Holophagales; family Holophagaceae; genus Geothrix; species Geothrix skivensis. The sequence continues at coordinate 1,042,544 of JADKIO010000005.1, read as the reverse complement.
AGAGCGCCGAGGCCCTGGCGGCCATCCCCTACACCTCCGTGGACCTCTGGCACAGCCGCCACGCCCCGCTGCCGGCCCTGAAGGACAGCTTCGGCTTCCTCATCCATCCGCCCGAAGGGCGCGGCTACCTGGGGTCCCTGGTGCCCTCCTGGATGGACCCCCAGAGCACCCCGGCGGGCTTCATGCAACTGCGCAGCTTCATCGGCGGCGCCTTCGGGAAGCCCGCGGACCTGGACGCCTGGGAGGGCATCTTCGCCCGGCTGAAGCACTGGATCCCCACCCTCAGCGATGCCGCCGCCGTGCGCCACGAGCGCGCCGAGCGGGCCATCCCGCGCCCGGAGCTGGGTCACCGCGCCCGGGTGCAGGCGACCCTCGGGGGCCTGCCGGTGGGCGTGGACTGGCTCAGCAACGCACGGTTCGGCCCCGGCGTGCGGGACATCGTGGAAGGCCTGGAAACCTGGAGCTAGCCGACTTCGTGACAGGAGAGGGACTTCATCCCAGAATGGGGCCGCAATCCGACCCAGGAGGTCCCATGCGCCACTGCTTGCTCACCCTTCTCCTCGCACCGACCCTGCTCCTGGCTCAGGCCCCCGCCACGCCTCCACAGGCGGAATTGAAGATCGGCACCGCCGTGGAGAAGTTGGAGATCGTGGGCGAGGCCGCCGCCTTCAAGGTCGCGCCAGGTACCCGGATCTTCGTGTGGGCCAAGGTCACGGGCGCCGCGGACACCACGGTGTCCTGCGTGTTCAGCAAGGGGGACAAGACTTCGAAGCTGGCACTGAAGGTGCCCCGCTCGCCCTACCGCACCCACGCCTACCGCACCTTTCGGGAGGGTGATGAGGGCGAGTGGACCGTGAAGCTCCTAGGGGACCAGGGAGCTGAACTGGGATCGATCACCTTCAAGGTCGAGATCCAGTAGGATCAGGCTTCAGTCGTCAATCATGGATGGGGACGGAGTCCTTCGGCTGCCGCCCCCTTCTTTTGGAGAGGCCATGTTTTGCTTTGCGCTGTTGGACGGCTCCCTGTCCTTGGGGGTCTCGCTGTGGAAGCTCACCCAGCCCTGGTGGGAGTTCGTGCTGCGCGGCCTGCTGGTGTACGGCTTCCTGCTGATCACACTGCGCCTTACGGGCAAGCGGCAGGTGGGCCAACTGGCTCCCTTCGACCTGGTGCTGCTGCTGGTGCTCAGCAACGCCGTGCAGAACAGCATGAACGGCGGGGACAACAGCGTGGCCGCGGGCTTCATCCTGGTGGCCACCCTGCTGGCGGTGAACGCCTTCATGGGCTGGCTCACCTGGCGCAGCAAGCGGGCCGAGACTCTGCTGGAAGGTCGGCCCCAGATCCTGGTCCACAACGGCGTGATGGACGAGAGGATGCTGGCCTCGGAGCGGATCACCCAGCACGAACTGATGGCCTCGGTCCGGCAGGCGGGCCTCACCGACCTGGCGGAGGTGCGGGTCGCCATCCTGGAAATCAATGGCCGCATCAATGTCATCCCCCGGGCACCCCTCACCCCTTGACTTGACGAATAAAAGACGAAAACTGGGGACATGACACCCCTGCCGCTGCCCTCGGACCCCCCCGCGCTCTTCAAGGACCTGCAGGTGGAGCCGGAGGAGGCTCGGTCCATCCTGCGTCCCCAGAAGGATGAGCGCTACGGTTTCGGGTTCGCCCTCAGCCCCTACCGCGGCTGCGGGCATGGCTGCCGCTACTGCTACGTTCGCGAATATCCCAACGCCCTGCACAAGCCCGATGACTGGGGCGGTTGGGTCTCGCCCAAGCTGAACGCCCCGGAGCTGCTCTGGTCCCAGCGCCACAAGCTGCACGAGGCCCGGGTCTTCATGGCCTCGGCCACGGATCCCTACCAGCCCCTGGAGCGGCAATACCGGCTGAGCCGGCGCTGCCTGGAGGTGCTCTTGCTCTGTCCCACCACCGAGGTCATCGTCCACACCCGCTCGCCCCTGGTGCTGCAGGACCTGGAGCTGCTGAAGGCCTTCGGAGACCGCCTCAGCATCGGGCTCTCCATCCCCACGGACGATGACACCGTGCGCCAGGTGGTGGAGCCCCATGCTCCTGCCATTCCCAGCCGCTGGGCCGCCGCCGAGCGCCTGGCCGCGGCCGGGATCCAGGTCACCATTGGAGTGGCCCCGCTGCTGGCGGTGCATGATGCCCGGGCCTTCGCCCAGCGAGCCAGATCCAGCGGTGCTTCGAATGCCTGGGTGGGCGGACTGCGCCTGCTGAAGCAGGATCCCTTCTACAAGCTGCTGGCGGATCACGGCTGGCTCAAAGTGCTGGCTCCCGACTACAAGGAAGGCATCCGGGCCGCCTTCCAGGAAGCCTTCCCCCAAAGGCGGCCCAAACGGGAAGTGAAGGCACCAGTGGCTGCGGCTGGGGTAGCTGTCATGTCCAGCCAGCCGGGCCTCTTCGATCGGGTCGGCTAGCCATCGGCTCTTGGCCCCTGACGCAACCTCAGCCTTGTGGGAGACTGAACCACCTATGACCACCCTGGCCCTCAAGTACCGCCCCCGCCTGCTGTCCGACCTCGTGGGGCAGGAGGGCAGCGTCAAGGCCCTCGCGAACGCCCTCAGGCGGGCCAAGGAGAGTGGGAAGATCCACCAGGCCTACCTCTTCGCAGGAGTCCGCGGCACGGGCAAGACCAGCACGGCCCGCATCCTGGCCCGGGCCCTCAACTGCGCCGAGGGGCCCACGGCCACCCCTTGCGGCGTCTGCGATCCCTGCCGGGCTGCGGAGCAGCCCGACAGCAGCCTGGACATCGTCGAGATCGACGCCGCCAGCCGGGCCTCGGTGGCTGATGCCCGGGCGCTGCGGGAGCAGGTGCAGACCCGGCCGGCCTTCTGCCGCTACCGCATCTACATCATCGACGAAGTGCACATGCTCAGCACCGAGGCCTTCAACGCCCTGCTGAAGGTCCTCGAGGAGCCGCCGCCCCACGCCATCTTCGTGCTGGCCACCACCGAACTCCAGGACGTGCCCGACACCATCAAGAGCCGGGTGCAGATCTTCCCCTTCCGCCTGATCCCCGTGGGCCTCATCGAGGGGCGCCTGAAGCATGTCTGCGATCAGGAGGGCGTGGCGGCCGAGGTTGGCAGCCTGCGCCTGGTGGCCGAGGCGGGGCAGGGCTCCATGCGCGATGCCCTCACCATCCTCGACCGGGTCATCTCCGCCGGTGACGGGAAGGTCATGGAGGAGGCCGTCCGCGAGCAGCTGGGCATCGTGAGCGCCCACCTGGTGCAGGGCGTGATGTCCGCCCTGGCCATCGGCGATACTGCCGCCCTGGTGGAGGCCTGCCGCGAGCTCAATGAGCAGGGGGCCGACTGGGCCACCTTCTGGCGGGAGCTGGTGCTGGCCTTCCGCGACCGTCTGGAGCAGGAAGCCCGTTCCGCCCGGGGGCCCCAGGAACTGCTGCGCTGGGCCCGCATGCTGCACCTTCTGCTGGGCCGGGAGCGGGATCTCCGCGACAGCAGCCTGCCCCGGGTGGTGGTGGAGCTGGCCCTGATCACTGCCGCCCAGCTGCCCCACCTCGCCCCCCTGGACGCGCTGGTTTCAGGCCCGGCCGTCGCCGGGGCCGCCCTCCGGCCGTCCATTCCCCAGGGTCCACCACCGGTTCCGCCAAACCCTTTCAGGGCCCCCCAGGCTGCGCCGACGCCTGAGGGGCCGCGGCGACCGTCTCCGGCGCCCCATCCGGCGGTTCCCGCCAAGGCTGCCCCAAACCACCACCCCGCAGGGGATGCCACCACACAGCTGCGGGCCACCTGCAGCGAGGCCCTGCGCGGGGCGCCGGGCCTGCGGGCCCTGGCGACCGCGCCACAGATGGCCACGGATCTCCGCTGGGAGCCACCGGTCCTCCACTTCAGCTTCCCGGCCAATGTGCGCCAGACCCTCCAGGACTTCGAGCGGGAGAAGGCCAGCCCCCACCTCCTGGCCACCCTCGGCTCCGTGCTCCCGGGCCTGCAGTCTCTGGAGATCAGCTTCGAGGCGGAGGCGCCAGCGCCCGGCCCGGAGCGGCCCGAGGATCGCCTCCGCCGCGAACCTGCCTTCCAGGACCTGCTGCGCCTCAGCGGCGGCGAGGTGCTGGAGATCCGGCGCGAGGGGTAACCACCCGGTTCGTCGAAGGGATTGGAACCGCCAAAATTCGAGAACAGACGCGAATACAGGTTGCAGCGCGCTCGCAGAGTGAGTCATGCCGGCCAGGGCAGATCGAAGCCCATGCCTCTAAGGCAGGCCTACAGGGCGTTTCGCGCACGTTGCGGTTGATTCTTTCGGCTCATCCCCCGGAGACCGGCGGCATGAGGGCCACCTCGTCCCCGTCCGCCAGCGGCGCAGCGCGGTCCACGAAGCTCTGGTTCACAGCAAAGAGCGCGTCCTTGGGTAGGGCGGCAAAGCGAGGGGCAGAAAGCAGCTCACCCAGGTTGGACACCGCCTTCACCTCCAACTCGCTGAAGCCCAGCAGGGCCCGGTACCGCGCGAAGCATTTCACCATGATCAAGACCACCTCCAGCCACGTCTCCATCCCTGGAAGCAGGAATGAGGATTGCCCAACCCCGGTTTGGTGTGGACCCTCCATGATGGGATGGTTCAAAGGCCTTGAGTAGGGCGGCCCCTTGCCGCCCGTGCGGAGCCACCAGAGGCCGGATTCCATTGCAGGGCCCCACTCTCGGGAACTTTGGTCTGCTCCGGGAGGGGGCCTTCGAGGCTCCCCCAGAGCCGAAACTTTTCTGCGCCGGTCCCCTTGACCTTCCGGAACTCCTGACCTATTTTTTGAAGCTTAATGATAGAGATTATCTTTACTTTATCTTTTCAACGAAAGAAACCAGTCCATGCCAAGACCTTTCAAGTATCGAGAAGCCCTCTTGAACCTGCTGAAAGGCAACCCCATCCACCCCACGGTGGACTGGATCCACGCCCAGCTCCGCCGCGACCATCCGCGCCTGAGTCTGGCCACGACCTACCGGACGCTCCGCACCCTCGTGGCCGAGGGCACCCTTTGCGAACTGCCCTTCGGAACCGGCGAGAGCCGCTTCGGCCTGAACCTGGAGCATAAGCACTACCACTTCATTTGCGACAAATGCCAGCGAATCCTTGACTTGCCGATCCCTGCCAACAATCGTCTTGAGCGGTTGGTTCAGGCGGAGACGGGACACCAGGTCCGGCGACACACCGTGGAGTTCTACGGCCTCTGCTGGGAGTGCGCGGCGGGGCTTGTGCCGTGCACCCCCGCCCTGCGTCCGCCCAGGCGAAAGGAGGGGGTCGAATGAACCCGGCCAAGGAAGCCCAGCTGATCGGATGGAACAAGCACCTGAGTGGGGTTTTGCTACCGCCTGACCCCAGTGGACATCCCCCTCATGGAAGGAGAAGACCAGCCCGACTGGCTTACAGCTCCAGGTACGTGACGACACCGCCGCCCTACTAGCGAGGGAGCGGCAAGTCTGTTGGCCATCTCCACCATCGCCAGTTTTTTAACCCAACCAGAAGGAGCAGCACCATGGCAACCGAATCGAAGTGTCCATTCTCGGGCGGCGCTGGCAGCCACACTGTGTCCGGGGCCTCGACGAACGCAGGCTGGTGGCCCAAGCAACTGAACCTGAAGATGCTGCACCAGCAGTCCTCAAAGTCCAATCCCATGGGCCAGGCGTTCAATTACGCCGAGGCGTTCAAGAGCCTTGATCTGGATGCCGTGGTCAAGGACTTGCATGCTTTGATGACGGATTCCCAGGACTGGTGGCCGGCGGACTACGGCCACTATGGGCCTTTCTTCGTCCGCATGACCTGGCATGCCGCGGGTACTTACCGCATTGCCGATGGTCGCGGCGGCGCTGGCACCGGAGCACAGCGTTTCGCGCCCCTCAACAGCTGGCCGGACAATGGCAACCTCGACAAAGCGCGCCGCCTGCTCTGGCCGATCAAGCAGAAGTACGGCCGCAAGCTGTCCTGGGCCGACCTGATCGTTCTTGCCGGCAATGTCGCGATGGATTCGATGGGCTTCAAGACCTTCGGATTCGGTGGCGGCCGCCCGGACATCTGGGAGCCTGAGGACGAAATCTACTGGGGCCCGGAAACCACCTGGCTGGGCGACGAGCGCTACAAGGGCGACCGGGAGCTTGACAACCCGCTGGGCGCCGTCCAGATGGGTCTGATCTACGTGAATCCCGAGGGCCCGAACGGCAAGCCGGATCCCCTCGGCTCGGCCCGGGACATCCGGGAGACCTTTGCCCGAATGGCGATGGACGACTACGAGACCGTCGCGCTCACCGCTGGCGGCCACACCTTCGGCAAGGCCCACGGCGCCGGTGACACCGCCCACGTCGGCCGGGAGCCGGAAGGCGCGGGCATTGAGGAGCAGGGCCTCGGCTGGAAGAACAGCTTCGGCACCGGCAAGGGCGTCGATACCATCACCAGCGGCATTGAAGGCGCCTGGACCCCCAACCCGATCCAGTGGGACAACGGCTACTTCGAGACCCTGTTCGGCTACGAGTGGGAGCTGAGCAAGAGCCCGGCTGGCGCCCATCAGTGGAAACCCAAGGACCCTGCGGCCGCCTCCACCGTGCCGGATGCCCATGATCCGGTCAGACGCCACGCCCCGATGATGACCACGGCCGACATGGCCATGCGCATGGATCCGGCCTACGAGAAGATCTCGCGTCGCTTCATGCAGAACCCGCAGGAGTTTGCCGATGCCTTCGCCCGCGCCTGGTTCAAGCTGACCCACCGTGACATGGGTCCCCGTGCCCGGTATCTCGGCAAGCTGGTGCCAAAGGAGGTGCTGATCTGGCAAGACCCGATCCCCACCGTCGACCATGTGCTTGTGGATGAGCAGGACATCGCCACTCTGAAGGCCAGGATCCTCGCGTCAGGCCTGTCCATTTCCCAGCTGGTCACGACCGCCTGGGCCTCGGCAGCGAGCTTCCGCGGCAGCGATAAGCGCGGTGGCGCCAACGGCGCGCGCATTCGCCTGGCGCCGCAGAAGGATTGGGATATCAACCAACCGGCGGAGCTGGCCAAGGTGCTGCCATCGCTGGAGGCCATCCAGAAGGACTTCAATGGCGAGCAGTCCGGCGGTAAGAAAGTCTCGCTAGCCGACCTGATCGTGCTGGGCGGCTGTGCCGCCGTCGAGGCAGCCGCCAAGAAGGCTGGCCAGGATCTACAGGTCCCCTTCTCGCCGGGGCGCATGGATGCCTCGCAAGAGCAGACTGATGTCGACTCCTTCGCTGCGCTTGAGCCGATGGCCGACGGGTTCCGCAACTACATCCGCAGGGGACTCGAGGGCTCCGCGGCCGAGCTGCTGGTGGACAAGGCGCAGTTACTGACGCTCACCGCCCCCGAAATGACGGTCCTCATCGGTGGCTTGCGTGCCCTCGGTGCAAATTTCGGCCAGTCCAGACATGGTGTGTTCACCACGCAACCCGGAACGTTGACCAACGACTTTTTCGTGAATCTCCTCGACATGAAGACGAAGTGGCAGACGTCCGCCACCTCCGAAGGCATGCTAGAGGGGCACGACCGGGGGACGGGCGAGCTCAAGTGGACGGGTACCACCGTTGATCTCGTCTTCGGCTCGAACTCCCAGCTCCGTGCTCTTGCGGAGGTCTATGCGTGCAGCGACTCGCAGCGGGCCTTCCAGCGTGACTTTGTGGCCGCCTGGACAAAGGTGATGAACCTGGATCGCTTCGACCTTGCCTGATATGTGAAAACATGGCCTGAGAGCCTCGCGGGACCCCACGGCGCCACGGGGTCCTGCGGGGCGCCCTACTTGGGGCTCCAGGTGTGGCGGATCTCGCCGGAGGGGCTCAGCCCGGTGCTGCCGCCCTTGGTGGCGCCCAGCAACAGGATGAGGTTGCCGAAGCGCCATTCCACCTGGCCCGAGGTGATGGCCAATTCACCACTCTTCTTGTGGGAGATCACGAAGGCGCTGCGCTGCCCGAACAAGCTCAGGCTCTTGCCCAGCGTGACTTCGGTCTCCGTGGTGCCCTGGTTGGTGCTACGCACGGCCACGTTCACCCGATCGAGCCCCAGGGTGCGCCGCAGCTGCTCCTGGAAGGGCGCGAAGGCCAGGGTGGAGATGAGGCCAGAGCCGGCGCTGGCGAGCCCCGAGGTGATGGCCCCCTGGGTGGCCCCGGAGGAGGCGCCGGCGGTGCCCACGCTGGCTGCGTTGCCTGGGTTGATCAGGATGGCCACGATCTCGTCCTGGCGAAGGCTGGGGATGGAACTCGGCACGATGGTCAGGTTGCTGAGGGTCCCCCGGATGTCCAGGCTCACCGCGTACCCGGGAATGGAATTGACGCCGCCGTGTAGGTCGATCAGGGGATCCAGGGGCCGGGATTCCGAGAAGGTCAGGGAACCCCGGTCCACGACCAGGTCGCCCGCAGGGAAGATGTTGGTGATGCGGCCCCCGGGCTGGAACACGGTCATGCCCTTGGGGACGGGGTGGGCAAGGGTGCCCACCACCTGGAAGGGGCCTTCCGTGCGGCCCTCCAGCTTCAGGAGGTTGGTGTCGAAGCTCCAGGGGCTGCCCAGCTCCAGATCAAGGTCCAGCCGGATCCGGTCCAGCGGATCATCCAGGTCCAGTCCCGTGAGGCTGCCGCTGTCGCTGAGGGCGCTGCGCAGGATGAGGTCCGCCAGCTTGACCTCGGTGTGGTAGGTGAGGCGGTCCGCCCGCAGGGTTCCCTTCAGCACACCCCCGTCCTCGTTGCCTTGGAGGGTGGCCTGGAGGCTGCCCTGGAGATCCAGTCCCTCGGGGACGTCCCGGAGCTGGAAGTTGGCCAGGGAGGTCTTGATGGTGTAGGTGTCCACCCCGCCCAGACGCCATTTCATGGAGCCGCTGGTCCGGAGCTCCCCATGGGCCAGGGTGCCCCCCATGGGCTTCTCCTCGGAGATGGTGAGGGTCCGGTCCTTCAGGAGGATCTCGGCCTGCACGTCTTCGGCCCCCTGGTAGCCGCGGAGGATCATCTGGCCCCGATCGAGGGTCAGGCGACCGTCCAACAGGGGACTGGAGTAGTTGCCGTGGGCGAGGATATCGAAGCGGCTGGTGCCCGAGACGCTCAGCCCTGACAACAGGCTGTATTCGTCCACTTCCATGACCCGGTCCAGGATGGACTTCATGTGGCCCAGATCGGCCGTGCCCCGGGCCTGGATGGCCATGGGGGCCGTCCCCGAGAAGGGCACCCCTCCCGACAGCCGGAGGTTGGCGGCTTGGGGGGAAGCCTGGGTGATTGGTCCCCGCCCCCCGCCTTCGAGGGCGATGTCCACCATGGCGCCCAGCCCATTGCCATGCAGGGCCGAGGTTCCGATCTGGTGCAGCTCGAAGGCGCCGAACTGGGCCGAAAGGCGATCGAGGGAACCAGTCCACCGCAGTTCGCTCCCGTGGGTCCAGCGCCCCTGGGCCTGCGCTGAAAGGCTCAGGTCCTCGATGAGGTCATCGGTCAGGCTGCGGGCCAGCAACTCCGACTGGGCACTGTCAGGGGAGATGTTCAGGCTGAGCCCGCCCATCAGATCAGGCCCCTCCGGATGGGCGCGCAGCTCGAGCAGGGGCAGCTTCATGCCTTCCAGGCCGAGTCGGGCCTCCAGCCGGCCTTGGTCCAGGGAGGCCCTTCCCTCCAGGGCATCCAGGCTCCGGTTGCCGAAGAACACACGGCCCCGGCTCAGGAGGACCTTCCCCTCCGGCAGTTCCAGGTCGCCGAAGGGCTGGGTGATGGGCCCGAGCAGCTGGGCCTCGATCTGGGACTGGAAGCGGGGACCGGGCAGGGCCAGGAGCTGGGAATCCAGGCGACCCTTCAGGTCCACCCACCAGGTCCAGCGCCGGAAGTCCATGTCGGCCCGGCCCAGGAGCGCCAGGGCGCCCTCGGGAGCCTGCTCGCCACGACCCAGAAGGTCGGGGCGCTCCGCGACCCGCAGGTCGGTGAGCTTCAAGTGGCGAGCCTCCAGGTCCATCCAAAAGTCCGTGGAAACCGCTGGAATTTTGATGCCGTAAACTTCACTTGATTCGGCTTGAGCGGATCCATTCATCACGATGTGATCGAAGGGTCCCTGCAATCGCACCCAGCCACTGCCGCTGCCAGTCAGGGGCAGATCCCGGCCCTGGTCATCCTTCAGGTCTGCCGCCCGGAGCCCCTCGGTCACGGGGAGCTGAAAGGCTGTGTAGCACATGTCCATCTGGGCTTGGCCCGGGGGCGTCTTGGCCCAGGTGAGCCAGAGGTCGCCCCCGCCCCGGCCCTGGTCCTTGCGCACCTCGATCTGCTTGACCCGGAGCTCTGATCCCCGGATTTCAACCGTCTTGGCCGTGAGGCCATCGGCCCGAGCTCCATGCCAGCGGGGGCGGTCAACATCCACGGTGCCGTCCAATTCGAGGCCGCTCCGCCGGCTCCAGCGCACCTCGGCCTGGGCCGTGGACTGGCCTTCCATATCCAGGTCCACCACCTGCCAGGCCCGGAGGGCATCGGCCACCTGATCCGCCCCGACCTCGACGCGCCCCTCACCCTCCATGTGGACAGGCCCGCCGGGTCCCAGGGTGGCCTGGCCCGCGCCCTCCAGCTTCAGCGACTCGAGGTCGAGTTTGAGGTAATCCAGGACGCCCCGGCCCTGGTCGAGGCGGGCACTGAGGCCGCCCGCTGCCAGCCCGTGCTGGGCAAGGTCCACTTTCAGGGAGCCCTTCCAAAGGTCCAACCGTTGAAGATCCTTGGCCGGGGCCGGTCCCCTGAGTTCAGCCTCCAGGCTTGCCCGGACCCCCTGGAACTCCCCCAGCCTCAGGAGTCGGCCGAGGGCCTCGACATCGAGGTTGCTTCCCTTGGCGCTGGCCTGGATGGGAGTCTTCCCGGACCACCTGCCCTGGGCGGTCAGGTCCCCCTGGGACGAGGACCAGTGCAGACGATCCACCTGGACATGGTCGAGCCCTCCTTGGGCCTTCAGTTCCAGACTGCCCGGAAGGAAGGTGGCCTGCCCCGGGCGCAGGTCCTGGCCGTGGGCCGCGAAGCTCCAGGCGGGGCGGGCCAGGGTGCCCTGCAGGGAGCCCTCGAGATCCAGCAGCCCTGCGAGGGGTGGCCGCGGGGATCCGCCCCAGCGGGAGGCCTGGGCCAGATCCACGATTCCGCTCAGCTGAGCCTCGACCCGTTCGGGTCGGGGGCTTTGGCCCGGGTCGAAGCGCCCCTTCAGGCGAAGCTGGCTATCGCCGAGGCGCAGGTAGGCCTCCTTGAGCAGGAGGGCCTGTTCGGAGGCTTCGCCATTCAGGTCCAACCGGCCGTTCTCCCAACCGCCAGGTCCGTTCACCGAGAGCCGGGGTCCGGCCAGGTCGAAGCGGAGCCTGTTGGGGCCGGGTCCGGTGCCCTTCAGGCTGAACTGATACCGGAGTTCTGGGATGCCCCGGAGAGCTACGGGCACCTGGACTTCGCCATCCGTCAGACTGAGCAGATCCAGGCGGAACTGGGGCAGGGGGCCCGTCCGGGGCGGACGGCTCTTGAGCCGAATGGCCGCCAGACCGGCCTCGGTCAGGCGCAGCCGTGGCTGCTGCATCCGGATCGAGTGGATGCGATGGGTGGCGCCCAGGAGCGACAGGAAATCCGACTGGATCTCGATGCGCTTCACGGTGAGCAGGTCCTCCCCCAGCCTGACGTCCAGCAGCACCAGGGTCCCCTGGGTCGCAGAGAGCTGGACCTGTCCGATGGCGAGCGGGAGTCCCGTCTCCTCCCACACCAGGACACTGAGGCGGCCCAGGGCCCAGCGGGTCACCACGGGCCGGGTCAGGAGCCAGGGTCCCGCCGTGTAGACCGTGGCGCCAGCCACCACGGCGTAGGATATGCGGCGCACCCAGCGCCTGCCCCAGAGCCGCTGCACTGCCTCCTTGGTGGGATGCCACATGACTAGTTCTTCTCGCCGCAGTTCGGGCAGACCATGGCCATCCGGGGCAGCTGCCGGTAGCAGAAGCGGCAGAGGCGGGATTGGGTGGCGGCCCGAAGGGTGAGGTGGGGGCCGGAGGTCGAGGTGGAGAGCACGGCGGTGCCGAGGGGCCGGGTCTCCCGGGCCACGTTCTCCTTGAGGCGGCGCAGCGCCTCCAGCAGGGCCTGGGCGGAAAGGAACCGTTCTCCGAGGTTCACGGCCAGGGCCTTCATCACCACTTCGGAGAAGGCCTTCGGCACGGTGGGGTTCCGCAGGTGGGGCGCCACGATGGGCTGGCTGCTGAGGGCCTGGGCGATTTTCAGGGGATCCGCGTCATAGAATGGCACCGTGCCCGTGAGCATCTCGTAGAGGGTGATGCCCAGGGACCAGAGGTCCGACTGGAACACGGCCCGGCCCCGGAAGTGCTCCGGCGCCATGTACGGCGGCGAGCCGATGCGGGTGGGCGCATAGGGGACGTGCTGCATCTCCAGCACCCGGGAGGTGCCGAAATCCGTGACCTTGGCCACGCCCTCGCGGGTCAGGAGGATATTGGCCGGACGCAGGTCCCGGTGGAGGATCTGGTGCCCGTGAGCGAAGGCGATGGCGCTGCAGACATCCAGCCCGATCTCCAGGGCCCGGGTGGGCTGGATGAAGCGCTCCCGTCGGATGAGCCGGTCCAGGCCTTCGCCTTCGATGTACTCCAGCACCATGAAGAAGATGCCATTCTTCCGTTCCACCGTGATGAGCTCGACGATGTTGGGATGCTTGAGGCCCGCCATGATGCGCGGTTCCTTCAGCAGGTCCACGATCTCTTCCTGCTGCTGGTGGGGCACCTTGAGGGCCACCTTGCGGTTCACCCAGGTGTCCATGGCCAGGTACACGGCCCCGAAACCGCCCGAACCTAGGCGGTCCAGGATCTGGTACTTGCCCAGTGTCTGGTCCTTGGAAAGCACGTGTAGGGCTCCGCAGCAATGGTCCAAGAATGACCTAAAAATGCCCCGCCGGGGCGGGGCATTTGAGCTCGTACGGTCCAGTATCAACCCAGGAAGACCCTGGCTCGGCAGAGTGCCTCGCCCTTCGGGCAGCCATGGCCTAAGGACGGCGGCAGCCCCCGAGAAGGCAGGGCCACCGCCGGATGCATCACAGCGGATCAGGCCTTCTGGAGGATGTAGAAGACGTAGCCGTAGCTGTGTCCTGTGTGGCGGTAGAGGTTCATTTCGCCCCTCATGCCAGCGATGGTCTCCGCCAGGCTTTCGTCCCCATCGCACTTTTGGCAACGGGCCTCTGCTTGATCAAAGTAGTCCCACCAGTCCTGGCTGGGCAGCCGGAAGTGGCCGAGCACATCAAGTCCAACATCCATGGCGGTCCGGAGGTTGGCCTCCTCCGTTCCCATGGTGGGGTACCAGTCGCCCCAGGCTCGTCGGGCCTCTGAAGGCGGGTTGTCCTCGAACCATGTGGCATCTGTGAAGGCCATGACGCCGCCGGGACGCAGGAGGTTCCGCCAGATGCGGAGCCCCTCAGCCCAGCCGAGGTGGCCGATGGACCCTTCGGACCAGAGGAGATCGAGACTTCCAGGTGGGATGTCGGGATTTGCCATGTCTCCACTACAGGGCTTCACCTGTGACAGCAGCCCCTGTGCCTGAGCGGATTCCCACAGGTCGTCCAGGGCCGTTCCATCTGCATCCAGGGCCAGAATGGGAGTCTGAAGGGGCTGGAGCGTTCGGGCAAGCAGCAGGGCGGAGGCACCGGAACCGCAGCCGAGGTCTGCTACGGCGGGATGCGGCGGGAGGGGACATAAGGCGAGCGCGCGCAGGGTCGAGGCCTCGCTGCCGGGGCCCTTGCGGGTCATGCCTTGGAACAGGCGGAGCAGGGGCGTGAATGGCTCCATGAAGGGCATGGAGGGAAAGGGGGGACGTGGATTCATTTGAATCTCCAAAGCAATACGTTGAACAAGGGGCCCACCTGGCCCCGGATGGGGGTTCCGCCATCCGCTTCGCTTACGAAGCGGCCAGCACCGACTCCTTGTTCAAACTGTGCTTGGAATGCATCCAGACTCCACGAACAGCATAGGGAAAAAGCCCTGGGGCCGTAAAGACTATCCTCTTCCGCGACCAGAGCCTTTCATCTGTGGCGCTCTGTGTCCTCTGATTTCCGCTTTTCTGACTCCGGATTCCCGGAGGAACAAAAAGGCTCCGATCACTCGGAGCCTTTTTCGTTGGGTGTGGAGCTGCTTAGCCCAGGAATGCCTTCAGGGTCTTGGAATAGCGCGGATGGCGAATCTTGCGCAGGGCCTTGGACTCGATCTGGCGGATGCGCTCGCGGGTGACGGCGAACTCGCTGCCTACTTCCTCGAGGGTGTGCTCGGAGCCGTCATCGCCCACGCCGAAGCGCATGCGGAGGACGCGCTCTTCGCGCTCGCTGAGGGTGTTGAGGACATTGCGAACGGTCTCCTTGAGGCGCTGCTGCACGACCTGCTCCACGGGGGAGACCACGGTCTTGTCCTCGATGAAGTCTCCCAGGTGGGAATCTTCCTCCTCGCCGATGGGCGTTTCGAGGGAGATGGGCTCCTGGGCGATCTTCATCACCTTGCGGACCTTGCCCACGGGCATGTCCATGGCGTGGGCGATTTCCTCGCTGGAGGGTTCCCGGCCCAATTTCTGCACCAGCTCGCGCTGGGTGCGGATGAGCTTGTTGATGGTCTCGATCATGTGCACGGGAATGCGGATGGTGCGGGCCTGATCGGCGATGGCGCGGGTGATGGCCTGCCGGATCCACCAGGTGGCGTAGGTGGAGAACTTGAAGCCGCGGCTGTACTCGAACTTGTCCACGGCCTTCATGAGGCCAATGTTGCCCTCCTGGATGAGATCCAGGAACTGCAGGCCGCGGTTGGTGTACCGCTTGGCGATGCTGACCACGAGGCGCAGGTTGGCCTCGATGAGCTCGGCCTTGGCGGCGCGGCTGATGCTCTCGGCACCCTTGAGGCCGTTGAAGTCCTTGTGGAACTGCTCGCTGGTGGTTTCGTACTTCTCGAAGAACTCCGCCAGGGTCTTCTCGATGTGGGCCAGCTCGTCCTTGTACTTGTCCTTCAGCTTGGCGAAGGCGGGGTTCTTGAGCCGGTCCCGCAGTTCGCGGCACTTGCGCTCGCCGGCCATCACCTGGCTGTGCTGGTGGGTGATGCGGTCGATGAGCCGGGTCACCGCCAGGCTGTTGAGGCCCAGCTTGCGGATCTGGCGGGAAAGGCGGCCCCGGGCCTGGAGGATTTCGCGGCCGAGCTTGCGGCGCTTGGGCAGGGTCTTGGTGCCCGCATCGACGTTGACCTTGAGCTCCAACAGGTCCTGGAGGGCCTGGTCGTAGACCAGCAGCTTCTCGAACTGGTGGTGCACGTGCTGGGTGGCCGAGGTGCTCTCCGCATCTTCGTCGTCATCCACTTCATCCGAAAGCCCGACGACCTCGCGGATCTTGCCGGGGTTCTCCTTCAGCATCCGGCCGATGTCGATGAGCAGGCTGGCGGCCAGGCGGGACCGGGAGAGGGCACGCATGACGCTGCGGACGCCCACTTCGATGCGCTTGGCGATCTCGACCTCGTCCTCCCGCTTGAGGAGGGGCACGGTGCCCATCTCCTTGAGGTACATGCGGACTGGATCGTTGAACTTGTCGCTGTCGGGGCTGTCGATCTCGACCTCGAGATCCTTGTCGACCTTGCCGCCGCCCTCGATGAGGACAAACTCGGGCTCGATGGCCTCCCGGGCAGCCTGGGCCTCCTCCTCGGTGGCGCCGATGCCCACGCCCAGTCGCGCGAACAGACCCATGATGACTTCGAGATCATTGGGATTCGAAGCGGTGTCGGGGAGGAAGTCATTGAGCTGGTCAACCAGCAGGAATCCGTTTTTCCTTCCGATGGAAATCAGGGCTTTGGTCAGGGCGAAGTAGGTATCGCGGTGCGGCGTCGGAACCATTCGTACCTCAAAGAGCGCTGCGAACGTCGGACCGGGGGTCCCGGTGGCCGAGGGATGTGCAGAGTTCGGCCAATGTACCGGCCGAGTCCGGAACTTTTCAGTATAGGGAATTCAGCGATTTAGGCAAGTGCCGAGGCCCTAGGGGCGGTCAGCGGGGCCCCCGTCGGCGCCGGGAAAGCTCCTTCTGGCGGCCCAGCAGCTCGTTCTGGCGCGCCATCACCCGGTTGGTCAGGACTGAGTCCACCAGCGTGCGGGGATCCTGGAGCAGCCGGTTGTTGGCCTGAAGCTCCCGGTCCACATAGCGCCCCTCGAGCCTGGCAAACAGGGAATCGGCGTCCCGACCCGCCTCGTCTTGGCGGCTGGCCTGGGCCTCCAGATGGCGCAGGGCCGCCATGGCCCCCTCCGGCAGCAACGTGAGATCACCTTCTGAGTCAAGCAGGGCCTGCAGCAGGGGGGCCCCGTCCAGGCTTTCCCACCAGGCCGGGGGGACTTCCTGCACCCGCCGCCACTGCCCAGCGGTGCTCAGCAGAAGCAGACTGCGGATCAGGTCGTCGAGCTCGGGGGCAAGGGAGGGTGCCGCAGCAGGCTCATCCGCCTGTCGGATCGGAGCCTGGCGTCCCTTTACGGCCCGGTCCAGCTCCTGGATGGGCACCTGCAGCTGATGAGCCAGGCTGGAGAACAGATCGCGGCTTTCCGTAGTACGGGGCAGGTAGGGCAGGAAATCCAGCAGGTCCTTGAAAGCCCCCATGCGATCCGTGATGCGGCGCAGGTCCTTGCCCTCCATGGCCCGGTCGATCATGAAGGCGGTCCAGTCCGGCACGGTGCGCAGCAGCTCCTTGAAGGCTTCGCCCCCCAGCTTGAGGCACCAGGTGTCGGGGTCTTCACCTTGGGGAAGCTCCAGCAGGCGCACCTCGAAGCCCAGGGGCAGGGCCATCCGCAGACTCTTTTCCATGGCCCGCCGGCCTGCGGCGTCCCCGTCGAAGCAAAGGATGACCCTGCGGGTGAAGCGGCCCAGGGCTTTGAGGTGCTCTTCGGTGAGGGCCGTGCCCAGGGGGGCCACGGCCTGGTGGAGGCCGTGCTGGTGCAGCTGCAGCACATCGAAATAGCCTTCCACCACCAGGGCGCCTTCCTTCATGGCGCCCTTGGCCCGATGGAAGCCGAAGAGGGTGCCCCCCTTGTGAAAGAGGGGCGTATCACGGGTGTTCAGGTATTTCGGCTGCCCTTCGCCCATCACGCGCCCGCCGAAGGCCACGATGCGCCCCCGGGCATCGTGAATGGGGATGGTGAGCCGGTTGCGCAGGAAGTCGATCTGGGTGCCCCGCTCGCTGCGGCTGGCGAGGCCTGTCTGCTCCAGCAGCTCGCCGGAGAAGTTGAGGCCCCGCAGGTGGTTCACCAGGGCATCCCAGGTGTCAGGTGCCATGCCGAAGCCCGCTTCCGCCACGAAGGCGCCCTGGTAGCCCCGGTCCCGCAGGTAGGTCCGCGCGCCTTCATGCCGGAGGAGCTGAGCCTCGAAGAAGGCCTGGGCCGCATCCAGGGCCGTGCGCATGCGGGTCTCCAGGTCCACCTCGGCGGAGGGCCGCTCGCGGCGCTGGGGCAGGTCGATGCCCGCGGCCCGGGCCAGCTGCTCCAGGGCCTCGGGGAAGCTCACGCCCTCCCGCTCCATGAGCCAGGCGAAGGCATCGCCATGCTTGCCGCAGCCGAAGCAGTGGTAGAAGCCCCGGTTGGGCACCACCTGGAAGCTGGGGCTGCGCTCCGCGTGGAAGGGGCAGAGCCCCACGTGGGCCGAGCCCTGCTTCCGCAGCTTCACCGCCGACCCCACCAGGGCCAGCAGATCCGTCGCGTCCCGGACGCGGTCGACGATTTCGCGGTCACGCATGCTCAAGGCATATCACGGGAGCGGGTCAGGATCGAGGACTCATGGCATGCTTTAGGATTCGTTTTGGTGGCTCCCATGACCCAGCTCCTCGACACCATCCTGCTGTTCAGCCTGCCAGCCTCGGGCAAGTCGGAGGTGCGTCGCTACCTGGCCAGCCTCACGCCGGATCAGTGCCGGAATGACTTCCACATGGGCCCCACCCTGCAACTGGATGACTATCCCTACGTCCACCTCATGCATCGAATCGACGACGAGCTGAAGGCGAACGGCCTGGGCTATGCCTACTACCACGGCCCCAGCCGCCCCTTCCAGGACAACTGGACCTGGGCCGTCCTCATCGAGCTGCTGAACGAGGACCACGCCAACCTCATGGCCAGCCGCCAGACCCTGGTGGCCAGCGCGGCCCAGCACCTCTTCGACCGGCTCGACGCCGCCCACGCAAGGGTGGGTCTCGCCCAGCCCCTGGGCGGGATTCCCCACCGCATCCGGGTGCGCATGGCCGAGGCCCTGGAGGCCGAATGCCGGGCCGAGCTGGACACCCTCAACCGCCAGAACGACCAGGACAAGGCGGGCCGGACCCTGGTCATCGAGGCCGCCCGGGGCGGGGCCCACGGCTCTGCCTTCCCCCTCTGCCCGCCCCATGGCTACGACACGGCCTTCCAGACCCTGTCACCCGCCATCCTGGAGAAGGCCTCCGTGCTCTACGTGTGGGTGGATCCCACCGAAAGCCGCCGCAAGAACATTGAGCGTGGCCGCCCCGACGGTCAGGGCAGCATCCTCCACCACAGCGTGCCCATGGAGGTGATGCTGGGTCAGTACGGCACCGACGACATGGCCTGGCTCCTGGAGCAGAGTGATCGTCCCGGCACCATCCGCGTGGAGCGGACCCTTCAGGAACGGGACCGCTACGCAACCAGGGTCTACCACCTACCCGTGGCCCGCTTCGACAACCGCAGCGACCTCACCACCTTCGTTCGCGAGGACCAAAAGCTTTGGAAGCCCGCCGATGTCCAGGCCATCCATGGCGGGCTGAAGGCGGCGTTTGATCAGCTGGCGAAGCAGTAGGAAGACTGCTTAACCACAGAGATCGCAGAGGGCGCAGAGAATTGCCGTTCTCCTCTGCGCTCTCTGCGTCCTCTGCGGTTGACCTGTTTTGTCAGTGCGCCCCAGCGCCGGCCTTGGCGTTCCAGATGCGGGTCATGATGTAGGCGCCGATGAGGCTGAAGGGGATGATGCAGCCCACCCAGACCCAGGCGTGGGTGGGCTGGTGGCCATGGGCCGCAATGCCGTCCCAGCCGTAGGTCTTCAGGACCCAGCCCAGGCCGAAGCCCGTGAGGCCCGAGCCGATGTACTGGATGCCATCCAGGGCGCCAGTGACGGTGGCGGCGGCCTTGCGGCCCCCGAAGTCCATGCTGGCGGTGCCGCTGAGCATGCCGTGGACGCCGAAGATGAACATGGCGGTGAGGCCCAGCAGGATCACGGCCCAGATCTGGCCGCCCGTGCTGCCCTGGCCCAGGGTGAGCCCCAGCAGGCCCAGCATGACCACCTGCACCAGGTAGAAGAAGAAGGCCACGGGCGGACGCCGGGACTGGAAGAGCTTGTCGCTCATCCAGCCGCAGAGCAGGCCGCCGAGGATGCCGCCGGCCATGAAGGCCACTCCGGTCCACCAGAACAGGTGGGCCTTCTTTCCCAGGTGGTAGACCTCCTGCAGGTATTCGGTGAAATAGAGCATCACGCCCTGGCGGACGAAGCCCGTGCAGAACTCGGCGAAGATCAGCGAGACGATGATGGGATTCCGGAAGACCTTGCGCACCAGCTCTCGAAGGGGCAGGGGGGCATCCTCGGCGTGGTGGGCGTTGGAGCCGTCGCCCGTGTCAAAGTCTGCCTGGCCTGCATGGCTGGGACGGTTGCGCACCAGGAACCAGTCCACGGCGAACATGAAGGTCATGGCGGCGGCGGGGACGAACCAGATGACCGTCCAGCTGCGGAAGCTGGCCAGCAGCCAGGCCCCGATGGTGGTGGCGAGGAAGTAGCCGGAGCTGATCATGATGCCGAAAATGCCCCCAAAGACACCCCGCTCCCGCACGTGGAACCAGGTGCTGTTCACCTTCACCACGGAAAGGGCCCCGAAGCTCTGGAAGTACATATTCAGGCTCCAGAGCAGGCTCATGCTCACCAGGATCCGGGTCACC
The DNA here is from genome assembly GCA_016721195.1 of Candidatus Geothrix skivensis. Classification (GTDB taxonomy): domain Bacteria; phylum Acidobacteriota; class Holophagae; order Holophagales; family Holophagaceae; genus Geothrix; species Geothrix skivensis. Next base: position 1,022,640 of record JADKIO010000005.1, on the reverse strand, counting down.
TGGTTGTTCAGGAACATGAGGCCGATCAGCAGGTTCAGCGCCGCCGCGCCGAGGGAGCCGATGAGGATGGCCTTGCGGCCACCGATGCGGTCCGCGATGGGCCCGTTCAACGCCACGGCCAGGCCGTAGGTCCAGAAACCCGCAGAGGCGATGAGGCCCATTTCGGCCTTGTCCAGGTGGTACCAGGCGCCGATATCGTTCTTCACGATGTTGAAGTTGTAGCGGCCCATGTACATGGCCGCATAGGTGAGCCCCAGGGGGAACCAGTTCAGGAACCGGCGCAGGCGGAAGGCGGCACTGTGATCCACGGAGACCTCGATGGATGCAAGGGTACAGGCAGACTCGGGAAAGTTGGTGTAACCCCGGTCAAGTGTGCGGCGCCACCATGCTTATGTGATGGCTATTCGGCCTTGCGGAAGACCTCGTCGGTGCCGGTCAGCTCCCAGGAGCCACGGCGGCGCTCGAAGGTGGCGTGGCGGGCCTTGATCTGGCCCACCTTGGCGTCCGGGTGCAGGGCCGCGAAGAGGGGGAACTGGGCCGTGGGCTTGTCCAACCGGATCTCGTAGGTCACCCGGGCCCCCTCCCGGGTGGTCTCCAGGCGACTTGCCCGCACGAAGACCGCCTCTGCCGCCGGCAGGGCAAAGCCCTTGGGGGCGGCCTTGATGGACTTGGGCGCCTCCGCCTTGAGGCGGAAGGTGTAGGTCTCCTGGGCGCCCTCGTTCCTGACGGTGCTTTCGAACCAGCCGCTCTTGTCCAGGTTCTCCTTCAGGGCAACCAGGCGCAGCGCGGCCGGGCTGCCCTTCTCGGCGGCGGCCCGCTCGGGAACGGTGACGGGCACCACGACCGGGTACTGCTTCCGGATGAGGCCCTCGGCCTTGGCGCGGTCCAGCTTGGAGCTGCAGGCCAGGCTGGTGAGGAGGAAGGGGAGCAGGAGGACAGGGCGCATGGGCGGATCCTTTGCGGTTCGCAAAGATGGTGACACAAGCGGCGGGCCCACCGGCAACCCCGGAGTATCCTATGGGCCCCGCTGACGAGGAGATTCCCGTGAACCCTGGCTACCTGGCCCACCTCACCCGCGAACTGGAAGGGCTAAAAGAGGCCGGTCTCTTCAAGACCGAGCGGATCATCACCTCGCCCCAGCAGCCCCAGCTCCAGGCCAACGGCCGGGACGTGGTCTGCCTCTGCGCCAACAACTACCTGGGCCTGGCGAACCATCCGGAGGTGATCGCCGCCGCGAAGGCCGTCATGGACGGCCACGGCTTCGGCATGGCCTCCGTGCGCTTCATCTGCGGCACCCAGGACATCCACCGGGAGCTTGAATCGAAGCTGGCGGCCTTCCTGGGCTTCGAGGATACCCAGCTCTACTCCTCCTGCTTCGACGCCAACGGTGCCATCTTCGAGGGCCTCCTGGGTGAGGAGGACGCCATCATCAGCGATGCCTTGAACCACGCCTCCATCATCGATGGCATCCGCCTCTGCAAGGCCAAGCGCTTCCGCTACGCCAACTCCGACATGGGGGACCTGGAGACCCAGCTCAAGGCCGCCGACGAGGCCGGCGCCCGCTTCAAGCTGGTGGTGACCGACGGTGTCTTCAGCATGGACGGCTACATCGCCAAGCTCGGCGAGGTCTGTGACCTGGCGGAAAAGTACGGCGCCATGGTCATGGTGGACGACAGCCACGCCGTGGGCTTCATGGGAGCGAACGGCCGGGGCACCCACGAGCACTGCGGGGTGATGGGCCGGGTGGACTTCATGACCGGCACCTTCGGCAAGGCCCTGGGGGGCGCCTCCGGCGGCTACATCGCGGGCAAGCAGGTGGCCATCGACTGGCTGCGCCAGAAGGCCCGGCCCTACCTCTTCTCCAACTCCGTGGCCCCCAGCATCGTGGCCGCCACCCTGAAGGTGCTGGACCTGCTCAAGAACAGCCAAGGCCTCATCAAGCAGGTGCATGAGAACGCCCGCTATTTCCGCGCGGGCATGGAGCAGGCCGGGTTCAAGCTGCTGCCGGGGGAGCACCCCATCGTGCCCGTGATGCTCTACGAGGCGCCCCTGGCCCAGGAATTCGCCAAGCGGTTGCTGGACGAAGGCGTCTACGTCATCGGCTTCTTCTTCCCCGTGGTGCCCAAGGGGCTGGCCCGCATCCGCACGCAGATGAGCGCCGCCCACACCCGGGCCGACCTGGACCACGCGATTCAAGCCTTCACCAAGGTGGGACGCGAACTGGGCGTGATTCAGTAGCGGGTTTCCAAAGAAGGAAAGCAATTAGCCGCAGATGACGCAGATGCTCGGTCCTGCGCTTTTCATCTGCGCCAATCTGCGCCATCTGCGGTTTTTACTTCCTGCTCTCAGGGGTCTGGTCAACCCTTGGAATCCCTCTGGAAGTTGAGGCCAGCAGCACCTGCACGACCAGCAGCAGCAGTCCCACATCCCGCAGGATGAGCCAGCGCATGTCGGTGAGCTGTTCGGCCTTGGTCTTCGGGGCTGAAGCGCCGAAGCAGCCGCAGTCCACGGGATGGTGGCGGGCGAGGTTGATGGCCAGGGCGAGACAGAAAGAAATCAGCAGGGCCCCGATCCACAGGGCGGCGGCCCTGAGCCAGAAGCCCAGGCACAGTGCCAGGCCACAGATCAGCTCCAGCCAGGGCAGCCCGAGGGCCAGGGGATGCAGGCTCCAGGCCGGGAACAGCTCATAGGCCCAGATGGCCTTGGCGAAGGCCGGCGGGTCGGCCATCTTGGGCAGGGCGGCGGCGATGAAGACCAGGCCCAGGATGAGCCGCGCGGCCAGGGTGACCTTCGGATGCAGCAGCCAGTGCTGAAATCGGGGCCTCATGGCTGGCCCTTTTCGATCGGGTGCTTGCGGGCCACCCAGTCGGGGAAGCCATCGCGATAGATGAGCAGGTGGAAGTAGCCCTCCTTCAGCAGCCGGTCCGCCAGGAGGTGGGAGTCCTTGCAGTCGCCGCCGCTGCAGTAGATGACGATGGGATCATCCGGACCTGGCCGACGGGTGGCCTTGAAGCCGATGAGCCGGTCCTCCAGATCCGATTCCCACACGGGGGTGCAGAAGGCCCCGGCCACGTGCCCTTCGGCGTATTCCGCACTGCGGCGTGCATCGAGAAAGGGCACGCCGGACTGGAAGGCCTTCCAGGCTTCGGCGCCGTTCACCTCGCGGATGGGACCGGAAGCGGTTGGCGCGGGTGGCATGACCGGCGGCGAGGCCGGGGTGCGGAGTCCCGGAGGAGGACTGGGCAGGGCCTTGGGTTTTTCGGGCTCAGGGGCCGGCGCTGGTGGTGCGGGCGGGTTGGGCAGGAGGGAAGGCACCAGGGCGGTCGGGGGTGGCAGCACCGCGCCCAACCAGGCCAGTCGCCGGGCCGGAGGGGCCAGGGCATTGGCAATCAGGGCCGCCGACGCCGCCAGCCCCGCCAGGGCCAGCATGCGGAGGAGTGTGGTTCCAGGTTCGCGGCGCATGGGGTCAGGGTTCACAGCACGATGTACCGGTAGGTCCCGGGGTTCTGCTCCTTCAGCAGCATCTGAATGGTCCAACGGCCGTCGGGGTAGCGCTCGTACACGGTCGCGCTCATGACGGATTCCTTGAGCCATTCCCGGATCGCCTCGTAGTCTCCAAAGGCGGGCGGCTCCCACTCCGCCGTGGTGGTCACATGCCGGGCCGAGCCGGGCTTGATGCGGTCCATCAACTGGGCCAGGGAGGCTTCGGGGGCTCTCCCAGAGGGTGAGGCTTCCTGGGCCGTTCCCGGGCCTGGGTTGGCGGCTTCCTCCTGGTGGCCCGGCCCGGTCTGCAGCTCCTGTTCTGCCCCGGGCTCCAGGGAGTGGATGAGCCGGCGCAGGGCGTCCTCGCTGACCGGGTCCAGGGCCCTGGAAAAGGCGATGGCCATGCCCTGCCCATCGGTCCGCACCACGGTCCCCCGGGCCACGACCCTTCGGCCGGCGTCGGCGCTGGCAAAGAGGATGGCCACGCCGCAGTGGCTGCCCACGGGCAGCCGGGCCGGCCCGCTGAGCAGGATGCCCCCCATGCTGAGGTTGATGGCGTGGGGGTAGGCGATGATGCGGTCCTCGGCCACCAGCTTCACCTGGTAGCCGATGGGCACGCGGCGAAAGTGCCGCGCTTCCTGGGGTGGCGTCATGGATGCAGACATGGTCCGGGCATGATAGCGCGGCTCAGGCCTTGTAGCCCTGGTCGTGGATGTCCATGACCGCCCGCCCCGAGGGGTCGGCCATCTTGGCGAAGGAGGCGTCCCAGCGCAGGGCAGTCTCGGTGCTGCAGGCCACGCTGCGCTCGAAGGGCACGCAGTTCACGGCGGTGGCGCTGGGGAAGTGGTGCTCGAAGATCTGCCGGTAGAAGTAGGCCTCCTTGGTTTCCGGCGTCTTCACCGGGAAGCGCTCGGCGGCGCCGGCCATCATGCTGTCGCTGATCTCCCGCTCGGCGGTGGCCTTGAGGGCATTGATCCAGGCGTAGCCCACGCCATCGGAGAACTGCTCCTTCTGGCGCCAGAGCACCTCGTCGGGGATGAAGCCATCGAAGGCGTGGCGCAGGGGGTACTTCTCGATGGGGCGGGGGCGGGCCGCGTTCCGGGGCAGCTTCACGGTCGGATCCATCCGCATGGCCACATCGAGGAACTCCCGGTCCAGGAAGGGGACCCGGGCCTCGACGCCCCAGGCGGCGCTGGACTTGTTGGCCCGGGCGCAGTCGTAGAGGTGGAGCTTCTGGAGCTTGCGCACGGTCTCGAAGTGCAGCTCAGGGCCATCCGGCGCCTTGTGGAAGTAGAGGTAGCCGCCAAAGATCTCGTCGGCCCCTTCGCCCGACAGCACCATCTTGATGCCCATGGCGTGGATCTTCCGCATCAGGAGATACATGGGCGTCGAGGCCCGGATGGTGGTCACGTCGAAGGTCTCGACGTGGTAGATCACGTCGGAAAGGGCATCCAAGCCTTCCTGCACGGTGAAGTGGATCTCGTGGTGGATGGCCCCGATGTGATCGGCCACCTTCCGGGCCGGGGCCAGATCCGGCGCGCCCACCAGGCCCACGGCGAAGGAGTGGATCTGGGGCCACCAGGCGGGGGCGGCGCCCCCTTCTTCCACCCGGCCCTCGCGGTACTTGGCCGCAATGGCGGAGATCAGGGACGAGTCCACCCCGCCAGAGATCAGCACGCCATAGGGCACGTCGCACATGAGTTGGCGCTTCACGGCCGCCTCCAGGGCCGCCCGCAGGGCCACGGGGTCGTAGGGCGCGGAGGGGACGTGGCCCGGCACGGCCCAGTCGGGCTCGTAGTAGCGCTGGAACCCCTTGTCCGGTTCGTGGCCCAGGTAGAAGTGCCCCGGGGGAACCTCGCGGATGCGCTCGCAGTGGCCCACCAGGGACTTCATCTCCGAAGCGACGTAGAGGTGCTCCTGGCGATCCCAGCCCACATAGAGGGGGATGACGCCGATGGGGTCCCGGGCGATGAGGTAGGTCTCACGCTTGGGGTCGTAGAGCACGAAACCGAAGATGCCGTTCATGCGGTTGAGGAAGTCCCGGGGGGAAAGCTCGTCGTAGAGGTAGAGGATCACCTCGCAGTCCGACAGGGTCTGGAAGTCGTGGGCCTCCCCCAGGCCCTGGCGCAGCTCCTGGTGGTTGTAGATCTCGCCGTTCACCGCCAAAACCGTGCCCTGGAGGGTGTCGATGAGCGGCTGGGCGCCGTGCTCCACGTCCACGATGGAGAGGCGCTCGTGGACCAGGATGGCCCGGTCGTCGGCGTAGATGCCGCTCCAGTCGGGCCCCCGGTGGCGGATTTTCCTGGCCATGGCCAGGGCCTGGCGCCGGAGTTCGCCCGAGTTGGATCGCGCCGGGTCGAGGTTGAGGATGGTCAGGACGCCGCACATGGTTGCTCCGAATTGGGGAAAGGAAAAACCCCGATCCGCTTGCGCGAATCGGGGTGGTCCGGGGTGTCAGGATGTCTAGGAGAGACCCTCACCGGCCCACGCGCGATCCGCGCGGGGGAAGCGATTGGGATTGCGGTTGGGCCGCAGGGAGGGGAGGGTCATATCGTTCCTGTCCAATCATACCTATCCCCTTCACAGATCGTCAAACCCACATCGGCCAACATGGTCCCCTATTCCGTTGGGTGGTGAAATGGTGGGGCTTGGAGGCACCCATGAAAGCCTTGCTGAAGACGAAGCGCGAAGAAGGCATCTGGATGGGCGACGTGCCCATGCCCGAAGTGGGACCCAATGATGTCCTGATCCGCGTCCACAAGAGCGCTATCTGCGGGACGGATGTCCACATCTACAACTGGGACGAGTGGGCCCAGAAGACCATCCCCGTGCCCATGGTGGTGGGTCATGAATATGTGGGCGTCATCGAGCGGGTGGGCGACGAGGTGGAGGGTTACAAGCCAGGTGACAGGGTGAGCGGAGAGGGCCACATCACCTGCGGCCACTGCCGGAACTGCCGTGCGGGCAAACGCCACCTCTGCCGCAACACCTTCGGGGTCGGCGTGAACCGGGCCGGTTCCTTTGCGGAGTACCTCAGCCTCCCGGCCTTCAACGTCTTCAAGGTGCCCGAGAATGTCTCAGATGAAGCGGCGGCCATTTTTGATCCCTACGGCAATGCCACCCACACGGCCCTCAGCTTCGACATGGTGGGGGAGGACGTCCTCATCACCGGTGCCGGCCCCATCGGCATCATGGCGGTGGCCATCGCCAAGCACGTGGGCGCCCGGCACGTGGTGATCACGGACGTGAACGAGTACCGGCTCGACCTGGCCAGGAAGATGGGCGCCACGCTGGCCGTGAACCCCATGAAGCAGAGCCTGCCCGACGTCATGCAGGAACTGCGGATGACCGAGGGCTTCGACGTGGGCCTGGAGATGAGCGGCAACCGCAATGCCTTCGAATCCATGCTGGAGGCCATGCACCACGGTGGCCGGGTGGCCCTGCTGGGCATCCTGCCCAGCGACTGCGCCGTGGACTGGAGCCAGGTGATCTTCAAGGGGCTGATCCTCAAGGGGATCTACGGCCGGGAGATGTTCGAGACCTGGTACAAGATGGCCGCCATGATCCAGAGTGGCCTCGATATCACCCCCGTCATCACCCACCGCTTCGGCATCGACGACTTCCAGAAGGGCTTTGACGCCATGCGGAGCGGACAGAGCGGGAAGGTGATCCTGGATTGGGGCGTGAAGTAGCTCATCAAGCGGGGTGCTGCCCCGGCCCAACGCGATGCTCAGCCCGGCGGGTGCCCGGCTCGGGGACAGGCTCGCAGCGGCCAACCTCGTTGTGATGCTCAGTTCGGCGGGTGCCCGGCTCGGGGACAGGCTCGCGGCGGCCAATCTCGTTGTGATGCTCAGCCCGGCGGGTGCCCGGCTCGGGTGACAGGGTCGTAGGGGCCAACCTGATTGCGATGCTCAGCCCGACGGGTGCCCGGCTCGGAACGCGGCCCTGCCGCGCCCCTCGCCACCCGTCTGGGCTTCGCCCTCACCGAATGGGCTGCGGCTGCGGGATGGGCGGGAAGGCGCTTTCGTTGAGGGTGTTGCCGTCCTTGATGAGGACATCCCCGGCCAAGCCCTCCCCGCCCGGCTGGAGATCGGTGCCCAGGCAGGCCAGATAGTAGCCGTCGAGCTTGGTGTTGAACCGCTGCTTGGCGGGACCGCGCTTGACCTGGACATCCTCGATGGGCTTGCTGACGTAGGGCCGGTAGAGGAAAGGATGGCCCCAGGGGGCTTCGGGAACCTGGTCCAGGTACTCGGGCACCAGGTTGTTCAGGGACATCGGGTACTCGCCGCGCTTGGTCCTGAACCGGATCAGGGCATCGGTGATGCGCTTCATGGCCGCCCGCACCTGCCGCTGGCGGTCGGCGGTGTCCCGGTTGACGAAGGCCTCGATGAGGTAGAGGTCCCGCTTGGCTTGCCTGGCGGCCTCGGAGTCGGGATACCGCTCCGTCAGCTGCTTCATCATGGCCCGGGCCTCGAGGCTGCGGCCGTCGAGGTTGGCCTTTCGCGCATCTTCGTACAGGGTGGCAGGCAGCCTGGGATCCTCGGAAGCGCAGCCGGCCATCAGCAGCAGGGCCAGGGCAGGGGCAAAGGGGCGCTTGTTCATGGTCCGAACCATAGCAGAGGCCAGCCTCGGCTTGAAGTGGGCCATCGCCTGGAACCCCTTCAAGCACGGCCCCACCGGGGACTGTCCAGGGTTGCCGACGCTGCAACCCAGTTGACGAGGGCCCCGCCGCGCATGATGGCTGGAGGGGAACGGACGGAAGTACCAGAAAAGCGCCGGATCTTTCGCACCGGCCCCTAAGATGGAGGTGAAGGGGGGCGTCATGGCGGACAGGCCGATGCTGGTGGGCATCGTGGGAGGTTCCGGCAGCGGAAAGACCTCGGTGGCGGTGGAGTTGGTGGACCGGCTCCAGCGCAAGGGACTGTCGCCGCTCCTGCTGGACATGGATGCCTATTATGCCCCCCTGGAGGTGGTGAAGGGCCGCTTCGACGGGCGGCCCATCAACTGGGATCACCCCCACGCCTTCGACCTGGAGCTGATGGCCGCCCACCTTGGGGCCCTGCACCGGGGCGAGAGCATCCGCAAACCCAAGTACGACTTCACCCTCTCCGACCGCACGGGCTGGGAGGAGCCCCTGCCCCCCAGCCGGGTGGTCATCCTGGAGGGCCTCCTGCTGTTCGCCCTGCCGGAGCTGAGGGACCAGCTGGACATGAAGGTCTTCGTGGACACGGATGCCGATATCCGCATCCTGCGCCGCATCCGGCGGGATACCCACGAACGGGGACGCAGCCTGGAGAGCGTCATGGATCAGTACGAAGCCAGCGTCCGGCCCATGCACCTGGAGTTCGTGGAACCCAGCAAGCGCTGGGCCGACCTCATCGTTCCCACGGGGGTGGAAAACCTGACGGCCATGGAGGTCATCACCCATCACATCTGCAGCCGCGTGATCAGCCAGGAGGCTGTCCCCCATGTTTGAAGCCGGGCCTAACCTGGATGCCCGGGCCTTCCGGGCCCTCGATCCCGCCCTGGTCCAGCTCCTGGACGTCCGGGAGCCCTGGGAGTACGACCGGGCCCACATCCCCGGATCAGTGCTGATTCCCCTGGGGGAGCTGGCGGATCGGCTGGGGGAGCTGGATCCCGCCCGCCCCCTGGCGGCCTACTGCCACCACGGCATGCGCAGCCTCCATGCCCTGCGCTTCCTGCGGGGCGCGGGCTTCACCGAGCTGGCCCACCTGAGCGGGGGCATCGAGGCCTACAGCCAGTTGGACCCTTCGGTGCCGAGGTACTGATGCGCCTTCTACACCAGCACCCAGAGGGCTTCGACCCCAGCACCCCCTGGGCCCAGGAGTCCGAAAGCATCCGCCAGGATTCGCGGCTCTTCCGGCAGATCGTGGCCCAGCGGCGCAGCCCCCATACCGGACGGGAGCACGCCTTCTACCGCCTCCAGGGCCCGGACTGGGTGAACGTCGTGGCCTTCACCCGTTCGGGGGAGCTGCTGGTGGTCGAACAGTTCCGTCATGGCATCGATGAACCCACCCTGGAGATCCCAGGGGGCGGCTGCGATCCGGGCGAGTCCCCGGCCGAAGCGGCCCTCCGGGAGCTGCGGGAGGAGACGGGCTACACCTCCGGGCACTGGGTGGCCCTGGGGTCCTGCACCCCGAACCCCGCCACCCAGAACAACCGCTGCCACACCTTCCTGGCCCTGGAGTGCGAGGCCGAAGGGACCCTGGAGCTGGATCCGGCGGAGGAACTGCAGGTCTGGGCCGCCTCCTGGTCCGAATGGCAGGCCCGCATGCGGCGGGGCGAGATCCACCACGCCCTCGTGCTTTCCGCCTTCCAATTGCTCAGTCTCTGGGCAGGCTGGCCTGAGTTGCTGAGAACACTGGAGTCCCCGATCGAACAACAGGGACAGGATTAACAGGATCAAAACCTGGATTTACAGGATTCAGGAACAGCAGCAGTTTTTTTGAATCCTGTTCATCCTTTCTTATCCTGTTAATCCTTTCCCTGCCTTTTCTTGACGCCGTGTGAGGCGCTAGTCTGAGTGACGAACCCAATTGAGGAGCGCCCCATGGCCAGTGAATGTTCCTTCGATGTCGTGTGCAAGGTGGACCTCGACGAGGTGAAGAATGCCCTCGCCCAGGCCATGAAGGAGATCGGCCAGCGCTATGACTTCAAGGGCTCTGTGTCGAAGATCGAGCTGAAGGACGACAAGGTGCTGGTGCTCTCCAGCGATGACGAGGTGAAGCTCAAGGCTGTCGTCGACGTGCTCCAGACCAAGCTGCACAAGCGGGGCGTCAGCATCCGAAGCATGGTCTACGGCAAGGTCGAGCCGGCGTCCAAGGGCACGGTGCGACAAGAGGTCACCATCAACCAGGGCATCCCGGTGGAGAAGGCCAAGGGCCTCATCAAGGCCATCAAGGACTCGAAGATCAAGGTGCAGGCGAGCATCCAGGGCGACCAGCTGCGGGTGAGCGGGAAAAGCCGGGACGACCTCCAGGAGGTCATCGCCCTCTTCAAGAAGGATGACCAGGGCCTGGATCTCCAGTTCACCAACTACCGCGGCTGACCTTTGAGCCGCCTGGACCTCTCCCGCTACTTCCTCCCCATCGCTCCCAAGCTGGCCGGAGTGGAGGCGGAGCTGCAGCGCATCCTGCAGAGCGACGTGGAGGTGGTCCAGAAGCTGGCGGATCATGTGCGGGCCGGGCAGGGCAAGCGCCTGCGCCCGGCGCTCGTGATGCTCTCCTCGCGCTTCTGCGGCGTGCAGAACGACCATGACGTGCGCTTCGGGGCCGTGTTCGAGCTGATCCACACGGCCACCCTCGTGCATGACGATGTCATCGACCACGCCCAGCTTCGCCGGGGCATGCCGACCCTGAACCGGCTCTGGGGCAATACGCTCACGGTGCTCTTCGGGGACGTGCTCTATCTGGTGGCCATGGGCGAGGCCATCGCCTGCCGCAGCTGGCGGATGATGGAGATCTTCGCGGAGGTCACCACGCGGATGATCGAGGGCGAGCTCATCCAGAACGATGTCCTGTTCAAGCTGGACACCAGCCGCAAGGACTACTTCGACATCCAGGAGCGGAAGACGGCCCTGCTGTTCAGCGGCTGCACCGAGACCGGGGCCGTGCTGACGGGCCGGGACGAGGCAGACTGCCTGGCCATGCGCAGCTACGGGCTTGAAGTGGGGCGGGCCTTCCAGCTCATCGACGACCTGCTGGACTACACCGCCACCAGCGCCACGCTGGGCAAGCCGGCCTTCAGCGACCTGCGGGAGGGCAAGCTCACCCTGCCCATGCTCAGCCTGCTGGAGAAGGCGCCGGACGAAGTGCGTCCCCTCATTCGCACCATCTGGGACCGGGGCGAAGAGGTGCCCATCCCCGAAGCCGAGGAGGTCAAGCTCCGGGCCCTCATCGAAAAGCACGACGCCTTGGCCGAGACCCGGGAACTGGCCCGGCAGGCGTCCCAGAACGCCGTGGCCCACGTGGTGGGCATGGGCGGGGACGCCGAGACCGGGCAACTGCTGCAGGACATCCCCGAAGCCCTGCTGTCCCGGAGCATGTAGCCCGGCTTATGTCGGGCCGCTCCCGACCCTAAGGATCCGGTCGGGCCACTTGTTGTTCCTCCAGGGCTGCGATCAGGCTCCTGAAACCGGCCTCGGCGCGCAGGGAATCCAGGTCGCCATCATGCAGCAGCCACTCCTTCTGCGTGAGCCCCGCCGTCACGGCCAGCCGCAGGCAGACCAGGGCCTCCCCGGGATCGCCCGCCAGGGCATGGATGCAGCCGAGGTTGTAGAGCAGCATGGGATCTTCCGGGTCCATCCTGCGGGCCATCTGGGCCCAGGCCAGGCCCTTCTCCCGCTCCCCCAGTGCCACCAGGGCGTTGGCTCCCAGGTACCGGGCCCGCACATCCCCTGGCACCTGCTCCAGGCGCCGCTCCACCAGGGCCAGGCCCTGTCGCCGGGCCCGCTCTGCCTCGTCCTCCAGGCCCAGGCTGTGGTAGACCTGGGCCACCAGGAGGACGGCCTGGAAGTCCTCGGGGCGCAGCGCTGCGGCCCATTCGAAGTATTCGATGGCCCGCTCCTGCTTGCCGGCCGCGAGGCAGTGTCGCGCATAGAAATAGGCGGCCTCGTATAGGTTGGGGTCTAGGCAGAGGGCGGCTTCGAAGGCAGATTCCGCCTCTTCCGCCAGGCCCGCCGCCGACAGGGCCACGCCCCGGGAGGCATGGGCCTCCGCCAGGGTGGGGTCCAGCTCCAGGGCCTTGCGGCTCGCCTCTTCCGCCAGCTCCCGCTGGGACTCGGCCCGCTCGAGGTAGATGTAGGCGTAGGCGGCACAGTTGGCCAGGCCCGCCCAGGCCGAGGCGAACCCGGGATCGATGTCCAGGGCCTGCTTGAACATCTGCCCGGCAAGCGCCATGCCTCGGCGGTTGTACCAGTAGAAGTGCGTCCGCCCCCGCAGATAGCACTCGTAGGCCTCCAGATCCACGGATCGCCTCGGCATGACCCTGGCCTCCAGTTCCAAGGCCGAGGCCACCCGCCGGATGATGTCCTCGAGGGTCGGGAACAGCTGGCGCCGCTCGAACTCGTAGATCTTGAACCAAAGCAGCCGGGTCGACCTCACGTCGATCAATTCGGTCCTCAGGATCAGGAGGCCGCCCTCCTTCCGCAGGGATCCCCCCAGCACCGCATCCGCCTTCAGGCGGCGCCCCGCTTCGACCAGGGAGAAGTCAGGGCCGCCAAGGGGAAAGGTCGTGGTCCTGGAGAACACCCGCAGACCCTCCACCTGGTTCAGGGCCTGCAGCACCTCCTCGGCGATGCCCTCGGCAAGGTGCCTATCCTGGCCCGTCTCCCGGAGGTCCAGGAAGGGCAGCACCGCCAGGGCGGGCAGGGCCCTCCGTGCTGCGGGCGGCAGTGGCTTCCTGCCATGGATCTTCACCATCGGGATACCCGGGGCCTTGCCCATTCGAAGGGCCATCTCGCACCTCCAGACACGCTCAGTGAGCCCATTGCCAACGCCGCCAGGGCGAGGAAGGTCGCCAGCCGAGTGTCACTGGTGCCTCATCAAGGAGACCAGCGGGTAGAGTGATCCCGCGGTTCCGAGGGCGGTGCTATCCAGGATGGGGTGGGCGCCGGTCGGCGCAAGGGTGCCGGGCTGCCCGATCGAGCTGACTGGTCGGGCTAGCTCTCGGCCTCGCCCAGCCGCAGATCGAAGGGGATCCCCGCCCGTTTGCAGGCGGCCACGAAAGTCTCCTTGTCGGGGCACTTCAGGTAGGCTTCCAGGGGCTCGACCTTGCGGGACTGGATGAGGTCCACCAGGGTGTCGGTCATGAGCCGTTGGCCATAGCTGCGGCCAGTCTGCATGGCACTGGGGATCTGGAAGTTCTTGCCTTCGCGCATGAGATTGGCAATGGCGGGGCTGACGAAGAGGGTCTCCAGGGCAGCGATGCGGCCGCCGCCGATGCGCTTGAGCAGCACCTGGCTGACGACGCACTTCAGGCATTCCGCCAGCATCACGCGGATCTGCTGCTGCCGGTCCGCCGGGAACTGGTCCACGATGCGATCGATGGTGCCGATGGCGCTGCTGGTGTGCAGGGTCCCGAAGACGAGGTGACCCGTGACGGCGGTCTCCAGGGCGATGGCGATGGTCTCGAGGTCGCGCATCTCGCCCACCATCACGATGTCAGGATCCTCCCGGAGGGCCGCCCGCAGGCCGCTCTTGAAGCTGTCCGTGTGGGTGCCCACCTCCCGCTGGTTCACCAGGCAGCCCTTGCGGGGGTGCACGAACTCGATGGGATCTTCGATGGTGAGGATGTGGTCCTTCCGCTTCTGGTTGGCGATGTCGAGGATGGCGGCCAGGGTGGTGGACTTGCCGCTGCCCGTGGGGCCCGTCACCAGTACCAGCCCCTTGGACAGGCTGGCCAGGCGTCGCACGGGATCCGGCAGGCCCAGTCGATCGGGGTCTGGCAGTTGGTTGGGAATGACCCGGCAGACCAGGCCCGGGCCCACCCGGTCCTGGAAGAAGTTGACCCGGAGGCGACAGCCCCCCGCCTCGTAGGCATAGGCGAAATCCGCATCGTGGTGCTCTTCGAAGCGCTGCCAGATCGCGGCGGTGGCCAGGGATTCCATCATCTCCAAGAGGGTGGGAGCATCCAGGGGTCCGAAGCCCTCCAGTTCCTGCATGTCGCCATGAACGCGCACCAGGGGGGGCTCGTGGGTGGTGCAGTGCAGGTCCGAGCCCTGCCGCTCGAGCAGGGCGGCCAGCAACCGATCACCCAGAGGGTGTCCTTGGCCCTTTCGGGTCCTCGCCGGCGTCCGGGACGGGTCGGGCTGGGGGATCGGTGGGCGGGGGGCCGGTGTTTCGGCGGGCGCCAGCGCGGCCGGGGCCGAAAGGACTGTCTGGGGGGCCGGCGCCGAAGCCTTCGGGGGCTGGGGAGCCGGTGGGCGCGAGGGGCCCTCGTGCTCGGCCAGGATCTGGGGGGTATCCAGGTACCGGCTGAGGCGGATCCGGAAGCACTGGCCACCGAGGTCGTAGTCGAACTCCGCCAGGCCCTCCTTCTGCCAGGTGGCCTTGAGGTGCGAGGGCACCACATCCCCGGCCAGCACATCCACCATGACGGCGGGCAGGGGGTTGGGCAGCAGTTCAAGGACCTCGCCGGACTTCAGCTCCAACCGGGGCTTCCGGTCGGCTTTCAGCTCCAGTCGACTGCCGGCTTTGGCGATGACCTGGGTGAGCAGACGATCCAGCTGGGCCATGGAGGAGAGCTCCTAGACTTCGGATGTTCAAAGGATGCCACGGGTCACAGCCTTCGGGATGCGGGCTCAGGCTTCCACCCGGTAGACTGAACAACGACCTTTTCCGGAGCGAGCATGAATATCCACGAGTACCAGGCCAAGGAGCTGCTGCGGCTCTACAAGGTGACCACTCCCGATGGCAAGGTGGCCCAGGACGCAGAAGAGGCCCGCATGATCACCAAGGAATACGGCGGAAAGAGCGTGGTGAAAGCCCAGATCCACGCCGGCGGCCGGGGCAAGGGCGGCGGCGTGAAGTTCGCAGACACTCCAGACAAGGCCGTGGAGCTGTTCAAGGCCATCCAGGGCATGCAGCTGGTGACCAAGCAGACTGGTCCCGAAGGCCGCAAGGTCCGCACCGTGTTCATCTCCCAGCCCATCGACATCGCCCGGGAGCTCTACCTCAGCTTCCTGGTGGACCGGGGCACCAGCCGCATCACGATCCTGGCCTCTACCGAGGGCGGCGTGGAGATCGAGGAAGTGGCCGAGAAGACTCCCGAGAAGATCGTCAAGGTGGCCGTGGATCCGGCCCTGGGTCTTTGCGGTTTCCAGGCCCGGCAGGTGGCCTTCGCCCTGGGTCTCGAAGGGGATGCCTTCAAGAAGGGCGTGGTCTTCCTGCAGAACCTCTACCGGCTCTTCGTGGAGAAGGACTGCTCCATGGTGGAGATCAACCCCCTGGTGGTGACCAAGGATGGGGACGTGACCGCCCTCGATGCCAAGATCGGCTTCGACGACAACGCCCTGTTCCGGCACCCCGATGTCCTGGCCTTCCGTGACCTCAACGAAGAGGCCGAAGAGGAGATCGATGCCAGCAAGTTCAACCTCAACTTCATCAAGCTCGACGGTCAGATCGGCTGCATGGTGAACGGCGCGGGCCTGGCCATGGGT
Organism: Candidatus Geothrix skivensis; assembly: GCA_016721195.1. Lineage (GTDB taxonomy): Bacteria > Acidobacteriota > Holophagae > Holophagales > Holophagaceae > Geothrix > Geothrix skivensis. Next base: position 1,006,979 of record JADKIO010000005.1, on the reverse strand, counting down.
ACCATGGACATCATCAACTACCACGGCGGTTCGGCGGCCAACTTCCTGGATATCGGGGGCGGCGCCACCGAGGATGCGGTGAAGAACGCCTTCCGCATCATCCTCCAGGACCCGGCGGTAAAGGCCGTGCTGGTGAACATCTTCGGCGGCATCATGCGCTGTGACGTGGTGGCCGCGGGCATCGTGAAAGCTGCCAAGGAAATCGGAATCAAGGTTCCAGTGGTCGTGCGGCTCGAGGGCACCAATGTCGAAGCTGGCAAGAAGATCCTTGCCGACAGCGGGCTAAACCTCATTGTCGCTGCCGACTTGAAGGACGCTGCGGTCAAGGTCGTCGCGGCCGTCAAATAGTTCCATCCGAATCCCAGGACCCCCCATTCGCGAGGTATGACATGGCAGTTCTCGTGGGCAACCACACCAAGCTGATCGTTCAGGGCATCACGGGCCGCGAAGGCCTCTTCCACGCCAAGGGCAGCCGCGACTACGGCACCAACGTGGTGGGCGGCGTCACCCCCGGCAAGGGGGGCACGGAGATCGAGGGCTTCCCGGTCTTCAACACCGTCCAGGACGCCGTGGACAGGACCGGCGCCAACGCCACCATGATCTTCGTGCCCCCCGTGGGCGCGGCGGACGCCATCCTCGAAGCCCTGGAAGCGGGCATCGAGCTCATCGTCTGCATCACCGAGGGCATTCCCGTCCTCGACATGGTGAAGGTCAAGCGCGTCCTGGCGGACTACCCCAAGAGCCGCCTCATCGGGCCCAACTGCCCGGGCATCATCAGCCCCGGCCTGGCCAAGATCGGCATCATGCCCGGCCGCATCCACAAGCAGGGTCACGTGGGCGTGGTCAGCCGCTCCGGCACCCTCACCTACGAGGCCGTGGGCCAGCTGACGGCCCTGGGCATCGGCCAGAGCACCTGCATCGGCATCGGCGGCGATCCGGTGAACGGCACCAGCCACATCGACGCCCTGCGGCTCTTCCAGGATGATCCCGACACCCACGCCATCATCATGATCGGCGAGATCGGCGGCAGCGCGGAGGAGGAGGCCGCGGAGTTCGTGAAGCAGTACGTCACCAAGCCCGTGGTGGCCTTCATCGCCGGCCAGACGGCCCCTCCGGGCCGGCGCATGGGCCACGCCGGCGCCATCATCTCCGGGGGCAAGGGCACCGCCGCCGAAAAGATGAAGGCCCTCACCGCCGCGGGCATCACCGTCGTGCAGAGTCCTGCCGACATGGGTTACGCCCTGGCCGAGCGGCTGAAGTAGCAAGTCCTTCCCTGACCAAGAGGGCACCGGCGCCTTCCCGGTGCCCTTTTTGCTGTCATGGGCCTGCGTCCATGCTGTACTCAAGGCATGCTGATCTCCCGCGAAATGGTCCTGAACATGGACATCGCCCTGAACGAGGCGATGTTCGGTGGCGACATGATGGCCCGCATGGACAAGGTGGCGGGCATCACGGCCTCCCTGCTGTCCCGGAACCGCCGCTTCCTGACGGTGAAGGTCTCCGAGCTGCTCTTCCACAGCCCCGTGCGGGCCGGGGAGATCATCGAGTTCCACATCGCCCTCACCCGCCAGGGCAACACCAGCATGACCCTCCAGATCGAAGTGGAGGTCTACGAGCCGGTCTCGGACCGACGACGGGAGGTCACCAGTGGCCAGTTCGTCATGGTGGCCGTGGATGAGCAACTGCGCCCCGAGCCCATCCTCTGGAAACCTGAGATGGTCCAGGCCGCCTTGGAGGCCCACCAGCTCCGCAGGAAAGGCTGATTCCCGACAGACTGACGGCCGTCCCCTGCCAGAAAGGTCGCCGGAGTTTTTCGGGCGGCCTTTTTGCTGGAATGGGCCCCGGTCCGTGCTGTACTTGCAGCATGTCTGACCTCATCAAGGCTCACCTGGATCACCGACGGCTCTGGCGGAAGTTCGACTACTGCTATCCCGTGATCTCCCGCCGCAGCCGGGGCCTGAGCCTGGGCGTCAACCTGAACCCGGACAAGATCTGCAACTTCGACTGTGTCTACTGCGAGGTGGACCGCCTCACCCCACCCCGGCGGAAGGACCTGGATCTGGACCAACTGGAGCGGGAACTGGCGGTGCTCCTGGACGTGGCCGACAGCGGGGAGATCTACGAAGTGCCGCCCTTCGATTCGGCCCAGCCCGAGCAGCGGCGGCTCAATGACATCGCCTTCAGCGGGGACGGAGAGCCCACCACGGCCCGGGAGTTCCCCGAAGTGGTGGCCCGGATCGCCCGGCTCAAGGACCAGCGGGGGCTGGACGAGGTCAAGCTGGTGCTCATCACGGATTCCAGCCGACTCGAAGCTCCCGAGGTGGTGAAGGGGCTGGAAACCCTCATGGCCCACCAGGGCGAGATCTGGGCCAAGCTCGATGCGGGCACGGAGGGCTACTACCAGTCGATCTGCCGCAGCCAAGTCCCCTTCCAGCGCATCCTCGACAACCTGCTGGCCACGGCCCGCCGCTGGCCCATCGTCCTCCAGACACTCTTCCTGGACTGGCGGGGCCAGGGGCCCAGCGAGTCCGAGTTGGAGGCCTACTGCGACCGGGTGGAGCACCTCCGGAACCAGGGGGGTCTGCTCCAGGCCATCCAGCTCTACACCGTGGCCCGACCCACCCCCGAGCCCGAGGCCCGGCCCTTGCGGCGGCTGGAGCTGGACGCGGTGGCAGCCTGCCTGCGGAGCCGCCTGGCGGACCTGCCGGTGGAGGTCTATTACGGGCCGGAGGAGTGGGCCTGATGGGTCGGCTCGGCCTGGGCCTGGCCTGCCTGCTGGCGCTGGGCCTGGGTGGGTGCAAACCCAGGGCAGGGAAGCCCCTCCCCACCCCACCATCCAGCCTGAGCCTCGTGGCCGTGGGCGATATCCTCATGCACCAGGATGTCCAGCTCGCCGCCAGGCTGGATCCCGGCGGCTTCCCGGCGCTCTGGGCGGACCTGGTGCCGCTCTTCAAGGGGGCGGACTTCGCCTTTGCCAACCTCGAATCCCCGGTGGCACCCACCATGGGCCAGCCTGGTCAACCTTTCCAGTTCAATGCCCCGGACACCCTTCCCGCCGCCCTGCGTGCCAGCGGCTTCACGGTGCTGGCCACGGCCAACAACCATGCCTTCGACCAGGGTGCCAAGGGGGTTCGGGAAACGCTGGAGCGGCTGCGGGCCCAGCGCTTGACGGCGGTCGGCACTGGCGAGGACCGGGGCGTGGCCGAGACCCTCCAGATCCTCGAGCGGCAGGGGCTGCGGGTGGCCTTCCTGGGCTTCACGGACCTGTTCAACCTCGATTTGAATCGACGGGCGACGGAGCCCTGGGTGCGGAAATTGGATCTGGAACCGGCCCTCCAGGCCGTGCGCGAGGCCCGGGCCCGGGCCGACCTGGTGGTGGTCAGTGTTCACTGGGGCAACGAATACCAGCACCAGCCCACCAGGCGCCAGCGGGACATCGCCAGTGCCCTGGTGGCCGGCGGCTGCGACCTGATCCTGGGCCACCACCCCCACGTGCTCCAGCCGGTCGAGTTCATGGAGGCCGGGGGCCGCCGGGCCCTGGTGGCTTTCTCCCTGGGTAACTTCATCAGCAATCAGGACCGCATGTACCGGGCTGATCAGTTTCCGGTGGCCGGCGGTGACAACCGGGACGGGGCCGCCCTGAAGGTCCGCTTCGAGCAGAAGGTTGGCGCCGATGGTCGGCGGGGCCTGGAACTGGCGGAAGCCCTGGTGGAGCCCCTCTGGACGGAGAACAACTGGGGCGCACCGGCCAGCCGCCGGGAAATCCGGGTTATCCGGGTGGCCGCCGCCGAAGCCCGGGTTCGGGCCGAGCTGGACCGGCTTTCGGATCCGAAGGATGGACTCAAGGAGCTGCCGGACGAGGCGCTCCGCCGGAACGCCATCCTGGAGAAACAGGAGTACCTTCGCACGCTGATCCTTCGGCGGAGGCGGGTCGCGGAAGTCGTGGGCGAGGCCTTCGTCAGCCGTTGAGCCCCAGTTCCACCCGGTGCTCATGCAGCACGGCGATGATGCGGGCCAGGTGCTCGTCCTCGGTGCCGCCCACCGCCTCCATGAGCAGGCGCAAGCCCTCGGCCACTTCGAAGCGGTCCACGCCGGCGGCGAAGGCCTTGTCCTTGAGCTTCTTCTTCACGCTCTTCGGCTCGAGGCCCTCCGTGCGGGTGGGCCGAACCAGGGCGCAGGCCATGATGAAGCCCGTGATCTCATCGGAGGCCAGCAGGGCCTTGTCCAGGAGGCTCTCATAGGCCACCCCCCACCGGGTGTAGTGGGCGCTGATGGCGTGAGCCAGATCCTGGTCGCCCCGCTCCCGCAGCCAGGCCACGATGCGCCGGGGGTGCTCCTCGGGCCAGCGGTCGTAGTCGGCGTCGTGGAGCAATCCCGCGAGGCCGAAGCGCTCCACATCCTGGCCCAGCCGGGACGCCAGGTCCCGCATGACCAGTTCCACGGCGTGGGCGTGGGTTCGCAGCTTCTCCGAGGGGGTCCAGTCGCAGAGCAACTGCCAGGCTTCGTCGCGGGTGAGCATCCAGGCTCCAATCAGGGGATCAGGAGGGTGGGGCGGACGGGGCCGGGCTCGGGGTCGCCGGGGTAGCGGACGGCTTCCAGAAACAGCCCGGAGGCCGGTGCGGCCTTGGCGCCCCAGAAGAGGTTGGCGGCCTCCGTGGGGTTTCCGAGGTCTTCCCGCACGCGCCGGGGCTCCTCCTCACCCAGGGCACAGGCCACGGAAGCCCCGACCATCCGGCGCACCTGACGGCGGAAGAAGTGGGTGGCGCGGACCCTCAGGAGGATGAGGGCCCCCGCCTCCGCCATCTCGCACTGGAAGATCCGTGCGCGGCCATCCTCCTCCGCATCGAGATCGGCGAAGGCCGAGACGTCCTGGTCGCCTTCAAAGGCCAGCCAGGCTTGGCTGAGCCGGTTCAGATCGAGGTTCCGCTTCACCCACCAGATCCAGGGCTTGCCGAAGGCGCTGCGGCGGCGGCTGATCTGGTAGAGGTAGGTGCGGTCCTGGGCGTCGTGGCGGGAGTGGAACCGGGGCGGGCAGCTGCGGACATCGCGGATGGCGATGTCCTGGGGCAGGGCGCTGTCGAGGATGCGCCGCAGTTCGCCGGGGCGGGGTGCCTCCCGGGCTTCCAGGTGCAGGTGGGCCACCTGACCGAGGGCATGGACCCCGGAGTCCGTGCGGCCGGCGCCGCCCAGGTACACCAGGCGCAACCCGGCCTCGTGGAGGACGTGCTCGATGCTGCCGGCCACGGTGCGGATGCCTTCCCGGGATTGCTTCGGACCCTGCTTCTGCCAGCCCTGGAAGCGGCTGCCATCGAATTCGAGCAGCAGCCGGTAGGTCGCCAGGGGCGGTGGTTTGAGCACCATGGTCAGGAGCCGATGACGGCCTGCACCGCCTCGATCAGAGTGGCCGGATTGTGGATCGGCTTCGCGATGTAGCCTTCGGCGCCGGTCAGTTCGAGGTACTTCTCCCGGTCCCCGAACATGGCGTGGGCCGTGGCCAGGAGCACCGGAATGTGACGGGTGTTCTCATCCTTCTTGAGCAGCTGCGTGATGAAGATGCCATCCACCTTCTGTCCGTCATAGCTGGAACGAGAGAGGCTGACGTCCATGATGATGGCGGCGAGATCGGCTTCCCGGGCCAGCCGGAGGATCTCGTCCACCTCTTCGGAGACGAACACTTCGTACCCGCCCTTCTTGACGAGCACCGTCTGGATGAACTTGACATTGATGGGGTCGTCCTCCACGAGGAGGATTCGTTTGGACATGAAGGCCTCAGTCGTTCCAGCGTATCGACACTCAGTGATGGCTGCCAAACCTTTGCTGGGTTTCCAGGCGTTCCAGCAGTTCATCGGGCACCTTCAGCCCGCCACTCCCGCGCCCAAGGCGGAGGCCCGGTTTGTGGGTGCCGTGATAGTCACTGCCGCCCGTGACGACCATGCCCAGGCGAGCGGCCAGGGCAATGAAGTACTTCTGCTCCGCGGCCCGGTATTCCCCGTAGTAGCCTTCGAGTCCCTCCAGGCCCTGCCGCTGCAGTTCCGCCATGGCATCCTCCCAGCGGAAGGCTGCGCCCGCGAAACGGCCCGGATGGGCGACCACGGGCACGCCGCCGGCCTCGCGGATCCAGAGGGACGCCTCGGCCGGGCTCAGTTCCTCCCTGGGCACAAACCCCGGGCAATCATCGCCTATCAGCCTGGCGAAGGCATCCGCCGGCCGCTTGACGAAACCGCGGGTGGCCAGGGCCAGGGCAAAGTGCACGCGGGAGAGCAGGGGGGTGCTCGCGTGGGCCTGGACATCGTCGAGGGTGATGGCACAGCCCAGCTCCGCCAGCCGGGCCACCATGCGGCGATTGCGGTCGTCGCGCCGGCCGCGCAGCTCCTCCAGCCGGGCCTGGAACCTCGCATCGACTGGATCCACCAGCAGCCCGAGCACATGGAGGGATCGCCCGAGGAACTGGCAACTGAGCTCGGTGCCAGCCAGCAGCCGCACCTTCACCTGGGACTGCATGGCCAGGAAGTCGGCAGTGCCACCCATGGTGTCGTGGTCCGTGAGGCAGAGGGCCGTCAGCTTGGCCTCTTCGCCGAGAAGGGCCAGCCTTCCGGGCGCGTCGGTGCCATCGGAATGCAGGGAGTGGCAGTGGAGATCGATCACCATCCGACCATAGCAGAGCGGAGGGGAGGCTCCGGATCCGCGAGCTTGCGAGCGGGAGCACGCACTGCGTGCGATCTCCGGAGGATAGGACGGAATCCGCGCAGCGGATTGCCGCCCGCAGGGCGAGGGCCGGAGGCCCGAGTCATGATGCCTCTCCGGAAACCTTCTTGTTGACCCGGTAGAGGGCGGCGAGGAGGACTGCCACGGCCTGGAAGAGCTCCGGGGGAATGAGGCGGTTCAGGTCCAGGGGTTCCAGGGCGCTGAGCAGGTCGGGATCCTTGGTGATGGACACACCATGCTGTCGGGCCAGGTCCAGGATGCGCTCGGCCAGGAGGCCCTGACCCTTGGCGACGAGCCGGGGAGCGGCGTCCTCAAAAGGCGCCTCCGGCCGGTAGCGGAGAGCAGCTGCACGGGGACGGGAGGTTGCAGGTCGGGCCATGGGCCCTTATCGACGGATGAGGCTACTGGACGAAGTTTGCAGCGTTCTGGGCGTCGTCGGCGGGCTCGTCCATGGCCAGGCGGCGGAACAGCTTCACGTCGGCCAGGGACAGGATGCTCATGTAGGAGAAGCCGCTGAAGAACAGCCAGAGGAAGGGCACGGAGGCCCACTTGCGGATGTAGATGGCCACCAGGACCGCGCCGAAGTAGTAGATGGCGAAGCCCAGCTCCAGGAAGGTCATGAGGCTCTTGGGCACCTTGTAGGCTCGCTTGGTGGCGGAGTTGCCCTGGGCATCCACGCCGTACTTCGGGGTGCGCTTGAATTCCTTGTCATCGGTGAAGAAGCCCTCGAGTACGGCCTTGGCCTGGTTGAGGGCGAGGCCGATCCCGAGGCCCATGAGGCCGGGGATGTATTTCAGCCGGGACTTCCAACCGGTGTTGTCGGTAAGTTCCTTCTGCGAAAGGCCGAAGTACAGGCCCACGCTCACCGCGTTGAGGAGGAAGAAGGGGCCGTCCGTGAGCAGCAGGATGTGGATCGGCGTGCCGGCCCTGAAGACCATGGCGGGCACCATGATGACGGAGAGCACCACCATCAGCATGTAGTTGCAGTTGGCCGTGAGGTGGAACCAGCACTCCAGCTTGGTGTGCAGGCTTTCGTTGGACTTCCAGATGGTCTTCATGAGCTTGCGGATGACCTGGGCATTGCCCTTGGCCCAGCGGTGCTGCTGACTCTTGAAGGCATTGACCTCCACGGGCAGTTCCGCGGGGACCACGAGATCCTTCAGGTACACGCCCTTCCAGCCCTTGAGCTGGGCACGGTAGGACAGATCGGCGTCTTCGGTGATGGTGTCGTGCTCCCAGCCACCAGCGTCGGCGATGGCGGATACGCGCCACATGCCGGCAGTGCCGCTGAAGTTGAAGAAGGCCTTGGAGCGGTTGCGAGCCGTGTGCTCGAAGACGAAGTGGCCGTCCAGCAGGATGGCCTGCACCTGAGTCAGGAGGGAGAACTCACGGTTCAGATGGGCCCAGCAGCCCTGCACGAAGGCCACCTGCCCATCGGCGAAGTGTGGCACGGCCTTGCGAAGGAAATCCTCCGTGGGCAGGAAGTCGGCATCGAACATGGCCACCAGTTCGCCCTTGGCGACCTTGAGCCCCTCGGACAGCGCCCCGGCCTTGAAGCCCGTGCGGTCCGTCCGGTGCAGGTAGTGGATGTCGAACCCCAGGGCCTTGTAGCGGTCCACGACGGCGCTGGCGACCTTGATCGTGTCATCCGTGGAATCGTCCAGCACCTGGATCTCGAGCTTCTCCTTGGGCCAGTCCATCCTGACGACATAGTCCATGAGGCGCTCGATGACGTTCATCTCGTTGAACACGGCCAACTGGACCGTGACCACGGGAAGGTAGTTGGCGTCGCCCAGGGGCTGAGGCACATCCTTCTTGTGGCGGTAGTAGAGCAGCAGCATCCAGAGGCGGTGCGCCCCGTAGATGCTCAGGATGGAGAGCAGCACGAAATAGGTGACGAGCACGACTGTCTTGACGACTTCCATCACGGAACAAACCCTCCACAGACCGTGTCAACCGATCTGCCTTTATTCTGTCACAAGTTCTTGGAAAAACCACGAAAAACCTAACAATCTGACGCTGCTTCTCCGGTGCGTCCGGTAGGATGGCAACCATGGGTGAACTCGACAACCTGAACCTCCCCAAGATGATCGGCCGCTACCAGGTGCTCTGCCTGCTGGGGTCCGGAGCCATGGGAAGCGTCGTGTTGGCCGAGGACCCACGGATCAAGCGGAAAGTGGCCATCAAGCTCATGAAGCTGGATGCCGTGCGGACCGCGGCGGATCAGCACGAATTCCTGGCCCGGTTCCAGCGAGAGGCCGAGGTCTCGGGCCTGCTCAACCACCCGGGCATCGTGGCCATCTATGACGTAGGCGAAATCGAGGGCCAAGGCCCCTTCCTGGCCATGGAATACGTGCCGGGCAAGCCCCTGGACGGGATCCTCAAGAACGGCCCTGCCCTCTCCCTGAAGGAGAAGCTCCGGATCGCGGTGGGGCTGGCGGAGGCCCTGGACCATGCCCATGCCAAGGCCATCGTCCACCGGGACGTGAAGCCCGGCAACGTGATGGTGGGCGAAGACGGACGGGCCAAGCTGATGGACTTCGGCATTGCCAAGCGGGAGGATGCCGGCCTAACCCAGACGGGCACCTTCCTTGGCACACCCAGCTATGCCAGCCCCGAGCAGATCAAGGAAGGGACGGTGGACAGCCGTTCGGACATCTTCAGCTTCGGCGTGCTGGTCTTTGAACTCATGAGCGGTCAGTCCCCCTTTCCCGGCACCTCCATCAACACCATCCTCTACCGCATCGTGAACGAGCCGCCCATCGAGCTGCATCCCCCCGTCCTGGGCATCCTTCCCGAGGGGTGGAGGCGTGTATTCGCCAAGGTGCTGGCCAAGCGGCCAGAGGATCGCCACCCTTCCTGCAGTTCCTTCGTGCGGGATCTGCTGGATGCGGTCCTGGATCTGGGCAAGGACGACCGGCGCGAGATGCTGGGGCTCCTGCGGATGAGCGGCGACGCCCCCTTGCCGGCGATCCTTTCCACGTCCTTCGACGAAACCATGGTGGTTCCCCGAGCCGAGTCCCGGAAGGCCAACTGGCCATGGTTCGCCGCCGTGGTCCTGGCGGTCCTTCTGGGCGCTGGCTGGTTCTTCCTCAAGGGGCCCCGGGGAACACGACTGCAGATCAATTCCGTGCCCACGGGCGCCAGAGTGTTCCTGAACGACCTGGCAGTGGGCAGCACGCCCTTGAACCAGCCCCTGGTGCCCGGCGACAGGCTCCGGCTGGAACTGAAGGGGCACCAGCCCACCCTTTGGGAGTACAAGGCTGGCGAGGCCCCGCCTGCCTTCCCCCTGCAGCCCACGGTCACGGAAGAGCTGCTGGACACGTCCCCCCAGGGCGCGACGGTCGTCATGGACGAGAAGACCCTGGAAGGCTTGACGCCACTCAAGGTGCGCTGGAATCAAGGGCAGGCCCATCGGCTGACCTTCACCAAGGACAGGCTGGGGGCCGCCCTGGACTTCGGTCTGGGCGAGGTGCCCGGGGGGCGGGCCTTCGAGCTGAAGGAAGCCAGCACCGCCGAGACCCGGCCGGAGCCGCCCCTGGATCCCAGCGCCCCAGGACTCATCAAACTGACCGGAGGCTTCGGCGTCCGCCTGAAGGCGGATGGCAAGGATCTGGGGGAGCTGAACCCCGGCTCGGCCCTGAGTCTGCCCCCCGGAAACCACAGGATCGAATTGTCCAGTTCGCGCCGGTTCTTCCGGGAAACCCGCTCCATCACGATCATCGCCGGGCAGTCAGCCACCCTCAACGTGCCCGGCCTGGCCACCCTCACGGTCGAAACCTATCCAGGCACCGGAAAAGTCTTCGTGGACGGCCTGGATACCGGCATCGAAAGCGATGGCAGCAGCGTGGTGCTCGCCCAGGGCCGGCACACCGTCAGCGTGCGCGGCGCCAAGGGAACCAAGACCGAGACAGTTGAGCTCAGTGGCGACATGAATTTGAGGTTCCAGCTGTAGCTTGACAAGCTCAGGCGCGGCTTCGCCACGCCTGAGCACGGGGGCCCGGGGGGAGGCTCCATGTCCATGAGCCGGAGGCGAATGGGAGCGGTGCAGAGCACCGCGTCAGATGGAGGCGCGCAGCGCGGGACCCCCGGAGAGCATTGGTTGGGGAGGAAGGATTCCCTCCGCATCACCCTTCGGGTGACGCTCCGGCCGCACGAAATGCTGGCACGGTCCTGATCGCCTCCAGCAGTCCACAGGACTGCTTCCGGCGGGACCTACCTGCCAGCATTTCAGTGACTTCGAATCCTTCCTCCTGGAGCCGGATAAGCTCCTGCGCGGGTTCCCCGCGCAGGAGCGCGGGGGTCCGGGGGTGTGCGCGCAGCGCGGGACCCCCGGAGAGCATTGGTTGGGGAGGAAGGATTCGAACCCTCGGTACGCAGGATCAAAACCTGCTGCCTTACCACTTGGCTACTCCCCAGGCGGAAATCCAAGCATAGCGCGGCTTCAGGTCCCGCCCAAGCCCGGGGTTCGGCTCAGGAACCGGCCTTGGGCGTGAATCCGAACTCTTCGACCCCGAGCAGGTCCGGTCGCACGGAGGCGGCCTCGCCCCGTTCGATGCGGCTGATGGCCCGATGGCCCGTGGCGGTCTCGTAGGCCAGCAGGACCTTTTCTTCGATCTCCTCCCGGAGATTGTTGTTGAGAGGGTAGGCGATGTCCTTGAAGCTGCCGTCTCGCTTGCGGCGGCTGGGCATGGCCACGAAGTAGCCATCCTCGCCCTCCACCACGCGCAGATCGCCCACCAGGAAGCAGTCCTCGATGACCAAGGCCGCGAAGGCTTTCAGCTTGTCGTCGCCATCCACTTTGGTGATGCGGATATCCGTGATGTTGAACATGTCGATCCTCAGGTTTCAGTCCTCGGGCTTCCGGTCTCAGAGCTTCCGGTTCCAGGTTAGCCGATCTCGATCCAGCCCCACTGGCGACCGGTGGTTTCCCCCCGGCGATAGGAGTACAGAAGGTCTGGCCGACAGACCGTGCAGAGGGCCACGCTGCCCTCCCGGGCCGACTCCAGGCCCAGATCCAGGGACTGGGCCCGCAGGAAGCCGTGCAGATCCAGGTGGGGCTTGCCAGCAGGGCCCATGGAGGCGAGGGCTTCCTGCCAGGCCGGATCCTGGCGGGCGGCCTGGATGACTTCCAGGCCCACTTCGAAGTGGCAGGCGAGGATGGCTGGTCCGAAGGCCCAGACCAGGTGGGACGGATGGCCACCCAAGGCCTGGTACCGGGCCACGCCGCGACGCAGGATGCCGCCGCCGGGTGCCGGGTCGCCGTAACCAGTGGCGCCGCGCCAGCCAGCGTGCAGGGCCGCGACCCAGGGGCTGCCATCGGCCAGGGGACCGGCCAGCAGGATGGGCACGCAGTCCGCCACGCGCACCCCGATGCGCAGGCCCGGTTTGGTCGTCCAGATGCCATCGGCCTCCACCACCCCGGTCGAGGCCTCCACCACCCCGCAGCCATGGATCTGGTTCAATTGCCGGGATGGGAGCGCATCGGCTGGGTCCAGCCGGGTCGAGAAACCCCAGCTCAGGGGAAAGGGTGGGCGAGTGCCGGGTGTCAGCACAGAGCCGTCAGGACTTGGCGCCGAGTCGGGCTTCCATCCATTGCTTGATGCGGTTGGCGTCCCCTAACCGGGAGTACTTGCCCCAGGAATCCAGCAGGATGACCAGCACGGGACGGTTGGCCAGCATGGCCTGCATCACCAGGCAGCGGCCAGCTTCTTCGATGTAGCCGGTCTTGGAGAGGCCGATGCTCCAGTGCCGGTTGCGCACCAGGGCGTTGGTGTTGGGGAACTGGATGCTGCGGCGCCCGGACTGGATGGTGGTCTCCGGGCGGGTGCTGAAATCGCGGATTTCAGGATAGGCGTAGGCCGCCTGGAGGAGCCGGGCCAGGTCCCAGGCGGTGGCCACGTTGCTGGAGGAAAGCCCGGTGGGATCCTCGAAATGAGTGCCATCCAGCCCCAGGTTGCGCGCCTTGGCGTTCATCGCCTGGACGAAGGCGGAGAGCCCGCCGGGGTAGGTGCGCCCCAGGGCATGGGCCGCGCGGTTTTCCGAGGCCAGCAGGGCCAGCAGCAGGGCCTGCTCCCGGGGCAACCGGGTACCCACGGGCAGCCTGGACCGGCTGTGGCGGAGGGAATCCTTGTCCTCGCTGGTGATGGTCAACAACTCCCGGGGATCCAGGCGGGCATCCAGGAGCACCATGGCGGTCATAAGCTTGGTGAGGGAGGCAATGGGCACGGCGACGCCGGCCTGCTTCTCCACCAGGGACTGCCCGGTGCTCTGATCCAGTACGAGGGCGAAGGCAGATCTCAGGGTGGGCCGGACCGGGGCAGGGCTGCTGGCAGCCAACCCCAGCCAACCCGCCGCCAGCAGCCCAAGCCATACGATGCCCTTGCTCATTTCCATGCCGGCTCCGGAAGAATCCGATTGTCCTAACTTATTCCCAGTGTATCGGCATGGCCTCGCACATTGTTAACAGCTCGTAACAGAAGTCACAGGATCCGTTTCCGGGACACTTGATCATCGGTGCCAGGGCCAGAGCAGGGCCAGCAGGCTCAGATCGGTGACGGCCCACGCCCCCAGCCCCCAGTACATGCCCGCTTCGTGCCGGGAATCCGGCCAGGTCCGCCAGCCCCGCAGCCAAGGGAGGAGCACTGCCAACCAGCCCAGCAAAGAGGGCAGAAGGAAGAGTGGAGGGCGTCCCATGGCGAGGACGCTGGCCAGGAAGCAGCCATGGGCCACGAGGGCTGCCACCAGGGCTAGCACCAGGCTGCGTCCCACACCCACCCGGATCACCAGGGTGAGGTCCCCCCGACGGCTGTCCTCGGCCACCTGGTAGATCTGGGTCATGGGGTAGAGGGTCGCGAAGAGAAAGGCGAAGCCAGTGGTGGCAAGGAGGATGGCCCGGCCGAAGGGTCGGCCCGTCAGGGCCCAACCAGCGAGCGGGGTGAGCATCCCGAAGCCCAGGCAATTGATGAGCAGGTCCCAGCCGGCCCGGGCCTTCAGCCGGACCGGGGGCACGGAATACAGCACGCTCATGGCCACGCAGGCCAGGTTGATGAGCGCGAAGGGCAGGGGCAGCAGGAATCCCAGGAGGGTCGCGGCGCCCAGCAGGAGGCCCGAGAACAGCAGCAGGTGCTCGGGGGGCCTGGGGGGGGCCTTCAGGTATCCGATGTCCCCCTCGTCCTGGTCATAGGCGCTGTTGATGGCCAGGGTGCCGCCGTTCATCAGGGCTACGAAGACCAGCCACCCAAGCAGGGCCGCGCCCATCGGCAGCCCGGATCCCAGGGCCAGCAGGCTGCCCAGCAGGAAGTGGGCCGACATGATGGGCCACTCCAGGGGCCGGAGGTGCAGGAGGTAGGGGAGGGCCCTGGCGCCCACCAGGCCTTCGAAGAACCGGCGGACGGGGTAGGCCTTCCCCGTCATGCGATGCCCTCGCGCCGGAGGGGCAGCACCTCGCCCGGGGAGCGGCGGGGGTCCACCAGGGTCTCCATGGCCGCCAGCAGATGGGGCACGCTGAAGTCGGTGTCCACGCACATGCCGTGGGGCAGGGTGAGGGGTATCACGTATGAAGGGATCTCCGGCAGCCTCGTCAGGCCCTTGAGCAGACGGTCGCTGCAACTCACGGCCACGATGAGATCCGGCCGGTATTCCCGGGCGTCCCGGTAGGCCTTGTGGCTGCGATTGAAGATGCGGCCCTCCCATCGGTTCAGCAGGGCGGCATTCATGTAGTCGCCCACGGGGCAGAGGCCGCAGTCGTAGCAGGCCTCGAGATCATCGAGGATGCCGGCCTTGCAGCGGGCCATCTGAATGCAGTGGGGAAGCAGGATGAGGGCCCGCCGGGCACGACGCCCCGCGAAGGTGGCGCGCACCCTGCGGTTGTTGTAGCCGCAGAAGGAGAGGATCCAGGCATCCTCCAGGCCGAGGCGCCGGGCCAGGGGGCGCAGCGCATTGGCCCACAGGCTGTCCTGGCGCATGATCGCGGCCCGGTTGCGAATGAATGCCTCGCCCCGGAGGAAACTGGGCCAGGCCGCCGCCAGGGCACCCACCCCCGCCAGCATCCACCAGCCCCGACCAGCGCCGTGGTAGATGGCACCCGCCAGAGCAGCCCCGGCCAGGGTCAGGGGGAGCCCACGACGCACCCAGAGGAACAGGGCACCCCCCTCTTCCGGCAGGGGGCCGGGGGAAGGGAGGGCCCGGAGTTCCTTCACTTGCCGACTCCAGCGAGGCCGATCATCTTCTTCTTCGCCTGGCAGGCAGGCTCAGGCCTCATGGGTGAAGATGCCGCCGGGCTCAGGGTTGGCTGCGTCATTTCCCGACTCCGGCAAGGCCGATCATCTTCTTCAGATCATCATCCTTCCAGCGGAGGCCACCCCCGAAGAAGACCGTGCGGAAGTCCTTGTTGGCGATGTCCTGGATGCCGGCCTGGACATAGGCCCCCTTCCAGAACTGGTAGCTGGTGGTGAAGCGATAGCGGGGATTCGGCTTGTCCTCCCGCTTGGAGAAGTCGTAGGCGAGCACCCCCAGCCGGAGGCGGTCCCCTTCCAGGGTGCGCAGTTCGAGGCCACCACCGCCCTTGCCTTCGACGATGCCCGCAGAGAAGACGGCGGCGCCGATGCGCTTGGCGAACTGGGCCGAGACGCTGAAGGCACGGTCCGTGGTGACGAACTGGCTCCTCTCCAGCACGGTCACGGGTTGGCCCGTGACCGGGTCCAGCTTGGTGGTGGTGCGCTGGCTTTCGCTGATCTTGCCATCCGGCGTGGAGCCGATGCCCAGGGAGTACCAGTAGTCCGGCCGGGGCGCGATCTCGAGGTCCAGGCCCACCCGGCTGTCCTTCCGCTTGTCCCACTGGGCCGCGTTCATGTCCAGCCGGAAGTCCATCTTGTTGAACCCGCCCAGCAGCCCGTTCACGTTGTCCACGGCCTCGTTGATCTTCTTGATGGTGGTCTCGTCGTTCAGCAGCTTGCCGATGGTGCCTTCGCCCTTGTTGATGCGCTCCGTGAGGACCTTGAGGTTGTCAGCCGTGCCCTGGAAGCTTTGGGCCAGCTTGCGCACATCGCCCACTACGCCCTTCAACTCGGGCCGGTTCTCTTCGAGCATGGCATTGAGGTTCTTGCCCACGCTCTCGAACTGCTGGGCCAGCTTGGGCAGCTTGTCCCGCAGGTCGGCGGTGATGGCCTCCACATTGGCCATGGTGTTGTTGATGGCGCCGTGGTTTTCCTGGGCCATGGAGCGGAATTCGGCGGTGAGCACGCGAATGTTGTCCACGATCTCGTCGATCTTCTGGCGGCCATGCTCGCCGCCGATGGACTGGTTGAGGGCCTGGGTGACCCCCTTCACGTTGTTGCCCACTTCGGCGAGGGTCTCCATCAGGTTGTCGAGGCTCACCCCGGCCTTGCTGGGGAGGGGCTTGTCCTCGGGGAAGGGCCCCTTGGCCGAGTGGCCGGGGTCCAGGTCGATGAACTTCTCCCCCAGGATGCCGATGGAGCCCAGGGAGACGGTGGCATCTCCGTAGACCGCCACCTCCTTCCCAAGGCTCAGGAGCACCTTGGCCTTGCCGCCTTCGAGCAGGATCCGCCGCACCTCCCCCACCTTGACGCCAGCCACGCGGACGGCGCTCTGCTGGTTGAGCCCTGCCACCTGGTCGAAGAAGGTGAAGCGCTCGGCCTGGTTGGATCTTCCACCCAGCTCAAGCTTCTCCGTCCGGAAGATGAGGAAGCCGATCACGGCGATGCCGGCGGTGAAGAACATGCCTACGCGGGTTTCGAGCTTCATGCGCGAGCCTCCTTTCGCTTGGGTGGGGGCGGGTCCTGGAGGAAGGGCCCGTCGGCATCACCCCGGAGAAACTGTTGGACCACGGGGTGGGGATTGACCTTGAACTCGGCCGGAGTCTGGCAGGCGATGCATTCCCCCCGGAAGATCAGGGCGATGCGGTCGGCGATCTCAAAGGCGGATTTCAGGTCGTGGGTGATGGTGATGGTGGTGACGCCCAGTTCGTGTTTGAGGTCCAGGATGACGCGGCCGATGACGTCGGTCATCACGGGATCAAGGCCCGTGGTGGGCTCGTCGAAGAGGAGGATCTTGGGCTTGAGCGCGATGGCCCGGGCGAAACCCACCCGGCGCTTCATGCCGCCGGAGAGCTCCGCTGGCTTCAGCTTGTCCGTGCCCTTCATGCCCACCATGGACAGGCATTCCTCCACCCGGGCCTGGATCTGGGCCTCGTTCATCTTCTGGTGGCGCCGAAGGCCGAAGGCCACGTTCTCGAAGACGGTCATGGAGTCGAAGAGGGCGGCCATCTGGAAGCACATGCCGATGCTCTGCCGCACCTCGAAGAGCTCGTCGCGGCTGAGCTGGGCGATGATCTTGCCCTCCACGGCCACGTGGCCGGAGTCCGGCGTGAGGAGCCCCATGATGTTGCGCAGCAGGACGGTCTTGCCGGTACCCGACCCGCCCAGCACCACCAGGCTTTCGCCCTCCTCCACCCGGAGGTTCACGTTCGAAAGCACGACCTTGGGCCCGAAGGCCTTGGACAGGTTGACGACTTCAATCACGGACATGTCGTCATACCAGCAGTAGTTTGGTCAGGAAAAAGTCGGAGATAAGGATCCATAGCGAGCTGGTTACCACGCTGCTGGTGGGGGCATTGCCCACGCCTTCGGCACCACCGGAGGTGCGGTAGCCCTTCCAGCACCCGACCAGGGCGATGATCATCCCGAACACCAAGGCCTTGGTGAGGGCGATGCGGATGTCGCGGGCGGCCAGGAGCTTGTAGAACTCGTTGCCGTAGACAAAGGCGCTCTGGCCCTCGACGCCCACCAGCACCAGGTAGCCGCCCCAGTAGCCGATGACGATGGAGACCGCCGTGAGGAGCGGCAGCATGATGGCCGCCGCCAGGAACCGAGGCACGAAGAGGTAGTGGATCGGGTCGGTGGCAAGGCATTCCAGGGCGTCGATCTGCTCGGTCACCTGCATGGTGCCCAGTTCGGCCGCCATGGCGCTGCCCACCCGGCCGGACAGCATCAGCCCCGTGATGACCGGAGCCAGCTCCCGCACCACGGCCAGGCCCTCGACCCCTGCAGCGAGGCCACCGGCCTGGAACTGCTTGAAGCCATAGGCCAGCTGCACAGCGAACACCATGCTCACGGCCAGGCTGGTGAGGAGCACTACCGGCAAGGAATTGATCCCCACGGCCTGGAACTGGCGCATAAGGTTGGCCCCGTCGAAGGGTCGCTTGAAGATGGCCGCGAAGGTCCTCCCGGAGAGGACCGCGAAGTCCCCGGCGGTGTCCATGCCCTTCAGTACGCCGGCACCGGCCTTATCGAAGAAACTCAGGATCATGGAGCTCCGAACCTAAAGGAACAGCTTACCCTAGCCAGTCCTCTTCTTCTGCCTCGACCGGATTTTTGCGGCCCCGCCTTCGAGGGTGTTCTGGGGGGTGCGGCTGAGGGCCAGGGCGTCCGCGGGAACATCCTTGGTGATCGTGGTGCCCGCGCCGATGAGAGCACCATCCCCGATGACAACCGGGGCCACCAGTTGAGTGTCGGAGCCCACGAAGACGTTCCGACCGATGATCGTTCGATGCTTGTTGACGCCATCGTAGTTGCAGGTGATGACGCCGGCGCCTATGTTCGAGCCCTCGCCGATCTCCGTATCACCGAGGTAGGCCAGGTGATTGGCCTTGGCGCCCCGGTGGAGCTTGGCCTTCTTGGTTTCCACAAAGTTGCCGATGTGAACCCCTTCTGCCAAATCGGTGCCTTCCCGCAGCCGGGCGAATGGGCCGACCTTGGCACCCGATCCCACCTGGGCCCGCTCGATGACGCAGTAGGGGCGGATCTCGACGCCAGGGTCCAGCCGCGAGTCGGTGATCACCGTTCCCTGCCCGATGCGGCAGGCCTCGCCCACCTGGACCCCACCCTCCAGCCTCACGCCGGGTTCCAGCAGGACATCCCTCTGGAGCACGACCCGGGGACCCACCAGGGTGCTGTCAGGATGCAGGAAGGTCACGCCCTCGGCCATCCAGTGGCTGTGGATGCGGCGCTGGGCCGCCTGCTGAAGCGCCGCCTGGTCCTGGCGGGAGTTCATGCCGGCCAGTTCCTCGGGGTCGCAGACTTCCACCCCCACGGTTAGCTCCTGGGCCAGGGCCGCCACGGCGTCCGTGAGGTAGTACTCCCCTTGGGCATTGTCATTCCCGAGCCCTTGCAGGGCCCGGCGGAGGGCGGGCCAGGGCAGGGCATAAGCGCCTCCGTTCACCCGTCGGATCGTCAGCTGTTCCGGGGTGGCGTCCTTGGCCTCCACCATCCCGGCAAGCCGGCCATCGGGATGCTGGATGACGCGGCCGTAGGAACCGGGCGTGGACAGGTCCATGGCCAGCAGCAGGGCCTCGGCGGCGCAGAGCCTGGCCACGGTGGCCGAGGTGGTGAGGGGCACATCGCCAGAGAGAATCACCACCCGGCTCGCACCCAGGCGATCCAGCTCGGAGACGCAGGTCTGGAGGGCATGGCCCGTGCCCAGCGGATTCCCCTGATCCACGGTGGTGACGGGGCAGGGCAGTAGGCCGGCGACCTGCCAAGCCGCCAGCGCCTCGAGGACCAGCTCCTTCCCATGGTGCACCACGACCACGGCACCCGCGAGGTCCGGCGGCAGCGCTCGCAGGACCCAGAGGAGGCTGGGATCCCCGAGGATCGGGTGGAGGACCTTGGGCAGCCGGGACTTCATCCGGGTTCCGAGGCCCGCCGCCAGGATGACTGCAATTGTGGACATGCCACCTCCCAAAGAGCGCCCAACCACTTCTGACAGCCTACAACAGCCCCGGATTCGATCCATCTGGTCGGCTTAGCAGAGCCATGACCGCTTCGAGGAAGGCCTCAGGCCGGAACGGTTTCTCCAGAAAGCCCAGTCGGCTTAGTCCCAGGGCGCTTGGGTTCAAGGGCAGGGGATGCCCCAGGCCCATCACCAGCGTCGGAACCGGATCCTTCTGGAAGGTGCGCATGGACCGATGGAACCGTTCGAGCTGGGCCGTGCGTTCCAGCACCAGCACATCCGGCTGCTGCATTCCGCGGGTGCTGCGGAGCAGGCTGCGCAGATCCTCGAAGGCTAGGCCCAGGCCGCCCCCAAGCTGCACCAGGGCAAGGAGGGCTTCCCGGGCCAGGGGATCCTGGTCCACCACCCAGACTCGGCGCCCTTGCAGGGCCCGCTCCAGATCAATGGCCAGGGCCTGAGTGGCGGTGGGCAGGTAGATGCGCGGCCGGATGCCGCCCTTGGCATCCTGGTCCAGTTCCAGCAGGCCCCCGGCGTCCATGACGGACTGGCGCAACCAGCCCAGGCCGAAAAGGGTTCGGACGAGGTGCGGCTTCCCGACCTCCTGCCGCACGTGCAGCAGGCCGAACATCCTGCGGCCCAGGTACACGGGCTCGAGGATCAAGGCCAGCCTCGCGGAGCGGGAACCCTCGATGGCATGCAAGGCCAGGTGGGTGGCAATGCGTTCCAGGACCTCCGGATCCATGGCCAGCGACAGGTCCGCCGCCTCCAGGTGCATGGATCCGCCCGCCGGCAGCAGCCTCTGGAGGCGGGCCAGGACCCGGGCGAGGGCGACCCTCACCTCCACCTGGACGGGAGGTACCGCCGGCTCGGAGGCAGGGTCCAGGCGGGCCGCTGCAGCCCCCACCAAGGCGGCCGCCGAAGGGGACAGGTCGCCGGTGCTGCCGGCGCGGAAGCGCCCGATGGCAGCGGATAGCGCGAGCAGGGCATTGGCCCTCTTCCGGCGGGCATCCTCCCCGCCCCCGGACTCATGAAGCCCGCCCCCGCTGAGGGTGAGGGAGCCCGCGGACGGGTCGGTGATCCAGACCAGGGCCATGCCGCGATCGAAGGTCGAGGCCTCCAGCCCCACCTGCCGGAACGAGCCGTCATCACTCACCTGCGCGGCCTGCATGGCCGCGCATCCATACTGCAGCAGCTGGCTACGCAATCCTTCCCACACCCCGGCGTCTCCGCCCTGGAAGATGGCATCCAGCGCGTAGCCCCGGAGCCGCTGCCTGGGCAGCCCGGCCAGTTGGCTGAGGGGGCCATTGGATTCGAGGATCCGTCCCTGGGCATCCACCAGCCACATGGGCTGGTGGGCCTCCAGACCAAGGCTCAGCTGAGGCAGGCCCGTCGCCTTCTTTTGTTCGAGCAGGGCCAGGGCCAACCGCAGACCCTCCCCACGGCCCTCCACCCAGGCACCCTGGGCTCGGAGCCACCGGAGCTGCTGAAGGGCCACCAGCCCCAGCAGAAGCCCGGCCAGCAGGGCCGCGGACCAGGTGAGCCGAGGGAGCCCGGCCGGAAGCAGCATCTGGACAAGGGCCCCCAGGCCAAGGGTGGCCGCCCCCACCACGGGCATGCGCACCTCCAGCTGACGGCCCCGGGTCAAGCGGTAGGCCAGATCGGAGAAGAGCAGCCAGAGGAGGGCTTCCAGGGCGGCGCCGGCCCAGAAATGGAGAATTTCCTGCCAGGGCAGGTGCAGGCGCAGCAGGAGCAGGAGCAGCACGCCCGTGGCGCCGCCCACGCCCATGGCCAGGCGCCGGATCCCCTGCACGCCCTCCCGCTGGGCCTGGAGGAAGAGCGTGAACCCGAAGAGGGCACCCCCCAGCTGCGAGGTGGGCACCGACGAGCCCACGAGCCTCCCCCAGGGCAGGGCCAGCACCGTCAGGATGCCCCCCAGGAAGTAGCCGTAGCTGAGGCCCACGTTCCCCTTGCGCCGGAAGAGCCAGAACCCCAGCCAGGGCGGGACCGGCAGCAGCAGGGCGGCGATCAGGTCGGCGAGGGGCATGGGAGCGGTCCTTCGGGCAAGCGTCTCACAGAAGGGTCGCGGGCCAGAAGCCTCGCAGGGCATTCATGCACCACAACTGGCCATCAAGGGCGAGGGAGAGGGGAAGCACCGCCGTCTCGACACGAAGCTCCCGGGCCTGAGCCCAGGCCGGAAGCTCCAGGCGCTCCGCCAGGCTGGCCACCCGCCCCTCTGGCGGGGGCACCCAGAAGACGCCGCCCACTTCGATTCCCACGGCGGCCATCGAGGTTTCGGCGAGGGAGCCATCGGGCCACTGCAGGAGGGCATCCTGGGCTCCGAGCCGCCGGGCCTGGGCCAGGAGTTCCTTCCCCCAGGGGCCTCCGAGCCCCTTGTGTCGCAGGATCGGGTCCAGCCTTCGCGCACCCAGGGGATGGCTCAGCAGGGCCAGGGGACAGGGCCGGGGAGCTACTGGAAGGGGCTCGAGCCAGGCCGTCAGCAAGGCCGTCCCAGGGTCCAGCACCAGGCGGAGGGCGGCCTCCTCTGTCCCAGCGACCAGTTTCACCCATGCCTCCAGGTCGAACCGGATGCCGCCGAGCCAGTCCACGGGCCGGCCCAGGGCCAGAGCACCCGCTTCCAGCCGTTGGAGGTGGGCCTCCAGATGTCGGGGAACGCCCCTGAACACGGGCAGGGCCGTGCGGGGCCTTCGGTCCTGGCTCCCAAGGACATCGGGAGCCAGGTGGGTGCCCCCGGGTCCGAACTGCCTACCCCTTTTCATGCGGGAGACTGCGGGTCCGAGCGCTTGCGTTCGGCCAGTCGCACCGCCAGCGCGATGGCCTCGCGAAAGTTCTGGGCATCCGCGATCCACTTTCCGGCCTTGTCAAAGGCGGTGCCATGGTCAGGGCTGGTCCGGATGAAGGGTAGGCCCAGGGTGAGGTTCACGGCTCGCGCCGGTTCCAGGAGCTTGATGGGGATGAGGCCCTGGTCGTGGTAGAGCGCGACCACCAGGTCGAACTCTCCGTTGGCGGCCCGGTGGAAGAGGCTGTCGGCGGGCAGGGGGCCGAAGAATCGGGGCGCGAGCCCGACCGGCAAGGGCCGGTGCCCGGTGGACACCAGGTCGATGCCCCGCTGCCCTGAATGGAGAAGGGTCACGCCCTGGCCAGGCAAGTCAGCTTCCGGGGCCGGGGGGTGCGGTGAAGGCTCGGCGGATGGCTGAAATTCCAGGAAGGCGGCCTCTGCCTGGAGGAGGGCGTCTTCCAGGAGTTTCTCCTCCCCGCCGAAGGCTCCGGACTCGCCGGCATGGGGGTTCAGGGCGCAGAGCGCAACGCGCAGGCCGGGCTTCCCGGTGAGCCGCGTGAACTGGTTGGCAGAAAAAATGAGGGTCTCTGCGATGGCCTCTGCATTCAGGGTCTCCACCACCGAGCGGAGGCTCTGGTGGACCGTATGAAGGACCACATTGAGCCGAGGGCTCACGAAAGCCATCCGGGTCGTGGTGGCACCGGAGAGATCCCTGAGATACTCCGTATGCCCCGGGAGGTCGTAGCCCGCCAGATGAGCGGCGAACTTGGCCAGGGGCAGGGTTACCAGGGCGTCGGTGGCGCCGCTCATCGTGAGCAGGGCTGCCACCCTCACGGCCTCCACGGTGGCATGCCCGGAAGCGGCGGATCCGGTTCCGAGGGTGAGTTGGCCTGCTTGGATTTCAGGGGTGGGGTCCAGCCACAGCACTTCGGTGGGTTCATGATCCAGGGGCGCTCCGATGGCCGTGACCTGCAACCCATAGGCCTGTCCGGCGAAGTCCAGGGGCGGCTGGGTGCTGGGCTCAGTCCAGCGCCAGGCTACAGGCGCCCCGGGCCGGCCGGTCAGCAGTTCCACGCCCGCCCTGGATCCCACCACGGTCACGTCGGTCAGTGCCTGGATGAGGGGAAGACTTGCCAGCAGCAACTCGGGACCGATGCCACAGGGGTCCCCAAGGCTGATGGCAATGCGGGGGCGACGACTCGTGGAGGTGGGGCCGGCGGGGCTCAATCGAAGACCGGCATCTCGACATCCGTGGCCAGGCTGTCTTCCTTCTTGACCGCTCGGCTGCGGCGGATCCTGGGTTCCTCCTCCTGCTTGTAGATGTATTTGATGTTGTGCTTGGGCACGAGGACATTGGGTTCCTTGACCCGGTTTATCTTCAGGCAGTGCTTGTCGTACCACTCGATGACACCCCGAACCTTCTCGTCATCCTGCAGCACGATCACCATGGGGGTCTTCGACTGCATCTGCTTCAGGTAGTAGAAGCTCTCGGCATTGGTCTGTTCTGGTGGGGCGATCTTTCGCCGAGGGCCGCCGAGTCCCTGGGGGGCAGTGGGGGCAGCTGGATTGACGGCCGGGTTGGGTTCCCCGCTGGCAGTGAGGGGTGAGGGCACAGGTGTCAGGGCTTCCCCTCCACCGCCCTTCGCAGGCAGGCCAAGCTTGTCTTTCAATTCACTGAGGTTGGGTCTGATGAGCTTCCGGTTCATGATGGGTCCTGGCCCAGTGGGCTGTGCGGGTATGTCAAAGGCTTCGGCCAAAGGCCAAACTCCCGACCAGACCTGGACAGTCGGACCCAAGGGGGGGGCAGACTGAACGCGCTGGAAGGGGATAACCCACTTTGGCAGGTGCCAAGTGGACCCTGCAAGGGTGTTTGCCTAAGTTTGATGCTTGAATGCAGACCTTAGTTTACGACTGATCTGCGGGTGGCGCCAAGGCCGTGTCTTCAGCGGGACGGGGTATGAAAACCCGGACATGGGTGCCCTGTCCGAGGGTGCTTTCCACTTCGATTCGCCAACCCATGGCCTGGATGAACTTGTAGACGAGGCTCATGCCCAGGCCCGAGCCCTCCTCGAAGCTCCCTGCAAAGGGGACGAAGAGCCGATCCAGCTGCTCCGCAGTCATACCGCAACCATTGTCCCGGATGGAGATCAGGATGTCCGAACCGGTGATCTGGCTGCTTAGGCGGACCGAAGGGGCGGGGCAGAGCTTCACGGCTTTGCGCGCGTTGCTGAGGAGGTTCATCAAGGCCCGATGCAGACTTGTGGAGTCGGAGCGGAGTTGTACTTCGGGGACCGGGTCCAGGGATAGGCACAGACCCTGGGTGCGTGGATCCATCTCCCAGCTGGATCGGACCTCTTCCAAAACCCTGGGGAGGAAGAGCGGGGATTCACTTGGTGGCTCCACCCGGGCGAAATCCAGGAAATCCGACACGATGGCACCGACCCGATGGGTTTCCCGTCCCAGGATGCCCAGCACCCGGCCCCGGACCTCTTCGGGCGAACCCTCCCGGCTGAGCAACTGCACACAGCCACTGATGGACGCGAGGGGGTTGCGCAGCTCATGGGCAAGACCTGCGGCGAGCTGACCCGTGGCCGCCAGCCTTTCGTTGATGCGAGTACGTTCCTCCATGGCCTTGAAGTCGGTGAGGTCCTGGAAAAGCAGGAGCTGGCCGGATTCGCGACCCGAGGCGCCCTTCAGGGAGGCCAGGTGGCCGCCAAGAATTCGCCGCCCCCGGCCATCCACGGCCTGGATGACTTCGAACCGGTGCTCCCTGCCCAGGCGCTGGGGCAGGGGGCTGCCCAGGGGGATGAGCTCCTGGATCGGCACGCCCAGGGGGATGGCCTTGCCCAGGATGGCCTCGGCAGCGGGGTTGGCGGAAGTGACCTGTCCCTTGAGATCCAGAGTGATCAGCCCAGAGTTCATGGACTCGACCACGCGCTGGTGGAGCGCTGACAGCTCGTCAACGGCGGCCTCGCTGACGCTCAGATCCGAGCGGAGTCGATCCAGGTTCCTCCGGATGAGCACCACCACCAGCGTGGTTGCAAGGACTTGCAAGGAGGCGATGCCAAGGAGGAACGAAATGCGGTTGGAATCCGGATCCGACATGGGACCTGACTGGCCGAAGGCGGGCCAGAGCCCATAGGTGAATCCGGTGACCATGAGCAGGTGGGTGAGGGAGGAGAGCACTCCGACCCAGACGATTTCCAGGGTGCCCAGGTAGAAGGCAGAGGCCAGGACCGGGAAGATGTAGAGCGTGGAGAACCGTTCCTGGGCAACGCCCTGGAAGGCGATGACCAGGGTTACGAGGGCCAGGTCCAGGCCGAGGTTCCAGCGGATCCAGCTGGGTCTCGGGGTGGGGAAGAGCTGGTCCATGGCCAGCAACCCGCGGCCGGATTCCCAGATGGCCTCGAGAAAGAAGGCCAGCAGCAGCGCCAGATAGAGCGATTCACCGGGCCCCGTTGCCCGCCCCTCCATGGGGAGGGCGACATGGACCACCAGCAGGCCGAAGCTGGCAAAGAGCCGGAAGGAGAGAGGCAGGAAGTGGGTGCTGGTGTCTGAAGCGCCCAGTCTTCCCCAGGTGTGCTGGAGCATGGCAACCATGGTGCCCGAATCTGCCATTCTAGGGCCATGGCTGACTCCGCCGTTCCCACCACTCCCTCCCTTCGCGAGGCCGGCATGAGGCAGACGCCTCAGCGTGAGGGCATCCTTCGGGTTCTCAAGGACTCGGACCGGCCCCTCACCGTAGAAGAGATCTGGGAGCGCATGGCGGAGAAGAGATCGGGCCTGCCCACGGTCTACCGCAACCTGGAGCGCTTCGTCCGTCAGGGCTGGGCTGAGAGCATCCTGGGGGTGGATCAGGTCATGCGGTTCGTCCGCTGCGACTCGCGCCACCACCACCACCACCTGCAATGTGAGCGCTGTGGCCGCACCGCTGAAGTGGATGCCTGCGGGCTGGAGGACTCCCTCCGCCAATTGGAGGCCCTGTCTGGGTTCAAGATCACGGCCCATCAGCTCACGCTGTTCGGCCTCTGCGCCAGGTGTCGGGCCTCGGCCGAACCAGGAGCGGAGAGGCGCCCCGGGGAGGCTGGCCATGAAATTGACCGTTGACCAGATGGCGCACCAT
The DNA here is from genome assembly GCA_016721195.1 of Candidatus Geothrix skivensis. Lineage (GTDB taxonomy): Bacteria > Acidobacteriota > Holophagae > Holophagales > Holophagaceae > Geothrix > Geothrix skivensis. The sequence goes on along the minus strand of JADKIO010000005.1, from coordinate 980,604 downwards.
TGCTAGTCTTGGTCTCTCATGCGGGTGTAACTCAGTGGTAGAGTGCAACCTTGCCAAGGTTGAAGTCGTGGGTTCAAATCCCATCACCCGCTCCACTGCCCGGGCCGCTCTGGCGGCCCGCGTTCTTTCCAGCAGCAAAGCAGCAACGCAAGGCGCCGTAGCCAAGTGGTAAGGCCCGGGACTGCAAATCCCGTATGCATCAGTTCGACTCTGATCGGCGCCTCCAGCTGAGCCCCCAACCGGGGGCTCCTTTGCATCAGCCCCTCCGGACATCCGGAGAAGAAGAAGGCATTCGGGCCGCAGGTGACCGGGATCTCAGGACCTGAAGTCATGCCCCAGCAGCGCCCGATCGGGGCAGTCTGGGTCAGGTGGTAGGCCCAGGGGCGCAGGTCTGGCCGCAGATCCAGCCACCGCCCAGCACTTCGCCATCCTGGTAGAAGACGACCGCCTGCCCGGGGGCGATGGCCCGCTGGGGCGCGGCGAAGGATACCTGCACCCGGCCACCCGGCAGGGGGATCAGCAGGGCCTCGGCCTCCTGGGAGCGGCTGCGGATGCGAGCCTCGCAGGCGAGGGGCCCCGGCGGGGGGCCCAGCACCCAGCTGAGCTCCCGGGCGAGCAGGGTCTGCCCGTACAGAGCCGTCTCGGGCCCCACCCAGACCGTGTTGGTGGCGGGATCCGTGCGAACCACGTAGAGGGGCTCCGAGTGCGCCACCCCCAGGCCCCGGCGCTGGCCGACGGTGTGCCGCCAGTAGCCTTGGTGGCGTCCCACATGCCGCCCGTCCAGCATCCGGATATCGCCTTCCCCCAATCCGGGATCCCGCCCTTCGGCCTCGACAAAGGCATCGTACCGATCCTGGGTCACGAAACAGATCTCCTGGCTCTCCGGTTTCTCGGCCAGGTGGAGGCCCAGCTCCGCTCCCACCAGACGGACCTCGGGTTTGGTGAGGTGGGCCAGGGGGAAGAGGCTCCGGGCGAGGGTGGCCTGGGTGTGATGGAACAGGAAGTAGCTCTGGTCCTTGGCCTGATCCAGCGCCTTGTGGAGATGCCAGCGCCCCCCGGCCTGGGAGATGGTGGCGTAGTGCCCTGTGGCCACGAAGGGAGCCTGGAGGGAATCGGCCCGTTCCATCAAGGCGGAGAACTTCAGGTGCTGATTGCATTGAATGCAAGGGCTGGGAGTTTCGCCATTCAGGTAGCTCTGGATGAACCCTTCGATGACTGTGGCCCGGAAGCGGGCTTCGAAGTCCATGACGTAGTGGGGGAACCCGGCCTCGAAGGCGACTCGTCGGGCGTCCTGGAAGTCATCGAGGGTGCAACATTTCGCGTCCAGGTTTCCCAGACCACCCTTATCGAACAGCTGCATGGAGACGCCGATGACTTCGAAGCCGGCCCGGTGGAGGAGGGCCGCCATCACCGAGCTGTCGACGCCACCGGACATGGCCGCGAGGATGCGGTCTCCCGGACGGAGGGTAGGGTGGCTTTGCAGGGGTGCCAGGGCCTTGTCGAGGAGATCCCTTGCCATCAGGTTCTCAACCACCTGAGCCGGATCAGGGAAAGGGCCAGGAGCAGGAACAGGGGGGCCATGACCCCCCAATAGGCCGGGATCTCCGCAGCCCGGGCGGCCCCGCCGAACAGGGTCTGCAGGCCGATGTACACCAGCCCTGCCACCAGTCCTGCCCCCAGGGCCTGGCCTCGGCCCTGCCTGGGGCCAGGGAAGGCAAAGGAAAGCATGGCGAGGACCAGACAGGGGCCCGCCAGCCAGCCCAGGAGTCGACTCCAGAGCAGGTAGGCCCGTTCGGGATCCGGAGCCCAGGCCTGCCAAAGAAACAGGTCCGAAGTCTCCGCCTGATCGGCACTGGCAGCATTTCGCAATGCCTGGGCCGGGAAGAGTCGGTCCGCTGGGGGGCCCTGGACCAGGTCCATGCCACCCCACGCGAGGGCTTCCGAATGGGAGGCCCCCATGCGCCAGCGGAGGAGGATGGGGGCCTCTCCAGGAGCCTTGAGGGGAAAGCCCCAGCGCTGATCCGCCTGGAGATGCCAAAGGACTCCGGTGGAACCGAGGAAGAGCCATGGTTTGGTGGTGGCCTGGACCGGGGCCCGGTTCAGGATCTGCCGATAGAGGCTCCGCGCCCGGGTCATGGCCGAGGGCGAGATCCACACTTGGAGGACGAGGGTCGTCACCATCACGGGCCCCCAGGCCCAGCGGCTGCTCCATAGCCAACTGAGCAGGCTGACGCCGCTGGCCCGCATGGCCAGCCACTCACGGTTGAGGGCTGCCTCCGAGAGGCTCAGCAGCGTGCCCAGCAGGAAGGCCATGGGAAGGGCGATGACCAGGAATGGGGGGAGATTCCAAAACCAATATTGAACAAATACAGAGACATGAACTCCGTTCTTAGACAGGTCTCCTGCCAATGTTGCATATTCGATGAGCAGGTTCAGGACCAGAAGGCTGCCCAGGGCCGAGATCCAGTTGCGCCACCATGAGAGGGTGGCCCAGTGACGCAGGATTCCGTGCTGGGTGCCCTTGCCGTGAATCCAACACTTCAATCCATCCTGGGTCCGCCTGATGCGCTCGAGCAAGGGGGAGAAGGAGGCTTTCACCGGGGCTGAAAGAAAGTTGAAGGATCCCCAGGTACGATTGGAACGATGAGGTTTGAGGCGCTGCTGAAGCAAGAGCCAGCCGGCACCAAGGAAGACGAAAGGTATCAGCAGAAGTGGGTAGAATGATTTAAGTTTTCCACTCATCCACATGTTTTCAATGTACTTCATTAAAAGATAATAAAGCATGATGACCATCAGGCTCTTCATGATGGCCCCCCCACGATAGAAGCGAGGGTGGCCGAAACCAAGGGCGATCCCCAATAGAAGGAGGGCGGCTGAGGCCAGGGGCAGGGTGGTTCGCCGGCACACCTCCTGGACCGCCTCGAGGTAGAGGTCCAAGGAGGCCGTCGAACTGTAGCGCAAGGGGGCAGGTTTTGCGATGATCCCGAGCAGGCTGGCCGAGGTTTCGTAGCGGAGCCGTGTGGGCGCCAACAGCCTGGCCCCGGAGGGAATGGCGAAGCGGAGAACCTGGTTCTCCTGGCTCAGGTGGATGACGCTGCCGTTTCCGCTGGTCTGGTAGAGCGCGCCCTGGAGGCCCCCAAGGTGCAGCTGCAATTCCGATGATCCATTGGGTTTGGCTTCCAGGGCATAGGTCATGCTCTTGGCGGTCAAATGCTGAACTCCCTGAGGGGTCGATTCCATGATGTGGATCTGGCCCCCAGGGGATACCCAGAAGGCGGAGTTGGCCGCTCCCGGAGGGATCCAGGGTGGTGCACCGGGTCGAAGGAACCTGGCCTTGGCATCTTCGGCCATCCTGATGCGAACGGCCTGCTGGACCCTGGCTGCGGCCGGCACCAAGACGTGGGCGTTGAGCGAGGCCAGGATCACCAACCAAAAGGCCATCCGGAACCAGGGGGAGGTCCAGGTCCCGCGACCGGCACCAAGTCCCTGCGCAGCCACCAGTTCAGAGCCTTCCATCAGTTGTTGGGTGCCGAGGAGACCGCCCAGCACGGCGGCCATGGGCAGCACCAGGCTGAGGTTCTCCGGCATGGAGGTCACGAGAAGTGGCAACAACCAACGAAGCGGAGCCCCTTCGGAAAAGATCTGCTTCGAGATCATCACCATCTCGGAGGAGAGCAGCAGGAAGCCATAGAACAGAAGGGCCCCCAGGAAGGGGGTGGCCCAGCGCCGGAGGACGTAGCGACTCAGTACGGATGACACATGGGTCTCGATTTAACTTTCGATAATGTATATTATGTAACCTTGATGTCCAGGTGTGAAAGCGCCAACAGAATTACAAGACCTTTGAAGTCAAGAGATCATGAATGTGAAGGACCCCGCATGGCGTCCCCTCTCGGGTCACCACGAGGAAGGTGATCTTGCGGGCCTCCATTTCCCCGGCGGCCTCGATGGCGAGGGTATCCACGTCGATGGTGGCGGGATGCCTGGACATGATCCCGGAGGCTGTGAGTGAAAGCGGATTGGCTCCCGGTCCTTCGGCGGTCTCCAGAGCCCTTCGGATGTCCCCATCGGTGATGACACCCAGCAGTTTGGTTCCGTCCATGACACTGGTCATTCCCAGGCGGCCCTCCGTCATCACTTTCAGTATTCCCATCAGGCTGGCATGAGGGTCGACAACCGGCCAGCTCTGGTGCATCAAAGCACCTACCCGTAGTAATTTGGCGCCAAGGGTTCCAGCGGGATGATTCAGGGCGAATAGATCCCTGGTGAACCCCCGGCGCGCCATCAGGCTGCCTGCCAGGAGATCTCCCCAGATCATCTGAAGGGTGGTACTGGCCATGGGGGCCAGGTCCAGGGGACATCCCTCGCCCTGGGACAATCGGTAGCCGAAGGTCCAGGCCGCTGCCTGGCCAAGGCTGCTCTCTGGCCGGGCTGTGATGGCCGCGATGGGAATCCCCAGGCGGAGCAGGCTTGGGAGCAGCCGCACCACCTCCTCGCTCTCACCGCTGTTGGACAAGCCGAGGACCGAATCCTCGGAGGTCACCATGCCCAAGTCCCCGTGCAGGGCCTCGGCTGGATGGAGGAAAAAGCTGGGGCAGCCGGTGGAGGCGAGAGTTGCGGCGATCTTCTGGGCCACCAGGCCGGACTTCCCCATGCCGGTGACCACGACCCGCCCGCTGCGGCCCATGACCATCCTGGTCCAGTCCTCAACCTTCTGCGGATCCCAGGATCCCTGCAGGTCCTCGAGGGCCGATCGGGCCGCGCCCAGCACGGCCGTTCCAACCTCCAGTGCTCCAGTGCCCTGGTTCTCATCCTTCACTGTGTGGACTCCGATGCGATGACGAGCAAGGTGTTCATGCTACCAGCCATTCTCCCCCTCTTCCCCCTGCCCCAGGTCGTGCTCTTTCCGCGCACCTTCCTCCCGCTGTACGTGTTCGAGCCGAGGTACCAGGACCTGACTGTGGAGGTGCTCAACTCCCACCACCACCTGGTCCTCACCCTCATGCGCGAAACACCGGAGCCCGGCACTCCTGGGGAGGCTGCGCAAGTTTTCGACACCGGCTGTCTGGCCGAGATCGTCCGTGCCGAGCCCCTCACCGGCGGTCGCTGGAATCTGCTGGTCCAGGGCAAGGACATTGCGCACATCGTCGAGGAGGTTCCAGGGAAGTCCTTCCGGCAGGCCCGAATCCAGGTGGTCCCCTTCGATTCGGCCTTGCTCTGGCCGGGCCCCCACCGCCGCCGGCTCATGGAATCCCTACAGGCCTATGCCATCTCGGAAGGCATTGAAGCCCAACTGAAAGAGCTTCTGGACCTGCCCCTGGAGGATATGGAGCGCCTCAACACCCTGGCCATGGCTCTGGATTTCGAGCCCTCCGAGCGCCAATTCCTTTTGGAGTCCAGGGATCTGCTCACCTTCGCCGAACGGATGATCCAGTTGCTGGATTTCACCGTCGGAGGCCGACACCTCCCCGGTCTCTGATCCTGTTTCAGTCATTCCCTTTGCTACACTGGCCCCGGCCCTGTAGCTCAGCGGTCAGAGCTGGCGGCTCATAACCGCTTGGTCGTGGGTTCGAACCCCACCGGGGCCACCATTTGCCAGGATTGGCAAAGAGGACGGAATCGCCGCAGGCGATTGCCGCCCGCAGGGCGAGGGCACAGGAAGTGCCCTCGTCACGAGGAGAGTTGCCAAGGCGACTGTTCCGAATGAATGGTGCCGCCCGAATGCTTGCTCGCCGCAGGCCATTGCCGCCCGGGTGATGCTCGCACCTACACGATCCACTTCCGAAGCTCGCCTTCGGCGAAAATGAGGTGGGCCAGCATGGCCTGCGAGGCCGCCTGGGGAGATCGGGTGCGGATCGCCTCGTAGATCTCGTTGTGCTGATCGATCAGCCGCTGGGCGTTCTCAGGCTTTCCTTGGTACAGCTGGCGTCGCGCCACGGAATTGGCATTGTGGAATTCCGTCGAAACGGTCTTGAACAGCTTGGTGAGCAGGGTGTTGTGGGTGGCCTCGGCGATGGCGAAGTGGAAGGCGACGTCGAATTCCTCGCCCTTCTCAGGGTCCTTCACGTTGACGGAGGCCTTCATGTTCTCGAGCGAGCTGGCGATCTGCTCCAACTCCTCCATGGTGGCGCGCTCGGCGGCGAGGCCAGCGGTGGCCGTCTCGAAGATCCGGCGCATCTCGTACATGTCGAGGAGCGAGCTTCGCTCCACCGCCAGGAACATGGCCAGCGGGCGGATGATGTCATCCGTATGGGAGTGGCGGACGAAGGTCCCCTCTCCAGGTCGGATATCAATGACACCCAGCATCTCCAGAGTACGGATGGCCTCCCGCACAGAGGCGCGGCTCACCTGGAACTGGTCCGCCAGCTCCCGTTCGGCGAGCAGCTTGTCGCCGGGCTTCAGCTTCCCATCCGTGATGAGGTGCTTGATCTGCTCCACGATCTCTTCGTAGAGGCGTTTGGTCTTGATCGGAGTGAAATCCACGGGGCCACTTCGCTGAAAATGACTAAATGTTGAAAATGATCATATATGGAAAGTGTGATGAAAAACATTACCCAGGGGTATGGTCTGACCACTAGACCCATTGTAATCTTCGGCCAAGTTCTTTTTCAAAATTCCACCTCACCATCTCACTCCCCCCCCTTTCTGGAGGCTTCATGACCCCGTGGACCCAAGTCTATTCCCCCGTCATGGGGAATATCTTCCTATCAGCGCTGGTGGCCGGCATACCGGTCTACCTGCTGCTCGGCCTGCTCGCCAAACATGTCAAGGCCCACTACTCGGCCATGTTGGGCCTGCTTGGCGCCGTGCTGGTGGCCATTTTCATCTACAAGATGCCCTCCACCATGGTCGGCATGGCCGCCGTCCATGGGGCCCTGTTCGGCCTGCTTCCCATCGGCTGGATCGTGCTGAATGCCATCTTCATCTACGACATCACCGTGAAATCAGGTGACTTCGAGGTGGTGAAGCACTCCATTGCGGGTCTCGCCGGGGATCGCCGCATCCAGGCCCTGCTGATCGCCTTCAGCTTCGGCGCCTTCATCGAAGGCGCGGCCGGCTTCGGCACCCCGGTGGCGATTTCCGCCGCCATGCTGATCGGCCTTGGCTTCCGCCCCCTCCAGGCCGCCGGCCTGGCCCTCATCGGCAACACCGCTCCCGTGGCCTACGGTGCCCTGGGCACGCCCATCATCGCCTTGGCCGCCGTGACCGGTCTTCCCCTTGAAATGCTGAGCGCCGCTGCTGGCCGCATCCTGCCCATCTTCTCCCTGATCATCCCCTTCTGGATCATCTGGACCATGGCTGGACGCAAGGCCATGATGGAAGTCTGGCCCGCCTGCCTGGTGGCCGGTGGCAGCTTCGCCATCTCCCAGTTCGCCGTCAGCAACTACCACGGACCCTGGCTGGTGGACATCATCGGCGCCATCATCTCCATGGTTTCCCTGGTCATGCTCCTGAAGGTCTGGCAGCCCAAGACCATCTGGCGCTATGAGCACGAGCGCGAAGATGCCCATGCGGCCATCGTCGAGCAGACCACCGGCAAGGTCGTGAAGGCCTGGATGCCCTGGGTGTTCCTCTCCCTGTTCGTGTTCGCCTGGGGCACCCCTCAGGTCAAGACCTTCCTGAACGGCGGCACCAAGACCGCCCCCAACTTCCTGAATGGCTACACCGTCAAGACCTTCGAAATGACCGGGCTTCACAAGCTGGTCATCAAGGCCCCCCCCGTGGTGGCCAAGGCCTCCCCTGAAGCCGCCGTCTGGACCTTCAACTGGCTGTCCCTCACCGGCACCAGCCTGATGTTGGCCGGCATCTGCAGCGGCCTGCTGCTGGGCTTCAGCGTCAAGGAAATCGCCGGGATCTTCATCAAGACCATCGGCCGCGTGAAGATCTCCCTGCTCACCATCGCCGCCATGCTGGCCCTGGGCTTCGTGTCCAAGGCCGCTGGCATGGACGCCACCATGGGTCTGGCCTTCGCCAGCACCGGCGTGCTGTTCCCCTTCTTCAGCGCCATGCTGGGCTGGCTGGGTGTGGCCCTCACGGGCAGCGATACCTCCTCCAACGTGCTGTTCGGTGGCCTCCAGAAGATCACCGCCCAGCAGCTGGGCCTGAACCCGATCCTCACCGCCGCCGCCAACACCACCGGCGGCGTCATGGGCAAGATGATCGATGCCCAGAGCCTCGTGGTCGCTTCCGTGGCCACCAACCAGCAGGGCGAGGAAGGCACCATCCTTCGCTACGTGTTCTGGCACAGCATCGTGCTGGCCGCCATGGTCGGCGTCGTGATCTTCCTTTACGCGAAGGTCCTGCCCGCCAACTGGATGCCCCAGCTGCCCCCCGCTCCTGCGGTGGTGACGGCTCCTGCAGTTGCTCCTGCTGTTCCGGCCGCTCCGGCTGCCGTGCCTGCCCCCGCTCCGGCCAAGTAGCCTAGGCGGCATTCCGACGAATGACCGAGTCCCGCCGACATCAAGCTCGTCGGCGGGACTTTTTACACTCCCTTTCTGCCTGCGAGGTGTTTCCCATGATCGAGTCCACGTCCAACGCTCTGAGGGAATCGCTCTCGAACATCGTAGGGGCCGACAGGGTCATGGTCCGCGCCATGGACCGCATCGCCTTCGCCTCTGATGCGGGCTTCTACCGCCTGATCCCCAAGGCCGTGGTCTTCCCGGGCAGCATCGAGGAGGTCCAGGGACTCTTCCGCCTCAGCCACGAGCAGAAGATCCCCATGACCTTTCGGGCCGCCGGCAGCAGCCTTTCCGGCCAGTCGATCACCGACGGGATCCTGGTGGAGGTCGCCCGGAACTGGCGCGACATCAAGGTACTGGATGGCGGAGCCCGGGTGAAAGTCCAGCCTGGCGTCATCGGCGCCCACGTGAACCATGCCCTCAAGTTCTTCAAGGCCAAGATGGGCCCGGACCCGGCCTCCCTCAACACCTGCCGGGTCGGCGGCATCCTTTCCAACAACTCCAGCGGCATGTGCTGCGGCGTCACCCAGAATGCCTATCACACGCTTGATTCGCTCACCTTCGTGCTGCCCTCCGGCACCGTGATCGATACGGGTGCCCCCGATGCAGATGAGCGCTTCCGCTCAGCGGAGCCGGCCCTGACCAAGGGACTCCTTAAGCTGAAGGCCGACCTCCTGGCGAATCCCACATTGGCCACGCGCATCCGGTCCAAGTACAAGACGAAGAACACTACGGGCTACTCCCTGAATGCCTTTCTGGACTTCGACCGGCCGGTGGACATCTTCCGGAACCTGCTGGTGGGCTCCGAAGGCACGCTGGCCTTCATCGCCGAGGCGGTCCTGAACTCCGTACCGGACCTGCCCGTGAAGGTGACGGCCTTCCTGCTCTTCCCCGACCTCTATGCCGCCTGCGATTCCATCATCCCCCTGCGGGATGCGGGAGCAGCGGCCCTGGAACTCCTGGACCGGGCCTCCCTTCGTTCCGTCGAGAACCAGCCGGGCATCCCAGCCGCCATCAAGACCCTGCCGGATGGCGCCGCTGCCCTGCTGGTGGAGTTCCATGGCCGGGATGAGTCCGTCCGCGCGGAGCTCGAACGGACGGCACTGGCCACCACGGCGGGGCTCAAGCTGATCGAGCCCGCCAAGTTCACCCACGACCCCGTGGAGCAGGCCCTGATGTGGAAGATCCGCTCGGGCACCTTCCCCTCCGTGGGATCCGTGCGCAAGAGCGGCACGACGGTGATCATCGAGGACGTGGCCTTCCCCGTGGAACGGCTGGCGGACGCGGCCATCGACCTCACCAAGCTGTTCGCCAAGCACGGCTACGACGAGGCCATCATCTTCGGCCACGCCAAGGACGGGAACCTGCACTTCGTGATCACCCAGTCCTTCAACGACCAGGCGGCAGTGGATCGCTACGCGCGCTTCATCGATGACGTGGTCGAACTGGTGGTGGGCAAGTACGATGGCGCCCTCAAGGCAGAGCACGGCACCGGACGCAACATGGCGCCCTTTGTCGAAGCCGAGTGGGGACCCGAGGCCAAGGCCGTCATGGAGCAGCTCAAGGCCCTGGTCGACCCGGACTACCTGCTGAACCCCGGCGTCATCCTCAACCCCGACCCCAAGGCCCACCTGGCGGACCTCAAGCCCATGCCCGCCGTCGAGGAGGAAGTCGACAAGTGCATCGAGTGCGGCTACTGCGAGCCCAAGTGCCCCAGCCGGGAACTGACCCTCACGCCCCGGCAGCGAATCGTCGTGCGCCGGGAAATGGCGCGCCTCGAGGCCTCCGGGGAGGACCACCAGCTGCTCCAGAGCCTCGAGCGCCGCTTCCCCTACTCGGCGCTGGAGACCTGTGCGGTGGATGGCCTCTGCGCCACCGCCTGCCCCGTCAGCATCGACACCGGCCAGCTCACCAAGCGCTTCCGCCGGGCCAGCCACAGCCCCCGCGCCCAGAAAATCGCCCTTTCCGTGGCCCGCAACTTCGCCTCCATCGAGCCGGTCATGCGGGTGGCCCTTCGCGCCGGTCATCTGGTCCAGACCCTGCTCGGCCCCAAGGCCATGCCGCTCCTCACCCGTCTAATCAAGCCCCTGGGTTCAGGCCATGAGTGGAGCCCAGAGATGCCCAAGGCCGCCAAGGCCCCATTGCCGGTGACGACCCTGGAAGGGGCCCAGGCCATCTACTTCCCCGCCTGCATTTCCCGCATGATGGGCCACCTCCCAGGGGAACCCACGGAGATGAGCCTGGTGGAGGCGCTGGTCAAGGTCTCCGCCCGCGCCGGGGTGCCGGTCCACATCCCCCAGGACGTCGAAGGCACCTGCTGCGGCGTGCCCTTCTCCTCCAAGGGGTTTGATCAGGCCCACAAGTACACCCTGAACCACGCCATCGAGAAGTTCTGGGAGTGGAGCCAGGAAGGGCGGCTCTCCATCGTCATGGACACCAGTCCCTGCACCTACGGCGTAGTCTCCGGCCGGGCCTACCTCACCCCCGAGAACCAGGCGAAGTTCGACAAGCTGAAGGTCATCGACAGCACGGCTTTCGCCTACGATGTGCTGCTGCCGCGCCTGAAGGTCTCCAGGAAGGTGGGCGCCGTCGCGCTCCATCCGGTCTGCTCCCTGACCAAGATGAACCTGGGGGCCAAGCTGGAAGGGGTCGCCCAGGCCTGCGCCGAGCAAGTAGTGGTGCCCAGGGATGCCGGCTGCTGCGGTTTCGCGGGCGACCGTGGCTTCACCCACCCGGAGCTGACCGCTTCCGCCACCAAGCACGAGGCCCGGGAAGTGACGGCCCAGGCCTTCGACGGGTATTTCGCCAGCAGCCGCACCTGCGAAGTGGGGATGACCCGCTCCACCGGTGAGGTCTACCGCAGCTTTCTCTACCTTCTGGAATCGTCCACCCGCTGAAAGGAGTTCCAGCCCTCACCGCCTCTCCTGGGCCGTGGGGACGACCCGCTCCACCGGTTTGGCCTTCTGCAGTCCCACCCCCATTCTGGAAACTTCCACCCGCTGAAAGGAGTTCCAATGAATGCCGCTTTTGAGGCCTTCAAAACAAGGGCCGAGGCCGTCAGTGCCGAAGTCCATCGATTCAAGACCAGGGAAGAAGGCCTGACCTTCATCCTGAGCTTCCTGAAAGATGCCGGCGTCTCCGATGCCCCCCAATGCGGCGCCGTCTGGGCCGGGGGAACTTTCATCGATGGGGCACAAAAAGATGACCTGAAGGTCAAGGTTCCAGGCATCTGCTTCGACATCAACCAGGAGGTGTCCGCCTCCGCCAAGGTGGGCATCAGCCAGCTGGACTGGGCCATCTCCGCCACCGGCACCCTGGTGCAGGATGCCGTGGCCGTGGACAAGCGCCTGGTCTCGACCCTGCCTCCCATCCACGTGGCCGTGCTCGGCACGGAGCGGATCCTGGCCGACATGGGCAGCGTGCTCGAGAAGCTCCGCCCCCAGCAGCTCGACTACATCTCCTTCATCACGGGACCGAGCCGTACCGCGGATATCGAGCGGGTGCTCACCATCGGGGTGCATGGCCCCGAGCGACTCATCATCGTCGTCGTCGACGAACTGCAGCAGGTGACGGCATGAGCACCACCGAGTTCAAGGAATCCATCGCAACGGCCCTGAACAACGGCAACCTCACCGGTGCCCTGGGCCGATTCTCCGAAGCCTACCGCATCAGCCGGGCCAAGGCCTATGAAGGCATCGACTTCGAAGTCGTACGGGATCAGATCGAGGAGATCAAGTGCAGCGCCTCGTCCCGCTTCGAGGAACTGGCTGAACAGTTCAAGAAGAACGCCGAAGCCCGCGGTGCCAAGGTCTTCAGGACTTCCGATCCGGCCCAGGTCAAGCAGTACATCCTCGATCTCGCGAGGTCGAAGGGGGTCAAGCGGGTCGTCAAGTCCAAGTCCATGGCCTCCGAGGAGATCCACCTGAACAAGGCCCTCGAAGGGGCTGGGATGGAGGTGGATGAGACCGACCTGGGCGAGTGGATCATCCAGCTGGCCCACCAGACGCCTTCGCACATGGTGATGCCCGCCATCCACATGACCAAGGAAGAGGTCGCCACCGTCTTCAGCCAGGAAGTGGAAGAGGGCCAGATGCCCGATATCCCCAAGCTGGTGAAGTTCGCCCGGGCCAAGCTGCGCCCCAAGTTCCTGGGGGCGGACATGGGCATCTCCGGCGCCAACATCGCCGTGGCGGAAACCGGCAGCCTGGTCATCGTCACCAATGAGGGCAATGCCCGGCTGGTCTCCACACTGCCCAAGATCCATGTGGCCATCGTGGGCATCGAAAAGCTGGTGGCCATGGTCAAGGAGATCCTGCCCATCCTCACCGCCCTGCCCCGCAGCGCGACGGGCCAGCTGCTCACCAGCTATGTCTCGATCATCTCCGGCGCGGTTCCGAACGTGGATGGCTCCCCCAAGGAGTTGCACATCATCCTCATGGACAACCACCGGTCGGACATGGCCAAGGATCCCATGTTCAAGCCGGCGCTCCAGTGCATCCGCTGCGCCACCTGCCTGAACGTGTGCCCCGTGTTCCGCCTCGTGGGCGGCCACGTATTCGGCAAGACCTACACCGGCGGCATCGGCACCATCCTCACCGCCTGGTTCGACGAGCTGAAGAAGGCCGATGACATCCAGGGCCTCTGCATCCAGTGCGGCGCCTGCGTCGCCGTGTGCCCCGGCAAGATCGACATCCCCGGCCTCATCCTGGAATTGCGGCGCCGCCTGGTGGTCGAAAAGGGCCAGTCCATGACCATGAAGGCCATCTTCGGCGTGGTGAACAACCGCCGGCTCTTCCACTCCATGCTGCGCATGGCCTCGGTCACCCAGAAGCCCTTCACCTCGGGCCGCTTCATCCGCCACCTACCCCTCTTCCTGTCGGACATGACCGAGTTCCGCAGCCTGCCCGCCGTGGCCGCCGCCCCGCTCCGGGACACCATCAAGAAGATCGTCCAGCCCCCGGCCAAGGAGAAGGTGGCCTTCTACGCCGGCTGCCTCATCGATTTCTGCTACCCGGAAATGGGCGAGTCACTGGTGAAGATCCTGAACAAGGCAGGCATCGAAGTCATCTTCCCCGATGACCAGACCTGCTGCGGTGCCCCCGCCCGCTACAACGGCGCCTACGAAACGGCCGCGGGGAATGCCCGCGACAACATCAAGGCGCTGCTGGAAGCCGACGTGAAGTACGTCGTCTCGGCCTGCCCCACCTGCACCGTGGCCCTGAAGCACGACTTCATCGAGACCTTCAAGAGCCTGGGCGTCACCGATGCCATGGCCGGGGCCGAGCAGCTCGCCGCCAAGGCCATCGACTTCTCCACCCTGGTGAAGAAGCTGGTGGACGAGGGTCGCCTCACCTTCAAGGAAGGGGAGGACCTGGGCAAGGTCACCTACCACGACTCCTGCCACCTGAAGCGCACCCTGAAGGCCAGCGAAGAGCCCCGGGAACTCCTCAAGCAGGCCGGGCACGAGATCACCGAGATGTTCGAGTGCGATATCTGCTGCGGCATGGCGGGGTCGTACTCCATCAAGCTCCCGGAGATCTCCGCACCGATCCTCGAGCGCAAGCTGAAGAACATCAAGGAGACCGGTGCTTCGAAGGTGATCATGGACTGCCCGGGCTGCGTCATGCAGATCCGCGGCGGCCTGGACAAGGACGGCGCGCCCATCCACGCCGAGCACACCGTGGAAAGCCTCGCGAACCGCTTCAAATAGGGTTCAGGGATCGCATCAAGCTGAGTCGAAGACCAAGGGGCCGGTGGGCAAGCCACACCGGCCCCTCCGTTTTTTGCAGGCGCGGTTGGTTCCCTGGAACCTGAGGCCGAGGCCCGCCGGACAGCCCTGGAGCTTGAATTCTGACCAAAGGTCAGGAGGCCCTTGACCCAGAACGAAGGAGGCAGCAGGCTTCACCCAGGGTTTCGGGCCAGAAGTTCCTGTCCTCACAGACAGGGGAGTCCTTTCAAGGAGACGCGGAGTGCGAGAAGTCTATTTCTACGCCACCTGCCTGGTGGACCTGTTCTTCCCCGATGCCGGCATGGCCGGCATCGAGCTGCTGGAAGCCGCGGGCCTGCGGGTCGTCTTCCCCCAGGGGCAGACCTGCTGCGGCCAGCCCGCCTACAACTGCGGGTACTGGGAGGAGGCCCGGGCCGTCGCCAGGACCCAGGTGGCCCTCTTTCCGAAGGACATCCCGGTAATCCTGCCCTCGGGCAGCTGCGCCGGCATGATGAAGAACCACTACCCGGAGCTCTTCCACGGCCAGCCGGAGGAAGCTCAGGTCCGGTCCTTCAGCTCCCGGGTGTTCGAACTGACCCAGTTTCTGGTGAACGAGCTGGACGTGAAACTGACGGATCTGGGCGAGCCCGTGAAGGTGACCTGGCACAGCTCCTGCCATGCCGTACGCGATCTGGGGCTGGTGGGCGAACCCAAGCAGCTCATCGGCCAGCTGGCGAACGTCGAATTGGCACCCCTCACCCGCGAACACGAGTGCTGCGGCTTCGGCGGCACCTTTTCGGTGCGCCAGCCGGAGATCTCCAGTGCCATGTCCTGCGACAAGGCCGCCGATGCGGAAGCCACGGGCGCTTCCATCGTCCTGTCCACGGACGGTGGCTGCCTCCTCAACGTGAACGGCACGCTGAAGGCCAGCCAGAGCCCCCTGCGCGTCCAGCACATCGCCGAGTTCCTCTGGGAGCGCACCCGTGCACGCTAAGAGCTCATATCAGACGCCCACGGCGCCCGCCCGGCCCCCCCTCCCTTGACACCCCGCGCCCTTCGGGGTCAGAGCTCTGAGCATGAAGTCCTCTTCCGAGATTCCGCCGCCAGCGCCCTGCTGGATCCCCAGCTTCGGGCCAACTTCCGCCGGGCCATGGACGGCCTCATGGCCAAGCGCAAGGCCCAGTTCCCCGATCCCCGCGATCTCGAGGACCTGCGGGACCTCAGCACCGCCATCCGCTCCCGCAGCCTGCTGAACCTTCCGGCACTGCTGGAGCAGTTTGAGGCCCAAGCCACGAGGAACGGCATCCAGGTCCACTGGGCCGAGACCTGCGATCAGGCCAACGAGCTGATCCTGGGCATCCTTCGCGCCAAGGGTGCCAAGACCCTGGTGAAGGGCAAGAGCATGGTCTCCGAGGAGATGCACCTCAACGCCTTTCTGGAGGAGCACGGCATCGAGGCGCTGGAGTCGGACCTGGGCGAGTACATCATCCAGCTGGACGGCGAAACGCCGAGCCACATCATCATGCCCGCCATCCACAAGAACAAGGACCAGATCGCCAGGCAGTTCAGCCAGAAGATCAAGGATGCCAAGTACACCGAGGACGTGGACGAGCTCACCGCCATGGCGCGCAAGGTGCTGCGCCAGAAGTTCCTCGACGCCGATGCCGGGCTGTCCGGCGTGAACTTCGCGGTGGCCGAAACCGGGACCCTCTGCCTGGTGGAGAACGAGGGCAATGGCCGCATGAGCACCCACGTGCCGCCCATCCACATCGCCGTCATGGGCCTGGAGAAGGTCGTGGCGACCCTGGAGGACGTGGCGCCCCTCTACGCCATCCTCACCCGCTCGGCCACGGGCCAGGCCGTGAGCACCTACTTCAACCTGATCACCGCCCCCCGGGGCTCTGAGGAGAAGGACGGCCCCCAGGAGATGCACCTGGTCATCCTCGACAACGGCCGCTCCCGGATCTACGCCGATCCCCAGCTCCAGGCCACCCTCCGCTGCATCCGCTGCGGCGCCTGCATGAACCACTGCCCGGTCTACACCCGGGTGGGCGGGCATGCCTACGAGGCCGTCTACCCAGGCCCCATCGGGAAGATCCTCACCCCCAGGTGGAAGGCGTCGGCGTCCGCCATGACCTCGTCCACGGCTCCAGCCTCTGCGGCGCTTGCGGCGAAGTCTGTCCCGTCAAGATCCCCATCCCGGAGATCCTGGTGCGCCTGCGCCGGGAGGCCACCCATGACGACCCCGGATCCCAGGTGCTCGGGAAGGGCACGGGACGCACGGCCACAGAAGACTGGGCCTGGCGGCTCTGGGCCATGGCCAACGAGCGACCCGGCCTCTACCGGTTGCTCACCTGGTTCGCCACGCGCTTCGGGAAGGCGCTCCCCGCTGGCGCGCCCCTGCTCAAGAACTGGACCCACACGCGCTCGAAACCTGTTCCCGCCCGTCGCTCCCTCAGCGAACGGGTCCGCGCCAAGGGAGTCCCCCATGTCTGATGCCCGCACCGCGATCCTCGGCCGCCTGCGCGCATCGGGCCAGCCCGGCCCCCTGCCCGACCTGGACACCACCGTGCTGGAACGGAAGCACTGGCCTGCCGCTGAGCGCGTGGCCCTGCTGCGCAAGGGCATGGAGGCCGTCCACACCGAGTTCCTGGAGGCCACCCCCGGCACCTGGCCCGCCGTCGTCCGCGCATGCTGCGACCGCGAAGGGTTCAAGAACCTGCTCTTCGGTCCCACCAGCGAGGCCGGTGCGGCCCTCGCCGCCAGCTGGACCCCCGGGGGCACCCAGTTGATGCCCTATGACCGTCCAGTCGAAGCCTTCAAGACCGAGCTGTTCACGGGCGTGGACGCGGGCTTCACCGGCACCGTGGGCGGCATCGCCGAAACCGGCGGCCTGCTGCTCATGCCTGGCTCCGCGGAGCCCCGGCTCATGTCCCTGGTGCCGCCCGTCCACCTTGCCCTGCTGCGGGCCTCCACCATCCAGGACACCCTCTGGTCCGCCGTGAAGGCCCTGGGCTGGGGCCGCGCCCTGCCCCCCAACGCCCTGTTGATATCGGGCCCCAGCAAGACCGCCGACATCGAGCAGACCCTCGCCTACGGCGTCCACGGCCCCAAGCGGCTCCTCGTGGTGCTGGTGGACGATCTGCACTGAACATTGGACGAAGACCCGCACCCACGCTAGACTGTCCCTTCGTGGCTGGGTAGCTCAGGTGGTTAGAGCGAGGGTCTCATAATCCCTAGGTCGGCAGTTCGAGTCTGCCTCCAGCCACCACTTAAAACACCGGAGCCGGAAGGTTCCGGTGTTGCTGTCTAGCCGACCTCGGCCCACAGACTCGGACTGCCGAGAAGCAGTGGCGGCCAGGTAGGCTGCAGCGAGCAAGGCCCCAGCGGGGCCTGCGGAGCGCCCGCAGCCGTGGCCAGCCACGCGCCAGTTCGAGTCTGCCTCCATCGGGCCACGCATGCGTGGCCCGATGTCTATGGTCAGCCACCACCAAGAACACCGGAGCCGAGAGGTTCCGGTGTTGCTGTCTAGCCGACCTCGGCACACAGACTCGGACTGCCGAGAAGCAGTGGCGGCCAGGCTGACTCGGGCACCTCCTGTGCCCTCGCCCGCGAAGCGGGTGTGGGTCACGAGTGGACGCTGCCGGCGCAGCGTTCCGAGTGGGGACCCGCACCGCTAAGCATCACGCCAACGACCATCGCCTTCGGCGATTCCTTCCAATTCGCCAATCCTGGCGAATCGTGGGGCCAGGTGGAGAGGCCCCAGTGGGGCATCTGAGCCGTCCATCCCAGGGCCCCGTCAATCACCCGTTCGGGGCCACCCGCCCTTGAGGTGAGCAGTTGATCAACGTCTCATTTCGATCCTGCCAACCTTAGCTATCCATCCGGTTCTACTGATGGTTTGGTTCTCATTTCTTCCTGGAGCCGCAATGCTGTCTGCCCGAGTTCATCTGCTTGTTGCTATTTGCATGTCGCTTGCGTGCGCTGGGCTGGCTGCGGTCACGCCCTGGGAAGAGGGGCCTGCCTTCAGTGCGAGTCCCGTAGACCTGCTCAAGACATCCGGCCAGATCCCAATCAGGGCGGGTTATGCCCAACAAGAACTCCTTGAAGACTATCGGGTGGTTCTTGATGAATCAGGAAGGCGTACCGCCCGCTACCGTTACATTTTCCGCATCGACCAAGACTCGGCCATTGAAGGTTGGGGAACAGTTCGGGCCGACTACACCACTTGGTTGGAGGAAAGACCCATCATCCGGGCCCGGGTCATTACCCCTGATGGCAAGGAGCACACCTTGGACCCAGCCACCATCGGAGAGTTCAGTCCTGAGCACCAAAGCCCCGACATGTTCACGGACCGTCGGCATCTCAAGGCTCCATTACCCAAGCTGGCCAAGGGCGTCATTGCTGAAGTTGAGATCCTCCATCGAGATCATCGGCCCTTCTCCATGGTCGGCACCATGGGGCAGTTTGCCCTGTCGCAGCCTGTGCCTGTGAACCGCAGTCGGTACACCCTAGAGGTGCCCGCCTCCTCCCCCTTCAAATGGAAAATCAGGGGCCTCTCGGGCATTGAACCGCAGAGCCAGATCGTGGGTGGACGTAAGGTGATCAGCCTGGACCTGGGCCCAACCCTTCCGAGAAAGAAGGACGAGCCGAACCAGGCACCAGACCAGAATCCCCCACCGGCCCTGATCTACAGCACGACGCCCACCTGGGAGGCAGCTGCTGTGGAGTATTCCGAGATCGTCGAGGCCCAGTTGGCAGGTGCCCAACTGGGGCCCTGGGTAAGGCAGGCCACGGGTGATGCCACCGATCGCATGGACCTCATCAAGCGACTGGTGGCCCGTATGCACAAGGACATCCGTTATACGGGTCTCGAATTCGGCGACGCCTCGGTTGTGCCAAGGAAGCCGGCCGATACGTTGAAGCGGGGTTACGGAGACTGCAAGGACAAGTCGGCCCTGCTGGTAGCCCTCCTGCGGGAGGCCGGAATTCCCGCCTCCATGGCACTTCTCCGCGTTGGCTCCCGGCAGGATATCGAACCGGACATGCCTGGGCTCTCGGCCTTCGACCATGCCATCGTCTACATTCCTGGCTCGCCGGCCATCTGGATTGATCCTACGGTTCCCTCGGCCCCTATCGGATTACTCCCGGCAGCCGATATGGAACGTCGGGCCCTGGTGATTGGCGCGCCTTCCCCGGGGCTTCTCACCACACCTGGCACCTCGGCTGACCTGAATGTGCTCAGGGAGATCAAGGAAGTCTTTCTGGCTGATGACGGAACCGGCCGCGTGCTTGAAATCACACAGGGTCAAGGGCCCTTCGAAATCCAGCTCCGGGGGGAATACCTCGGAGTGGACCCGAAGCGTACTCGGGAGAACCTCAAGGCCTACGCGGAGCGGACCTACAAGGCCAAGGATCTTGGGCGGCTCGAGTACCTGCGCCCGGAGGACCTGGGCCTTCCTTTCCGGTTGATCCTGGAAGCCCAGAAAGTGGGGATCGCCAATACGGGAACCTCCGATGCCGCCGTTGCCATGAACGCCTGGCCGCTGGTCAACAGTCTCTCCAACACCCTGAAGGCCGAATCCAAGGAAGACGCGGAGGAGAGCGACAGTGCGGTCCCCAAGGATCCCCAGAAACCCGACGCCGTGGTACCCCGCAAGACGGACCTGCTGATG
Source organism: Candidatus Geothrix skivensis (assembly GCA_016721195.1). Classification (GTDB taxonomy): domain Bacteria; phylum Acidobacteriota; class Holophagae; order Holophagales; family Holophagaceae; genus Geothrix; species Geothrix skivensis. The sequence goes on along the minus strand of JADKIO010000005.1, from coordinate 960,763 downwards.
TGGGCGCCCTACACCATGGAAGCGAAGTGGATCATCCATCCGCCCAGCGGATATGCCCATGATTCCCTGCCCGCGAACCAGTCCCTGGCCTTCGGTCCGGCCACCCTGAGCCTCACCTACCAGGGCAATCCCGATGGAAGCGTGGAAGCCCTCTACAGGATGGTTTGCCCCAAGAGGCGGTGGAGTCCCAAGGAAGTGGATCAGGCAAGGATCGACTTGAAGTCCTTTGGAGATTCCAAGATTCCCCTGGTGGTTTTTCAGCAGGTGGGTGAGGCCTTCCTTGGGGCTGGCCAGACCAAGGAGGCCCTGGCGGAATTCCGGAAACAGCAGGTGGCAGCGCCGGGCCGGGCAAATCCACTCATTCGGCTGGCGCGTGCCCAGCTGGCCGCAGGCTTGGCTGAAACGGCCAGGGAATCCCTCAAAGAAGCCATCCGCCTCGAGCCCACCAGCAGCATGGCCTTCCAGGTCCAGGGCTGGGTCCTTCAGCACGATTGGATTGGCCGGAGGTTCAAGTCGGGGTGGGACCGCAAGGGAGCCATCGGTGCCTATCGCCGATCCATCGCGCTGGATCCCAAGAACCGAACCTCCCAACACAACCTGGCCATCCTGCTCGAGCACAACTCAGAGGGTGAACGGTATGTTCCGGGTGAGGACCTGGATGAAGCCGTACGCATCTACAAGGCCCTGATCGAGGAGGAGAAGACCGATTCTCTCCAGGACAACCTCATGGTATGCCTCTCCCGACAGGGGCGGTGGGCCGAGGCCCAGGAGGTCGCCCGCAGCCGGGAAGCGTCCCCCCGCCGAAATGCCTGGCTGGTGGGCATGGAAGCCTGTCTGAACGGCCTTGAGAAAGCGAAAGCCCTGGGGCGTTCCCAGTTCCCTGACCTGACCACCCGTCGAGCCACCTATCTCGGCGCCGCCGATGTGGCCCTGACTTTCAGGAAATACGCGGAGGCCTCGGCGCTCCTGAATGAAGGATCCTCAGGCGCTTCTGATATGACCCAGGTCAAGGCCCGGGCCGAACTCCTGGCCAGGATCCAACCTCACGAAGCCATCACTCCGGATCTCAAGGACCCCAGGGAGGTGGTCAAGGCCATGTTCCTGGCCCTGGGAGACCGGAAACTGACGATGGAGCGCCTCAGGCTGTTCCTGTCTGAGGCGGGGCTCTCACCCGCCCAGCTTCGGAAAGCCATAGATGAACAGCGGAAGTTCGCTGCGACCTCTGCCAAGCAGGGGTTCTCGATTCCGCTCATGCTGGACATCACCCTCTCGCTAACCGAGCTTACGTTCGAGGGTGATGACCACAAAGGCTTTACGGTGCAGGCTCAGATGCCGGGGCAGAGCCCCAGCAAATTCTATGTGGCACGATTCGGAACGACTTGTCGACTGGTGGGAAATGAGCTTCCCGACCTTGCCCGGCAGGCCTTGTGGTACCTCAAGCGCAGTGACCTAGGCGCTGCCAGGGTCTGGATGGATCATTTGTTCGAGGCCAGCCGGAAACCAGAAGAAGGAGAACCCCTGTCCGGGCACGTGGTTCGGCGCCTGTGGGAGAAGGGCCGACAAGGAACAGCGGATGAGATACGGTTGGCCGCCATGTGCGTACTGGCCATGGAAAAGGAAGAACAGGAGGCCATGGATGCTGTGCGGGTGGCCCTGCAATCGAGGCTGACCGCGCCCCAGATGGGCTCTGTGGCCCGCAGCGCTGCGCTCGGAGCGTCCCTGCGCAAGGACTTGGTCACACGGGAGCAGGCCACCGCCCTCCTGGTCTCGCTGTTCCCGGATTCGATTTCAGGTCTGAACCGAAGGATCGACTACCTCGCCGCTTCTGGGAAATGGAAGCCGGCCCTGGATACAGTGGAATCGGCCCTCGCCAAGCATCCCGACGATCCGGATCTGCCAAGCCGCAAACTTTACATACTCCATCGTTTGGGGCAATTCGCAGAGGCCGAGGCTCTGATGGCAGATCGGATCGCCCGGGGAAAGGCGAACCCAGGCGACTTCAACAACCTCGCCTGGTGGAAGGTGGTGAAGGGAAAGGTGGATCCCGAGACACTGAACCAGGCCCGCAAGGCGATCCTGGGCACGGGTGCCTCCTCAAGCCCAGCCCACCACACCTTGGCCACGGTGTTGGCCGAGGCCGGACGTACGGCCGAGGCCCTGGAATTTCTCCTCAAGGCCCTAGGCATGAGGGATGAGGAGGATCCCACCGGAGCCGACTGGTACCTCCTGGGGCGTATCGCCGAACAGCTGGGCGAAACCACGGCCGCCAAAGCTTACTACCTTCGCGTCAAGCCGGATCGAGGCGAGCTGGATGAAGGCGAATTCGGCTGTCCCGCCCTCGCAAAGCGACAGTTGGAGGCTCTGAAGCCGAAAGCGTTGTGATGGCCGATGGCAGTCGCCGCAAGTGGCTGGGCTTGGAAACGCTGCCTGACTAGGTCCACCGGTAGACCACTGAATTGATGTGCATTCCCGCCCCCACCGAGGCGAACACCACCACATCGCCGCGGCTGAGGGTCTGTCCCTCCAGCTTGCCCTTCACCACCAAGTCCAGCAGGGTGGGCACGGTGGCCACGGAGCTGTTGCCCAGCCAGGACACGGTCATGGGCATGACGCCCGCCGGAATCTCGGCGATGCCATAGAGCCGGAACAGCCGCTTGAGGATGGCCTCGTCCATCTTGCCGTTGGCCTGGTGGATGAGCACCTTGTCCACGTCGGCGAGGGTGAGGCCTGCCTTCTCGAGGCTCCGGCGGACGAGCCCAGGCACGGTGGCGATGGCGTACTCGTAGAGCTTGCGGCCCTTCATCTTGATGAAGAGATCCCTGCCCTCCGCCGCGGGATCGAAGGAGGGGCCCATGTGCAGCAGGTCCGAATGATCGAGGGTATCGGATCGCACCGCATGGGCCAGGATGCCCACGGGCTCAGCATGGTCCTGGGCCTCCAGCACCACCGCCCCGGCCCCATCCGCATAGATCAGGCTGTCCCGATCGCAGGGATCGGAAACCCGGGAAAGGGTTTCAGCCCCGATCACCAGGGCCCGCTTCGCTTCCCCCGAGCGCAGGAAGTAGTCGGCCTGGATCACCGCCTGCAGCCAGCCCGGACAGCCGAAGGGCAGATCGTAGGCCACGCAGAAGGGGTTGGCGATGCGCAGGCGCGCCTTCACTCGCGCCGCCAGGGTCGGGACCTGATCCGGCGACCGGCTGCCGGCCCGCACGTCCCCGAAATTGTGGGCCACGATGAGGTAGTCCAGGGTTTCCGGATCGATGCCCGCCGCGGCCAGAGCCTGCTTTCCCGCTTCGAAGGCAAGGTCCGATGCGACCAGGTCAGCCGGCGCGTAGCGACGTTCGGCGATATCGGTGATTTCCTGGAATTTCGCCACGATCCTGGCGGTGTCGCCCGCTGGATAGGGCCGGCCATGGTCCTCGAAGAAGGTGTGATCTGCAAAGGCCTGGTTCGGAACCTCCAGGGACGGAATGCAGCTGCCGGTTCCGATGATGACGCTTCGTGGCTGGGGCATCCATTCCTCCTGCGACGGACCCATCCTGGCCGGCGCATGGAGTCATTCTAGGGCTACCGAGAGCCTTGCATCTCCACCTTTCCCAGATCGAAATGCATCGCCCTGAAGGTCTTGTGATCGACATAAAAACCCTGTAACGGATGGCCGCAGGGAGGAAACAGCCCTGCAGCCCCTCCGGCTTGCCGCCGTTTCCAGCATGCGAAGCTCATGTCATCGGTCTCGAAGGGGAAGGTGAGGCACTCCCGGCGCGTGCTTGTTCGGTTGGCCCCTGATTGCTGCGACCCAGTCAACCCTCGATCGGGGACTTGGCTGAGCGGCGGGCCACGTAGTCGGGAAAGACCGTCTCCACACAGTCCGGGCAGATGCCATGGGAAAAGCCAACCTCCGAGTGGGCGCTGATGTACTGCTCCAGCTGGTTCCAATAGCCCTTGTCATCCCGAATCTTCTTGCAGGAGGCGCAGATGGGGAGCAGGCCCGACAGTTGCTTGACGTTCCCGAGGGCCAAGGACAGCTCCTCATTACGGGCGCGAAGTTCCTCGGTGCGCCTGGCAACGAGTGCTTCCAGTGCCGCCTTGCTGCGGGCGAGCCCGGCGATTCTCGCGCGAATCAGGAGGTACAAGCCGAGCAGACCTAGCAATACCTCCAGCGACAGGGCCCACCAGGACTTCCACCATGGAGGCCGCACCCTGAAGGCCAGCGACGTGGCGACTCCCATCTGTCCATCCGGGCCTACCGTCCGGGTTTCGAATCGATAGCTGCCCCCAGGGAGAGCGGGATACCGGGCCACCGCCGAATCGAGGTCGCGCCAGTCCGACTCGAGACCCAGGAGCCGCCCCTGGATCCGGAACTGCCCCTCCTGGCGATAGGTGGGGGCAGCCACCCGGAAAGCCACCGTCGATTCCCGGGCTGGCACCGCCGGGAGGTTCTCGAAGGGGGGGGCCAACTGCCTGTCACCAAGGTGGAGCTTCAGGATGTGGGCCCTGGGCAGGAGACTCTCGGGCTCAACCTTATCCGCCTCGAAACGGACCAGCCCACCGGCGGTTCCCACCCAGACGTGGCCCTGGTCCGCCAGCAGGGCCAGGATGGCGCAGTCCTCGCTGATCATGCCCTCCCGGCGCCCCACATGGAGGGCCGGGTCCAGGCGATCCAGGCCCTGGTCAGTGCTGGCCCAGGTCTGGCCAAGCTCGTCCACGGCCACGGCGTAGACGAGGTTCGAGTGCAGCCCCTGCCCTTTCACCCGGTGTTCGAGAACGTTGAGGCGGTCACCTTCCACGCGGACCCGCACCAGGCCCAGGGCCTCTTGGAAGTGGAGCCAGGCACTGCCGTCCGGGAGGAAGGCCATGCCCCAGAGGCCGCAGGGGGGCAGCCCCTGGGCTTCCCCGAAGGTCCTCCAGCGGCCATCCGCCTCCCTCAAGCGGAGACCGGCCGTGGTCGCGGCCCAGAGACGGCCCCGGCCATCCTCGCGCACCTGGAAGACCCCCAGGGTGCCTCCTGCGCCTGCCTGGGGGCCCAGTTCCTGGTGGAGTCGCCGGGTGGCGGGGTTCCAGCGAAGCAGCCCTTTCTGCGTGTGGCCGAGCCAGACCGTCCCCTGCCGGTCTTCCATGACGGTATTCACCGCATACCCCAGGTCTCCGAGGGGGGCGATCTCGGCCTGCCGACTGCCGGGCCGCAGCCAGAGGGTGGGACCGATGGTGCTGACCATCCAGAGCAGGCCCGAGCGGTCGGGTGCCAGATACTTGATGCGGCGCCCCTCGGTTCCCGGGATGCGCCGCCCCCCCGTGGGACTGACCTGGATGGCCCCATCATCCGTGGCGGCAAGTAGACGGCCCTGGGTGTCGCGGTGGATGAACCAAACCACTTCTCCGGAGCTGCTGCCGGCCAGAGAGTGGTTCCAGATTCGCCCGGAGCCCTGGAGGCGGGCCAGGGAGGGCCCCAGGATCCAGAGTGTCCCCTCCCGGTCCCGGAAGATGGTCCGCACCCAGCGGAAGGGCAGGCCGATGGCCGAATCCAGTGATTCCGTCTGGGGTCCCTTCACATGCAAGGCCCCGGCCTGGGTCGGAAACCAGATGGAGCCGTCCAGGTCCCGGAAGGGGACACTGTTGGGGGACAGGCTGCCCCGCAGCCGGCTGGATTCATCCGTGAAATGCTGGCCGTCCCGCGCCTTCATGACGAGGTACCGCCCGGTGCCAGCCCATAGACGGCCGGCCCCATCTTCCGCCAGCAGCGCCACACCCTCCCTGGGCAGGCCCTCGGCGGGTCCGAAGGTCTGGATGGAGCCATCTGGGCGGATCGAGTGCAGGCCCTGGTCCGTGCCCAGGTGCATGGCGCCGCCCTCGCCCTGGGCTAGGGTCAGCAGACGCCCCGGAAAGGCCCGGGGATGGGCCTTGAACTCGGTACCTGCCTGCTGGACGAAGAGTCCCCAGGGGGTGATCACCCACAGCCTCCCGGAACTGTCCAGGGCCATGGAACTCGCGCCCTGCCCCGCGGAGGGGGATCCGAACTGGGCGGTCTCGATGCGTCCGGCCCTGATCCAGGCCAGCCCCCGGCTGGTGGAGACCCAGAGGCCGCCCGCGGGGTGGGCGAGGAGCCGGTGGATGTAGTCCGAGGGCAGGCCGTCCTCACCGGACCAGCGGCTGCTGGCCCCCCCTTCATAGCGGAGGAGACCATTCTCTGTGCCCACCCAAAGGAAGCCGTCCGCCTCCTGGGCCAGGGTGGTGATGCCACCCGCGGGGAGCCCCTGGTCAGGGCCCAGCAGCGAGAAGGGCCGATGCCATCCTTCCGACGCCAAGGCCACCACCGTGGACAGGGCCACCAGCAGGCAACGCCACACTCTCACTTGGACGCCTTCATGGATTTCTTATCGACCGGAAAACCGGACGGGTAACTCCGGGACGATAGGGCGTTATTCCACCACTCAGGCCTTTTCCAGCACTTGTCGATACAGCGCCTCGTACTGATCCACGATGGGTCCCTCGGCGAAGGTGCCCAGGGCCCGGTCCCGGGCCGAGTCGCCCATGGTCAGCCGCAGGTCCTCGTCCCGCAGGAGCTTCACCGCGTCGGCGGCCATGGCCTCCACATCGCCCATGGGCTCCAGGTAGCCGTCGATTCCATGCCGGACCACCTCGGGCAGGCCCCCCACCCGGCTGGCGATGACCGGGACCCGGTGGCCCATGGCCTCCAGGGCTGCCAGGCCGAAGCTTTCCGTGGCGCTGGGGAGGAGGAAGAGGTCGGAACAGGCCAGCACGGTGCCGATATCCAGCTGCTTCCCCGTGAACCGCACTTCCGCAGCAAAGCCCCGGTCCCGGCAGAAGGCCTCCGCCTCCAGTCGGTCCGGACCGTCGCCCAGCATGATGAGGCGCACGGGCACCTGCTTTCGCACCAGCTCGAACACCCGGAGCACGTCCATCACCCGTTTCACTGGCCGGAAGTTGGAGATGTGGGTGAGCACGAAGGCGGCCTTGGGGGCCAGCCAGGCGCGGCAGTCCGGTTTTTCGTGGCCCGGGGGTTCCACGAAATTCCCGATGACCTCGATGGTCCGGTCCACGCCGAAGGCCCGGATGGTCTCCTGACGCAGGTACTCCGATACCGCCGTGACGCCGTCGCTCTCCCGGATGGCCATCTTCACCATGGGCAGGTAGCTGGGGTCGCTGCCCACCACGGTGATGTCCGTGCCATGGAGGGTGGTGACGACCTTGAGGGAGGGAATGGCCATTCGGGCCAGCAGGGCCGCCATGGCGTGGGGAATGGCGTAGTGGGCGTGGATGATGTCCAGGTGGTGGTGTTCCGCCACATCCGCCATTTTCGAGCCGAGGGCGATGGAATAGGGGGCGTCCTCGAAGAGGGGGTAGGGACTGGCCCGAACCTCGTGGAAGGTGATGCGGTCCTCGAAGCCCACCAGGCGCGGGGGCAGGCTCGGGCTGAGGATGTGGATCTCATGCCCCCGGGCGGCCAGGGCCTTCCCCACTTCCGTGGCCACCACGCCCGAACCGCCGAAGGTGCTGTAGCAGGAAATGCCGATGCGCATGGAATGGGTTCCCTCCCAGCTATGATGATCAGGTTCCCGGGATCATGCACATGGACCTTGTCTTCACCCTCGCCTACCACGCCCTGACGGTGCTCAGCTGGCTGCTGATCGCCTCGGCCCTCATCTCCTGGTTCCCCATCGACCCGGGCAACCGCTGGGTGAAGCTGCTGCATGCCATCACCGACCCCGTGCTGCACCCCATCCGGGCCATCGTTCCGCCCATCGGCGGGATCAGCCTGGACATCTTCATCGCCCTGCTGCTGCTCTGGGGCGTCCAGCGGGTGCTGGCCCAGGCCGTCGTTTCCTGACTGGAGGCCGCATGAAATACACGCCGCTCGACATCCAGCGCCGGGAATTCGAAAAGGTCTTCCGGGGCCTCGAGGAATCCGAAGTACGGACTTTTCTCCACGAGATCGCCGGGGAGTGGGAGGAAGTCCTGGCGGAAAACCAGAAGCTGAAGGAGGAGATCCTCGACAACCGGGAGCGCCTCCGCCAGTACCAGGACCAGGACCGGATCTTCCGGGAGACCCTCCTCCAGGCCCAGCGCACCCGGGAAGACGTGCTGGATGGCGCCAACCGCGAAAAGGATCTGGTGATCCGCGAGGCCCAGTTCAAGGCCGAAGAGATCATCCGCGAAGCCCAGCAGCACGTGGTGGAGATGGAAGTCCACCTGCGGAACCTGAAGATGGAACGGCTGAAGTTCCTGCGGGAGGTGGAAGCCCTCATGGACCGCACCCGCCGCCACCTGCAGGAGGACGCCCCCGATATCTACCTGGCGGCGCCACCCACCCTGAACCTCGAGCATCTGGATCTCAGCGCCCTCGACGAGGCCTTCCCATCCCCCAAGCAGCGGCCCATTCCCGGCACCTAGCCTGATGCCGACCGGCCCCCCCGGGCCCAGGAGTATCCATGTCCCAAGCCGTCATTCTGCATTCGCTCCGCAGCCCCATTGGCAAGTTCCAGGGGGCCCTGGCGCCCTTGACGGCACCGGATCTGGCGGCCCAGGTGGTGAAGGCCCTGCTGGCGGCGCTGCCTGGTGTCACGCCCACCGAGGCCATCTTCGGAAACGTGGTGGGCGCGGGCGTGGGCCAGGCCCCCGCCCGCCAGGCCGCCCTGCGGGGGGGCCTGCCCCCCAGCATTTCGGCCCTCACCATCAACAAGGTCTGTGGCAGCGGCCTCAAGGCCATCCAGCTGGCCGCCAATGCGGTGCGGGTGGGCGACCATGACATCGTGCTGGCAGGCGGCATGGAGTCCATGTCCAACGCCCCCTACCTGCTGCCCAAGCTGCGCAACGGCGCCCGCATGGGCCACACCGAGGCCAAGGACGCCATGATCCTGGATGGCCTCTGGTGCGCCCTGACGGACCAGCACATGGGCCACACCGGCGAACTGGTGGCGACCAAGTACGGCATCACCCGCGAGGCCCAGGACGCCTGGGCCGCCGGAAGCCACCGCAAGGCCCTGGAAGCCATGCGCAGCGGCGCCTTCGCAGCCGAGATCGTGCCCATCGCCGTGCCCGGGAAAAAGGGCGACCTGATGGTGAGCGAGGACGAGGGCCCCCGTGCCGATTCCACACCGGAGTCCCTGGCGAAGCTGCGGCCGGCCTTCAGGAAGGATGGCACCGTCACCGCCGGCAACGCCCCCAGCGTCAACGATGGCGCCGCCGCCGCCCTGGTCAGTACCGAGTTCTTCGCCCGGACCCACGGGCTGCCCATCCAGGCCCGGATCCTCGGCACCGCCACCGCCGGGCTGGATCCCGAGTGGGTGCTCATGGCGCCGGTGGAGGCCATCCGCCAGCTGCTGGCCAAGGTGGGCTGGACCGTGGCGGACGTGGACCTCTGGGAGATCAACGAAGCCTTCGCCGTGCAGCTGGTGGCCACCCTGCAGGAGCTGGACCTGCCGGCGGACCGCGTCAATGTCCATGGCGGGGCCGTGGCGCTGGGCCATCCCATTGGGGCGAGTGGTGCCCGGGTGATGGCCACGTTGCTCCATGCGCTGACGCGCCTGGACAAGCAGCGCGGCATCGCCGCCCTGTGCCTGGGGGGCGGCAACGCCATCGCCATGGCGGTGGAGCGGGTGTAGCTCAGCGGCGAAGCCGTTCTGACGCAGAAATGGGGGCCGGCAAGCTGGCCCCCATTTCTGCGTAGGAGAATGACCGGCTAGAAGCTGTACCGCAGCGAAGCGCCCAGGATGTTGATGGCGGCCTTGATGGTGCCGCTGAGGTTCCCGCGGGTGACATTGTCCCCGGCGGCGGTGAGCTGGGTCTTGCCGTCGGCGATGAAGAGCCGGCTGTAGCCGATGTCGACGATCGCCTTCTTCGAGTACTGGTAGCTGCAGCCGAAGGAGACCCACTTGCGGTCATTGTCGGGAATGCGGGGCGTGCGGTGGGCATCGTCCACGGCGCTGTTATCGAAGGCGAGTCCGGCCCGGAAGGTCCATTTCGGATTGAGGATCCAGGTGCCGCCCACGGAGATGAAGGTGGTGTCGTTCCAGCTTTCATCGGTGATGCTATCCGGGGCGCCCGTTTCGAACTTCACCCGGAGTTCCTTGAATACGGACCAGCTGGTGCGGGCCACCTCGCCCTGCAGGGAGAAGGTGGGCGTGGCCTTCCAGTCGAAGCCCAGGGAGGTGGTGGCCGGTAGTTTGAGTTCAGCGGAGCCTTTGCCATTGCGAAGTCCGGCGGCGTTCAGGGCGGCCAGGTCCGTGGCGGGCAAGGCAGCGGGGAACGAGAAGGAGGCATCCCCCTTCAGGGTCATGGACATGGCTCCGTTATAGGCGAGGCCGAGACGGAACTGCTCGGAAGGCTGGAAGGTCATGCCCACCTTGTAGCCATAGCCCCAGCCATCTCCTTTCAACCCTGCCTGGCCATCCCAGGCCCCGGGAATGGCGAAGCCGGGCGTGCCGAAGGTAGCATTGGGCGCGCCCATGGCCACGTTGGCCACCGGGCTGTTCTGGCCGGGGCCCGGTGACACCGTGGAAAGTCCGGCGGCCGCCAGGGCGGGCCCCACCTTCAGGGCGAGGGCCGAGCCGTAGTCCACGGAGTTGCTGAGCTCCGCATCGGCCTTGCGGACGATGAAGGCTGCGCCAATGGTGATGGACGGCGAGACGCGGTAGGCGATGCTCGGGGAAATGTCGATGGTCTTCAGATCGGATTTCAGCGCATGGTAGCGTCCGATCCAGTTGCTTTCGTACTCGGTGGTGAGCCCGAAGGGCACGTTCAGCGACAGGCCCACCTTCAGGTCCTTGCTCACGCTGTACATGATGTTGAACTCGGGCAGCACCGCCGAGATGGCGGCATTGGGGTGGCTGGAGGCGCCCGAGATGGTGTTCAGGTTGGTGCCCGTGATGGGCGCGCTCTGGAAGCCGAGGCCCAGCAGCACCGGCGTGCGGGTGGCCGCAGCACCTTCGAACTTGGCGCTCAGGTTGACGTAGGTGCCGCCGAAGGAGTACTGGATGCCCTCGTACTGGGTCATCACCGCCGGGTTGAAGTACAGCGAGCTGATGTCGCCACCGCCGGCGCTGACCCCGGCGAAGGCGTTGCCCTGGGAGAGGGGGCTCTGTTCACGGAGCTGGAAGCCGCTGGCCTGGGCCTGGGGGGCGAAGGCGGTGGCGGCGACCAGGGTGAGGGCTGTGAGGGTGAGGCGTGAACGATGGCTCATAGGGGCATAGCTCCTGACCCGGATTCCCGGGGTGAGTGGCTGTCGCCAGCCGATTCCGTAGGGATGAAGATGGACCACGATACCAAATCACCGGTGGCCTGCAACCATTCCCGGAACATCCCGGAAAAGCATCCTGATTCACGATCTAGGCATCACCAACCAGCCGCCCGGAGAGCATGTCGGAAAGGCCTCTCCCGGAAGCCAGTTCCTGCACCAGGGCCGACCCCACCACTGGGGTGGCGCCCAGGGCACGGACCGCCGCCAGGCTCCGTGGATCCGACAGCCCGAAGCCCACCGCCAGGGGGCGGGCCGAAATGGTCCGAAGCTGCTGGATGCGCGCCGACACCGGTCCCAGGTCCATGGCCTGCCCCGTGCCGGTGACGCCGAGCCGGGCCACCACATAGGCGAAGCGCTGGGCGAAGGGTGCGCCTGGCCCGGGATCAGGGCGTTCCAACAGGATCTGCCGGGCCCGCTCCAAGGTGGTGGTCGGGGCCAGCAGGGGCACCACGGGATAGCCCGCGGCGCGCAGGTCCGCCTCGAAGGCGGGTTCCTCCCCGAAGGGCAGGTCCACCACAAGCAGGGCCTTCACGGGCGTCGGTGCCAGCAGGGTCTGCAGCCGCCTGGCCCCGATCTGGAGCAGGGGATTGAGGTAGGTGAAGAGAATCACGTCGGGGCTGTCGGTGATCCCCGCCAGAGCCTCCAGCACCCGCAGCGGCGTCGCACCACGGCCAATGGCGCGCTGGGCCGCCGCCTGAAGCACCGGGCCATCGGCGATGGGATCCGAATGGGGCAGGCCCAGCTCCATGGCTTCGATGCCAAGGCTCCTGGCTTCAGACAGCAGGCCAGGAAGGGCTTCCAGCGAAGGATCGCCGGCCATGAGGAAGGGAAGCAGTGGATTCATCTCAGATCCCCAATCGGGCCTGGTAGGTGGACAGGTCCTTGTCGCCGCGGCCGCTGAGCCCCAGCAGGATGGTGGCGACGCCCTCGGCGGCCAGGGCGGGAAGCAGCGCCAGGGCGTGGCTGCTTTCCAAAGCCGGAAGAATGCCTTCGGCCTCACAAAGCTGGCGCGCCCCGAGTAGGGCCTCGTCATCGGAAGCGCGCCGGACTTCAACCTTGCGGTCCAGCACCAGGGCCGCGAGTTCCGGCCCCAGGGCCGGGTAGTCCAGTCCCGCACTGATGCTCGCCGTCTCTGCGGTGTGCCCGTGCTCATCCTGGAGCAGCAGGGTCTTGCAGCCGTGGAGCACGCCCATGCGCCCGCCATCGAGCCGTGCCGCATGTTCGCCGAGGACCATGCCGTGGCCGCCGGCCTCCACCGCCACCCGGCGCAGGGCATCCCCAAGGAAGGGCACCAGCAGGCCCAGGCCGTTGCTGCCGCCGCCCGCACAGGCGAGAACGACCTCCGGCAGGGCGCCGGACTGCTCCAGCACCTGGGCCCTGGCCTCCTCGCCAATCACTGTCTGGAAGCTGCGCACCAGGGTGGGGAAGGGATGGGGGCCCAGGGCCGAACCCAGGATGTAGTGGGCGCGGTCGCAGGAGCCCGCCCAGGCCCGCAGGGCCTCATTCACGGCCTCCTTGAGGGTGCCCTGCCCCGCCTCCACCGGCACCACCCGGGTGCCGAAGAGCCGCATGCGGGCCACGTTCGGCGCCTGGCGGGCCATGTCCGTGACGCCCATGTAGACCGTGCAGGCCAGACCCAGCCGCGCGCAGGCCGCGGCGGTGGCCACGCCGTGTTGCCCGGCGCCAGTCTCCGCGATGATCTCGGTCTTGCCCATGCGCCGGGCCAGGATGGCCTGGGCCAGGGCGTTGTTGATCTTGTGGGCGCCGGTGTGGGTGAGGTCCTCCCGCTTCAGGAACAGCGCCTTCAGCCCCAGCTTCGCAGCCAGCCTGGGCGCGGGCGTGAGGGGTGTGGGCCGGCCCACGAAGTTCCGCAGCTCGGTCTTAAGTTCCGCCTCGAAGGCCGGATCCGCCAGCGCGGCACGGAAGGCTGCCTCCAGGTCCAGGAGGGGCTGCATGAGGGTTTCCGGAGCGTAGCAGCCCCCCAGGGACTGGGTTCCGAAGCGCGAGGAAAGGCTGAATCCGGTGGTCATGGGGACTCCAGGGCGTGGGCCAGGCGGATGAAGGCGCGAACCTTTTCGGGATCCTTGCAGCCGGGCGAGGCCTCCAGCCGGCTCGCCGCGTCCACGCCGCGCAGGTGGTGACGCAGGGTCGCCGGAATCGCGTCCACTCGGCAGGCCAGATTGATGGCCTCCAGGCCTCCGGCCAGCAGGAAAGGTCCCGGAGGCGGGTGGGCCATGGCATGACCTTGTCCGGAGCCCCCAAGCAGCCCCGTGGCCTGGGCGCCGGGTTCCCAGAGGTAGAGATCGGCGACCACCTGGGCCTGATCCGGTTCGTCCGCCCAGGGCAGCAGCACATGGAGGCCCGCCTCCCGCAGCCGACGGATGCCTTGCTCCCGCGTGCCTGGGGAAAGGTAGGGCTGGACCCTGTGGAAGCCATGACGCTGGGCCGTGGCCAGGATCGTCTCCGCGTCATCGGCCACCTGCACCAGCACGGCCCGATCCAGGAACGGGGCGGCCACGGCCAGATCCCCGCAGTGCCTTGGACTGGATGGATGGCATACGAAGCCCAGCAGATCGGCGCCCTCCGCCGCCGCGAAGGCCACGTCTTCGGCACGGACCAGGCCACAGACCTTGGCGAGGGGCCTCATCGCAGCCCCGTCAGGATGCGACTGAGGAAGTCCCGTGGGTCCGCGCTCCGCATGAGGGCCTCGCCGATGAGCACGGCGTCGAAGCCCGCCCGCAGCGCGGCCTGGGCATCCTCCGGCGTGGCCAGACCGGATTCGCGGATGAGCACGGCGTCGGGGAAGGCCTGGCGCAGGGGCCCTGCGGTGGGCACCCCCAGGTTGAAGGTGGAGAGATCCCGGGCATTGATGCCCACCAGGCGGGCCCCCGCGGCCTGCGCGAAGCCCACTTCGGTCAGATCGTGCAGCTCCACCAGGGGTTCCAGGCCACGGGCCCTGGCGGCATCGGCGAAGGCCGCCGTGTGGGCCTTGAGCACCCGGACGATGAGCAGCACGGCTTCGGCGCCCGAGGCCTCTGCCTCCGCCAGCTGGGCCTCTGCGATCACGAAGCCCTTGTAGAGCCTTGGCAGGCCCAGGCTGGCGGCCCGCTGGATGTGTTCGACCGAGCCTCTGAAGTGCGTCGGTTCCGCCAGGATGGAAAAGGCCGAGGCTCCCCCCTCCCGGTAGGCCTGGAGCTGGGGCAGGAGGGGCCGTGCCCAGGGCGAAGGGGCCGAGGGAAGGGGAGGCCTGCTTGTATTCGGCGATGACGGCGCCCCCCCGGAGGACCGCGTCCCGCCGCAGGGCGGTTTCGAAGGGCCGGGCATCCGGCCTGGGACGACCGGCGGGCGGGGCCGGAAGACCCCCCACCCGTTCCAATTCGGAGGCCAGCACCTTCTGCAGGAGGGAACCCGTCGGCAGGCCGGTCCCCTGGACGAGAGCGGCGGGATCAGGCAGGGTCATCAAGGCCGGGACTCCCCGGGCAGGGCGAAGGGCAGTGGGAAGCCCCGGTCGAGCTGTTCTCTGGTTTCCCGCAGCGTAGCGGCGAGACCCGCCAGTCCTTCGTTCCGGTGCAGGTGGAGCCCCAGGGCCGCCTGGAGCGCCACCGCATCCGCCACCGCCGGGCGGAAGTCCTGGTGGGCCGAGCCCGCCAGCAGGCCCCTGGCCACCGCCAGGGCCTCGGCGCGATCGGCCACCCGCAGGGCATCCCGACTTGGCGGCAGCAGGCCAAGCTCCCGGGGCACCAGCACCTGGCGGGCGGCCACGGTTCCTTCCGCCACAGCCAGGATGGAGGTGGGGCCTTCGATGGAGGCCTCGTCCAGCCCCCTGCCTTCCGCATCCTTGCCGTGGACCACGAAGGCGCGGCGCAGGCTGGAACGCCGCGCCAGGGCACCGGCCATGGGCGCCATCAGTTCCTCCCGGGCCACGCCCAGCAGTTGCAGGGGGGGATGGCCGGGGTTCAGCAGAGGGCCCAGCAGGTTGAAGATGGTGGGGATGCCCAGGCGCTTGCGGATCTCCCGCAGGCGGCCCAGCAGCGGATGGTAGCCCGGCGCGAAGAGGAAGGCGAACTTCCGGGCCCGGATGTCTTCGAGCAGGTCAGGGATCGGCCGCGCCAGGTCGTAGGCCAGGGCCTCCATGAGGTCGGCGCTGCCGCAAACGCCCGTGGCGGCACGGTTGCCGTGCTTGACCACGGGCACACCGAGGCTGGGCAGCAACAGGGCCGCGAGGGTGCTGAGGTTGGCGGTGGAGGCGCCGTCTCCCCCGGTGCCCACGACATCGATGGCGCCCTCGGGCACCGCCGGAAAGGGCACGGCCACTTCCGCCAGGGCGTCGGCAAAGGCCGCCAGTTCGTGGGCCTCGGGCACCCGCTGGGCCAACAGGGCCAGGCAGGCACCCACCAGCAGGGCGTCCGTGTCCTGGTCGATGAAGATGCGCATGAGCTCCGAGGCCGTGGGCTCGGGCAGGGGACGGATGGGGTTGTGGGTGGTGAGCAGCGTCATCGGGATTCCTTAGGGGGCATTACGGGAAAATCAGTGCTGTTCTGGTTTTCCCGTTAGGGACCCTTTTGTCGCTCCACCGACCTAAACAAATCGCTGGTCTGCGAAAGCGACTTGGCCATTCGCAGGAAGTTGGCAAGCATGGCCGGACCGTCCGGCGTGAGGATGCTCTCGGGATGGAACTGCACCCCCCAGCGGGGCAGGTGGCGGTGCTCCATGGCCATGATCTCGCCGCCGGGACTGCGCCCGGTGACACGCCAGCAGGGGGGCAGCGTCACCGGGTCCGCGATGAGGCTGTGGTAGCGTCCCACGGGCAGGCCCATGGGGAGTCCCTGGAACAGGCCCGTGCCGTCGTGTTCAAGGGGCGTGGCTTCGCCATGCAAGGGCTCGATGGCCCGGGTCACGCGCCCGCCCGTGGCGGCGGCCAGGGCCTGGTGGCCCAGGCAGACACCGAGGAGGGGCACTCCCCAGTCGGAAGCGCCCAGCGCCATGTGGGCGGGGCTTTCCGTGGGATGACCGGGCCCCGGCGACAGCACCACGGCCAGGGGCCGGAGGGCCTTGGCCTCCTCCAGGGCGATGACGTCGTGGCGCACCACGCGCACCTTTGTGCCCAGCGTTTCGAAAGCCTGCACCAGGTTGTAGGTGAAGGAATCCAGGGCGTCGATGAGGAGGATCATGCCGGCCTCCGCCCGGGAGCCAATGCCCTCTCCCTCCTATCGCGGCGCTCCTGCGCGCCGCTCCTGCGCGCTTGGGCTGCGCCCTGCTCGCGCAGAGTCGGGACATCGATGAGGAGGATCATCGGACACCTCCATCCAGCTTCACGCCCAGGGCCTGGGCGATGGCGCCAAGCTTGTGGAGGGTTTCGAAGTATTCGGTTTCGGGGTTCGAGGCCCGCACCACACCGGCGCCGGCCTGGATATGGACGGCACCGCCGGTGTAGACCGCCGTGCGCAGGATGAGGGCCGTGTCGAGGGTGCCATCGGCCCCGAGCCTCAGCAGCACTCCGCCGTAGGGGCCCCGGTTCTCCCCTTCCATTTCGGCGATGCGCTGGCAGGCCCGCAGCTTGGGGGCACCACTCACGGTGCCGGCGGGAAAGGCCGCGGCCAGCACGTCCAGCGCGTCCAGGCCCGGCTTCAGCCTGGCCTTCACCGTGGTGGTCAGGTGCAGCACGTGGCTGGTGCGCTGGAGGGCCAGGGGCAGCTCCACGCGAACGCCACCGGGCACCGCCACCCGACCCAGGTCATTGCGGGCCAGGTCCACCAGCATCTGATGCTCGGCCAGTTCCTTGGGATCGCGCTTGAGGGCCTCGAAGCGCAGGGCGTCCTCCTCGGCGCTGGCCCCCCGGGGCATGGTGCCGGCGATGGGCAAGGTTTCCGCTTCGCCGTCCTGGACCCGCACCAGCATCTCCGGCGAGGCGCCCACCAGGGCAAAGTCCCCCCACTCCAGCAGGTATCCGTAGGGGCTCGGGTTGAGACGGCGCAGGCGCCGGTAGGTCTCCAGAGGTGGCGGGGGATCTTCGATGCGGAAGCGCTGGCTGGGCACCAGCTGGTAGACGTCGCCATCGAGGATGCGCTCCTGGGCCTGGGCCACGGCGCTTTCGAAAGTCTGACGGGTCATGAGGGCCTGGACCCTGGGCTGGGCACGGCTGGGCCCGGGATCCTTGGCGCCTTCCAGCAGCCGGGCCTGCAGGGCCGCCAATCGGGCGAACCCGGCGACGGGATCGGCATCCAGCGTCTGCAGCTCCGCCACCTGGTGCAGGTGATCGAAGACCAGGGCCGTGTGGAACTGGCGCACCCATAGGCAGGGCAGGCCCAGGCTGTTCCTCGCCGGCAGCGGCAGGCTGGGTTCCAGGGCCCCCAGGGCCTCGAAGCCCAGCATGCCGGCGCAGCCCACCCCCACGGGGAGGCCTTCCCGGAGCGGTGGCAGGAGCGAATCCGGATCGTGGATGGTGCTGGCGGGCACGGCGCCGGCCAGCTCGCGGATGGCCTCCACCCAACCCCGGGCGGGAGCTTCGAGCCGGCATTCCCCGGGACCCTCCATCAGGACGAAGCTGTGGCGGCCCACCCGCTCGCCCAGGTCGCAGGATTCCAGCAGCAGGCTGGCCCCTGCGGGACGGAGGGCGAGGTAGGCCGCAAGGGGCGTCAGCAGGTCCGCCGGCAGCGGATGGCGGATCAGGTGTCTGGGTGGCTGCTTCATGGGGTCATTCCATAACGAAAAAGCCCGACCTTGGGGTCGGGCTCGGAGGGTCCGGAATGGCGAAGGCCGCTAGGCCTCGCACGGGGAGCCGACCGAGCCCATGCACCACCACCAAGCCTCGGAGGAGAGGCCCCGGCAGGGGTTCGGGAAGGTCAGTGCCATGCCTCCGATAAAACCCCATTCCATCGGGCTCTGTCAAGTGTGGTTTGATGGGAGATCGCATTCGGATGACCATGGTTCCTGAGGAAAGTCCCACTCCCATTCACCAAGACGAGGTCCTGGCACCCAGGGCGCCCTGGTCATTCCTTTCGGCTGCCCTGCCGGGCGGCTTCACCCGCTGGGGCTGGGGCCTGATGGTCGGGTGGATGCTGGTGCTGCTCGGGCCGGCCTTGGGCTGGGCAGGCCACCTCCGCCGGGCGGCTGGCTGGAGCGCCCTGCCCGCCCATTGGGGAGAAAGCCTCAGCGCCCGCGATGCCTGGGAGCTGGTGGTGAATGGCGGCCTCCAGCATCGGCTCACGAACTCTCCGACCGTCCACCTGTTCGGCCTGGGACTGGTCATTGTGCTGTGGTGCGGCTGGCGCATGCAGGCCGAGCGGGCGGGCCTGGAGGCACGCCTCGGCTCCTGGCTGCTGGGGGCCCTGGACACGGTGCTCATCGGCTTCCTCCCCCTGGGCCTCGTGGCCTTGCTTGTGGACTTCCTGCTGGTGAAGGCCTGGGGCTCGGGGCTGGATGCGCTCGGCTGGGTGGCCTTCTTCGGCCGCCCCCTGGTCTGGATGGCCCTCGTGGCTGCCCTCAACCTGCAGTGGTGGATCTGCCGCCTGGGGCGGGCCGCGGGCCCGAAACGGGGCTACCGAAGGCATCTGGCGGACAGCTTCCTGGGACTCTGGAACCACCCCATCCAGTGGGGGCTCCTCACGGTCGGAGGGGTTGCGCTGCGCGCCCTCCTGCCCTTCCTCGTGCTTCTGCTGGCCTGGCGGCTGGGGGGCGGCACCACCTTCCGGGTCTGGCTGTTCGTGCTGCTGCAGCTGGTCGTCACGGCCGGGAACGGGTGGCTCATGGGCTGGCTGCTTCGGGCCACTGCTTTGTTCTGGCGCCACGCTGACCTCGTCCACACCGAGCTGATCATGCTTGAGGAATCCGTCCGTGAAACTGTGTAGTGCACTTCTCCTTTCCATCTTTTCCATTCCCTTGGCGGCTACGCCGCCAAGCGTGAAAACCGAAGTCATCCCGATCACAGCTGCCATCGCCGACGACGAGGCCATCCAGAAGGTCATCACTCCCCTGGCCGCCGGGATCAAGGCCACCTTCGGCCTGCCCCTGGTCCAGGCGCCCCAGGGTCTCTTCCGGGGGCGCCGCGGAGAGGAGAACCTGCTGGGCTACTGGGTCTCAGATGTGATGCGCCAGGCCGCCCAGGCCGTGATCGGCAGCCCGGTCCGGTTCGCCATCACCAATGCCGGCGGCCTGCGGGCGAACCTGCGCCCGGGCCTGCTCAAGGTGGGTGACATCTTCGAGATGATGCCCTTCGAGAACGAACTGGTGGTCATCGAGCTGACCGGCGCCGAGGTCATCCAGGTGGTCAAGGAGGGCATCCTCCGCCGCGGCGGCGAGCCCTGCTCCGGCGTCAAGGCCGTGGTGGCGGGCAGCCCCGAGTCCCCGACCTACACGCTGGTCTGGGAGGACGGCAGCCCCATCGACCTCTCGGCGGTCGTGAAGGTCGCCACGTCCGACTACCTCTATGGCGGTGGCGATTCCATCCCCACCCTGAAGCAGGGCCGCAAGCCCTTCACCACTGGGGTCACCCTGCGCCAGATGCTGCTGGACCACTGCGCGGTCCTGGCCAGTGCAAAGCAGGATCTTCTCGCGCCAGCGCCGGGCCGCTACACGATTCCGGTCCCGATCCTGGAAGCCATCCGCGATAAGAAGTTCAAACTGTAGGAGTCGGGATGGACCGCCGCGCTTTCCTCGCCGCCCTGGGTGCCGCCACCGTCGCTTCCCACCTGCCCTTGCGGGGCTCGGATGCGGCTGCGTCGGGGCGCATCACCCTGCTGCATACCAACGACACCCACTCCCGCATCGAGCCCTTCGGTCCAGGCAACGGCAACCTCAGCGGCCTGGGCGGCATGGCCCGCCGGGGAACCCTGGTGAAGCAGCTGCGGCAGCAGCTGGGACCGGTGCTGCTGCTGGACGCCGGCGACACCTTCCAGGGCACGCCCTATTTCAACCGCTACCAGGGCCGCCTCGACTACCAGCTCATGCGCATGGTGGGCTACGATGCCGGGACGCTGGGCAACCACGACTTCGACAATGGCGTGGACCTGCTGGTGGAGGCCATGGCATCCATGGAGCAGCTCAAGCACCCGAATCCGCCTTTCTCCTTCGTGAACTGCAACTTCGACTTCAAGGGCGCCCCCGCCCTGGGCAAGCGGGTCCGGCCCTACCTCATCCGCGAGTTCCCGGGCCTCCGCGTGGGCCTCACCGGCGTGGGTGTGGCTTTTGCTGGATTGGTGGCCCCGAAGAACCACGAGGGCATCGGCTGGCGGGACCCCTACGAAAGCCTGCGTCCCGTGGTCCAGCGGCTGCGCGATGTCGAAAAGGTGGATCTGGTGGTGGTGCTCTCCCACCTGGGCTACAACCTGAACGGCAGCGCCCCGGATGACCTGCAGATGCCGGGCCGGGTGCCGGGCATCGATGCCATCATCGGCGGGCACTCCCACACCTTCCTGGAAACCCCGACCCGTGTGGCCCAAGCCCGAGGCGAGACGCTGGTAGCCCAGGTGGGCTTCGGGGGGGTGAACCTGGGCCGCATGGACTTCGCCCTGGCCCGGGGAGCCGTCCGGGCCGCCTCCGGAGCTGCCATTCAGCTGGTCGGTTAGATCAAGGCGTGACCGAAGTCCCAACCCCCGCACCCCCAGGGGAAGCCGCTTGAATCACGGGTTTTCCCGTGGGAGTCTGCTTGTTCACCCATCAGAGGACAATCGTCTCGTCAGTTGTCGAAGGCCTGGACGAACGTGAATCCAAAGGAGCGACCATGACCCCCCACACCATCATCTGGACCGAGATCGACGAAGCGCCGGCCCTGGCCACCTATTCCCTGTTGCCCATCATCCAGGCCTTCACCAATGGCACCGGCGTCGCCGTGGAGACCCGCGACATCTCCCTGGCGGGCCGCATCCTGGCCAACTTCCCCGACCAGCTCACCGAAGCCCAGAGGATTCCCGACTACCTGACCCAGCTGGGGGCGCTGGCCCAGACACCCGAGGCCAACATCATCAAGCTCCCCAACATCAGCGCCTCCATCCCCCAGCTCATCGCGGCCATCAAGGAGCTGCAGTCCCAGGGCTTCCAGGTTCCCGACTACCCCGAGCAGCCCAGGAACGAGGCCGAGCAGGCCATCCAGACGCGCTATGCCAAGGTGCTCGGAAGCGCCGTGAACCCGGTGCTCCGCGAAGGGAACTCGGATCGCAGGGCGCCCCTCTCCGTCAAGAACTACGCCAAGCAGCATCCCCACAAAATGGGAGCCTGGAGCCCGGATTCGAAGGCCCGGGTGGCGCACATGCGGGGGGGTGACTTCTACGGCAGCGAATCATCCATGACGGTCTCCGGGGCCACCACCGTGCGGATCGAGTTCGTGGGCGAGGACGGGGCCGTGAAGGTCCTGAAGGAGAAGACCCCCCTGCAGGCCGGAGAGGTCCTCGACTCCTCGGTGATGAACGTCAGGGCCCTGCGGGCCTTCTACGCCGAAGAGATCGAAGCCGCGAAGAAGGAAGGTCTGCTGCTGTCCCTGCACCTCAAGGCCACCATGATGAAGATCTCGGATCCCGTCATGTTCGGCCACGCGGTAACCGTGTTCTATAAGGACGTATTCGAAAAGCATGCGGACATCATCCGGGAACTGGGCGTCAACACCGCCAATGGCCTGGGCGACCTCTACGCCAAGATCCAGACCCTGCCGGAAGCGAAGCGCGCCGAGATCGAAGCCGATATCCAGGCTGTCTACGCGACCCGCCCGGCCCTGGCCATGGTGGATTCCGACAAGGGCATCACGAACCTGCACGTGCCCAACGACATCATCGTCGATGCCTCCATGCCCGTGGTGGTGCGCGACTCCGGCAAGATGTGGGGCGCCGACGGCAAGCTCCATGACACCCTCGCCATGATCCCGGACCGCTGCTACGCCACGATGTACAAGGCCATCATCGAGGACTGCCAGAAGCACGGCGCCTTCAATCCCGCCACCATCGGCAGTGTACCCAACGTGGGTCTCATGGCCCAGAAGGCAGAGGAATACGGTTCCCACGACAAGACCTTCTTCGCTCCCGCAGTGGGCAGCATCCGTGTGGTCGATGCCACCACCGGGTCCACCCTGCTCTCCCAGAAAGTGGAGACCGGGGACATCTTCCGGGCCTGCCAGGCCAAGGATGCGCCCATCCAGGACTGGGTGAGGCTGGCGGTCACCCGCGCCCGCATCACCGGGGCCCCGGCCATCTTCTGGCTGGACAAGAACCGGGCCCACGACGCCCAGATCATCGCCAAGGTGGAGACCTACCTGAAGCAGCACGACACCACGGGCCTGGACATCCGCATCCTGCATCCTGTCGAAGCCATCAAGCTCTCCTGCGAGCGCATCCGCGCCGGCAAGGACACCATCTCCGTCACCGGCAACGTCCTGCGCGACTACCTCACGGACCTGTTCCCCATCATCGAGCTGGGCACCAGTGCCAAGATGCTGTCCGTGGTGCCCCTGCTGGGCGGTGGCGGCCTCTTCGAGACCGGCGCCGGCGGCTCGGCTCCCAAGCACGTGCAGCAGTTCCAGAAGGAGGGCTACCTGCGCTGGGATAGCCTGGGCGAGTTCTCCGCCTTCGCCGCCTCCCTCGAGCATGTGGCCAACACCTTCAAGAACGCCAAGGTCGGCGTCATGGCCGAGACCCTGGACCTGGCCATCGCCAAGTTCCTGGACAATGACAAGTCCCCCGCCCGCAAGGTGGGCCAGATCGACAATCGCGGCAGCCACTTCTACCTGGCGCTCTACTGGTCCGAAGCCCTGGCCGCTCAGACCCGGGACAAGGACCTTCAAGCCCGCTTCACCCAGATCGCCGGCCAGCTGGCCGCCAACGAGACCAAGATCAACGCCGAACTCATCGGCGCCCAGGGCAAGCCCGTGGACATGGGCGGCTACTACCACCCGGACAGGGCCAAGACCGAGAAGGCCATGCGGCCCAGCGCGACGCTGAACGCCATTGTTGATGGATTGAAGTAGTCGATTGGCTCCGGGACTGCGTCCCGGAGTGAGAAACGGCCCGCGGATGCGGGCCGTTTCGTTTTTCTTGGGCACCTGCTTTGGGGGTACGGGTCCCCGATTCGCGACTCAGAACAATCCGACAATCTTCCCCGTCTCCAGATCCACATCGACGTCGTAGAACCCTGGCCTGGTGGGCAGGCCGGGCATGGTGGCCATCTTGCCGAGCAGGGGATAGAGGAAGCCGGCGCCCACGCTGGCCCGGATGTCCCGCACGGGGATGCGGAAGCCCGTGGGCACGCCCTTGAGGGCCGGATCGTGGCTGAGGCTCAGGTGGGTCTTGGCCATGCAGATGGGCAGGCGATCATAGCCCAGCCGGGTGTAGGCTTCGATGCGGGCCTCGGCTTCGGGGGAATAGTCCACGCCATCGGCGCCGTAGATCTCCCGGGCGATGGTCTCGATCTTCTGCTTGATGGGCTCGTCCAGCTCGTAGAGGAAGCGGAAACTCGAAGGCCGCTCGCAGACCCGGACCACGGCCTGGGCCAGGTGGATGGCCCCTTCCCCGCCCTGGGCCCAGTTCTGGCAGACCACGGCATCCTCGGCGCCGCATTCCAGGGAGGCCCGGCGCACCATGTCCAGTTCCGCGTCGGAATCCGTGGCGAAGCCATTGACCGCCACCACCACAGGGATGCCGAACTTCCGCGCGATGCGGATGTGGTGAAGCAGGTTGGGCAGGCCCTTGTTCAGCAGTTCCAGGTTTTCCTCGACATAGACCGGGTCCAAGGGCTTGCCGGCCACGACTTTGGGACCCCCGCCATGCATTTTGAGGGCTCGGACGGTGGCTACCAGCACTACGGCATCGGGTACCAGGCCCGAGATCCGGCACTTGATGTCAAAGAACTTCTCCATGCCCATGTCGGCGCCGAAGCCAGACTCGGTGACCACGTAGTCGGAGAGCTTCAGGGCGATCTGGTCCGCCAGGATGGAGCTGTTGCCATGGGCGATGTTGGCGAAGGGCCCCGCGTGCACGAAGACCGGCGTGCCCTCCAGGGTCTGCATGAGGGTGGGCTTGAGGGCGTCCTTCATGAGCACCGTCATGGCACCCGCCACGCCAAGATCTTCGGCGGTGACGGCCTCGCCCTGCCGGTTCAGTCCCACCACCATGGCGCCGAGGCGGTGGCGCATGTCCGAAAGCCCCGTGGTGAGCGCCAGCACGGCCATGATCTCGCTGGCCACGGTGATATCGAAGCCGGTCACCCGGGCGAAGGCCTGCTCCTCCTCGCCCTGGCCCACGGTGACGCCCCGGAGGAAGCGGTCGCTGGTGTCCATGACCCTCCGCCAGGTGATGGCCGCAGGATCCAGGTCCAGGCGGCAGATCCGGCGGCGCTCTTCGGGCGTGAGGGTCTCGGGATCACCCTTGCTGATGCCGAGCTTCACGCAGCGGAGCTGGAGGGACCGGGGGAACTTGCGGTGCCCGTGGGACTTCGGGAAGATGCGCTCGAAGAGCTGCTCATCCGTGGCCCCGGCCTCGTGCAGCATGCGGGCGTCCAGGGCGGCGGCGCAGAGGTTGTGGGCGGCCGTAATGGCGTGGATGTCCCCGGTGAGGTGGAGGTTGAAGTCCTCCATGGGGATCACCTGGCTGTAGCCCCCGCCGGCGGCACCGCCCTTGATGCCGAAGGTCGGCCCCTGGCTGGGCTGGCGGATGCAGGTGAGGACCCGCTTGCCCAAGTGGGCGCCCAGGGCCTGGCTGAGGCCCACGGTGGTGGTGGTCTTGCCCTCCCCCAGGGGGGTCGGCGTGATGGCGGTGACATCGATGTAGTGGCCGTTGGGGCGCTCCCGAAGGCGGTCCAGCACTTCCAGCCGCACCTTGGCCTTGGTGGGCCCGTAGAGCTCGAGCTCGTCGCTCTGCAGGCCCAGTTCCGCGGCCACGAGGCCGATGGGCTTGAGGGTCGCCGCCTGGGCGATGGCCAGGTCCGAGGGCACCGGCGACCTGCGCTGCAGGGCCGTGGGGGTGAAGGGCTTCGTGGCAGAGTCCATGACAGCTCCAAAAATAGCATCCACATCAAAGATGAGGTATGGATCCCCTTTTGCCCGACCTACTCCGGGTTTGTTGATTGCGGTCACAGCAACCTGCATGCTGGATCCATGCATCGGTTGACTGGGGTCGTGACCCATCGGTTCCGGGAGAAGGCCTCTGTCTTCCTCACGGAGCTGCATCCCGCCCGGGATGCGGCGGAACGGGCCCAGGTGGTGGCAATGCTGCGCAAGCGCGACTTCGACGCCACCCATCACTGCACGGCCTGGCGAGAGGGGGTGCCAGTGTCGGCCTTCGGCTCCGATGACGACGGCGAGCCCTCCGGCACGGCCGGCCGGCCCATGCTCGCGGTTTTGGAGGGCGCCCAGGTTACGGATCTCCTGGCCATCTGCATCCGTTGGTACGGCGGCACCAGGCTCGGCACCGGTGGCTTGGTGCGGGCCTACACCCTAGGGGTTCAGGGTGCCCTGGCGGAGGCCGAGGCGGCCGGGTCCTGGGCGGAGGTTCGCATTCTCCGCAGGGGTGCGATCCAGGTACCCACCGCCCAGGCCCACCTGCCCTTTGCCCTGCTTGGAGCCTTCAACGAAGCGGTGGCCCTCGAGCAGCGCTTCGAGGACGAGGCGGCCATCCTGCGCTTCGAATGCCCGCCGGACCTGGTGCCGGACCTGGAGCACGCCTGGCGGGACCGCAGCCGGGGCGGCGAGATTCGCTGGGAATGACCACTCGCCGGTCCGGGTCCTCCATTCGCCGATCCCCGCCCAACATGGTCTGGGAATGCCCGTAGCTTGGTCATGCGGAAGGAGAAGGCCATGGTCCATGCGGGATGGTTCCTCGACAGCCCCCTGTGGTGGCTGTTGTTGTGGCTGCCCAGCCTGGGTTTCCTCTTCCCCTTCGGCGCAGGACGAAAGGAACACCGCCCATGAATCCCCAGGAACGCCACCCCCTCTTCTCCGCCAAGCTGGTCCTCGGCCTGACGGTCATCGCCCTGGGCCTGATCCTCATGGCGGACAGCCTGCGCTGGTACGACGCCTGGCACCTGTTGACCTGGTGGCCACTGGTGCTCGCCGCCTTCGGCTTGGCCCGGTTGGTCCAGGACGGCCCATTGAGCCTGCGGGGCCACGTCTGGCTCGCGTTCGCCGCCGCCGGCTTCATCCACCAGTTCGGCCCCTGGGGCCTGCTGGAGCGCTGGTGGCCGGCCTTTCTCATCTGGGGCGGCGCCATCGTCACCCTGCGAGCCCTATTTCCCCAGCCCAAGCGCAGCAAGCGTTCCAAGTCCCAGTCCCAGTCCCCATCGCCAACGCCCACGGATTCCTGTGATCCTGGAACCGATGTCCCACAGGTGAAGCCATGACCGCCCCCCAAGAAGCCAAGGCCCCCACCCCCTTCAGCCCCAAGCTGGTGCTGGGCGTGGCCATCATCGTGGCGGGCCTGGTGCTCACCCTGGACAACCTCGGCCTCATCGAAGCCCACACCATCTTCAAGCTCTGGCCCCTCGTGCTCGTGGCCATGGGCGTCGCCAAGCTCCGCCAGGAAGGCAGCGGCGGGGGCATGGGCGGCTGGTTTCTGGTGCTGGCGGGCGCCTTCCTGCTGCTCTTCACCTTTGCCCGGGGCCACATGGCCGAGGCCCTGACGCCCATGCTGGTGGTGGCGGTGGGCATCCTCATCGTCATCAAGTCCCTGAAGCAGAGCCGCGGCGTGCCGCCGGAGCTGGCCCGCTCCGATGATTTCCTCCAGGGCACGGCCATCTTCGGCGGCTTCAAGCGGCGGGTGGGCACCCAGGCCTTCAAGGGGGGTGAACTGACCGCCATCTTCGGGGGGTTCGAAGTGGACCTCCACCAGGCGGCACTGGAATCGGGCCAGGCCCGCATCGATGTCTTCGTGCTCTTCGGCGGCGGGGAGATCCGGGTCCCTGACGGCTGGGAGATTTCCAACCGCGCCACCGCCATTGCCGGCGCCCTGAATGACAGCACCCACCACGGTCCGAACACCGCCGAGGTGCGACCCCGGCTCGTGATCACCGGCCTGATCCTCTTCGGCGGGACGGAAGTGAAGAGCTGATGCATCCCCTCCTGGCCAGCCGCGCGCGCCTGGGAGCCTACCTGCTGGGCTGGGCTCCCATCGCCCTGCTGCTTGCTGGCATCGCCCGGAGCCAGGGCTGGAGTTGGGCTGAATCGGGGGCCCTGGCCTTTCCCCTGTGCCTGCTGGCCGCCTTCCTGTTCCTATCCGCCTGGTTCCTTTGCCGGGCCCTGCCGCTGGGACCGACGCTGAAGGGGCTCGGTCCCCACGGAGCGGCCTGGGGCACCGCGGCTCTCCTGATGGGCGGTCTTTGGGCGGGGCTCGCCTGGGTCCTGGCCCGGCTCCTGGCCTGGTTCCCAGGGTTGGAGGCCCTGCCCCACCGGGTCAACATCGCCCTGCCCGTGCTCACCGGCCTAGGGATCCTGCTCTACCTGGCATCGGTGGCGCTCAGCTACCTGATGCTGGCTCAGGATCGGGCCAGCGAAGCCGAGCGGAAGGGCGCGGAGCTGCAGCTGCTGGCCCAGGAATCCGAACTCAAAGCCTTGCGGGCACAGCTAAATCCCCACTTTCTCTTCAACAGTTTGAATTCTCTTTCAGCCCTGACGGCCGTGGATCCGGCCCGAGCCCGGGAGATGTGCCTGCTCCTTTCGGATTTCCTGCGCCGCAGCCTGGGTCTGGGAGAACGCCGACTGGTAGCCCTGCGGGAGGAACTCGACCTGGCCAGGGCCTACTTGGCCATCGAGCAGATCCGCTTCGGGAAGCGGCTCCAGCTGGCCTGGGCGGTCGATCCTGCCACCGAGCCTGCCCTGCTCCCGACCCTGCTTCTGCAGCCCCTGGTGGAGAACGCCATCAAGCATGGGATCGCCGCCCTGCCGGAGGGGGGCACCCTGTCCCTCGCGGCCGATGTGGTGGAGGGGCACGTGATCCTGAGGGTGGAGAACCCCATGGACGCCGAGGCTCCAGCGCCCCAGGGCCTGGGCCTCGGCCTCCGCCAGGTCCGCCAGCGCCTGCTGGGACGCTTCGGCAGCCGGGCCCGATTCGAAACCACGGCCCTGGACGGCATCCATCGCGTCACCCTTGTCTTTCCTTTGGAGATTGAGTCATGAAGGCCCTGATCATCGACGACGAGGACCTGGCCCGCGCGGTGGTGCGCGAGCACCTGCAGGCCCACCCGGATGTGGAGGTTGCGGCGGAGTGCGCCAACGGCTTCGAGGCCCTCAAGGCCGTGGCCCTGCACGAGCCCGACCTGATCTTCCTCGACATCCAGATGCCCAAGTTGGACGGCTTCGAGGTGCTGGAACTGCTTGAGGCAGAGGGCAAGCGGCCCGCCGTGGTATTCGTGACCGCCTATGACCAGCACGCCTTGAGGGCCTTCGAAGCCCAGGCCGTGGACTACCTGCTGAAGCCCTTCTCGAAGGAGCGCTTTGACGGGGCCCTGGCCAAGGCGCGGGCCCTGCATACGGCCCAGCCGGCCGCCCTGCCACCCCCAGCTTCGGAATTGGCCGCCGCCGCCCGACAGGGCAGGCCCCTGGAGCGCATCGTGGTGAAGGATGGCCCCAAGGTCACCGTGGTCCACCTGGACCGGCTGGACTGGGTGCAGGCCCAGGACGACTACGTGCTGCTGCGGACCGAAGGGAAGAGCCTCCTCAAGCAGCAGACCCTGGCACACCTGGAATCCCAGCTCGATTCAAGTCGTTTCATCCGCATTCACCGCAGTTACATCTTGAACCTCGACCGCCTTGTTCGCATTGAACAGGATAGCAAGGAACACCGGGATGCCATCCTCCGGGACGGCACCCGCCTGCCCGTAAGCCGCGCAGGCTACCAGCGACTGCGGGAGCTATGGGAAGGCGACAGTCTCTAGCGAATCCTCTAGATCGGCGCGTGGAGCTTGCAGGGATGGATGTCGCAGCGCCCGCAGCGACCCGAACAGGGGAGGCCTGGAGGAGCCTCGAAGGCTTCGTTGACGGAGGGGGTCTGACTCATGGGGGGAATGGCCATGGACCTCCGCACCACGCCATCGCCCTGCTGGGATTCCGCGGGCACTTCAGGGGGGCGTGCGGGGGTTCTGGGCATGGACCGCTAGGCCTCCGGCCTTCGGAAACTCTTGGCCACCTTCTGCATGAGCAGGGGATCGCCCTCGATCTGGATCTTGCCGGTCATGAAGGCCTCCTGGGCATTCAGCGTTCCGGTGCTCATGGCCACGAAGTCGTCGGGCTTCGCTTTCAGGAGCGTATCACAGGGCTTCAGAAGCCGGGGGAAGACCATGCAGACCCCCTGTCGGATCAGCAGAGTGTAGCCCATGTCCTCGATCTGATAGCCCACCACTGCTTGGAGATCTCCCGCTTTTTCAGCATTGAATCGCTCGGGCATGGATTCCAGGAGGGCCTGGGCGGGGTTCACGTCGGCATCAAAATGAGCGGTGTAGGAGGCCACCTGGCTGAGATCCCCCTTCACGGTGATGGCGCCGCCCAGGAGGGCCGCCACCAGGTTCAGCTTCCCTGCATTCAGGGCCGCGAAATCCGCGTCCGTGATGGCCAGGGCGGCCCCGCCTTCCACCTCCCCGGAACGGACGGAAAGGCCCTCGGGGCTGAAGTCCAGGCGGTAGGGGATGCCATCCACCTTCACTTCCAGGGTGCCGCTGGCGCCCCCCTTGTAGCGTCGGCGCAGGGTGGCCAGGGCCTTGCCCCCAGGTGTGTCGGGGTAGCTGATCTCTGGTTCGGCGGACCAGGACTTCCAGGCCTGGCGGAGCTGGGCCATGTCACCGGAGTAGCGCAGCTGCCCCCCCAGCAGGGCCGGGCCCGGCTCAGCCAGACCACAGACCAGGGCACGGATGGCCGCCTCATCCCCGACCACTTCCGCCCCATCGCCCCAGCTCTCCCCCCCCACGGTTACCTTGAGGCCTGCACCAGCCAGGGCCAGGCGGGCGGTCACCAGGTCCTTCAGGGGCTTCAGGGGGCCACCCTGCTTCTGGGGCTTCTTGAAGAACTTGGGGAATTTCTGGAGCAGGCCCAGGTCGCCGGTGCCCTTCAGCTTGCCCGTCATGAAGGCCTGCATGGGATCGAGCTTGCCCTCGTTCAACGCGATCCAGTCCTCGGCGCCGATCACCACCACCGAGGTGGCATCCGGCTTGGCCTCCCGCTTCAAGGAGAAAGCGCCATTCTCGATGAGGCAGGCATAGTCGCCCCCCCCGACCCCCGTCACCTGGTAGTAGACCGATACGTTGAGCCCCTGCGCCTTCTCAGGCAGGAAAAGCTCGGGCATGAGCGCGAAGATGCCATCCACGGTCAGGGCCATCAGATCACCTCGGAGTGTTGGATCGAGCATGGCCGGGGCTCTGGGATGGATGCAACGGCTACCAGAGGTCAGGTCGGAGGCCATCTCTGGCTGCCCGAACCTTCCGGAGACCGGTCTTTACCAGAGCGTCGGGGCGATCACCTTCACGTCCTTGCGTGTCGTGGTGATTTCCAGAGTGGCCCCAGCGCCCGGTTTCCCTTCCTCTTTCCACTGCAGGGAGTATCTGGATCCGAACACCTGGATGGCCTGGCCGAAGGTGATCTCCAACCCAGCACTCATGGGAAACGCGTACCCACCGGTGGCCATGGCCGCCTGCCCGACGTGCCCCAGCACGTTCTGCCCCGAGCCCGCCACGGAATAGAGGGTGATGCCACCGGCCACGGCCCGGGTCTTGAGTTCGGTGTGGAGGATGGTCATGTCCCTGTGGGCGACCACCGCAGATTCTCTTGGGCCGCCGGCATCACCCTTCTCCCGCTTGAAGTTCATCGACATGGCCCGGCGGATCTCCGGATGGGACAAGTCATCTGCTTCACAGCGAGAGAGGACGATCAGGTGTTTCTGCCCCGGGACGGGAGCCGCGAGGTCAATGATGGACCCGAGGACCTTGGTCTCCCGGGTGACGGCTGAGATGAGGCCCATGACGAACATCGGATTGTCGAAATTGAGCCGGTCCAGCAGCTTGACTCCCTTGAGATCGAGGGTTCCCCTGGCCCACCCCGGGGCAGCACCCTTGAACTTCCCAAGCAGGGCGTTCAGGGCCTCCTGTCCCTCGGGCCCATCCGCCGTATCGGTGAAGGCGACGTTGAAACCGGCGCCCTGGAGGGTCTCCTTCGACTGCCCGACCAGGGCCTCCGGCAGCAGGTCCGGCACTTTGGCGAGGGCCTCGGCCCAGAGACTGCGGCGGGCCGAGAAGCCCGGCATCAGGGACTCCAGGGAATCCTTGCCCCGGGCCACCATGAAGACCCGGTCCCCGTCCGGCACCTTGGTAAGGAAATCCGCAGCGGCGATGAAGGCCATGGCGCGGAAGTTCACGTCCCGGATGGGTTCGAATACCAGCACCCATGATTGAGCGGCGTCCGCGGTCTGTGCCGGGGTCTTCACCTGAAGGACGGGGCATGGCTTTCCAGCCACCTTCACCTGGAATTCCTCGGGCTTCAAGTCACCGACCACGCCGCCACGGCCATCCAGCGCCAGCACCCAGGCCTGGTTCCGCGCCGGAAGGGGTTGGCTTGCCATCAGGCCCACGACACCCAGGGCCAATCCGATACACAGGCGAGGAAACATGGGCGACTCCAAAGTGTTGAGGATGGGTAGATCTCCATTCCACCACGGAGATCCCTGCTTTCACAGCCCCAGCTGGTCCATCCGCTCTTGAAGCCTGCCCTCGGAAAACAGCAGGTCATCGGGATCCTTGGCGTTGGCCCGCCAGGCCTTCACGAAGCCCTGGTTGCCCCGTTCAGCCGAGACGGCGTCCGCCAGGGCCTCGCCGGCGGGCAGGTTCCTGGGCCAGAGGGCATAGACCGGATCCGCGAAGGCGGTGGCCGGATCGATCCAGGACCACCCCTTGGCCCGGAAGCAGTCGAGGACGTCGCCCAGGAAGAGGCCATTCAGCAGGCGGCTGTGCAGGAGGATGACGTGGGGAATCTCCCGACCGAATACCTCTCGGCTCCAGGCCTCGTAGAACCGGGCGCAGGCCCAGAGGTGCTTCAGGTAGAGCTCCCGGTAGGGGGCCAGGTCAGACTTGGGGTCCTTCTCCAGGCGCTTCCGAAGCCGCTCATCCAGCAGCCAGTCGGCGGTATCGATGCTCACATGGCCGATGGCATCCCCGCGGGCCTTCAGGAATGCATAGAAGCCATCCCGCTTGGCCACGGTGTTCCCGGCCCGCAGGAAGGGGTAGCGGTAGAGCCTGGTGTAGCCCGGCAGGTCGCGGATCAGGGCATCGCCTTTCAAGGCATCCACCTCGTAGGCCGCCAGGGTCACTTCGTCGCGGTTCAGGTCCCAATGGCTGTAGCTGTGGTTGGCGAGGAGATGGCCGGCCTCTCCCCAGGCCCGGAGGGTGGACCTGCCCTCGGGCGTATCCCCGCCGTTGACCCCGTTGGTGAAGAGGATGGCCCGCACCTTCCGGTCCTTCAGGGCCTTCCGCATGGCCTCGTGCTGGGCGGGAGCCGCCAGCAGGGGGGCGGATCGCAGGAAGGGGGCATCGTCCAGGCTCAGGGCCACCTTCTGGGCGGACAGCGGCAGCACGAACAGCAGACAGATCCATCGTCGCAGCAACGTTCCCCCAAGTTTCCTGGCCCAAGGCTGGTCCCAGTCGCCACAATCGTCCCATGAGGATCGCCGCCGTCGATGTCGGATCGAACTCCATCCACATGGTGGTGGTGGAGGCCGATCCCATGGGCGGGCAGCTGGTGCTGGCCCGGGAAAAGGTCATGGTGCGCCTGGCCCGGGGCGAGGCGAAGTCCGGCGAGATCGGTCCCGAGGCCTTCCGGGCGGGCCTGGAGGCGCTTTCCCAGATGGCCAAGACCATCCGGGACTTCGGCTGCGACACCCTCATGGCCTGCGGCACGGCGGCCCTCCGGGATGCCAGGAACGCCCAGGCCTTTGTGTTGGAGGCCGAGAAGCTGGGCATCCCCATCCAGGTGATCTCGGGGGAAGAGGAAGCCCGGCTCATCCACCAGGCCGTCTCCCACGCCATTCCCTTTCCACCGGACCCCGTGGCCCTGGTGGATATCGGAGGCGGCAGCACTGAGCTGACCTGGGTGCAGGCCAGCCGGGTGGTGGCCAGCATCTCCCTGCCCTGGGGGCTCCAGCGCCTGGCGGACGCCGCCCAGACCTCCAATCCCCCCACCGCTCACGACCTGAAGGGCCTTCGCCGCCTGATCCGCCGCATCCTGAAGAAGGCCCGCAAGGATCTGCCATCTGAACTGCCCGTGCCCACCCTGATCCTCGGCACTTCGGGCACCCTGGAGGACTTGGCCAAGGGGGCCGCCGCGGGGCAGGCCTTTGGCGCCGAGCAGCTGAGGCACTTCGCCCTGGAGCTCTGGCGCGCCGACACCCAAGGTCGGGTCGAGCACCTCGGTGTGGACCCCAAGCGGGCGGAGGTGCTCCACGTCGGGGCCATCTGGGCGCTTTCGCTGATGGAATGGCTGGGCACGCCGCCCCTGCGCCACCTGCCCGTGGGCCTGCGGGAAGGCATGGTCTGGGAGGCCCTCAAACACGGCGGTGCCGCCATCCCGCCCCTGGCGGACCGGCGGAGGGCCTCCATCGAGCAGCTGGCTTCCCGCCTCGATCCGGATCCCGGCCACAGCCGCCAGGTCGCCCGGCTGGCGGACGAACTCTTCGTGTCCCTCCAGCCCCATTTCGAGCTGGGCGATACGGAACGCCAGTGGCTGGCCTTCGCCTCCCGGCTGCACGACATCGGCTTCTCCATCTCCGAGAAGGGCCACCACAAGCATGGTGAATACCTGATCCGGAACGCCACCCTCCCGGGCTTCTGGCCCGAGGAAGTGGAAGTGCTCTCCCAGGTGGTCCGCTTCCACCGGGGCAAGGCGCCCCACCACGCCAAGCACGAGGCCTTTCGTGCCCTGGCGCCCTGGCACCGGCAGGTGGTGCGCAAGCTGGCGGCCATCCTCCGGGCGGCCGACGCCCTCGATCGGCGGCGGCGCCAGGCGGTCCACCATCTGGCCTTGGAGGTGGACGAGGAGCGCCTGCACCTCATCCTGGATGCCGTCGGGGACGTGGACCAGGAGGTGGATGCCTTCCTGGAGAAGGCCTCCCTGCTGGGAACCCTCCTGGACCGGAGGATTGAAGTCACCGTAGTCTGATAGCCCATGACCTTGGATGAACTCATCAACGACTGGAACGGCCTTCCTTCCAAGGACGCCAGGATTCCCCTGCTGAACGACGAGACCCTGCGGGATGGCCTGCAGAGTCCCTCGGTCCGCGATCCCGACATCGCCGCCAAGCGGGACCTGACCCACCGCCTGGCCCGGTTGGGGGTGGATGCCGTCAACCTCGGCATGCCCGGCGCCGGCCCCAAGGCCCTGGCGGCCGTGCGGGCCCTGGTGGTGGAGATCCGCGACCATCGCCTCCCCCTCTCCCCCAACGTGGCCGTGCGGACCCTGGAGGCCGACCTGGTCCAGGTGGCGGAGATCCAGCAGCGCTCCGGCGTGCCCCTGGAAGCCGGTGCTTTCCTGGGTTCCAGCCCCATTCGCATGGACGTGGAGGGCTGGGACCTGAGCTTCCTGGTGGACACGGCCCGCAAGGCCGTCGCCTTCTGCCAGCGCCACGAAGTGCCCGTGATGATGGTGACCGAGGACAGTACCCGGGCCCGGCCGGAGGTGCTGAAGGCCATCTACGGGGCGGCCCTGGACGAGGGGGCCCAGTCGATCTGCCTGTCCGACACCTGTGGCCACGCCACTCCGTACGGAGTTCGCCGCCTGGTGAAGTTCATCAAGGAAGAAGTGGTGAAGGACCGCTCGGTGCGCATCGACTGGCACGGCCACAACGACCGGGGTCTGGGGGTGGCCAACGCCATCGCTGCCTTTGAGGCCGGCGCGGACCGACTCCACGGCAGCATCCTGGGCATCGGTGAGCGCTGCGGCAACGTGGCCCTGGACCAGCTCATGATCAACCTCCATCTCATGGGCTTCCCCAAGGGCGACCTGTCGGATCTGCCCGCCCTGGCGGAGCTGGTGGCCGAACTGTGCGATGTGGAAATCCCCGCCAACTACCCGGTGCTGGGTCGGGATGCCTTCCGCACCGGCACCGGCGTCCACGCCGCGGCCATCGTCAAGGCCCTGCACCGGGGCGATGTGGAACTGGCCGATGCCGTCTACTCCGGCGTCCCCGCCGCCCTGGTGGGCCGCCGCCAGGAGATCGAGATCGGTCCTCTGGCGGGTCACAGCAACGTCGTCTACTGGCTGGAGATGAATGGCTACGATCCCAGCCCCGACCGGGTGGACCGCATCCTCAAGGTGGCCAAGAACAGCGCGAGGATCCTCAGCGAGCTCGAGATCCGGTCCGCGCTGTGATCAACCCAGGCCCCTGACCTCCCCGACGCTCAGCCGTCGGATGCCATCGGCGGTGGTCACCTTCAGCCGTCCGTCCGGCTCCCAGCCCAGACAGGTGCCCTGGCCTTCTTCCCAGCGCAGGGGCATGCCAGTGTCGGGCCATCGAAAGAGGGGCTGAACATCCTGCTCCAAATTGGTCCAAAATAGGGAGATATGTCCTGCCAGCTCGACCGCCGAAGGCGTGGTCAATCCCAGATCCTTCAGGCTGGCGGGGGAGAAGGCGCGCCCAGGAATCTCGGGGGCCGAGGTCAGGTTCACCCCCAGTCCCAGGAGCAGTCGGCCGCCGATCTGCTCGCCGAGGATGCCCCCCAGCTTCACCAGGCGGCCCTGCTTCCAGGCCACGAGGTCATTGGGCCACTTCAGGCCCAGGGTCTGCCCATCGGGATCCAGCACCCGGGCGGCGGCGGTCATGGCTCGTTGCAGCATCAGGCCCGGGGCCACACCCTTCGGGGAAGGCAGGGCCGCGGACATCCAGAGCCCCGACCCGGGCGAACTCTCCCAGCGGCTGCCCTGGCGGCCCCGGCCCTGGCTTTGGCCATCCGCCACCACGGCGCAGTACCCCAGGTGGGGGTTCCGCCACAGGAAGGCCTGGGTGGAATCCACCCGTGCCAGCCGGATGAGCGGCAGGTCCATGGGCCTACTTCCTTGTTCCGCCCTGGTTGCGGAACCAGAGGATGCGCAGGCCATCCAGGGTCAGATCCTGGGCGATGTGTTTGATGTGCTTGGTGTGGGGGGCGATGACCCGTGCGAGGCCCCCGGTGGCGGCCACCTTGGCTTCGGGGCATTCCTCCAGGAGGCGGTCCAGGATGCCGTCCACCATGCCCACGTAGCCGTAGAAGATGCCGGACTGCATGGCCTGGACGGTGTTGCGGCCCACCAGGCGCTCGGGTTCGGCGATCTCCACCCGCGGGAGGCGGCTGGCCCGCTGGAACAGGGCGTCGGCGCTGATCTTGAGGCCGGGGCAGATGAGACCCCCCAGGTACTCCTTCTTGGCATTGACCACGTCGAAGGTGGTGGCCGTGCCGAAGTCCACCACGATGAGCGGCGCCCCGAACTTCTCGATGCCCGCCACGGCGTTCACCAGACGGTCGGCCCCCAGCTCCGAGGGGTTGTCGATGAGCACCTTCACGCCGGTCTTCACGCCGGGCTCGACGTAGAAGGCGTCCACCCCGAAGAAGGCCTTGGCCAGGCTCATGAGCACCGGGTGCAGAGGTGGCACCACGCAGGAGATGGCCACGTGCTTGATCTGGCTCGCCTCGATGCCCTGGTGGCGCATGAGGGCCAGGACCGAGAGCCCGTACTCGTCCACGGTCCTCTCCCGGCTGGTGGCCAGCCGCCAGGAACAGACCAGGGGGGCCTCCGGCCCCTTGGAAAGGTCGAAGACCCCCAGCACCACGTTGGTGTTCCCCACATCCACGGCCAACAGAAGACTCATGTCCACTCCGAATCCTCCAGGATCGCCGGAGGTGGTCTGCGATGCCAGCCCCCTTGTGATCTCCTGGCCGGCGGCCCTGGTTAGCCTGGAGGTGCCTTCTGGAGTCCCCATGCCCCGCACCATGATCGAGCCCTTCCGCATCAAGTCCGTCGAGCCCATCCGCATGACCACCCCCCAGGAGCGCCTGGGGATGCTGGAGGCTGCGAAACTGAACGTCTTCAAGCTGCGAGCCGAGGACGTGCTGCTGGACTGGCTGACGGACTCGGGAACCGGGGCCATGAGCTCGGCCCAGTGGGGGGCCATCATGGTGGGCGACGAAAGCTACGCCGGCTCCCCCAGCTTCTTCCGGCTGGAGGCCGTCCTGAAGGACATCACGGGGATGGAGCACTTCATCCCCACCCACCAGGGCCGGGCAGCCGAGAAGGTGCTCTTCAGCGCCGTCTGCAAGCGGGGCGACCTGGTGCCCAACAACTGCCACTTCGATACCACCCGCGCCAATCTCGAATTCAATGGCGTGGAGGCCGTGGATCTGGTGATCCCCGAGGGCCTGCAGCCCAGCCTCATCCATCCCTTCAAGGGCAACATCGACCTGGCCCGGGTGGAGGCCGTGCTCAAGCAGGAGGGCCATCGCATCCCCTTCGGCATGATCACGGTCACCAACAATACCGGTGGCGGCCAGCCGGTCTCCATGGCCAATATCCGCGCCTATGCGGCCCTGCTCAAGCAGCACGGCAAGCCCTTCATCATGGATGTCTGCCGCTTCGCGGAGAACGCCATGTTCATCAAGCTCCGGGAGGACGGGTACCAGGACACCCCCATCAAGGCCATCTGCCAGGAGCTGTTCAGCTACGCCGACGGCTGCACCATGAGCGCCAAGAAGGACGGCCTGGTGAACATCGGCGGCTTCATCATGCTGCGCAGCGAAGAGTGGCTGGATCCCGTCCGCAACATGCTCATCCTCACCGAGGGCTTTCCCACCTATGGCGGGCTGGCGGGCCGGGATCTGGAGGCCCTGGCCGTGGGGCTCGAGGAGGGCATGCAGGAGGACTACCTGCGCTACCGCCTGCGGACCGCCGAATACCTGGGCGAGAAGCTGGAGGCCGCGGGGGTGGGCTTCGTGAAGCCCACGGGTGGCCATGCGGTCTACATCGACGCCAAGACCGTGCTGCCGGACATGCCCGTGGAGCACTACCCGGCCTGGGCCCTCTGCAACGCCCTCTACCTGGAGGGCGGCATCCGGGGCGTGGAGATCGGCTCCGTCATGTTCGGCAAGCGCATGGACGACGGCACCGAGACCTTCCACAGCATGGAGCTGGTGCGCCTGGCCTTCCCCCGGCGCATGTACACCCAGAGCCACTTCGACTTCGCCGCCGAGGTCATCGAGGAAGTGAAGGCCAAGGCAAGGTCGATCCGGGGCGTCAAGATCGTCAAGCAGAGCAAGTACCTCCGGCACTTCACGGCGGAGATGGCCTGGGTCTAGGAGCTATGCTGGACGGTGCACCGCCAAGCAGGAGTTCCTATGATCTCCGCCATGCTCGAAACCCTCTTCGCACGCCAGCAGGCTGCCCGCTGGCGGGTGGCGGGCAGCTCCGCCGATCAGCGCAGGGCGAAACTCCTGGCCCTGCTGGACGCCCTCATGGCCCGGCGGGCCGAAGCCCAGGCGGCCCTGGCGGCGGACTTTCAGAAGGCCCCGGAGGAGGTGGACCTCACGGAGTTGTACCCGGTCGTTTCCGAGCTCAAGGACGCCATTCGCCACCTGCCCCATTGGATGAAGCCGCGCAAGGTGCCGACCCCCATCGGGCTCTTCGGAAGCGCCGGCACCATCGTTCACGAGCCCAGGGGCGTGGTGCTCATCATCAGCCCCTGGAACTACCCCATCTACCTCACCCTGGGGCCCCTGGTCTCGGCCCTGGCCGCGGGCAACTGCGCCGTGATCAAGCCTTCGGAGTTCACGCCCCACACCAACGCCTTCCTCCGGAGGCTCCTGGCCGGGGTGTTCCCAGAGGAAGAGGTCGCCCTGGTGGAGGGCGAGGCAGAAACGGCCCAGGCCCTGCTGGCCCTGCCCTTCGACCACATCTTCTTCACCGGCAGCCCCGCCGTGGGCAAGGTGGTCATGAAGGCCGCAGCAGAGCACCTGACCTCAGTGACCCTGGAGCTGGGCGGCAAGTCCCCGGTGCTGGTGGACGCAGACGCCGATCTGGACAACGCGGCCCGCAAGATCGCCTGGGGTAAGTGCGTCAACGCCGGGCAGACCTGCGTGGCCCCGGACTACGTGCTGGTCCACGAGCGGGTGCACGATGCCCTGGTGGCGGAACTGAAGCAGGCCCTGGGGGGATTCTACGGTTCCGATGCCGCAGCCCGCCAGGCCAGTCCCGATCTGGCCCGCATCATCAATGACCGAAACTTCACCAGGCTGCAGGCCCTGCTGAGCGGCTCTACCGCTCAGGTAGCCTTCGGCGGTGACGTGGACGCCGCGACCCGCTACATCAGTCCGACGCTGCTGACGGAGGTGGATCCCGCCTCACCGGTCATGCAGGAGGAGATCTTCGGCCCCCTGCTCCCCATCCTGAAGGTGCAGGACATGGACGCTGCCGTGGCCTTCGTGAACGACCGGCCCAAGCCCCTGGCCCTCTACGTGTTCAGCGGCAGCCGCCAGAACGCGGAGTCCATCGTCGCCCGCACCACCGCCGGGGGCGGCTGCATCAACGACACCCTTTTGCACTTCGCCCACACGGGCCTGCCCACGGGGGGCGTGAACACCTCGGGCTTCGGCAAGGCCCACGGCCGCCATGGCTTCGAGGCCTTCTCCAATGCCCGGGGCATCCTGCGCCAGCGCACCCGCTATTCCGCCATCCAGCTCATGTACCCGCCCTATACCGGCTTCGTGCGGCGGATGATTGACCTGACCCTCAAGCACTTCTAGCCACCCCCGCATGGGAGGGGGGTCAGCGCTGGGCTTCCTCCAGGGCCCCCTGGGCTGCCTCCCAGTCGCTCATGGCGTACGCTAGATCGGCCTCCAGGGCTTTCTGTGTGTCCAGGCGGGCGCTGAAGGCCTGCCAGTCCGTGGGGTCCATGGTGGCCATCGACCGCTGGAGCTCGGCCAGCCTTTCCTCCAGCCCGGCCACCTTGGCCTCCGCCTCAGCTACCTGCTTCTCGAAGCGCTTGATGGCCCGCTGTTTGTCCTTGTCCACGGCCACGTGTCTTGGTGTGGGTGGGTTCGGCGGCTTTGCCGCCGAGTTGGGCTTCGCCTGCGGCGAAGCGGGTTTCTTGGGGGGGTCGGGTTCTTGGCTGCCCGCTTCGTCTTCGCTGCCAAGGTCGAGGTCCACCCAGGCCTGGTGGTCTTCGTAGCCGCCTTCGCGGAATTCGGCCTTGCCCTCATGGATGCGCAGCAGCGAATCCGCCACGCGGCCCAGCAGGTAGCGGTCGTGGGTCACCACGATGGCCGCGCCGGTGAAGCTGAGAATGGTGTCCTCCATGGCCTCCATGCTGGGGATGTCCATGTGGTTGGTGGGCTCGTCCAGCAGCAGCAGGTTCACGCCGTTGCGGATCAGGGTGGCGATGCTGAGGCGCGCCCGCTCGCCGCCGGAGAGGGCCGTGACCGGCTTGTCCACCTCGTCGCCGCGGAACTGGAACTTGGCCAGGAAGCCCAGCACGTCCTGCTTCACGGCCTGGGGTGTCACGCCGTGGATCTGCTGGAACACCGTGTTGCGGGGATCCAGGTTGCGGTGATGCTGGTCGAAGTAGCCCACCTTCACCTGGCTGCCCAGGCGGGCCAGGCCCGTGATGAAGGGGATCTCCTCGGAGATGGCCTTCAGCAGCGTGGATTTGCCAGTGCCGTTCAGGCCCACGATGCCCATCTTCTGGCCTCGCTTGAGCTGGAGCTGCTCCAGCGGCGCGTAGAGCGGCTGCCCGTCCCAGCCCACGCTGGCGTTCTCCAGCACCAGGGCTACATCGCCGCTACGCTGGGTCTCCGGAAAGCTGAACTTCACCTTCCGGCGGTCCCGCAGGGGCTTCTGGATGCGGTTCAGCTTGGAGAGGTGGGTGCGGCGGCCCCGGGCCTGCTTGGTGTTCTGGCCCGCGATGTTGCGGCGGATGTACTCTTCCTGGTTCTTGATGTAGGCCTGTTGCTGCTCGTAGTGCCGCTCCAGCAGTTCCAGCTCCTGTTCCTTCTTATCCATGAACTCCGAGTAGTTGCCTTCGTAGACCCGAGAGCGCCCCTGTTCCAGCTCCAGGATCTCGGTGGCGATCTTGTCCAGGAAGTAGCGGTCGTGGCTGATGATGGCCACGGTGGCATCCACGTCCTGGATGAAGCCCTCCAGCCAGCGGAGGCTGGGCAGGTCCAGATGGTTCGTGGGCTCGTCCAACAGCAGCAGATCCTGCCCCTTGAGGATGGCCTTGGCCAGCATCACCCGGCTCTTCTGGCCACCGGACAGGGTCTCGACGCTGCGCTCGAAATCCGCCGCCGTGAAGCCCAGGGACTGCAGGATGCTTTCGGCGCGGGCGCGGATGGTGAATCCATCGAGGTGCTCGAAGGCCTCGGTCACCTTCTGGTAGCGCTCCATCACCTCCGTCAAGTCGGCCCCCGCCTCGCCCATGTGATGCTCCAGTTCGCGCATCTCGTGCTGCAGGCGCTCCACATCGCCGAAGGCCGCCAGGGCCTCTTCCAGCACGCTGCCCTGGGTCTCTGGCAATAGATCCTGGGCATAGTGGCCCATGCGGATGCCGCGTTCCTTCGTGGGCTTCACGACGGTCCCGGCATCGGCCTCCAGCTGCCCCAGCAGCAGCTTGAACACCGTGCTTTTGCCCGCGCCGTTGCGGCCGATGACGCCCCAGCACTCGCCCTCCTGGATGGCCCAGGTCACGTCCTTCAGCACCTCCTGGGGACCGAAGCGCAGATCGACGTGGTTGAGGGATGCGAGCATGTCCGGCGGCACTCAGCTTTCAGCAAGAAGGCCACCTTGCGGTGGCCTTCTGTTTGGTGGAGCCAATCGGGATCGAACCGACGACCTCTTGCATGCCATGCAAGCGCTCTCCCAGCTGAGCTATGGCCCCATTCGGGAAGAATCAGTATCCCACCCCTTCCCAGCTTCTGCAAGCCTGGATCAGCGGGGGGAAAGCCGGAGCCGCTGACCCGCCTGGATGCGCTCGCCCTTCAGTTGATTCCATGCCTTGAGATCCGCTGGGCTGAGGCTGTACTTGCGGGCGATGGCCGCCAGGGTCTCGCCCTTCCGGACCCGATGGCTTATGGCGGTGGAGGGAGGCGCGGGCCTGGTGTTGGCCGTGCCCCCCGGAAGGCGTACCTCGTCGCCGGGATGC
Organism: Candidatus Geothrix skivensis; assembly: GCA_016721195.1. Classification (GTDB taxonomy): domain Bacteria; phylum Acidobacteriota; class Holophagae; order Holophagales; family Holophagaceae; genus Geothrix; species Geothrix skivensis. The sequence continues at coordinate 918,412 of JADKIO010000005.1, read as the reverse complement.
AGCGTCTTGGCAGCTTCTGGATTCAAGCGGAGCAGGTCCCCGAGGGAAACCCCGTGGAGCCGGGCAAGCTTGGCAAGAGTATCGCCCGGCTTCGCACGGAGGACCGACCCCGCCGGAAGCCGGGTGACTGGCTCCTTTGGCTCCGGAGCAGGCGCGGCCGGCGGTGTCCTGGGCTCCATCCGAGGGGACGGAGCCGGCAGGTCCAGGACCGGAGCTGCGGGGGGAGGCTCCGTCTTGATGGCAGTTCCCGTTGGAGCATCCAGGTCCCGGGGCGTGGCCGGGAGTGGCGCCAGGGGACGGTCACCAAGGGCCTTCACGCGCCCCGCGCTGGAGCCGATATCCCGGTCTTCCAGTCCGATGACGGGTGGCGGAGGCACCAGCAGGCGCCGGCCCGGCTGGAACTGCTTCGCCGTCAGATCGTTCGCCGCCAGCAGGTCATCCGGGTTCAGCTTGAAACGCTTCGCCACCTTGGCCAGCGTGTCGCCCTTTCGAACCGTATAGGAGTTGAAATCCAGCCGTTTGGTGGCGGGCATGTGGGCCAGCTGCCGGAGGCAGTCCATGGCCTTCCCTGGTGGCACCCGCAGCTGGTAGGTTCCGGGCGGGGTGGAACCCCGGAGAAGTTCGGGGTTCAGGGCCTTCAGCGTCGAGGCGTCGGTGCCGGCACAGCGGGCCAGAACCGTGAGGCTGGTCATGCTGGATACGGTGACCGTCTCGTAGACATAAGGGACCAGGGGAACGATGCGAAGTCCGTAGCGCTCCGGATTCCGGCCCACCAGGATGGCCGCGCAGAGTTCCGGGATGTAGTTCTTCGTCTCGGTCCGCAACCAGCGGGACCGGCTCAGGTCCCAGAAGTTCCGGGTGCCCACATTCTGGATGGCCCGCTCCAGGGTCAGTGGGCCCGCGTTGTAGCTGGAAGCGGCCAGGTACCAGTCCCCCGTGATCTCGTAGAGTCGCTTGAGGTACCGGGCTGCGGCCCGGGTTGCCTTCATGGGATCCCGGCGCTCTTCCACCCAGGCGTTGCCGTTGAGTCCGTAGATGCGCCCCGTGGAGCGGATGAACTGCCACATGCCCACAGCCTTGGCGCGGCTCTTGGCCTCGTTGCGGAAGCCCGATTCAATGACGGCGAGGTAGGCCAAGTCCGAGGGCACGCCTTCCTCCGCGAAGACCTGGCGGATCATGGGCATGTACATGGAGGCCCGGCCCAGGGCATTCTCCATGAAGCCGCGCTTGGTGGTGCTGAAGAGGCTCACCCAGGTGAGGACTTTGTCGTTCAGATCGATCGGGTAATCGTAGGTGGTGCCCTGCTCCGCCTGGCGTACCAGTTCGAGCTCGGCCCTGAGTTCATCCCCGCTGATGGACACCACCTCGTCCGGAGCCTTCAGGCCTGGTTCCGTGCCTGGCGCAGCTTCATCCGTGAGTTGCTCCTCGACTTCCTTCAGCCGCTGAAGCAGCCCCTGGACTTCCGCCTGCTTGAGCAGTTCCAGGGGCCAGTCGGCGGTGAGGACATCGGCCTCCTCGCAACGGGCCGCGGCGCGCTCCTCCTCGTCGGCCTCAAGGGCGATCTCTGCGGCCTCCACCAGGGCCCGCAGCTGTTGGATGCGGGCTGCATCCGCTTCAGCGGCCCGGGCCGGGGCCGTGGCCACATACGCCTGGGGGGACTGCACGGGCGCTTGCGCCGGCAGCGTCACCCAGAGGAGGGTCGCCAGGGCCAGGGTCGGCAAGCTAATGGCTTTCCGCACTCACCAGGGCCTCGTAGGCCTTGGGGTCCAGCAGGCCCGTCAGGTCTCCGGTCAGCTTGACCTTCACCATCCAGCCCTTGCCATAAGGGTCCTCGTTCACCACTTCCGGGTGGTCCCCCAGGGAATCATTCACCTCGAGAACGTCGCCGGCGGCGGGCATGTTCAGCTCGGAAACGGTCTTCACCGACTCGACGGTGCCGAATTCCTCGCCTTGCCCGAAAGACTCGCCGACCTCCGGCAGGTCCACGAAGACCACGTCACCCAGGGCCTCCTGGGCGTACTGGGTGATGCCGATCAAGGCGGTGCCGTCGGCCGCGGGCCTCAGCCACTCGTGGTCCTTGGTGTACTTCAGGTCGGCGGGAAACATGGATCCTCCAGGTGGTGGATGGGGTTGCAGGGGTTTTAATCGGTTACTTCTGACGCTTGTAGAAGGGGGTGGGGATGATCTCGGCATCCACGGCCCGGCCGCGGATCTCGATCGAGATGCGCCCGCCGACCTTGGCCTGATCGGTGGGAACGTAGGCCAGGCCCAGGTTGATGCCGCAGGTGGGCGAAGGCGCCGCGCTGGTGACGAAGCCGACCGGCCTGCCATCCTGCACCACGGGCATGTGGTCCCGGGCGATGTCCCGCTTCTCCAGAGTCTTGAAACCTACCAGCTTGCGGGTCGCGGGGGCCGCCTTCGCCGCCAGGAGGGCGTCCCGCCCGATGAAATCACCCTTGTCCAGCTTGACGATCCAGCCCAGCCCAGCCTCCAGGGCATGGATGCTGTCGTCGATCTCGTGGCCGTAGAGGGCCATCTTGCATTCCAGGCGCAGGGTGTTGCGGCAGCCCAGGCCGGCGGGCAGCAGGCCCTTGGGAGTCCCGGCGGCCATGACGGCGTTCCAGACCTTCTCCGCATCGGCAGCCGCGCAATAGAGCTCGAAGCCATCTTCGCCGGTATAACCCGTGCGGCTGATGAGGCACTTGACCCCCGCCACCTCGCCGTGCGTGAACCAGTAGTAGCCGATGGGCTCCAGCGGGGTCTTGGTCAGGGGCTGGAGGATGCTGAGGGAGAGCGGTCCCTGGAGGGCGATCTGCCCCGTGACCGGGCTTTCGTTCACCACCGTGCAGTCGTAGCCAGGAGCGTGCTGCTGCACCCAGGCGAAATCCTTGTCCGAGTTGCCCGCGTTCACCACCAGCAGGAACTCCTCTGCGCCCTCGCGGTAGACCAGCAGGTCATCCACGAAGGTGCCGTTCTCATAGAGGAAGGCCGTGTAGTGGACCTGACCGATGGCCAGCTGCGAGACCGCGTTGGGAGTCAGGTGCTCCACCAGGGCCAAGGCGCCGGGGCCCTTCACTCGGATCTCGCCCATGTGGCTCACGTCGAAGAGACCAGCCCTGGTGCGGACCGCTTCGTGCTCCGCCAGGATCCCCGCCGGGTACTGGACGGGCATGTCCCAGCCGCCAAAATCCACCATCTTGGCGCCCAGGGCCCGATGGGCGGCGTTGAGGGGCGTCTTCATCAATTCAGATGCAGTGGTCGACATGGTGGCTCCAGCATGAACCCACAGTCTATCGCCGGGGGACCCAGGGCAGAAGGCCCGGCAGTTCCCAGCCCAGGCTCCACAGACCACCGGCCCCTTGATTTGTGACCAGGCGCACGGCCAGGGGCAGGAGCTGCACGCCAGACTCCGCGGCCCGCTCCAGTTCGGCGGCATAGGTGGGATCGATCTCCCGGGCGGCGTCGAAGCGGTCCACATCCGTGCGATGCACGAAGAAGGCGATGGCCGCCCGGTGTCCAGCCCTCACCATGGCCTGGAGTTCGCGGAGGTGCTTTCGGCCGCGTTCGGTGACCGCATCCGGGAACAGCGCCCAGTCACCCGCCTTCAAGGTCGTGTTTTTCACTTCGACAAAGACCTGCCGATCCTCCCCGTCCAGGGCCAGGACGTCGATGCGGCTGTTCTCGAGCCCATATTTCACTTCGGTGCGGACCCCGTGCAGCCCCGCCAGACCGGGCAGCGCGTCCCGCCGCGCGGCCGCGGCGACCACCCGATTGGGCATGCCCGTCTCCACCCCCACCCAGCCCCCGGGCCGCTCCACGGCCAGCCAGGTGAACTTCAGCTTCCGTTGGGGATTGGTGGCGGGCTCCAGTAGTACTCGGTCACCGGGCTCCCAGCAGGTCTTCATGGTGCCCGTGTTGGTGCAGTGGGCGGTGACGACACTGCCATCCTGCAGGCGCACATCCGCCAGGAAGCGCTGGTACCGCTGGAGCAGGGTGCCCAGCACCAGGTCGGATTTTTCGACCAGGATCATGGCCACTGGGACAGGATGAGGTCCACGGCCTCGGGGAGGCTTTCGGCCACCAGGTCCGCCGCGCATCCATCCACCTGGGCGCCATAGCCGGTGCGGACCAGGGCGACCTTGCAGCCCGCCCGGCGCCCCGCCTCCAGATCGATGGCCTTGTCTCCCACCATCCAGGAGCGCGCCAGATCCAGGCCGTGCTCGGCTGCAGCGCGGAGGAGCATGCCGGGATTGGGCTTCCGCTCCGGATGATCGGCCACGGCATATTCCCCCAGGGCGTTCTCGTGGTGGGGGGAGGCGTACACGGCATCGATCCGGGCGTTCTCCAGGGCCAGCAGGGCGTCCATGCGGTCCATGACGGCGGCGAAATCCTGCCAGTCGTATTTTCCCCTTCCGATGCCGCTCTGGTTGGTCACCACCACCACCGGGATGTCCCTGGCATTGAGCCGGGCCACGGCCTCGGCAGCACCCGGAATCATCACCAGAAGCTCTGGATCCGAAAGGAAATCCACCTCCTCGTTGAGGGTGCCATCGCGATCCAGGAAGATGGCAGGCTTCGGCTTCGCTGCCGGGATGGTCCGCTCTTGCGCCAGGCTCAAGGCAGCCACTCCGCCACACATACATCGAACTGGCGAGGCCCCCTGGGGGCCCTTCCGCTTACCCAGAGCAGCTTCCTGCCGTCGGGGCTGAAGTGGGGAAAGGAGTTGAACACTCCGGTCCAGGTGATCCGCTCGAGGCCGGTGCCGTCCAGTTTCACGCGGAAGAGATCGAAGCCTCGGCCCTTGCCCTGGTTGTCGTGGTGGTTGGTCGCGAAAACGATGCCCTTCCCGTCCGGTGTGAAAATGGGCGCGAAGGCCGCGCCGGGCAGCCGGGTCACCTGTCGTTTGCCACTGCCATCGCTGTTCATCACCCAGATGTCCATGTCCATGGGCTCGACCAGGTGCTGTTTCAGCAGATCCCTGTACTTCGCCGTGGCCGCCTCCCCCTTGGGGTAGTTGGTCCGCCAGACGATGAGGCGCGAGTCGGGGCTGAAGACGGCCCCGCCGTCGTAGCCGATCCCATCCGTGAGGCGCAGGAGGTTCTGGCCGTCTACGTCCACCCGCCAGAGGTCCACGTCACCGCCGCGTTCGCTTGTGAAGACGATCCACCTGCCATTGGGGGCCACGGTGGCCTCGGCGTCGTAGCCCCCGGAGGCCAGAAAGGGTTTGGCCTCGCTCCCATCGGCGTTGGCGAGGTAGAGATCGTAGCCCTGGAACACGGGCCACTGGTATTTCCCGGGCGTGAAGGGTGGACCTTCCGGGCATTCGGGTCCAGCCCCTTGGGTGCTGGCGAACAGGATCTTCCGGTCACCGGGCATGAACCAGCCACAGGTGACCCTGCCCTTGCCGGAACTCACCCGCTTCTGATCGGACCCGTCGGCATTCATGGTGTAGAGCTGGTCGCAGGCAAGGCCTTCCCGAGTGCTCTGGAAGATGATCCTCTTCCCATCGTTCGACCAGTAGGCCTCGGCATTCGAGCCGGTGCTGGTGAGCTTCTGGACCCCCCGGAGGTGGACCTCCCGCGCATCGGCCAGCCCCTCGGGAGCCGGCTGAGCCTGGGCCCCCAGCACCAGGGACACCAGGGCGGCCAGGAGCATTCGATTCATGGTCTTCCCCCTTTGTTCCGGAACAATCTCTTGTGAAGGATGGCAGCTGGGGCAGGCCAAGGGCCGACTATTCCATGGGCAGGTCGACCCGCACGAGGGAGCCCCGCTCCCTCGGCAGGATCTGGATGCTGCCCCGGTAGGTATTCAGCAGCTGGGCGCAGGCGGCCAGTCCCTGGCCGGGCCGCCGCCCGCCCCCCGGCGCAGCCGGGCGCAGGTCCGGGAAGGGCTCAAAGGCGCTGTCCAGCAGGTTCGGCTCGATGAAGCCCCCATCATCTTCCACCTCGATCCTGAGGAGGTTCTCATCTCCCGAAGTCCGGACCTTGATGCCGCAAGGACGGCCGTCCAGGGCGTGGCGGATCAGGTGGCCGAATACTTCGGAGAAGTCGGAATAGACGCCGAACAGCAGGTCCCGGGGTGACTGAAAGCTCCGTTCAACCGGCAGGTTCTCGGGCAGGATGCCTTCCGCCCGCAGCAGGTCCAGCTCCTGCCCCAGGAAATCGTGCAGGTGGATCCATTCCGGCGAGCTGGCCACCCCCTTGCCCGCGCGCCGGAGCAGGGCCCCTACCAGCCCATCCACTTGGCTGATGGCCCGGTGGATCTGTTCCATGGATCGGTGGCATTCGGCCCGCTCTTCCGGCGCGGGAAGGTCAGGGCGATCCATGATGATGGACAGGGCGGTGCTCTCCTCCTTCAGGATGCCTACTGGCACCTGAATCCGCTGGGCCATGCTCATGAAGAGGCCACCCAGGGTGGTCTTCTGGTTCTGGGCGCCCAGGGCCCGTTGCGCCTCCTTCAGGGCCTCATAGGCGGATTCCAGCCCCTCGTAGCTGGTGCCCAGGGCCCGGCTGGTCTCGGCCAGGTGGGCGATGAGCCCTGCATTCTCGAGGCTGACCTGGAGGATGCCCGCGTGCAGGGCCGCCAGCTCAATTTCGAAGGGCTGGAAGGGCTGCTCCAGGCGGTCGGCGGCCAGCAGCCCCCAGAGCCTGGCCTCTTCCGAGCGGCTGCGGAGGGGCAGAAGCAGGGCCTGGGCCTTGGGGTTCCAGAGCCCCAGCTCGATGCCCTGCTCCCAGGGGGCGGACTGGCGGAGATCCATTCCCGTCAGCACACTGCCCACCGGCAGGGTTTCCGCCCACTTGATCAGGGGGTGTGCGGCCGCCAGCACTGGGGTTTCCTCGGCCCCTCCCGGGGTCAGGGAGAGGCCCTGGAAATACGCACCGCTGGCATGCAGCCGGTAGGCCCGCAGGCGGTCGAGGCCAAGCTCCTCGTGCAACTGTCCCAGCACTCTGGACAGGATCTCGCCGTCGTCCTGCACGGGGATGATGTCCTTGCTGAGGGACAGCAGGCGCGTGAGATGGTGGCTCCGCTGCTCCAGCTCGGACTGGACTTCCAGCAGCTTTCGGTTGCCTTCCTGGGCCTCGCGCAGCTGGGCTTCCAGGTGTTCCACCACCTGCTGGCTGAACTGGCGCAGGGCCGCCCCCTCCCGCCCCTGCTCCAGATGGTCCCGACGGCCGCCCAGGTACGCCTCCACTTGCCCCACAAACAGGAAGGGATCGATGGGCTTCGAAATGAAGCCATCGCATCCCGTCACCAGGGCGGTCTCCCGGTCGCTCCGCATGGTCTTGGCCGTGAGGGCCACGATGAGGGTGCCGTCCATGCTCCGGTTCTGCCGCAGCTTGGTGGCGACCTCGAACCCGGACAGCCCCGGCAGGTTGATGTCCAGGAGGATGAGGGAGGGCTTGAGGGCCAGGGCCAGTTCGCACCCCTTGAGGCCATCCTCCGCCCAGTGCATTTCGTAGCCCGCCTGGGACAGCAGCCGCTGAACCAGCCGCCAGTTCATGGGGTTGTCTTCGATGCAGAGGATGCGCGGCTGGGCTTCGCTCATGTTCTCCTTCCTGCGGCGATGGGCATTTCCACGAAGAAGGTGCTGCCTTCGCCCTTGCGGCTGCGGGCCCAGATGCGCCCATCCATGAGCCCCATGAACCGCTGGCTGATGGCCAGGCCCAGGCCGGTCCCGCCGAACCGCCTTGTGATGCTGCCATCCACCTGCTGGAAGGGCATGAAGAGGCGCTCGAGTTCCTCCGGGGACATGCCAATGCCGGTGTCCTCGATGGTCACCCGGAACCGGTCCTCCACCTGGGTGGCGGAGATCGACACGTAGCCCGCCTCCGTGAACTTGATGGCATTGCCGGCCAGGTTCGTGAACACCTGGCGAAGGCGATCCGAGTCGCCCATGACGCGGATGCTGCCCTCCGGACGGTGGTAGTGGAGGTTGATGGGACGGCTCTTGATGAGTCCGGAGGACATGGCCCTGACCTCGTCCAGCAGCTGCAAGGGATCAATCTCCTCCAGTTCCAGTTCCATCTTGCCCGCCTCGATCTTGGACAGGTCCAGGATTGAATCGATGAGCCCCAGCAGGGAGCGGCCATTCTGGTAGATGATCTGGAGATCCTCCCGGGCTTCGGCCCCCAGGCGCCCCTTGGGGTCCTGCATGAGCATCCCGGAGAACCCGATGATGGAGTTGAGGGGCGTCCTCAACTCATGGCTCATGTTGGCCAGGAACTCGTCCTTCAGCCGGTCGACCTCCTTCAGCTTCCGGTAGCTCGTGAGGAGGTTGTCGTTGAGCTCCCGCAGCTCCTGAGTCTTTTCGTGGACCTTCTCCTCCAGGGTGTTGGCCCAGGCCTTCAGCTCAGCCCGGCTCTGTTCCAGTCCGCGGGTGCGGTCCTGCACCAGCTGTTCCAGGTTGGCCCGGATCTCTTCAAGCTCCCAGATGGTCTCCATGAGCTGCCGGGTCCGCTCCTGCACCCGGTACTCCAGCAGGCGGTTCTGGCGCTCGATCTCGTCCCTGGACACCCGCAGCTTGTCGGTCATGGCCTCGAAGGACTGGCTCAGGTCCTGGATCTCGTCCCGGGTGGACACCTTCACCGACACCGTCTCCAGGTTGCCCTGGGCCACCTTCTGGGCTGCCTCCGTCAGCTGGATCACGGGCCGCAGGTAGCGGTTCGACAGGAAGATGGCCACGAAGATGCCAAGAATCAGGGTAACCAGGCCCACCGCGAGGCTGGCCTTGATGTTCTCCCGCACCGCCCGCTGGGTGCCCTCGGTGGTGAAGCCGATGACCAGGGTGCCCACCTGATCGGCCTTCGGCTCCTTGTAGAAAACGGGGGCCACCGCCACGAGCGTGTTGTCCTCCCGGCGGGTGTAGGTGTGCGAGATGCCGTCCTGGAGCACCTGGCTCACGGCCCATTCCGGCGTGGTCGGTGTGCTGTCCAGGGCCTCCCCCTTGGAGTCGAACACGGCGCTGAACCGGAAGGCCGGGATGTTCTGCACCCCCTGCAGCACCTTGGCGATGTCCCGCGTGTTCCCGCTACTCACCGCCGGACCCAGGGCGTAGCTGGCGGTCTCGGCCACCTGACGGGCGCTCATCTCCGCCTGCGTACGGATCTGCTGCTCCACCCAGCGCGGGTAATAGAGCAGGTTGAAGGAGATGAAGGAGAGGACCAGGATGCTGATGACTGCGCTCAGCTTGGTCTTGATGGAAAAGCGGTACATGGTTGGAAGCCCGGAAACCGGGTTCCAGCCTAGCAGCTACAACTTGAACAGGTTCACTTCGCGGTTGAGCATGTGCACCTGGGCACCCAACTGCTCCACGGCGCCGCTGGAAGTCTCGATGGCCCGTTCGCTTTCGATGGCCTTGCCCAGCACCCGGTTCATGGTCTCCTTCAGGGAGATCACGTGGTCCTCCTGGCGGGCCAGGATCTCGTGCAGGTTGCTGGCGAGGGCCCGCACCTGTTCCGTGGCCTTGGCGATCTCGTCGCTGCCCGTGCTCTGCTCCTTGGTGGAATCCCGCACCACCGCGGTGGCCTGCTGGACGTTCATGGCCAGCGAGAGGATGTAGTTGCTCGTCTGCTGCTGCTCCTCGATGACCAGCCGGATGGTTTCCACCTGGTGGTGGATGTTGCGGTTGGCCTCGTGGATCAGCGAGGCCTGGCCCGCCTGCTGGAGGGTCTCGCTGAGGATGCTCTCCACCACGCTGTCCGTCTCACTTACCGATTCGAGGATGGCCTGCAGGGCATCCTGGCTTTGGGCCACGGAATGGGTTCCGTCCCGGACCGCATCGAGACCGAGCTCCACCTGCTGGTAGGCCTTGCGGATCTCGGCCTGGAGCGTGCCGATGATCAGCTTGATCTCCTGGGTCGAAGTGGCGGTCTGTTCGGACAACTGCTTGATCTCGTCGGCGACCACGGAAAAGCCCTTGGATTGACCATCGCCGGTCCCGCCCTGGGAGGCGATGATGGCTGCGTTCAGGGCCAGCAGGTTGGTCTGCTGGGCATGGTCCCCGATGTAGTCGAGGATCTTGGCGATGTCCACCCCCAGCTGGAGCAGGGTCCTGGTCGTGCCGTGGAAATCCTGCACCACCCGCTCGATGACCTGCATCTTGTCCCGGTTCCTGGCCACCAGTTCCATGCCACGACCGGCGTTGTGGATGACTTTCTTGGTGTACCGCTGGGCGATCTTGACGCTGTCATCGATGGCAGAGGTGCTCTGCTCCAGGTTCTCCGCGAACTCCTTGGTGTGCTCGGCATGGCCGGCGAGGTGGTCGATGTTCTTCCCCACATTCTTGATGGCGACGTCGAAGTCGCGGATGGCGGAGGTGATGCCCTCGACCACCATCAGCAGCTCATCCATGCTCTGGTTGATCTGCTGAACGCTGGCAGCCATCTGCACGATGGTGGTGTTGGTGCTCTCTGAAGCCAGGCTGAGCTCCATGGAGCTGGCACTGATGCCGATGGAGGTGTCCGTGAGTTCGTTGATCTCCTGGTGGAAGGTTTCGATGAGCTCCCGCTGCCCCCTGTTCGAATGCAGGACGCCATCCCCGGATTCCCGGATCAGGGCCGAGGCCTTGGCCAGATCCCGGCTGGCCGAACGGATCTGGACCACCATGCCCCGCAGATTGCCCACCATGGTTCCAAACCCCTGGTTGAGGGCGGCGACTTCGTCGTCACTGTAGACCGGGTCCAGGCGGTCGATCCGGCCTTCGCTCACACGCTGGGTGTTGCGGCTCAGCAGCATCAGGGGATGCTGCACGTCCGAGAGGAGCACATGGATGAAAAAGGCCAGGAACAGCCCGGACAGGGCCAGGATGGCCAGGTTCGGCCTCAAGGCCTTCCAGATGGCGTCGGCGTACTCGGCTTCGGGGATGACCGCCCGCAGTTCCGAACCATCGGGCAGGGCCTGAACCACGAGGATGTCACCGCCACCAGTTGGCTGGATCTTCGAACCCAGGACGCGGCCCCCGCGAGCGGCGGGCAGCTTGAGGGAGACGCCCCCCCCGGCGCCCAGCTTCAGGGTGCCCAGGAAGGCTTCAAGATCCTCCTGCGTCGGATTCATCTCCGAGACGAAGGTCACCGAACCCACCAGGTTCGCGAGTTCGTTCCCGGCGTAGCTGGCAACCTTGGTCCGCAGGGTCGACTGGATGGTCAGCCCCGACAACAGGATGGACAGGAGCAGGACACCCCCGGTGATGCAAAGGATCCCGAGCCTGAACTTCGTTTTCAGGGACGTCATGAACCGGGCGGAGGATTCGTTGAAGCCCGGCTGCCCCGCCAGAATCTTGAAGACCCTCATCAGGTTCTGCTTGGCCAGGAAGTACTGGCAGACCCCGCCCAGGGCGGCGAGCACCATGAACATGGCCATGACGATGAAGCTGACCCAGACGCTCAATCCCTGATGGACCCTGGCCCAGGGATAGGAGAAGGCAGCAAGGGTCACGGCCAGCACGAAGAAGAGCATGGATAGCGACTGGGGGAAGCGGGTCAGGGGGCGGAAGAGGGCCGGGCCGAGGGGCCGCTGCGCCAGGGTCCGGCCCAGCTGCTGGATGTGCAGGAAGGAGGCCCCCGCCGCCAGCCCCAGCAGCGCCAGGAGCACCAGCACCCCACGGGCGGTCAGCTTGAACCCCGCCGGTGCGCCCAGCAGGAAGAGGATGGCGGCCACGAGGAACCCAGCGGCCCAGATCACCCCAGAACTGAACCGCAGCCGTCCGAGGATCAGGTCGCGGGAGGCCCTGCCCAGGTGGACAGGCTCCTGCCCCCTGAGTTCAGGCAGGGATCCAGAAATGGAATCGGGCTGCGCCATACTCGCGTGTTTCGGCCAGGATCCACTCGGGCTGTAATTCCAGCACGGTATTCCGGTCGGTTTCGAAAACCAGCACCCCGTCCCTGGCCATCCAGGCCCTCAGGGTCCGGGCCAGGGGACCCCAGAGGACCTCGGCCAGGTCGTAGGGAGGATCCACGAATATCACCGCCTGTCCGGAGAAGGCCCCGGGCCCCAGGCGCCGGAGGTCGGCCCGCACCGACTGAATCGGCAGGCTCCCCAGGTTCCGCTGGAGGCAGGTCCAGCCAAGCTCTCCGGATTCCACGCACACCACGGGTCCGTACCCCCGGGAGTGGGCCTCGATCCCGACGGCCCCGGTACCGGCGCAGAGGTCCAGAAAGGGCCCCATGGGCCAGCGCTGCAGGATGGAGAACAAGGCTTCCCGGGCCCGGTCCGCGGTGGGCCGCACGCGCAGGTCCCCGGGCGGGGGCGGGGTGAGCCGCCGACCCTTCAGGGTGCCAGCCACCACCCTCATGGCTAGCGGACCGTCCCGGCCATGGTCAGTAGGCCCACCGGAGCAGGGTCGCCCCCCAGGTGAAGCCGGCACCGAAGGCCGCCAGGGCCACCAGATCCCCCTTCTCCATGCGTTTCTCGCCAAAGGCCTGGTGCAGGGCCGTGGGGATGGTGGCGGCGGTGGTGTTGGCGAAACGGTCGATGTTCACCATCATGCGGGAGGGATCCAGCTCCAGCCGCTTGGCGGCTGCGTCCATGATGCGGATGTTGGCCTGGTGGGGAACGAAGAGCTTGAGCTGGTCGCCGGTGAAGCCGTTCCGATCCATGAGGAGCCGGCTGTTGTCGGCCATCTCCCGTACGGCATTCTTGAACACCTCGCTGCCGGCCTGGTGGACGTAGTGCTCCTTGGCCGCCACGGTCTCGGCGGTGGCGGGCTTCAGGGACCCGCCGGCGGGCATGTACAGGAAGCAGCCGCCGGAGCCGTCGACCTTGTGCTCGAAGTCCAGGAGGCCCAGGCCCTCCTCCACGCGCTCCACGATGACTGCCCCCGCGCCATCCCCGAAGAGCACCGAGGTGGTCCGGTCCTCCAGGTTGATGATGGTGGACATGACATCCACTCCCACCACGGCCGCCCGCTGGACGGCTCCCCCCGCCACCAGGCTGGCGGCGGTGGTGAGGGCATAGAGGAAGCCGGAGCAGGCGGCATTGAGGTCGAAGCCGAAGGCGTTGGAAGCGCCCACCAGGTGCTGGATCCGGCAGGCGGTGGACGGGAACTGGGTGTCCGGAGTGACCGTCGCCACCACGATGAGATCCAGTTCGCTGGCCTTCAGCCCCCGGTTGTCCAGGGCCATCTGGAGGGCGGGGGCTCCAAGCATGGATGCGCCGGTGCCTGGCTCAGCCCAGCGCCGCTCGCGGATGCCGGTGCGGGAGTAGATCCACTCGTCATTGGTCTCCATGATCTTGGAAAGATCTGCGTTGGTGATCACTCGGGAGGGAAAGCACTGTCCGGTTGCGGTGATGCCAACGGGGGCGGCAAGACGACGATTCAAAGGGCCTCCGGCACGAAACTGCCATCATCGCACGATCGACCCATCGCGTCAGCGATCCACCCTGATCCGGCGCAGGAGCGCGATGAGCCGCACCGGATCCAAGGCCCGCAGGTGCTGCTCTTCCAATACGCAGACACCGCTCAGCCAGGGCGCTGCCGGATCCTCTCCATCCACCTCCCGCCAAGCTTCCGCTGGGGGATCGAGGGTCCCGATGATCCGCTGGATGGGGAGGCCCAGTCGGGGCCGCAGCACCGCCATCGCGATGGGTTCGCCGTCGGCAGCCCGTCCCCCCGGCAGGTCCTCCCAGGCCAGTACCGGCAGGAATTCCCCCTGGTAGGACACCACCCCCTGGATCCCCTTCGGGCGCCCCGGAAGAAGGGCCACGGGGGTCGCAGTCACCACTTCGCGCAGGTCCGACGTGGCCAGCAGCAGGTCCAGGCCCGAGGCCTTCACGTGGAGCCAGGCGCCGCGTTCAGACACGGGCCACCCGCCGCATCAGGGAGTCCATGGCCAGCCCGAGCACCGCTTCGGGATCCAGCACCCAGAGCACCCCTTCCTCCTGGGCGCTGCCGCCCATGATCCCCGCGGCGTGGGCCAGCTCCGGCAGGCTTCTCAACAGCAGTTCACCCCGGCCGAGGATTTCATCGACGCCCAGAGCCACCGACACGCTTCGGGAGGCTGCCCCCTGCTGGCCCAGCACCACGAAGGCCTGCTGGCCAGCTGGTTCCGGAAGGCCCAGACAGGCCTGGAGGGATTCCAAGGGCAGTGACAGCCCGAGCACATCCACCTGATCGCCCCCATGCCGCAGGGCCCGCCCGGCCTGGACCCGGACCACGCTGCCCAGGGGGATCCCGAAGGCCTGGCCGGCGCAGCGCACCTTCAGGCAGCTCACCACCGCCCGGCTGAGGGGGATGCTGAGGCGGATGAGGCTGCCCCTCCGGACCTCGCTGGACAGGTGGATTTCCCCCCCCAGGGCCTCGATCTCCGACCGGACCACGTCCATTCCCACGCCGCGCCCGGAGAGCTGGGAGGCCCGGTCCTGGGTCGAGAAGCCGGGTTCCAGGGTCAGCCGGTGGAGCTGCTCGGCGGTGTGCACCTGGCCTTCCTTCAGCAGGCCCAGCTCGATCCCGCGGGATTCGATGCGCTCCAGGTTGAACCCCCGCCCGTCATCCCGGATGTCGAAGCGGAGGTTCCGCCCCCGCTGGGAGGCGGCGATGCGGATGGAACCCGTTTCGCTCTTGCCCAGGGCCTGCCGTTCCGAGGGTGGCTCCAGACCGTGATCGATGGCGTTCCGCACCAGGTGGAGAAAGGGTTCGCCAAGCCTGCCGAGGAGGCTGCGCTCCAACTCGAGATCGCCTCCGGCGAAGGCCAGTTTTACGGGCTTCCCCGTATCCCGGCTCAGGCTCTTCACCATGGGCTCGATGCGGGAGAAGAGGCTCTCGATCTTCACCATCCGCATCTGGAGCAGGGATTTCTGGACTTCCAGCAGGCCCTCCTCCATCTGCGCCAGGAGGGCGACGGGGTGTTCTCCGAGGGCCCCCCGGTTCCGCCGGACGAGCTGGCTGGCCTTGTCCCGCAGCTGCCCCACAGCCATGAGGCGGGCTTCCAGCGCCTCCACCCGGTGGGCCGGCAGCCGGAGGATCTCCACCTCCTGGGCCAAGGCCGGCGCCTGCGTCGCGGGGACTTCCTCGACCGGTGGCGGGGCTGGCTGGCTGGGCACCTCCTCCTTCAGGGCCGAGGGAACCCGGTCCGGATGGGCCAGCAGGACGGCGGTGATCAGCTCACCCTCCAGGAGGGTCAGCGCCGCCAGGTCCACGGCTGGGCAGGCGGCCATCAACAGGAAGGCCAGGCCCTCCCGGGCCTCGGGCACATCCCAGGGCAGCGTGGAGATGAGCTCGCCCTGCTGGCCGAGGGCCTCGCTCAGAACCCTCAGGCGCTCGTCGAAGGTGGCGAAGTCCAGGCAGATGGCCACACCTTGGATGGGCAGGTTGCTCATCAGCAGGGCCGTCACCCGGGTCCGTTCATATTCGGACAGGGCCTTCATGGCATCTGCCGGCAGATCCAGCATGGAGGTCAGGTCCTGGGCCCCACCTTCGGCGGGGCGTGCCAGGGCCTCCAGCTCACCCAGCTCCCGGCGGATGGCATGGAGGTAGTCCTCGGGCTCCATCCGACCCCGGCGCAGCTCCCCCATGCCCGCCTCCAGGGCCAGGATCCCGGACTCCAGGGTTTCCACCAGGGAATCGGTGGAGCGCAGCCGCCCCTTGCGCATGAGGTCGAAGATGTCCTCCATGCGATGGGCCGCGCGGCTGAAGTTGTGGAACCCCAGCATCCCCGCCATGCCCTTGAGGGTGTGGGTATTCCGGAATAGGGCGTTCACCGCCGCCTGGACCACGTGCGCCGGCTGGGGTTCCTTCAGCGTGGCGAGGGTGTCATGGGCCTGCTGGAACAGGTCCTCGCATTCCGCCCAGACATCGTCGAAGGATTGATCCAAGAAAAGGCCCCCAGTGCGCAAGGCATCGGCAGGGCGGGCTGGAGTCCTGACTCTTGGCTTGGCCCTGCTCTACACTGGCCCCATGCGCACCCTGGCCGTCCTCCCCTCCCGCTTCCAGGCCTCCCGGTTCCCGGGCAAGCCCCTGGCCCTCATCGCGGGGAAACCCATGATCCAGTGGGTCTTCGAAGCAGCCAGCCTGGCCAGGGGCGTGGACCACGTGGTGGTCGCCACCGACGATGACCGCATCGCCGGCACCGTCCGGGGCTTCGGGGGGGAGGCCATCCTGACGGACCCGGCCCTGCCCTCGGGCACGGACCGCACCGCCGCGGCCATGGCGGCTCTGCTGGAAACCGGGGTTGAGCCCTTCGATTGCGTGCTGAACATCCAGGGCGACGAGCCCGCCATGCACCCGGAGACGGTGGCCGCGGTGGTGGCCCTGATGGCGGCCCAGCCGGACTTGCCCATGGGCACCGCCGCCTGCCCCTTCACGCACCCGGACGAGCTCTTCAACCCCAACGCCGTGAAGGTGGTGATGGATGATCGTGGCCGGGCCCTCTACTTCAGCCGCAGCCCCATCCCCTACCTGCGGAATGCCTCGGTCTTCGAACCTGACTTCCGCCCCTGGATGACACCCCAGCAGCTGGGCCACTTCCAGCGACACCTGGGCCTCTATGCCTACCGGCCCGATGCCCTGCGGGCCTTCACCAGGCTGCCCCCCCACCCCCTCGAGCAGTTCGAGATGCTGGAGCAGCTTCGGGCCCTGGCCGCTGGCATCCCCATCGGAGTCGCCCGCACCCCCTTCCTCAGCCTGGGGGTGGATGTGCCGGGGGACGTGGCCGCGGCGGAGGCCCTGCTCCGGGAGCGCGGACTCATCTGTTAGTAAAACCTCCGTGAGACCGAAGCTACAGACAGGATCTCGAGACAAGCAACAGGGAACGGTAGCGCAGAGGTTCACAGCCCCCATCGGCAGACTGCCGCCAATGGATGCTGAGGTGGACTCCTCCCAGGTGAACCCCCACCGGTATGACCAGCAGACGCGTTAGACTCAGTGGCTGGGCTGCACGCCCGTTCCTTGCCAGAGGAGATTTCAGTGAGCCACCACAAAGTCGTCGTGATTGGTACGGGCCCCGCGGGTTACACCGCGGCGCTCTACGCATCCCGGGCGAACCTCACGCCCCTGGTGTTCGAAGGGGCCCAGCCCGGAGGCCAACTCACCATCACCACGGAAGTGGAGAACTTCCCGGGCTTCCGACACGGCATCGCCGGCCCCGCCCTGATGGACGAGATGCGCGAACAGGTCCTCCGGTTCGGCACCATCCTCAAGGCCGAGACGGTGCTCAAGGCGGACCTCCAGTCCCGCCCCTTCCGGTTGACCACGGACCAGGCCGAATACACCGCCGACGCTGTCATCATCGCCACCGGGGCCTCCGCGAAATGGCTGGGCATCGGCAAGGACGAGCAGCTTTCCCGCTCCGGCGGCGGCGTCAGCGCCTGCGCCACCTGCGACGGCTTCTTCTTCCGCGGCAAGGAGATCGCCGTGGTGGGGGGCGGCGACACGGCGGTGGAGGAGGCCACATTCCTGACAAAATTCGCCACCAAGGTCCACCTCATCCACCGCCGGGACAAGCTCCGCGCCTCCAAGGCCATGCAGGACCGGGCCCTGTCCAACGGGAAGATCCACCCGGTCTGGAACAAGGGCGTGCTGGATGTGCTGACCACCACCATCGAAACTCCCATGGGCGAGAAGGTCGAGAAGATCCGGGCCCTCAGGCTCAAGGACACCGTGGACGGCACCGAGTCCGAGCTGCCGGTGGAAGGCCTCTTCGTGGCCATCGGCCACCAGCCGAACACTGGTCTCTTCGCGGGCCAGCTCCCCATGGACGAGACGGGCTACCTGCAGGTGGAGAAGGGCTCCAGCCGCACGCCCATCGAAGGCGTCTTCGCCTGCGGTGACGTGCAGGACCACGTCTACCGCCAGGCCATCACCGCTGCCGGCAGCGGCTGCATGGCCGCCATCGACGCCGAGCGCTGGCTGGTGGAGAAGGGCCTCGCGGAGTGAATGAACAAGCTCTGGAACCCCTGAAGCGGCATCCCGAGGGCCGGGCCCTCCGGGCGGAAGTGGACCTGGGCCGCATCGCGCGGAACCTGGAGCGCATCCGATCCGCCGCCCAGGGCCGGGGCGTCTGGGCCGTGGTCAAGGCCAACGCCTATGGCCATGGCTCTGTGCCCGTGGGCCGGGCCCTGGCCGCGGCCGGGGCCCAGGGCCTGGCCATTTCCAGCCTGGAGGAGGGCCTCGAGCTACGGCAGGGCGGCATCCAGTGCCCCATCCTCGTGCTGGGGGGCCTGCGTCCCGAAGCGCTGCCGACCGCCAGTGCCGAGGGACTCACGGTGGCCGTAGTTGGGCCCGAGCACCTGACCGACTACGCCCGGCTCCTGCAGACCCATCCCGTGCAACTGCACTTGAAGCTCGACACCGGCATGGGCCGCTTCGGCCTGCTGCCCTCGGAACTGGGCGAATGCCTGGATGAGCTGCGAAGTCTGGCCCCCTGGATCGAAGGCGTCATGGGCCACTTCGCCACCGCTGACGACCCGGATATGGGCTTCGCCCTTCGGCAGCGCCGGGTCTTCGACGGCTGCCTGGCCCAGTTGGCCGATGCGGGCATCCATCCGACCCAGCGGCACCACGGCAACAGCGACGCCTGCCTGAGGGGGCTGCTGGGCCGGGACACCCACTTCCGCCCGGGCCTGGCCCTCTTCGGGCTGACCAATGTCCCCGAGGGCCGCGCCCTGGAGCTGGAGCCGGCCTTGGCCCTGGTGGCCGAGGTGGCCCGGGTGAAGGTCGTCCCCGCCGGCACCACGGTGGGCTATGGCCGCACCTTCGTGGCGCCCCAGCCCATGCAGATCGCCACCCTTGCCTGCGGCTATGCGGATGGCTACCGCCGGGATCTCGGGAACCGCGGCGTGGTGGGCTTCGCCGGGCGCACCTTCCCGGTGGTGGGGCGGGTCTCCATGGACTACCTGACCGTCGCCCTGCCCCTGGACACGCCGGTCTGCCCCGGGGATCCCATGACCCTCTTCAGCTCGGAACCGGCGGCACCCCATGGCCTGGAGCGCCTGGCCCAGACCCTGGGCACCATTCCCTATGAGCTCAGCTGCGCCCTCCACCGCCGGATCACCCGCCGTTATTTCTCCTAAGCCAACACTGATCTGCATTACCATGGACCCTTCATCCTTGGCCCTCCATGAACCTCCTGGTTATTTCCCGTCATTCGGACCTGGTCGAACGCCTGCGAATGGCCTTCGAAGGGGCGGGCCACCGCGTCACCCATGCCCAGGACGCCCTGGAAGCGCTGGCCCAGGACAGCTGGGGCCAGGCCCAGGTCCTGCTGATGGATGCGGAAGGCGACCCCATGGATGGCTACCGCCTCTGCCGCCTGCTCCGGGGCGAGGCCCGGGTGCTGTTCCGGAACCTGCCCATCTTCCTGATCCTGGACCACGCCCCCACGGAACCTGACCTGAAGACCCTCCAGGAGGCGCAGGGGGATGGGTTCATCCTGGCCGGACAGACCATCCAGCAGCTGCTCAACCACCTCGGCCCCGTGATGACCGGCACCGACACCCGGGAGGCGGGCCGCCACGTGCCCGTGCTCGCGGCGGGGCTCCATTCCGGGCTGGCCATGCGCAGCCGGGACATGCTCCACCACTACGGCATGGCGGTCCATTCCCCGCCCGTGCGGAACACCGTGGAGGCCCAGCGCACCCTCAAGGCGCCCGTGCTGCTGCTGGGGCTTTCCGGCGGGGGCGTCGAAGGGGCCCTGGCGATGCTGGCCCAGTTGAGGGAGCAGAACCTGCTGCCCTACACCATCCTGGTGGGCACGGTGAAGGATGAGGCGGCCCAGCGGAAGCTGTTGCTGGCGGGCATCTCCGACTGGGTGCCCCTGCCCCTCTCGGGCCCACGCCTGCTGCACGCCTGCAAGCGGGCCATCGAGTGGATGCACGCCCGCCGGATACAGGCCGAGTATGAATCCGCCATCCACGACCTGCGGGAGCGCCGGAGCATGCTGGAGATCGAGGCGGCGGCCCTGCGCAACGAGGTGCTTACCGATCCGCTCACGGAGCTCCTCAACCGCCGGGCCTTCGACCAGAACCTCGACCATGCGGTGCGCCAGTGGGAGCGGCACCGCCGCGCCTTCGTCCTCGTCATCGGCGATGTGGATCATTTCAAGCTCATCAACGACCGGTTCGGCCATCCGATCGGGGACGAGGTGCTGCGGCAGATGGCCGAGCGCATCCGTTCCTCGCTGCGGAAATCCGACCTCGCCTTCCGCATCGGCGGGGAGGAATTCGCCGTGATCCTGACGGAGACCAGCCTGAAGGCCGGCACCGAAGTCGCGGACAAGCTGCGCCGGCGCATCGACGAGGATCCCTTTCAGCTTTCCACGGGCCAGACCATTTCACCCACGATGAGCTTTGGTGTGGGCGGTCCGGGGGCCCTCACCCTCTCGGCCCTGATGGCCCAGGTGGACAAGGCCCTCTACCAGGCCAAGCGCCTGGGTCGGAACCGGGTGGTGGTGGCCAACGGGGGGGAATACCCCCCACCCAAGGTCACCGCCTTAGGCTGAAGAGGTTTCCGAGGCCCCGGAGGGTGAGCGTCAGGTCTACCCGATCTTCCCGACCCCCGGACACCAGGTTGGTGTTCAGGGCCACGTGGGTGTATTTCAGCACGTAGGCCACGCAGGGCTGGACCCAGGCCAGGGCTACGGAGCTGGAGGCGAAGCCGTGGGTCCGGAAGTCGTAGTTGGCGCTGAACTCGAACCGGAGACGGTCATCCCAGATCCGCTCCACACCACCAAACTGCAGACCCTGCTGGCGCACCAGCAGCTGGTTGATGCCCGTGGAAAAGTAGGCCAGGTTGAACCGGCCCCCGTCCCGGGCCTTCACGTCGAGGCTGAGGGAGTTGTCCGACCCGCCAGCGGCAAGGTCCGATGATCGGCGCAGGCTTAAGCGCCAGCGGTCGTCGGGCTCCACGTCCAGGTCGGTGTCGATGGAGGCCCAGCCCTTCTTGTAGGTGCCGTCGCTGAGGATGACTGGCGTCGAATGGAACCGGGTGGCCACCCGCAGCCGGACCAGGTCCGCCAGCCCCGTGCCCGAGCTGGCGCGGCCCAGGATGTGCTGCTTGAGTCCCAGCTCGAAGCTGCGTTCGCCGGAGGCGCTGTCATTGACCCCCGGGATGAAGTCCACGGCGTCGAAGCGGGGCAGGCTGCCCACGCCACCGTAGCGGCTCGTCTGGGTCACCCCGAAGTAGGGCTCCACCACGTGCTTGAGCAGGCCGCGGTAGCCCAGGATGGACACTTCCTTGAAGGTTCGCCCCACCTGGGGCCCGGAGAAGCGGAGGTGGCTGGAGAAGAGGAACCGGTCCGCCGGCTTTCCGTCGACCTGGAAGGGACTGGTGGCCGGGTTGACCACGGTGCCGCTCTCCCCGCCATTGGGATCGAAGACCGGGGACGCCAGGGTCGCACTGTAGTGCGTGGCCCGACCCATCATCTCGAAGTCAGCCCGGAAAGGTCCCCATTGCCCCAGGCGCCCGTGGAGCCGGGTGTTGGCATCCTGGCGGTCCCAGGCGAAGCGCTGGTCAGCGGTGGTGGTGCCCTGGATCTTGTAGGCGTAGCGTCCCAGCCTAAGGCCCCCATCCAGGTAGAGCGGCCCCAGCAGGGACACCGGGAAGAATCGGAATTCCGCCTGGGGCAGGGTCTGGCGACGCAGGGAGGCGGGGAACTGGGGGCTGTAGAAGGGATCGCCCTGGCTGGCCGTGGAAAAGAAGCTGCGCTGCTCTGCGGCATTCAGGCTGAGGCTGCCGAAGGTGAAGCTGCGGCCCAGGTAGAGGGCCGAATCGAAATTCGTGGCGCCCAGGTTGCCAAGCCCCCTCCCGAAATCCGCATCCACCAGATTGTCCGAGGCCTGGTTCACGTCCGCCGTGAGCTGCCAGCCGTCCTCCCGCTGCCAGACCTCCTTCAGGGAATAACGGAAGCGCTGGGCATCCAGGCTCTTCTGGTGGATGGTCAGGCCCGAGAAGCTCCCCTGGTGGGTGAGATCCGGGTGCCAGCGGGTTTCTCCGGCCCAGAGCATGCCTTCCTTGCTGAAGTACTCCGGTGCCAGCGTGGCGTCCACGGTGTTCCCCAGCACCTGGAAGTAGGAGATCCCCACGGTGGTGCCGAAGGCGCTGGACAGCCCCAGCTGGGGTGCCAGCAGGCCGGAGGTGCGCTCCGCCTGGGCCGGGTAGAGCGCGTAGGGTAGGTAGAAGATGGGCACCGACCCCAGCTGGATCCGGGCGTTCCACAGGGTGGCGAAGCCATCCAGGTCCACCTTGAGGCTCGAGAGCTTGGCCCGCCAGCCCGGCTTCTCCTCGGGACAGGGGCTCAGATCCACTTCCTCGAAGACCCAGGTGCGCAGGGTGGTGAAGGCCACGTGGCTGGAGCGCAGGGACCAGGTGGGGGGCAGGTCCATCTGCAGGGCCCAGGCCTCCCCCGAACGGAGGGCCCAGTCCATCTGCAGGCGTTCCCCGCGAAGCCGCAGATCAGGCCCCTCCAGGCGCACATGGCCCTCGGCGATCAGGCGCCCGTCGGGGATCCGGTACTCGATGCGGTCCGCCAGCAGGAGGATCCCTTCCGCCTGGATGGCCCCATGCTCGAGCACCCAGATGTCGGCCTTCTCCTGCAGTTCCCCACGCCAATCAAAGGGCACCCGGGAATTGCCGGGCCCCCGCTCCAACCTGAAGGGCCGGAGGGGCAGAAGTTCGGCCGGGGTGGAGGCGTCCAGAAACGGAAGGACGGGGGTGGCGGGCAGACCCTGAGCCGCCAGGAGGGTGGGTAGGGCCCCCAGAATCCATCCTTGGTGCACGGGCCGGCTCCGTCCCATGAAGGACTCAGTGGTGGTGCGGCAGCAGCCGCGCACTGACCAGGAAGATCCCCACGCCCGCCAGCAGGGCCACGGTGCTGCGGAGACCCGACACCTTCTGCACCTCTGGCAGCAGGTCCGAGCTGGCCACATAGAGCGTGAGCCCCGCCGTCAGCCCCAGTACCGGCCCCGTCGGCAGCTGCAGCAACGACTGCCCGGCCGAACCCACCAGGGCGGCAAGGGCCAGGGTTCCAGCGGCCAAAAGAGCGCCCCGGTTCCCGAAGCCCCGCACCAGGAAGATCGAGGCGATGGTCCCGCCTTCGGGGATGCGGTGGAACAGGATGCCCAGCAGGACCAGGGGCCCCAGGTTGCTGTGGGTGGCGAGGGCCGCGGCGATGGCCACCCCGTCCATGAGGCTGTGCAGGGACAGGCCCAGCAGGGCCAGCATGCCACTGAGCTGTGAGCCATCCTTATGAGTCTCTTCGCCATAGTGAAAATGCAGGGTGATGCCATGTTCCATCACGTGCACCAGCAGGTAGCCACCCAGCACCCAGAGGGCGTTGGCCTCGCCGCCCGGGGATTCCAGGCATTCCGGAATGATGCGCACGAGGGTGACCGACAGCAGGTAGCCCGCAGCGACGCCTGACAGCAACCGCATGAACTGGGCCCGCCCCTGGAGGAAGCGGACCACTCCCCAGCCACCCAGGAGGGTGGCCAGGGAGGCGAGGGGCGCCAGCCAGTACAGGGACATGTCGGATTACTCGGCCTTGGCCTTCTTTGCCCGGGTCACTTTGGGCTTGGGCACCACTTCGACGGGCAGGGCCGCCTTTTCCTTCTTGAGCGGAGCCTTGGGGGCCTTGGCCTTGGGAGCGGCCTTCTTCTTGGCGACCACCAAAGGTTCGGGCTCGGGAGGTGGTGCCGGCACGGCCATCGGTTCCGGACTGGCCGCCACCTTGGCCCGCGGAGTGCGCTTCGGCTTGGGAGCCTCGGTGGCGGAGGGGGCGGGGATCGCCGCGGGGCCGCCGATGCGGGGCCGCGGGCTGGGCGTCAGCAGGCTTGCCACCAGATCCGCCGTGGCCCTGGGGGGCTCGGGCTCGGCTTCCGCCTGCCTGGGGACCGGGCTGCCTTCGGAAGCCGCAGTCTGGGTATGGGTCTCGCCAGCCTTCTCGGCACCGCCCTTGCGGCGCCGACGGCGTCGTTTGCGCTTCGTGCCATCGCCCTTGGCATCGTCGCCAGCTTCCTCGGCGCCCTCTTCCAGATCTTCGTCCTCGGGCTTGGCACTTTCGAACAGGGCGCGCAGGCGCTCCCGCTCATCCAGGGCCGCCCGCTGGAGGTCCCGACGGTCGTACTTGAAGGCCTCCTTCTTGGGTTCCTTGGGGCCTTCGCCATGCAGGCCCAGGGCCTTCTCGAAGGAGATGGGGCTGTCACCGCCCAGCACCACGGTCTCGTCCTCGGGAGCACCCTTCTCGCGATGGGGTTTGGGGGCCGGTTTCTCGACGGGAACTTCCTCCGCCCGCTCGATCTCGGCAGCCATCTCGCCGTAGCTCATCGTCCAGTCGGCCTGGATGAGGATCCTGGCGTCGCTCTCCTCCTCCATGAGGAGCAGGTCGCTGCGCTTCTCGTTCAGCACGGCGGCGGCGATGGCCGGGGCCAGCTTCACCCGGATCTCCCCGATGCCACCCTTGGCCAGGATGCCGTGCAGCTTGCGCACCACAGAGAGGGCCATGGCTTCGATGGTCTTCACCTTGCCGGTACCCGCGCAGGTGGGGCAGGCTTCGTGGTTCACGTGCTGGAGGCTGGGTCGGATGCGCTGGCGGGTCATGACCAGCACCCCGAAGCGGTTGATCTTCCCCACCTCCATGCGGGCCTTGTCGGCCTTGAGGCAGTCCACCAGGCGGTCCTGCACGGCGCGGATGTGGGACTCGCGCTTCATGTCGATGAAATCGATGGCGATGAGGCCCGCCAGGTCGCGGAGGCGCAGCTGCCGGGCCACCTCCTCGGCCGCTTCCATGTTGGTCTTGTGGGCCATGTCCTCCACGCCATCGCCGGAGGTCTTGCCGCTGTTCACGTCGATGGCCACCAGGGCCTCGGTCTGGTCCAGCACGAGGGCGCCACCGCTGGGCAGGCCGACCTTGCGGCCATAGACCCGGTCGATCTGCTCCTCCAGCTGGTGGCGGGAAAAGAGGGGCTTCTTGCCACTGTAGTGCTTCAGCACCTCCAAGTGCTGGGGCATGGTGCGCTTGAAGAAGGACTGGGCGGCGCGGAAGGTGTCCTCGTCGTCGATCTGCACTTCCTCCACGTCGGCACTGAAGGTGTCCCGCAGGGTGCGGGTGACGACGTCATCCTCCTGCCAGACCAGACCGACCCCATGGCGGTGCTTGTAGCGGCTCAGCACTTCCTTGTAGGTGTCCAGGAGGTACTCAAGATCGCGCTGGAAGTCCTCCTTGGTGACGCCCAGGCTGGCGGTGCGGACGATGACGCCGATGTCCTCGGGGATCTCCAGGGTGTCGATGAGCTGCTTGAAGTGGCGGCGCTCCTCGGTGGCCTCGATCTTCCGGCTGATGCCGTTCACGGGATTGCCCGGCGTGATCACCAGGTAGCGGCCCGCCAGGCTCACCTGGCCCGTCATCATGGCGCCCTTGCCCCCGAGCTCCTCGCGGACGGCCTGGACGAGGATCTCCTGATCCCTGGAAAGGACATCCTGGATGCGGGCCCGGCGGCCATCACCGCTCAGGCTGCGGGGCAGTTCGCCCAGGGGCAGGAAGCCGTTCTTCTGGCCACCGAAGTGGACGAAGGCGGCCTGCAGGCTGGTGTCGACCCGGACGACCCGGGCCTTGTAGAGATTGCCCTTGATCTTCTCGTTGTGCAGGAACTCGACGTCGTAGTCGAACAGCACGCCGTCGATCAGGGTGGCCACCCGGATCTCTTCGGGATCCGTGGCGTTGATCATCATGGTTTTCTTGGGGCTCAAGGAGGCTCCTGGTGGGGCCCTCGGTCCTGGCTGCGGCTTACGCCCGGCAGGCTCAGCGGCCTTGGGTGTGGGGATGGATTGGGATGGTGGATGGGAAACCGAAGGGGGCCCTGCCCTGACTTCGGCCACCCGTGGAAAAAAAGGATGGTCGCGATCCCCGTGCGCGGGCGGTGCCTCGGTCAGCACGCAGGATCTCTAAGCATTAAACCCACTTATTTTGAGAAGGGCAAGCGGGTTCCGGGATGAAGTTACACGGATGTCACGGAATGCAACAAAGGGATTCACCCCCGGGACCCAGGATCAAGGCTACTTAGGAGGCATCCATGAGGATCCGATTCCTGGCCCAGACCGTTCTGGCCACCCTAGTGGGACTGACCGCGACGGCCCAGACCGTCAAGGTGGACCCCAAGCTCACCACCTACAAGAAGGTGTCCGGCGTGAGCGGGAACCTCAACTCCATTGGTTCTGACACCTTGAACAACCTCATGACCTACTGGGTCGAGGGCTTCAACAAGCATTACCCGAACGTGAAGATCCAGGTGGAAGGCAAGGGCTCCACCACCGCGCCTCCGGCCCTCATCGAAAGCACCAGCCAGCTGGGCCCCATGAGCCGGGAGATGAAGAACGAGGAGATGGACAAGTTCGAGAAGAAGTTCGGCTACAAGCCCACCAAGGTGGCGGTGGCCATCGACGCCCTGGCCGTCTTCGTGAACAAGGGCAACCCCATCAAGGCCCTCAGCATGCAGCAGGTGGACGCGATCTTCTCGAAGACCCGCAAGGGGGGCCTGGCCAGGGACCTGAAGACCTGGGGTGAACTTGGCCTTACCGGTGAAGCCGCCAGCCGCCCCCTCAGCCTCTATGGCCGCAACAGCGCCAGCGGCACCTATGGCTACTTCAAGGAGCACGCCCTCTTCAAGGGCGACTTCAAGGACACCGTCAAGGAGCAGCCCGGGTCCTCCTCCGTGGTCCAGAGCGTGGGCTCCGACCGCTACGCCATCGGCTACAGCGGCATCGGCTACCTCACCTCCGGCGTGCGCGCCGTGCCCCTCTCCGATGACAAGAAGAACGGCGGGGCCCCCTTCGAGGCCACCTACGAGAACGCGCTCAGCGGGAAATACCCCATGGCCCGCTTCCTCTACGTCTACATCAACAAGGACCCCAAGAAGCCCATGGATCCCCTGACCCGGGAATTCCTGAAGTTCGTGCTCAGCAAGGAAGGCCAGGAGGTCGTGGTGAAGGACGGATTCCTGCCCCTCACCGCCAAGATGGAAATCGAAGAGTTCGCCAAGCTGAAGTAGTGCTGCAGTGCAAAAGCGTGCCGGGGAAATCCTCCGGCACGCTTGTTCATTGATCCGAGCCCTTCCCCGACCTGGACGAGACCCCATGCCCAGCCCCGCTTCCCATCAGGCCCGCGCCAAACGCGTCGACAGGCTCATGGCCTTCACGATCTCCGGTGGGGGTCTGCTGATCATCGGGGCCGTGCTGGCCATGCTGCTGTTCATCCTGAAGGAATCCCTCCCACTCTTCGTCCCGCCCCGCACCATCGCCATGGGCACCCTGCAGGCGCCCCGTTCGGGAGGGGCCTGGGTGGATGAATCCGGGAAGGCCATCGTGCTGCTGTCCCAGAGCGGGGGGCTCAAGGCCCTGCGCTTCCCGGAAGGAACCCCGCTGCCGGCACCGGCCGATGGGCCAGCCCTGCCCTGGCGCACCGCCACGACCCTCAACCCGCGGGGCGAGTCCCTGGTGGTAGGGGCGGATGGGCGCCTTTTCCTCGCTCGCCTCACCTGGGCCAAGCCCCCTGGCGAGAACGATCCCGCCCAGTGGACCCTGGAGTCCCACTGGCAGGGGGGCCTCCAACTTGCGCAGGTACCCAATGAGATTCTCCACTTCCGACTGCTGGAAGGGGGAGGCCTGGGCGGGGATGGCTCCCTGCGGTTGGTGGCTCGGACGGAGGCAGGGCTCGTGTGGGCTGAAACCGCGTTGGACGCGGCGGCCCCGGCCCTGGCCTGGAAGCCCGTCACCCTCCAATCGGCCGACCAGCCCACCGCCGCCGCCTGGAACTCCGATGGCAAGCTCCTCTTCGTGGGGACCCGGGAAGGCCAACTGGTCGCCCTCGATCCGGAGAGCGGGCGTACCCTCTCCAGCGCATCCTTCGGCGAACCCATCCAGAGCCTGGGCTTCGCCCTCGGTCAGCAGAGCCTGCTGGTGGGTGGGACCAACGGGAAGCTGGCCGCCTACCAGCGGGTCCGGGTGAACGAGGACTTCCAGCTCCAGGTCTTCCATGCCTTCCCCCGGCTCGGCGGCCCCGTGCTGGGCTTCCAGTCCAGCCAGCGGGACAAGCGCTTCCTCGCCTGGACCTCCGGTGAAATGGTCGTGGATCACCTGACCACCGAGCGCCGAATGTTCGCGGCCCGCCTCGATGGCCCCGGGGCTGCGGCCCTGGCCCCCCGGGGGGACCTCATCCTCCACGCCAACGAAGCCACCGGGGCCCTGCGCCTCTGGTCGCTGGACGCCCCCCATCCCGAGGTCAGCTTCGGCATCCTCTGGGGCAAGACCCACTACGAGGGCTACGAGAAGCCCGAGTACGTCTGGCAGAGCACCGGCGGCACCGATGACTTCGAGCCCAAGTTCAGCCTGGTACCCCTGGTGTTCGGAACACTGAAGGGGACCCTCTACGCCATGCTCTTCGCATTCCCCCTGGCGGTCTTCGGTGCCCTGTACACTTCCCAGTTCGCCACGCCACGCCTGAAGAACACCATCAAGCCCACCATCGAGATCATGGCCGCCCTGCCCTCTGTCGTGCTCGGCTTCCTGGCTGGACTGGTCATGGCCCCCCTGCTGGAGCGGATGGCCGTCGAGGTCTTCCTCTATCCCTTCGTCGTGCTCCTGCTTGGGCTGCTGCTCGCCCCCCTCTGGGGCCGCCTCTCCCAGCCCTTCCGCAACGCCTTCGGCCAGGGGCGGGAGGTGCTCTGGATGGTGCCGGTGCTGCTCGTGGCCCTGGTGCTGACCAATGCCCTGGGGCCATGGGTCGAGCGCGTGGCCATGGGCGGAAGCTACCGCACCTGGCTGCAGGCGGCCCTGGGCGTCACCTACGACCAGCGCAACAGCATCGTGGTGGGCTTTGCCATGGGTTTCGCGGTCATCCCCATCATCTTCACCATCAGCGAGGATGCCCTCTCCAGCGTGCCGAAGTCACTCACCTCCGCCAGCCTCGCCTGCGGCGCCAGCCCCTGGCAGACCGCCTGGCGCATCGTGCTGCCCACCGCCAGTCCTGGCATCTTCTCGGCCACCATGGTGGGCCTGGGCCGGGCCATCGGGGAAACCATGATCGTGCTCATGGCCACGGGCAACACGCCGGTCCTGGACTGGAGCCCCTTCAACGGCATGCGCACCCTCAGCGCCAACATCGCCGTTGAGATCCCCGAAGCGCCTCTGCACGGCTCCCTCTACCGGGTCCTGTTCCTCGCGGCCTTCCTGCTCTTCATCCTCACCTTCATCCTCAACACCGTCGCCGAACTGGTCCGCCAGCGTCTGCGCCGCCGCTACGAGTCCATCTGATGAGCCGCCTGACTGAACGCTTCCGGCAGGGCGGGATCTTCGTCTGGTTCTCGGGAACCCTGCTGGCCTTCTGCCTCGCCATGATCCTCAGTCTGGTGGGCTACATCGTCGCCAAGGGCATGGGCTTTTTCTGGCCCAGCCCCCTGGTCCAGGTGCAAACCACCGAAGGTCCCCTGCTCGGTGAGATCACGGGCCACGAACCCGCCCGCCGGGAGGAGACCGAGAAAATCCAGTTCCGGGTCGCGAACCGGGATATCTACGGCCAGGACTTCCGCTGGATTCCCACGGCCGGGCTGGGCCAACCCGAGTACCCGAAGGATGTGCTCCTGATCGAGCGGCTCGAATACGGCCCCTTCATCGGCCGGATCGCTTCGCTGAGCCATGAGGGCCGGGATGTCGCCACCGGTCCCGCCGCCCTCGCCGAGGCCCTTCGGCGCTTGCCCGAGGCCAACCGGCAGCGGCACCAGATCCGGTCCATCGAGAAAGGTGAAGTGGGCGAACTCAACCGGCGACTGGAGAAGCTCCGGCTTTCCCGGAGGAAGCTGGAGGCCCGTGGCGATGCGGCCGCCTTGCAGGCCCTGGAAACCAAGGTCGCCGGGCTCCAGACCACCTACGATCAGCTCCAGACCAGCCTGGAGAAGACCCGAGCCGAAGCCAAGGCCTGGACGCTCAACCTTCAGACCGTCGATGGCAAGACCAAGGAATGGCCCCTGGGCAGCGTCGTCCGGATGGTCCCGGCCAACAACCTGACTTTCTTCGGCAAGCTGGGCATCTATCTCTCCCGCCTCTGGGAGTTCGTGGCGGACGATCCCCGGGAATCCAACACCGAGGGCGGCATCTTTCCGGCCATCTTCGGCACCGTGATGATGGTGCTGGTGATGTCCGTGCTGGTGGTGCCCCTGGGGGTGATCACCGCCCTCTACCTCCGGGAGTACGCCAAGCAGGGCTGGCTGGTCCGGGCCGTCCGCGTGGCCGTGAACAACCTGGCGGGCGTGCCTTCCATCGTGTTCGGGGTGTTTGGTCTCGGGTTCTTCGTCTACGGCCTGGGTGGCAGCATCGACAAGCTCTTCTTCGCCGAAAGCCTGCCCACACCGACCTATGGTACCGGTGGCATCCTCTGGGCCTCCCTTACCCTGGCACTGCTCACCGTCCCGGTGGTGGTGGTGGCCACCGAAGAGGCCCTGGGTGCCGTGGCCCGGTCCCAGCGGGAGGCCAGTCTGGCCATGGGTGCCACCAAGTGGCAGACCCTCTGGAACGTGGTCCTCCCCAGCGCCACCCCGGGCATCCTCACAGGCCTCATCCTCGCCATCGCCCGCGGGGCCGGCGAGGTGGCCCCCCTGATGCTGACGGGCGTCGTCAAGCTCGCCCCGGCGATGCCGCTGGACGGGACCTTTCCCTTCTTCCACCTGGACCGCAAGTTCATGCACCTGGGCTTCCACATCTACGACGTGGGTTTCCAGAGCCCCAATTCCGAGGCCGCCAAGCCCATGGTCTTCATGACCGCGTTCCTGCTGCTGCTGGTGGTCGTCCTTCTGAACCTGTTCGCCCTGAACCTCCGGCGCAAGCTGCGGGAGCGTCTGGGGGGGAGCACCTTTTGAACATGAAACCCGGAGCCATCGACATGGAAATCGAGGACCCCCGCCCCGTCCCGGAGCCCGTGCATCTGCATGTGCCACCCCCCGAAACCAGCATGCGTCCGGCCAGCTTCGTGCAGCCGGACCTCCCCCTCACGGACCCGGCGGTACTGACGTCACCCACCATGCTGCAGGTGGAGCGGTTGAACCTGTATTACGGCAGCAAGCAGGCCCTGTTCGACGTGGACCTCAAGGTGGCCCGCAACTCCGTCATGTCCTTCATCGGGCCTTCCGGTTGTGGCAAAAGCACCCTACTGCGCTGCCTGAACCGCATGAACGACCTCATCGACGACGTCCGGGTCGAGGGCCGCGTGCTGCTGGGGGATACGGACCTCTACGCCCCGGGGACCGATGTCATTGCCCTCCGGAAACGGGCCGGGATGGTGTTCCAGAAATCCAATCCCTTCCCGAAATCCATCTTTGAAAATGTCGCCTATGGCCTTCGCATCCAGGGCGAGGGGGACCGGAGCACCCTTGAAGATGCGGTCGAACGCAGTCTGAAGGGCGCCGGCCTCTGGGAGGAAGTCAAGGATCGCCTCAAGGACTCGGCCCAGGGGCTGTCCGGCGGCCAGCAGCAGCGGCTGTGCATCGCCCGGGCCCTGGCGGTCCGCCCCGAGGTCATCCTCATGGACGAGCCCTGCTCCGCCCTGGACCCCATCGCCACCGCGAGGGTGGAAGAGCTGATCATGGAGTTGAAGCGCGAGTTCACCATCGTGATTGTCACGCACAATATGCAGCAGGCGGCCCGGGTGAGCGATCACACGGCCTTCTTCTGGATGGGCAAGCTCATTGAGACCGGTCTCACGGAGAAGATGTTCACCAACCCGGGGCACCGCATGACCGAGGACTACATCACGGGGAGGTTCGGCTGATGCGTCAATTCGACCAGGAACTGAAGGACCTGCGGGACGGCATCCTGGCCATGGCCGGGCTGGCGGAGCAGATGATCGATTTGACCATCCAGGCCATGATGGAACGATCGAGGACCAAGGCCGACGAGGTGATGGCCCTGGACCGGAACCTGGATGAGTGGGAGCTGAAGCTGGACCGCATGTGTGTGGACCTGCTGGCGCTTCGGGCCCCGGCCGCAGGGGACCTGCGCCTCATCGCCTCCAGCCTCAAGATCGTCCCCGAGATCGAGCGCATCGGTGACCACTGCTGCAACATCGCCCGGCGGGCCACCTACGTGCACCCGCCCATCCTCTCCACCGGGTCGCTGGAGCGCCTGGGGCAGGAGACCCGCGGCATGGTGCGCATGGCCGTGGATGCCTTCATCGGCAGCGATGCCGGTCTGGCCCGCACCGTCATCAAAGCGGATGATTCCGTCGATGCCCTCTACGGCCACATCTACCGAGAGTTGCTCCGGCTCATGATGGCGGATCCCCTGACCATCGAGCGGGCCAGCCACCTCATCCTGGTCATCAAGAACTGGGAGCGCATCGCCGACCAGGCCACCAACATCGCTGAGGAGGTGCTCTTCATCCTGGAGGGGCGCAGTGCCAAGCACACGTACCTTCACGAAGATTCCGTAGAATAGGAACAAAGGACCCCATGCCCCGCATCCTCCTCCTCGAAGACGACACCGAAATCCGGCTCGGCCTGGAGCAGCACCTCCGCCGGGAGGGCTTCAGCCTCATTCCCGTCGGCACCGGCCGGGACGCCCTGCTGGCCCTCAACGCCGGTGGTCCGAGGCTGGACGCGGCCCTGCTGGATCTGAGCCTGCCCGACATGGATGGCCTGGACGTCCTTCGGGCCATCCGCACCCACGCGACCCTGAGGAGCCTGCCCGTCCTGCTGGTCACCGCCCGCAGCGAGGAGATCGACCGGGTCCTGGGCCTGGAGCTGGGAGCGGACGACTACATCTCCAAGCCGTTCTCCGCCCGGGAGCTGGCCGCGCGGCTGCGGGCCATCCTTCGGCGCTCCTCCCCCAACGAAGAGACCGAGCGGGCTCCCCAGCTGATCTTCGGCCCCATCGCCGTGGACCTGGATATGCACACGGCCCGGGTGGACGGGCAGCTGGTGGAGCTGACCCGGCGGGAGTTCGAGCTGCTGGCCTACTTTTTGGCCAATCCGCGGCGGGTGCTCACCCGGGAGAAGATTCTCCAGCAGGTCTGGGGGCTCGAGTACCTGGGGGAGAGCCGCACCATCGATGCCCATGTTCGACGGGTCCGCGCCAAGCTCGGCGAAGTCGCCGCGGAATTCATCGAGACCGTGGTGGGCGTCGGCTATCGGCTGGGCGGACCTGCAGGATCCTGATGCTCTGACTGAGGCGGCAGGATGACGCGGAAGGTGGCCCCTGCGCCGGGCCTGCTTTCCAAGGAGACTTCGCCGCCCATCAGGCGGCAGAGGTGCTTGACGATGGCCAGGCCCAGTCCGGTTCCGGGCTGGGCCTTGGCCCCCTGGGCCCGGTAGAAGCGTTCGAAGATGCGCCCCTGTTCCGCTTCCGGGATGCCCGGCCCCTGGTCCCGCACCTCCCAGATCTGCCCCTGGCTGGTGATCTTCACGGACAGGTCCACCCGGCCCCCGGGCGGACTGAACTTCAGGGCGTTGGAAGCCAGGTTCTCGAGCACCTGGTGCAGGCGCAGGGGATCCACCAGGATGATGGTCTCGGGAGGGGCCTCCACCTCCAGGGCCAGGTGGACCCCGCAGGCTTCGCTCCGGGGCTGCAGGTCCTTCAGGAGGGTGTCGAGGAAAGCCTGGAGGTTCAGGGGCACCGGCGCCAGGTGCAGGGCCCCGCTTTCAATGCGGCTCAGTTCGGAAAGATCCCCCAGCAGGAGGGTGAGCCGGTCCACGGAGCGCATGATGGACTGGGCGCTGGAGCGGGCCCCGTCCTCCAGGTACTCCTCCTGCAGGTTTTCGGCGGCGATGCGGATGGCCGTCACGGGGGTCTTGAGCTCATGGCTCACGTTGGAGATGAACTTCTGCCGGGTGGTCTCGAGTGCCTCCTGGCTGGTGACATCATCCAGGGTCAGCAGGACACCGCTGACGGATCCCAGGGGCGCGAAAGGGATGGCCCGTACCCTCAGGGTCCGGGCGGTGCGGGACAACCGCCACTCGCAGGAGGAACCTCGAAAAGCCCTCGCGATGGCATCGGGGCCCTCGGGGTCTTGGAATATTTCGCCAATGGTCATGCCCTTGGAAAGCGGCGCACTGAGACCTAGGTGCCTCTGGGCCGCAGGATTGAACTGCTCGAGCCGACCACCCGGACCGAAGAGCAGCACGCCTTCTTCCAACCGGGCCATGATCCCAGGCAGCAATCGATCCTCCCGGGCCGCTTTTTCCCGCAGGTCCACATTCTCCTGCTCCATGGCCGACCAGGCCCGGGGCAAGTCCTCGATGGACTTGGGGCGATGACCCCCCAGCAACTGCCCAAGGGGTTCAGTGACGGGCATGATCTGCCACCGGGCCATGAGCACGAGCACCAGGACAAGCGTGCCTACCAGTCCGCTGGTCCACAGGATGGACGCACCCTTGTGGACACTAAGCCCCAGGCCGAACCCCAGGAACAACATGGATGCCAGGCAGACCAGGGCACGGCCGAAAAAAATCGGCAGCCCCGAGCCATCACCACGTTTGGATTCGTACCGGTCCATGTGCCTTGACCATACCTCGCCTGGATCGCGCCGCCCAGCCTGGTAGCACGAATTTACACGCGGGTTACCCCCCGGGACCCTGTACAGTTGAGGGTCGACCGTTGGAGAACCCCATGTCCATGAACGCCCTGATGCGCTGGCTGAAACCCCGGGAAATGGTCTTCTTCGACCTCCTTGAGTCCGCAGCGGCCAATGCCTACCAGGCCTCCCAGCTCTTCGACCTGGAGATCCGCACCGGGGATCCGGTCCGCTTCGCGGAGCTGCGCCGGCAGATGAAGGACCTGGAGCACGTGGGTGATGATGTCACCCGGGAGATCATGGACCGGCTGAACACGACCTTCGTCACCCCCATCGAGCGGGAGGACATCATGCAGCTGGCCCACGCCCTCGACGATGTGGTCGATTCGATCCATGCGGTATGCGAGCGGCTCATCCTCTACCGAATCACCCACGTGATGCCCGCGGTCACCGAGATCAGCTCCATCATCGTCGAAGGCTCAGGGGAACTCCTCCACCTCATCCGCTCCCTGCGGAACATGTCCAACCACAAGGAGATCCGGGACCGCATCCGGCGGGTGCACACCCTGGAGAACAAGGCGGATTCCATCTACCACGCGGCCCTGGCGCAGATCTTCGAGAACCCCACGGATGCCATCGAGCTCATCAAGTGGAAGGAACTCCTCAACCGCATCGAGGACGCCACCGACCGGATCGAGCTGGTGGCCAAGGTGGTGGGCTCCACGGTCATGAAGAACGCCTGAGGCATTCATGATCGAAGTCTTCCTCATCCCCTCCCTGGCGGTGCTGGTCCTGCTCGCCTGGGGCATCGACTACATCAACGGCTTCCACGACACGGCCAACTCCATCGCCACCGTGGTGAGCACCGGCGTGCTGCCGGCCAAGTACGCCCTCATCATGTCCGCCACCCTCAACTTCGCGGGAGCCCTGGCGGGGACCTCCGTCGCCACCACCATCGCCAAGGGCATCGCCGACAGCAACCAGGTGGTTCCGGCGGTCATCGCCGCCGCCCTGATGGCGGCCATCACCTGGGACCTGCTCACCTGGTGGTTTGGCATCCCGTCCAGCACCAGCCACACCCTGCTGGGCGGTCTCGCCGGGGCCGTGGTGGCCCACGCGGGCTTCGACGCACTGCACTTGAAGAAGCTCAAGGAGATCGCGGCCTTCATCATCATCTCCCCGGCCATGGGCTTCCTGGTGGGCATGCTCCTCATCCTCATCATCCTGTGGATCGTGCGGCACCGATCCGGGCACAAGGTGAACGTCGTCTTCCGGAAGGCCCAGCTGGTGAGCGCCGCCGCCATGTCCTTCACCCACGGCCAGAACGACGCCCAGAAGGCCATGGGGATCATCTGCCTCGCCCTCATCGCCTACAAGTTCCACCTGCCGCTGGATGAGAAGCTCAAGGTCATCGTCCCCCTGTGGGTGAAGATCGGCAGCGCCACCTTCATGGCCCTGGGCACCGCCTCCGGCGGCTGGAAGATCATCAAGACAATGGGCTCGAAGATCGTGAAACTGCGCCCCATCCACGGCTTCGCCGCCGAGACCGCCGCGGCCGCCGTGCTCTTCACCACTGCCCACTTCGGCATTCCGGTCAGCACCACCCACAGCATCACCGGGGCCATCATGGGCGTCGGCACCACCATGAACGCCAGCGCCGTCCGCTGGGGCGTGGCCGGCAACATCGTGCTGGCCTGGATCCTGACCATCCCCATCAGTGCCCTGCTGGCGGCAGGCTTCCTGAAACTGGTCGCTCCGTACTTCTGAAACTTGTTGCATTGATGTGACCGCCAGGGAATCACCCAGTCACACACAGACTCGATACTTCATCTCCCTGCTTCGCGGATGCCCGTCACCGCTTGGTTTCACCTTATTTCCGCGAAGTTGGCTGCACCGCCACGCCACCGTCATGACCGAGGCCGATCCTGGTTGGGAACCCAGGAGGCACCACATGTCGATCGAGACCGTGACCCAGCATCCAGAAGGGGCCCGCTACACCGTCCGGCCGCTCTCCAGCTCGGACTACACCCACCTCCGCCGCCTCGAGGCCGAGATCTGGTCGGGAGATGGCGCCGGCGAGCTCTGCCCGCACTACCTGCGGCTCTGCACCGAGCTCTACCGGGACTGGTGCTTCCTGGCCCTGGACGGCGACCGCCCCGTGGGCTATGTGCTGAACTTCGTGCAGGGGACCTCGGTCTTCTGCGCCACCCTCGCGGTGCACCCCGAGTACCAGAAGGGCCGCGTGAACTACCTGCTCATCCGCGCCATGGTGGCCAAGCTCCTCAACGAGAACGTGGAGGAGTGCCGCTTCCTGGTGGAACCCGGCAACGATGACGCCCGCAGCGTCCACAACGCCCTGGGTGCCCGGGTGGTGGAAGAGGTACAGGACTTCTACGCCCCCGGCGACACCCGGCTGTGGTCGGCCATCACCAAGGACGACCTCGAGCGCGTCCGGGCCCGCTACACGCGGTTGAAGTTGGTTTCGTAATGTCCTGGCCTGGGGTGCTCTGGCCCACTGCCGCGCTCCTGCCGCGCCTGGCCACGGGCGCGGAGCCGCAGCCGGGCCTGCACCGCTGGGCGGGACGGCTGCTGCCGGCCCTGGGTGTGGAACTGCTCATCCAGGGCCAGCCACGGCCCGATATCACCCTCTGGGTGGCCAACCACCTCAGCTGGGTGGACCCCCTGGTGTTCATGAGCCTCCGGCCCATGGGCACCATCGCCAAGGGGGAGGTGGCCGGCTACCCGATCATCGGCCGCTGGGCCCGGCGATCCGGCATCCACTTCGTGGA
Source organism: Candidatus Geothrix skivensis (assembly GCA_016721195.1). Taxonomy (GTDB): domain Bacteria; phylum Acidobacteriota; class Holophagae; order Holophagales; family Holophagaceae; genus Geothrix; species Geothrix skivensis. The sequence goes on along the minus strand of JADKIO010000005.1, from coordinate 881,148 downwards.
TCGGGGGGATGCCACCAGCCGAGCCGCGGCCCTGGCCAGCTTCACCGCGTCCCTGCAGAGTGGCCGCGACATGCTGCTGTTCCCCGAGGGCACCACCACCCGGGGCGAGCGGCTGGCGGCCTTCTACGAGGGCGGCCTGCGGGCCGCCTTCGAGCTGGGGCTGCCCGCCCAGCCCCTGCGCATCGCCAGTCCTGCGCCGCACTATCCCTGGACCGGCGATGAGACCCTCCTGCCCCACATCAGGACCCTCTTCGCCACCCGCACCCTCGTCACCGTCACCGCCGAAGCGCCCCTGCACCCCGCCGATTTCAGCGAGCCCTCTGCCTGGATCTCGGCCTTCAGGAACGCCCTTGCACCCCGGAGCTCTGATGTCCGCTGATGTCCTCATGCGCGGCCTCCGCACGGGGCTCACGCCCTTTCTCGGACTGCCCCTCTGCCTCGACCCCAGGCCTGCCACCGGCGTGGTGCTGGGTGTGCCCTGTGATGCGGGCGTCATCAACCGACCCGGCGCCCGGCTGGGGCCCTGGGCCCTGCGGGCCGCCTCCATGGGCCTTGGCACCCATCCCATGCCCGAGCGGCTCCGGGAGGGGCGTCCCGTCCTGGGTCCCGCCGCCACCGAGGGCTGGCTGGATGGCGGCAACATCCCCACCCTGCCCTTCTCCCTGGCTGGGGCCCTGGAGGCCGTGCAGGCCACCGTGGGCGCCTGGGCCATGAACGGCTGCCGGACCCTGCTGCTGGGCGGCGATCATTCCCTGACCCTGGGGGCCCTGCGGGCCCTGGCTCGGCAACACGGCCCCCTGGGCCTGCTGCACGTGGATGCCCACCCCGACGCTGCCGATGGGGCCGCCTGGGGCACCGACATCCACCACGGCACCTGGCTGCGGCAGGCCCTCGAAGAAGGCCTCCTGGACCCGGAGCGGGTGCTGCAGGCCGGTCTGCGGGCGCCGCGCTTCGATGACGAAGAGTTGTACTTCCTCCGGTCAGCCGGCGTGCGCATGTGGACTCCGACGGACCTGCGGGATCCCCTGCTGGCCCCCACCCTTTACGAGGACCTCGCCTCCATCGGGCGGGGACCGGCCTACCTGAGCCTGGACCTGGACGCCCTGGATCCCAGCCTGGTGCCCGCGGTGGCCGAGCCCGTGCCCGGCGGCCTGAGCCTGGCCGAGACCCTGGGCCTCATCCACGCCGCCCGGGAGTGGCCCGATCCCTGGCTGGGGGCCGATCTCATGGAGCTGGCCCCCACCCTGGAAGGCGCCGAAGCCAGCGCCCGGATCGCCGTTCACCTCGCCCTCCACCTGCTTGCCTGAGAGGATTCCATGTCACCTGCCAGCACCCCTCTCGAAGCCTTCACCACTCACATCGGCACCCTCACCTGGGATGACCTGGTGGTCGGGTACGACTTCGGCTTCCTGACCTCCCTGGAGATCCAGATCAGCGCCTCCGGTGAGGGACCCGCCGTCCAGCGGCTGCGGGCCCTGGAGGGCTCGGCCTTGAAGCATTTCGAAGCCCACCTCTGGGCGGCCTGTGTGGAGGCCACGGGCAAGACCCCGCGCCCCGGCGCCATCCGCTGGTCCCAGGCCCAGGACCGCTGGCGGGATGCCCTGCTGAAGGAAGCCCTGGCCACGGAGACCACTTCCGCGCAATTGGCGCGACGCGTGGAGCGACTCTACGAGCAGGTGGGCTGCCCCGAGGACATGCTGATCATGCTGCGGCCCTCCCAGGCCTGGTCCGGCACCCCCGCCACCGTGGATCCCACCGCCGTGGCGGACTTCCTCAACGGGACTAGGCGCGGCTCCACCCTTCGGAAGAAGCCAACTTCCTAGGTTCATGTCACCCTGAGGGTTACCCTCTGGAGTCCAGATGCCCCAGTCCGACCAAAGGCTGGATCAGCTGCTGGGGCACGGCACCCCAAGGCTGGAGCCCCTCCTGCGCTGGCTGCTGGAAGCCTCGCCGGCGGCTTCCCCCGATGGCGAGCCCCGGCGCACGAGTCGCCTGCGGCGGCTTCTGGAAGACTTGCAAGAGCGCGGTCTCACGGACCTGGTGGCCGAGGAATGGAACCACACCTCCGCCATCCGGCTGCTGGCGGAGACGGGCCTGCCGGACCGCACCACCCTGGTGGGCGAAGGCTTCCAGCGGCTGGTGGACCGGATCATCCCCCGTCTGGATCCCGAGGGGGATCTCTACAGCCTGCTGGACCGACTGGATCTCTGCGAAGCGGATGCTCTCTGGATCGAGGGGCTGCCCGAGGATCTGCGGTCGGCCTGGGCGGAGCTCCTAACCCCACCTCAGGAAACCTGGGTGCATGCCGCCCAGCTGCTGGCCCACCGAGCCGCGGCGGTGGGCCTCTCCCGGGACCTGCTCTCCCTCGACGCGCAGGGAAGTGACGCGGATTCCCCCTTCTTCAACCTTTCCCGCTTCGTCAGGGAACGGGGCGAGCGGCCCGGGGACCCCGAAGCGCGCCTGGCCTGGGAGCACTGCCGGGCCGAATGCTCCAGAGCCCTGGACCAGGCCCACGACCGCATCGAGGACCGGGGCGTTTCCACCGACCTGGTGTTCCGGCTCGAGCTGCTGGAGGCCATGCTCGAGCGCATCGCCCAGCTGCTGCTCTTCGCCTCGGGAGATGGCGATGGTGGAGCCTTCGCCGCCGACCTGGTGCGGGGCAGCGCCTCCCAGCATGGGGTCCTGTCGCTGCTGCGCACGGCCGTGAAGCGGCTGGCGCGGCGGATGGTCGAGCACACCGGGGATACCGGCGAGCACTACATCGCCCGGGACCGCAGCGAATGGCGTGCCATGGGCTGGTCCGCCGCGGGAGGTGGCGTGCTCACGGCGGGCACCGCCCTGCTGAAATACGGCCTGTCCGCCCTGCCCCTCGCGCCCCTGCTGCTGGGCCTCGGCCTCTCCCTGAACTACGCGGGCAGCTTCTTCCTCATGCAGCTGCTGGGCTTCAGCCTGGCCTCCAAGCAGCCGGCCATGACCGCCGCCGCCCTGGCCCGGGCCCTGGAATCGGGGGATGGCCAGGCCCGGGAGATCGAGCTGGTGGCAGCCATCACCCGAACCCAGGTCATCGCCACGGTGGGCAATGTCTTCGCCGCCATCCCCACGGCCCTGCTCGTATCGGCCCTGTGGATCCGGCTCAGCGGACATGGCCCCCTTGGGCCGGAAACCGCCCTCCACAGCCTGCATGGCAACCACCCCTTCTCGGGCTGGACCCTGGTCTTCGCGATGGCCACGGGCGTGCTCCTCTGGCTGTCCAGCCTGGCCGCCGGCTGGGCCGCCAACTGGAGCGCCTACCGCCGCCTGCCCGAGGCCCTGGCCCAGAGCCGCCGGATCAGGGCCCTGCTCGGCGCGGATCGGGCGCAGGGGCTGGGTCGCTTCGTCCACCGCCACATCTCGGGCTTCATGGGCTACCTGGCCCTGGGTCTCCTGCTCGTCTTCGTGCCCATGGCCTTCGCCTTCGCAGGCATCCACCTGGAGGTGCGCCACGTCACGCTGCAGGCGGCGGCCCTGGCCCTGGCCTCCGCGAGCCTGTGGGTCCAGGGTTCTCTCTCCTGGCTGGAGGTGGGCTGGGGCCTGCTGGGCGTCGCCCTCATAGGGGTCATGAATTTCGCAGTATCCTTCGCCCTGGCCCTCTGGACCGCCCTGCGCGCCCGGGGCTTCGATGGTCGCAACAGCCGGCGCCTCTGGTGGGGCCTCCTCAAGACCTTCAACCGCCAGCCAGGACGATTCCTCCTGCCTCCGAAGTCTGGTGATACCCTCGACTCCCGCCCCCTGGAGGTCCCCATGCGTAGCCTGTTCCTTTCGCCCCTGCTCGTCCTCTCCCTCGCCGCCCAGGACAAGCCGGCGCCTGTTCGCCTGGCGCCCCTGCGGGTGAGCCCCGCGGCCACTTTGTCCCAGGAGATCGGCATCAGCAAGATCGACTTGGCCTTTGCCCGGCCCGCCGTGAAGGGCCGCAGGATCTGGGGCGAGGTGGTGCCCTTCGGCCAGGTGTGGCGGGCCGGCGCCAACAACGCCACGGTCATCACCTTCAGCCACGCCGCCAAAGTCGCGGGCAAGGACGTGCCCGCCGGCAGCTACGGCCTCTTCATCATCCCCGGCGAGAAGGCCTGGACCCTCATCCTCAACAAGAAAGCCAAGCAGTGGGGGGCCTATGCCTACAAGCAGGAGGAGGACCAGCTGCGCTGGGAGGCCACGCCCCAGGCCGCGCCCTTCCTCGAGTACCTGGACTACCGCATCGTCCCCACGGACACCAGCAACGCCACCGTGGAGCTGGCCTGGGAGAAGCTGCGGGTGAGCATCCCCGTGGCCTTCGATACCAAGGCCATCTACTGGGCCCAGCTGGAGGACAAGCTGAAGCAGGCCCCCGACACGGACTGGGTGCCCTGGTACCAGGCGGCGAGGTACTGCCAGGAGCAGGGCATCGAGGCCCAGAAGGCTCTGGGCTGGATCGAGAAGAGCCTGAAGATCGGCGACAGCTTCTGGAACCACGAGACCGCCGCCCGGATCTACAAGGATGCCAAGCGCATGCCCGAGGCCCTGACCCACCTCCAGAAGGCCATCGACCTCTCCAAGCCCGGCGGGGCGCCCAAGGAATACACCGAGAACCTGGAGAAGGAACTGGCTGGCTGGAAGGCCGCGAAGTAGCAACGCTCCAGTCTTCCGGCGGCGTGTTTCCCTCCCGCCGGGGGTGCACCTCGGCACTGGCGTTCTCCGGAGAGCCAGTTCAACGTGCTGATCGGGGCTGGCCCTTCGAGCTCTGGTCGAGGAATGGAGGGCTAGGCCCCGCCCGTCCTATACCCCCTTGCGGTCCACGCCCCAGATGACCTTGTGCAGCTGCACCTGCACGCGCACGGGCAGGCGGTCGGCCACCACCCGTTCCGCCAGCCAGGCGGGGTCCAGGCGGCCCCAGACGGGGCTGAAGAGCACCTCCAGGCGGTCCCAGACCGCCCGCTCGGCGCACCAGGCCCTGGCCCAGTGATAGTCGGCCTCATCGCAGAGGACGAACTTCAGCTCGTCCTGGCCGGGCACCAGGTGCTCGAGGTTGGATTCCAGCCAACGGTGGCCCTCGCCGCTGCCGGGGGTCTTCCGATCCACGATCTTGATCACCTCCCGGGGCACCGGGGCGAGGTCGTGGCTGCCGGCGGTCTCCAGCGCGACGTCATAGCCGAGATCAAGGAGGGCCCTCAACAGCTCCGGCGCCTGGGGATGGGCCAGGGGCTCGCCCCCCGTGAGTTCCACGAAGGGCGCGTTGGGACCTTTTTTGGGCTCACCGAGGCGCTGGCGCACCTCGGTGAGCAGGGATTCCAGATGGCGCATCTGGCCCTCGTAGAAGGCGTAGTCCGTGTCGCAGTAGACGCAGCGCAAGGGGCAGCCCGTGAGGCGGATGAACAGGCATGGACGCCCGATGCGGGCGCCTTCCCCCTGGATGCTGTGGAACACTTCGTTGACTTTGAACTTCATCTGTCACCTGACTGCCTTCCCAATCCTTGATCGGACGCGCCAGAGGCGCGTCCTCCCGCTCACGCGCAGCGTGAGCGGCCGTGCCCACCCATGCGGAAATGCTCCATCAACGATCCACCCAGCGGCGCCCGCCATCCTGGGTGAGGATCTCCCCGGTGAGGAAGGGGCTGTCGGCGGCGAAACGGACCGCCCGGCAGAGGTCCGCGGGCTCGCCGATGCGCTTCAGCAGCGTCCGTTCCGCCAGAAAACCTGTGGGGTCGTCCTCGGCGGGCAGCAGGGCGCCCAGGGCATGACCCACCACCCGCACCCGGGGCGCCAGCAGCTGGGCGAGCCCCGGCACCAGGGTCGCCAGCCCGGCCTTGGCGGCGCTGTAGGGCAGGCGCTTGAGCCAAGGATGGTGGATCGAGGTATCCAGAATGATCTGGAGACAGGCGCCCTCGGACAGGCAAGGTGCGAGGGCCTGGGCGCAGAGGAAAGGGAAGCTCACGTTCAGGCGCCAGGTGGTCTCCAGCGAGGCGGGTGTCCAGGTTCCCAGGGGCTGCAGGGGAAAGTTTCCAGCCAGTAAAACGGCGCCGGAAATAACCCGGCCTTCGGTCTGCAACGTGTCCAGATCTGCCATCATGCGGGAAACCAGGCCCGGATCTTCCGCATCCCAGTGGAGCCTCCGGATCCATGACCTCTCCGACAACCCATCCACCCAGGTCTCCCCGTCCCAGGGCCGCGAGCTGGTCAGCACCAGATCGTGATCCCCGGCCAGATCCTCCGCCAGGGCCCGGCCCAGCCGCCGCCGCCCACCCACGAGCAGCCAGCAGCCCCCATCCTTTCGCGCGCTTCGCTCCATCCGGGCATTCTTCCACAAAGGCTTCATGAACCCCTACTTCAAACGCATCCGCTGGCGCCTGGTGTGGATCAGCCTGGTCTGCCTGACCCTGGCCCTGGGCTCCTTCGCCCTCAACCAGTGGCTGTACGCGGGCTCGGACGATCAGTGCTCCTGGCGGGTGGAAAACGGGAAGATCGTCATCCGGGAGATCCTCCCCGACGGCGTGGCGGAGGAAGCCGGGCTGCTGGAGGGGGACGAGCTGGTGAAGATCCAGGGCCGGGCCTACGAGCCCACCGTGGAAGGCACCCTCCGGGCCCAGCGCTACATCAACGGCAAGGCCGAGGGCACCATCCTCGCCTACACCATCCGGCGGCAGAACCAGCAGATCCTCGTCCCGGTCCGCCTGGTGAAGCCCCTGGACTGGTTCCAGATCGCCCTGCTGGCGAACGGCATCATTGCCTGGCTCACCGGCCTCCTGGTGGTGATCTCGGCGCCGGAACGGAAATCCTCCCGGCACTTCTTCTATGTGGGCGCCACCGCACTGCTGCTGTCGGGCGCCACCCTCTCCGGCAACCCGCCCCTGGCGGCCGCCATCGTCATCGGCCTCATGGCCGCCGTGGCCACCGCCCTGCTGCCCCCGCTCTGGGTCCACTTCTTCCTGCGCTTCCCCCACCCCCACGAGTGGCGGAAGAACCGCCGCTTCCTCCAGGCGATGTACGCCACCTTCGCCCTGATGGCGTTGGTGCTCTTCCTGATCCGGGCCTGGATCTTCGTCAATGGGGGCGTGCCCAGGCTGCCTTCGGGGGCCCCGCCGGATGGCGCGCTGCGCACCCTCCTGAGGGCCCTGGCCATCCTGCCCGTCTCGCTCTACATCGCGGCGGCCCTCACGGGCCTGGGGTTCTTCCTGGCGGGCACCTTCAAGGCCCCGGAGCGGCTTCGGAAGGCCCTGCTGCCCTCCCTGATCGTGACCGCGGCCCTCTGCCTGGATCTGCTGGCCTGGACCCTGCTCCAGGCCCGGTTCGGTGACAGCCTCCTCTTCCGCCGGCAGATCTTCATCTTCATGCTGCCAGTGCCGTTGCTGCCCCTCAGCTTCGCCTACGCCATCATCCGCCACGGGCTCTTCGACGTGCGGAAGGTGCTCCTCCGGTGGGTGGCCTACATGGGCATCATCGGGCTGACGGCCGGGGCCTACCTGGGGGGCCTGGCCTGGGCCTTCTCCCATCTCTCGGCGATCCCCTCCGGCTGGGCCGGGGCCCTCATCGGCATCCTGGCCCTGCCCCTGGGCTGGGTGCTGCGGCGGCTGCTGCTGGGCATCCGGCGCCGCTTCCGGCGGGACTTCTCAAGCACCCGCGAGATCGCCCTCAGCGCGGTGCGGGAGCCCCGCAAGCGGTTCAGCGAGGAAGCCCTGGTCAAGTCCGTGCGCCGGGCCCTCGGGGAGGCCTTCCAGCCCCAGTTGCTGGAGGTGCTGCCCATCGAGGACCGCCAGGTGATGCTGCCCGCGGCCGAAGGCTCGGATCGCGAAGAGCACCGGGTCCACTTCGCGCCCCAACCCCTGCGGATCCCGCCGGGCCTGCTGCGGCTGGCCCGGGAGAACCGGGAGCTGGTGCTGGGCCTGGGTGGCGAGGAGGCGGACTGGATCCGCGAGCAGGGCGGTACCGTGAGGGCCCATGTGGACGCACTGGAGGCTCAGCTGATGCTGCTCATCCTCGCCGGCGACACGCCCCACACGGCCGTGCTGCTGGGGGGCAAGTACGCCGAGCTGAACTACGGCCGGGAGGATCGCGAGCTGCTGCGGGAAGTGGCCCTGGCTGCGGGCCAGGTCCTGGAGACAGCCGTCATGCACCAACGCCTGGTGGCCCAGGAGCGGCTGAGCCAGGAGCTGGAGACCGCCCGGCACATCCAGGAGGGCCTGGTCACCTCCTTCGTGCCGCCCATTCCCGGCTTCCAGGTGGCCCTGCGCCTCGAACCCGCCGAGGAGACGGGCGGGGACCTGCTCTTCGTGAAGCGACGGCCCAGCGGCACCTGGATCGCGGCGGTGGGCGACGTCTGCGGCAAGGGCCTCGCCGCGGCCCTCTACATGGCCCAGGCCACGGCCCTGCTGGAGCAGGCCGCCCAGCGGGAGGATCAGCCCCTGGAGGAGATCCTATGTTCCCTGGACCAGACCCTGCGGCAGCTGCTGGGCCACCGGGGCTTCCTCACCCTCATCCTGCTGGAGTGGGATGAGGCCGGGAACTACCGCCTGGCCCGAGCTGGCCACCCCGGCGCCCTCGTGCTGCAGGGGCTCGACGAGGATGGATCCCACGAAGTCATCCCCCATGGGCGGGGCCTGGGCCTGCGTCCCGCCGGGCTGGGCGACTGGAAGGTGATCGAAGGCACCCTGCCTCCCAGGGGCTGGATGGTGCTCTACAGCGATGGGCTTTCCGAGGCCATGAACCGGGATGGCGAGCTCTATGGTTTGGGCCGCCTGAGCACCCAGCTGCGCCGTCTCTGGGGTACCGGCAGCCCCCGGGCTGCCTGTGAGGCGGTCTTCAATGATGTGGCCGCGTTCGATACCCAGAACCGCGATGACCGGACTTTGTTTATCCTAGGGAGGGAGGCCTGATGGCTCGCTCTTCCCTACGCTGGATCATTCCCACTTTCCTGGCCCTGCAACTGGGGCTGCTCTGGATCCAGGGCGCCCAGGTCCATCGCCAGAACCAGGTGCTGCAGGCGCTGCGGGAGGATGTCCAGGCCCTCGCCGAATCCATCGCCGCCGGCCAATCATCGTTCCCCCAGGAAGGTGAGGGCTCCACGGTGCCCCTGGGCCGGCGACCCCAGGCCGGAACCCTGCAGAAAGTCGCGGTGCTGGGCCTGGAGGAAGATCAGGATCCCGTCGCCAAGGAATTGAAGGCCGGGCGGGAATCGGCCCAGAAGGCCGTCCAGGAGGCCCGGGAGGTCAAGTCCAAGTTGTCCATCGAAGAGAACGTTCGTAAGGCCGAGGAGACCAAGAAGCTCCAATCCGCCACCACCGCCTGGCAGGGCTGGATCTGGGGGGCCATGGCCTTGGTGGCCCTGGCCCTCGGGGCGCGGGCCGTCATTCGCAGGAGGGCTTGATGTCCCTGCTTGAATACCTCCGGGAGAACCCCGACTGCCGAAACCTGGCGGAGGGGGCCGTCCACGCCGTGGCGCCCGCGCTGGATGATCCCGATCCCATCCACGTCTCCCTGCAACTCAATGACTGGGCCTTCTCCCTGGCCGGGAAGATGCCCCTCCCCTGGAACACCCACCAGGCCATCGACGCCCTGAACCACCTGCTCTTCGAAGAGCTAGGCTTCGATGGCGACCGGGAAACCTTCGATGATCCGGTCAATGCCCTCCTCCCGGAGGTGCTGCTGCGGCGCAGGGGACTGCCCATTTCGCTCAGCATCCTCTGGATCGACCTGGCCCGCCGCATGGGCTTCGATGCCGTGGGCGTGGGGCTGCCCGGCCACTTCATCACGGCCCTGCGCACGGATTTCGGTCTGCTCTATTTCGATCCCTTCCATCGGGGCCGCCCCGTGGGGGAGGAAGGCGGCGCCGAGCTGGTGCGGTCCGCCACTGCGGGACGCGTGGCCTTCCACAGGAACATGCTGCACCCCACCACCGATCGGGACATCCTCATCCGTCTCGTGCGGAACCTGCATCTGCGCTTCATGCACGCGGAGGACTGGGAGGAGTCCCTCTGGACCGGCACCCACCTGATCCTGCTGGACCCGCTGAATCCCAGGGTCCACAAGGAGCGGGCCTTCATCCACCTCCAGCGGGACGAACCCGAGCCCGCCCTTGCCGACCTCCGGGAGGCCCTGCGGCTCAATCCCGATCCGGATCCCGAGATCCAGGCCTGGCTCGCTCAGCTGCAGCAGTCCTGAAGACCATTCTCCAGGTACCAGGGATGGACGGAATGGTGCGCAGGACAAAGGCGGGGGCCCATGGGCCCCCGCTTTTCAAAGAAACCGGACTGCGGACTACTTCATCTGCGCCTCGACCACGGTGAGGGCCGTGAGATGGATGATGTCGTTCAGGTCGCTGTGCCGCTGGAGCACGTGGACCGGGGCGGCCATGCCGCAGGTGATGGGACCGATGACCTCGGCGCCCGCCAGCCGCTGCACCAGCTTGTAGGCGATGTTGCCGCTGGTGAGGTCGGGGAAGATCAGCACGTTCGGCCCGCCGGGCAGGTCCACCCAGGGGTAGCTCTCAGCCAGAACACCGTCGGCCAGCGCAGTGTCCGCCTGCATCTCGCCATCGCACTTCAGCTCGGGTCGAGCGGCCTTGATGATCTCCACGGCCTTCTGGACCTTACGGACCAGGGGATGCTCCACGCTGCCGAAGCTGGAGAAGGAGAGCATGGCCACCTTCGGTTCCATGTTGAAGGTGTCCTTCACCAGGTCCGAGGTGAGCATGGCGATTTCCGCCAGTTCCTCACCGGTGGGCTCGATGTTCATCGTCGTATCGGAGAAGAACAGGACCCGGTTCTTGAGGACCATGGTGTAGACACCACAGACCTTCTTGACGCCCTTGCGGGTGCCGATGACCTCCAGGCAGGGCCGGATGGTCTCGGGGTAGTACATCGTCAGGCCGGCGATGAGGCCGTCCGCCTTGCCCAGGCGGCACATCATGGCGCCGAAGTAGATGCGGCGGTGAATCTGGCGCTTGGCCTCGAAGCGGGTGACGCCGCGGCGCTTGCGCAGGTCATAGAAGGCATCTTCGGCCTCCTTGCGCCAGGACACCGTGCCGGGATCGAGGATCTCGATGCCCTCGAGGCTGATGCCGTGGTCGGCCGCCACGGCCTGGATCTTGGCGGGCTCACCCAGCAGGATCGGGATGCAGATGCCTTCGTCCACCATCTGGGAGACGGCCTGGAGGATCAGCGGATGATCGCCCTCGGGGAAGACCACGCGCTTGGGGTTCTCCTTGGCGCGGTGGACCACGCTGCGGATGACGTCCTTGCTCCGCCCTTGCAGGCCTTCGAGACGCTCGACGTAGGCCTTCATGTCGGCGATGGGCTTGCGGGCCACGCCGCTGTCCATGGCGGCCTTGGCGACGGCCGGAGCCACCCACAGGAGCACGCGGGGATCGAAGGGCTTGGGGATGATGTAGTCGGGGCCAAAAGTGAACTTCTGCCCTGAATACGCCTTGATGACGGAGTTCGGAACTTCTTCCTTGGCCAAGGCGGCGAGGGCCTGGGAGGCCGCCAGCTTCATGGGTTCGTTGATCTCGGAGGCGCGCACATCCAGGGCGCCGCGGAAGATGAAGGGGAAGCCAAGGACGTTGTTCACCTGGTTCGGGTAGTCGCTGCGGCCCGTGGCCAGGATGATGTCATCGCGGGTGGCCTTGGCGGTGGGGTAGTCGATCTCCGGATCGGGGTTCGCCAGGGCGAAGACGATGGGGTTCTTGGCCATGCTCAGCAGCATCTCGGGGGTCAGGGCGCCCTTGCTGGAGCAGCCCACGAAGACGTCGGCGTTGACGATGGTGTCAGCCAGGGTGCGCCAATCGCTCGGCTTGGCGAACTTGTCCTTGTAGATGTTGTTGCCTTCCGTGCGGCCGGTGTAGACCAGCCCCTTCGTGTCGCAAAGCCAGAGATTCTCGAGCTTCACGCCGGCGGCGATCATCATGTTCGCGCAGGCGATGGCGGAGGCGCCGGCGCCGCTGAAAACCACCTTCATGTCGCTGAGTTTCTTCTTCACGATCTCGGAGGCATTCATCAGGGCGGCGGTGCTGATGATGGCGGTGCCGTGCTGGTCGTCGTGGAAGACGGGAATGTTCATTTCCTTCTTCAGCCGGGTCTCGATCTCAAAGCACTCGGGGGCCTTGATGTCCTCGAGGTTCACACCGCCGAAGGTGGGCTCCAGGGCCTTCACCACCTGGCAGAACTTGTCGATGTCCAGTTCATTCACTTCGATGTCGAATACGTCGATGTCGGCGAAGCGCTTGAAGAGCACGCCCTTGCCTTCCATGACCGGCTTGCCGGCCAGGGCGCCGATGTTGCCGAGGCCCAGCACGGCGGTACCATTGGAGATCACGGCCACCAGGTTGCCCTTGGCGGTGTATTCGTAGGCCAGTTCGGGGTCCTTTTCGATGGCAAGGCAGGGCTCGGCCACACCCGGGGAATAGGCCAGGGACAAGTCACGCGCGGTGGAACAGGGCTTCGTGGCGATGACCTCGATCTTCCCCTTCCGTCCCATCGAATGGTAATCGAGGGCTTCCTGTTTCTTCATGGCCACACTCCTTGGATGAGTGCCCGGTTTGATTGGGCTGAATGCGTATCAGGTTACACGCCACCCCTTGTCAATCCTCTCTTTCCAGGCCCCGCTGTCAGCTTTGTTACGCCGGTCACAGGTGGCTCTTCCCCAATCGCACCAGGAGGGGTAGGCTCCAGGCAGCCGACCCGGAGTCCCCATGCGCGCCGCCCTTCTGGCTTTACCTTGCCTCCTTGCCCTTCCGGCCATGGCCCAGAAGCCCAAAACCGCCCCCAGGACCGTTGAATCCACCCAGGAGGCCAAGATCGAGTGGGATGGGGAGTGGAGCCTCCACGCTTCACAAAGTGACAAGATCGACGAGCAGATCGAAGCCCACCTCAAGGACCAGAACTTTGCCATGAAGCTCTACTGGAAGAAGAAGCTCCAGACCGCCTGCCGCAGCTTCAGCAAGCTGGACATTCTGGCCGGGGACGGCTTTTCCGTGACCATGGGCAAGGAGCGACCCATCGACACCCCCTCCGATGGCACCGAGTCGGACTGGAAGCGCAGCGACGATGAGAAGTTCAAGGCCACGCTCACCAGAAACGGACCGACCATGATCCAGACCCTCACGGGAGATGGCTTCACCCTCAAGCAGGTCTACTCCATGCGCAAGGATGGGAACTCCCTGGCCCTCCAGGTCACCTACACCCATCCGAAGCTGGACAACCCCTTCAGCTACAAGCTCGTCTTCAAGCGAAACGACTAAGCGACTGATGTTCTCCCTGGGGGACCGCCTGCTCGCTTGGCTCGCGATGTCCCCCCGGAACCCCCACACCGCAGCCGGGCAAAGCCAGGCTGCGGCGTCTGTGAGACAGGGGGGGTGGTGCACACTGGGTGGATGCTGAGGCTCGACCCGCCCCCCCTCCCCTGCCGTGCCCCCTGGTGGGCGCCTTCGGGCCACCTGCAGACCATCCTGGGCAACTACCTGCCGGGGGAGCCCCCGGCCTTCCCTTCCGAGCCATTCCGAATCCCTCTGCCCGATGGGGACCAGCTGGCGGGTCGGCACTATCCGGGCGAGACGGAGGTCCTGACCCTGGTGTTCCATGGCCTGGGGGGTGACGACCAGGCCCACTACGTGCGCCGCACGGTGGCCATGGCGCGGAAGCTCGGCCACCACGTCTGGACCGTGAACCACCGGGGCTGCGGCGAGGGCCGGGGCCTGGCCAAACGGCCCTACCACAGCGGGTCCGGCGATGACCTGGGGGTGACCTTCGCGGCGGCCAGGGTCCGCCATCCGGGCCTGCGGCAGCTGGCGGTGGCCTATTCCCTGTCTGCCAACGCCCTGCTGCTGAACCTGGGGGGCGGGCTGCCGGAAGCCGTCGCCACCCCCGACGCGGCCATCGCCGTCAACCCGCCCATCGACCTGGGCGCCTGCGCCGCGGCCATCCACGGCGGGCTCAGCCGCCTCTATGAGCTGCGCTTCATCCGGCGCTGCCGCCTAGCCATCCAGCAACGGATCGAGGATGGCCTGATCCCATCCGTGTACCCGACCTGGCCCACCATGAGCCTGCGGGAATTCGACGAAGCCTACACGGCCCCGGCGGGTGGATTCCAGGATGCCGACGACTACTACGCCCGCTGCTCCGCCCGGCACCACCTGGCGAAGATCACCGTGCCCACGGTCGTCCTCATGGCCCAGGACGATCCCTTCATCCCCTGGCGACACGCGGTGGAAGCCTCGACCTCCCCCGCGGTCCACCTGCACCTGGAAGCCAGGGGCGGCCACATGGGCTACCTCAGCCGGGATCTGCCGGGGCACCGCTGGCTGCCCTACGCGGTGGAGCACTATGCCCGGCAGCTGCTGGCACGGGACTGAAACCGGGCCCCGGAGGTCCGGCTCACCTGGTCTCCACCAGGAGCAGGGTCCTTTCCTTGCCCGCGCCCTGGATCCAGAGCGCGGAGGCCCCCTGGGGGCACAGCCGGAGCCGGGGGCAGGAGCAGGGCCTGGGGGAAGGCGGCAGCAGGGGGAAGGACGGGGACCATTCATGGTGGCGCAGGCGGGCTGAAACCCACTCGCCTTCGGGTCCCCGGTGCACCGCCAGCAGGCCAGCCTCGCCCCCCGGCCCCAGATCGATGGCGAAATCCAGGACCGAGCCATGGCCCAGTTCGAGGCAGTCCACTCCGGCTTCCCAACGGCCCTTCCGGAAGTCCTTGGTGATCAGGCGGGAAGCGCCGTGTCCCTCAGCCTGGCACCAGGCGGCCAGTGCCTCCCCCTGGCCCGACATCACCAGCCGGGGGGAGGAGATGGTCTGGGCCTGGCTGATGACCTCAGGCTCCCCCCACTCGCTGCGCTGGACATCATAGAAACTGGCCTGGAGCAGACTCCGGTTGCCGTGGGGGGACTGGATCCAGAGCGCCAGGGCATTCCCCTGGTCATCCATGACCACCCGATGGTCGTGGGTCGATTGCTTGACCACAGGCATGGGCCGATCCGACCAGATGCGATCTCCCGGCCAGAAGTGGCTGGCCACGAGCCCTGCGGAAGTGCCCTCATCTTCCCAGAGGACCATGGCGTGTTCCCGGTAGTTCCCTGCGATGCGCGGCTCTGCGAGGCGCACCGCGGGATTGCCGAGGGTGGTGGGTGAAGGCTCCCAGGCCAGGTCCCGGAAGTCGAAGGACTGGGTCATCACCTCGATGCCGCCATCTTTCTCCAGAAGCCAGACCACCAGGGCATTGCCGCGCCGGTCGATGGTCACCTGGAGGTGGTGGACCTGGCCCTCGGTCCTGAAGACCACGCGGGCATGCTCCTCAGCCCCACCCAGGACTTTGGCCAGGATCTGCCGTTCCCCCTTGGCTTCGTACTTCCATAGCGCCATCCCCCGGCCTGCAGGGTTCATGACGATGCTGGGCTGCGTACCCTCCCCCAGGGGGAGCCGCATGATGGCCGGGGCGGAATGGGGGCCGATGGGCATGCTCCAGAGCTGCCCCTCGCTTTCCCAGAGGGCCAGGCCATGCCCCTTCCCGTCCAGATCCAGGTCGGCCTCCCCCAGGGGGCCCCGATCGAGGGTCCTTGGCGCCCGCCAGGGAGAGGCCGGCGCCACCTTGCCCAGTCGGAGCCTGCTGGCCAAGTCCTTCAGGCGTTCAAAGCCCATGCAAGCCTCGTTCGTTCAAGCGGATTAGCGGGGGGGGGTGTGCCAGGGTGGGACCTCCCAGATCCTACCTGATTCCGTGGACGACAAATCCTGGTCGCACCGGATTCGCCTGGTTTTTTCCCGTCAATTCCTCTAGGGTCTGTTTTCCCTCAGCCCGGCCACGAGCCCCGGCAAGAGATCCCGCACCTTGGCCATGTCCTCCGGGCGGGTATCCCGACCCAGGCTGAAGCGGACGGTACCCTGGGCGTAGGCATCGGGCACCCGCATGGCGCGGAGCACGTGGCTGGGTTCACGCATGCCCGTACTGCAGGCGCTGCCGGTGGAGACGCAGATGCCGTGCTCCGCCAGCCTCAGCTGCAGCGCCTCGCCTTCGAGGCCGGCGAAGCCCACCAGGCACGTATTCGGAAGGCGATCGGTTCCGGCCCCATGGAGGTGGACCTCGGGGATGCTTTCGAGGAGGTGCGCCTCCAGCTGGTCTCGCAGCCGCCGTACCTGGTCCATCCCCGGCAAGTGCGTCAGGGCCAGCACTGCAGCGGCGCCCAGCCCCACGATCCCGGGCACGTTCTCGGTGCCGCCCCGCCTTCCACGCTCCTGGGAGCCGCCCAGCATCAGGGGCTTCAGACGCACCCCCCGGCGGATCATGAGCAGGCCCGTGCCCTTGGGGCCGCAGAACTTGTGGCCGCTGAGGCAGAGCAGATCCGCGCCCAAGGCCACCGCATCCAAGGGAATCTTGCCTGCGGCCTGGGTGGCGTCCACCAGGCAGAGCGCGCCTTTCAGCCTCGCGATGCGGGCGGCCTCGGCCACGGGAAAGAGCACGCCGGATTCGTTGTTGGCCGCCATCACCGCCACCAGGGCCGTGTCCTGGCGGACCGCTGCTGCCAGGGCAGCCAGGTCCAGCCGTCCTTCGCCGTCCACGCCTATATCCGAGACCTCGCCCCCCTGCCCCTTCCACCACAGCACCAGGGCTCGCACGGCGGGATGTTCGACGGCGGTAGTGACCAGGTGGCGCTTGGCGGCAAAGGCCTCCCACACGCCCCGGAAGGCATGGTTCAGGCTCTCGGTGCCGCCGCTGGTGAAGACGATCTCCGCCGGGGTGCAGCCCACCAGGGCCGCCACCTGCTCCCGCGCCGCCACCACCGCGCCGTCCGACAGATGTCCCAGCGCATAGGCCGAGCTGGCATTGCCGAAGCGCTCCGTGAACCAGGGCCGCATGGCCTCGAAGGCCTCGGGTGCCAGGGGTGTGGTGGCGTTGTGGTCGAGGTAGATCATCGGGTCATTGTCCCATCCCCGACCGGGCGCGGAGGAAAGCGAGGGCCTCGGACCAGGGTGGCCCCGGATGCAGGGGGAGTTCGTTGTGGCCTGCCAGGGGAACCTCCCACGCCTTGTTTGGTCCAGGACAGGCCTCCGCCAGGCGGTGCCCCTGGGGGGCGCCCACCACCTCATCCCGGCCTGCGATCAGGAGTGACACGGGGCCCGGGTAGTTCCGGATGGCATCCAGGCTGTTCCAGCGGTCCCGCAGAAGGAGTCCCATGGGGAAGATGGGGTAGTGCCAGGCGGCCACCTCGGTCATGCGGGCGAAGGGGGTCACCAGCAGGAGCCCAGCGACCGCTGCTGGGTCCGCCGCGGCCACCTGCGCTGCGACCCCCGAGCCCAGGCTTTCGCCCAGGAGGAAGATGGGCGCGCCCTCGGTGCGCAGCCGGGCCAGGGCGGCCCGGGCATCAGCCACGAACGCGGCTTCGGAAGGTGCTCCGGGACGGCATCCATAGCCCGGATACTCCAGCAGCACGGCTTCGAAACCGGCGGCTTCCAGCAGGGGGAGGTACGCCACACGACCCTGGGCATCTCCGGCGTTGCCATGCATCAGCAGCACCCGGGGTCGGTGGGCTGGAGCCACCAGGGGGCGACGCCAGCCGATGATCCGCCCTTCCCCATCCCGCCAGGGCCCAAGGCCCAGGCGGGCGGCCCGCTGCAGGGCCTCCCTTTCGGAGGTGCGCTCCGGGAAGTACATGAGCCGCCGCTGGCCCAGGAAGGCCGCCAGGCAGAGGCCCGCATAGGCCGCCAGGCCCCAGAGCAGGAGCTTGAGGAGTCCTGCGATCCATGGATTCAGGGACCTGAGCATGGATCAGCCCTCGGTAGCCCGGAGCCGGAGCAGGGCTTCAGCCCGGGCCGCCAGGCTCAACGCCTTGCCCTGGAAGCTCTGGCCCGAGCCGCCTCCCTTGGCGGCCAGGATCGTGGCCACGGCTTTCCCGGCGGTGGGCACATCGAGGGAAGAGGCTGCCCCTGCGCTCAGCAGGAAGATCCCTGGTCCGCCAACATCGGCAGTGAGGAACACGGCCTTGGCGGGAGCCGCCGTGAGGATGCCCCGGGCCAGCTTCTGCAGGTAGGCCATGTCCCGGCCTTCGAGGTGGGCCTCCACCAGACCACCGGGCTGGGCGGCCAGGGCCGCGGCCTGGTACTCGGCCAGCTCTTCTTCCATTTTCCGGCTGCGGCGCTCCAGGGCCAGAAGCTGGTCCAGCTTGATCTGCAGGGCGGGAAGGAGCTCATCATCCGGGGCACCCAGCAGTGTCCGCAGCGTCGCATTGCGCTTTTCATGCGCGTCCAGGCGCAGCCTGGCGCGCCTTCCGGCCACATAGAAAAGGCGCGTACCCCCACGGATGCTTTCGGTGCCCAACAGCTTGAGGGTTTCGAGCTCGCCGGTGTGCTGCAGATGGGTGCCACCGCAGGTGTTCAGGTCCAGCCCCGTGATCTGCACCAGGCGGATGTCGCCGGTGTGGCCCTCGGGAAGGCCCCGGGAGCGCACCGCCTCCTGGGCGTAGGCCTCGGCGCTCACCCAGCGGGCCGTCACCTCCCGGCAGGCGCGGATCTCGGCGGCGACGGCCTCTTCCAATTGCTCCATGTCGCGCAGCGACATGGAGTGACAAGAAAGCTCGATGTCACAGACCGACGCCCCCAGATGGAAGGCCGTGGTCGCCCACTGGAACCGGTCCTGGGCCAGGGCCGTGAGCAGGTGCTGGCCGGTGTGCTGCTGCATGTGGTCGAAGCGGCGGGCCCAGTCCAACCTCAGCGAAGCCGGACCTTGGGCAAGGGTGGCGCCCAGGTAGTGCCGGATCTCGCCTTCACGCTTCTGGACATCCACCACCGCCGCGCCATTCACGGTGCCGAAGTCGCAGGGCTGGCCGCCCCCCTCCGGGTAGAAGACCGTGTCCTCGAGGACGGCGAAGGGCCTACCCTTCTCTTCGCCCATGCGCAGGACGCGGGTCTCCAGAGAGGCGGCATAGGGATCGCGTTCGTAGGCGGAAAGCTGGGGCATGCGGGGAGCCTAGCACAGGCGGGCTGATAGGCTGGAGGGGTCGCCATGTCCCACATCCCCCTTCCCGAACGCCTCCGCCCCGCCACCCTCGACCAGGTGGTGGGCCAGGCCCATCTGCTGGGCCCCAGGGGCGCCCTGACCCGGCTCACGGCGGGGGGCCGCCTGCCTTCCATGGTGATGTGGGGACCGCCGGGCACCGGGAAGACCACCCTGGCGCGGATCCTGGCGGAGGCCACGGGCCACGGGTTCATGGAGTTCTCCGGGGCCAGTGGCAGCGCCGCCGAGCTGAAGAAGTTCCTGGCGGACAGCCGCGAGATGCCGCTCTTCCGCACGGTGCCTCCGGTGGTGTTCCTGGACGAGATCCACCGCTTCAACCGGGCCCAGCAGGACATCCTGCTGCCCTTCCTCGAGCGCGGCGAGGCCATCCTCATCGGTGCCACCACCGAGAACCCGGCCTTCTACCTGAACCCCGCCCTGCGCAGCCGCTGCCAGCTCATCGCCCTCAAGGCCCTGGAGCCCGCCCACATCCGGCAGGTGCTCGAGCGGGCCTGGGCCAAGGAAAAGGTGGGTGAGCCGAAACCTGCGGACGTGTTCGAGTGGCTTTCGAACTGGGCCGGCGGCGATCTGCGCTCGGCGCTCTCGGGACTGGAAACCTGGATGGAGATGCCGGATCCGGATCTGGAATCGCTCCAGGGCGCCCTGGGCGGCCGCATGATGTTCGATCGCGCCGACGGCCACTACGACCTGGCCAGCGCCTTCCAGAAGAGCCTGCGGGGCTCGGATGCCGATGCGGCCCTCTACTACCTGAGCCGCATGATCCGTGGCGGCGAGGATCCCCGCTTCATCGCCCGGCGCCTCATGGTCTGCGCCGCCGAGGATGTGGGGAATGCCGATCCCCAGGCCTTCATCCTGTGCGAAGCCGCCAGCCGCGCCGTGGAGCAGATCGGCTGGCCCGAGGCCCGCATCCCCCTGGCCCAGGCCATCATCTACGTGGCCAACGCGCCCAAGAGCAACGCCACCATCCTGGCGGTGGATGCGGCCCTGGCCGCCGAGGATGCTCCCATCCCCGAGGCCATCCGCGATGCCCATACCGCCACGGCCCGCAAGGCCGGCCGCGGCGCGGGCTACCACTACTCCCACGACGACTACGGGCGGGAGCAGAGCTTCCTGCCGGACAAGCTGCGCGGCACCACGTTCTACGAGCCCCGGCGGCCCCAGGAGCGCGGCTGGCGGGACCGCCAGGAGCCCGCTGCGGAGGCCCTTGCGGCCCTGTGGCAGGCCTGGTTAGGCACCCATCCTGAGGGCGGCGAGCTGCCCCTGGAGGTCTGGAGCGCCGAGCTCTCCTGCAGCCGCGAGGCCCTGGCTCGGGCCATCGGCAAGCTGGCCGCCGGCCACTTCACCCTGGAGCGGAAGCTTGAAGCCAGGCCGCTCTAATCAACCTTCGCTGGACCAGCCCAGCAGGCTCACACCATAGCGCTGCCCGCAGACGTGGAGGGGCAAGGTGAGCACGGTGATGATGGCACCGGTGTCCCGAGCGTAGGTCTGAACCAGGAAGTCCTGGGGGTTCGAAGCCTGTTCGGAAAGATCGGCGACCCGCTCGAAGTCCCGCCGGGAGGCCCGGTCCGGCAGGGCTTCGGCCGCCTCGCCCAGCCCGTGCCGCGCGCCCCGCACCAGCACCCGGTTGTCCGTGAAGAACCGCTTGACGCGGTTGCCCGCCAGGTCCCTGTCGGCCTGGCCAGTCCAGTCCTGGGTGAAGCGCTGGTTGTGGGAAGGGGCGTAGCTGTTGAGATCGATGATCAGCGCGAAGGTCAACCGGGGCTCCAACTCCAGGACCCGGTCGAAGGCTTCCTGCAGCGGCCGCTCCACCAGGGCGTCATAGGCGGTCCGGAACTTGGGCGGCGTGAATCCCTCCGGTGGCACCCGAAGCACCTTGAAGAACTGGGAAAGGCTGTGGATATCCGGTCCGCGAATGTCGCGGTAGTCCAAGGCCAGGAGTTCGGATTCCTTGAGCTTTCCTTTGGAAACATTGGATTCGAGGATCTTCACGCTGGTTCCGACCAGGTCGCGCGACAGTCCCAGGGCACGATGGAAGAGCGAGCCGGTGTCGTAGGCCGCCAGGTGACGGTGTCCCTCCTCGGTGAGGGAGGACACGCTGAAGGCATCCTGGGCAACCGCTTCAGCGCCGGCCTTGAGGGACTGGGTGGACGCCAGCAGCTGGGTCGAAGCCTCCACCAGGGCCTGGGCCGCGGCCCGTTCCTCCGCAGCCGTGTGGGCCAGGCTGGACACGTGTCCCGCAGTGGATTCGGCCAGTTCAGCGATATCGGAGAGCCGCTGCTCCACCGCCTCCACCTGGTTCCTGGTGTCGGAGGCCAGACCCAGGCTTTGGTTCATGGCCTCCCGGGCCGGTTCCAGATCCTTCCGGATGGCCTCCAGCAGGGCTGCGATCTCCTGGGTCTGCCGGCTGGTGCGATCGGCCAGCTTGCGGACCTCGTCGGCCACCACCGCGAACCCCCGGCCCGCAGCCCCCGCATGGGCCGCCTCGATGGCCGCGTTGAGGCTGAGCATCCCCGTGCGGTCTGCAATCTCGCCGATCACCAGGGAGACCTCGTTCACCTTGGAGATGTGCTCCATGAGGGATGCCAGCCGCTCGGCGGTCACCGCGGTCTGTTCCTGAAGCTGGCGGACCGTGGCCACGGCCTGGTCGCTTTCCTGGCGACCCTGGCGGGTGAGGTCCGCCATGTGGCGGGTGGATTCGGCCCCCTCTTCGGCCGAAGCCGCAGCCTGGGAAATGCTGCCCCCCAGCCCTTCCAGGGTGGCCTGCATGGAGCGGGTGCTGCTGAGGATCTGATCGATCTCCCGGGCCAGGCTTTGCACCCGGACGGAGGTACGGGCGGCACCCGCAGCCGAGCGGTTGACCACGGTCTCCAGTCCGGCGAGATCCTGGATGAATGAGGTGGAACCGCCGCTGAGGTTGCCATCCGCGGGGTTCGGGCTGGCTGGGTGGGGCATGGGGACCGTCCGGGGAATGCCATCTCTTCGGCCTTGCCGAAGCCTTGCTGCTACTTCAGTCCAGGTGCCCCATGCGCCCCTGCTGGTAGTCGAGGACCGCCTGCTCGATCTCCTCCCGGGTGTTCATGACGAAGGGACCGTAGTGGGCGATGGGCTCCTGGAGGGGCTCCCCCGCCAGGAGCATGAGGCTGGCGGCGGCCACCGCTTCCAGGGCCAGGGATTCTCCATCTCCCAGGAGGGCCACGGTGTCGGCGGGAACCTCTGTGCCCGCGATGCGGACCCTGCCCTGCAGGGGAACCACCGCGGCGGTCCAGCCTGCAGGAAGGGGCTGCTCGAACCGGGCCCCGGGTTCCAGTTCCAGGTGGGCATAGGCGATGGTCGCGGGGGTCTGGGCGGGCCCCGTCACGCCCGCCCAGGTGCCCGCCAGCACTCGGATGCGGCCACCGGGAAGGGCCGTCCAGGGCAGGCTCTCGGGCTGCAGGTCGGTGTAGCCGGGCTGGCTTCCCTTGTCCGCCTTCGGCAGGTTGATCCAGAGCTGCACCCCTTCGATGGGACCGCCAGCCTCCAGTTGCTCGGGCACCGGCATCTCCTCGTGGACGATGCCCGAACCGGCATTCATGAGCTGGGCGCCCCCGGGCCGCAGCAGGCCGGAACCGCCGGTGCTGTCCCGGTGCCGGAAAGCGCCCTGGATGAGGTAGGTGAGCGTCTGGAAGCCCCGGTGAGGGTGGGGCGGGAAGCCCGCGTCCGTGCCCGGGGGCAGCACCATGGGGCCGAAGTGGTCCATGAGCAGGAAGGGGTCCATGGCCCGGAAGGCCTCGTCCCCGCGCTGGCCCCGACCGGGCACCAGGCGGGTGAGGGGCACGCGGTTGCCATCCTGGGTGGGCTGACCGGGAACCAGGGAGTGGACGGGTCTGCTGATCATGGGCACCTCCTCAGGCGAGATCGAAGAACAGGAATTCGGAAGGGTCCCCTGCCGTCACGCGGAGGGAGGGTTCCCCTTCGATGCGCGCGCCGTCCCCGGCATGCATGGCGACGCCGTTCACCACCAACGAACCCAGGCTCACCTGAAGGAAACCGGCGCGTCCGGGCAGGAGCTCGAGTCCCACCTCTCGGCCCGGGTCCAGCCGGGCGATGGAGACTCTCACATCCTGGAACAGCTTCACCGAGCCTTGCGCACCATCAGGGCTGGCGATGAGCTGCAGGCGATTCCGGAAATCGCCGTCGGCGAAGGCAACCTGGTCATAGCGCGGCGCCAGGCCCTGTCGCTCCGGCAGGATCCAGATCTGGAGGAAGTGCACCGATTCGGTGGCCGAGGCGTTGAACTCGCTGTGGCGGATGCCCGTGCCGGCGCTCATGACCTGGGCCTCACCGGGCCGGATGATGCCGTGGGTGCCCAGGCTGTCCCGGTGCTCCAGGGCCCCCGACAGCACCCAGGTCAGGATCTCCATGTCCCGGTGCCCATGGGTTCCGAAGCCCTTGCCGGGAGCGACCCGATCCTCGTTCAGCACCCGCAGGGCGCGAAACCGCTCGTGGTCGGGCTCGAAGTAGTCGCCGAAGGAGAAGGTGTGGTGGGTGTCCAGCCAGCCGAAATCGGCGTGGCCCCGGGATGCTGCAGGCCGCAGGGTGATCATGGTGCCTCCACAGGTCATTATAGATGTTGCAACTCTTATTTCAAGTCCGAGTCGAACATTTCACCCGCCAATTGACGACCATGGCCTTATCTTTGGGGTGTCCAAACGGGGGTCGCCATGATCACGAGGGTGCTGGTGGGTGTGGATTTCTCGGAAGCCTCGAAGCAGGCCCTGGAGCGGGCCGGCAGCTGGGCCAAGCAGTGCGCCGTGCCCCTGGTGGCCATGCACGTGCTGCAGCCCCCCGCTCCCATGCTGCCGGAGGCCCAAATCGCCTTGCCTGATCCAGCCTGGCTCCACACCATGGAAGACCACGCCCGGGAACAACTGGAGGCCTGGGTCCAGCCCTATGCCGGGGGCACGGTCATCGTGAAATGGGGCGGGCCCGCCGAGGAACTGGTTTCCGAGGCCGACCCCCAGACCCTGCTGGTGGTGGCCCAGGTGGGGCACTCCACCCTGGAGCGCCTCCTCTTCGGCAGCACGGCCGCGCGGGTGGTGCGGCTCGCGCCCTGCGACGTGCTGGTGGTGCGGACGGAGAAGGCAAAGTAACTAGGCCGTCTTCACCCATGCGCAGAAAAGCGGGCCGGATGGCCCGCTTTTCTGCGCCAGCACCAACCTTTAGCGGTAGGCCGGGATCCCAGTCACTTCCTGGCCGATGATGAGGGTGTGCATGTCGTGCGTGCCCTCGTAGGTGTAAACGCTCTCGAGGTTGGCCATGTGCCGCATGATGGGATACTCGTCGAGGATGCCGTTGGCGCCCAGGATGGTGCGGGCCTTGCGGCAGATCTCGAGGGCCATGTTCACGTTGTTCATCTTGGCCATGGAGACCTGGGCGGTGCTGTAGGTCTTGGCGTCCTTGAGGCGACCCAGCTGGAGGGCCAGCAACTGGCCCTTGGTGAGCTCTGTGACCATCCAGGCCAGCTTCTCCTGCTGGAGCTGGAAGCCCGCGATGGGCCGATCGAACTGGATGCGGCTCTTGGCGTAGTCCAGGGCGCACTGGTAGCAGGCATCGGCAGCGCCCAGCACACCCCAGGCGATGCCAAAGCGGGCCTGGGTGAGGCAGCCCAGGGGCCCCTTCAAGCCCTTGACGTTGGGAAGCAGGGACTTGGCCTCGTCCACGAGGACGTCCTCCAGCACCAGTTCGGAGGTGGTCGAGGCCCGCAGGCTCCACTTGCCCTTCATCTCAGGGGCACTGAAGCCGGGCGTGCCCTTCTCCACCAGGAAGCCACGGATGCCGTCCTCCGTCTGGGCCCACACCACGGCCACATCAGCCACCGTGCCGTTCGTGATCCACATCTTGGTGCCGTTGAGGCGCCACTTGCCGCCGGGTTCCCGCACGGCCCGGGTGAGCATACCGCCAGGGTTGGAGCCGAAGTCAGGCTCCGTCAGGCCGAAGCAGCCGATCTTCTCCCCGGTGGCCAGCTTGGGCAGCCAGTGGCGCTTCTGCTCCTCGCTGCCGTAGGTGTAGATGGGCCACATGACCAGGCTACCCTGCACAGAGGCGAAGGAGCGCAGGCCGGAGTCGCCCCGCTCCAGCTCGTACATCAGCAGACCGTAGGCGACGTTCGACACGCCCATGCACCCGTAATCCTCGGGCAGGGAAGGTCCGTAGAAGCCCAGTTCGCCCATCATGGGGATGAGGTGCTTGGGGAAGGTCTGGTCCTGGGCATGCCTCTCGATGATGGGCAGCACTTCCGCATTGATGAACTTGCGGGCCGTTTCCCGGATCATCCGCTCTTCGTCGGTCAGCAGGCCTTCCAGGCCCATGTAGTCGGTGATGTGGGTGAAGGTGGCGTAGGCGCCAGCCATGGGGACCTCCTGGATGCCCTGATGCCTCGGGCGGGTTGAACCTCTGAACAGCGCTGCAGCAGCGCGCCGGGCCCAAGTCTACCGCCGCGTCAAAGGGGCGCCAGGGACTCAACCCGGTCCATGGCCTCGATGCCTGTCATGTCGCCCATTGGCTTGACGATCTGGAAAATCACGACCCCTGGGTAAGGTCCTCCAGCAGCCGATCACCGGTGGCGTGGGGCACTTCATGGCAGTGGCGGCAGCGGGCCTCGTAGGCCTCGGCGGCGCCCACCAGCACCTGGCCACCTGTCTGCACCATGCGCTGGGTGCGGCCCGCCAGGGCGCCGCAGACCATGCAGATGGCCTGGAGCTTGGTGACGTACTCGGCCTTAGCCAGCAGGAGCGGCATGATTCCGAAGGGTTCGCCGTTGGAATCCTGGTCCAGGCCACCAGCGATGACCCGGACGCCGCGGTTGGCCAGATCCTCGATGATGGGAATCAGACCCTCGTCCATGAACTGGACCTCGTCCAGGGCCACCACTTGGGCCTCAGGATCCAGGAGGCGAGCCAGTTCCACCGTATTTTTCACCGGGATGGCCTCGTGCTTGCGCTGGCTGTGGCTGGCAATGGCAGATATATCGTAGCGATCATCCAGGGCCGGCTTGAAGACCTGGACCCGCTGTTTGCCGATGAGGGCACGCTTGATCCGGCGGATCAGCTCTTCCGACTTGCCCGAGAACATGGGGCCGCAGATCACCTCCAGAGACCCCTGGCGCTGGTGCACGAACATTCGGATTCCTTACTTTCTGGCGGTTGGGGCCGGAGTGGAGGGGGCAGGATCAGGCTTGGCCATGGGATCGGGGAAGCGCGTGAGGTCGGGCACCGGATTCGATCCCTTCAAGGGTCGGCCCAGGCTCCTGGCCAGGAGGACACCGCCATCCTTCGGCGAGGCCATTCTTAAGGCCCAGGCCTGCCGGAGGCGGGTCGGTCCCTCGGGCACTTCCCGCACGTCCACGGGCTGCAGGCTGGCCAGCCCCATGTTCATCGAGCCCCGGTGGTGCGGCACGTAGGTGAGCAGGGGCAGGGCAAAGGCCAGGGCCACCAGGGGCCAGAGCAGAGGGCTGGGATCCCACTCCCTGGGGGCCAGGCTGGAGGGTCCGTCCATCACCCAGGGCCGCAGGACTTTCGGGGCTTCCCCAGTGATGGGTTCCAGCAGCCCGGCCTCGATGAGATCCGCAATGGCCTTGCAGGTGTCCAGTTCCTCGTACCGGCTGACCTGGACGGCGTCCTTGATGCACTGGGCATGGTCAAAGTACGACAGGACCATCTCCTGCTCGTGGGAAAGCCCAGAGGAGCCATGGTGCATGTGCCCCTTGCCATCCAGGACCGAGGACACGTCGCGGTCGATGTCGAGGTGCAAGCCCTGGGCCCGCACGGACCTCCCGAGAGGTATCTCCATGTCGGGCAGGCGCCGCTCCACCTCGGGCCATTCGTCCTGAATGCGGGCGGCCTCCATGAGCACGGTATCCACGGGGATGGGCACGAAGTGATCCCGGTCCAGGTCCGGCGGCAGCATGGAATCAAAACGGTAGTCCCCCTCGACCCAGCGGAAGGTGCGGTGGAGAATCGACGTGGCCTGGCTGAAGAGGGCGTCCTGCAGGTCCGAGGGTGTGACCTTGCCGCTTTCCAGCAGCAGGGTGCCCATGCGCTTGAGGGTCTGGCGCTGCACCCGCACCATGCCCAGCAGTTCCTCGCCCGTGAGGCGCCCAAGGCGCACCAGCATGGTGCCCAGACGATCCTCCATGCGGACCTGGTTCGAATCGCAGCCCACGATCTCGCCGTTCTCGAAGAAGACCTTGACGAACTCCTGCCCCTGAGAAAGCACCAGGGTGCCGTTCTTCCCCTGGATCTTGATCATGTTGAACAGGGAGAAGAGGTCGAAATCCCGGAGAGAGCCTTCCAGTGCCATATCAGCCCCTCCTCAGGATCAGCTTCAGCCAGGAACGGAGGTAGAACAGGCCCAGGAGGATGGCCCCGATGGCGAGCCAGGTGGAGGTGGGGTCGGCCACGATCTCGCCGGGATAGCGCACCGAACGCCCCGTGGCGAGGACCATCCCCACCGCCAGGGAAAAGGGCAGGAACTCCACCAGGCCCCGGCGGGTCTCCCCCAGGAAGGTCAGATCGCAGCCGGGCATGAGGACGATGAGAGCCTGGTGGATCCACCGGGTGGCCTGCTGATGATGAGCCACCTCGTCCAACTTCTTGCGGCGGTTCTCGGCGTGGAGCCCATCCCGCAGCACGAAGAGGTGATGGCACTTCTGGCAGACCTCGGTATCGGGGCTATCCGTGGTGTGGAAGGGCTCTCCGCAGCGGACACACTGGGTCGGATGGGCCATCCGGATGCTGGCGCGAACCCGGGCCAGGAAGGCGAAGATCCCCACGATGGGCAGGAGCAGGGCGAACAGGAAGGGACCTTCCAGCAACTGGAAGGCCGGGGCTCCCCTGCTCGGGCCGGCGGCATCCACCAGGGCCTGGACGCGATCAGGCGTGTCCATCAAGGGAATGGGATAGACCCGAGCGTCCTTCTGGGCGTCGTTCAGGGCGATCAGGAGGGCGTAAGCCTCGGGGCCGGCGGCCTGGGCATCAGCCCGCTTCGAGGCACCCAGGGCGGTGTCCAGCCGATTGAAGGCCAGGATGCTCTGGTTCAGCAGTACTTCCATCTTGGCCCCCTCGCCCAGGGCCAGTTCGAAGGCCTTGTCCGCACCCGCCTCATCGCCGGATTGGAACTTGGCGACGCCGAGGTTGTTGAGGACGGCGGCCTGTTCGGAGTGCCGACCCACCAGACCCTGGAAGGTATCCGTGGCAGCCCGCCACTCCTTGTTCTGCAACTGGCTCCAGCCCGCCAGGAAGGTCTGGTCCGAAGGGGAGAGGAATCGGAGCGTCGCCGCTGGAATGGGTTGGACTTGGGGCTGCAGTTGAAGGGTCAGCACACTCGGCATGGGCTCCCGGGCCGCCCAGGGTTCCAGGGCCGCAAGGGCAGGATGGATCAGTTGCAGCACGAGGATGAAGGCGGTGGCTTTCACTTCCGCACTGAGCAGGAAGGGCGCCAGCAGGAAGAGCCAGAGAATGGCCGCGACCATGGGATCCAGGCCCAGCAGCACCGGAGCGGCCAGCACCAGCGCCCCGACCAGGGCCCCCACAGCGGGCGGGACATGCTTTGATTTCAGGGGTGCTTCCCACAGATGCCGAAGGACATTCCGGTACCGGAACCCCATGGTCAAGGCCCAGCCCCAGAGCAGAAGGGTTGCGCAAAGGCGGAGCATGCCGAGGTGCTGGACCACCCATAACCAGCGATGAGCGGGATTGTCCAGGCGGAGGCGGGTCAGCCGGAGGAGGTCAGGGAAGCTCCATAGCCAGCCCTGGATTCCCTGCTGGCGCATGAGGGTGATCCGCGAGCCCAGCAGTGTGGGGTGCTCCGGAGCCCAGCGTTCAACCGCCTGGAGCCCATCCAACCCCAGGTTGACCTTGCCTTCCATCCCCTGCTGGCGAGCCCAGAGGGACATGGCTTCCACGAGGGGGGCCATGTCGAGGGTCGAGTAGGTCCGGCGGAGGGCTTCCACTTCCAACTGGGCGCCCCGCACCCCTTCGGCATCCCCCTTGGCCAGGGCGGCCATCAGGTGCTGGGCGCGATGGCTGAGGGCCACGGCGGGATAGGACTCGGGGGCGGCCTGGGGGGCTGCCGGCTGAATGGCCGGAGGGGGCACCGCAGCGGCTGCGAGGGTCGTGAGGACGACCAGGAGGGCGATCCGGAGGGTCTGCAGGAATCCCATGCTGCTCCTCGCGCTGTTCACTTGGGCGACCCGGGCGTTTCCACGGCTGGCTTCAAATCCATCACCCGCATGCGCAGCTGATAGAGGATCTCATCCAACTGGGAGGTTTCGAGCTCGGTTCGCTGCCCCTCGGTCTTCTCTTTAAGCACGGTGAGCAGGTCCACATAGAACCTTGCCACCGCCGGATTGGCGGGGGGAACCTCTTTCACCATGGGATGCGGAACCCCCATCGACAGCAGGGCCTGTTCCGTCAGGAGGTGCATCAGGGCCGTCAAGGATGCTTCCGGCACCGCTGGATTCATGGGCTACCTCAAACGCTTTCAGGACTTGTCTGCCCGGAAGCCTACCACAGCCCGGATTTTCCTGCACCCAGCCTGAAGGGCTTTACTGCTTGGCAAGGACTGGCCCCCCCCAGGCCCCTTTTGATGAAAAGCACTCGGCGTGGGACCGCCCCTGTGGAAGGATGGGGGAGTTTGGAGGACATCCCATGCGAAGCCTCATCCTCGCGCTCACGCTGCCCATCGCCTGCCTTTCCCTTCACGGGGAGAGCACCGGACGCATCAGCGGCAAGGTCGTCAAATCGGACGGCTCGCCCATCCCCGGCGCCAAGATCAACCTCAGGCGCACTGAGATCACCTGGAACAAGGTGCTCATTGCCGACAAGGGCGGGAAGTTCCTGCAAGTGGGTCTGGAACCGAAGGAGTTCGAGTTGTCCGTCTCGGCCGAGGGCTTCGTCGAGCAGAAGGAGATCATCCGGATTCCCCTTGCCGATGTCCTGGTCAAGAACCTCACCCTGCTGACTCCCGCGGAGGCCCGCACCAAAGCCATCGCTTCGGGGGCGGCTGGCCCCGCCACCATCGACCCGGCTGCCGCCCTGGATACCGAGGGCCGGGACGCCTTCAACCAGGCCATCCCGTTCTTCAACGAGGGGAATCTGGCCGCGGCCCTTCCCTTGATTGAAAAGGCCCATAAGAACCTCTCGGAGGTTCTCAAGATGACCAAGGATGCGGCTGCCAGGGAGGAACTGGCCCCGGAGATCGGCAAGGTCGAGCGACTGCTGGGCATCTGCCTGGCCCAGGCTGGCACGAAAAAGGAAGAGGGCGAGCCCTACCTCCTGAAAGCCCTCGAGCGGAACCCGAAGGACGAGCGGGTGATCGCGGCGCTGGTTCAAACCAGCAAGGCCAAGAACGACAAGGCTGCCGAAGCGAAGTACACCGCCATGCTGGAAACCCTCCACGGACCCAATCCGGATCTGACCTACAACAAGGCCGTCGAGGACTTCAATGCCGGGAAGACCAAGTCCGCCAAGGAACAACTGCTGAAGACCCTCGAGATCGACCCCAAATATGTGGAAGCCCACTTCCTCATGGCCATGGTCGAGTTCGGCGAAAACAACCTGCGCGGGACCAAGCTGCACCTCCAGAAGTACGTCGAGCTGGCCCCCACGGGGAAGAACGCAGCCACCGCCAAGGAAATGCTGAAGGATCCTTCCCTCAAGAACATCAAGTAGGGTTTCGACCTCCAGAGCAAGGGCCCCGTCAGGGGCCCTTGCTCATGCCAGCTCGAGGCTGATGGGACAATGGTCGGAACCCAGCACGTCAGCATGGATTCGGGCATCCTGCACCTGATCCAGCAGGGGCCGGCTGGTCAGGAACAGATCAATCCTCCAGCCCACATTCCGCTCCCGGGCACCACCCCGGGCGGTCCACCAGGTGTAGAGGCCCGGAACTTCGGGGTTCCGTTCCCGCAGCACGTCCACCAAGCCGGCTCCCAGGTAGAGCCTGAAGTCCTCGCGTTCCTCCGGCGTGAATCCGGGATTCTTGGTGTTGTCCTTGGGGCGGGCCAGATCGATCTCCTCCGGGGCCACGTTCATGTCGCCGGTCAGGATCACCTGATCCCCCGCCTTGTGGTGCCTGGCCACGACTGCTGCCAGATCCTTGGCGAACTGCCGCTTGAAGGGCAGGCGCACCAGCCCCTGGGAGGCATTGGGGAAGTAGCCCGCGAGGAAGACCAGCTTGTCCTTCCGGGAGACGATCATGCGCCCCTCGGCATCGTAGCCTTCGATGCCCAGACCCTTGGCATGTTTGAAGGCCAGCTCCTTTTTCGAAAGCGTCGCAGAACCGGCATAGCCCTTCTTGCTGGCGGCGGGGAACCAGCAGATGTCGTAGGCGCTTTCCAGCTGCCGGCGCACGGCGAGATCCACTTCCTCCCATTCGCAGCGGATCTCCTGGAGGGAGAGCACGTCGGGCTCGGTGGCTTCCAGCCAGTCCATGAAGCCCTTCTTCAGGACCGAGCGGAAGCCGTTCACGTTCCAGCTGTAGAAGCGCATGGGCCCTCCCTCAGGACACCAGCTTCTCATAGGCATTGGCATTGAACCCAATGATCACGCCCTTGGGGTGCACCAGGATGGGCCGCTTGAGCAGGTTGTTGTCCATCACCATCAGCACGATGGCCTCGTCCTTGGACAGCTTCCGCTCCTTCAAGCCCAGATCCTTGTACTTCGGGCTCTTGGTGCCAAGCATGGGTGTGGGATCGGCCGGGAGCAGGCGCTCAAGTTCCGAGGCGGTGAGCGGCTGCTTGAAGTAGTCACGGACCTCCACCTCGATCCTGAGTTCCGCCAGCCTGGCCTTGGCCTGGCGACAGGTGGTGCAGCTCGACTTCATCCAGAGCACGGCCTTCACAGTTCCTCCACAAGGCGATCCAGCAGGCGGTCCGTCCGCCAGCGCAGCAAGCCGAACAGCAGGAAGGCCGACCAGCCCTTCATCCGACCTTCCAGGCGGAGGTGGGCCCCCTTCTCATGGGGCCGGATGCAGAGGAACCCCAGCTCCAGGGAGCCTGCCACCTGCCGGTTCCAGCAGAGGCGGATCTCCTCCGGGTGCCACTCCACGGGCTGCCAGGTGCGGAGCGGCACCAGGCAGCGGAAGCCCGCGGGTGAATCCATGCCCTGCAGGCGCCCTGCGATGTGCTCGAAGGGCGCGTCCGTGAGGAGCTCGGTCTCGAAGCTGAAGACGGGGCGTTTCACTTCACCAGGAACCCAGGCAGCGCATCGGCGGGGGGGGCGATGAGGTAAGGCTTGCTGGCGTTGTCGCTGGCCGCCAGCAGCATGCCGTGGCTTTCGATGCCCATGAGCTTGCGGGGGGCCAGGTTGGCCACCACGACGACAAGGCGTTCCAGGAGGTCCGCCGGCTCGTAGGCCTTGCCGATGCCGCCCACGATGGTGCGCTGCTCCAGGCCGATGTCCACCTTCATCCTGATGAGCTTGTCGCTCTTGGGGACGCGCTCGGCCTCGAGGATCCTGCCCACGCGCAGGTCCACCTTGAAGAAGGTGTCGGCCTCCACGGTCTCGCGGATGGCGGGGACATCCAGGCTGGGCTGAACTTCGGCCGGTGCTTCCGGAGGCAACAGTTCGTTCAATTCCTTCTCCTTGTCGATGCGCTGGAACAGGGGCTTCGATTCGCCGATGGGGCCGATGGCCGGGCCATCCAGGGCGAAGCCGTGGAACGTGGTCTCTGCCACCTGGGTGGCGTGGCCTAGGCTCTCCCAGAGGGCTTGGGCCAGCTCGGGCATCACCGGTGCCACCAGCAGGGCCGTGGCGCGCAGGGCCCGGTAGAGGATCGCCAGCACGGCGTCGAGCTTCGGATCGTTGGCGGGGTCCTTGGCCAGCTTCCAGGGCTCGGCCTTCACGATGTAGCCGTCGAGGGTGCGGAGGTAGGTCCACAGGGCGTCCAGGGCGCCGTGGAAGTTGCTGGCCCGGGCCTGCTCCAGGTACTCCGGGAAGACCGCCAGCAGCTGGGTGGCCATCTCCTGGTCCAACCCATCCAGGACCGTGGGCATCGGCACCACGCCGCCCCGGTAGCGCTGGATCATGCTCAGGGTTCGGGAGGCCAGGTTGCCCAGGCCGTTGGCCAGGTCGGCGTTGAGGCGGTCGATGAACCCCTCGTAGCTGAAAGCCCGGTCGTGGCCCACCTGCATGTCACGCATGAAGTAGAAGCGGAGCGCGTCATTGCCGAAGCGCAGCAGGGTGTCCGGCCGCACCACGTTGCCCTTGCTCTTCGACATCTTGTCGTCGCCCATGAGCCACCAGCCGTGGGCCAGGATCGTGGTGGGCTGGAACATGCCCGCGGCCATGAGGAAGGCGGGCCAGTACACCGCATGGAAGCGAAGGATATCCTTGCCCACGATCTGCAGGTCCGGGGGCCAGGCATTGGCCGGACAGCCCGTCAGGTAGTTGAGCAGGGCGTCGAACCACACATAGATGACGTGCTTCTCGTCGCCGGGCACGGGGATGCCCCAGCTGATGCTGGTACGGCTGATGGAGAGGTCCTGCAGGCCTCCCTCCACGAAGCGCTTCACCTCGTTGAAGCGGAAGTCCGGCTGGACGAACTCGGGGTGCTCCTCGTAGAGCTTCAGCAGACGGTCCTGGTAGGCACTGAGCCGGAAGAAGTAGGTCTCCTCCTCCAGTTCGATGAGCTGGTGGGCCAGCCCCTGGGCCTGCAGTTCCTTGGCCTGGGTCTCGGTGACGTAGGCCTCGTCGCTCACCGAGTAGAGCCCCTTGTAGGTGGCCTTGTAGATGTCGCCCTTCTCCACCAGCCGCTTGAAGAGCCGCTGCACCTGGTCCCGGTGGTCCTGGTCGGTGGTGCGGATGAAGCGGAAGTGGGTCATGCCCATCTGCTTCCAGAGCTCGGTGTAGTTGGCCACGACCTCGTCAGCCAGCTGCTTGGGCGTGATGCCCCGGGCCGCGGCGGCCTTTTCCACCTTCTGGCCATGCTCGTCGGTGCCCGTCAGGAAGAACACCTGCTCGCCGCGCATGCGGTGGAACCGGGCGATGACATCCGCCAGCACGGTGGTGTAGGTGTGCCCGATGTGGGGGCGGTCATTGACGTAGTAGATGGGCGTGGTGACGTAGAAGGGCTTGGACACAGGGACTCCGGATCCTCCAGTCTAGCGTTTCCCAGCTCTTTTCGCGTTCGCGAAAAGAGCTAGGCTGGCTTGCGCCAGCAACTGGTTACATGGTCGTCCACCAGCCCCATGGCCTGCATGTAGGCGTACATGATCGTGGGGCCCACGAAGGTGAAGCCGCGTTTCTTGAGGGCCTTGCTAAGGGCTTCGGCTTCAGGGGTCACGGCTGGCACCTCCGCCAGGGTCCTGGGGCGGTTCATCTTCGTCTGCCCCTCCACGAAGGCCCAGAGGAAGGCATCGAAGCTGCCGAATTCCCGCTGCACCGCCAGGAAGGCCAGGGCGTTCCTCCTGGCGGAGAAGACCTTCAGGCGGTTCCGCACGATGCCCGGATTCTGGAGGACCACCTCTAGCTCCGCATCCGTCATGACCGCGACCTTCGCGGGGTCGAACCCGTAATAGAGTTGCCGGTAGGCCTCCCGCTTGCGCAGGACGGTGATCCAGCTCAATCCCGCCTGCGCCCCTTCGAGGATCAGCTTCTCGAAAAGGCGGTGGTCATCGTGCTGGGGAATGCCCCACTCCTCGTCGTGGTAGGCCACATAAAGGGGATCCGTCCCGCACCAGGCGCACCGTTGAACCACGAGGTTCCTCCTCCCCCTTTTCCCAGCGCAGAATCGGGCGGCCATGCCGCCCGATTCTGCGCGAGCCAGATGACGACCTAGGCCTCCGTGACCGTCGCCTTCACGATCCGGTCGTTGGCCTTGATCGCTTTCACCACCTGGGTATCGGCGTCGGCCACGCACTGGCCAAAGACCGTGTGCACGCCATCCAGGTGGCTGGGGGCGCTGCCATTGCAGATGAAGAACTGGCTGCCGCCGGTGTTCGGGCCCGCATGGGCCATGGAAAGGGCACCCAGCTTGTGCTTGTGGGGGTTGCCGGCGGTCTCGCACTTGATCTTCCACCCGGGGCCACCGGTGCCGGGCATGCCCGAAGCTCCGGCCTTGGTGTTGGGGCAACCTCCCTGGATGACGAAATCGGGAATGACGCGGTGGAAGGCCAGGCCATCGTAGAAGCCCGCTTCAATGAGCTTCACGAAGTTCGCCACGGTGCCGGGCGCCTCCTTCGGGAAGAGTTCCAGGTTGATGTCGCCCCTGTCGGTCTGGAAGAGTACGCGGGTCATGGTTCACCTCTCTTGGTCAATCCATCAGCATAGGATCCAGCCCGCCTGGAGTCAGCATGAACTTCTGGCGGGAGCGTCGCTGCCTCGGTCGCTCCCGACTTTCCGCCATCCAGGAGACCCTTCAGCGACCAGAGGAGGTGGCCTTCCCTCAAGTGGAGGTCATCGGTTGCAAGTCTCGCGACCCGGGGCAGCGGGAAGGGCCCCAAACCGGCATCAGGGGGTAGCCCTTCCCTGGCAAAATTTCATAGACGACAAATTCTTTCTTTATTCCCTACAAGAAGACTAGGATAGCCTTTGCTTGACAGCATTTTGGGTCCTGAGACTCAGGATCTGGCATTCCAGCACCCATTTCCCAGGAGGACGCCATGTCGACCAAGCAGATCAAGGTGCATGCCGATGGCTGCACCCCAGACAACCTTGAACTGATGAAGTACGAAGACAAGGTGGTGTTCATCCAGGGCGGCCCCAAGGCCCCCCTGACGGTTCATGTGGACAGCCAGGATCTTTTCGGCACCTCCATCTGCTCCGTGGGCGCTTCGGCCTCCGAAGCCACCGTCTATACCCCCAAGGCCGTCGGGAACTACATCATTAGCCTCAAGCCCGCTGGTGCCCGTGCGGAAGCCAAGACCGTCCAGGTGCTTTGCCTGGCTCCGGCAAAGGCCATGGGGGTGGGCGACAGCGGTTCCATCAAGGTCACCCGCTAGGACCGTGCCCCTGGCGGAGCTGTTGGGCCTGCTCGGCAGTTGGTTTCCAGAATCGCCGCAGGTTCTTGTTGAGGGTGAAGGCTTGGATGAAGCTTTGGATCGATGCCATCGCCATTGACCCACGCTCTGCCGGGCGAAGCGCCAGGGACTCCTCCACCAGCAAGCCACCCCGAAGGGCCAGGGCCTCCGACCAGGCGGGACGCTCCTTCAGGATCCCCAGGACCAGTGCCCGCCCCTCGGCCAGGCTGGGTTCAGGATCCTGGCCACTGGATCGCTCCCAGCGGGCCCGGGCAAGGCAGAAGATGGCCTGGGCCAGTCGGATGTCCTTGGAGAGCGGATCGATCTGCCTGGCCATCCTGAAGGGCTCCGCCGCCTGATCGAAGTCGTGGCGCCCGACCTTCAGGTGAAGCGCCTTCCACCTCGCATTCGCCGAGCGGAGCTCACCAAGACTCAGCAGAGCCTCCTGGTTCCTGGGATCCATCCTCAAAGCCTTGGCCAGGGCCGCTTCTCCCTTGACCAGGCTCTGTCCCGGATCTCCTCCATCCTGCAGGGCCAGTTCGATCCGTGCGGCCTGCACCCGACCGAGGTTGATCAGGGGTTCCTTGGTGCCCGGTGAGGCCGAGAGGGCTTTCTGCAGGATGCGATCCGCCTCCAGGAGGGCCTGCTGGGCACTGGATCCAGCCCCCCAGCGGGCCTGCTGGATCAGGAGATCCCCCAGATTCACGAATCCGTTCACCTGATTCGGGGCGGCTCTTATGGCCTTCAGGTAGGCCCCCCTGGCCTCGTTCAGATGAGGGCCTGGATCACCTCCGGATTCCCAGGTCCAGCGGGCCAGTTCGAGTTGAGCCAGGCCCATCCCATTGTGCATGTGGGGAATCGCGGCATTGATGGCCAGGCCCTGTCGGCTGGACTCCACGGAGCGCTGGAGTTCCGGCTCCGGATTCTCGCCGCGATCCCGCCGCCTCAGGGCCAGACTGAGCAGCACCTTGCCGCGGACGAAATAGGGGACGAAGTGCTTGGGATTGAGGGCCTGGGCCGTGTCGAGCACCTTCGTCGCCGCCCTGAGATCGGCTTCGGGATCCGCGGCCCTGGGCAGCGAGGCGCGCTGCTGCAGACAGGTGCCGAGGTTGATCCAGGCCGGCAACAGATGGGATTCCATGCGGGTGGCCCGCTCATAGGCAGCGATGGCACCGCTGAGGTGGAAGGTGGGGTCCTGACCGTTCTGGATCAGGAAATCGGACCAGGTCTGGTGGATGAGACCGAGGTGATTCTCTACCCGATAGTCCCGCTTCTCCGGGGAGAGAGCTTCGAAGGCCTCCAGCCCCTGGGATAGCTGCTCCGTGGGATCGAGGTTCTTCTCCTGTCGGGCACTGCCCCACTGGTAGTAGGCCATGCCCAGGGCAATCCGGGCATCCGCCCGCGCGGGCCCTGCCCCCATGGCCCTCTTGGCGACCGTCACCGCCTCCTGCACCAGGTCCCCGGCGGGATCGCCCCGGTTCGTCCGGAAGTCCGCAAGCTCCCCCAGCAGCGCGGATTCGACGATCAGGGAGGGGACATGGTCCGCCTGGGCCGCCAGGGCGGTTCGGGCGGCGTCCCTCCCCCGCAGGAACGCCTGCTCGACCCGGCCCTGACCGTACTTCTCCATGATCAGCGCGTTCAGCTCCAGGTCAGCCATGGCGGCATGGGCGGCGGGGGCGCTGCGGCCAATGGCAGCGGCTGCGGCCAAGGCCCGACGACCAGCCTCAAAATCCGCATGGGCCCCCTCCCGGTTCCCCTGGTTCCAGGCTCGCCAGGCCCGGGCCTGCAGCAGGGAACCCCGCAGCAGGGGCGCTTCGTAGAACCAGGGCAGGTGGTCCTCCACTGCCCGCAGCCGGTCCACGGCCTCGTCCAGGCGCCCCTCGTACGAAGCGACGAGGGCCTCGAGGTAGGCCGGGGACGGTGCGTCGGCACCTCTGGCCTGACGCAGGAGGGCGAGGGCCGGCTGTCTGAACCTGGCCTCGATGTCCCTCTTGCGTGCCTCCCGCTCATCGGCGGAGGGGATGCGCTCGGCCTCCAGGAGGCCTTCCTGGTACTGCTGCCCCAGCGCCACCCCCAGGGCATAGGCCGCCCGGGGCTCCCGAAACCCGGCATCCCAGGCCATCTGCAGGTGCTCTCGAGCCTTCTCGCCGTCATCCAGCGTCCAGTACCCGCGACCGAGGGCGTAGTGGCCGGGTCCGTTGGCGATGGCCCCCGCCCGTCGCATCTCCTCCTGCAGCTGACCCATGTGGGCCCGCACCGCCTGGAGGTCGGGCCGGATGTCATGCAGGGGGGCGAGGGCGGAGTAGCGGGCCATGGATTCGATGCGGCCCATGGAGCGCGTGAACTGCTGGGCCAGCCGCTCCCGGAGACCCGCGTCCCGCCGGGTCTTGAGGGCGACCCCCAGGGCCAGGAGCACCAGGACGAAGGCCACGGTACCGGTCACGGCGAGGGCCTTGTGCCGCATGAACCGGCGGTGGGTGCGGTAGATGAGGCCCGCACGCCGCGCCTGGACGGGTTCGCCGGCCAGGAACCGGTCCAGGTCGTCCGCCAGGGCCTTGGCGGAGTCGTAGCGGCGCGAGCGCTCCCTCTCCAGGCACTTGAGTGTGATGGCCTCCAGGTCCTTGGGAATGTCCTGGCTGATGGTGCGCATGGGCGTGATGTCCACGGAGCCGATGGCGCTGAGGATCTCCAGCGGATTGGCGCCGGTGACGGGCGTGCGCCCCGTGGTCATGTGGTACAGGGTGGCGCCCAGGCTGTAGACGTCCGTGCGCCGGTCCAGCCGGGACACCTCGCCCCGGGCCTGCTCCGGGGACATGTAGGCGGGCGTGCCGAGTACCGAGCCCGTTTCCGTGACATCCCGGTCCCACTCGTGGGCGAGGCCGAAATCCATGACGTAGGTGCGCAGGGAATCGTCGTCGCCTCGCTCGATCATGATGTTCGTGGGCTTGAGGTCCCGGTGGATGATCCCCACCCGGTGGGCCTCGTGGACGCCCCGCGCCGCGTCCCGCAGCGCGATGACCTTCTGCTCCAGGGTCAGCCCCGGGGCCAGATCGAAGGAGGCCCCGGCGATGGCCTGCATGGTGATGAACACCTTGCCCTCCACCTCGCCCACCTCGAAGACCTTGCACACGTTCGGGTGGTCCACCCGCGCCTGGGCCCGGGCCTCCACCATGAAGCGCTGGAGGTGGTGCTCGTTCTCCAGGCGCACGAACTTGATGGCCACCTCGCGGCCCAGCTTGCGGTCCCGGGCCAGGAAGACCATGCCCATGCCGCCCTGCCCCAGGAAGCGCAGGAACTCGTAGCGGTCCCAGTCCTTCACCGGAAAGTCGGGAACCGCCGCGAGCCTCGTGCCACGGGCAGGCGACTGGAACGCCGAAGCATCCCCTGCGAAGGTCTCCGCCTGGGACAGCAGCTGATCCGCGGGGGGGCGCCTACTTCCTGGCATCCATGGCCTCGATGGTGGCCGTGCTGGGAGGACGCTCCTTCCGCAGCTGCCCTGCGACGGCCTCGGCTCTGGCGAAGGCCCGCAGCAGGTTCTCCCCGGCGAGCTTCCGCAGGTTGGCGTCGCTCCAGCCCCGGCGGATGAGCTCGGCGAACAGGTCCGGGTACTTGGAGACATCCTCCAGGCCCACCGGTGTCGTCCCGCCCCAGTAGTCAGAGGCGATGCCCACGTGGTCGTGCCCTGCGACTTTGGCCACATGGTCGATGTGGTCGGCCACGTCCTTCAGCGATGCCTTCGGCGAGGGGCCGTGGGCCTGGATGTAGTCGGCCTCGAGCTGCTTGTAGCGCGCCTCGTCGTAGCTCATGCCCTTGGCCACCTTCTCCAGGCCGGCTTCCCATTCTCTGGAGGCCCGGTTCACGAAGGGCGGGATGAAGGTCACCATCACCAGGCCGCCATTGGCCGCCATGCGCTTGAGGATCTCATCGGGCACGTTGCGGGGGTGGTCCACCAGGGCTCGGGCACAGCTGTGGGAGAAGATCACCGGGGCGGTGCTGGTGTCCAGGGCATCCCGCATGACCTCAGGGCTCACGTGGCTGAGGTCCACCAGCATTCCGAGCCGGTTCATCTCGCGGACCACCTCCTTGCCGAAACGCGTCAGGCCGCCGTGCGTGGGCTTGTCCATGGCCGCGTCCGCCCAGTCCAGGGTGACGTTGTGGGTGAGCGTCAGGTAGCGTGCCCCAAGGTCGTAGTAGGCCCGCAGCGCCCCGAGGGAGTTCTCCAGCACATGCCCGCCCTCCATGCCCAGCAGGGAGGCCACCCTGCCCTTGGCGCGGATGCGCCGGATGTCCGCAGTGGACAGGGCGAGCTCCATGGCTTCGGGGTACTTGGCAATCATGCGGCGGGCGAGGTCGAACTGCTCCAGCTGGACCTTGGCGAAGCCCCCCTTGATCTCCCCGGGCACATAGATCGACCAGAACTGGGCGCCGAGCAGGCCCTGTTTCAGCCGGACCAGATCCACCTCGCCGGTGGTCCGCTTGCGCAGGTCGTAGGCCTCCACATCCCCGGGCGCCTTGGGATCCTCGCGGATCATCCAGGGCAGGTCGTTGTGGCCATCCACAAGGATGGTGGACTTGAGCAGCTTCCGCGCGTGCAGCAGCGTTGGGTCGGTCTGGGCCACCAGGAGACAGGAGCAGAGAAGGGCAAACCCTGCCGGTCGGATCATCAACTGGGATCTCCACAAGGGTGGGCGCACATGGATGGGAGGGTCATTTCAGTCCCTCGATGAGGTAGAGGTCCGAGAGCTTGCGCACGTAGTTGTAGGCCAGGTGCTTCGAGTCAGGCGTCATGGCGAAGGAGCGGATGCCGGGCAGGCCGGCGGGGTTGGTCGGGGTGATCTCCCGCACCAGGGTGCGCCTGCCCGTGGCCACATCGATGCGGTGGATGCGGGTGGGGAAGCCGTCCCGGTTGAAGACGTAGATGCCGGTTCCATCGGTATTCCAGCGCATCGGGACCTCCCCCACCTCGAGGCCCTTCAGCTCGCGGTTGGGGGCGCCCTTGGTGGAGAGGATGAAGTGCGGTGATTCGAAGGGGTTCGTGGACATCTTGCGGAGCAGGACCCACGCACCGTCCAGGGACACCGCGCGAGCACCAGCGGTGGTGGACATGCCTGGCTCGCCGATGGGGGTCCGTTGAGAGGTGGTGAGATCGAGCAGTTGGAAGGGCCTGCTCCCGACGGCGGTGATGAGCATCCGGCGGCCATCCGACAGGGGCTCCGCATCCATGGCCATGCTCAATTCGGGCACACTGAACCCACGGGACTGACCCGGCCCCAGGGGGACGAGGCTGAGGGTGGGAGTCCCACCCACCACCAGGGTCGTCATGACCTCCTGGCCGCCCGGCATGAACCTGGCCGTGTCAGCTTCGCCCAGGTGCGTGGGCAACGCCCCATCGGTCGTTCGCAGGTAGAGGGGCAGGTGATCACTGTCACTGCTCCAGCCGCCCCCGCCGCCAACCAGCAACCGCTTGCCATCCGGGCTGATGTCCTTGGCAAAGCTGGCGTCGTTCCAGGAGAGGTCCTTCTCCCGATACTCCGGCGGGCTCATGCCCATGGTGCCACTCATGACCAGGCCCAGACTGGCGAGGACCCGACCATCCTGGGCCACGTCCAGCAGTTCGAGCAGGCCCGCCTGGCGGGTGAGCAGGCGCTTCCGGCCGGAGGATCCCACGGCCCATAGCGAGCTGCACCCATCCTTGAATTGGCTGTACCAGACTTCGTCGCCATCCGGCCCCCAGGCGAGGCCAGTGAAGCCCTTGACCGCACAGATGACCTTCCGCGTTCCCCTTGAATCCACCCACACGATGGAACCATCCCCGCGGCTGTAGGTGGGCTGCTCGAAGCAGGCCAGACGATCCCCTCTCGGGGAGACCCGGATTCCCCACGTGAACATGGCCTCTGAGGCAACCGGGTGCCCCCCCGGGAATTCGAGCACGGCCTGGCGCGGAGGGGTGCCCGGCTGGGCGCCGGAAGACCCGATCCCGCTGCTGACCAGGGCCATCTGCCTGCCATCGGGCAGCCAGTCCGAGTCGTAGGCGCTCTCATGGATGACGCGGATGCCGCCGCCCGGCGTGACCCTGGCCAGCTGGCCCAGCTCGAAGCTGGCCCAGAGGCGCGGGCGCATCTTGAGGGCGAGCTCGCCAGTGGCCGACACCGACAGGAGGGTGCCCCCCTGCACACCCAGGCTGCGGGGCTCCAGGGCTGCCGGGTTGAGCGAGAAGACTTCAGGGGGTTCCCCGTTCCAGCGGGCACTGAACAGCACATCCTTGCTGCCGGGGGCGAACCGGGCGCCGTCCACGGTGCCTTTGCCAAAGGTGAGTCGCTTGAAGATGGGTTTCGATTCGAAGCCGCCCCGCAGAGCCCAGCCGCCGAAGCCAACGCCCGCCATGAGTAGGGTGGCAACGGCTGCCCAGATGCGGGTCGCCCGCCGGTTCTGCGGCGCAAAGGGCGCACTGATCGCAGCCGGCCCCTCCGGGGACGACAGGTTCTCCAGCGCAAACGCCACGTCATGGGCGTCGCGGAAGCGGCGCGCCGGTGCCTTCTCCAGGCAGTGGTCGATGATGCGCCGCAGGGCCAGGGGGATGGGCCGGCTGGTGCCTTCCAGTTCCGGCGGATCGTCCCGCAGGATGGCCGCCATGGTGTCGCTGGCCGTGTCCCGGGCGAAGGCGCGCTTGCCTGTGAGCATCTCGAAGAGCACCACCCCGAAGCTGAAGAGGTCCGCCCGGGCGTCCACCGCCTCGCCCCGCACCTGCTCCGGGCTCATGTAGCCCAGCGTGCCGAGGATCATGCCCTGCTCGGTGTGGTGACCCGCCGGGATGGCCGCCGTGGGCAGGTAGGAATCCGAACCCTGGCCCAGGCCCGGCAGCTGCTTGGCCAGGCCGAAGTCGAGGATCTTGAGGCGGCCTTCCTTCGTGATCCAGAGGTTGTCGGGCTTCAGGTCGCGATGGACGACACCCTTCTCATGGGCTGCCGCAAGGCCCTGCGCCAGCTGGATCGCCAGCTCGGTGGCCCTCTTCGGGGTCAGCGGGCCCTGGTCCAGCCGTGTGCGCAGCGACTCGCCCTCGAGCAACTCCATGGCTACATAGGCGGTGCCATCCGCGTTCCCGATGTCGAAGATCCCCGTGATGTTCGGGTGGTTCAGGGCCGCCACAGCCTTCGCTTCCCGCTCGAAGCGGGCCAGGGCCTCCGGGCTCTTCGCCAGATGCTCCGGCAGCACCTTCACCGCCACCAAGCGATCCAGCCGCGTATCCTTCGCCTTCCACACCTCGCCCATGCCGCCCGCGCCCAGGGGCGTGAGGATTTCGTAGGGGCCAAGCTGGGTACTTGGTTGAAGGGACATGGTTCCTTGGGGTGGGGTTCATCATAGGCCAAGCCATGGGCCGAAAGGTGGTGTACCTTTCTTCCTATCTCCAGACAAGCCATGAACTACCCATGAGTTGAGAAAGCCCCATGAAGACGCTGGTCTTGCACATTCCCGGCCGACCACCCATCCCGTTGGAGGGAGAGGCGAAGTCCTGGACACTGGGCCGCTCTTCGCAGAACGACGTGGCCATCCCCGACCCCAGCCTGAGTCGCCTCCACGCCAGGATCACGATCAAGGATGGCGTTCCCCACCTGGAGGACCTGGGTTCGCTGAATGGCACCTTCATCAACGGGGAGCGGATCACCCTGCCCCATCCCCTCGGCGAGACGGATGCCATCCAGCTGGGACAGGTGCCCGTGAGCCTCGGCTCCGCAGCCCTGGGGCCCCGGGTCCACATCGGTGCAGATACGAATGCCTCCTCCTCGGCGGGTTCCATCGTGCTGCCCCTGGAGCGCCTCCGTGCTGCCCCCGAACGCAGCGAAGCGCCGGAGACGCTGCGCCTGAGGGAGGTGATCCAGGAGCTCCAGGCCCTTTCGCTGGAGCTCCTGGAGGACAGCCCCCCCGAGCAGCTGCTGGCCCACCTCCTGGACCGCCTCTGGACCCTGCTGAAGCCCTGGCGGGCCGCAGTGCTGATCCTGGACGGAAAGGCAGGCCTCCAGACGGTGGCCTCCCGGGGGCCCGAAGGGAAACAGCCCATCCTCCTGGCCCGCAGCCTGGTGGACGCCGCCCTCGAGCGCAAGGAGTCGGTGCTCTTCAACGACCTGGCCGAAAACCAGAGCCTGGCCTCCCCCTCCCTGGTGCTCAGCGGTGTCACCTCGGCCATGGTCACCCCCCTGGAGCACCAGGGGGTGGTGAAGGGCTTGCTGTACCTGGATTCCCACATGCCCCGGCGGCCCTTCAACGAGGAGGATCTGCGCTTGGCCAGCATCCTGGCCCACCTGGCCACCGCCAAGCTGGAGCAGGGCCGCATGCGGGAAGAGGCCATGGCCCGCAAGAAGGTGGACCAGGAGCTGGATCTGGCCCGCCACATCCAGCAGGGCCTGCTCCCAGGCTTTCCGCCGGATATCGACGGCTATGAGGTGCACGGCAACAACCTGCCCAGCCGGCAGGTCTCGGGCGACCTCTTCGGCTGGTGGCCCAGGAGCGATGGGCGCTGGCTGTTCTGCCTGGCGGACGTGAGCGGCAAGGGCCTGGGTCCGGGTCTTCTGATGGCCTCCCTGCAGGCGACCCTGGAGGCCTGGACCGAACGCGACCTGTCCACGGCGGATCTCGCCTTCCAGCTTTCCAAGATGCTGGCCCGCCATACCGACGGTCGGCGCTTCGTC
This sequence comes from Candidatus Geothrix skivensis, assembly GCA_016721195.1. Taxonomy (GTDB): domain Bacteria; phylum Acidobacteriota; class Holophagae; order Holophagales; family Holophagaceae; genus Geothrix; species Geothrix skivensis. The sequence continues at coordinate 836,475 of JADKIO010000005.1, read as the reverse complement.
ACGGCCTTCCTCGCCCTCCTCGATCCCCTGACCGGCGAGCTCACCTACACCAACGCGGGCCACAACCCGGCGCTCTTCATTCGGCCGGATGCCACCTTCCAGGCTTTGGAAGCCCAGGGCCTGCCCCTGGCCATGCTGCCGGGCAACCCCTACGGGGAGGCTACCCTGCAGTTGGGCCCCGGAGACCTGCTGCTGGTCTATACCGATGGCATCACCGAAGCCGCGGATCGACAAGATGAGGAGTTCGGTGCCGAGGCCCTCACCACCCTGGCGGTGGCCCAACGGCACCAGCCCCTGCTGGCCCTGGACGCAGCCCTGCTCGGCGAGCTGGATCGGTTCACCCAGGGCGCCCCCTACCTGGATGACCGCACCCTCCTGATGATCCGGAAGCGGTAGCGCCCAGAGGCCCCCCGGTGCAGGCTCCCGAGCCGACGGTTTTACCAAAGATCACAATCGTTATAAGCCCTGCCGATCCATAATTCGGACACCACCTCCGCCCCGGCGCCGCATGCCTGAAACCAATGGCCACCCTGCCTCCTGGTCCTCTCTGTTCGAGGCCCTGCCGCAGGGCGTGCTCCTGCTGAACCAGGACGGCCGGTATCTCGATGCCAACGCCGCGGCCTTGAGGCTGCTCGACATCGATCGGCCGTCTCTGCTGACACGCAGGCTGGACGAGGGTCGGTGGGACCTCCTCGCAGCAGACGGCAAGGTGCTGCCGCTGGACGAGACTCCGGGCGCCCTGGCACTGCGAACCGGCAAGGCCGTGCCCCGCCAGGTGGTGGGGGTCGTGAAGACCGATGGCGATGTCCTCTGGCTGGAGATCCTCGCCGAGCCCACGGCGGAAGGGGGTGCGCTCGTCACCTTCGATGACATCACCCGGCACCACCTGGCCGAATCGATCCTGGCCGCCCGGGCCCGCATCGCCGAACAGGCCACGAGCGCCACTCTGGAGGAGATCCTGCGGGCCACGCTTGATGAAGCCGAGCGTCTTACGGGCAGCTGCGTCGGTTTCTTCCACTTCATGGAGGAGGATCAGAAGACCCTGACCCTGCAGGCCTGGAGCACCCGGACCCAGAACGAGTTCTGCCATGCCGAAGGCCATGGGATGCATTACGCCGTGGATCAGGCCGGAGTCTGGGTGGATGCCGTGCATGCCCGGAAGCCCGTGATCCACAACGACTACGCGAGCCTGCCCCACAAGAAGGGCATGCCCGCGGGCCATGCCACGGTGCTGCGGGAGCTGGTGGCCCCCGTCCTGCGGGGGGAGCGCATCGTGGCCCTGCTTGGCGTGGGCAACAAGCCCTTCCCCTACGGCAACCGGGATCTCCAGACCGTGCAGCGACTGGCGGACCTGGCCTGGGACATCGCCGAGCGGAAGCGGTCGGAACTGGACCTGCGCCAGAGCGAAGCGGACTACCGCGCCCTGTTCGAGAACATGGTCCAGGGGGCGTTCCGGCAGCGGGCGGACGGGAGCCTCATCGATGTGAACGCCTCGGCACTGAAGCTCTTCGGGCTCAGCCGGGACGAGTTCCTGGGCCGGACCTCCGTGTCCCCCACCTGGGATGTGGTCGGCGAGACCGGCGAGCCCCTCCCTGCGGACGATCACCCCTCCATGCAGGCCCTCAGGACCGGGAAGCCCGTGATGGGGCAGGTCCTGGGCGTGGCCAACCACCGCTCTGGAGAGCGGGTCTGGCTGGAGGCGAATGCCATCCCGGAATTCCATCCCGGCGAAACAGCGCCCTACCGCGTCATGGTCACCCTGCACGACCTCACCGAGCGGAGGCGGCTCGAGACCTCCCTGCAGGAAAGCGAGGCCCGCTGGCACGCCATGGTGGAGCAGGCCGGGGACGGCTTCGAGCTGCTCGATGAGAACGGGCGCTACCTCCAGGTGAACGAGTCTTCCTGCCGGGCCCTGGGCTACACCCGCGAGGAGCTGCTCGGCCTGACGGTGGTGGAGACGGACCCGAGCCTCGCCCTGGAGGCTTTTCGGGCGCGGTTCACCGCCCTGATCGGGCAGCCGGCCCTGACCTTCGAGACCATCCATCAGAGGAAGGACGGCACCCGATTCCCCGTGGAAGTGACGGCCTCCGTCATCCGGATGGGTGAACACCCTCGGATCCTGGCTCAGGTCAGAGACATCAGCGAGCGGACCCGATCCTCGGAGTCCTTGCGGGTAGCCAAGGAGCTCCTGGACCAGACCCTGGATTCGCTGGAAGCTCATGTGGCTGTGCTCGATCGAGCCGGCAACATCCTTGCCGTCAACGAGCCCTGGCGGCGCTTCGCCCGGGAGAACGGCATCCGGGACACGGTGGGCACCGTGGAGCAGGTCAACTACCTCGACGTGATGGCCTCCTCCTGCCAGAACGCCTCGGGCGATACCGCCGACATCCGCCGGGGACTGGTGGAGGTGCTGGGTGGCAGCCTCCCCTACTTCGAGGCCGAGTACCCCTGCGACGGCCCCACCAAGCCGCGCTGGTTCCGGATGCACATCCTGCCGCTGCAGGCAGCCCAGGGTGGGGCGGTCATCACCCACGAGAACATCACCGAGGAGAAGCTGGCGCACCTGGCCCTGGAGAAGGCTCAGGAGCGGCTCGAGTTTGCCCAGACGGCCGCCGGTGCCGGCCTGTGGGAGTGGGACCTGGTGAGTGATCGTTTCACCTGGTCCCCGGAGCTGTTCCGGCTCTACGGGCTGGATCCGAACCGGGATCAGGCCACGGCGGAGACCTGGCGTCGCATCCTCCACCCGGATGACCTAAGGGCCGTCGAGGAACGGACGGAGACAGTGATCGCTGAGCGCAAGCCCTTCGCGAATGAGTACCGCGTGGTCCTGCCCAACGGGCAGACCCGGTGGATCCGGGCCCAGGGGGCCTTCGACCTGGACACGGAAGGCCGGCCAGTCCGCATGGCCGGCATCTGCGTGGACCATACTGCCCAAAGGAAGGCTGAACAGGACCTCGCCGACAGCGAGGCCAAGGCCCGGACCATGCTCCAGACCGCCCGGGACGGGGTCTGGCTCCTCGGCCCCGATGGCTCGATCCGGGATGCCAACGATGCCGCCTGCCGGATGCTGGGCTACCCGCGGGAGGCCCTGCTGAACCTGAGCGTGACCGACGTCGAGGTGCAGGAAAGTCCCGATGGAGTGCGGCGGCACATCGCAGAGATCGCCCGCCAGGGTTGGGACCTCTTCGAGTCCGAGCACCGGCGGCAGGACGGCTCGGTCTTCCCCGTTGAGATCTCCGTGACCCACCAGCCCGACCAGGACCTGCTGGTGGTCTTCGTGCGGGACATCACAGAGCGCAACCGGACCCAGACCCTCCTCCAGGAGAGCGAATCCCGGCTGCGCGCCATCATCGAGCACTCCACCGATGCCATCGGCGTCTCGATGGACGGCGTCCACGTCATGGTGAACCCGGCCTACCGGAGGATATTCGGCTACGCCCAGGAGGAAGACCTGGTCGGTACTCCCATTCTCGAGCTCATCGCGCCGGAGTCCCTTGCCCAGGTGACCCAGTTCGTCGAGGACCGGGCCGCCGGACGGCCTGTGCCCGCCAGCTACGAAATCCGCGGCCTCCGCAAGGACCAAAGCTCCTTTGACATGAGCGTCCACGCTTCGACCTATGAGCTGGAAGGCCAGGTGTTCACCCTGGTGATCCTGCGGGACATCTCAGCGCGCAAGCAGGCCGAGACTGTGCTCCGCGAGAGCGAAGCCCGGTTCCGGGCCATGTTCGATGATTCCCCCATCGGCATCTGGGAGGAAGACTTCTCCGAAGTGAAGGCCAGCTTCGATGCGCTGCGACACCAGGGGGTGACGGATTTCCGTGCCCACTTCGCCGAGCATCCCGAAGAGGTTGCCCGCCTCGCCGGCCTGGTGCGCGTCCTCCGCGTCAACCGGGCCAGCGTGCTCAGCCTGAAGGCAGCGAGCGAGGAGGAGCTTGTCCGTAACCTCCCCGCGTACTTCACGCCAGGCTCACTGGAGGTATTCAAGGAAGAGCTCTGTGCCCTTGCCCTTGGGCAGACCCGGTTCCGGACCGAGGGTCCCCACCTGGACGCCCTTGGCCAGCCCCTGGTTTTCGACATTTCCTTCGTGGTCCAGCCTGGCTACGAGTCGACGCTTGAACGGGTGCTCATCTCCTTAGTGGACATCACCGAGCGCAAGGGCATCGAGACTGCCTTGCGGGAGAGCCAGTCACGGATGCGGGAGGCCCTGCAGTTCAATGAGCAGCTGCTGGCCGCCATGCCCATTGGCGCCGCTGCCTATGACGGTCGTTCGGGCCGCTGCCTCGTCGCCAACCAGGCCCTTGCCCAGTACGCGGGCGGCAGCCTGGAGCAGGTCCAGCAGCAGCGCTTCCGGGAACTCCCATCCTGGCGGGAGAGCGGCATGCTCGCCGTGGCCGAGCGGGTGCTTGTCTCGGGCCAGGAGGAGCACCTCGAGGTCCAGGTGACGTCCACCTTCGGCAAGCAGGTCTGGTTCTCCTGCGACTTCTCGGCGTTTGCCGGGGCGCAGGGGCCCATCCTCCTGATCATGTGCGTCGATATTTCCGAGCGCAAGCGGGCTGATCTGGCCCTGCTGCGCAGCGAACACCAGTACCGCAGCCTGTTCGACTCCATGAAAGAAGGCTTCGCCCTCCACGAGCTCATCACGGACGAGCAGGGCCAACCCTACGACTACCGCTACCTCGAAGTGAACCCGGCCTTTGCGGCCATGACGGGCATTCCCCGGGAACAGTGGCTCGGCCGCAGGGTCCTGGAGATCCTCCCGGGGGTGGAGGCGCGCTGGATCCGCGAATTCGGCCAGGTCGCCCTGACGGGTCTGTCCGTCACTTTCGAGGACGAAGTGAAGGATCTGGGCCGGTGGTACCGGGTCACGGCCTATCAACCCGCCCCGCGCCAGTTCGCGGTCCTGGTGACCGACATCACCAGCCGGAAGCAGGCCGAGGCTGAGCACCTGCGCCTTGAGCAGCAGCTTGCGAAGACCCAGAAGATGGATAGCCTCGGCAGCCTGGCCGGTGGCGTGGCCCACGACATGAACAATGTGCTGGGTGCCATCATGGGCCTGGCCTCCATCCACCAGGAGCAGGCCCCGGAAGGTACGCGCCTGCACAAGAGCATGGACACCATCCTCAAGGCGTGCACCCGGGGCCGGACCCTGGTCAAGGGCCTGCTGGGCTTTGCCCGCCAGGAGCTGCAGGAAGTGCGCCTCGTGGATCTGAACGATTTGATCCGGGAAGAAGTGGCCCTGCTGGAGCACACGATCCCGGCCAGCGTGCGGATCGTTCCCGAGCTGGCTCCCGGACTGGGCCTGATGCATGGGGACCCCGCCTCGCTGAGCCACGCCCTCATGAACCTCTGCGTGAACGCGGTGGATGCCATGCCCGGCGGCGGATCACTCTTCCTTCGCACCCGCAACGAGGGGACTGCTGCGGTCTGCCTCGAAGTGGTGGACACGGGCCTGGGCATGACGCCGGCGGTGCTCGAAAAGGCCATGGATCCCTTCTTCACCACCAAGGATCAGGGAAAGGGCACGGGACTGGGCCTGGCCATCGTGTACGGCAGCGTGAAGGCCCACCATGGGCAGGTGGAACTGTCCAGCTCGCCAGGGAAGGGAACCACTGTCCTGATGCGCTTCCCGACCACCAGCTCCCTGCCGCTGCCCGGAACCCCGAGCCAGCGATCAGGGCCGCCCGGGCACCCCCTGAACATCCTGGTGGTCGACGATGACGAGCTGATCCTGGACAGTCTGGTGGAGCTGCTGAGGTCCATGGGCCATCGGCCCACGGTGGCCCGATCCGGCGAGGAGGCCCTCCTGCTGCTGGAACAGGGCCTCATCGCCGAGGTCGTGCTGCTGGATCTCAACATGCCCGGCCTGGGGGGAGCGGGCACCCTGCCCCGGCTGCGCGCCGCCCACCCGGATCTGCCGGTGCTGATTGCCACTGGCCGGGCGGACCAGTCCGCCATGGATCTGGTGGCCCGTACCCCAAGGACCCTGCTGCTGCCCAAGCCCTTCTCCGGACTGGAACTCAACAGCCATTTCCGGCGGCTGGGTCTGGAGTGATCCACGACGGATCCGCCCCAGCACCCCACCAAAGAGGATTCTCACCAGCGCCCGATCTGCGAAGACAAACCCAGGAATTCGTTAGATCATGGGCACGATGGACGCTTCCGAACAAGACTCAAGGCCCACGCCGAGCCCCCAGGCCAATCCTCCGGAAGCGCCCCTAGGCCCGGAATCGCCCTCGGTGGACCTCCAGCCTGCCGACTCCGCACCACGCCAATTTTCCTCCCAACGGGCTTCCCTCAACCAGGCCCACGAACTGCTCGACATGATCAAGTTCGAGCACACCGTATTCGCGCTGCCCTTCGCCCTGCTCGGCGCCCTGTCGGCTGCCCAGGGGCTGCCGCCCCTGCGCACCAGCCTCTGGATCCTTGCGGCCATGGTGGGTGCACGGACCGCGGCCATGACCTTCAACCGGCTGGTGGACGTGGATGTGGACGCGGAGAATCCCCGCACCGCCAGCCGAGCCCTGCCGGCCGGTCGGGTCTCCAGGGCTGGCGCCATGGCTCTGCTGGGTGCGGGGATCGTACTGTTCGGCCTGGCTGCGGGCGCACTGGGTCCCCTGACCTGGGCGCTCTCCCCCGTGGCGCTGGTCATCATCCTCGGCTACTCCCTCTGCAAGCGCTTCACGTCCTGGGCCCACGTGGTGCTGGGGCTGTCCCTTGCCGGAGCACCGTTGGGGGCCTGGATCGCCGTGGCGGGGCGCATCGAGGCACCGGCGCTCTGGTTGTCCGGGGGCGTGCTGGCCTGGACCGCCGGCTTCGATATTCTCTATTCGCTGCAGGACGAGACCTTCGATCGCTCCCGGGGACTCCACTCGATCCCATCAAAAATGGGCACGCGGGGGGCGCTCATCCTGTCGCGCGGCCTGCACCTCCTCGCCCTGCTCTGCTGGGGTGCCTTCAACCTGAAGATGGGCAGCCACTTCTGGCCATGGGCCGCCTGGGGCGTGGTTGCCGCCATGCTCTTCCGCGAGCAGTGGCTGGTACGCCAGGGGGAACTCTCCCGCATTGACCAGGCTTTCTTCACCCTGAACAGCCTCATCGGACTCGTGTTTTTCATGGGCCACGCCTTGGAATTCTGGCTATTGAAGACCCTGCTGGCTCCGATCTAATCCATTGGTTGTAAGAAACCGAATCGCCCGGACGGTCTTTCCCAGGTATGCTGGGGGCCCATGTCCACTCAGCTTCCTGAACGCCGACGCGCCGTGCGCTCCAGCCGTCCTGATACTGGGCGGTGGCTTACGGTCATGGTCGTCTTCAGCCATCGTACCTTCCGCTGGTCCCTCACCCGGCGGATGATGCTCTGGGTCATCGGCGGCGTGGCGGGCTTTTCCGCCCTGGCGATGATCGGCTCGGGTTACGGATTCTGGGCGACCAAGAAGATCATGAGCTTCGGGCGCCTCCAGCAGGAGACCCGGGAGCAGCAGGAGCAGATCCGGTCCTCCCTCGATCAGGCCCAGGCGCTCGAAAACGAAGTGACGACCCTGCGAAAGCAGCATACGGAGCTCTTGAGGCTGCTGGACCCGAAGGCACCTGTCGGAAACCCCCTGCCTTCACTGCCGGGCCAGCCCGACACAACCCCCCTGCCACCGGGGACCCAGGAGCGCCTGTCCCGGCTTCGCCAGGATCTGGACTACACCGCCAAGCAGGCGGCCGTGGTGAGGGCCCGCATGGAGCCTGTGATCCGGGCCTGGACGCGCACGCCCTCCATTCCGCCCACCGCGGGCTACCTGAGCTCCGGATTCGGCGTGAGGGTCAGCCCCTTTTCCCGTTCCAACGAAGCCGGAGAGGGCCTGCTGGGCTACCACACGGGGCTCGACATCAGCAATGCGCTGGATACCCCCATCCAGGCCACGGCCGAGGGTGAGGTCGTGGAGGCCGGCTGGATGGATCGCTACGGCTGGGGGGTGAGGATCCGGCATACACACGAGCAGGAAACCCTCTACGCCCACCTCAATCGGCTGGATGTGAAAGTCGGGCAGAAGGTCTTCCGGGGGGATATCCTGGGGGCCATGGGACGCTCGGGAAACGCCACGGGCGTCCATCTCCATTACGAGGTCCGCCGGAACGGGAAGCCCGTGAATCCCCAACCCTATCTCCGGCTCCAGCGCCAGTGGCTCAGCGCCCTCGGCAAGCCTTCCTGACTCAAGGAGTGACCCATGGCCGTCTTCCGCAACAAGCCCAAAGCCGAACCCGCCCCCGCCATCCATTCCCTGCTGGGCAAGGACGTTCTCTTCAAGGGTGAGATCCATACCGGCACCCACAGCTTTCGGGTGGAGGGCACCGTGGAGGGCACCATGCATTCCACGGGCGAAGTCTCCATCGCCCAGGGCGGCCTGGTGAAGGGCACCATCTTCGCCAAGCATCTGGTGGTCACCGGCCGGGCCGAAGGCACCATGAAGATCACCGACTGCCTCGAGATCCACGGCACCGGCTTCGTGGAAGGCGATGTGGAAGTGGGCTCCCTGGTGGTGGACGAAGGCGGCACCCTGCAGGGTGTCTGCGTGCGGAAGGACCAGCCCGCCAAGGAGGATGCGCGGGCCGCGGCCAAGGGCGGTCCCCTGCCTTCGCCCAAGCAGCCTGACGGCGACCAGAAGAAGGCCGAGGCCAAGCACTGACTTTCCGGGCGCCGACCTACCGGAACAGCGGCCCTGGATCCGACTTCACGCCCAGGTAGGCATAGGCCGCATCGGTGGCCTTGCGGCCCTGGGGCGTGCGGTCCAGGAAGCCCACCTGCATGAGGTAGGGCTCCACCAGGTCCTCCAATGCCCCCTCATCCTCACCCAGGGCGGCCGCCAGGGTCCGGACGCCCACCGGACCTCCCCGGTGCTTGTGGCAGAGGGCCTGGAGGTACTCCCGGTCCAGGGAATCAAGGCCGAGATCGTCCACCTCGTGCAGTTTCAGGCAGGCATCGGCGGAGGCTTCGGTGATGGTGCCGTCGCCCTTCACCTCTGCGTAGTCCCGGCAGCGCCTCAGGAGGCGGTTGCAGATGCGCGGAGTCCCGCGGCTGCGCCGGGCGATGGCCTCCGAGCCTTCCTTCGCCAGGTGGATGTGGAGCAACTCCGCCGAGCGGTTCGCAATGATGGCCAGCTCCGCCCGGGTGTAGAACTCCAGGCGATGGACCATGCCGAACCGATCGTGGAGGGGTTTCGAAATCAATCCGGCCCGGGTGGTGGCCCCCACCAGGGTGAAGGGGCGCAGGTCCACCTTCAGGGTCTGGGCGCTGGGTCCCTGGCCGATGAGGATGTCCAGCTTGCGATCCTCCATGGCCGCATAGAGCAGTTCCTCGATGGGCGCCGAAAGACGGTGGATCTCATCGAGGAACAGGAACTCGCCCGCCTCGAGGTTGGTGAGAATGGCGGCCAGGTCTCCCTTCTTCTCCAGGGCCGGGGCCTGGATCACCTTGCAGGGCGCCCCCATTTCATTCGCCAGCACGTGGGCCAGGGTGGTCTTCCCGAGCCCCGGAGGACCGAAGAGCAGCACATGATCCAGGACCTCCCCGCGCCGGGTGGCGGCCTGGAGGGCAATCTCCAGCCGGGCCTTCACTTTCTCCTGGCCGATATATTCCTGGAGCCGTTGCGGCCTCAGTGAGTATTCGGCGGGATCTTCATTGCCACCGGTGGGATCCAGGTCGGGGTGTCGATGCATGACTCCTATTCCCTCACGGGACTTCCACTTGTGTCCAGCCGATGGCCGGATAATCTTGGGTTCACGCACTTGCCCCTCTTTTCCACCTTCTGCCACCGGGAGATGTCGTGGCCCAGCGCTACCAGCTCCTGATCCGCGACCGGCACGGGTTCGAGCGTTCCATCCCCCTCAGCCGCTCCGTCACCCTGGGGCGGCAGAGCCTCTGCGACCTGGTGCTCTCCGACAGCATGATCAGCCGGAACCACGTGCGCCTGGAACTCCGCGACGACATCTGGTGGGCCGAGGACCTCCAGACCACCCATGGCACCTTCTACAAGGACCAGCAGATCGGCCGCGTGCCCTGGGAGCCCGGCACCCCCCTCCGGCTGGCCGACGGCGCCTACACGCTCACCCTGGAGAGCCAGGACCAGAGCAGCTCGGAACTGCACCTCCAGGCCATCCTCGAAACGGCCCAGCTCCTGGCGAAGGAGGTGGATCTCGAGGATCTGCTCGAGCAGTCCCTGGACAAGCTGCTGGCCATCTCGGGCACGGACCGTGGCTTCCTGATGCTCCTCGAAGATGGGGAACTGGCGATCCGGGTCCAGCGCAACCTGGGCCAGGAACTCGAAGGCGAGATCCAGCTCTCCCTATCCAGCGTCCACAAGGTGTTCGAAACCGGGGATCCCATCTGGATCCTGAACGTGGCCGAGGACCAGCACCTCATGAGCCAGAAGTCCATCCACCGCCTCGAGCTGAAGACCATCCTCTGCTTGCCCCTGCTGCTGCAGGGGCAGCGGCTCGGCGTGGTCTACCTGGATAGCCGGCGGCCCATCACCGAGCCGCCGGACCGAGAGACCTTCGAGGCCATCGTCGCCCTGTGCGCCATCGCCATCGAACGGACCCGGCTGTCTGAGGAGAACCTCCGCAGCCACGTGCTCGCCACCGTGGGCCAGGTGGCCAGTTCCATCGTCCACGACTTCAAGAACGGCCTGTTCGTCCTGCGGGGCCATGCGGACCTGCTGGAGCTGTCCACCGAGGACCACAAGATCCGGCACCACTGCCGGAAGATCCTGGAGTGCGTGGACCGGCTCACGCACCTGAGCCAGGACGTCCTCGACTTCGCCAAGGTGCGCGAGCCCAACCGGGAGACGGTGGACCTGCGCGGTTTCCTCGAAGGCATCCTCGAGCCGATGGTCCCGCGGGCCGCTGAGCTTGGCGTCCAGCTTCGGACGGAAGGCTCCACCTGCCTGGTGAAGATCGATCCAAGCCGCTTCACCCGCGTCATGGAAAACATCATGACCAATGCCCTCGATGCCACCATCGACATGGAGGGGGAGGTCCACGTGTCCTGGGTCCCGGTCACGGGGGGGATCCAGATCCGCGTGAGGGACCGGGGCCGTGGCATCCCGCGCAAGGTGGTCAAGCGGATCTTCGAGCCCTTCTTCAGCTACGGCAAGAAGAAGGGCACCGGGCTCGGCATGGCCACGGTGAAGAAGATCGTCGAGGAGCACGGCGGCACCTTGGAATTCATCAGCGAGGAAGGCAAGGGCACCGAGGTGATCATCACCCTGCCGGACCACCCCATCACGGGCACCTTCAAGATCTCCGATGAATCGACCGGCAACCACCAGGTGCTCCAGGCGGGAGACCTGTGACCGCCCAGCGGGTCGGGCAGGGCTTCGACGTCCACCGGTTCTCCAGCCCGGAGGCACGCCGCCCGCTGATGCTCATGGGCTGCGAAATCCCCCACGACCGTGGCCTCGAGGGCCACAGCGACGCCGACGTGATGCTCCATTCCCTCATGGATGCCCTCCTGGGCGCGGCGGGCCTGGGGGACATCGGCCTGCACTTTCCGGATACCGATGCGGTCTACCGGGGTGCGGACTCGAGCCAGCTGCTGGAGAAGGTGATGGGTGACCTGGCGGAACGGGGCTGGCGGGTGGTGAATGCGGATGTCTGCCTCATCGGCGAGCGGCCGAAGATCGGGCCCCACCGGCAGCGCATGCGGGATCGCGTGGCACCGCTGCTGGGCCTCGCCCCGGACGCCCTGAACGTCAAGGCCACCACCACCGAGAAGCTGGGGTTCACGGGCCGGGGCGAGGGCCTGGCCGCCCAGGCTGTGGTCCTGATTCAGCGGGGCTGAGACCTGCGGCGCCTTCATCGCATATGATGAAGGATCCGGAGGGTTCATGAAGTTCCACTCAGCCATTCCTGCCCTGGTGCTGTTGGGCGCCGCGTCCTTCCTGGGGTGCTCCAAGGTGCCTCTGACGCCCAGCAAGCCCATCCCGGCAGGAACGGTGGTCTTCCGGTTCACGCGCACAGTGAAGGGACCGGTGGAGATCACCGTGGACGGGGCCCGCCTGCCCGTCCAGCAGCTCCCCAAGGGCGCCACCAGCCTCCATGTGAAGGGCCTCAGCACCGGCAAGCACCGGTATTTCCTGACCAGCCAGCGGGAGACCTTCAGCCCAGACCAGGGGGAACTGGACCTGGCCGCCGACAAGGGCATCTACCAGGTCACCCTCACCCAGCTCCTGGATTCGGTGCTCTACGGCAAGCCGGATCCGCTGCCCACCGCCGAGGGCCTTCCCGGCGTGACGGCCACCCTCGTCAAGTAGCGATGACCGTGGTGGCCCGCACCCGCCAGCGGGACCTTGTGCTCCAAGGGCGGGGCACCCTGATGGCCCGCTGCCTGGCCCTGGGGCTGCCGGTGGCCTCGGCCTGCTCGGGTCGTGGGGCCTGCGGGAAGTGCGTCATGACCATCCTGGAGGGCGCCGAGGCCCTCCGCCCGCCTGCCGTCCATGAGGCGAGCGTGCTTGCCAGGAACGGGGCCATGGGCAACCAGCGCCTCAGCTGCCAGTGCCGGATGCCCAGTTCCAAGGCGGAACTGGTCATCACCACGGGGTACTGGTGAGGGGCCGCACCTGGGTCGTCCTTGGCCTGGCACCCCTGGCAGGGGTGCTCGGCTTCGCCGCCTGGAAGTCCAGCGCCGTGGCCCGGGAGTTGGTGGATCCACCGTTCTACCGGGCCCAGCCCCTGGCCCGGGTGGAGGGCACCTATCGGGAGCTGGCCCAGGGACAGGATGGCGATCCCGGCGGCACCTGGGCCAGCGAGGAGGTGGGCGGGCTCCAGCTCTGGCATTTCAGGCGCCCAAGGACCTCGCCCGGGGTGGTGCTCCTGCTCCACGGGTTCGGGGACGACCGCTGGGGCACCAGCCCAGCGCTCAAGTGGTTCCCAGGCCTGGATGCAGCCATCTTCACGTATCGGCGCCGGGATGATGCCATGCGGCAAGGGGGCCCGGTCCCGCCCGTGACTTTCGGGGTGGAGGAATCCAAGGATGTCATCCGGATCGTGCATCATCTGGAAGCTCGCGGATTGCCCCGGAACCGGATCCTCCTGCTGGGCCGCAGCCTGGGCGCCTCCGTGGGCCTGCTGGCCCTGGCGGAGCTGGAGCGCGAAGGCCGGGGGCCCCTGGCGGGCATCATCTGGGAGGGAGCCCCCGCCGGCAGCCGCAGCTTCGCTGAACGCTTGGTGCGAGGTCCGGAGGACCGCGCCTGGCATGTCCTGGCGCCATCCATCGGAGCCGCCGCCGCCTTCGCCGCCGGTCGCCTGGGCGGCTATGCGCCAGGGCAGACCGACCTCCTGCAGCGCACGGCTGGCCTGCGCTTTGCCACCCCCAGCCTCTGCTTCCTGGCCACCCAGGACCGCCTCGCCCCACCGGGGGTACAGCGGGCCCTGGCGGCCCGGTTCCGACAGGGTCAGGTCATCGAGGTGAACACCTGGCACCTCCACTGCGCAGAGGCCCTGGGACCCGCCTACACCGGCGCCATCCAGACGGCGGTGCAGGCCTGGTTTCCCGGAACGGAAAGGGGCCCCGCAGGGCCCCGTCCGATGCGATGACGGATACTACTCGTCTTCGTTGGCCGACACGGTAGCGCGCAGCAGCTTCGGCGTGATGCGAGCCACAATGGGTTCGAAGACCTTGCCCACCAGCTCTTCGTCGTACTGCACGTCGCCACCGGTACCCGCCACCTTGACGGAAGTGTTGTCCACCTTGTCCTCATCCTTCCAGGCTCCCAGGATTTCTCCGGTCTCCACCTCGATGAGGCGGATATCGAGGCGGCCCGTGAAGGAGGCCTTCTTCACATTGACGCTGCCCGCCACGGCGCCGGCCATGCCATCACCCGTGACCTTGCCCACCAGGGCGCCCACGCCCCAGCCCGTCCCAAAGCCGCCTTCCTTGTAGGCGAAGCGGGTGATCTTGCCGGTCATGACGTACTTCACGCCCAGCAGCTTCCCGATCTTCTGGACGGTGGCCGTATCCACTTCGCCACTCTGCTGGAAGTTCAGTTCCCCGCGGATCTCGGCCAGTCGCTCCCGCTCGATGACCCGCAGCTTGTTCTTCCCCTTCTCCACGATCTCCGTAGTGAACATGTCCCTGATCTGATTGGAGATGGTGCTCATGTTGTTGCCCCAACCGCCGTGGCGCCAGCCATGCCAGGCATCCGGGGCCGCCTTGAAGTCCAGGATGGCGATGCGAGGCAGCTTGGCCTTGTCCTCCTTGGACATCTTTTTCTGCGCCAGGGCCGGTGTGGCCAGGGCCAGTACTGCAAGGCAGGAGATGAGCAGCTTGTGGAAGCGCATGGGAACTCCGTGGGATGCCAAGGGTTCAGTCGTCGATGAGCTTGCTGCGCAATTCCTTGCCCAGCTTGAAATAGACCACGCGCTTGGGGGGGACCTGGATGCTCTCCCCGCTGCGCGGATTCCGGCCCTGGCGGGCCCGGCGATCCCGGAGGCGGAAGCTGCCGAACCCACGCAGTTCCACGCCTTCGCCGGTCTTGAGTGATTCGATGATGCTCTCCAGGAAGGTGTTCACCAGGAGATCAGCATCTTTCTTCCCCAGTTCCAACCGCTCCATCAAATGCCGGGAGAGATCAGCCTTGGTGAGGGTCTCCATCGCTTCCATGGGAACTCCGAGGGGTGAGGTGGCCTAAGTGACTTGAGGGCAGTCCTCAATAAATCCCCATCTGTGCCCTGCGGTCAAGGGGGACATCTTCATCTATTTGAAAAAAAGGGGGCCGAACGCCCCCTTTTGAAGCGGATCAGGAGATCCATCAATCCATGAGCCATTCCAGGAGGAACCGGGGGCCTTCCCCGCTCCCGCCATGGGTACGGTAGTCCCGCTCCTTGCCAGACCAGCTGCCCGACAGGTCCACATGGGCCCAGGAGGCCTGGCCCACGAACTCCCGCAGGAAGAGACCGGCGGTGATGGTCCCCCCCCAGCGGATGCCCGTGATGTTCTTCAGGTCGGCCAGGGGGCTCTTGAGCAGGTCCGTGTACTCCTCCACCAGGGGCAACTGCCAGAGGTACTCCCCGACGGAGCCGCCGGCGTCCATGAGGCGGTCCACCAGCCGCTGATCCGTACCCATCACCGCCGAAACGCCATCACCCATGGCGATGAGGGCCGCCCCGGTCAGGGTGGCCAGGTCCACCACGTGGTCGGCGCCCATTTCACTGGCCAGATGGAGCAGATCCGCGAGGACCAGCCGGCCCTCGGCGTCCGTGTTGAGCACCTCGATGGTCTTCCCACTGCGGCTGCGGAGCACATCGCCGGGCTTGTAGCTGGAGCCCGAAGGCATGTTCTCCACCAGGCCCAGGAGGCCCGTGACCTGCACCGGCACATCCAACTGGGCGCAGGCTACCAGGGTGGCCAGGACGATGGCGGCGCCAGTCATGTCGTCCTTCATGGTCTCCATGCCGGAGGCATCCTTGAGGGAGAGTCCGCCCGAATCGAAGCAGACCCCCTTGCCCACCAGGACCACGTGCTTCTTGGGCTTCTCCTTGGGCTTGTACTCGAGCTTGACGACCCGGGGGGGGCGGACGCTGCCTTGGCCCACGGCCAGCACCGAATGGAAGCCGCCCTTCTCCAGGGCCGGTACGTCCAGCACCTCGCAGTGGAGCTTGTGCTGCTTCGCCAGCTTGACCGCCAGATCGGCGAAGACCTCCGGATAGAGGTCGCCGGCGGGGGTGTTGGCAAGATCCCGAACCCGGTGGCAGGCGGCCACCCCTGCCTCAACGGCAGGCAGCTTGCGCCGTGCCTTGCGGGTATCGTCACCGTTGGTGAAGATTTCGATGGATGCGAACTGCTTGGGCTCAGGTTTCCCGCTCTTGAAAGTGACAAGATCGTAGTTGGCGAGCAGAACACCTTCCGTCACGGCCACCTGCACTGCATCGTGATCCAGGGTGGAAGTGGAGGGAGATAACACGCCGATCTTCTTCCACTTTTTCTTGAGGCAGAAGCGTCCGGCCGTGCCCACGGCCTTGCGGATCTTGTTCAGCGTCACCTTCTCTTCATCGCCGAGGCCCACCAGCACCATCCAGCGGCTTTCCTTGACGCCGTTGGGGTGATGCAAAGGTACAACTTCGAGATAGTCCGCCTTGAAATCCTCCTCATCCATGACCTGCCGTGCGACTTTGCTGATGGCGAGGGGCAGGCGATGGCGTTCCCGCCCGGAAAACACGGGAACTATTAACACATCACCAGCAAAATCTTTGCCGGTCTGGGAGCTGATATCCACTGAAGGCATGAGAGTTCCTCCTGAAAGGGAGCCTAGATCCGATCTGAAAAAAAGAAAAGGGTCTTTTTTGATCATTATTTGTCACACCAGGTAGATTTGTTAACAACCACTTTTTCCACACTAGCCTATTGGAATGAAGCCGGGTACCAATGGGACCATGGCCTTTTCGGATCTCCGCCCCAGGCATCGCCGGCCCTTCCAGCTCCCGGGCCCCTGGCCCGCCTGCGTCAAGGACCTCCTGCCCCAGGGGGGCGCCTGGCTCCAGGCCGGCGATACCGGGGAGGGTCTGCTGGCCCTTCCCGGGCCGGCCCTGGCCTCCACTTGGGACGGTCAGGCCTGGATCACCCAGTTGGGGGAGCAGGTGCTTGAGCTGCCCCCTTGGGCCGCCCTGGAATCGGTCCTGGGCCAGGAACCCGGCCCATGGCTCGGTGCGGCCTCCTTCGAGCTGGCCTGCGACGAGGCGGCCCTGACCAGGAAGCCCCTGGTGGCAGGAACCCTGGGCCAGCACTGGATGGCTGTTCCAGAGGCCCTCTGGGTCCAGGGTGACTTGGCGGAGCTGTGGTCCTGGACGGACCTGCCGCCGGACCCGGCCCACTGGGGGGTCCGGGAACCCTCTTCCTCTGCCCCGAGTGCATCCCCTTTGAGCCTTGAGGCAGCCTGGAGCGAGGGCCAGCACCGGGCCGCCGTGGAGCGGATCCGGGCCTGCATCCTGGATGGGGGCTTCTATGTGGCCAACCTCTGCGTGCCCTTTGAGGGGGAGTTCCCTGGCGACCCTGTCGATCTCGCCCTGACGGCCTTCCTGCGGGCTCTCCCGCCCTTCGGCGCCCTGCTGGACCTCGGTGGGCCCACCCTGCTCAGCCTGAGCATGGAGCGGCTGCTGTCCCGCCGGGGACAGCGCCTCTGGTCCCAGCCCATCAAGGGGAGCGTCCCCCTGACGGGCGATCCCGGGCTGGACCGGACCCATGCGGAAGCCCTGCGGGCAGATCCCAAAGAGCGGGCGGAGCACACCATGATCCTCGACCTGGTCCGCAACGACCTGGGGAAGGTGGCGCAGGCCGGTTCAGTGGCCGTGACCCGCCCCATGGCCCTGGAGCGCTACCCCACCGTACAGCACCTGGTCAGCACCGTGGAGGCGGAAGCCAGGCCCGGGCTGGGGCTGGCAGAGCTCCTCCGGGCCATCCTCCCCGGAGGGAGCGTCACGGGGGCCCCCAAGCATGCCGTGTGCAGCCACCTGGCCCGGACGGAGGCCGGCCCCCGGGGCTTCTACTGCGGGGCCGTGGGCTGGATCCTTCCGGGTGGGGACCTGGATCTGGCCCTGCCCATCCGCACGGCCCAGATCCAGGGGAACCGTCTCACCTACTGGACCGGCGGGGGCATCACCCGGCTCAGCGACCCAGCCCGCGAATGGGCCGAGCTGCATCTCAAGACGCTCGCGCTGACGGGCCCCTAGGCCCACAGGTTACGGAAAAGCGAAGCGAGGCCCGACTACGCCGGGCTGAGCGCGGGGGTCCGGGGGGAGGCGACCTGTCCACGAGCCGACGGCGAGTGGGAACGACACAAGGCGTCGTGTTACACGGAGGCGCGCAGCGCGACACGAGATCCTCGCCACGCATGCGTGGCGAGGGGATCCCCCGGAGAATTTAGGCCGCGCTGGCCCGCTTGAGGAGTTGCTCGAACTGCTCGAAGAGGTGGGCCCGGGGGCCCTTGGGCTGGCGCTTGAGGACCATGCCTGCCTGTTCCGGCGTCCGGCCACCCTTGGCCTGGTTGCAGTGGAGACAGCAGCCCACCAGGTTCTGCCAGGTGGTGGAGCCGCCCTGGCAGAGGGGGACCACATGATCCACGGTGGTGGCCTTCTTCAGGCAGCCTTCGTACTGGCAGAGGTAGTGATCCCGCCGCAGGACCCGCCGTTCCAGGCGGCCCAGCAGCAGCTTGGAGTCGCTGCAGGCCTGGGCGTGGGGAAAGATGATCAGCTCCAGGTGCCCTTCCAGATTGCGGTGCCGCTCGAAGGTGGCGGGGTTGAGCACATGGGCCCGGCCGGAGACGACGGCGCAGAGGGCGCGGCGACGGCTGACTTCTTGCATCGGGACGTAGTTCCGGTCCACGGCGATCACCTCGCCGAGCCCGTGACGCTCCCGTCCCTTGTGCATCACACCCCCGGTGTTTGCCCGAATCCTAAGGCATTCTGCCGAATTGTGAAGGGAATTATTCCTCGCGGTACGGGCCCGGCAGCGTGGCCAGCGCCTCCGGCTCCGGCAGGGCCTCCACCCCGGCGAGGCGCTTCTCCATGCGTTCCTTGCCCTTGGAGACTTCGCCCAGCTTAGTACTAGCCTCGTCCAGCTTTTTCTGGACCACCGCCAGGGACTCGCCGAACTTCCCGAACTCGGTCTTCACCTGGCCAAGGACTTTCCAGACCTCGCCGCTCTGCTTGCTGATGGCCAGGGTCTTGAAGCCCACCTGGAGGCTGTTGAGGAAGGCGGTGAGGGTGGTGGGGCCCACGAAGGTCACCTTGCACTCCCGCTGCAGCCGCTCCAGCAGCCCTGGCCGCCGAAGGGCTTCCGCATAGAGTCCTTCGAAGGGCAGGAAGAGAAGGGCGAAATCGGTGCTGAAGGGAGGGGCGATGTACTTGTCCCGGATGTCCCGGGCCTGGGAGAGCAGCCGAACTTCCAATGCCCTCCCCGCCGTCTCCACCGCCGCCAGGTCCCCCAGTTCGTAGGCCTCCATGAGCCGCTGGTAGTCCTCCAGGGGGAACTTGGCATCGATGGGCAGCCAGACGGTTGCCCCCTCTTCGGGGCCCGGCAGCTTCACCGCGTACTCCACCATCTCGGGCGAACGGGGCCGGATCTTCACATTCGTCGCGTACTGCCCGGCGGACAGGAACTGCTCCAGCAGCGCCCCCAGCTGGGCCTCGCCGAGCACGCCGCGGGTCTTCACGTTCGTGAGGGCCCGCTTCAGGCCGCCCACATCCTGGGCCAGGCTCTGCATCTCGCCCAGCCCCTTCTGGACCAGCTCCAGCCGCTGGGCCACGAGGTTGAAGCTTTCGCCAAGGCGCTTCTCGAGGGTTTCGTGCAGCTTCTCGTCCACGGTGCGCCGCATCTGCTCCAGGCGCTCCTCGTTGGAGGTCTGGATGGCCTCCAGGCGCTTCTCCACCTGCTGCTGGACCTGGTGCAGCTGGGTGGCCTGCTCCTCCCGGGAGGCCCGGAGGCTGTCCTGGGTGGCTCCCGCCAGGAGCCGGAACCCCTCCGCCAGTTTTTCCGCCTGCAGGGTCCTCAGCTCGCCGAGTTCCGCCATGAGTGGCCTCAGCTGGGCCACCAGCGCCTGCTGCGATTCCACCCGATCCCGGGAGGCCAGCTCGTCCATGTGGCGGCGCAGGGCCTCGAAGGGCGCCGGATCGATGGCCGGCTTCCGGAGGCTGGCCCAGAGGGCAAGCGCCGCCAGCAGGCAGGTGAGAAGGGCGAGGGCGACCAGCAGGCTCATGACACCATCATGGCGCGGCGGGCTGGTCAGGCCCTGTCCATTCCGCCCGGCGCCCTTCACCCTCCGTCCTGAGGTGCAGGCGGGCCACCCAGTCCGTGGGCCAGGGACCATCGCTGCCGGCCCACTCGACCACCAGCCGGTCCGTGGCCGTGAGGGTCTCCTCCAGGCCCAGGGACCAGGCACCCCCGGGGCCGGTCCGGTAGAGGTCCAGGTGGAAGAGGCGGCCTTCGGGGTGGTCGTAGCGGTGCAGGACGGCATAGGTGGGCGAGGCCACCGCCTCTGGATCGCCCCCCAGGCCCCGCAGGAAGCCCCGGGTCCAGGTGGTCTTCCCGGCGCCCAGTTCCCCGCTCAGCAGCCAGGTGCCGCCGATCGGGGTCCGGTGGGCCAGGTCCTCCCCCAGGGCCTCGGTGGCCCCATCGTCCGGCAGGAACGCCTCAGGCACGCAACAGCTCCGGCAGCAGCCCAGCCATGTCCCGGGGCAGCAGGCCTGCTCCTGGCAGACGGTCCGCCGCCGCCCCGTGGAACCAGGTCGCCGCGGCGGCGGCTTCCCGCATGGGCAGGCCCTGGGCCCGGAAGCCCGCCACCATGCCCGCCAAGAGATCGCCACTGCCACCGGTGGCCATGCCCGGGTGGCCCGTGGGATTGATCCAGAGCTCCTCCCGGGCGCCCCCGGCAATGACGCTCTGGGCCCCCTTCAGCACGAGCACGCCGGGTTGCCCCGCGGACACCTTCCGGGCCTGGGCCAGGCGCTCATCCATCAGCAGGGGCCGGGACAGCTGGAACAGGCGGGCGAACTCCCCCGGGTGGGGTGTGATGGCCGTGCCGGGCCGTTCCATCCAGCGCTTCCCTTCCCCGGCCCGGAGGGCCGAGGCGTCCACCACCAGGGGGCCATCCCAGTCCGGCACCTGGGTAATGCCCCCGGGACCCACCAGCAAGACATCTGCCTCCACCGGCACAGAGCCCTGCCAGGCCCGCACCATGGCCTCGGGCAGCTGGGCGGCGATCTCGGCACGGACTTCAGGCTCCGTGAGCACGGTCACCAGACCTGCCCCCACCCGCAGGGCGCCCAGGGCCGCCAGGACCGCAGCACCGCTCATCCCCAGGCTGCCCGCCCGGATGACCACATGGCCGAAGGTGCCCTTGTGGGCATTCCAGTCCCTTGGGGGCAAGGTTGGACGTTCCAGCATCTGCAGGGTCGCCTGGGGTGTCTGCCCCAGGGGGATGGGGATGACGGTGATCTCGCCGCACAGCGCTCGGGCTGGCAGCAGGCCGTGGCAGACCTTGCGGGCCCCGAAGCAGGCGGTCCGGGTGGCGCGAACGGCCTCGCCGGGCAGTTCTGCGGTGCTGGGATCCAGACCCGAGGGCAGGTCCAGCGCCAGGATCGGCAGCCCGCTGGCGTTCAGGGCCCGGACCCAGAGGGTCGCCGGACCCTCGAGGGGCCGGGAGGTGCCCAGGCCGAACAGACCATCCACCACCCAGCCGCGCCAACTGCGCATGACTTGGGCCGGCTCGGCCGCGTCTTGCATGACGCCGCCAAGCCCTTTCCAAAGCCGGGCCTGGATGGCCGCATCGCCCCGCCACTCGGGCTGGGGGAAGGGAGACCAGACAGTGACTTCCCGCCCCTGCAGGCGGGCCAGGCGGGCCAGGGCCAGGGCATCGCCGCCATTGTTTCCCGGCCCCACCAGGATCTGCAGCGGCTCATCCGGGGGAAGCAGGGCCAGGGCCCCCAGGGCGGCGTGTTCCTGAAGGATCAGCGACGGAATGCCCCAGCCCTCGATGGCCTGGCGCTCCGCAGCCCGCATCTCGTCGGCAGTGAGGAGGGGGATCATCCCCACAGTCTAGAACTCTTCTGAAAGAAATGCCGCCAGTGCCATTGGGAACAGTTCCATTTCCGCCCCGTAGACCCGCTTCTGCAGATCCTCCGGCGTGTCGCCCGGCAGCACGGGCACCCGCAGCTGGCGCAAGATGCGGCCGTGGTCGTACTCGCCGTCCACGAGATGGACGCTGGCGCCGGACTCCCGCTCGCCCGCTGCCAGCACGGCCCGATGGACGTGCATGCCGTACATGCCGGGCCCGCCGTATTGGGGAAGCAGGCCCGGATGGATGTTCAGGATGCGCCCTTCCCAGCGGCGGGGTACGGATAGCTTCTTCAGCCAGCCGCAGAGGCAGATCACCTCGGCACCGGCCGCTTCGGCGGCCCGGTAGCAGGCCTCCGAAAAGGCTTCGTCCGAATCAAAATCCTTGCGGACCACGACAGTGGTCAGCAGTCCCTCTTCCTCGAGCCTGAGCAGGCCCCCAGCCTTGGGCGTGGAAGCCAGACCCAGGACCGGGATGGCCGGGACCCGGCCCTCCCGGCAGGCCCTGAGCAGGTTCAAGGCGTTGCCCCCGGTGCCGGAGAAGAAGAGGGCGAGCCGTTTCACTGGAGGGCGGTCAGCACGGCCACGTCGGCGATGTCCTGGGCGCTGCAGCCGCGGCTCAGGTCATTGGCGGGCTTGGCGAGACCCTGGAGGAAGGGGCCGATGGCGGAGCAGCCGCCCATGCGCTCGGCGATCTTGTACGAGATGTTGCCGGCGTCGAGGTTCGGGAAGACCAGCACGTTGGCCCGGCCCGCCACGGGCGAACCCGGTGCCTTTTTCTGGCCCACGGAAGGCATCAGGGAAGCATCGGCCTGCAGCTCGCCGTCCACCGCCAGGTCGGGCCTGCGCTCCTTCACGATGGCCAGGGCCGCCCGCACCTTGTCCACGCAGGGGTGCTCGGCGGAGCCCCGGGTGGAGAAGCTGAGCAGGGCCACACGGGGCTCTACGCCCATGACGCTGCGGGCATTCTCCGCGGCGGCGATGGCAATATCCGCCAGCTGCTCCGGCGTGGGATCAGGGACCACGGCGCAGTCCGCGAAGATCACCGCGCCCTGCTCGCCGAAGGAAGCATCCGGGTGCACCATCAAGAAGAAGCTGGAGACGGTCTTGATGCCCTTCGCGGCGCCGATGGCCTGGAGGCAGGCCCGCACGGTCTCCGCGGTGGTGTTCAGGGCTCCGGCCACCATGCCATCGCAGTGGCCCGCCTGCACGAGCATGGCCCCGAACCACAGGGGATTGTGCACGGCTTCCAGGGCCTGGGCCTCGGTGATGCCCTTGGCCTTGCGCCGCTCGAAGTAGGCACCGGCCAGCTCCGCCAGCCGGGGACTGGTGGCGGGATCCACCATCTCCGCCCCCTTCAGGGACAGCCCCAGGGCGGCCCCGCGCTTGAGCATGTCGGCGGGCTCCCCCAGCAGGGTGAGGCGGCAGAGCCCCTGATCCAGCAGCAGCTGGGCCGCCTGGAGCGTGCGGTCATCCCGGCCCTCCGGCAGCACGATGTGCTTCTGCAGTTCCTTCGCGCGGGCGCGGAAGCGCTCCATCCAATAGGTGTGATTGGCGTGAGTCAAGGTTTCCTCCGTTGGGGAGCGGTGGGTTTGGGGGGATGGGGTGTCGCCAGGAAGGCGAGCGGGTCCTGACCCGTGCGGTCCTGGAAGGACTGCGCCAGGCTCGGCGCTCCGGAGCTGGGCTCGTCCAGGTACATGGCCTCGACCCGGTGCATGGGGAGGAAGCGGGTGCCCAGGGCCACCTGGTCGGATTCGCCGGTGCGGATCAAGGTCAGCACCTCCTCCCAGGGCGTCAGGTCGAGACCCCGGATGGCGAGTCCCGCCGCGTCCAGCCCCAGCAGGCGGCCCCAGATGCGCTCCCGCGGCCCCTGGAGGATCACCACCACCAGATCGCCGCATTGGAAGGGCATGGTCAGGGGCATGGAGGGACTCCTTAAGGTCGTCGAGGAGGGGCAGGACAAGGGGAGAGTGAGAGCTGGAGGCTCGTAAGCGATCTGTCGATCATCTACGGATCATATCCTTTAGCTTACCCCGGGTGGCCCCTGGGAACACCGTCACAACACGCAACGCTTGGGTCCAGGGTATAGACTGGGGCCAGGAGCACCCATGACCAAGCCACTCGTCCCCGCCGATCTCCTGAAATCCGTTCAGGCCGCGGACAAGCCGGCCGCCGGCACTGCTGCCCATAAAGCCAAGGCCAACCCCGGGCCCAAGCCCGTGGTCAAGGCCTCCACCAAGCCCCAGGGCAAGAGCGGCGTGACCCACACCCGCATGAGCAACCGCGGAAAATAGCCGGAGTTCATAGCAACACCTGCCTCAAGCCTGGAACCAGGCCACCAACAGGGCTGCCACCAGGGAAACCCCCAGCATGGCTGCCAGTCGCTGGCCGAAGGCACGGCCACCGGAGAACCAGGCAAAACCCGCTTTGGCCAGGGTGTTCGCGCCGATGGCCAGGACGATGGCCAGTACCGCGGTGGATGCGGAGAGTCCCACACTGCGGACTTGGCTGCCCACGGCGAGGGTGATGGCATCCACATCCGCCAGGCCGGATAGACACGCGGTGATCAGCAACCCCCGATCCCCGAACCAGGCACGGGCGGCGGCTGACACCAGGAGGATGGTGGCCAGGGCGAGCCCCCAACCAGTGGCCCGCATCAAGTTGAAGGGATTCTGCACGGTGATGTCTTCACCCGTGACCTGCTGGCCCCCGGATCGGTACATCCAAGCACTGATCCCTAGCAATATCAGCACCATGGCAGCCATGGGCAGCAACAGTGGCCGGGCCAGAGTGGCCCCTCCCACCACCCCCGCCAGGATGGCCACGCGAATACCCATCACGGCGCAGGCCAGCATCACGGCCACCTGTCCGGGCCCGCGAAGGGCCTCGTTTTCGCGGGCCTGGCGCGCCATGGTGACCGTCACGACGGTGGAGCTCACGAGCCCGCCCAGGAGTCCGGTCAGCAGGGCCCCTCGGCGGGAGCCCAACACGCGATTCAGCGCATAGCCCAGGAAATCCACCGCAGCGATCAGAGCCACCATCCAGCCGACCTTGCGGGGCGACAGGACGCCCCAGGGGTCCAGGGTCCGCACGGGCAGCATGGGCAGCAGGATCGCGAAGACAATGAGCAGCTGCATGGCTGCAGTCATGTCATCCCGCTGCAGCTTGGGGATCCACGCGCGGATCCAGGGTTTCGACAGCAGCAGCAGGGTGACGATCACCGCCACCGCCACGGCCAGCAGGGCATCCCGGGTGAGCAGCATGCCCAGCAGCGGTGCGGCCAAGGCGGCCATCTCCGTGGTCATGCCCCGATCCGAGGAGCTGGTTTCGAAGTAGAACAGCCCGATCATCAGGGCCGCGAGCACCATGACGGCGATGGGCATGGCCAATCCGTCGCCGCCCACCTTCACAGAGATCCAACCCAGCAGGGTCAACAAGGCGAAGGTTCTTGCCCCGAGGGCGCCGTGGAGGGCCTCGGCCTGGTCAGAGACCCGGCGGTTGTGGGTCGGCTCGTGCCCCTCCTGGCTGCGTTCGAAGCCGCTGCGCTCCCGTTCAAGTCCCATCATCAATCCCAGAGCCACCGCCATGGCGGCTTCCTTGAGGGTGGACAGGTCTAGGCTGAACATGGAGCGCCTCCAGGGTTCCTAATCGGCCAGGTTCCAGATCTGGATGTGGCTGGTCCGCTTCAGCACCTCCGCCACGAGCCCAGGTGCGGGCTGGCCGAAGGTGCGGACCCGGAAGGCCTCTCCTCCGGGCAGGTGAACGAGATGCACGGAGGCCCCGCCCGGGAACTCCGGGTGCCGGGCCAGGGGCCGGGCCAGGGCCGGGAGATCCAGGGCTTCGAACCAGCCCTCCGGCAGCGGGGCCGTCCTGGACCCAGGCACCAGGGCGCCCACTTCTCGTGCCTGCAGCAGGACCAGGTGCCAGGTACCACCCTCTTCGCCACGCCAGCAGAGGAAAGGAGGCAGGCCGCCGAAGGCGATGCCGCCTTTGCGCACCTCCGGCCAGGCCCGCAGGCTGGAAAGGCCGGCCTCGTCCGCGGCCTCCATGGCCAGGAACGCCAGGTCGGGTGTGGTCGGGGGGAGCCAGGGCTCGACGCTGATCATCCCGACGAGCATCGCATATCGGTTAGGCTTGGGCCCATGTGTACGATGCGTCAGCGCTGCCTGCCATGGCCCTCCTGGGATGGACGACCATGAATCCCAGGCCCGTCATCGCCACCGGCCAGCAGATCGGCGCCGGCTGGAGCCCGGCCCTGTCGGTGGCCAAGGCCCTGGCCGCCCTGGCCGAAGCCCGCCGCACGGGAGCCGAAGCGGTCTACTGGCTCGCCGATGAGGACCATGACCGCGCTGAGGTGGCCTCCGTGGTGGGATGGAGCGGGGATCGGCTCATCCGCCACCGCTTCCGCTTCGAGACCCGTCCCGGAACCGCCACGGGTTGGCTGCCCTGGACCGAGGCACACCAGTCGGAAGCCGAGGCCCTGTGGGGGCCCTTGCCGACACCCTTGGAGCCGACCCTGCGGGGCCACGTGCTTGCCCTGGGGCAGCCTTTGTGGCGCAGGGGCCTCCGGGCCTTCTCCCCCACGGACCCGGCGCTCCGGGAACCCGTCCAGGCCGAGCTGGAACGCTGGCGGGGCCTGGATCTGGAGTCCCTGATGATCCAGCAGGCCGCTGCCCTGGAAGCCGAAGGAGCCCCCCTGCCCCTGGACCCGCGGACCCAGTCCGCCTGGTTCTCCCTGGACCCTCGCAGCGGGCGGCGGCAGCGGCTGGAGCGGGACGCGGCCCTGCCGGAAGGCTGCTGGCTCAGCCCCGGCGCGGCCCTCCGCCCTCTCATGCAGTCCCTGCTGCTGCCGGTGGTGGCGGTGGTGCTTGGCCCCTCGGAGCGGGCCTACTGGCGGCTCTGCGAGCCCCTCTGGGAGCAGGTCGGCCTGAAGGCCCCGCGGATCATCGCCCGTCCCAGCGTCTATGTCCTTCCCCGGGGTGTCCACCTGGAAGTCGGCATGCTCGCCACGCTGAAGGACGGCGCCTGGGAGCGCTTCGCCTCCTCGTTCGGCCCGTTGCCCAGCGAACGGTTCCAGGCCGTGGGCCCCGATCCCTCCTGGTCACCGGAACTCCAGCAGCGCTTCCAGCGCGAACAGGAGCGGAGCCAGCTGCGGCTGGGCAGGCTGGATCGCCGGGTTCAGCGCGACGCCGCGGCCCACCTGCTGGGCGGAGACCCCGAGTGGCTGCGCCAGGCCCTCTTCCCCTTCGGCGCTCCCCAGGAGCGCGTGCTGCCTGCGGTCCGCTGGCTGCGGAACGAAGCCCTCCTCGATGCCATCCTCGACCGCATGGACGGCGCGACCCCCCTGATCCTGGTGGAGGAACCATGAGTGCAGATGCCAGCCAGCCCGGCCTGGAGATCCTCGCCCTGGGTGCCCACCCGGACGACGTGGAAGTGCACGTGGGCGGACTGCTGGCCCTGGCCGCGGACCGGGGCCTGAAGGCCGCCATCCTCGACCTCACCAGTGGGGACCTGGGCACCCGCGGCACGCCGGAGACCCGCCGCGCCGAAGCCCTGGAGGCCGCCCGGATCCTCGGGGTGACCCGGTACGTGCTGGATCTTCCGGACGGGCGCTTCACGGAGGATGAGACCTGCAGACTCGTGGTGATGACCGAGCTCCGCCGCCTACGCCCCCGGGTGCTGATCCTGCCGGATCCGGAGGATCGCCATCCCGATCACCGCCGCGCCCACCGCCTGATCAAGGAGGCAGCCTACTACGCCGGCCTGAAGAACTACCCCTGCCCCGGCCCACCCTGGCGCCCCGAGGCCATCGCCTGGGTGGGCGGCGAGAACCCCGGCCAGCCGGATCTCCTGGTGGACGTGAGCGCCGTGTGGGATCGCCGCATGGCGGCCTTCGACGCCTTCGGCAGCCAGTTCGCCCAGGATCCTTCCCTGCCCGTCACCCGCATCGCCCACCCGGCCTTCCGTAGGGGCGTCCTGGGCCGCGCCATGCACTGGGGCTCCCTGCGCCTCTGCGACTGGGCCGAGGCCCTGTGGTGCGAGAGGCCGGTGCCGGGGGCCCTGGTCGAACTCGTGGCGAAGCTGTCCTAGCGACGGCACGAGTCAGGATCAGGGTTTCGGAACAGCCTTGGCCTTCGGCTGGAACGAGGCCCAGGCACGATCCAGTTCTTGACGCTCCTCCTTGCGACCAAGGGCTGTCAACGCCTCACGATAGCCATCATGAATGGCCGTCTCCTGATCCGCATTTTCCGGCGAATCAGGCCGGCGCATTCGGGCCACCAGATTCCTCCAGGCACCCCCGAACCAGTCGGCCATGATTTCAAACTTCCGACCTTGTCGGCATTCCTTGGCGACCGCACGGTGGACTTGGGTCGGAAGCTGTGCGGTCCAGTCCTCGCGAGGACCGAACACAGGCAATCCGTCGGCGAAGGCGACCACCGATGGGGGTTTCTCCAGAAAGGCGCTCCAGGAGACCCAGGCCCGCCACAGGCCCGCATGGTCGGGCCAGCGACGCAGGCGAGATTCGAGCTCCGGCACGACTTTCCGGGACTGGTTGCGCCATCCTTCCAGGTCCGAGATCCAGGGTGCATCCGGCCCAAATTCCAGGCTCCCAAGGATCCGGGCGGCATCCTCCAACAGACGGGACTCCAGCGCCGGCTGGGGCATCCGGGACCTGACCAGAGCAAAGCGGTCCCTTCGCGCATCGAGGTGCTCCGGGTGCTGTGCGATGAAATGGTCGAGCACCTGGATCCGGGCGGATGCCGCACTTTGAAGCTGAAGGGCAAGCTTTGCTGGATCCGGGGCGGAATCGCCCCGGGTCACAATGGTCGAATCACCCTGGAATACAGCCCAACCGCTGGTCTGGAACCCAGCCAAGGCAAGCCTGGTTGAATCCGAATCGGTGGGAGCTTCCCGCCTCAACTCATCGGCGCTCCAAGGCGCGAGCGCTGCCGAAGCGCGCATGACCTCCCAGTGTTTTTCCCAGGCCGGCTGGCCCCAGACCAGGAACCGGAGGTGTGCAACTGGCGGTGGGGGCTGAAGTTCCTCCAGATTGGGCGACCGCAACACCTCAAGAAATACCTCCGGAGGCCGCATCTGACCGGGTGCCTCAGCTTTGCCGGGCGGATCCGGTGGTTCGCCCTTCCTGAAAAGGCTCGAAAGGGAGGCAGCGGTTTCCGTCCAATGCTTCCCTGACAACCGTCGGCATTCCTGCAGCGCCAGGGCCGCCTCCTGCCAGCGGCCCAGATTCCCCAGGGCCGTGGCCCTGCGGAAGGACACGAAGGACCGGAACCGAAGCCACTCGGGCCAAGCGTCATACCACAGGATGGGCATATCCCGTTCGGCGGGGAGGCGGTCCAGAAAGGCCAGAATGCCCCTGGCATTCCCACCTTCGGAACTTGACCAGGGCAGGGTCATGAGGAGGGGGAGGCCTGGCCAGAACCGCCCTGGAGCAGGGGTCAGGAGCGGCAGCTCCGGTAACCCCTCATCCCTTCGGGAGGCCAGGTCGCAGGACATCCAGAACCCTCCAAGCCCCGTGGAGAAACCTTCATCCTCTTGGGTCTGCTTCCAGTCCCTGCCCGAATCCGGAGTCTGCTTCCAGGCCTCAAGGATGACATCGCGCAGCCTGGCCAACTCGCCACGAACTCCGAGGGAGGTGGCCCTTCCGTAGAAGTCAAGCCACACCTGGAATGTCATCTTGTCGCCCATGCGCCATGGGTCGGGAAGCTGGTTGAGCAGCTTGAGGGTGTCCTCGACTTCCCGGCACCATGCGTCGGGAAGCGCCTGGTCAGTCAGTTTCGCGGGTTCGATCACAGGGAACCCGAACTCCATGACAAATTTCGGCGCTCCAACTTTGCCCTGGTCCCGGAGGTTGAGCAGGCGGCGTCTGGCCAGCCGCATGGCGATCGACAATCGTTTCTGCAGTGCCGGGCCGTTCTCAGGTTGAAGCCGGATGAACTGTTCCAGGGCTTCCCAGGTGGAGGGAATCCCAGCTGCTGCCAGTCGACCCTGGAGGTAGTCGCCCTTGGGCAGATCGATTCCTTCATCGAGGAGGGTGCCGTCCTTGCCAAGCAGGAACCAATGCGATCCAGGTTTCCAGCCCCTGGATTCGCTGAGGCCATCCAGCATGGCGCCTTCGAGGGACTGGATCTCCAGGTCACCGATGGACGTCATCAGCAGGAGGGGTTCATCCGACCTGGAGAAGGCTGGAGCCAGGCGCTCCTTGGGCACCAGCAGCGTGGCCGGCGCATGGTTCGACCGGCGCCAGCCCGCCATGAGTTCTGGCCAGTCCTTGCCTTGCCCCAGCAGGACCGTGGAGAGCAACAAGGGCAGCAGCCTCAAACTTCCTCTGGACGGCCGCACAGCAAGTCGAAATCTCAACGCTTCTCCGGAAAAGGAACTGGTGTGAGCGCGCAGGGAGGATGCATTCAGCGTGGAGGACCAGCAACCTGCCGGTCAAGTTCGGAATGCCTGAGTCCGGCCATGTTCAGCTTGGCTCAGCTCGATTAGCCTGGGAGCGTGAACCGCTTCGAGTCCGATGTTTTGGCCCAGATCCAGCGACGGGGGGACGGCGTGAGCGGCCCCGTGCTGGTGGCCTGCTCGGGCGGGGGGGATTCGGTGGCCCTCCTGGTGCTGCTCTGGACGCTGCGAAGGAGCCTGGGACTTGAGCTCAGTGTGGCCCATGCGGATCACGGCCTGCGGGAGGAAGCCTCCGAGGATGCGGTCCTGGTTCGCCAGCTCTGCAGGAGACTGGATCTGGATCTGGCGGAGGCGAGCCTAGGCGTACGTGCCCACGCCGAGGCCCAGGCCATCGGCCTGGAGATGGCCGCCCGGGAGCTGCGCTGGGATTGGCTGCGCCAGGCCGCCGGACACTGCGGCGCAGGCACCGTGGCCACGGGACACACCCTGGACGACCACACCGAGACGGTCCTGCTCCGGCTGGCCCGGGGCGGCGGCCTGGGCTGCCTGCATCCCCTCGCGCCCCGTCAGGGCCTGCGCTGGTCCCCACTGGTGGAGACCCGCCGCGCGGATCTGCGCGCCTACCTGGCCGCGAGGAACATCCCCTGGCGGGAGGATGCCAGCAACATGGAGCCCTTCACCGCCCGGAACCGCTGGCGGCCCCTGCTCGCGGAGATTCGGAAGGAGGCCCCGGAGCTGGACCGCCATCTGTTCGAAACGCACCGGCAGGCCGAGGAGGCTGAACGGCTGGCGAGAACCCTGGTGGCCGGCTGGGAGGGCACCCGCTGGTCCCTTGCGGATGGAGGCATCCTCTTCAAGCGGGAGCCCTGGACCGAGCCGGAGCTGCGCTGGACGCTGGAGCTGGCCTTCCACCGCCTGGACTGGCCCCGGGAAGCCTCCCTGCTCAGGGGACTGGCTCCCTGGCTGGTGGAGCGCCTCCTCCACGCCCGCAAATGCTCGACTTGGGGGAATTTCCAGCTAAACCCCGAACCAACAGGCGGGTATCTGCATCTAAGACAGGCAGCACCGCCTTCCCGTACCTAGTAAACTGGAGGGCCACCTGGGCCCAGGCCCCAAGGAGTGACCCTTTGAATTCCATGATGAAAAGCGTGCTGGTCTGGCTGGGCATCATCGCCCTCCTGGTTTTGGCCTTCCGCCAGATCCCCCAGAACAGCAAGCAGATCGAAGTCCCCTTCTCGACCTTCTACACCGAGGGGGTGGCCGGCAAGTACAAGTCCGTGACGCTATCGGGGTTTGATGTCGAAGGCACCTACAAGCAGCCCGAGAAGAATGGAAAGACCGGGGAGGTCATCGAGAAGTTCCGAACCGTGGCCCCCCCCATGCAGGACCTGGGCAAGGTCATCCTCAGCTGGAAGACCGAAGGCCAGATCGAGGAGTTCAAGGCCGCCAAGCCCAGCGAGAACAACTTCGCCTACGTGCTGATGTTCTGGGCACCCCTGCTGGTCTTCGTGGTGCTCTGGTTCGTCTTCATGCGCCAGGCCCAGATGGGCGGCAACAAGGCCATGAGCTTCGGGAAGGCCCGCGCCAAGGGGCTTTCCACCAGCGGCAAGCGCACCACTTTTGCAGATGTCGCTGGTTGCGACGAGGCCAAGGAAGAATTGAAGGAAATCGTCGAGTTCCTGAAGGATCCCGCCAAGTTCTTGAAGCTGGGCGGCAAGATCCCCAAGGGCGTCCTGCTCATGGGGCCCCCGGGTACCGGCAAGACCCTGTTGGCCCGTGCCATTGCAGGCGAAGCCAAGGTGCAGTTCTTCTCCATCTCCGGTTCCGACTTCGTGGAGATGTTCGTGGGGGTGGGCGCCAGCCGCGTCCGTGACCTCTTCGAACAGGCCAAGAAGAGCGCTCCCTGCATCGTGTTCATCGATGAGATCGACGCCGTGGGCCGCCACCGCGGCGCCGGCCTGGGCGGCGGCCATGACGAGCGCGAGCAGACCCTCAACCAGCTGCTGGTCGAGATGGATGGCTTCGAAGGCAACGAGGGCGTCATACTCGTCGCCGCCACCAACCGCCCCGATGTGCTGGATCCCGCCCTGCTTCGCCCCGGCCGCTTCGACCGCCGGGTCGTGGTGGACCGCCCCGACGTGAAGGGCCGCCACGAGATCCTCAAGGTCCACACCGCGGACAAGATCCCCCTCAGCCCCGACGTGGAGCTGGAAGTCATCGCCCGCGGCACCCCCGGCTTTGCCGGTGCCGACCTTGCAAACCTCTGCAACGAAGCTGCCCTCACCGCCGCCCGGGGCAACAAGAAGTGGGTTGAGATGGCCGACTTCGAGAACGCCAAGGACAAGGTCTACATGGGCGCCGAGCGCCGCAGCCTGGTCATGACCGAGGAAGACAAGAAGATCACCGCCTACCACGAGGCCGGCCATACGGTCGTCGCCGCGGTGGTGCCCGACAGCGATCCCCTCCACAAGGTGACCATCATCCCCCGGGGCCGGGCCCTGGGCGTCACCTGGCAGCTGCCCGTGAAGGACCGCTACAACACCACACGGGACTACATGGAGAGCCGCATCGCCATCGCCATGGGCGGACGCATCGCCGAGGAGATCTTCTTCAACCAGCTGAGCACCGGTGCCTCCAACGACATCCAGCAGGCCACGGACATGGCCAAGTCCATGGTCATGGAATTTGGCATGAGCGACAAACTGGGCCCCCTCAACTTTGGCGGTGGGCAGCACGAGATCTTCCTGGGCCGGGACTTCACCCAGCACCGGGAGATCTCCGAGGACACGGCCCGC
Source organism: Candidatus Geothrix skivensis (assembly GCA_016721195.1). Classification (GTDB taxonomy): domain Bacteria; phylum Acidobacteriota; class Holophagae; order Holophagales; family Holophagaceae; genus Geothrix; species Geothrix skivensis. The sequence continues at coordinate 803,676 of JADKIO010000005.1, read as the reverse complement.
ATGATTGACGCCGAGGTCCATGAGTTCGTCATGCGGAACTACCGGAAGGCCAAGGCCGCCATCGAAGGTCACCGGGAGCAGCTGGTGGCCATCGCAGAGGCCCTCCTGGTGCGCGAGACGCTGGATGGCAACGACATCGACATCCTCATGAAGGGGGGCACCCTGCCTCCGCCCAAGGCCGGTCCGACGCCATCTGCGCCGGCCGCGGTGGAAGGCCCCTCCACGGACCCAGGACTCAATCCCGTCCTCAAGCCTGCGTGAATGACCGCCTTTTCCAGTGGGGACCGCTCCTTCAGGGCGGTCCCCTGTTCATTGGGATCTTGAACCTGACCCCGGATTCCTTCAGCGACGGCGGGCGGTTCCTGGATCCAGCCGCGGCTCTGGCTCAGGCCCGGGATCTGGTTCGCCGGGGCGTGCGCCTGCTGGACCTGGGGGCTGAAAGCACGCGGCCCGGGGCTTCAACGGTAGACGAGATCACCGAGTGGAAGCGCCTGGAGCCGGTGCTCGAGGCCCTGGCGGTCGCCCTGCCGGACCTCCCCCTGAGCCTGGACACCCGCCATGGGTCCGTGGCCGCCCGGGGCCTGGAGCGAGGCATCTCGGTCCTCAACGATGTCACCGGCTTTTCCGATCCCCACATGCTGGAGCTGGCCCAGGGTTCCACCTGCGGCCTCATCGCCATGCGCAGCCGGAGGCTCGGCTCGGGCTTCCACATGCCTCCCTACGAGGACCCTGCACCCAAAGAGGCCACGGGGGCCATCCAGGAGCTTCGGGACCTGGGGAGGCGCCTCCACGGGGCAGGGATCTCCGAGGAGCGGGTGCTGCTGGACCCCGGCTTTGGCTTCGGCACCACTTTCCTCGAGGACCAGGCCCTCTGGGAGGCCCTGCCCAGCCTCCCCGGGGCCCTGGCCTGGCCCCCGGATCGCATCTGCCTCGGTCTGTCGCGAAAGCGCTTCCTGGCCGCCCGGGCGGGTACACCGGACCTCCCGCCCCGCCAAAGGGATAGGCTCACGGCACTGGCCCACTCGGAGGCCATGGCCTGGGGCTATCGGGTCTTCAGGACCCACGCCATCGGCTAACCTGTAGTGATGAGTCTTCGATACTTCGGAACCGATGGCATTCGGGGCGTGGCCCTGCGCTCCCCGCTCACCCTGGAGGAGGTCGCCCGCTGGGGCGCAGCCTGGGGGCAGGTGGCCCTGCAGGCGGGCGTGAAGCGCCTGGTGGTGGGCTGGGATCCGCGCTCCAGTTCGGGGCCCATGTCCGAGGCCTTCATCCTGGGTGTGGGCATGGGCCTCAAGGTTCTGGTGCTCGGCATGGTCCCCACACCCGCCGTGGCCTGGAACGTCGCCAGGCTCAGCGCTGAAGGGTCGAAAACCTGGGGGCTCATGATCTCGGCCAGCCACAACCCGCCGGAGGACAATGGCCTCAAGGGCTTCAACGAGCTGGGCGAGAAGCTGGAGGAGGATCAGGAGCGGGCCATCGAGGAGGCCTTCGGCGAGCTGTCGGAGCCCACCACGATTTCGGCTCCCCCCGCGGGCCTGGAGCTGCAGTCCTACCTGGATCACCTCCATGGCATCACCCTGCCCCCGGATTTCCGCGTGGTGATCGACTGCGCCCATGGTGCCACGGCGGAGGCGGCCCTCGAGCTCTTCCGAGGGGGTGAGATCCACTGGATCGGCGTGCCAGCCGACGGTCCGAGGATCAATGTGGGCGTGGGCTCCACGCACCTGGACGCGCTCGCAGCGGCGGTGGTGGCCTGGGGCGCCCAGCTCGGCATCGCCTTCGACGGCGATGGGGATCGTTGCTTGCTGGTGGATGCCACCGGCCAGGTGGTGGATGGCGATCAGATGGTCTGGCTGATGGCCCAGGACCGCGTGGCCTGCGGGGATCCCCCCCCCGGCGTGGTGGGCACCCTGATGACCAATGGGGGCCTGGCTCAGGCCCTGGGCCAGGCGGGCATCCCCTTCGTCCGCACCGCCGTGGGCGACAAGTATCTGCTGCGGGAGATGGCGAGGCGGGGCTGGGACCTGGCCGCCGAAGCCTCCGGGCACCTGATCCAGAAGCGCGTGGGCCCCAGCGGCGATGGTCTCGCCGCGGCGCTCTCCATCCTGCGGGCCCTGCTGCACAGGTCCCCGGACCAGCGTTGGGCATGGACCTTCCGTCCCTGGCCCCAGCGGCTGGTGAACGTGATGGCCCGGGACCGCAAGACCGTGGAGGCCTGCACGGGGCTCGTCGCCGCCATGGCGGACATCGATGCCCGGTGGGGGAGCGGCGTGCGGCAGGTGGTGCGCTGGTCAGGCACCGAGCCCAAGCTCCGCCTGATGGTGGAAGCCCAGGAAACCGCCTGGGTGGACGAGGCCCTGAAAGATCTCGAAGCGGCCGCCCGCCGGGACCTGAGTCTTTGACATGACCCCTGACGTCCGGCGCCCCGTCGACCGCTGGCTGGTGTTCTTCGCCCTGGCCCTGGTGGCGGTGGGCATGGTGTGGATCTATTCCGCCTCGGCCATCAAGGCCTCCCAGAACCACGCGGCGGCCACCGCCTTCCTGACCCGGCAGCTGGTGGGCGGCGGCATTGGCATCGCGTTCATGCTGGCGCTCTCCCAGGTGGATCTTGCGGCCCTGCAGGACCAGCCGCGGCCCCTGATGGTGGCCTACTTCATCCTCGTCGGCCTGCTGGTGGCGGTCCTCTTCCTCGGCCCCAAGGTGAACGGCGCCCACCGCTGGATCCGCCTGGGCCCCATGAGCGTCCAGCCGTCCGAGCTGTTCAAGCCTCTGTCGGTACTGATTGTCGCTTCCTGGATGATCCGCAACCGGGAGGCCTGGACCAACCACCGGGATGCCCTGCCCAAGCTGCTGGGCCTCGCCGGTGTCCTGCTGGTGCCTCTGGCGCTCATCCTGCGGGAACCGGATTTCGGCACCACCTTCCTCATCGTGTTCGTGGCCCTGATGGTGGTGTTCCTGGGGGGTGCCCCCAAGTGGATCTTTGCGGTGGCCATTCCCGTGCTGGGGGCCCTGGGCACGGCCTTCGTGGTGCTCTCCCCCTACCGGCTGGCCCGGGTCACCAGCTTCCTCAACCCCGAGGCGGATCCCCTCGGGAAGGGGCACCAAGCCCTTCAGAGCCTGGTGGCTGTGGGCAATGGCGGCTTCATGGGCGTCGGCCTCGGCGGCGGTAAGCAGAAATTGTTCTACCTGCCCGAGGCCCACACGGATTTCATCTACGCGGTCATCGCCGAGGAGGCTGGTCTCATCGGCACCTTGGCCATCCTGGCGCTCTTCGTCGGCATTCTCTGGCGGGGCTACCGCATCGCCCGGCGGGTGGGAGACGGCTACCTGAAGCTTTGTGCCATGGGCTTCATGCTGTTGCTGGTGGTGCAGGCCCTCATGAACATGAGCGTGGTGCTGTCGCTGGCGCCGAACAAGGGGATTCCCCTGCCCTTCATCTCCTTCGGGCCCAACAGCCTCATCGCCAGCCTCATCTGCCTGGGGCTGCTGCTGTCCATCAGCAAGGACGCGTCAACCTAGGATCGTGGGTTCGTCATCATCTTCATCCACAAGGATGATGTTCGATCCGCCCCCAAGCAGCACGGCGTCTTCGTACATGTTCTTCAGCTTGGGCTCGAACCGCTCCGCCTGGCCGAGCCGTGGGTCCACCTTCAAGTCCACCTGCGTGCGGACGAGCCCAAGGATGCCCACGGGCTCGAGGTCAAGGATTGCGCCCAGCACCTTGAGCGGGTTGATGGCCTGGAAATTCTCCATGCGGGTGGTGAAGCAGAGCGCGTCCTGTTCCCAGCGCATCTCCTGAATCAGGCGACGAAGATCCAGGGACGCATCCGTCTTGGAAGATCCTCGAACCCAGGGCCAGACAGTGGCCTCGAGGAAGGTGGCCACCCGCTTTTCGAGGTGGTTCCGAAGCTCATGAGGAATGCACCACAGCCAATGGGATCGCAGGGCCAGGTCACTCAGCGGGGAGGCATAGGCTGGCAGGACCTCCCACTGGTGAATCCGAAGGCCTTCGGGCAACCGGTGGTTGAGCCGGACCATCAGAGCGGGGGGGGCCTCTTCCGGTTCCCTCCGGAACACCACATCCAGGCTTTCGGCGAGGCCGCCCACGCCAGCGGGCAGCGGCAGGCCCGCCCCCAGCTGCGGTCGGGGCCGCTTGGCAAGGTCCAGTTCCACCAGCAGTCCCTCCAGCCGGAAGGAGAGAAGGAAGATGGCGTGGAGATCCCCTTCATCGAAGGAACAGGCAGGGCCTACTTTGCTGAACTGGAATCGCACCGATTGGCGCCGGGTATCCAACTGCCAATGCATCTCCCTTCGCTGCTTGGCCTTTTCCGCCAAAGGCAGCAAGCGGGAGGCGAAGTCCCGCATGAGGGCCGAATGGCCGGAATCGCGACGGGAGGCACGAAGCAACTCACCGGCCTCTTCCTCGAAATGCCCTTCGGTGATCGTCGCCATCAGGCGGTCCAGGTCAGGCTCTTCCCGGCTGGCGAGGTACCCGCGAAGGGCCTGCAGGGGCGGGGGTTCCAGGCTCCCTCCTCTGATCTCCAGGCCCTGGAGCGTCGCCTGCAGCCGGGCCCGACGGATCAGGGCTTCGGCGGGGATGGAGGGATGGAGTGTCGGGGAGCTCACGTCATCAGCATAGTGATCCGGGCCTTGGGATGGCACAGAAACGGCATCGGTTCGCAAGGCAGAAATCGGGGCAGCCCGTCTTCCGGCCAAGCCCCCCCGGGGACGATTTCCACATCCGCTGTGGGAAGCGGATTTCGGAATCCAGAGAATTCCTTCCAGCACAAGCGACTTGGGGGCGTGCCCGATTTTGGTGGCAGGTGTGCACCTGATTTTTTGTTTGACAGGAGCCTGTGGGTTCGTTCCAGCATCCTTCCTTTTGCCTTCTGCACGCCAAGGTCCCAAGCTTGAGCCCATCGCCATGATCCACGCCCCCTACATCGTTCCCCCCCTTCCCTCGGACTGGCGTTATTCGCCCGCCCCTCCTCTCTACCCGCTTGGCTGCCGCTTGAACCTTGAGCTGCCAGGACTCGGCGGTGGCTGGCGCGTCTGCACTCCCGGTGGCATCGTGCCCGCGGGCGAGCCCATTCCCCTCGCCAGCGCCCATGGACGCGGAGGCATCTTCCGCGTGGGCGACATGGTCCTCAGGCCCTACCGGAGAGGCGGGTTCCTCCGCCATGTCAACGAGCGCACCTACCGATCCCATCTCCGCTTCGCCGCCGAACACGCCGTGCACCGGGGTCTGTGGGATTCCGGCTTTCCCACCGTCGAGCCCCTTGGCTATGCCTGGCGTCCCTGCGCCATGGGCGTCGAAGGCGTCCTGATCACACGCCTTGCAGATGGCCAGGTCTGGCCCGGGAGATGGGACCTCAGTGCCGAGCGGGCCTCTGCCATCCGTGATGGCGTGGCGTCACTCTGCGACTGGGGCCTCTGGTCGCCGGATCTGAATGCCACCAACATCATCCTGCCGCCCGAGGGTGGCGCCCTGTTCCTCGACTGGGACCGGGCGGCCTTTGTGCCAGCCGACACCGACCTGTGGACCCGCTACCGCAACCGCCTCCACCGGAGCCTGCGGAAGCTGGGTGCGCCGAAGGAGGCCTACGCCATCATGGAAGCTGAACGGCATCCGTGATCAGCACGGGCTTCACGGGCAGGTTCAGGAAGTCGCTGCGCTTGTTGCTGGTCTTCACGGCCTTGATGCGGTCCACCACGTCCAGGCCCTGCACGACCCTGCCGAACACGCAGTAGCCCCAGGTCTTGTCGCTGCCCTTGCCCTTGAAGTCCAGGGCCGGGTTGTCCACCACGTTGATGAAGAACTCGGCAGCCGCGCTGTGGGGGTCCGGCGTCCGGGCCATCGCCAGGGTCCCGCGCCTGTTCTTCAGCCCCGCGGCGGCAGACCGATCCGCTTCGTTGGTGATCGAGGGCTCCGTCCGCTTCTTGCCCAGGTAGTCCACATAGCCGCCGCCCTGGATCATGAAGCCGGGGATGACCCGGTGGAAGATGGTCCCCTTGTACTGCCCCTTCTTCACGTACTTCAGGAAATTCTCCACGGTCTTCGGGGCGGCCTCGGGCTCCAGTTCCAGCACAATCGCGCCCATGGAGGTGGTCAGCTTCACCTTCGGTTTGGGCGCTGCATCCAGGCTCAACGCAGCGAGGCACACGAGGGCGGCGATCAGGGGGCGCATCAGGATCTCCGGGGATGTCCCAGCATACCCGCACCGAAGGAGGGTGAATCAGGCTTCGGTATTCCCACGCAACAGCCGGGCTCTGCCCGGCTGTTGCGTGGGGGCTCCGGGGGGACATCGCGAGCACCGCGAGCAGGCCCCTCCACCTACGCCTCGCTCCCGCGAGGCTCCTGCTCCCGCTACGCGGATCGCAAAGGTGGAGCCTCCCCCCCGGACATCATTAATAGGCTCCTAGGCTCTTGGCCATGGCATCACGCTGGCCTTTGAAACCCTGCTCCTCCCGGGTCTCCTTGATCAGCAGCCTAGCCTGGTCCCGCTGCCCCAGCTTCACCAGCGCTTGGGACCGCATGAGGGCCACCCAGCCCCGCTGCTCTGAGGCTGCTGGCTTGGCCGGGTATAGGGCCAGGGCACCCCGGGCGTCACCCTGCTGCAGGCGGAGATCCGCCACCAGGATCGCCAGTGGCTCCCTGGCCTCGCCCTTTTCCGGGGCGCGGGTCAACCAGCCTTCCGCTTCCGCCAGACGCTGGGAGGCCGTTTCCGGGCTCACAAGGGGACGCTGGAGAAGCCGCACAGCCGCCCTGATGCGCTCGGGCCCCGGCCGGGATCTGCCGAGGGCCGCCCGCAGGGGTCCCCAGTGCTCGAGGGCACCTTCGGCCCGGGCCCTCATCAGGGCCTCATCGGGGCTCTCACCCTTGGTGGGCAGGAGCCGGAGGACCGCCTGGGGCTGGGCTTCCGGCTGCACCTTGGCCAGTGCCGCCCTGGTCAGCGCACTCTTCTCGGCGCTGGGCGTTTCGATCAACAACCTAGGCAGCAGGTCGAGGAGTCCCTTGGCGGCGAGCAACTCTGCCACGCCGATCCTGGACGGGGCATCCAGCGCCGCGAAGGTCCCCTTCTTCAGGCGGGCGAGCAGCTCCCCGGGGAAGCCCTTCTCCAGCCGCTGGGCCACCCAGCCACGCCAGGCTTCGGTCCACAATTTCTTCACATCCGGCTGGGTTTCCCGCGCCACCGCATCCATTCGATCCACCAGATTGAGGGCCTCCTCCCACTGGGACTTGCCGACGAACAGCCGGAGTTCCACCAGCAGGGCAGCCCCTTTCGGCAGGCCCTTGCCGCCCTTTCGCACCTCGGCGAGGAGGGACTCGGCGCTGGGCAGGTCCTTGATATCCGGGAGGCTGCCGTCCGTCAGCAGGCTGGCCAGGGCCAGGCGGGCATCATCCGCCTGGCCCGAGCCGGGATGATCCTTGATGAGCTTCCGGAAGATCTGGGCGGATTCCTTGGCATCCCCAGAACGACCCACGAGCCTTCCCCAGGCCAGTTCCAGCCGGGGCAGCAACTCGCTGCCGGGATAGAGGTTCTGGAAATCCTTCATGGCGGCCTGGGCCTGGGCCCGGTCACCCGTCGCGCAGAAGACTTCGGCAATGGCCGCCAGTCCTTTCTCGCTGGGCTTTCCCTTGCCCTCCAGAGGCCGAAGGGACTGGACGATGGGCAGGGCCTCCTGGGAGCGGTCCTGCTCCACGAGCGTCCAGATAAGCAGCTCCTGCGGCTTTCGCTTGGCTTCCGAGGGGATGTCGGCCGCCAGGGCCTGGTGGAGCCTGCCCTCAGCCTCCTTGTACCGCCTGTGCGCCACGGCGTCTTCGGCCAGGATGATCTGCGCCTCGCCCAGGAAGGGGGACTTGGGCCACTGGCGCTCCAGATTCTTGAGCGCCACGGTGGCTGCAGGCAGGTTGCCGAGCCGGGCCTCCAGGGTGCCCTGGGCGTAGAGCACCAGCTCCCGCTCGGGCACCTTGCTGCTTTTGAAGGAGTGGCCCTTGAGGCGGTTCAGGGTCGCCCGGATCGAGGCCGCGTCCTGGGCCCCCAGGGCCTGCTTGGCCAGTTCCGCTGCCTGGGCATCGGTGAGCCGGGTGCTGGCGGGCTTGGGCGGCGGCATGCGCCCCTCGGTCTTCGTGGGAGCCGATCCATGCTGGGCCGTAAGCGGCATGGCCACCAGGAGGGTGAACACTGCCGCCGAACGCGCCCCGCGACTCACGCGAGCCACCGGGCCAGGAGGTTCTTCTTGCCCTGCTCGAACTCCTCGTCTGAAAGCAGGCCCTTGGCCTTCAGCGCCGCCAGCCGTTCCAGATCCGCCAGGGCGTCGGAGCGTCCGGGGCCGCCCGTGGGAGCCATCTGGTTGGCCAGGATCTCCATGCGGCCCAGGGTGGTCTCCAGTCGCTCGGCCCGCTCCATGAGTGACTTCACCTTCTCCCTCAGTTCGTCCCGCTCGTGGGTGAGGGCCCGTCGCTCCATGAGCCGTCGGAGGGTGTTCCGGAACTGATCGATCTGCATGGGCTTGGTGACGAAGTCAAAGGCCCCCAGTTCCATGGCCTCGGTGGCCTCCCGCACGCTGCCGAAGCCGGTGAGCACCAGCACGGTGCAGCTGGGGTTGCGGTTCAGGGCGCATTTGAGCACGTCCATGCCCGTCTTCCCCGGCATGACCAGATCCGTGATCACCAAGTCGAAGGGGGGCTGCTCGGCCCTGAGCTTCCGCTCCGCTTCCTCCCCCGTGGAGGCGGTGACCACCTGGAAACCCTCCCCGGCAAGCAGGGTCGAAAGGGTCTCCCTTGGCATGGGGTCATCGTCCACCAGCAGGAGGCTGGGCGGTGGCATGTGGGGGGGAACGATGGGACGGGTCAAGGGAGGTCCTCGGGATGGCCTAACAATACTCTTTCGGAAGAAGGGGCCGGGAACTGCAGCCCTGCACCGGGACCCCGGGGATCCACTCCCGGCCTCATGCGGCCCCCCGCAGCCGGTAGACGAAGGCCAGGACCTGGGCCACGGCCTGGTAGAGGTCCTGGGGAATGGCCTTCTCCAGGGCCACGGTGCGGTAGAGGGCCCGGGCCAGGTCCGGGCGTTCCAGGATGGGCACGCCAGCTTCCCGGGCCTTCTCGCGGATCTTCAAGGCCAGGTGGTCCAGCCCCTTGGCCACGCAGATGGGGGCGGTGCTCCGCTCGTCGTATCTCAGCGCCACGGCCACGTGCGTGGGGTTGGTCACCACCACCGTGGCCTTGGGGACCTCGGCGAGCATGCGGCGGCGCGCGGCGGCCATCATGATGGATCGCTGCCGCTGCTTGACCTCCGGGTTGCCCTCGGCATCCTTGCCCTCGTCCTTCACCTCCTGCTTGGTCATGCGGATGCTCTTCTCGAAGGAACTGCGCTGCCAGGCGAAATCCGCCAGGGCCAGCACCAGCATGGCCAGCATGACGTTGCGGTAGAGGGCGAACACCGCGGCCTGGAAGAGGTTCATGGACTGCCCCAGGGGCAGCTTCAGGGTGGCCATCAAGGCCGGAATCCGGGGCTCGAGAACCGCGTAGGCCACCCAGGCCAGCAGGGCGAACTTGGCCAGGCTTTTCACCAGGTCGACCAGTGCCTTCGTGGAGAAGAGGCGCTTGAAGCCCTGGGCGGGGTTCAGCCGGTCGAACTTGGGCTGGAGGGGCTTGGCACTGAAGGTGAAGCCCCGCTGGGCGAAGCCTGCGCCCAGGGCCAGCAGCAGGTTGAGCCCGAGGAAAGGCAGCAGCAGCCGACCAACGATCTGCAGGACATCCCCCAGCAGGGACACGAGCCCGGCTTCCGCCAAGGCCCCGGGCCGGGCCAGCTGGAGGAAGTGAGCCACCTGCTGGACCATCAGGGCCAGGGTGGCCCCCCCCAGCCCCAGGAACAGGAAGAAGTTCCCCCAGAGCAGGATGGCGCTGTCGAAATCCGCGCTGCGGGGAACGGAGCCTTCCTCCCTCGCCTTCTGACGTCGCCTGGGGGTGGCCTTCTCGGTGCGGCCGGGATCCTGGGCCACCTCAGCCGCCCAGCAGTTTGAGCGTCAGCCGCGGCGCGACTTGAAGCAGGGGGTTCAACCACGGCGAGAGCTCCCTCAGCACCAGGCCCAGGATCACCATGCCGATGGCGATCTTCAGCGGGAAGCTCAGCTGCAGCAGCTGCAGCTGGGGCATGAACTTTCCGGAGATGCCCAGGATCAGGTCCAGGAGGAAGAGGATCGCCAGCACCGGAAAGGCCAGCTGGAAGCCCTTGGCCAGGAGCTGGCCGATGAGGGTGACGAGTCCGAGGACCTGCAGCGGCACACCCTGGCCCATGGGTGCGACCCGGTAGCTGTCCACCAGGGCCAGGATCATCTGGTGGTGCAACCCCGTGACGAAGATCAGCAGCGAGGCCATCTGCAGCAGCAGCGAGCCTGAGATCGAGGTGCTCTGGGCGCTGGCGGGATCCAGCAGCTGGACGAAGGAGAAGCCCACCTGGGTGTCGATCAGAGCCCCGGCGAAGGCCACGGCTTCAAGGATCCAGGCCACCACGGTGCCCATCAGGAGGCCGATGGCCAGCTCCGCGGCCATCAACCCCACCAGCTCCGGAAGACCCGAAGGGATGCTGGTCGGCACGGGCACCACCGGCAGGATGACCGTGCTCATGAGGGCCGCCAGGGCGGCCCTGAGCTGCAGCGGCATGCGTTCGCCGCCGAGGACGGGAAAGACCGCCAGCAGCCCCGTCATGCGGGTCAGCACCAGCACCCACAGGGCGGCCTTGGCCCCGGTGAGGGCCCAGACCGCGGGGTTCATGAGGGTGGGCGACATGGGCCCCTCAGTTGAGCTGTCGTACGACCGCGTTGAAGTCTGTGAACATGTGGGTGGTGAAGCGGACCATCACCTGGAGCATCCACGGGAAGCTGAGGGCGACGACCAGCAGCACCACGATCACCTTGGGCACGAAGGCGATGGTCTGGTCCTGGAGGCTCGTCACCACCTGGAACACCGAGACCAGCAGCCCCACCACCAGCGACACGACAAGCGCCGGGCCCGCCACCAGCAGCGCGGTCCGGAGGGCCTCACGGCCAATCTGGGCGATGACCAGTTCGTTCATCCCGTGTACCCCTTCACCAGGGAGCCGATGATCAGGTACCAGCCATCGACTAACACGAAGAGCAGCACCTTGAAGGGCAGCGAAATGGTCACGGGGGGCAGCATCATCATGCCCATGCTGAGGAGGATGCTGGCCACCACCATGTCCACGATCAGGAAGGGCAGGAAGATCATGAAGCCGATCTCGAAGGCGGTCTTCAGCTCACTGATGAGGAAGGCGGGCAGCAGGCACTCCATGGGCACGTCGGCCTTGGTCCTTGGCGCCGGGGCCTTGGCGATCTTGAGGAAGAGGGCCAGGTCCTTCTTCCGGGTGTAGCGGAGCATGAAGACTTTCAAGGGGGCCGCCGTGCGGTCCAGGGCCTGCTCGGTGGTCAGTTCGTTCCGCTGGAGTGGCTGGAGGACCGACGCGTTGATCTCCCTCGCCGTGGGCGCCATGATGAAAAAGGTGAGCACCAGGGAGAGGCTGATGAGCACCTGGTTCGAGGGCGTGGACTGCTGGCCAAGCCCCTGCCTCAGGAAATGGAGCACCACGGTGATGCGGGTGAAGCTGGTGGCGGTCATGAGGATGGTCGGGGCCAGGCTCAGGACCGTCAGGAGCAGCAGGGCCTGCAGGCTCGAGCTCAGTCCGGCTCCGGCGGGGGCCTTGCTGAAGTCCACCGTCAGGGTGGGCAGGGGCGCAGCCTGCTGGGCGCAGAGGCTCAGCCCCGCCAGCAGCAGCAGGGTCGCGGGCAGCCAGCGCCACAGACGCCTCAACGGTCACCGCCGTTCTGCCTGAGGAGGGCCTCCATCTCCTTCACGGGCACGGGGCGGCCCAGGTCCACCTGCCTGGACAGCGCCTCATCGAAGGTGCCGGGTTCATCCCGGTCCCCGGGGTCGAGTTTCGAAAGGAGCTGGATGCCCTGGGGTGTGAGCGCGATGAGGAAGCGCTGCCCTTCGGCTTCCAGGATGGACACGAAGCGCCGGTCGCCCAGGGCCAGGGTCTCTTCCACTCGCAGCTTGCCGCCCCCGCCACCGGGCACCCGGCCGCGCCCGTATTTCCTGAGGGCCCAGAGGCTGACGCCGGCCAGGCCCAGCACCAGCACCAGGGAACCGAAGGTCCGCAGGCCCGAGGGTGAATTCTCAGGGGACTGCCCCTGCGTCGGTTTTCCGTCCTCAAGCGTCAAGGGAGCCTGCAGTTCCTTCTCCGCCGGAGAAGGCGGGGGCGCGGGCCGATCGGCCGCCTGAGCGCCAAGACCCAGGCCCACCGTCAATGCAATCGAAACCATCCACCGTCGCAGCACGACAAACTCCCGACACAGCACGGGAGAAGGGCGAGAGGGATGCCATTCGGCCGCCATTGCCGCCGAATCGCAGGAGGCGTAGGGTGGAACCTCGTCTTCCGATGTCTCAAGGAACTGCCATGCACAAGGAACTCCAAGACATCCTGGCGCTCATCCGAGGCCAGGCCAGCCCGCTCGCACTGGCCACCCTGCTCCGGGTGGAAGGCTCCAGCTATCGGCGGCCGGGCTCGCGGCTCCTCACGGACGGGAATCAGGTGCTGCGGGGCTCCCTCAGCGGCGGTTGTCTCGAGGGCGAGGTGCTGGCCAGGTCTCAGGAGGTTCTGGCCGATGGCGTGCCGCGCCTCCTCCGCTACGACCTCCGGGGTGAGATCGATCTGGTCTGGGGCACCGGCAGCGGCTGCGAAGGCGTCCTGGACATCCTGGTGGAGAAGCTGGATCCAGCCTCGCCCCAGCCCTGGCTGAACTGGCTGGAGGACGTCCTACGCCACCGGCGGAGCCTGCGCCTGGCCACCTGCCTGGAGGCGGGCTTCACCCGCCGGCGCCTGGAGGAGGGCGAGCCTCCGAAGGAAGGTGAAACCCTGGAATTGATCCCTCCGCCCGTCTGCCTCTGGCTCCTCGGAGCCAGCGATGACAGCCGCCCCCTGGTGCACCTGGCCAAGGCCCTCGGCTGGACTGTGAGCCTGCTGGACCATCGCCCCGCCTTCGCCCAGGCCGAGCGGTTCCCCGAAGCGGATCAAGTCCTCTCCGGTCATCCTTCCCAGCGGATCCCCGGGCTGGAACTGGACGAACGGTGCGCCGTGGTGCTCATGACCCACAACTACCTGAAGGACCAGGAAGCGCTGCGGTCCCTGTGTCTTTCGAAGGCCGGGTACCTGGGGCTCATGGGCAGCCGGGCCCGCTCCAGGAAGATGGTGGCGGAATTGGCGGCCGAAGGCACCCACCTCGGGGACCGGTTCCACAGCCCCGTGGGACTGGACCTGGGGGCCGAGGATCCGGAGACCATCGCCCTCGCCATCCTCGCTGAGATCCAGGCCACCTTCCAGGGCCGGGTGGGCGGTCCGCTCCAGGTGACCCAGACTCCGGTCTCGGCCCGATGACCGCGGGCCTGATCCTGGCAGCCGGGGCAGGCCGACGGATGGGTGGACCGAAGGCTCTGCTGACCCTGGGGGGCGAGACCCTCCTGCGGCGGGCCGCGAAGATCACGCTGGCGGCGGGCTGTTCCCCCGTGATCGCCGTGGTGGGGCCCTGGGAATCGGGTCTTGGGGACCTGGAAGTCCAGGCCATCGTGAATGCGGAAGCCCAGGAGGGCATGGCCAGCTCCATCCGCACCGGCATCGCGGCCCTGCCTGAAGCCGTGGAGGCGGTGCTGATCCTGACCGTGGACCAGCCGGGGGTGAATGCCGATCTCATCAGGGGTCTGCTTTCCCTGGGAGCCATGGATCCAGCCCGGGCTGTCGCCTGCGCCTACGGGGGTTCCCTGGGCGTCCCGGCCCTGCTGCCCCGGCGCCTGTTCCCCGAACTGCTGGCCCTGCGCGGGGACCAGGGGGCCAAGGCAATCCTGCTCCGTGAGCAGGCGGTGGCCCTACCTTTCCCGGCAGGCACCCTGGACCTGGACACCCCCGAGGACCTGGAGCGGCTCAGGCGCCTCAGCCGGGCTTTGCCCGGCTGAGGCGCGGAGGCTCCGGGGGGACATCGCGAGCAGAGCGAGCAGGCGGTCCCCCCGGACAACATCAGGCGCTGAGGCTGGCCTTCTGCTGGAGGTGGTCGTAGCGCTTCCGGGCCTGCTCGAGCTCGGAGAGGTGCGTCCCGGCCCACTCGCAGAGGGCACCCAGGGGCTCGATGAGCGTGTGGCCCAGCCTGGTGAGTTCGTATTCAGTGCGGGGGGGCACCTCAGCATAGACATGGCGGGTGACCAGGCCATCCCGCTCCAGCTTCCGCAGGGTCTGGGTGAGCATCTTCTGGCTGATGCCCCCCACCTGCCGGTGCAAGTCGCCGTAGCGCTGCTTCCCCCGGGAGAGCAGGTAGATCAGCAGGGTGGTCCACTTGTCGGCGATGAGATCCAGCGCCTGCCGGGTGGGACACTGGGCGCTGAGGACGTTGGGGGCAAGGTTGCATGCTTTACGAACCATTGGGTTCCTACCTTCCAAAATAGTGCCTACTTTCTTTTTGATTGTAGACACCTAAAGCTTGGATCACGGGCCATCGGATTGCAAGCGCCCGAAAGGGAGGAAAGGATGACCCATATCGCCATCGTGTTCCACAGCGGCTTCGGCCACACCAAGGTGGTGGCGGAAAGCGTGAAAGCTGGCGCTGAATCGGTGCCAGGCAGCCGTGTCAGCCTCATACCCGTCGAAGAGATCGATGCCTGCTGGGGGACGCTGGAGGCCGCTGACGCCATCATCTTCGGGAGCCCCACCTACATGGGCAACGTGAGCGGTCCCTTCAAGGCTTTCATGGATGCCAGCTCCAAGCCCTGGCTGGAGCAGAAATGGAAGGACAAGCTGGCCGCGGGCTTCACCATCAGCGGCAGCCCCAGTGGCGACAAGCTGAACACCCTCCAGTCCCTCATGATCTTCGCCATGCAGCACGGCATGGTCTGGGTTGGAAACGCCGAGATGCCCTACAACGAAGAAGGCATCAACCGCCTCGGCAGCTTCACCGGCCTCATGGCCCAGGCGGGCCAGGTGGCCCCGGAGGTCGAGCCCAACCTTGCAGATCGCAAAAGTGCCGAGCGGCTCGGCCAGCGCCTGGCAAAGGCCGCGGTACGCTGGACCCTGGCCTCCTGATCGACCGGTCTTCTGTGATTGTCATGACGGAGATTTCCTTCAGATCCGTTAATGTGGAAGCCTGAACAGGAGCCACCGCATGTCGAACCTCGTCCACCTGACCGACAAGACCTTTTCCGCAGGCATCGCCAAGGGCATCACCGTGGTCGACTTCTGGGCCCCCTGGTGCGCCCCCTGCCGGGAGATCGCCCCGGTCACCGAAGCTCTTGCCGTCGAGTTCGAGGGCAAGGTCTCCTTCACCAAGCTCAATGTGGACGATTTCACCCCCCTGTCGGAACAATACGAAATCGTGAGCATGCCCACCCTGGTGATCTTCAGGGATGGCCTGCCCGTGGATCGCATCGTGGGCTCCCTGCCCATCGACCAGATCCGCACCCGGATCCAGCAGAATTTCTAGCCCAACCCAAATCCCAAGAGGAACCCATGAGCACCATCCCCGGCGAAAGCCTGCTCCAGCAGCTGAACTGGCGCTATGCCACCAAGAAGTTCGATCCCACGAAGAAGATCCCGGCCGCGGAATGGGCCGTTCTTGAGCAGGCCCTGATCCTCACCGCCTCCAGCTATGGCCTGCAGCCCTGGAAGTTCATCGTGGTCACGGATTCGACCCTCAAGGCGCAGCTCCGCCCGGCCTCCTGGAACCAGGCCCAGGTGGAGGAATGCAGCCACCTCGTGGTCTTCACCGCCAAGCAGGACATCAGCGAGGCCGACGTGGACCGGTTCATCGCCCGCATCGCCCAGGTGCGCGGCGTCACCGCCGAAAGCCTGGCCGGGTACAAGGGCTTCATGATGGGCGACCTGGTGAAGGGCCCCCGCCACGCCATCATCCACGAATGGGCCGCCCGCCAGGCCTACATCGCCATGGGCAACCTGCTCACCTCCGCCGCCGTCGTCGGCATCGACGCCTGCCCCTTCGAAGGCATCGAACCCGCCAAGTACGACGATCTCCTGGGACTCAAGGGCACGGGCTATGCCACGGTGGCCGCCTGCCCCCTGGGCTACCGGTCCGCAGACGATAAGTACGCCAGCACCCCCAAGGTCCGGTTCGAGGCCAAGGACGTCATCGAGCACCGCTGAACCGATCACCCCTGCGGCCCGGGTGACGGCACCTTCCGTCCCCGGGCCTCATACTGGAGGAAAGGAGGTTCCCATGCTGACCCGCTCTCTTGGAACCCAGGGGCTCTCCGTGTCCGCACTCGGTCTCGGCTGCATGGGCATGTCGGATTTCTATGGCCATCGGGATGATGCGGAATCCGCCGCCACCCTCCTCCATGCCCTGGACCGCGGCATCACCTTCTTCGATACCGCCGACATGTACGGGCCTTTCACCAACGAGATCCTGGTGGGCAGGACCCTGGCGGGTGTGCGGAACCAGGTGGTGGTGGCCACCAAGTTCGGCATCGTCCGTGATCCCGAGAACCCAACCGTCCGCGGCATCTGCGGGCGACCCGACTACGTGCGGAGCGCCTGCGAAGGCAGCCTCAGGCGCCTGGGCATGGACGTCATCGATCTCTACTACCAGCACCGGGTGGACCCGGAGGTGCCCATCGAGGAAACGGTGGGGGCCATGGCGGACCTGGTCCAGGCGGGCAAGGTGCGCTTCCTCGGCCTGTCCGAGGTCAGTTCCTCCACCCTGCGCCGGGCCAGCGCCATCCACCCCATCAGTGCGGTGCAGTCCGAGTATTCGCTGTGGACCCGGGATCCAGAGGAGGGACTGCTCCAGACCTGCAGGGAGCTGGGCGTGGGCTTCGTGCCCTACAGCCCCCTGGGGCGGGGCTTCCTCACGGGCCAGATCACCCGCTTCGAGGATTTCGAGGCCGGCGACTACAGGCGCCATTCCCCCCGCTTCCAAGGGGAGAACTTCCAGAAGAACCTGGATCTGGTGGCGCGCCTCCAGGACATGGCCGCCGCCCGGGGCTGCGCTCCTTCCCAGTTGGCCCTGGCCTGGGTGCTGGCCCAGGGGGGCGACCTGGTCCCCATTCCTGGCACCAAGCGCCGGGAGCGCCTGGACGAGAACCTGGGCGCCCTGGAGCAGGTGCTCTGCCCCGGCGAGCTCCAGGAGCTCAGCGGCCTCTTTCCGCCCGGAGCCGCCGCCGGCACACGGTACCCCGAGGCCATGATGCATCTGGTGAACCGCTAGCGGCCCCCACTTTCCGGAAGGTCCATGGCCCACCGAACGGAGGCCTGTCCGCCTCGCGGGCCTACGACTGGCACTCCGGGGCCAGACAGCTTGACAGTCTGGAAAGGCTGCTGGCTTTCGATTGCAGCATGGTCCTGCCGGGCCAGGGCAGCATTCACCGGGCCCCGAGTGCGGCCGGCATGAAGAATGATCTGAAAGCGGCCATCCAGGCGCTGCGGAGCTAACTGGATGTTCGCTGCCATGGGAAACTGAGGCGTTCCACTGGAGCCCCCCATGAGTACCGCCTCGGATGCCCCCGTCATCACTGCCCCCCGGGGCACCCACCTGCACTGCAAGGGCTGGGTGCAGGAAGCGGCTCTCCGCATGCTCATGAACAACCTCGACCCCGAGGTGGCCGAGCGGCCCGAGGACCTGGTGGTCTATGGCGGCCTGGGCAAGGCGGCCCGCAACTGGGACTGCTTCCACGCCATCGTCAAGGAACTGAAGCACCTCAACGATGACGAGACCCTGCTGGTGCAGAGTGGCAAGCCCGTGGGCGTGGTGAAGACCCACCCCGACGCGCCCCGAGTGCTCATCGCCAACTCCAATCTGGTGCCCAAGTGGGCCACCTGGGAGGTCTTCCGGGAGCTCGACCAGAAGGGCCTGATGATGTACGGCCAGATGACCGCCGGCAGCTGGATCTACATCGGCAGTCAGGGCATCGTGCAGGGCACGTATGAAACCTTCGCCGAGGCGGCCCGCCAGCACTTCCACGGCACCCTGGCCGGCACCTGGACCCTCACCGCGGGCCTGGGCGGCATGGGTGGCGCCCAGCCCCTGGCCGTGACCATGAACGGTGGTGTGGCCCTCTGCATCGAGGTGGATCAGACCCGCATCCAGAAGCGCCTCGATACCCGCTACCTGGACGAGTGGACCGACAACCTGGATACCGCCCTCGCCCTGGTGGATCAATACGTGGACGCCCAGGAAGCCCGCAGCATCGGCCTGCTTGGCAATGCATCGGAGTTGCTGCCCGCGATCCTCAAGCGCGGCTACATTCCCCACCTGGTCACGGACCAGACCTCGGCCCACGATGAGTACAACGGCTACATCCCCGTTGGGCTTTCACTGGAACAGGCCGCAGTGCTGCGAAAGGACGAACCCGAAGCCTACGTGCAGCGGGCCCTGGCTTCCATGCGGACCCATGTGGAGGCCATGATCGAGTTCCAGCGCCTGGGCTCGGTGACCTTCGACTACGGCAACAACATCCGCGCCCAGGCCCAGCGGGCCGGCTGCGAGAACGCCTTCGCCTTCCCGGGCTTCGTGCCGGCGTTCATCCGGCCCCTGTTCTGCAAGGGCATCGGCCCCTTCCGCTGGGTGGCCCTGAGCGGTGATCCCGCCGACATCGCCGTCACCGACGCCGCCATGATGGAGCTGTTCCCCGAGAACGAGGGCATGATCCGCTGGCTCAAGGCCGCCCAGGAAAAGATCGCCTTCCAGGGCCTGCCCGCCCGCATCTGCTGGATCGGTGCCGGCGAGCGCCACCTCGCGGGTCTGAAATTCAACGAGCTGGTGCGCACCGGCAAGGTGAAGGCGCCCATCGTCATCGGTCGCGATCACCTGGACAGCGGCAGCGTAGCCAGCCCCAATCGGGAGACCGAGGCCATGAAGGACGGCTCCGATGCGGTCAGCGACTGGCCGCTGCTCAACGCCATGACTGCCGTGGGGGGCGGCGCCTCCTGGGTGAGCTTCCATCACGGCGGCGGCGTGGGCATGGGCTACAGCCAGCACAGCGGCGTGGTCATCGTGGCCGACGGCACCGAGCGGGCCGAGCACTGCATCGCCCGCGTTCTCTGGAACGACCCCGCCATGGGCGTCTTCCGCCACGCCGATGCCGGCTACGAGACCGCCCGGGAGCACGCCGAAACCATCGGGTTGCATATTCCAATGAGGGGCTGAATTCAATTTCTGCCACAGATGAACATGGATGAACTCAGATTCAGAGCTGCGAACTTAATTCCGTGTTCATCTGTGTTCATCCGTGGCTGATTCAAAAAGGTTGCCCATGTCCCGCCCCTGCCCCTGCACGTCCAAGAAGCCCTACGACCGCTGCTGCGGCCCCTTCCATGGAGGCATGGCCTACCCAGACACGGCCGAGCAGCTGATGCGCTCCCGCTTTTCGGCTTATGCGCTGGGCAAGGTGGACTACCTCATCGCCACCCGGCCTGAGGCCAAGCGGGCCGAGGAGAATCGGGAGGAGCTGATCCAGTACTGCAAGTCCGTCAGCTGCGTGGGCCTCAGGATCGTCAGCAAGGAACTGGGCGGAAAGGCGGATGAGGCCGGCCTGGTCACCTTTCATGCCAGCCTCCAGACCAACGGCCGCCGAAACCTCCACATCGAGACCAGCAGCTTCGCCCGGGAGAACGGGAAGTGGGTCTATGTGGATGGGGTGGTAAAGGGTTAGGGGCAGAATTCCAGGGTTCCCGTCTCATCAGGCACCCCTGAGGATCGATGGGCCCAGTCCAGGTCAGGGATCCTTCAGGGTTTCGTCTGAAATGGCTTCCCACCGAGTTCGGGGTGCCGGTTCTTCGGTTCTCTCGCCTGGCTCCCTCCCAACACGGCCTCATCGAGGATGCAGCTAGGCACCATCCCTCGCCCATTCTGCCGCCTGTGCCTGCACGGGGGGCTCGCTTCGGTTCCTGGCTACCGTTCAGCGGCCTTTTCAGCACGGTTCGGCTGATTTCGCGGCATTCCCCTTCGGGCAAGGAACACCCGGCGCTATGCTTCGCCCCTACGCAATTCCTAGTGTGTCCGCAGCATGGATTTCACTCACTCCACCCTAAAGACCTGACCAACCTCTCCCTTAACTCGGACCATTCCTGCATTGCCTTCCGCTCCCTCCCATCACCCCGCCTCCTCAGCCCAACCCGGGGCTTCTCCGCAGGCGGAGCCGGCTTGCACTCCCCATGGGGTGGGACGGACCGGCTGTTGCCTTGGTGGCCTGGGGGATCGCAGCGTCAAGGCACACCAGACCCATGGGTCAACATGGCGATCGATGACGCAAAATTTCAGTCCCAAGAAACCTATCCCGATGAAGCCCCAGAGGTTGAAAGATGGAAGGTGAGGCCGTTTTCATTCGCCGGGCAGACCATGGGGCGCGAATCCTCGTGGTTGACGACGATGCCTTGGCCCGCCGCAGCCTCCGGGCCATGCTTGAGCGCTCCTACTACGTGGTCGAAGCCGTGGAAACCGGGCAGGAAGCACTGTCCATCCTGTCGACCTACCAGCCCGATCTCGTTCTGCTGGACATCCAGATGCCCGGGATGGATGGCCTGGAGGTCTGCCGCCGGATCCGGGTCCTGCCGGACGGGGATCTGCTGCCCATCATCTTCCTGACGGGGGATGAGCGCCTGGAACTCCACGCCGAGGCCCTGAGGGCCAAGGGGGACGACTTCCTCCGGAAGCCCATCCGGTCGGCTGAATTGATCATCCGGGTCCGGAGCCTCATGCGGCTCAAGCGCCTTCAGGCCGAGGTCCAGGCCGAACGGGACAACCTGCTGGACCTCCAGAAGCAGCGGGAACAGCTCTTCGAGTTCATCGTGCACGACCTGAAGAACCCTCTGTCCGCCATCCAGATGGGGCTGGATCTGCTCGATGGCACCCAGGGCGCCGCCTCCCAGAACCAGGTTCACCGGCTCCGGGACACCGCCCGCTACATGGGCCGCATGATCCAGAACATCCTGGATATCGGACGGGCCGAACAGGTGGGCCTGGAACTCCGCAAGACCCGCTTCGGCCTGGCTGGCTGGCTGGCTGGCCTGCAGCAGGAAGTGGAGTCCCAGGCCCAATCCCGTCAGCACCGGTTGTCCTGGGAATGCCCGGAGGAACTGGAAGTCGAGGCGGACGCCGAAGTCCTCCAGCGGCTGCTGCTGAACCTCATCGACAACGCGCTGAAGTATTCACCAAACGGCAGCCAGACCCGGATCGTGGCCCGATCCGATGGCAACAGCGTGCGTCTCGAGGTGCGGGACCAGGGCGATGGCATCCCCGAGGCCATGCGGGAGCAGATCTTCGGGAAGTTCGTCCGCCTGGATGAACGGAGCACCGATCTCCGTTCGGGCTCTGGCCTGGGCTTGGCCTTCTGCCGCATGGCCGCCGAGGCCCACGAGGGGCGGATCTGGGTGGAGGACAACGACCCCAAGGGCAGCGTGTTCGCGCTGGAAATCCCACGGACCCGCCGGGCAGGCCTTCCCGAGTCCAGCGGCGGGAATTCCGAAGGGGCTTAGGTTAGGACTGGAGGCTTCCAATGAATGACCGGATTGGATGGCCGCCGGAAGTGTCCAACCCGGATCAGGTCGTTCGCATCTCCTCGTAGGCCTGGAGCGCCTCCGGAAAGGGCACCAGGGCCCGTTCGAAGACCCCGAGTGAATAGGCGATGGTGAGGCCGTAGTTGGTGATGGGCACGCCCGCCTCCCGGCAGCGCTGGATGCGGCTGGACATCTCCTTGCGGTTGCCCGTGCAGTTTCCGCAGTGGATCACGAGGCGGTAGGGGCTCAGGTCCTGGGGGAAATCCCGGCCCTGGACGTGGGCGAAGTGTACCTTGGCCCCCACGTACTGGGTGAGCCAGCGCGGAATCTTCACGCGGCCGATGTCCTCCCCCACGGGGTGGTGGGCGCAGGTCTCGGCGATGAGCACCGCATCGCCGCCCCTGAGCTGCTCGATGCCGAGGGTGCCTCGCACCTGCTCTGCGAGATTCCCCTGGAATCGGGCCATGAGGATGGAGAAGGAGGTCATGGGGATGCCCTTGGGCACGTCCGCTGCGACTTTCAGAAAGGCCTGGGAGTCCGTCACCACCAGGGCCGGCGGGGCCTTCAGGCGCTCCAAGGCCAGTTTCAGTTCCCGCTCCTGCACCACCAGGGCCATGGCTTCGGCGTCCAGCAGATCGCGGATGGTCATGACCTGGGGCAGGATGAGCCGGCCCTTCGGCGCTTCCTTGTCGATGGGCACCACCAGGATGGCCACCTCACCCGGGGGAACCAAGTCCGCCACCAGGCGCTGGTTGTCGAAGAAGTTGGCGGGTGCCAGCTGGAGCAGGCCGGCCCTCAGGGCAGCGAGGCCCTCCCCAGTCAGCGATGACACCGCCACGGGCAGGGCGCCCTCCACCTCGGCGAGCTGACATTCCCCGGGGGTCGGCATCCGCAGATCCGCCTTGTTGAAGACCACCAGGACGGGCACCTTGCGGCCCTTCAGTTCCACCAGCAGCGCCCGTTCGAAGTCCCCCCAGGCGCCCGCCTCGGTGACGATCAGGCCCAGGTCCACCCGGTCGAGCACCGTGCGGGTGCGGGCGATGCGCAGTTCTCCCAGGGCGCCTTCGTCATCCACTCCAGCCGTATCCACGAACTGCACGGGCCCCAGGGGCAGCAGTTCCATGGGCTTTTCCACCGGGTCCGTGGTGGTGCCTGCCTGGGCCGACACGATGGAGACCTGCTGCCGGGTGATGGCGTTCAGCAGCGAGGACTTCCCCACGTTTCTCCGCCCGAAGAGGCCGATGTGGAGACGGAGAGATCTGGGAGTGGCTTGCATCAGTCCTTCCGGGAATTCGGCGTGCGGACGAGCCGCGAACCCAGCTGATTGACGGCTTCGGGGCTGGTGAGCTCCCGGAACTGGGCCTCGGTGAAGAGGCCCTCCTGAATGCCCTGCTCCTTCAGGCTCCGGCCCTGGCTCCGGGCCACCAGGGCACAGGTCGCTTCGTAGCCCAGAACGGGCAGCAGGGCTGTGGCGGCGGCGGTGCCATTCTCCACATGCCGGCGGCATCGTTCCTCGTCGGCCTCGAGGCCCTCCACACAGTGGCTGCGCAGGATGGAGCAGGCCCTGGCCAGCAGATCCAGGCTCTCCAGCAGGCTGTGGGCCACCAGGGGCAGGAAGGGGTTCAGTTCCAGGCTGCCCAGGGACGCCGCAAACGTGAGCGCGTGATCGTGGGCAATGGCCAGGATCGCCGCCTGGGTCACGGCCTCGGGGATTACCGGGTTCACCTTGCCCGGCATGATGCTGCTGCCGGCCTGGCGCGGCGGCAGGCGAAGCTCCCCAAGGCCCGCCTCGGGGCCACTCGAGAGCAGCCGAAGGTCCCCGCTGACCTTGATGAGGGTCGTGGCCAGGGCCTTCAGCAGCCCCGATACTTCCACGAACACATCGGCATTCTGGGTGGCTTCCACCAGGTTCTCGGCCCGGGCCAGGCCCAGTCCCGTGATCTCCCGCAGCTCTTCCACCACCCGAAAGATGAACTCCCGGGGCGCCGCCAGCCCCGTGCCGATGGCCGTTCCCCCCAGGTTGACCACGCGCAGGCGTTCCTGGCACTTGGCCAGGCGCCAGCGGTCCCGGTTCAGGGCCTCCGCAAAGGCCCCCATCTCCCGCCCCAGAGTCATGAGGACCGCATCCTGCAGCTCCGTCCGCCCCACCTTCACAACGTGAGCGAAGGCCCTTTCCTTGGCCTGGAAGGCCTCCTGGAGCCCGAGCACCTGGCGCTCCAGTTCCTGCAGTCCCCAGATGGCCGCGATGCGCAGGGCCGTGGGATAGGTGTCGTTGGTGCTCTGGTGCAGATTGAGGTCGTCCAGGGGAGACACCCGGTCGTAGGCGCCGTGCCCCAGGCCGAGGAGTTCCAGGGCCCGGTTCGCGAGGACCTCGTTGACGTTCATGTTGGTGCTGGTGCCCGCGCCTCCCTGCAGGGCGTCCACGGGGAAATCATCCGACCGTGCGCCCTCCAGCAGCTCCAGGCAGGCCCGTTCCATCGCCTCGGCCTTGGCTGCATCGCTGAACTGGCCCAGCGCCCGGTTCGTGCGCAGGGCGGCCAGTTTCACGGCCCCATAGGCCCGCAGGAGCTGGCCGTGGACCGGACGGCCCAGGAGGGGGAAGTTCGCGATGGCCCTGGCGGTGTGGATGCCCCACCTGCCCTCCCCAGGCACGGCCGTGGTCCCCAGCAAATCCTGTTCGATGCGCATGTCCGCCATAGGCCGCGACCACCCCCGGGGCAACCCCGTACCCCCGTGATTGTTGCAGAGTTGCCGTTCAAACCACGCCCACGCCTCGCAGCGAGATCTCATTGGCAGGGCAAATGGATGGGCAGTCAG
Source organism: Candidatus Geothrix skivensis (assembly GCA_016721195.1). Classification (GTDB taxonomy): domain Bacteria; phylum Acidobacteriota; class Holophagae; order Holophagales; family Holophagaceae; genus Geothrix; species Geothrix skivensis. The sequence goes on along the minus strand of JADKIO010000005.1, from coordinate 779,290 downwards.
GGCCGAGAAGGGAACCGCAAACTCCTGTCATGGCGGCCAATCAACCAAGCCTTAAAACCCGCCATCGATTCTATGGAATTTCGCATTTTTTTAACCTGAATCACATTTTGGCTTGCTGAGGTCCGAGGATCAACCCACAATGCCGACTCAAAGGTCATCAACGAATTCAGCAAATCGGCTTTCCTTCCATTTTGCCTGCCCAAGCGAAATTGAACGATGAAGTGAGTTGTTGTTTCCCAAAACCCATACCTGTTCCGGACCCCCTGCTCGCCCAAGCAGAACTCCCTGGGGACCTCCGGATCGACCGATCAAGGCGCACCGGCCTCAAGGCCCTCTACCTGGGAAAGGAGTCATGAACCATGGCGAAGATCTTAGTGGTGGACGACGATTCCGATATCGTCGAGGCGACCCAGCTGTTCCTGACGAGGGAGGGGCACCAGGTCGAGGCGGCCTACAACCGCCAGGATGGGCTCAAGAAGGTCACCTCCTTCCAGCCTGACCTGCTGATCCTCGACGTGATCATGGAGCAGCCGGATGACGGCTTCTCCATGGCCCAGGAACTGCGTCGGGCCGGGAACAAGGTCCCGATCCTCATGCTGACTTCCGTGGGATCGGTTTCCGGGCTGACCTTCGGGAAGGACAGCTTGATGGTCCCCGTCGACGACTTCCAGTCCAAGCCCATCGAGCCAGCGAAGCTGATCGAGAAGGTCAACCAGCTCTTGAAGCGCTAGGAGGCTCCGATGCTCATGACCGATCGCGAGCGCCTGGCAGGGGAGATCAAGGCCCTTGCCGAGCAACATGACAACTGCCGTACCGCCCTCATCCCCATCGTCCAGGAAATCAAACAGAAGTACCGGAAGCTCGACGATTTTGCCATGCAGGTCATCGCGGATCAGCTGGGCATCCACCCCGTGGAGGTCTACAGCGTGGTTTCCTTCTATGCCTTTCTCGGCAGCGCGGCCCACGGGAAGTACATCATCCGCCTTTGCCGCACCATCTCCTGCGACATGCAGGGCAAGGAGCGCGTCATGCGCCAGATGGAGAACGACCTCGGCATCCGGTTCGGGGAAACCACAGCCGACGGCAAGTTCAGCCTGGAATGGGCGAACTGCATGGGCATGTGCGACCAGGGCCCGGCCATGCTGGTGAACGAGAGGGTCTACACCCGTGTGACGCCTGAGCGGGTCCACGAAATCCTCGAAGAATGCCGCCGTTCCTTCGGGGTCCATGCCACCGAACAGAAGGAGGTCTATCTCGTATGAGCCCTCTCCCGACCTTCAGCACCATGGCACCCGAAGCGGGCCTGAAGCAGGCCATGGCACTCAGCCGCCCCGACATCATCGAAACCATGAAGCAATCCGGACTCAAGGGCCGGGGTGGCGCGGGATTCCCCACGGGGATGAAGTGGAATTTTGCCGCCGCCGCCCAGGCCGAGGAGAAGTTCGTCATCTGCAACGCCGATGAAGGGGAGCCCGGCACCTTCAAGGACCGGGTCATCCTGCAGGACCATGCCGACCTGGTCTTCGAAGGCATGACCATCGCCGGCAAGGCCATCGGCGCGAAGGAAGGCATCGTCTTCCTCCGGGGCGAATACACCTACCTCCGGTCCCAGCTGGAGGCGGTCCTGGACCGGCGGCGCAAGCAGAAGCTCCTTGGCAAGGCCATCCTGGGCAGTGACCTGGAATTCGACATCCGCATCTTCATGGGGGCCGGCGCCTACATCTGCGGCGAAGAAACCGCCCTCATCGAGGCCCTGGAAGGCTTCCGCGGGGAGCCCCGCAACCGCCCCCCCTTCCCCGTCAACACCGGGTTCCTGGGGAGGCCTTCAATCGTGAACAACGTCGAGACCCTGGCCTCGGCCGCCTGCATCCTCCAGAAGGGGGTGGACTGGTGGAAGGCGACGGGTACGGAGCATTCCACGGGCATCAAGATCTTCAGCGTTTCCGGCGACTGCGGGAAACCCGGCGTCTATGAGTTCCCCATGGGCATCACCGTGGCCCAGCTGCTCAAGGAAGTGGCGGGAGAGGGCGCCAAGGCCGTCCAGGTGGGCGGCGCCTCGGGGTTGTGCATCCCGGCCAGCCAGTTCCAGCGGGCCATCGCCTTCGAAGACATCCCCACAGGAGGCTCGATCATCGTCTTCGGCCAGCAGCGCGACATGCTGGACGTGCTCCACAACTTCCTGGATTTCTTCGTGGACGAATCCTGCGGCCAGTGCACACCCTGCCGCCTCGGCAACCGCAAGCTCCTGGAAGGTGTCGAGCTCCTCAAGGAGGGCAAGTGCTCCATGGCCTACCTGCAGGAACTCTGCGCCCTGGGCGACACCATGCAGATCGCCTCCAAATGCGGCCTCGGCCAGAGCAGCCCAAGCGCCTTCCTATCGGTGGTGAAGAACTTCCGGGAAGAGCTCATGGGCCGGACCTATTCCCACGTGTAGCTGAGGGAGGATTCGAGCATGTCACCCACACCCGTCCAAGAGACCAGCAGCCGGGCCCCCAAGAGCCAGCAGTCTCTGACCATTGCCCGGGCCGCCGGCGGCGAAGCCATCGGCGGAACCGTGACCGCCACCATCAACGGCCAGGAGGTCAAGGTGCCCCTGGGCACCACCATCCTCGCCGCCGCCGAAGAGATCGGCGTCCGCATCCCGACCCTGTGCCATCATCCCGACCTCTGTGTCGCCGGCGTGTGCCGAGTCTGCGTTGTGGAAGTGGAGGGCCAGCGCACCCTCCAGGCCGCCTGCGCCTTCCCCATCACTTCCCCAATCAAAGTCCTTACCCATACCCGGAAGGTCCGCCAGAGCCGCCGGCACGTCATCGACCTGCTGCTTTCGGAACACTATGGCGAATGCTATGCCTGCGGGCGGAACAACAACTGCGAACTGCAAGCCCTGGCCAAGGAATACGGGGTGGACTTCTTCCGCTTCGGGCACCCCTCCAAGCCCAAGTACGAAATCGACTGCTCCAGCTACTCCGTGATCCGGGACAACAACAAATGCGTCCTCTGCCGCCGCTGTGTCCGCACCTGCATCGATCTGCAGGAAGTGGGCACCATCGAAGTCGCTGGCCGCAGCGACAAGAGCTACATCACGACCTTCAAGGACAAGCCCCTGGGCAGCGTGGTCTGCATCAACTGCGGACAGTGCATCAACCGCTGCCCCACCGGCGCCCTCCGGGCCAACGATCCCACCGACGACGTGTGGGCGGCCATCGATGACCCCAGGAAGCACGTGGTCATCCAGACCGCCCCCAGCCCCCGGGCGGCCATCGGCGAGTGCTTCGGCCTGGAACCCGGCACCCCCCTCACCTACGAGCTGAACACCGCCCTCCGCATGTGCGGCTTCGATCGCATCTTCGATACCAACTTCACGGCGGACCTCACCATCATCGAGGAAGGCACCGAGCTGATCCTGCGCCTCCACAAGGCCCTGGTGGGCAAGGACGCCGCCATCGCCCTGCCCCAGTTCACCAGCTGCTCCCCAGGCTGGGTGAAGTACCTCGAGCACTTCTACGCCGAGTACATTCCGAACCTCAGCTCGGCCAAGAGCCCCCAGCAGATGTTCGGCGCGGTCATCAAGACCTACTACGCCGAGAAGCATGGCATCGACCCCAAGGACATCGTCACCGTGGCCCTCATGCCCTGCTCGGCGAAGAAGTTCGAGTGCAACCGCTCCGAGATGGACGACAGCGGCTTCAAGGATGTGGACTACGGTCTCACCACCCGGGAACTGGCCAAGATGATCAGCGAGGCCGGCCTGGAACTGCCCAAGCTGTCCAAGTCCGATTTCGACGCACCCTTCGGTACCGCCACGGGCTCCGGGGTCATCTTCGGCGCCACGGGCGGCGTGATGGAGGCCGCCCTCCGCACGGTCATCGAACTGGTCACCGGCACCAAGGTCGAGAGCCTCTTCGACAAGGCCAACATCATCCCTGTCCGCGGCTTCGAAGGGGTCAAGTACGTCGAGCTCCCCATCACCGACGTGGGCCCGGTGCCCGATATCCTCAAGCACCTGGTGCCCGACTGGAACTGGCTCAAGGGCGCCACCCTGAAGGTCGCCGTGGCCCATGGCACCGCCAATGCCAAGAAGGTCATGGAAGACATCAAGGCTGGCGGCATGTTCAGCGAGTGCCACTTCATCGAGTTCATGGGCTGCCCCGGCGGCTGCATCGGCGGGGGTGGCCAGCCCATCCCCACCTCACCGGAAATCCGCAGTGCCCGCGCCAGGGCGATCTATGCCGAGGACGCCGCCTACGATGTCCGCAAGTCCCACGAGAACCCGGACGTGCTCACCATCTACCAGGAATTCCTCACGGATGGTCCCTGCGGCCGCAAGAGCCACAAGCTCCTGCACACGCATTACGTTCCCCGGGGCAAGTACATCGAATAGCCCCTGTCTGGGAAGCCGCGAAGGCCGGACGCTAGTCCGGCCTTCACGCTTCAGGGCCGCTCGTCAGTGGAGACCCGGGTCCTTCTCACCCGCGGTCACGGCGATGCTCAGCTGATTCTGCTTCGGCGGCAGGGGGCAGGTGGCAAACAGGGTGAAGGCGCAGGGCGGGTTGTAGGCCTTGTTGAAGTCCAGGATCACCTTGCCGGCTTTCGGCATGTCCGCATACAGGAAGCGACCCGCCGGGTAGGTGCCCTGGGCGCTGGTGGCGTCCTTGAAGATCAGGAACAGCTGAGGATGTTCCGGATCCTCCACCATGGGCTCCAGGCTGAAGTCCTTGCCACCCACCTTGAAGGTCAGGAGGCCTGGCGTGGTCATGGGTTCCGAGGTCCCCAGCACCGTGGGGATCTGGCGGACCTGGGGCGTGGCGTAGGGAACGAAGTCCGCCTCGATCCGCCAAGCGGGATCCACCGGGAACCGCGGCACGCCCTGGAAGGACTTGCGGGCCGGATTCTCCGGATCCTTGATGCGGATCCCCACCCGGTTCCCTCGGCGGATCACGAACAATTTCACCCGTCCGGCTTGGAGGAGATCCGGCTTCCCATCCGCATCGGCCTTCAGCACAGACTCCGTGGCCGGTTGACCGTTCAGGAGGAGGCCGCTGCCGGGGTGGGGCCGGAAGCGCACGGTCGTGCCCTCCACGAAGAACAGCCCCGCCCTGGCCGGGGCGGCCCAGACCGGCAGCAGCACCGTGGACCCAGGGGCGGAGCCCAGGGTGTTCTCCCCGGGATTCAGCCAATCCCGGCCGATGAGGCTCAGCCACCCATCCTCCGCACCCAGGCGCTGCACCCGACCCGCGTGCCAGGCGTCCACCGAGGCCTTGTAGGCATCCTGGGCGGGTGCGAGGACGGCCAGCAGGCCGAAAGAAAGGAGGGAGAAGCGGCGGCTCATGGCAGCCATCGTACCAGCGGAGCCCATGGGATGGATTGCTTCTAGTGGTGCCCGCCCGCAACAGCTGGATCATCCGACCCTCCCATGGGCACCACGTGGCAGGGGTCTGGGGGCACGGCAGTGCCCCCAGCGGGGTGACAGCCCAGGCGCGCATGCGCGCCTGGGCGCCAGAGGGGCCATGCCCCGATGGGAGTGCACCTCAGCAGCACAGACCTTAGATCCATGTATTTCAAGCGAGGTGTACTAGGATGGGGAGACCTTCCCTGTCCTCCCCGGAGTCCCCATGCGCCCCTTCGGACTTGCCCTCCTGCTCCTCCTTGCCCTTCCCCTCGCCGCGGGGGAAGGTCCGCGCCGCCCCATCCACACCTACTCCATCGTGGCCCGGGATGCGGTGACGGGCGAGCTGGGCGTGGCGGTGCAAAGCCACTGGTTCTCCGTGGGGTCGGCCGTGACCTGGGGAGAGCCCGGGGTGGGCGTGGTGGCCACCCAGAGCTTCACGGAACCCAGCTACGGCCCCCTCGGTCTGGCCCTGATGAAAGCGGGCAAGTCCGCACCGGAGGCCCTGAAGGCCCTGCTGACGGTGGATGCCGATCGGGAGGTGCGTCAGGTGGCCATGGTGGATGCCCAGGGTCGTGCGGCGGCGCATACCGGGGCCAAGTGCATCCAGGCCGCGGGCCATGAGGTGGGGGAGGGCTTCACGGTGGAGGCCAACCTCATGGACAAGGCCAGTGTGTGGCCCGCCATGGCCAAGGCCTTCCGCACCGCCACCGGGGACCTGGCCGATCGGCTCCTGGCGGCTTTGCGCGCGGCCCAGGCGGAGGGCGGGGATATCCGCGGCCAGCAGAGCGCGGCCATCCTGATCGTGCGGGGAAAGGCCTCGGGGCAGCCCTGGAATGACCGTCTCTTCGACCTCCGGGTGGAAGACCACCCCGAGCCACTGAAGGAGTTGGCCCGCCTCATCCAGCTGCGTCGGGCCTACCGCTTGATGGACGAGGGCGATGGCTTCGTCACCGCAGCCAAGTGGCCCGAGGCCAGGGCCGCCTATGAGGCCGCCGCCAAGCTGGCCCCCGGCATCTGGGAGATGCCTTTCTGGCAGGCCGTGGCCCTGGCCTCCAGCGGCAAAGGCGCCGAAGCGCTGCCCATCTTCAAGCAGGTCTTTGCCGCCGAGCCCTTCTGGAAGCGGCTCATCCCCAGACTCGCCGACGTGGATCAACTACCGAAGGACCCGGCGCTGATCAGGGCCATCGAAGCTCAGTAGAAAAATGAACTGCCAACGCAGAGGCGTCGAGCCAGAATGCAGAATCCTGTGTTTCGCTTTTCTTGGCGTCTTTGCGCCTCTGCGTTGATTCAGTTCTCTTTGATTTGCGGTTCGATTTTCGGTGCCAGGAGCATCCGCAGAAGGTAGAGCACCACGCCCACGAGGATGAAGCTGTCGGCCAGGTTGAAGGTCCAGTAGTGCCAGGTGCCGAAGACGAAATCGAGGAAGTCCACCACCGCATGGCGCAGCAGCCGGTCGATGCCGTTGCCCAGGGCGCCGCCCAGGATCAGGCCCAGGCTCACCCGATCCCAGGAGGGTGTCTCCCTGGCCAGGAAGAGGCGGCCGAAATAGACCAGCGCGACCAGGCCAGCCACCCCGAAGAGAACCGCTCGGGCCGCATCCGGCAGCCAGGTGAGGCTGCCGAAGATGGCGCCCCGGTTGAAGCCCAGGGTCAGGTAGAAGAAACCCTTGATGACAGTTTTCGATTCGCCTTCGGCCAGCAGGCTCAGGATCCAGGCCTTGGAGCCCAGATCCAGCGCCAGGACACTGGCGGGCAACAGGAGCCAGGGCAGGCGCCGCACTAGGCCACCACGGCGGAGCAGCGGATACAGAGGGCCGCGTCCTCGCCCGTGCCATGGCCGCCCTTGTGGTTCCAGCAGCGGGGGCACTTCAGCCCATCGTGGGTGGTGACGGCGACGACGGGGCCGCTGGCGGCGCTCGAAGCTGCGATTCGAGCGTGAGAAGAAACCACAAGAAGGTCGTCGAGTGATTCGCCAAGGGTGTCGAGCAGGTCCCATTCCGCCTGGTCCTTCATCGTGATCTGGACTGCCGCATCCAGGCTGGTGCCAATGGTCTTGGCCGCCCGATGAGGCTCCATCGCCGCCTGGACAGCCCCGCGCACGTCCCAGAGCTTTTCCCATGCTTTGTCGTTTCCTGACTCGGCGGCGGAGCCGCCGAGCATGGGGAACCGCTGCTCATGGACACTCCCCGAACAGCCGGGGATCTGCTCCCAGGCCTCGTCGGCGGTGTAGCTCATGACCGGGGCCAGCAGGGTGCAGAGGCCCTGGGCCAGCTCCCAGCAGGTCTGGCGGCAGCTGCGGCGCCGGGGCGAATCCAGGGCGTCACAGTAGAGGCGGTCCTTGATGATCTCGAAGTAGCGGCCCGAGAGCTCCAGCTGGCAGAAGCCGTGGATGGCCTGGGTGGCGCGGTGGAACTCGAAGCGGGTGTAGGCATCCCGGGCCTCAACGGTGGTGCGGGCGAAGGCGTCGAGCACCCAGCGGTCGAGCGGTGCGAGGTCGGCCGGTGCGACGGCATCCTTGGCCGGATCGAAGTCCGCCAGGGCCCCCAGCAGGAAGCGCAGGGTGTTGCGGATCTTGCGGTAGGCATCGGCGCTGCGGTCCAGGATCTCCTTGGAGATGCGGATGTCCTCGCTGTAGTCGCAGGAGGCGGCCCACCAGCGCAGGATGTCGGCACCCAGGGTCTTGAGGATCTCTTCGGGCGTGATGACGTTGCCCTGGCTCTTGGACATCTTCTGGCCCTTGCCGTCCAGTACGAAGCCGTGGGTGACCACCTGCTTGTAGGGCTTGGTGCCGGTGGCGGCGAGGTTGAAGAGCAGGGAGCTGTGGAACCAGCCCCGGTGCTGATCCGAGCCTTCCAGGTAGATGAACTGGCTGTAGTCCGAGCGGTTCAGCTCCGGATGGGATTCGCAGACCACCGAGGCGCTGACGCCGGAATCGATCCACACGTCCAGGATGTCCGTTTCCTTCAGGAACACCGTGGAACCGCAGCGGCACTTGGCGCCGGCCGGAACCAGGCCTTCCACGGGCAGCTCGCCCCAGGCTTCGATCCCACCCTTCTCGATGGCGGCGGCGGCGGTCTCGAAGATGGACGCGGCCACCAGTGGCTCGCCGCAGGCCTCGCAGCGCAGCACCGTGATGGGCGTGCCCCAGGCCCGCTGGCGGCTGATGCACCAGTCGGGACGGCCGGCGATCATGGCATGGATGCGGTTCTGGCCCTGGGCGGGGATCCATTGAGTCTGCTCGACGCCCTCGATGCCCAGCTCACGGAGGCTGCGGCCCTTGCCCGCCAGCTCCGAATCCATGGTGATGAACCACTGCTCGGTGGCCCGGAAGAGGATGGGGGTCTTGGTGCGCCAGCAGTGGGGATAGCTGTGGGTCAGCGTCTCCTCGTGGAGCAGCGCCCCGATGCGCCGGAGCCTGTCCACCACCAGCGGGTTGCACTCGAAGATGTTCTTCCCTTCCAATTCCGGGTCGTTCACCGCCGGCAGGAACTTCCCGTCGGGCCCCACCAACTGGAGCAGGCCCAGATGGTGGGCCAGATTGAAATCGTCCACGCCATGATCAGGGGCCGTGTGGACCAGGCCCGTGCCGGTGTCCGCCACCACATAGTCCGCCAGCAGCACGGGGCTCATCCGGTCGATCCAGGGGTGCCGCGCCAGGAGGGTCTGGAATTCCTTGCCCCGGCGGATTTCCACCGTGTGCAGGTCGATGCCCAGCTTGCGGCCGAAGTCCTCGCGGAGGGTGACGGCCACGATGTAGTGCTGGTCACCGGCGCGCACCACCGCGTATTCCAGGTCAGGATGCATGGCCACCGCCAGGTTGCTGGGCAGGGTCCAGGGCGTGGTGGTCCAGATGGGCACGAAGAGGGGCGTGGGCAGTTCCAGGCGCCGGGCCTCGGCATCCGCCACGGGGAAGGCCACCGTGATGGCTGGGCTGGTCCGGTCCGCGTACTCCACCTCGGCTTCGGCCAGGGCGGTGCGGGCACCGTAGCTCCAATGAACGACCTTGAGCTTGCGGGTGACGCTGCCGCTGTCGAAGAGCCGCGCCAGGTGGCGCACGGTCTCCGCCTCGTAAAGCGGATCCATGGTCACGTAGGGCTGCTCCCAGGCGCCCAGCACACCAAGGCGCTGGAAGGCCGTGCGCTGGGTATCGATCCACTTCTGGGCGTAGGCCCGGCACCTCTGCAGGAAGTCGGCGCGGCTCATCTCGCGGCGCTTGGGCCCCAGGTCCTTCTCGACGGCGTGTTCGATGGGCAGGCCGTGGCAATCCCAACCCGGCACGTAGGGCGATTCGTAGCCCTCCATCCAGCGGGACTTCACCACCACGTCCTTGAGAATCTTGTTCAGGGCATGGCCCATGTGGATGGCGCCGTTGGCGTAGGGTGGCCCATCGTGCAGGACCTCCCGGCCCTTGCCCTTCCCGGCGGCATTGTCGGCCTTCCGCCTGGCTTCGATGCGGTGGTAGAGGCCTTCGGCCTTCCAGCGTTCCAGTCGCTTCGGCTCCCGCTGGGGCAGATCCGCCTTCATGGGGAAATCGGTCCTGGGGAGGAAAACCGAATACTTCTTGACCGGAGCTTGCTCGCTCATCGGCGCCCTCGTGCGTCGGGGGGCGCACCCAAGCGCCCCGGGGTTGAACCCTCAGTTCACCATGGAACCCTTGCGCTTACAAGAGAAAGAGCCCGGAACCCCGGGCCCCTTCCTGTGGACTTGAAGCCTAGAACTGGCTGGTGCAGTGCTTGCAGCGGGTGGCCTTGAGGGGCACCTGCTCCAGGCAGGCCGGGCACTCCTTCGTGGTGGGAGCGGCCGGGGCCTCTTCCTTCTTGATGAACCTGCCCAGGAACTTGATCAGAACGATGAAGATCACCAGGGCGATGATGAGGAAGTTCACGGTGGCCCCGAGGACGGCACCCACCCGGAACTTGGCGAGGACCCACTCCTCCCACTTGATGTTCGCGGGCAGTACATAGGTCACCAGGGGCATCACGATGCCATCCACGAAGGCCGTGATGATCTTGCCGAAGGCCCCGCCGATGACCACTGCCACGGCCAGGTCGATGACGTTGCCCTTCATGATGAATGCCTTGAACTCGTCCTTCATGGACATGGGCGTCCCTCCCTATAAAAAGGTGGGGGCAATAGCCCCCACCATCCTTGAGACATGGCCTACTTGGTGGCTTTCTTGGCGGGCTTCTTGGGTGCGGGGGCTGGCACCGTGTCCACGGTGCCGGTCGTGGTCTTGCGGACTTCCGTCTTGCCGTCAGTGACCTTCACGTCGATTTCCACGCGGCGGTTCTTGGCCTGGCCTTCCTTGGTCTTGTTGTCTGCGATGGGCTGATCGGGGCCCGCGCCCAAGGTCGAGACCCTCGAAGCGGGGATGCCCGAATCCACCAGGACATTGGCCACTGCATCCGCCCGGAGTTTGGAGAGGGACTTGTTCAGGGCCTTGCCGCCGACGGAGGAGGTGTGGCCACTGATGATGAGGGTGTAGTCCCCGGGATAGGCCTTGAGTCCATCCGCCACCTTCTGGATGGCGGCCTTGGCATCCGGGCCCAGTTCAGCCTTGCCATTGGCGAAGTGGAGGACGGCTTCGTCCAGCACGATCTTGGCCGGAGGCGGCGGCGGGGGCGGTGGCGGCAGTGCCTTGACCGGCTCGGGGGCCGGGGGAGGCGGGGGCGGGGGCGGCGCAACGGGTTCGACCTTGGGTTCAGGGGCCGGCGCGGGTGCGGGCATGGGCGCAGGGACAGGCGCTGGTGCAGCCTTCTTCACACCACCCCAGGTGTAGCCCAGACCAAGGGTTGCGAGGTATTCGGTGCGGGCAGTGGGGAGGTCAATGCGAATGGCCTTGAACCCGGCATCCAGGAGAACATTCTCGACGGGCCGCCCCATGACGCCCAGGCCGCCGTGGTAGTTGAGCTTGGTGGCACTGCCAGTCTTTCCGGAGTAGGGGGAGCCCAGGTTGGTTCCGCCCAGACCTGCGGCGAGGTAGGGGTACCAATTCTCCGCCCCAGGGCGAAGGTTGAACAGCCCTGAAGCCAACAGATGGGTCTCATTGCCCGAAGCGATCTTCAGGGGATTCTTGTCCAATTCGAGCTTGGTGCGGAGGGCCCGGAGGTCGAGACCCCAGCGATTCGTGTACCAGTGCCCCGCACCCAGGCCGAAGTGCATCTGATCCTCGAGGTTGGACTTGCCATCAAAGAGCGTCTGGCCAAGATGACCGGCCACCCAGGCGGTTCCCTGCTGGGCAGAAAGGGTCAGGGCGGTTCCTGCGAGCAGGAACAGCAGGGTGCGTTTCATAGAGTCCTCCAAGGGTGAGGTGTGACCTCCATCACACGCTAGCCTGGGAAACGGGAACCTGCAACTGAATTCCAACAGGACGACAGGCTGAATTCCCTACAAACACACTGGATAACATGGAGGCTCTTGGTTATTTATCGATTGCTTCTGAATTATTTCCAGCCGTTAACATTCCCACGCTATCCGCACGGAAGCCAAGGAGTGGATCGATTCCCGCGATCCGACTCCTCCGTCCAAGGGTGCGTCAGACCCAGTCCAACCCAGTGCCCGATTCCTCCAGGTATCGCCCCCGGCGATACGCGAGACCTCATGGTCAAGCTTCGGGCGCCACGACCGTGATCAGGGCCGCTCCAGTCTCCACGGTGGCGCCCTCTTGTACATGGACGGTTGACACGGTTCCGGTCGTGTTCGTCTTCAGCTCGTTCTGCATCCTCTCGGTATCGCCTGCGGCGGTACGCGAGACCTCTCCGTCAAGCCTCGGGCGCCACGACCGTGATCAGGGCCGCTCCAGTCTCCACGGTGGCGCCCTCTTGTACATGGACGGTTGACACGGTTCCGGTCGTGTTCGTCTTCAGCTCGTTCTGCATCCTCTCGGTATCGCCTGCGGCGATACGCGAGACCTCTCCGTCAAGCCTCGGGCGCCACGACCGTGATCAGGGCCGCTCCAGTCTCCACGGTGGCGCCCTCTTGTACATGGACGGTTGACACGGTTCCGGTCGTGTTCGTCTTCAGCTCGTTCTGCATCTTCATGGCTTCCATGACGAGGAGGGTCTGACCTTCCTGGACCATGTCGCCGGGCTGCACCAACAGCTTGACGATCTTGCCCGGCATGGGCGAGGACAGCAGTCCGCCTCCCGCGCCCGCACCTCCGGCGGCGGAAAGCAGGGCCCGGCGGGGATCCACCAGGGCGAATTCGTAGGCGCCGTCATAGAGCATGGCGCGGTAGGCGTGGGCCTCTGGATCCGGGGATCGGGCCTGATCCAGCCGGACCTCCACGGATCGGCCCCCCATGAGGATGGAGTAGCAGCCGGGTTCCATCTCGAGGATATCGATCGGGTGGCTCTCCCCCCCCCAGACCAGGGAGGACACGCCATCCTGATGGAGCAGCTCCACGTCCTGGGATTCCTTGCCGACAATGAGCGTGCGTTTCACGTGAATGGCTCCTCAGCTACAACCGGTTGAACCGGCCCCAGTGCTTCCAGGCCTCGGGCTTGCAGTCGCCGCCCGGAGCAGGTTGGATGGCTCGCCGCTGCTCATTTTCCAGCTCCTGAAGAAGGGCTGCGGCCACGGCGAACTTCAGGTCGGGTCCCTGCTCCTTCCGCTTCCAGAAGGGCTTGTCGAGCATGCCGGTATGCAACGCTCCGGACCGGAAGGGGGCATGCTCCATGAGGGCTTCGTGGAAGGCGATGTTGTGGCGGATGCCCCCGATGCGGTATTCCGCCAGGGCCGCCCGCATGCGCTCGATCGCTTCAAGGCGGGTGGGCCCCCAGGTGCTCAGCTTGCTGATCATGGGATCGTAGAACATGGGCACGTCGGCACCTTCGTAGACGCCGCTGTCATCACGGACGTTGCGACCGCTGGGGGTGCGCAGGAAGGTGATCTTCCCGGGGCTTGGCATGAAGTTCTTGTCCGGATCCTCGGCGTAGATGCGGCATTCCACGGCCCAGCCATTGAGCGGGATCTCCTCCTGGGTCATGGGCAACCGCTCGCCCCGGGCCACCAGGATCTGCCACTTCACCAGGTCCAGCCCCGTGATCCACTCCGTGACGGGGTGCTCCACCTGCAGCCGGGTGTTCAACTCCAGGAAGTAGAAGTTGCGCTCGGAATCTGCCAGGAACTCCACGGTGCCCGCGCCCACATAGTCCACGGCCTTGGCCACCTTGAGGGCCGCCTCGCCCATGGCCTTGCGCATCTCCGGCGTCACGTGCGGACTCGGCGCCTCTTCGATGACCTTCTGGTGGCGGCGCTGCACCGAGCATTCCCGCTCGTGGAGGTAGACGTGGTTGCCGTGGGTGTCTCCGAAGATCTGGATCTCGATGTGGCGGGGCTGGACGATGGCCTTCTCCACGTAGACGCTGTCGTCGCCGAACGATGACAGGGCTTCACCCCGGGCCCGGGCCAGGGCAGAGGTGAATTCATCGGGGTTGTGCACGAGGCGCATGCCCTTGCCGCCACCGCCCATGGCCGCTTTGAGCATCACGGGGAAGCCGATCGCCCGGGAGGCCACCAGCAGTTCTCCATCGGCCATGGTCTCCTGGATGCCCGGCACCACGGGACAGCCCGCCTGGAGGGCCACGACCCGGGCCGCGGTCTTGGAGCCCATGCTCTCGATGGATTCGGGACGGGGTCCGATGAAGGTGATGCCCGCGGCCGCGAAGGCCCGGGCCGCACCGGCATTCTCGGAGAGGAAGCCATAGCCCGGATGGACCGCATCGGCGCCGCTGCGCCGGCAGACCTCCAGGATCTTCTCGATCACCAGGTAGCTTTCCCGGGCCGCGGCGGGCCCAATGCAATAGGCCTCATCGGCCATGCGCACATGCAGGGCCCCGCGGTCTGCCTCCGAGTAGACGGCCACCGTGGGGATGCCCATCTCGCGGCAGGTGCGAATCACGCGGATCGCGATTTCCCCGCGGTTCGCAATGAGGATCTTGGTCACGGGCATGGGTTACTCCCTTTCCTTGGCATCCAACCGCTGGCCTGCGCGGGGACCTGACCCCGATCCCTTCGCTCCCGCTCCCTCGCTCCGCTCGATCGCGGAGGGGTCATCGTCCCCGCGGTTCGCAATGAGGATCTTGGTCACGGGCATGGGTTACTCCCTTTCCTTGGCATCCAACCGCTGGCCTGCGCGGGGACCTGACCCCGATCCCTTCGCTCCCGCTCCCTCGCTCCGCTCGATCGCGGAGGGGTCATCGTCCCCGCGGTTCGCAATGAGGATCTTGGTCACGGGCATGGATTACTCCCTTTCCTTGGCATCCAACCGCTGGCCTGGGGGACCGACCCCCCTCCCCCCCCCCCCCCCCCCCCCCGAGGGTCATCGTCCCCGCGGTTCGCAATGAGGATCTTGGTCACGGGCATGGTGAGGCCTCGGTTTCGGGCATGATGGTGGGGATGATTTCTACCAGACTAGCAAATCCCCTGATCGCCATCACATTCTGTATCGTGGCAGTCCACTGCGGCCGGAAGGGTGATCCGATCCCGCGACCCCGGGCCGCGGCCCAGGCCATGACCGTCTACCCGGAGGGCCTCCGCAGGATTCGCATGGTGCTGCCCCTGGCGGACGTCAAAGGCGATTCACTGGTCGGTATCGAGATCGTGCGGGTGCTCTACCTGCCCATGGGCCTCACCAAACCCACGCCCGAGGAGGTCTTCAGTCGGGGCGAGGTGGTCCTGGAGCGGCGCCGGCCAGACCTGCCGGGCCCCGGCGAGACCCTGGTCATGGACCTGAAGTCCCTGCAGCGTCCCCAGGGCTGGATCGTGCTCGTGGCCGTGCGTCTGGGCAACGTGCCGGGGAAGCCCAGCGAGGTGCTGCCCTGGATGGACCCGGCCCTCTGAGGTTGGCTCCTAGACTGGCCCCGCCCCCAGGCGCTGAGCCCACCACTGCACCACCGCCTGGGCCAGCTGGTCCTTGGGCAGCGGTCCCAACGCCGGTTGCGGCCCCTGGTCTGTGACCGGTATGAGGGTGTTGGCCTGGGCCCCAAAGGCCTGACCGTCCTGGATGTCGTTCACCAGCACCGCGTCCAGGCTCTTCTTCTGCAGCTTGGCCATGGCATGGACCAGGTGGTCCTCGCTCTCGGCGGCAAACCCGATGACCCACTGGCCCGGCCGGCGCTGGCTGGAAAGCTGGGCGAGGATATCCGGCGTGCGGACCAGACTCAGCATTTCCGTCCCTTCGACCTTCTTGACCTTCTGGGTCGAAGGCGATTCCGGCCTCTGGTCCGCCACGGCGGCCGCGGCCACGAGGCCATCGGCCTGCGGCCAGTGGGCTTTGCAGGCCTCCAGCATCTGCTGGGCGCTGCGCACCCGGATGGTCTCCAGGCCCCAGGGGGCCGGCAAGTCTCCCCCCAGCACCAGCTGCACCTTGGCCCCCGCGTCCCGGAAGGCCCTGGCCAGCTCGATGCCCATGGCGCCGGTGCTGCGGTTGGTGAGGGTCCTCACGGGATCCAGATCCTCGCGGGTGGGTCCGGCGGTGATGAGCACGCGCCGTCCGATGAGACTGCTCAGCTTGGGCGTGCCATGGAACTGGATGGCCTCGGCGATGGTGAGCAGGTCCGCCAGCTTGCCGGAGCCTTCCTCGCCACAGGCCAGGACCCCTTCCCCGGGGTCCACGACCGCGTGTCCAAAGGTCCTGAGCCGGGCCAGGTTGGCCTGCACCGCTGGATGCTCCCACATGCCGGTGTTCATGGCCGGGGCCCAGAGCACCTGGGCCCGGGTGGCCAGCAGGACCGTGCTGAGCAGGTCCGAGGCCAGTCCATTGGCGGCCTTGCCGATGATGTTGGCGGTGGCGGGAACCACGGCCACCAGATCGGCCCAGCGGGCCAGTTCGATGTGTTCGATGCTGGGGTTGGCCCGCCACTCGCCCTGGTCCGGGTTGGCTCCGTAGCAGGGCCCCCCCGTGAGGCTGGTCAAGGTGAGGGGCGTGATGAACCGCGCCCCGGCCTCCGTCAGGATGGAGCGGACCTGATGTCCCTGGTGGGTCAGCAGGCGGGCCAGATCGGCGGCCTTGTAGGCGGCGATGCCGCCGGTGATGCCGAGAAGAATTCGCATCAGATGGCTCCCGGCAGGCCGTGCAGCTTGCGGATCAGGCCAATCTGGCCCAGGTGGTAGCACTCGTGCATGAAGAGGAAGCTGAGCACCTGCTCGAGGGGCTGCTCCGTGCCCAGGGCCGGGTTGGTGGTGGGCCGGTCCCAGTCCGCCACCTGCTGGAAGGCTGCCTTCAGGTCCTGGTCCGTTGCCTGGAAGGCGGTCACCAGGGCACTCCAGTCCAGGTGGGCCGTGGCGCCGGGCCCACCCCGAGCATAGTGCTGCTCCCACTCGGGGGCGTCGGGCACGGTGCCCCCCACCAGCTTGAGGATGCGTCGGCGGGCCAGGACCAGGTGTCCCACAATCCAGGCCGCCGAGGCCACACCATTGGCCGCCCGCCGGGCCGCGAGTTCAGGGGTCAATCCGGCGCCATTCAGCTCCAGGAGCCGCACGTTGTTCCCGAAGGCCGTTCGCCAGAGCCTGCCCCGTTCCATGCTTCCTCCAGAAAACCCTCCATCCTAACGCCAACGGTTGTCTGGATAGCTTCCCGGTGTTAAGCTTCCAGGTTCGGAGTGTCTATGACCCAGCGCACCATTGTTCGTGTCCCGGATGAGATCGCCAACAAGTACCGCTTCGTCGTGATCGCGGGCAAGCGCTGCGAGCAGCTGCAGCGGGGGGCCTTCCCCAAGGTCGAGGTGGTCGTGCCCGTGAACAAGCACGGTCAGGCCCAGGATGCGCCCAAGCTCGCATCCTTCTGGGGCCAGGTGGCCGTCGCCGAAGTCGAAGAGAACCGCATCGCCTTCGAAGAGGCCGAGATCCTCACCATCGAAGACACCACCGTGGTTCCCATCTCCGGAGAGTGATCCCGGTTTCTTCCCGAAAGAGCCCCCGCACTGGGGGCTCTTCGGCGTACTCAGGGAATTTCCACACCCATTGAAATTCGTCCTTGCGGGAGCCCAGGGGAGACGGCACAATTCAACACTCGTTGAATTGGAGTCCCATGCCCATCCCACCCCCGGCTCGCTCCAGAGGCCCGAAACCCACCAGGGTGGATCCCGACCAGCTGCTGGATGCGGCCCAGGCCGTCTTCGCCATCGATGGCCTCCAGGGCGCCAGCCTGAGGGCCATCGCCCGCCGGGCGGGTTGTGATCCGGCGCTCATCTACTACCACTTCGCCAGCAAGGAGGCCATGTTCGAGGCCCTGCTTGACCGCACCATCGGTCCCGTGGTCACCGAGCTCCTGGGGCTCTGTGATTCAAGGGATCCCAGGAGTGTCGCCGAACGCCTCTGGCTGATCGTGGGGATCTACCATGCGCACCTCGGCTCCAACGTGGGTATGCGGGGCCTGGTGCGGGGCGAGATCGTCCGAGGCGGCGAGGCCATCCAGGAGAGCATCGCCAAGCGGGTCTTCCCGGCACTGGGAGCCATCGGCCAGCTGATCCGCCAGGGTATCGAGCAGGGGGAGATCCGGGAGGATACCTCCCCCCTCTTCACGACCTTCTTCCTGGTCCGCATGGAACTCGAGATCCTGGATCTGATCCCTGTCATGGCTCCGCGCCTCTCCGGCATGCCCGGGGACCTGGCCGTCGCCCTGGCCGAACGGGCCTGGTTCCGGCTGTTCTGGCGTGGCATCGCCACCCGACCCGAGGAGGCCCTGCCCTTCCTTCCTGACATCGAGGAGGCCCGGCCATGAATGGGAATCCCCCGGATCCGCAGGACCGTCAGCGGCAGACGCACCCATCACTCAGGCACATTCCCACCCGTCGGGGTACCCAATGAACAAGAAGGCGATCATCCTCCCGGTCCTCCTGTTGGGCAGCGCCGCGGCCTACCTGATCTACCGCAGTGTCACCACTGCTGAGCGACAGGCCACCCTCTACGGCAACGTGGACATCCGGGAAGCCAGCCTGGCCTTCCGCGTCACCGGGCGTGTGGCATCCCTCCTTGTGGACGAAGGCGCCCAGGTGAAGGAGGGCGATGTGCTCGCCTCCCTCGACCCCGAGCCCCTCCGGAACGCCCTCCATGGGGCGGAGGCCGCGGTGGCAGCCCTGGCGGCCCGCAACGCCATGCTGCGCAGCGGCTACCGCTCCGAAGACCTCGAGCAGGCCAAGGCCCGGCTCCAGGCCGCCCAGGCGGTCCTGGTGGATGCGGAGCGCGAGTTCGCCCGCCAGGCCACCCTGCTCCCCGAAGGCGTCACGACCCAGCGGGCCCTGGACGCGGCCCGTTCCGCGAAGGACCAGGCCACCGCCCAGGTGCAGGTGGCCGGGCAGCAGGTCCGGCAGATGAGCACCGGGTTCCGCCGGGAGGAGGTCGCCGACTCCGATGCCCAGCTCCGCCAGGCCCAGGCCCAGTTGGCGGCCGCCCAGCTGGCCGTGAAGGACGCCACCCTCCTGGCCCCCAGCGAGGGCATCATCCTCACCCGGGCCATCGAGAAGGGGAACATGGTCCAGGCCGGCTCCCCCGCCTTCAGCCTCTCCCTCACGAGCCCCGTCCGGGTCATCGCCTATGTCGGCGAGCCCATGCTGGGACGCTTCTCGCCCGGCACCCGGGTCACCCTCACCACGGATGGCCGCCCCGGTCAGCCCTACCACGGCCGGGTGGGCTTCGTGTCCCCCACGGCGGAGTTCACGCCCAAGTCCGTGGAGACGACGGACCTCCGCACCTCCCTGGTCTACCGCCTCCGCATCGTGGTGGAGGATTCCGACAGCCAGCTGCGCCAGGGCATGCCCGTCACCGTGAAGCTGGCCCGATGACCTCAAGGGCCGCCCTGCCGAGGCCGGAGGCGCCCACGGCGCCCCCGCCGGGAGGCGCGGCCATCGAGGTGCGGGATCTGGTGAAGCGCTTCGGCGCAGACGGCCCCCCTGCCCTGGACCACATCGCCACCTGGATCGCCCCCGGCACCATCACGGGCCTGGTGGGCCCCGATGGCGCGGGCAAGACCACCCTGCTGCGCACCCTGGCTGGCCTCCTGGCCCCCACCTCCGGCACCGTGCGCATCCTTGGCCAGGATCCCATGGCGAAGGGCTCCCTGCGGGAGCAGATCGGCTACATGCCCCAGAAGTTCGGCCTCTACGAAGACCTGAGCGTGCAAGAGAACCTGGACCTCTACGCCGACCTCCGCAACGTCCTGGGGGATGCCCGCCGGAAAAGCTTCGAGCAGATGCTGGCCTTCACGGACCTGGCCCGCTTCACCGACCGCCTGGCGGGCAGGCTTTCCGGCGGCATGAAGCAGAAGCTGGGCCTGGCCTGCAGCCTCCTGGGCTCGCCCCAGGTGCTGCTCCTGGATGAGCCCGGCGTGGGCGTGGATCCCATCTCCCGGCGGGAGCTCTGGCGCATGGTGCGCGAGCTGGCCCGGGGAGGCATGACCATCCTGTGGAGCACGGCGTACCTGGACGAGGCCGAGCTTTGCGACGACGTGCGCCTGATGAACGGGGGATGCATCCTCGCGGCGGGCACGCCCCAGGCGCTCATGGGGGCCATGCAGGGCCGATCCCTTCACCTGACGAGGCTTTCGGCCCCGCGCCGGGATGTGCTCCAGCGCGCCCTGCGGGCCCCGGAAGTCCTGGATGGCGTCATCCAGGGCGACCAGGTCCGCCTGGTGCTGCGTGATGCAGGCCAGCGGCCCGACCTGGGCCCCATCCAGGCCGGCCCGGAGGCCGTGCTGGTGGAGGTGGCGCCCCGCCTGGAGGACGCCTTCATCAGCCTCCTGGGCGGCGGTCCCGGCGGCGATTCCCCTCTGGCGGGCGTCACGCGGGAAGTGGAACTGCACCTGGACCTGGATCCCCAGGCGGTCATCGAGGCCAGGGAGCTCACCAAGCGGTTCGGCGACTTCACGGCCACGGACGCCGTGAGCTTTCGCGTACCAAAAGGAGAAGTCTTCGGTCTCCTGGGGCCCAACGGGGCCGGCAAGTCCACCACCTTCAAGATGGAGTGCGGCCTCCTCAAACCCACCTTGGGCCAGGCTCTGGTCATGGGCATCGACCTCAAGACCAGTCCCTCGGCCGCCCGCCAGCGCCTGGGCTACATGGCCCAGAAGTTCTCCCTGTACACCCAGCTCACGGCCCGGGAGAACCTGGAGTTCTTCTCCGGAGTCTACGGCCTGCGGGGGGACGCCCAGCGACTGAAGATCCAGGAGATGATCGAGGCCTTCGACCTGGGCCCCTGGCTCTCCCGGCGCACCCTGGACCTGCCCCTGGGCCTGAAGCAGCGGCTGGCCCTGGCCTGCGCGCTGATGCACGAGCCGGAGATCCTCTTCCTGGACGAGCCCACCTCAGGCGTGGATCCCATCACGCGCCGGGAGTTCTGGACCCATATCAATGCCCTGGCCCAGAAGGGCGTGACCATCATGGTCACCACCCACTTCATGGACGAGGCGGAGTACTGCGATCGAATCGGCCTCATCTACCGGGGACGGCTCATCGCCCTGGGCACGCCGGACCAGCTGAAGCGCAGCACCCGAACCCCGGAGTGCCCGGATCCGAGCATGGAGGATGCCTTCATCCACCTCATCCAGGCCTTCCAGGCCCAGCTGGACGAGGTGGTCCCGTGAAGGCCCTGAGCGCACGACGGCTGCGGGCCCTTTGCCTGAAAGAGGCCTATCAGATCATCCGGGATCCCAGCAGCATCCTGGTGGCCTTCGTCATGCCCGTGGTGCTGCTGTTCGTATTCGGCTATGCCATCAACCTGGATTCCAGCAGCCTCCGCCTGGGCCTTGTCATGGAGGATCAGGGCCCCGCGGCCGTCCAGTTCGAGCAGACCCTCAAGGCCTCGGGCAACTTCGTGGTGGAGGCGGGCCCCTCCAAGGCGGCCCTGCTGGAGCGCATGGCCCACGGGAGGCTGCGGGGCGTGGTGGTGGTGCGCGGCGACTTCGGCGCCCGCCTCGCCCAGGGCCAGGGGGGCGCGGCCATCCAGGTGCTCACGGACGGTTCCGAACCCAACACGGCCAGCTTCGTGGGCAGCTACGTGGAAGGCCTCTGGCAGACCTGGCAGCAGCAGCGGGGGCAGAACCTGGCCCGTCACGAACGCCCCATGATCGAGGTCCAGTCCCGGGCCTGGTTCAACCCCAGCACGGTGAGCCGGAACTTCCTCGTGCCGGGCTCCATCGCGGTGGTGATGACCATCATCGGCGCGCTGCTGACCTCCCTGGTCGTGGCGCGGGAATGGGAGCGCGGCACCATGGAGGCCCTCCTGGCCACACCGGTGACGAAGGCCGAGATGCTCCTGTCCAAGATCCTGCCCTATTACGCGCTGGGCATGGTCGCCATGGCCCTGTGCCTCCTGGTGGCGGTGGTGCTCATGGACGTGCCCTTCCGCGGCTCCCTCCTGGCGCTCTTCGTGCTCTCCAGCCTCTTCCTGGGCTGCGCCCTGGGCAACGGCCTCTTCCTGTCCACGGTGATGAAGAACCAGTTCAACGCGGCCTCGGCGGCGCTGGTCAGCGCCTTCCTTCCCTCCATGATGCTCTCGGGCTTCGTCTTCGAGATCTCCAGCATGCCCACTGCCCTGCGGGCCCTCACCTACCTCATCCCCGCCCGCTACTTCGCCGGCTCGCTCCAGACCCTGTTCCAGGCGGGCACCCTCGTGCCCCTCCTGGCGGCGAATGCCCTGGGACTCGCCCTACTGACCGTGCTCTGGCTGGGCCTTACCGCCATGAAGACCGGCCGGACCCTGGAGTAGGAGAAGACCATGCTCCACCGCCTGCTCCGCCTCATCAGGAAGGAACTCCAGGTGATCCTGGGGGACCCCAAGACCCGCGTGTTGCTGATCATGCCGGTCCTCCTCCAGACCCTGATCTTTTCCTTCGCCGCCACCCTGGAAGTGCGCCACGCCACCCTCGCCATCTTCGACCTGGATGGGGGCAAGGCCAGCGCGGACCTCCAGCAGCGCCTCTCCCGCACGCCCACCTTCGCCCGGCTGCTCCCGGTGCACAGCGAGGGGGAGGTCCAGTCGGTCATGGACCACCAGGAGGCCCTGGTGCTCCTTCGAATTCCCCAGGATTTCTCCCGCCGCCTGGCGGAGGGCCGGCCCGCCCCCCTGCAACTCCTGATTGACGGGCGCCGCTCCAACAGCGCCCAGATCGCCATGGGCGATGTGTCGAGGGTGATCCAGGCCTACACGGTGGAACGGGGCGTCCGGCCCGCCTCCCACCTGGTGCTGCGGAACCTGTACAACCCCAACCTGAACTCCAAGTGGCATGTGCTTCCCAGCCTGGTGGCCCTCATCACCACCATCGGCTGCCTGACGGTCACGGCCCTTTCGGTGGCCCGGGAGCGGGAGGAGGGTACTTTCGACCAGCTGCTGGTCTCGCCCCTCACCCCGGCCTACATCATGGCGGGGAAGGCGGTGCCGGGCATCCTGGTGGCCCTGGTCCAGGGAGCCATCATCGTCAGCATGGCGGTCTTTGGCTTCGGCATTCCCTTCTCGGGTTCCCTCCCCCTGCTGCTGGTGGGCCTCATCTGCTATGGCCTGTCCCTGGCCGGCGTGGGGCTCTTCATCTCCTCCATCTCGTCAACCCAGCAGCAGGCGTTCCTGGGGGTGTTCGCCTTCATGGCCCCGGCTGTGAACCTTTCCGGATATGTGGCGCCCATCGAGAACATGCCCCTCTTCTTTCCAGGTGCTCGCCTACATGAACCCCCTTACCTACTGCATCAACATCGTCAAGGGCGTCTTCCTGAAGAGTTATGGTTTCCTGGACGCCCTGCCCGACCTCGGTCCGCTGCTCCTCATCTCCTTCGGCACCCTCTCCCTGGCCCTCTACATGTTCCGTCGCCACATCGCCTGACCGGCCCCCTACCCACGGGGGCAGCAGAGGGAAGGCTCATGGAAAGACGTAGCTCGAAAGGCTGAGACTGCCCAGCTGCCAGCCTTCATAAAGGATTCCGGGCTCCCCCCTCCCCGCGCCAAGGGCAAAGAACAGCGGGTCGAGGTGTTCCGAGGTAGGTACGGATTCCGCCGCCCCGGGGGCTTCCCGCCAGTTCAAGAGGGCCTGTACATCACCCCCGACCAGCCGCTCCCGGACCCATCCCTCGAAGGCCAGGGCCCAGGGCTGGGGTGCCGAGGCCTCCTCCCAGTCCAGGCGACTCAGGTTGTGGACGATGCCGCCACTGCCCAGGAGCAGGACGCCGTTCTCCCGAAGCGGCGCCAGGGCGCGCCCCGCCGCCAGCAGCTGCTCAGGGGTCCTGGGCCGCGGGAGGGAGAGTTGCAGAACCGGCACCTCGGCCCCAGGCCGAAGGTAGCGCAAGGGCACCCAGGCTCCATGGTCGAGAGGACGCCGGGGGTCGAGGCGGACCTCGATTCCGGCCAACGCCAGGAGCGACGCGGCCTCCCGGGCCACTTCCGGTGATCCGCCGGCCGGATAGTCGAGACCATGGAGCGCCTCCGGGAAGCCCCCGAAATCGTGCAAGACGCCTGGCGCCACCGCCGAGCTGAGCAGGAAGGGACCCGGCGCCTCCCAATGGGCCGAACACACGAGGATGGCCCGGAGGACGGGCAACTGCCGGCCCTGGGCCGCCACCGCTCTGCCCCAGGCGCCGCCTTCCAGGGCCAGCATGGGCGAGCCATGGGCAAGGAACAGGGAGGGCAGTGGTGCCAGGCCGGACATGGCCATAGCATCCGACGAAATTTTGGGTGTTGCAACTTCTTATTCCGCCTCCAGCGGAATCAATCCTTCCTGCCGGCGGGGTTCAGTCCGGGGTTAAGCTAGGGTGAACCCCCGGAGAGCGCATTGAACCTCAGGCTTGGCGTGAACATCGACCATGTGGCCACCCTTCGGCAGGTCCGCGGTGGACATGAGCCCGAACCGGTGGCTGCGGCCCTGCTGGCCCAGAGCGCCGGCGCCCACGGCATCACCGTGCACCTCCGCGGGGATCGCCGCCACATCCAGGAGCGGGACCTGCGCGTGCTGAAGGAGGTCCTCGCCGTGCCCCTGAACGTGGAATGCGCAGCCACTCCCGAAGCACTGGAGGCCGTGATTCCCTGCAAGCCCTCCTGGGTGACCCTGGTGCCGGAAAGCCGGGAGGAACTGACCACCCAGGGCGGCCTGGACGTGATCTTCCTGCAGGGCATGCTGAAGCCCGTGGTTCGTGAGCTCCGCGGCGCCGGACTGCACGTGAGCCTCTTCGTGGATCCCGTCCTGGACCAGGTGAAGATGGCCGCCAAGCTCGAGGCGGATGCGGTGGAGCTGAACACGGGTGCCTACAGCGACCTCCCCATGGATTCCGATGCGGGCCTCGAACTGGGCCGCCTGCGGGAGGCAGCTCGCCTGTCCAGCCGCCTCGGCCTCCGGGTGCTGGCCGGGCACGGACTCAACCTGCAGAACGTGGGCCCCGTGGCCGCCATCCCCGAGATCGATGAGCTGAACATTGGCCACAGCCTCATTGGCCGGTCCGTATTCGTGGGTTTGGAACGCGCTGTCGAAGAGATGCTCAACGCCATGGGGGAGGCCCGGTCATGAGCACCGTTCTGGTCGTGGACGATGATCCTGGGGTCAGGCAGATCCTGCGGGAATACATCGAGATCGAAGGCCACCGGGTCATCGAAGCCGCGGATGCCTCCTTCGCCCGGGAAGCCCTGGCCAAGGAGCGCGTGGACCTCATGTTCCTCGATGTCCTGATGCCCGGCGAGAGCGGTACGGCGCTCTGCCACTCCCTCAAGGACGATCCCGAATGCAGGGACATCAAGGTGATCCTCCTGACGGGCTTTGACGGGGAAAGGTCCTGGCAGCAGGGGCTCCGGTGCGGCGCGGACATCTTCCTGGTGAAGCCCGTGAACCGCGCACGAATCAAGGTGCTGCTCGAGGAGCTGCTTTCCCCGGAAAGCCAGGCATGACCAACCTCCGCGGGAACCTGGAGAGCATCTCGCTCACGGATGTGGCCCAGCTGCTACATGTCAACCGGAAGACCGGCCTGCTGCAGGTGAGTTCCGGCCGAGTGAGCGGCGTGCTCTATTTCTCCGGAGGCGAGGTCATCCATGCGGAGACCCAGTCGGCCAAAGGGGAATC
Source organism: Candidatus Geothrix skivensis (assembly GCA_016721195.1). Taxonomy (GTDB): domain Bacteria; phylum Acidobacteriota; class Holophagae; order Holophagales; family Holophagaceae; genus Geothrix; species Geothrix skivensis. The sequence goes on along the minus strand of JADKIO010000005.1, from coordinate 753,876 downwards.
CGCCGCCTTCGAGATCCTGGAATGGACCAGTGGAAACTTCGAGTTCCTGACGACCCACGTCCAGACCACGGCGACCATCCGGCGTACCATTCCGGACCTGCTCATGGACTCGGCCAGGCTGCAGGACAGCCGCAAGCGACTGATCTCGATCTTCCCGCGGATGACGGCGGTGCCCTGGCCCACCCTGCCCGGCCCCAAGCTGCTGGAGGGCATCAAGCTCTTCACCGAGGAACGGCAGATCCTGCCCTTCTTCGACGGCTACCGGAACTTCAAGGACGTCATGCAGGATTCCGGGCACCATGATGTGGCCGTCCTCCAGGCTGCGGCCATCCTCCGGGATGCGGGCAGGTTGGACGTTTTTGAACCCGATGCGCTGGTGACCGTAACCACTCTCAAGGGCGGGATGTTCAAGAAAGGGGATCACCTGGAACTGCCCAGATACCTGGAAGAGTTGTGGACGGCCATGGCCCCCTATCAGCAAGGGGTCCGGTACCTCCAGGTGGCCTGTCCCAGGGGCGCCTGCGTCGACCGGGTGGAGTTCGTGGCCAGTCTCGGGAACAAGCAGGTGGCCATCCCCCGGGAACTCATGCAGGCCTGGGAGCTGACCGAAGGATCCCATGTCATGGTCAGGCCCGCGCCCAACCAACCAGCCGGCCCACCGCAGATGGATTTCAGTTCCTTACCCTGAGGGCACCCCTGGAGTCGATATGAATGAACCCAACGATGCCCAGGTGCAGGATGCTGGCCCCGATGGTCTGGTGGCGGACTTCCAGTCCCGGCGGGACCGGCTCGACCAGCGTCTGGTGAGCCTGGAGCAGCTCATCGCAGAGCTGCGGCAGGAACTCCAGGGGGATTCCCAGACCAGCATGCAGAAGCTTGCACAGGCGGCCAGGGACATGGCCGATGGCCGGGTCTACCAGAAGATCGACATCGAAGCCAAGGGAGAGCTGGGGGCCCTGGTTACAAGCATCAACCAGACCCTCATGAACCTCCAGCAGCTGGATGCCTCCGTGAAGCACCAGAGCACCCAGGTGCCGGAGCTCGCCTCCCAACTGGACGCCATCACCTCGGATACCGAGGAAGCCACCCAGAGCGTCATGAACCGCCTGGATTCCCTGATGGCGGCCTCCGACGATGCGGCCCGGGCCCTGCAGTCCTGCCAGGACGGGATCGGGAGGCACAACGAACACCAGACCACGCTCCACGCCGCCATCAACGGCTTTCTGGACCGGGCCGCCGCCGGCGGGGATCAGAACACCCTGGCCCAGGAAGTGCTCGAGTACCTGTTCGCCCACCAGATCGCCGCCCCGGCGGTCGAAGTGGATCTCGCCCCGGCCCGGGCCCTGCTCCAGAAGGTCAGCGACGAGGCGTTCGAGATCCTGAACATCCTCCAGTTCCAGGACATCACGAGGCAGAAAATCGAGAAGGTGGTGATTCTCCTCAAGCAGTTCCAGGGGGGCCTAACCCGCCTCCTGGTGATCTTCAACATCCACACGGGGGCGATAGAAGGCCAAGGCTTCGGTGAGCGGAAGGTGGCCACCCAGGACCACATCTTCGACACCAGCCTCGAGGCCGACAGCAAGAAGGACAGCGTCGACGACATCATCGCCCAGTTCAAGAAGGGCAATTAGCCCCGCATTCGCTGGTTGATCAGACCAGGGTGATCGCCAGTTCCCCCAGGCCCTGGATGCCGCAGCGGACCTGATCCCCGCGGACCAGGGGACCGACTCCGGCAGGGGTGCCGGTGTAGATGAGATCCCCGGGTGCCAGGGCGACGAAGCCCGAAATGTGGGCGAGCACCTCCGGCACGCTCCAGATCATGTCCGCCAGATCGCCCCGCTGTTTTTCCACGCCATTCACCGCCAGCCAGATGGCACCCTGGCCCGGGTGCCCGAGGAGGTTGGCGGGGGTGATGGCCGAGATCGGGGCGGACTCGTCGAAGCCCTTGGCCGTGTCCCAGGGCTGTCCCTTATCCTTGGCTTTCGCCTGGAGATCCCGGCGGGTGAGGTCGATGCCCACGGCGTAGCCGAACACGCAGTCCAGGGCCCGGGACACCGGAATGTCCCGGCCCCCCCTGGCCAGCGCCACCACCAGCTCCACCTCATGGTGCAAGTTGGCGGTGGCCGGGGGGTAGTGGACCGGGCCCCCGCCCGGGACCACCACGTCCTGGGGCTTCCCGAAGAAGAAGGGGGGCTCACGCTCGGGATCCATGCCCATCTCCCGGGCATGGTCCGCATAATTCCTTCCCACGCAGTAGATGCGGCGCACGGGGAACACCGCTGCGCTGCCCATGACAGGGATCAGGGACACGGTGGGAACGGGGATGACAGATTCCATGGGCAACCTCCAGTGGTTCAGCTTTTGGCCCGGGGATGGGCCTTTTCATAGGTCAGGGCGAGTTCCTCCAGGCCCAGGTGGGTGTAGCGCTGGGTGGTGCTGAGGCTGGCATGGCCCAGGAGTTCCTGGATGGCCCGAAGGTCCATGCCACGGTTCAGCAGGTGGGTGGCGAAGCTGTGCCGGAGGGCATGGGGGCTCACCCGGGACCGGACCGCCGCCGCCTCCAGGGCGGAGCGCAGCAGGGTCCGCACGCTGGTGGCCGTGAGCCGTCCGCCGCGCTGGTTCAGGAAGAGGGCCGGGCTGGCGGCCAAGGCCTTGGCCGCCAGGAAGGAACTCCGGAAGCCGAGGTAGGTGTCCAGGATCGAAGCCGCCTGGGCGTGGAAGGGCACCAGGCGCTCCTTCCGGCCCTTGCCCAGGACCCGCAGGGTCCGCTGTTCTGGGTACAGGTCCTGCAAGTCCAAACCCACCAACTCTGAGACCCGCAGGCCCGAAGCGTACAGCAGCTCCAGCAGACAGGCCAGCCGGGAGGAGGGAAAGTCGACGGAAGGCTCGAGGTCGAGCAGGGCCTGGCTTTCGCCCTCCGTGAGGAAGGCCGGCAGGCGCTTCACTTGCTTGGGGTTCTTCAGGCCCGAGGCTGGATTCTGCTGGATCCGCTGGGTCTCCCACAGCCATTTAAAGAAGCCCCGGGCGGAGGATAGGATGCGGGCCTGGCTGGCGGGGTCCAGCCCCCGGTCCCCGAGCTCCAGGGCGAAGCCCCGCAGGGTCCTGGGACTCACTTCCCAGGATCCCCACTGGGCCCGCAAGGCGTGGTCCAGCAGCTTGTCCAGATCCCCGGCCTGGGCCCGGGCGGTGTGGGGGGACACCCCCCGGGCGCGCTGCTCCAGGTGGTAGGCCCCAACGACCTCGCCCAGTGCCGGACTGGCCTTCCCTGCTAACATCTCGAACACATCCCCTCTATGTCTGGAGTCATTGTGGCGCAGCCCATCGAAAGCATTGCCCAGCTTTTCTACCGGGCCGTCGAGTTCGACCTGCCCGACGCCCTGGCGGCCAAGCGGAACGGCGTCTACGAGCCCATTTCCCACCGGGAGATGGTGGCCAAGGTGGAGCGCCTGGCCCTGGCCATGGCCACCCGCGGACTCAAGGCGGGTGACCACGTGGCCATCATGTCCGAGAACCGCCCCGCCTGGGCCATCCTGGACTTCGCCTGCGCCATCCAGGGCCTGCCGGACGTCACCATCTACGCCACCCTGAACGACGCCCAGGCGGCCTACATCCTCAAGGACAGCCAATCCCGCTGGGTCATCTGCTCGGACCGGAGCCAGCTGGACAAGGTGCTCGCCCACTGGGACCGGCTGCCGGCCCTCCAGGCCGCCGTCCTGATCGATGGCGAGCTGCCCGCCGGCACCGGCCGGGAGCTCATCCTCTGGTCCACCCTCCAGGCGGAGGGGCAGGCCATGGAGGCCCGGCGCCCAGAGGTCCGGGCCTGGGGTGAGCAGCGCAAGGCCACGGACGTCCTCACCCTCATCTACACCTCCGGCACCACCGCGGATCCAAAGGGGGCCGTGCTGACCCACGGCAACCTGGTGTCGAACGTGCTGTCCTCCCTGGAAGCCGTGCCCATGGACCCTGGCCATCGCTGCCTGAGCTTCCTGCCTCTGACCCACATCTTCGAGCGCATGGCGGGTCAGTTCCTCATGTTCCACATCGGGGCCGCGATCTACTATGCCGAAAGCGTGGCCACCGTGGCCGCCGACATGCTGGTGGTCCAGCCCACGGTCCTCGCCTCGGTGCCACGCATCTACGAAAAGGTCTACAGCAAGATCTACGATGGCGTGGCATCGGCCAGCCTGGTGAAGAGGCTCATCTTCCACTGGTGCATGGTGGCCGGTCGGGACGTGGTGTCCCAGCTCTACCGGGGCGAGTCCCTGGGCGGTTGGGACGGGTTCCGCTACCGCATCGCCCGCAAGCTCGTCTTCGACAAGATCCTGGCCCGACTTGGCGGCAAGCTCAGGCTCGCGGTCAGCGGTGGCGCCCCGCTGGGCGGCAAGGTCATGGAGTTCTTCTGGATCGTGGGCGTGCCCATCCTGGAAGGCTACGGACTCACCGAAACCAGCCCGGTCATCAGCATCAACCGCTACACGGAGGTGCTCCCAGGCTGCGTGGGGCGGCCCCTCTACAAGGACTGGAACGGCCGGCCATTCGTGAAGATCGCCGTGGACGGGGAAATCCTCTGCCAGGGGCCCAACATCATGGTGGGCTACTTCAACAACGAGCAGGCCACCCGGGAGGCCATCGACTCGGATGGCTACTTCCATACCGGGGACATCGGGCACCAGGATGACCAGGGCCGTCTCTACATCACGGACCGGAAGAAAGAACTCATCGTCACCAGCGGCGGGAAGAAGGTGGCCCCCCAGCCCATCGAGAACATGCTCAAGGAAGACAAGTACATTTCCCAGGCGGTCCTCATCGGCGATCAGCGCAACTTCATCACCGCGCTGATCGTCCCCAACTTCGACAGCCTGGTGCGCTGGGCGGGCTACAAGAAGATCCCGTTCACCACCCATGCCGAGCTCCTCCAGAACCCCCTGGTCTATGCGAAGGTCGGAAGCCGGTTGGAGCGGGTCAACGAGAAGCTCTCGAACTATGAGCGCATCAAGAAGATGGCCCTGCTGGACCAGGAGATGACCCTCGAAGGGGGCCAGCTGACCCCCTCCCTCAAGGTGAAACGCCGGGTGGTGAACCAGATGTATGCGGCGCAGATCGAAGAGATGTACGGCGAGATCAGGAGCTGAGCTTCCAGTCGATCCAGCGGCGGCTTCTGGTACTCTGGCCATCCATCGGGACTCTGGAGGATCTTCATGCGCATCGGCTTCGCCTTGCTCATCTGTCTGGCTTCAACCGCCTTCCAGGGCTGCAAGTCCCCCCAGGCCAACACCGCGGCCCCGGTCACCCCGGCTCCGGCCGCTTTGAGTGTTTCCTCCACCTTGATCACCACCCCTAGCGGGCTGGGCATCCGGGACCTGGTGCCTGGAGAGGGTCCCACGCCCCGCCCCGGCCAGACCTGTGTGGTTCACGCCTTGGGTTGGGTGGAAGAGGCCGGGGGCAAAGGCGCCGCATTCCTAGATACGCGAAAACGCGGCTTCCCGGTGCGCTTCCCCCTCGGTGGGGGCCTGGTGATCAAGGGCTGGGAGGAAGGCCTCGCCACCATGAAGAAGGGCGGCCGGCGTCTGCTCCGGGTGCCCCCGGCCCTGGGCTACTCCCCGCAGGAACTGGGCCGGGACATTCCCCCAGGATCCACGCTCCTGTTCGAGCTGGAACTCCTCGATATCCGCTAGCCTGCCCTCCCCGTCCATCGAGGTGATGCCTGACCGCCGCGCCAATTCCCAAGAAGCCCCCGGTGCTGGCCCGGCCCGTTCCGCCAGGAGATGTCGGTTCCCCCCGGGCCGACTTCAAGGTCCTGATCCGCCCCTTCCTTACGGCCTGCGCGATCATCGTCATCACCGAACTCACCATCATGGTGCTGCTGGAACCCCTGTTCAAGGACAACCACCTGGTCATGGCCTTCGTGGACTCGGCCACCCTCATCCTGGTCTGCTCACCCTCCATCTACTTCCTGCTCATCAAGCCCATGGCCAGGAACCTCTTCATCAAGGCCGAAGCAGAGCGAAGCCTGAAAGAAGTCCAGGAGACCAACGAATTCCTCCGGCAGGATGCCGAGACCCGGATCAAGGCCGAGATGATGGAGCGGACCAAGGCCGATGCCCGGATCCAGTTCCAGGCCCGCATCCTGGCCGTGGTCCAGCAGGCGGTGGTGGCCACGGGCAAGGGCGGGGTCATCCTCTACTGGAACCGCTTCGCCGAGTGGATGTTCGGCTGGACGGAGGACGATGTCCGCAACCAGACCCTGGCCAAGGTGACGGGCTTCACCGCCGAAGCGGCCCGCGGGGGCCTTTCGGGCTTCGGCGCGGTGAAGGGCTGGACCGGCGAGGTCAAGGCCCTCCGCCGGGATGGGTCCACTTTCCCGGCCTACATGACCTGTTCCCCCATCTGGCGCGAGGATGGGTCCGTCGCCGGCTTCGTCTACACCTTCATCGATATCACCGATCGGAAGTCCGCCGAGGCTGCCATCCGCGATTCGGAGGAGAAGTACAGCACCGTGGTGGAAAACTCCCCCACGGGGATCTTCATCTACCGGAACGGGCGCCTCGAGTTTGCCAACCAGCGCTTCTTCCAGATGGTGGGCCGCTCCGAGTCGGACCTGCTGGGGATCGACGTGGCGGAGCTCGTCCACTCGGATGACTGGCCCATGGTGCGGGAGCTTTGGCGGCGGCGCCTGGCCGGCACCGGCGCCACCCAGGACTACGAGTGCCGGATCCTCAACTCCGCCGGGGAGACCCGCTGGATCAGCGGCAGGACCGCGCTCATCCGCTACGGCGGCCAGATGGCGCTGCTGGGGAACATCCAGGACATCACGGAGCGTCACAAGGCCGAACAGGCGCTGCGGGATTCCCGCGAAGCCCTCCACCGCCTCTCGGCCCGGCTCATGTCCGCCCAGGAGAGCGAGCGCCAGCGGGTGGCCCGGGAGCTGCACGACAGCATCGGGCAGTCCCTCAGCGCCGTGAAGTTCATGGTGGAGCGGGCCCTCGACGAACAGGAGCATTTCGGAGTGGATGGCCAGCACGGCAGCACCCTCCGCGCGGTGGTCCCGGTGATCCAGGCCTCCGTGGAGGAGGTCCGGCGCATCTCCATGGCCTTGCGCCCCACCACCCTGGATGACCTGGGCCTGCTGGCCACCATCGCCTGGTTCACCCGGGAATTCCAGCTCACCTACCCCCACATGGAAGTGGACCGGGTGATCGAAGTGGAGGAGTTCGAGGTTCCGGATAGCCTCAAGACCAACATCTTCCGCATCCTCCAGGAGGCCATGAACAACTCGGCGAAGTACAGCCAAGCCTCTCGCATCACCGTGGCCCTGAGGCAGGTGCTGGGGGATCTCCAGCTCATGGTGGCGGACAACGGGGTGGGCTTCAACCCGAGTGAATCCCGGCGCCAGGGGCCCGGAGGCGGCTTCGGGCTGGCCTCCATGCGGGAGCGGGCCGAGCTGTTCGGCGGTTCCCTGATCCTCACCTCCTCGCCAAACGAGGGCACCATGATCATCGCCCGCTGGTCCCTGCCGACGACCTAGGTCCTAGGCCCTAGTTCGCCACCAGCCCCTTTTCGATGGCATAGGCGGTCAGGGCGGAGACCGAGTGCAGGTTCAGCCGCTCCATCAGGTTGGCCCGGTGCTTTTCCACGGTCTTGGGGCTGATGCAGAGGTACTCGGCGATGTCCTTGGTCCGGTAGCCCTCGGCAATGAGCTTCAGGACCTGCCGCTCCCGGCTGGAGAGGTCATCGAACCCGGGCCGGAGGGACACCCCATCCTTGGAGCCCAGGTATCCGGACACGACGGTGGTGGCAATGGCCGGACTGAGGTAGCGCTCGCCGTTCAGCACGCTGCGCACGGCCATGATCAGCTCGGCGGAGGAGGAATCCTTCAGCACGTACCCGTCCGCGCCGGCCTGCAGGGCCGTGAACACGTAGTCCTCGGTCTTGTGGACCGTCAGCACCAGGACCTTGGTGTGGGGGCTCAGGCGCTTGATCTCCTTCAGGGCCTCCAGGCCATTGGACCGGGGCATGGAAAGGTCCAACAACATCAGGTCGGGGTTCAGTTCCTCGGCACGCTGGACCGCCTCGCGGCCATCGGTGGCTTCGCCCACCACTTCGAGATCAGAGCGCGCGGCCAGCAGTGCCTTCAGCCCCTCCCGGAGGATGGTGTGATCCTCCGCGATGACCAGCCTGTGCTTCTGTTCGAGAACCATAGACGCCCTTGCTCCCTCCGGCCCGGTCTCCTCAGCCTAGCGATGATGGCGCCTTCATGCCTAGGGCTTTTCGCTGGCACAACGGGATGAATTCCCTGCCCATGGGAAGGTTGCCCTGGGTCAGATCCCAGCCAAGGTCCAGCGCTCGCAAAACTCTGTCGAGCCTTTTCCCATCTACCGCACTGGCTCCCCGGAAGGACCGGCACCCCACGAGGATGGTGGAAGGCTGCCTAGACTCGGCCCTTGCTGCCCAGGTAGCGGCGCAGGGCCTGCTCGGTCTCGGGAAACTGCAGGCCCGAATTCCTGGAGATCCTCATGGCTTCCTCCAGGGCCATCCCCTTGTCCAGCACCAGCCAGGTGCAGGCCACGGCGGAGGCGCGGTTGCCGTCGTTGCAGTGGAGGATCACCCGGGAACCCGCCGGAAGGGCCTTCAGGAAGCCCCGGAGGAAGTCGAAGTCCCCGGGCGGCGGCGTCCTGGTGATGGCGTAGCGGACGTACTGGACGCCCATATCCTGCAGGCGATTGGACTCCTGTTCCGCATTCAGGTTGGGCTCGCCATCCCGCCGCAGGTCGATGACGTGGGTGATGCGGTGCTTCTTGAGGACGGCAAATGTTTCTTCGGTGGGTACGCCCCGCAGGACGTACACCCCTGGGCGCACCTCCACGGCCCCGGGGATGTCGGAGGCCTGGGCCTGGATCACCAGGGCCGGAAGCAGGAGAACCAGAGTCCGTGACATGGCAACCTCCACAGAAAGGCCCGCCTTACCAGGCAGGTCCACGGAGACCACCGGAGGGGTCGCGCGCTACGGAAGGGCCCTGAGCCCGGGCCCCAGCAGGCAAGTCTCCACCCTCCCAATGTAGGCCTTTGGGTCAGCTATTCAATGGATGAAATCAGACTGTCCTGGAGAAGGGCGTCTTGGCGCTGAGCTTGGCCAGGTAGGCATCAAAGGGCTGCACCAGGTTGCGCACGAAGCGCCGACCCAGCAGGGTGATGAAGATGCCGTCGGGGCGCACCTCCACGGTGCCCTGGGGTACTTCCTCCTGCAGCTGGGTGACCGCATCGGCAAAGAGCACGGGCCCATCCACGCCGAACTTCTCCTTCAATTCGGACCAGCGCAGCTCGAAGTGGCCCATGAGGTGGTGGATCACCCAGCGGCGCAGCTCGTCATCCTCGGACAGGCGGTGCCCCTTGTGGATGGCCAGATGGCCATCCCGGATGCTGTGCTCCCACTTGGAAAGGATCTTCTCGTTCTGGGCGTAGACGCCTGCGACATTCGAGATGGCACTGGGGCCGAAGCCCAGCAGGTCCGTGCCCGCCGACACGGCATAGCCCATGAAGTTGCGGATGAGGCGCCCCTCCTGCACCGCCTTGGCCATGGGATCGCTGGGATGGGCGAAATGATCCATGCCGATGGGCACATAGCCGGCCTTTTCAAGAATCTCGTTGGCCATCAGGAACAGGTCCAGTCGGGTATCGGGGGTAGGCAGTGTTTCGGCCGGGATGCTGCGCTGGAAGGGCATGATGCTGGGCAGGTAGGCGAAGCCGTAGATGGCCATGCGGTCCGGCGACAGCTCCAGGGTGGCTTCCAGGGTGCGGCGGAAGGTGTCCATGGTCTGGCCCGGCAGGCCGTAGACCAGGTCCAGGTTCACGCCTTCGAAGCCCAGCTCGCGGCACTGCTTCATGGCCGTGAGGGTGTGGTCCCAGGTCTGGCCGCGGGTGATGAGGGCCTGGACATTCTCGTCGAGGTCCTGCACCCCGAAGGAGACGCGATTGAAGCCCAGCTCCCGCAGGGTCGGCAACTGGTCTGGCTCCAGGTAGGTGGGATCCACCTCAATGGCGATCTCCGCGCCGGGCAGGAACTCGAAGCGGTCCCTGAAGAGCTGGAAGGTGCGCTTGAGATCCGCGGCGTTCAGGTAGGTGGGCGTGCCGCCACCCCAGTGCAATTGAAGGGCCTTGCGGCGCTCCTTCAGGTGCGAGCAGACCAGATCGAGTTCCCTGGTGACAGCCTCAAGGTAGGCCTCCACGGGATCGTACTGGGGGCTCACCACCACGTTGCAGCCGCAGTAGGCGCAGCGCCGAGGGCAGAAGGGGATGTGCAGATAGAGCGACAGGGCCTCGTCCTGGCGGAGGTCCGCGCGGTCCAGGGCAGAGAGGACTTCGGGCTCCGGAAAATCGTCAGACCACGCCGGTGGCATGGGATAACCGGTATAGCGGGGCCCGGGACGGTCATAGCGGCGGATGAGGTCGGCGAGCGTCATGCCTTCACCTCATCGAGGACAGCCGCCACCACGGCGGGATCGGTCTCGGGCGTGAGCCCATGACCGAGGTTGAAGATATGGGGGTGGCCCTTCATGGCGTCCACGATGGCGCGGGCCTTCCGGGTGGCGGTTTCCTTGCCCGCCAGCAGCGCCACGGGATCCAGGTTTCCCTGCAGGACCATCCTGGGGAAGCGCCGGCGTGCCTCACTGATGGGCACCTGCCAGGGCACCGCGAGGCCCTTGCAGGGCAGGTCGTTCAGGGAATCCGGCAGGTAGCCCGTGCGGGCGAAGAAGAGCGTGGGGGCCGCCGTCACCTGGGACAGGGTGCGCTTCACGGAAGGAAGGGCGAAGGTCGCGTAGTCATCCGCATCCAGCTCGCCGGCCCAGGTGTCGAAGAGCTGCACGCCCTGGGCGCCGGCCTCGATGTGCAGGTTCAGCAGGCGGGCGGCGGCGTCGGCGAGCTTGTCCATCCACTTCTGGGCCAGGACGGGATTCTGGTGGATGAAGGCCTTGGCCTTCGCCCAATTCTTGCTGCCCTTCCCTTCGATGCCGTAGGCCAGCAGGGTCCAGGGCGCGCCCGCGAAACCGAGCATCGTGACCTTCGCCGGCAGGTTGGCCTTCACCTTGCGGATGGCGTCGCAGACGGGCTCGAAGACTTTCTCGTCCAGGGGACGGTTGATATCGATCTGATCCAGCGTCTTGCCGATGCGGGGCCCGCCCTCGGGAATGGTGACCTCGCAGCCCAGGGCATCCAGGATCACCAGGATGTCGCTGAAGATGATGGCGCCGTCGATCTGGGGGAAGCGGCGGATGGGCTGCAGCGTGACCTCCGCCGCCAGGTCCGAGTCGTTCAGCAGCTGCTCGAAGGTGACCTTGGCCCGCACCGCGCGGTATTCCGGCAGGAAGCGGCCCGCCTGGCGCATGAACCAGACCGGGGGCTTGTCGAGGACTTCACCATTGAGGACACGAAGCAGGGACTGGGGCATCACATCACCGAAAAAACCATTCACCGCAGAGTTCGCAGAGAACGCGGAGGGAAAAAGGACTGGCGAGAGATCAGGCGAAGTCCTTGGCCACGGCGGCCACGGCCTTCTGGAAATGGGCCAGCTCGGCTTCACCGTGGGCGCTGCCCAGGAAGGCCACCTCGTAGCCACTGGGTGGCAGGTAGACGCCCTGGCCCAGCAGGGCCTTGTGCAGGCGGTTGAAGGTGCTGATGGCCTCGCCCTTCACCGCGTCGCTGCGGCGGACACCATCCTGGAACAGGGGCCAGAGGAGGCTGCCATAGCGCGGGCAATGGAGGCCGGGGATGGTTTCGAAGGCCGCGGCCCACTTGGCGGCAGTGGCCTCCAGGCCGGCGTAGAAGGCGGGGCTGAGCTTCTCCATGGTGGCAAGGCCTGCGGCCATGGCCACGGGATTGCCCGACAGGGTTCCCGCCTGGTAGACCGGACCATCGGGGGCCACCACGCCCATGATGTCCTTGCGGCCGCCGTAGAGGCCCACGGGCATGCCGCCACCGATGATCTTGCCGTAGGTGCCCAGGTCCGGCGTGATGCCGAGACGCTCCGCCGCGCCGCCGGGGGCCACGCGGAAGCCACTGATGACCTCGTCAAAGATGAGGACCACGCCGTGCTTCGTGCAGAGCTCGCGAAGGCGCTGGAGGAACTCGGGGCGCTGGAGCAGCAGGCCGTTGTTGGCGGGGATGGGCTCGATGATGGCGGCCGCCAGTTCGTTGCCGATTTCGGCGAAGGTGCGTTCGAGGGTCTCCAGGTCATCGAGCGTGACCACGGAGGTCAGCTCCGCGATGGCCTTGGGCACGCCAGCGCTGGTGGGGGCGCCAAAGGTGATGAGGCCAGATCCGGCCTTCACCAGCAGGCCATCGCTGTGGCCGTGGTAACAGCCCTCGAACTTCAGGATGCGCTCCCGTCCCGTGAAGCCCCGGGCGGCCCGCAGGGCGGACATGACCGCCTCGGTGCCCGAGGACACGAAGCGCATCTTCTCGATGAAGGGCACCATCTCCTTGATCTTCCGAGCGAGCATCAGCTCCCGGCGGCTGGGGGCGCCAAAGGTGAGGCCCTCCTGCATGGCCTCGTTCACGGCGGCCAGGATGTCGGGATGGGCGTGGCCCAGGATCAGCGGGCCCCAGGACATGCAGAGATCGAGGAAGCGGATGCCATCCTCATCCTCGAACCAGGCGCCGCTGGCCTTCTTGAAGAACTTCGGCGTGCCTCCCACGGCCCGGAAAGCCCGCACCGGGCTGGAGACGCCGCCGGGGAAGTGCGTCAGCGCTTCTTGAAACAGGGATTCGTTGCTCATGAGTGCCTCAAAAATGAATGAACAGCAGAGAACGCAGAGGGCGCAGAGGTTGCATGCAATTCCCGCTTTTCTCTGCGGTCTCTGCGTCCTCTGCGGTTGACGGCAATTCTTCGACTCAGGAGATCCACCCCTTCTCGACGGCCTCGCGGCCGGCGTAGCTGACGATCATGTCGGCGCCGGCGCGTCGGATGGCGATGAGGTGCTCGAACATCAGCTGATCGCCGTTCACCCAGCCCAGGCGGTCGGCGGCCTTGACGCTGCTGAACTCGCTGGACACGTGGTAGGCGCAGATGGGCGCCAGCTGAGCCTCCCGGAGGCGCCAGATGAGGTCGAGGTTCGGCAGGGCGGGCTTGACCATGAGCATGTCCGCGCCCTCGTCCACGTCCAGCAGCGCGTCCTGCAGGCCTTCCCGCGCATTGCGGGGGTCCATCTGGTAGCTCCGCCGGTCGCCGAACTTCGGGCTGCTGTCCGCCGCGTCACGGAAAGGTCCGTAGTAGGCGCCTGCGTGCTTGATGGCGTAGCTGAGGATGCTGGTGTTGGTGTACCCGTTTGCATCGAGCAGATCGCGGATGGCGGCCACCCGGCCATCCATCATGTCGCTGGGGGCGGCCACATCGGCGCCCGCTTCTGCATGGCGCAGGGCCATCTCCGCTAGGATCGGCAGGGTCTCGTCATTCCGGACCACGCCGTGCTCGTCCACCACGCCGCAGTGGCCGTGGCTGGTGCAGCCGCAGAGGCAGACATCGGTCATGACGATGAGGTCGGCGCCAAAGGCCTTCTTGAGGGCCCGGACGGCCACGGGGATCACACCGTTGTGATCGCAGGCATAGCGGCCATCCGGTGTCTTGGATTCGGCATCAGGCACACCGAAGAGCAGCACGCTGGCCAGGCCCCGCTTCAGGTCCTGTTCGACCTGGCGGACCGTGTCTTCCACACTGGCCCGCAGGATGCCCGGCAGGCTGGCGATCTCGCTGCTGCCCGACTGGGGCTGCACGAAGTGGGGCTGGATGAGGTGCCGGGGCCGCAGGTCCGTTTCGGCCACGAGGTTGCGCATGGCCGCGCTGGTGCGGAGGCGGCGGGAGCGGTTCAGCATGGGGACTCCTCCTTCGGATTCGCTTGGGATGCCAGGGACTGGGCGAGCATGGCCCAGAGCAGGCTGGGCTTTGGTTCACACTGGGCCTGGACCGGTGCGCCGGCCCGGGCGAAGGCCTCGGCGGTGGCCTCGCCCCAGGCAAAGCGCTGCAGGTCCCGGGCCAGGGGGGCGAGGATCTCGGCCTGGGTTGGGCTCAGGGCCAGGACGCCTTCGACCTCGGGCATGGGCGGGAAGGGCTCCCGGGCGGCCTCGCAGTGGGTGACCCAGGGATGGATGCGCCAGGCCGATCCGCGCGCCGCGACCTCAAGGTATTCCCGGCTGCGCTCGCCCCGAACCAGCACGAAATCCCCGCCCTCGGGGAAGCGCCCCTGGAGCAGTTCCCAGAGGGCCTCGGCCCGGGCCTCGGAGGGCAGCCGGATATCCAGGTCCTCCCGACCCAGGGCGTCCGCCGTGCCCGCGCCCTGAACCAGGCAGGTCATCCCGGAGGGCAGCGTCGCCCCCGCCACCTTGGCCCCGGAGGGGCTGAGGATCAACAGGGCCTTGACCCGGCTCAGCAGCACAGGCGGCGCGGCTCCGGTGAGCTTCAGGGAGGTGAAGGAATAGGGGACCGGCCGCCAGCCCGCCTTCCGCACCGTATCCGCCAGGGGATGGTGGGCGGGCCGGGCCAGGGCCAGACGGGGATGAAGAAGGGTGCCATTCATGAAAGCCCGATGCCCCGGAGGACCCGGGTGAGCAGGTCCTGGTCGTCGGTGCCCCGGGCCTCCGCCCGCAGGACCTCGCCTTCGGGCGCGTAGGCCGCCTGCAGCAGCAGGGTGCCATCGGCCTGGGGGGTGGCCAGGGCACCCAGGGGCTGCTGGCAGCCACCGCCGATGCCCGCCAGCACCTGGCGCTCGAGCCGAACACAGCGGGCGGTCATGGGGTCATGCAGATCGGCCAGGGCCTCGATGAGGTCGGGCCGGTCCGCCCGGGCCTCGGCCAGGAGGGCCCCCTGCCCCGGAGCCGAAGGCAGCTCGACGGGCGTGAGGGGCCGCACTGTCAGACCGGACAGATCCAGTCCGAGGCGCTTGAGCCCCGCCGCCGCCAGCAGGGTCCCGTGGAGGGGTGCATCCCGTAGGAGGCCGTCCCGCACCCGCTGCAGGCGCGTCTGCACGTTGCCTCGGATCCAGGTAAACCGGGCCCTGGGAAAGAGCTGGCTGAGCACCCGCTCCCGGCGCACCGCGCTGGTGCCGATGACCAGGTCTTCCGGGGCATCGGCCCTCAGCACCAGCCAGTCCGCGGGGTCCTCGCGCAGGGGGATGCAGGCCGGCACGATGCCAGCGGGTCGTTCCAGGGAGACATCCTTCAGGCTGTGGATGAGGAGATCTGCCTGGCCCAGGGCCATGGCCTCCTCCAGCTCCTTGGTGAAGAAGCCGCCACCCACCTGCTTGTCCAGGGGGCCCTGGAGCCACTGGTCGCCGGAGGTGGAGAACTTGCGCCAAGACACCTCGTAGCCCTTGGCTTCGAGAAACCGGACCATGGGCTCGGCCTGGCCCACGGCCAGGGCGGATCCTCGGGTGGCGACCGTGACGTGTTTCATGCGGCACCTCCTGTGCCGCACCCTACGGGCTTCGGCTTTGCCAAAGTGGCGCTCCGCTCCTGCTGCGCGCTCATGCGGCACCTCCGCCTATCGCACGCGGTGCGTGCTCCGGCTCGTTCCACTCGCCGAGGCGGAGCCTCCCTGTGCCGCACCCTTGGGGCTTCGGCGTCGCCAAAGTGGAACCCCGCTCCTGCTCCGTTCTCATGGATGGGCCGCCTCTCCGTCAACGATGGGCTTGGGTTGGGTCTGCACCAGGGCACGGAAAGCGAGGGTGCGGCCCCGGGTCAGGATCTCCCGCAGGGCTTCCCGCTGGGCTTCGTCCAGCCCCGCCATGGAGTCCTCCAGGGTCTTCACCTCCTCCTCCAGGGCCCCCCAGGCCGCGTCGAGGCGCTCCTGGGCCGAGACCAGGTGCCGCTTGCGGGCCCGACCCATGGCCCGGTGACGGAGCCGCCCGGCGGCCCCCACCAGGTAGGGTTCCGCTTTCAGGGCGGCCTCGGCCCGCTGGGACCGGGCGGTGGCAGTCTGGGCCAGGAAGGCGTTCAGGTCGATCCGGTGCACCCAGGGCAGCTGCTCCAGACCCGGTTCCGAATCCGGTGGCAGGGCCAGGTCGAGGATGCGCAGGATGGGCCGCTTGAGCGACTGCCAGGCATCCAGGGTGAAGATGGGTTCCGGGGCCGCCGTGGCGGTCACGATGGCGTCGAAGCCGAGGGGATCGTGCTGCAGCCGGACCAGATCCACCACCGGCAGGCCCAGGGGCTCGGCCAGTTCCTGAGCCCGGCTCCGGGTGCGGTTGGCCACGGAGACTTTGAAACCCCGCTCCGGCAGCCGCTCCGCCAGGTACTGGGTCATGGGCCCCACGCCCACCAGGGCCACCGCGGAGCCGTGGGGCAGGCCCTCCGTGAGGTGCCGCAGGGCGACGGTGGCCACGCTGACGTTGCCATCGGCCAGGCCCAGCCGGGCCCGCAGCCGCTGGCCCTCGCGGATCACGTCCTCCACGGCCGCAGCGGCTTCCTCGCCGGCCACGCCGACCTGGCGGGCCTGGACCAGGGCGTCCTTCAGCTGACCCGGGATCTCGCGATCCCCGAGGTTGGCGGATTCCAGTCCCGCGGACATGGCCAGGAGGTGGATCCAGGCCTCCTCCCCTTCGTAGCGCCGGAGGCCGGGCCCGGGGGCGAGGGCTTCGGCCTCCCCCCCCCACACCATCCAGAGCACCCGCTGGCAGGTGGCCAGGTAGACCAGCTCCCGGGCCCCGGAGCGCCGCTGCCAGTCCCGCAGATGGCCCGGGAGACCATCCCGGATCACGTGCTGCGCCACCAGGTCCAGGTCGTGGACGGGGGCGTGAAAGCTGATGAGGACGGGTTCCATATCGGATTACATGATCGGCAGATCGGGGTCAGGCTCAGTCATCGCTTCGTCATGCTCCTTGGTTCGTGGCCGCCATCACAAAGCGGGGCCCGGCGGGAACAGCGCTTCGATGGCTTCCCAGTTCCACTCTGAAACCGAGGGCACCACCCCCTCACGCAACTCCTGCTGGGTGAGCCACGCGTCGTAGATCACCAGGGCGCACATGGCCTCGGCCACGGGCACCACCCGGGGGGCGATGCAGGGATCGTGGCGGCCATGGGTGGAGATCTCCGAAGGCCGGCCCTCCCGGTCGATGGTCCTCTGGGCTTTGGTGATGGAGCTGGTGGGTTTCACCGCCAGGCGCACCACGACCGGTGCCCCGGTGCTGATGCCCCCCAGAGTGCCGCCCGCATCGTTCTTCTCGGGACCCGCAGGGCCCAGGGGATCGTTGTTCTCGCTGCCGCGGCGCCGGGCGCTGGCGAAGCCCGCGCCCAGTTCCACGCCCTTCACCGCCCCAATGGACATGCAGGCCAGGGCCAGCAGGCCATCGAGCTTGCCGAAGGCGGGATCGCCCAGGCCCACGGGCAGGCCCTCGATCCACACTTCGCAGACGCCGCCCACGCTATCCCCCTCGGCCCGGGCGGCTTCCACGGCCGCTTTCTGGGACTCGAAGACCCCCGGATCGGCGACGCGGAGGGGATTCCTTTCCACGAAGGACCAGTCCAAAGCCTTCCCTTCGATCCCGGCGATCTCGCGATTGAACCCCCGCACGGTCACCCCCAGGCTCGCCAGCTGCTGCTTGGCCCAGGCTCCCGCGGCCACCCGGGCCAGGGTCTCCCGCCCGCTGCTGCGCCCCCCGCCCCTTGGATCGCGGATGCCGTACTTGCGGTCGTAGGTGAGATCCGCGTGGCCGGGGCGGAACAGCTCCGAAATGGCTTGGTAGTCGCCACTCTTCTGATTGGTGTTGAAGACCACCATGGCGATGGGGTGCCCCGTGGTCCGCCCTTCGTAGACGCCGCTCAGGACCTGTAACTTGTCTCCTTCATTGCGTGGCGTCACCAGGTCTGACTGGCCCGGGCGGCGACGGTCCATTTCCTGCTGGATGGCTTCCAGATCGAAGGGAAGGTCAGGCTTTACACCGTCCATCACCAGACCCACCGCGGCCCCGTGGCTTTCGCCGAAGGTGAGGATGCGGAAGGTGCGGCCGAAGGAAGAGGGGGAATCGAAGAGCATCGCTCCATTGTGGGCCAGAGCGGCGCCCGGGTCACCGCGAGATATGTGTGATCGGGCCTGGTAAGCTCGACATTCCGATGGGCCCGGGCCTGGATGCCCGCGAACCCACCGGAAGACGAACGCTCACGCTGAAGGATCCGGTCTAGGCCTTGCCCCGGAATGACCAGCCCAGGTTCAATCGGCCGCAACCAGCTTCATGAGTCTGGGACCCAGGGCGGCCAGGCCGAACCGGCTCCGGCAGGCCTGATCGGCCCGCTCGCGCCGATGATCCACGGCCTGGTCATCGAGGGACCAGATCTCTTGAAAGACATCGCAGAGGGCCTCGGGGGAAAAGGCGTCGATGGTCCAGCCCAGCCGCCCGCCATCCAGGATCTCGAGAGGGCCCCCATGGTCGGGCCCCACCATGAGCAGGCCCTTGGCGGCGGCCTCCGGGAAGACCATGCCGAAGGGTTCGTCCAGGGTCAGCAGGGCGAACACATCGCACCGCTCGTAGACGCTCGCGAGGTCCCGGTCCGGCAGGTACCCGTGGAAGATGACCCTGCCGGCGGGGCAGAGCTCGCCCGATAGCGAGGTCAGGCTCTCCTTCAGGGGCCCTTCGCCGACCACGTGCAGCTCGCAGGGGACGGGGCTCTGCTTGGAAAAGGCCCCGAACCCGCGGATGACGGTATCGATGTTCTTGAGAATCTCCAGCCGGGAGTGGACCAGAATCCGCCGCACGGCGCGATCCAGGCCACGGCGTGCGATGCCCCCCTCTGGGAAGCGCACGATGGGGTAGATCACATCCTCGTCGCAGCGGCCATAGATCCGCCGGGCGTTGTCGCGGGAGAACTCGCTGATGGCATAGATCTGGTCGAGGTGCCGGGCGGCTTCGAGCTCGAAGTCCCGGCGGGCGCGGGCCGTGGAGGACCGGCCCATGTTCCGGTCATGGGCCGCCAGGGTCCGCTGGAACTGCCGGGTCGCCTCCTCGGGCCCGCTCCCGCCGGTGGCCAGCAGTCGCGCCGTCAGCACCGGGTTCGCCTCGCGCACGTGGATGCCCCGGGGTGGCTCGTTGCACTGCCAGATCTTCTTCCCCTTGATCGAAGCGGCCCCGAGCATGGCATGGGCGGGGAAGTTGTGGGCGACCACCAGGTCGTAGTCCCGCAGCACCTTTTCAGCGCGCAGTCCCCGCACCCGCAGCTTGGCGGCCGCCCCCAGGCCATGGAACAGGTCCGTCCAGTGGCGCTTCTCCACCATCCGAACGGGAATCCCGGCCAGCCGCGAGGACCAGCGCTGGGGATCGTAGCCCAGGGTCACCAGGTCCGGTGCCAGTCCCTGGTCCCGGTAGTAGCCGGCCTGCGCCGCCGCCAGGATCTCGGCCCCACCCACCGATTCGAAGGCAGGGTGGAACACGGCCATGCGCATGGAGACCCCGAAAACCTAAACAGTAGCAGAGGAAATGAAGGCTCGGCCGGGTCTGCGGCCCATCCGACGCGACCAGACGGGAGGACTGTCGGGCTCCCGAGAATGACGAAGCCTGGGCCGGTCTCGGCCGTCAAGCCCTACCGGAAGCGGACTGGGCCATGCCCGCCAGGAGGGCCTCCCAGAGGCTGCCCAAGGGAACCGCGTTCATGCAGGGATGGTCGGCCAGGGGGCAGTGCCAGGCCATGCATTGCAGGCAGCTGAGGCTTTCGTTGCGCAGGACCTGCACCCTCGGCCCCCAGGGCCTGGAGTGCCCGGGCCGAGTGGGACCGAACACCGCCAGCGTCGGAACGCCGGCCCCCCCCGCAATGTGGGCCAGCCCCGAGTCCATGCCCACCAGGGCCCGGGCGCCGCAGACCCAGGCGGCCGACAGGGAGAGGGAGCACTGATCGACGAGATTCAGGGCCTTCGGCAGCTCGGCCGTCAGTTCACCCGCCAGGCGCTGATCCTCGGCCCCAGCTCCGAGGATGACCACCCGCCGACCCATGGCCTCCAGGCGCCGCCCCAGTTCCGCGAACAGCGGCAGGGAGAGTCGCTTCGAGCCGCTGTTGGCGCCCGGTGCCAGCACCACGTAGTCCCCCTCGAATGCCGCTTCTTTCGCCTGGGCCGAACGGGCCTCGAAGGCCTGCGCCCGGGGGCGGAAGGGCGTGAACCCCAGCGGCCCGAGTTCCGGAAAAGCCCGGGTCACCGTGGAGGCGTACCGTTCCACGAAGTGATCATCCCGCGAATAGAAAGGCACGCTGTGGGTGAGGAGGAGGCTCACGCCCCCGTCGCCGCAGCCCAGGCGCCGGGGCACCCGCGCCAGCAGCGCGGCGAGGTGGGGCCTCGCGCTCTTGGGAAAGCCGAGGACCGCCGCGGGGCGGTGGCCCCGTAGCATCCGGGCGGCTTCCCAGATGCCGTACTTCCGGCCCGGCTCGGCGACGGTGGCCACCACGTGGGCGCTGCCTTCGAACAGCTCCACCGTGCGTGCGGGGCCCCAAAACACCAGCGGCAGGGCGGCCCGCCGCAGGGGCTCGATGGCGGCGTAGGCCATCATGGCATCGCCGAAAAACCGGTTCACGCGCACCCAGTAGGCGCCCTTGGGGATCATGCGGGCCTCATGCAGAGCCTCCATCTTCACCCGGATGCGGCCCTTTCGCCCAGGCCCGCCTTCCCTTCGCAGAAAGGGTTCATCGGATCATCGGTGCCCCAGGCGAGGGCTTCAGCGCTCCGCAGGCGCTACCATCGGACAGGAATCCCCGCGAGGTCCCCATGCGCCGCCTGCTCTGCCTGCTGACCCTGCCCCTGCTGGCCCCCCAGGCTGTCCATGCGCAGCCTGCGCTCCAGCCACAAGGCCCCCGCTTCTCGGTGCGCGACGCCATCCAGGCCGAGTGGGCCCGGCAGCCCCTGGCCTTCAGCGAGGCCCAGAAGACCGCCCTGCCCCCGGCGGATCGGGCGCGGCTGGAGCGCGCCCTCCAGCGCATTGGCGCCCCGGGAAGCCCCGCCCTGCTGCCAACCGAGCTTGAGAAGCCCACGCTGGAGATCTGGGAAGCCAATGCCAGGGAGGCCCGCACGCCCCAGGAGCGCTTCACCGCCCTGTTCCTGCTGAACCGCCTGAAGAGCCCCAAGGCCCTCACGGCGCTGGAGGGCCTGACCGCTGCCGGTGCCGCCACCTGGCCGAAGCACCTGCACCTGGAAGCCTCCCTCGCCGCCGCGCGACTCAACGGCGCCGAAATCTCGCCCGCCCTTCAGGCCTTCCTGGACGCGCGGCAGAAGGCCGGGAAGGTCGATCCCGTCCGAGCCCAGGCCGCGCGGCTGCGGCTGGTGATGGCGGGGAAGGAGAAGGAGCTGCTGCCACTGGTACCAGCAACGACAGGGAGCGTGCTCGCGTTGATGGATGCATGGAACCGAGCGCCCTGGGCGCAACGCCGGGAACTGGCCCTGAGCGCGTTCAGGTCGCTCAATCCGGATTCCCCGGCCTGGTCCGAGATGGGCCTTCAGCGCCCAGTTCCCTCGACGCTGGATCGGGCCTGCGTTGGCATCCTCTCCCGGCTGTCCGAAGGCGTTCCGAAACCGGCGCCGGTCGAGGCCTTCCAGGTAAGCGGCGGCCCCTGGCCCTGTGCGACTCATCCCCTCGCACTGTGGTACGGATTCCAGGCCCTGGCCAAGCTGGAGACCCCCCTGTCCTCACTCCAATCCGCGCTGAGACAGGAGCCGCCACTCGGGGCGTCCAGCTCCCTGATGCTTGGCAATCTCCTCCCCGCCCTCCGGCACCAAAATCCTGAGCTAGCGGATCAGGTGCGGACCCAACTTCTTGCTGGAGCGGATGCCACGGCGCGCGCCGCCGCCATCGAGGACCTCCCCTCCGCCCCCGCCGACCTCGCCACCCTCACCCAGCGCACCTGGGCCGACACCCAGTTCGAGTCCCAGCAAACCCTCATCCAGAGCTACGCCCGCTGGAAGCTGACCCCCGATGAGCAGAAGGCCCAGCTGCGGCCCTGGCTCCAGCACCCGGACTGGGCCTGCCGTTACGAGGCCTACCAGGCCCTGGTGAAACTGGATTCATCCACGGCATGGCCCGCGGCGCCGAAGCCCACGAAGACCGATGAGGCCATCTTCAAGGAGGCCACGCGCCTGGCGGAGCGCGGCAGGCCCGTGCGGCTGCGCATCACCTTTTCGGGGAAACGCAGCGTGACCCTCCGGCTCGATCCCACGGTGGCGCCCATGAACGTGGCCAACCTGGTGCTGCTGGCCCGGAAGGGCTACTTCAACGGGCGGCTGGTGCCCCGGGTGGTTCCGGACTTCGTGGTGCAGATGGGCTCGCCCTACGACACCATGGACGGCGGACCGGGCTACACGGTGCGCTGCGAGAATTCGCTGGCCTGGTACGGCCCGGGCAGCGTGGGCATGGCGCTCTCGGGCAAGGACACGGGCGGCAGCCAGTTCTTCATCACCACCAACGCCACGCCCCACCTCACGGGCAAGTACACCCGCATGGGCGAAGTGGAGGACCTGGACCGCGCCCTGAAGCTGCTCGACGACCTGGAGCTGGGCGCGAAGATCGTCTCGATCCAGGTGCTGAACCCGTGAATCGGCACCTTCTCCTGGCCGCAGTCTCGGTCGCCGCCTCGGCCCAGGCGCCGATGCTCCAGGACGGGGCCACCGCCTTGAGACAGGCGAGGCTGGACTGGACGCTGGGCCAGCCGCCGCCGGGACCTTCGACCATGCCTTCCTTCGAGGTGGGCCTGGGCGGCGCGGGCTCGGAAGGCGCTTACACGCCCCTGGTGGGCGGCGAAGGGTTCGGGGTGGGTACCCGGGGCTGGGGTCTGGGCCTGCAGGGGCGATACGTCCGGGAGGGCTGGTCCTTCTCTGCCACCGCCCTGGCCCTGCGCGACCACGGCCGCACCCTCGGCGTGCTCCAGCGGGCTGCCCTCGCCTACCAGACGGAATCCGGCTGGCGCCTGGCCCTGGAGCAGGCGCCCCTGGCCTGGGGAGCGGGCCTGAATGGCGGCGACCTGCTGGGGGATTCGGCCCGCCCCTTCCCGCGCCTGTCCCTAGGCACCCCGAGCCTGGAGCTGCCCTTCGGCCGCTGGCGAGCCGAGGTGTTCGCCGGACGCCTGGAAGCCCACCCCACCATCCCGGCCTGGATCCCGGATAACGAGGCGCGGCGCTCGGCCGAGACCGCGGGGTTTGGCCTCGGGAACCCCGTGCTCCGGGGCGCCCTGCTGCGGGCCTCCTTCGGCCCCCTGGTGGAAGGGAGCCTGGGGGCCCTCGCCCTGTCAGGCGGCGAGGATCAAGGGGGCCGCCCGGCCCCCGCCACGGCCACTCGGCGGGCCGCCCTGGTGGAACTGCGGGTGCGCATGCCTGCACTGGCCCGAGTGACCGGCGCCCGGGGCGCCTCGTTCACCCTCAGCCGCAGCGGAGCCCCGGACAGCCCGGCCCTGAGCCTGGTGCCCGCCCGGAACCTGGGGGGCCTGCACCTGGTCTGGGAAGGCTGGGACCTGGGCCTGGAATACGCCAACTCCGCCCACAGTCCCACACCCGCCGACTTCCTGCAGCCGGCTCACCTCGCGGGGTTCTCGACCCGCGGCGATGCGCTGGGACCGGCCTTCGGACGGGAGGCCATCACGCGCACCGTGGAACTGGGCCTGCCGCTGTTCCTGGAGGGCCAGGGCCGGCTCAGGGCCCTGCGGATCACCGCGCCTGCGGATGCGACCTTGAGACCCAGCTCCTGGTTCCTCCAGGCCGAGGGCCAGTGGCGCACCCCCACCGGCCGGGTGGGGGCCTCCGTGGCGTCGCGACGGGATCAATTCCAGGGCTCCGGGGTCCGCTGGGGCTGGACCTTCAGCCTCTTCCAGGCCTTCCGCGTGTTCTGAGGAGGTGCCGGGGCTGCGCTATCCTGGGGGATCCGAGGTCCGAATGAAGCCCCAGCCCCATCTCCTTTTCCGCAGCCTGGCCGCCAGTTCCCTTCTGCTGGCCCTGGCCTGCGCCGCTCCCGGGAGCACCGTGCCCGCCAAACCCGCCGAACCCTTCAAGCCCATGCTGAAGCTCCGTCCCGTGACGGTGAGCCTGGTGGCGGGCGCCACCCAGTCCTTCCAGGCCGAGATCAACTACCAGGAGGGGCTCCGCTACTTGCGGCAGCCCGTGGCCTGGCGGGTGGTGGAGCCCCAGGGCGGCACCATCAACGGCGCGGGGCTCTACACGGCACCCGGCACGCCTGGAGTCTTCCACGTGGAAGTCCGACGGGAGGATTTCCCGGAAGTCTTTGCCAGCGCCACGGTGACGGTGAGGTGATGGATCTCTACGGCGCTTTGCGCCCGCTGATCTTCCGCTTCGACCCCGAGACCGCCCACAACCTGGCCTTCTGGCTGGGGGAGCGCCTCTGCGCCTGGCCCCGGCTCCCGGAGCCAGCGCATCCGGCAGCCCTCCATCGGTCGGCCTTCGGCCTGGACTTCCCAACGCCCCTGGGCCTGGCGGCGGGCCTGGACAAGGGCGCCACCCTCCTGCCCCTCTGGAAGGCCCTGGGCTTCGGCCACGTGGAGATCGGCACGGTGACGCCCCGGCCCCAGCCAGGCAATCCCAGGCCGCGGCTGTTCCGCTTTCCCCAGGCGGGCCTGATCCTGAACCGCATGGGCTTCAACAGTGAAGGCGCCGAGGTGGTGGCCCGGCGGCTCCAGTCCCGGCCCGCCGGGCTCATCGTGGGGGGCAACCTGGGCAAGAACAAGGAGACCCCCGAGGGCCAGGCCCTGGAGGACTACCGCGCCGCCTACCGGCTCATCGCACCGGTGGTGGACTACGTCGCCCTCAATGTGAGCAGCCCCAACACGCCCGGCCTGCGGAACCTCCAGGCACCGGAGGCCCTGAAGCCCCTGCTGGCGGGAATGCTGGACCTGCGCCGGGAACTGGGGCTGGAACGCCAGCCCCTGCTGCTGAAGCTGGCGCCCGATCTGGCCCCGGAGGATCTCGATGCCATCGTCGAAGTGGCCGTGGCTGCCGGCATCTCCGGGCTCATCGCCACCAACACCACCCTGGACCGGGGCATCGTGGCGGAGCCACTCAGGGCCCTGGTGGAAACCAAGGGCGCGGGCGGGCTGAGCGGCGTGCCACTCAAGGCCAAGGCCCGGGAGGTGCGGCGCCGCCTCCTCCACGCCCTGCGGGGACGCCTGCCCCTGGTGGCCTGCGGCGGACTCGGCACCGCCGAGGACGTGCACGACGCCCTCGACGACGGAGCCGCCCTCGCGCAGATCTACAGCGCCCTGATCTTCCAGGGCCCGGGGCTGATCCGGCGCATGGAGCAAGGTCTGGTGGCCATGGCCGCAAGGACTAGAACCTAGGTTGGAACACCATTTGGTTCTCCTTGGCCCATATACTGGCCCCTTATGACCAAGGAAGCCGGCAACCAGCTTGCGTCTCGACCGGGCCCCACCCTGGCCCTGGTCTCAGGCGGCGCCCTGCTCCTGGGCCTGGTGGCCCAGTTCGCCATGTCAGGCCCGCAGCAGACCTTGGTCATCCTCATCGGTCTGGTGGCCCTGTTCTACCTGGCCGGCTTTGCCGCGGCCCGGCGGGCGAGGAAGGGGGGGCCGGAGGCCCTGGGCTGGAAGATCCTGGCGGCCTCCCTGCTCGCCAACAGCCTCATCCAGGCCTCCCGGATCCCCGCCTTCCTGGGCCAGCCCCTGCCGGCCCTGGCCCGCAATGCCTCCATCCTGGTGCAGGTGCTGGTGGCCCTCCTCCTGGTGGGCACCCTGCTGGCCTGGAGCCTGACCCCCCGCACCCGGTTCGACCGCGTGCGCCATGGGCTGGACGGCCTGCTCTTCGCCCTTTCGGTGTTTTTCATCCTCTGGGGCCTGGTGCTGGGACCGGTCTTTCTCAATGACCGCTTTCCCCTGCTGGATCGCCTGCTCTGGGTCGGCACCTTCCTCGTCTATGACCTGCTGCTGGGCCTCGCCATCTACTTCGGCCTGGCGGAGCCCTCCCGGTTCCGGGGCCCGCTCGGCTGGCTTTCTCTGGCCTTTCTGCTGGCCTGCCTGCACAACTTCAACTGGCTGCTCGGCGTGCTCTCGGGTACGCCGCTCTTCCAACTGACCCTCGGCCCCCTGGTCTATACCGTGCCCCTGGCCTACCTGGCCGCGGCCCTGTCGCCGAGGCCCGTGGACCCCGAGCCCTCGCCGCCCGACCAGGTGCGCATCATCCATGTGCTGCCCTACCTGCCTGTCATCGGCGCGACCACCCTTGGGGTGTGGATGCTCATCACCGGGGGCGGCCTCAGCCATCGGCTCAGCCTCGTGTGGATCTCGTTGAGCCTGGTGATCGTGCTGCTGGTGCGGCAGTACTTTGCGCTGAGGGACTTCTTCACCCTTTCCCAGCACCTGGAACTCCGGGTCGCGGAGCGCACGCAGGCCCTGGAGGAGGCCCAGGCCATGCTGCTCCGCACCGAGCGCATGAAGTCTCTGGCGACTCTTGGCGCCGGGCTCTCCCATGACCTGAACAACGTGCTCTGCGCCATCCAGAGCCGGGCGGAGCTCGTGCTCATGGACGTTGACGAGGCCAAGGTGCCCGACCGGAAGGACCTGGTGCGCATGCAGGAGGCCACTCAGCTCGCCACCACCATGAGCCGCCGGCTCATGAACCTGGGGCGCCAGGAGGAGGCCCACCCCCAGGCCCTGGACCTGGCCGGGGAGCTCGTCGCCATGCAGCCCCTCCTCCAGCTGCTGCTGCCCCGGAACCAGCTGCTGGAGTTGGAGAACGCCACGGCGGTGACGCCTTTCCTGGGCACCAAGGGGATGCTGGAGCAGATCCTGGTGAACCTGGTGAGCAATGCCCGGGATGCCATGCCTTCGGGCGGCAGGATCACCCTGCGCATCGGGGCACCGGGCCCCGAAGACGGCGCCAAGGGACCCCTGCTCGAGGTGGAGGATTCTGGCACGGGCATCCCGGAGGAGCTGCAGGGGCGCCTCTTTGAGCCCTTCTTCACCACCAAGCCCGTGGGCAAGGGAACCGGGCTGGGCCTGATGTCCGTGAAGGCGCTGCTGCAAAAATCGGGTGGCCAGATCACCTTCACCTCTCAGGCGGGCCGGGGCACCACCTTCCAGGTCCGCCTGCCCCGCCTGCCCTGAGCCTTCGTGGCTTTCCACGAGGTCCACAACCCCACTGGTCTCGCGGGAACCTTGAGGATCTGGACGCGAGTTCAGGTCCTGGCGCCCTGGCGTTACACTGGTGGGCCGAGGCGCAGATGTTGTCACTGCAATCGAGAATCCGCGATCCGCGCCTGCTGCCCCTGGCGGAGAAGGTGCTCGGTGGCGAGCGCCTGAGCTTCGAGGATGGGCTGCTGCTCTATGACACGCCGGATCTCACGGGCGTGGGAGCCATGGCCCACCAGGTGCGGCTCCGGATGCACGGCCGGGCCGCCTACTACGCGGTGAGCCGCCGCCTGTCCTACACCAACGTCTGCTATACCCACTGCCAGTTCTGCGCCTTCCAGGCCAAGCCCGGCGACCCCCGGGCCTACTCCCTCTCCGCCGAGGACATCATTGCGGAACTGGAGAAGCCTGAGAACACCGGCGTCCGCGAGCTGCACATGACCTCGGGCCACAACCCCAAGCTGAAGGTCGACTACTTCGAGGATCTGTTCCGCAGAATCAAGGCGCGCTTCCCGTCCATCCACCTCAAGGTCTTCACCATGATCGAGATGGACTACTACGCCCGCATCTCTGGCCTCACCACGGACGCCTTCCTGGACCGCTGCATGGCGGCGGGTCTCGAAAGCTGCCCCGGCGGCGGCGCGGAGATCTTCGACGAAGCGCTCCGGGAGCAGATCTGCATCGGCAAGAAGGACGCCCAGGTCTGGCTGGACACGGCCGAGCTCTGCCACCGCAAGGGCCTGCCCACCAACTGCACCATGCTCTACGGCCACATCGAGGAACCGAAGCACCGGGTGGACCATCTCATGCGCCTGCGGAACCTGCAGGACCGCTCACTCAAGTCTGGATACACCGGTTTCCTGGCCTACATTCCCCTGGCCTACCAGAACGAGGACAATGAGCTGAGCGCCACCCACGTGATCCACGAGACCACGGGCACCCAGGATCTGCGGGAGATCGCCGTGGCCCGGCTGCTGCTCGACAACATCCCGCACATCAAGGCCTACTGGGTCATGATCTCGCCGGGCCTGGCCCAGGCGGGCCTCAGCTATGGCGCCGACGACCTGGACGGCACGGTCATCGCCGAGGAGATCGCCCACTTGGCCGGCGCCAAGAGCCCCCAGGGGCTGGCCCAGGGCGAGCTGGTGCGCCTCATCCGGGAGGCGGGCTTCGAGCCCCTGGAGCGGGACAACCTGTACAACGTCTACGCCAGCGCCTAGTCCACCTTGCGCTTCTCGTAGGCCGTCAGGGGCTCAAGCGCGAAGGCGTAGCGGCTGCCCCACAGGCGATCGAATACCGCCGCCGCCTGGTTGGCCAGGGGGGTGTCGCGGAACACCAACTCGAGGTTGCGGGACCCCGAGAAGTAGCTCTCCTCCCAGTTGCTGGTGCCCAGGGCAAGGTGCTCACCATCCGCCACCAGGTACTTGCTGTGGATGACCCGGGCGAAAGGGATGTGCCCCTCCTTGGCCTCGGGGATGGAAGCCACCCTCACTTCGAGGTTCGGGATCAGGGTCAGGGCTTTCAAGTGCGGGAGGGCCCGGCCCCCCAGCACCCAGTCCGATACCAGCAGCTTCACCTTCACCCCCCGCACGGCGGCAGCGCGCAGGGCGTTGTCCAACACGGGCCAGTAGCGGTCCTGGCCCGAGATCGGCGAGTAGGTCAGCAGCTGCACGCGCACGGTCAGCTTCGCCTGGTCCAGCAGGTCCAGCAGTGCTTCGATGGAGGGCCGGATGTCCTTGGGCGTCAGGAAGGGCGGGCTGGCCACCAGCTCCACCTTCGACCGGGCCGACGGCCGCGGCTGCACTGGAAACGCGTTCAGCTTCCGTTCGGCGGCGAAGGCCCAGTCGATGGCGAAGAGCCGTGACAGCCGCGAGACGATGACCGGCTCGGTGGTGCGCACCCCCAGCTCGTGGATATGCTCCAGGGCCCGCCAGTCGAAGTTCTGGCTGCCCAGGAAGGCCTCCCGTCCATCCACCAGGAAGTACTTGGCGTGGAGGATGCCGGTGGAAACGCCGGCCAGATCAAAGCTGCGCACCTCCGCGCCGGGAATGCCCCGGAGCCGTGCCACGGAGGCCGGATCCTGCTCGAGCATCCTGGATGAGAGCAGGAAGCGCACCTTCACCCCTCGTTTCCCGGCGCTTTCCAGCTCCGCCAGCACCGTCTCAAGGGCACTGCCAGGACGGTTCGTGACATAGAACTCGGCAGCTTCGAAACTCGTCCTGGCCCCCCGGATCATGGCCACCCAGACCTCCCTGGCGAAGGGTAGGTCAGGATCGGCGAGGTCCGTCTCCACTGGGATCGACTGCACCAGCTGGGTGCGGGGAGCCTCCGGCTGGAGCCCGGTCTGCGCCAGCGCGGATCGGGGGGCGATCATGGCCAGGCCGACGGTGAGGATCAACAGCAGGGGACGAAGGATCATGGCAGCACTCCGGCTCAAGGATAGCCTCCCGAGCCTTGACGAAGTTCCGGGGTCCCTGTTGATCTGATCCCATGGAGACCAAGGCCGAGTATCGTGCCCACTTGAAGACCCGCCGGGACGGGCTGCCGGCCGACGCCCGGGCCGCCTGGTCCCGGTCGCTCTGCCAACACCTGGAGCGCCTCTGCCGGGAGCGCCGCTGCACCCGGATCGGCGCCTTCTGGCCCTTCGGCTCCGAGGTGGACCTGCGGCCGGCCGTGGCCTCCCACCCAGGCTGGCACTGGTTCTTCCCGAAGGTGGCCTCCACCCACCCGCCCCGGCTCGCCTGGGGCACGGAGCCCCTGGAGAAGGGGCACTGGGGCCTGCTGGAGCCCGCCCTGGCCCTGCATTTCCTGCCACCGGTGCAGCTTCTGCTGGTGCCCGGCCTGGCCTTCGACGAGGGGGGCCACCGCCTGGGTTATGGGCGAGGCTTCTACGACGCCCTGCTGGCGAAGCTGCCGGAGGAGGTGCTCACGGTGGGGGTGGGCTTCGAGGCCCAGATGCACCTGCCCATGCCCGTGGAACCCCACGACTGGCCCGTCATGGCGCTGCTCAGCGAGCGTGGGCTGCGGCTCCTGAAGCCCGGAGCTTGAGTTCTACCCCAGCCGCAGGATGCTCGATCCGTCCGCATAGTCTTCCGTGGGCGTTTCGCGCATCTTCTGAAGCACCTGCACCAGGGCCCGGATCCGGTCCACCATCTCCCCGATCTTGGCGAGCTTCACTTCCTCGGGGTACTTGCGCTGGAGCATCTCCACCTGCATGGAGATGATCGCCAGGGGGTTGTTGATCTCGTGCTTGAGGGTGCCCGCCATCTGCCGGAAGGACTCCAGCCGCTCCGTCGCCAAGGCGCGCTGCTGGAGCTCGGTGTGCCCACGCAGCACCTGCAACCGGTGGTGGAGGGCCTCCCAGCGGAAGCCTTCCGTCAGCCAGTCCGTGGCCCCGGCCTCGATGAGCCTGGGCGTCTCATCCTCCGTGCAGCGCACCACCAGGATGGGTGTGGTGGCAAAGGAGGGGTGGCGGCGGTAGGCGCGAATGCAGCCCTCCAGGTCCTGGGTGCCACGGGCATCCACCACCAGGAACCGGAACTTGGGGAGGGGCGGGGGCGGCGGCTCCTGCTCCAGGGGGTGCAGCCAGAGGTTGCCCGCCTCCGCCACGGTCTGGAAGAGGCCCAGCAGGTTGAGCTCGTCGCTCACCAGGCCCAGCAGGGGCCGGGAGGGCTCCTCGGGCATGGCATCGGGACCTTCGGGCAGGAAGAGATCCAGAGCCTGGTCGGCCCAGTGCCAGCGCACCCCCGCTTCCTGGAGCATCCGCTGGGTCCAGGCATCCGGAATGGGACCGTGGAGGCCCTGGGGCAGACCCAGGCGCAAGATCCAGGAGCCCCGCTCCTGGTCCCAGCGGGTGGAGAGGGCCGAGCCCTCCTGCAGCTGCATGAGCATGGGCTCCACCAGCCCCGCCAGAGCCACCACCAGGGATCCCCCGGGCATCCAGACCGAGGCGGCCGGGGCCGGACCGGCGTTCAGCCAGACCTTGCGCAGGCGAAGGAGGGATTCCCAGCGCTGGACCAACTCCTCCTGGAGGGCGGCCACCTGCATCGGGTGGCCGGCCATGGGCGTAGGCTCGGTGTGCCCTTCCTGGGAGCCGTGCTCGAACAGTGCCGTCATCTGGTCGAGCTGCCCCCGGATGGCCTCCCCGGCCAGCCCAGGCAATCCCTCGGCCCAGCTCTGCACCCGCCGCAGGGGCGCGGCCAGGGCGGTCAGCAGCTCGCCATGCCGATCGGCCTCCCGCTGCCGCTCGGTGCGCAACCGCAGCAGCTCTCCCTGCTGCTCCGCGTGGCTCAGGGCCCGGCGGTTCAGCATGGCCTGGTGGAGGGCCATGGAGCCCAGACGAACGAAGGCCTGGAAGACCGCCAGGTCGAAGCGGGTGAAGGGCCGTCCTTCAGCCTCCCGGTCGATGTACAGCGCTCCATGAAGGTCGCCCTCGTCCACCATGGGGGCGCAGAGCAGGGAGCCCCGGTGCAGCTCCACCAGGCTGAGCCCGCCAAAGCGGGGATCCGCCAGGGGCTGGTTCGACATGACCGCCGTGTGCTCCCGAGCCACATAGTCCAGCACGGAGCGGGAGAGGCCGATGCCCTCCTGGACATCCCCCACCCGGTGGGCAGTGCGCCAGGCTCCCTCTTTGGTCCGCATGACCAGGAAGCCCCGGTCCCCGCTCAGCAGGTGCAGGGATTCCTCGAGGAGGCCCTTCACCATGCCATCGGCATCCACCTGGCGGAGCAACTTTTCAGTGGCGCGCTGCAGCAGCTCGATGCTGCGGATCAGGACCATCGCCTGGGCGGGTTCCGGGCGGACCTCCTGGAAGAGATCCCCCACCCGCTCGGCGAACACGGTGCCGTCCAGGCCCGGGAACCCTTCGTTGAAGGTGAGCCGCCAGCCTCCCAGTTCCAGGGTGTCCCCGTCCTGGAGGGCGTTGCCCTGGGGATGCAGCAGGGGACGGCCATTCAGCAGCGTGCCATTGGCCGAATCCAGATCCCTCAGCCACCAGATGGCGCCGAGGCGATCGATGGCGGCATGCTCCCTGGAGAGCTCCGCCAGCTGCGGGTGGGCCACGGCGCAGGCCAGGGGATCCCGTCCCACGCGGCAGGCCTCATGGAAGGCGTGCCGAACGAGCTGGTTTCCATCCACCCAGGACAGGTAGGGCATCGGACCTCCACACCCGATCCTTCGGCGGAGGGGCCGCGGAGCCTAAATTAGGCCGGCAAAGGATACCGAGTATCCCGGGTTCGACTGGGCCGGAAGAAGAGCATGGTGTGGCCGATGGTCCAGACATGCTGGAGGCCGGACACCGAGGCACAGAGGGCCTTGGCGGCCGTTGCCTCGTCCTCGAAGCTGTTGGGGTTGATCTTGACTTTCACAAGTTCCAGGCTGTCGACCATCACGTCCAGCTCGGCGGCCTGGGCGGGCGTCACCCCCCCCTTCCCCACATGCATGACGGGCTTCAGCTTGTGGGCCTGGGCCTTGAGAAACTGGCGCTGCTTGGGACTGAGCATCGGGACTCCGGCCTTCCAGTCTATCTTGGTTGGCGAGGTGTTCCATGATCCGTCCCCTGCTGGTCTCCCTCGCCACCCTGGCCTGCCTGGCGGCCCCGCCCCGCACCCTGCGGGTGGACTACGGCCACACGGGGGATGCGGCCAGTGAGCGCTTTGGTGTGGATCGCGTGGTGCTGGAGCCCCTGCCCTGGCCTGGCGATCCCGCCAAGGCCGTGGATACCAGCAACCTCGGGAAGTACTGCTTCGAGGTAGCTGACAGGGCCACCGGAAAGCTGCTCTACTCCCGGGGCTTCGCCAGCATCTACGGCGAGTGGGAAACCACGGACGAGGCCAAGGCCCTGAGCCGGACCTTTTCGGAATCCCTGCGCTTCCCCCGGCCTGATCTGCCCGTGCGCATCCAGGTGAAGAAGCGCGATGGGGGGAATGCCTTCAAGGCCCTCTGGACCTTCGACCTCGATCCCCGGGATCCGCTCATCGAGCAGGCCCAACCCCTGGAGACCGGCGGCCTCATCGCCCTCCAGAAGAGCGGTGACCCTTCGGACAAGGTGGATTTCCTCATCCTGGGCGACGGCTACATGGCCGCGGAGCGGGGCAAGTTCGAGGCCCAGGCTCGCAAGGTCATGGAGTTGCTCTTCCAACAGTCGCCATTCAAGGAGCACCGAAAGGACTTCAACGTCTGGGCCCTCTGTCCGTCCTCGAAGGAAAGCGGCATCTCCCGGCCCTCCACGGGCGTCCACCGGCGCACGCCCCTGGGCACCACCTATGACGCCTTCGGCAGCGAGCGTTATGTGCTTACCTTCGACAACCGCGCCTTCCGGGACATCGCCGCCCAGGCGCCCTACGAGTTCGTGGAGATCCTCACCAACTCCGAAACCTACGGTGGCGGTGGCATCCACAACCTCTACAGCACCGCCTCCGCCGGCAACAGCACCATCGGCTACCTCTTCGTCCACGAGTTCGGCCACCACTTCGCCGGGCTGGCGGACGAGTACTACACCTCGGATGTGGCCGTCACCAACAGCCCCTCCCGGCCCGAGCCCTGGGAGCCCAACGCCACGGCGGATCCGAAGAACCCCAAGTGGAAGGCCCTGCTGACCCCCGACGTGCCCCTGCCCACCCCCTGGAAGAAAGCCGAGTTCGAGGCCCACAGCCACGCCTACCAGAAGGAGCGCCGCGCCATCCGGGCGGCCAACAAGCCCGAATCGGAGATGGATGCCCTCTTCGCCCGGGAAAAAGCATACGAGACCAGGCTGCTGGGCACCGACGCCCATAGCGGGCAGGTGGGGGCCTTCGAAGGGGCCAACTACGAGGCCAGGGGCTACTTCCGCAGCCAGGAGGACTGCCTCATGTTCACCCGGAACGACGTGGGCTTCTGCGCCGCCTGCCGGGCCGCCATCGAGCGGGTCATCCGGCAGTACGCGAAGTAGGGACTCGGCCTACTGTTCCAGGGCCGAAATCAGGGAGTACAACCGGTCCAGACGCTCCTTCTGGATGCCTGCGGCGAGCTTGTCGTACCTGTCGCGCTCACCGGCAAGAATGGCCGGTACCAACTCCTTTTCCCGGGTCTGCTTGAAGGCCGACCAGGTGCTCCTGAGCTCGTTGAACTCCGCGACTTTCCCCGCCGGAGCCTGCAGTTTGACCAGGGTGGCGCTCACCTTGTCGGCCGAGGCCTTCACGAGAGCCTGCTGCTCAGTCCCGCGTTTCTCCCGGTAGAGCACCATGTCCACCAGGGCCTTCCGGGCGGCCACGATCTCCTGACGGAGAAGGAGGAACTCGCCCTTGGAGGCCGGGGCGGCCGCCAGGCTGAGGATCAGGGCGGGAGTGAAGATGAGGGGCGTAAACTTCATGGTGTCTCCAGGGAAGAGAAGTTGAGTGAAGGGGCGAGCGCTCCGTCACACCGAGAATTCCAGGATCCGCGTGCCACCACCATTGGGTTGATTGCCTAGGGCCATCGGGCCGATTACCTAGCCGCAGAGGGGCAGTGCTGTCCAGGAGGGTCCCCTTCCACAGGCAGCCACCACTTCGCTGAATAGGTGGTTGTGAGCCGGATTCACCCGGGATCAACCAATCAGGTCACGCTGGCCCTGATCGCCAGGGCCGCCAGGGCTGCGGCGTTGTGGAGGTCCAGCTTCCCCATGATGTTCTGCCGGTGGGCGCTGACGGTCTTCGGGCTGAGGTCCAGGGCCGCGGCGATGTCCTTGGTGACCAGGCCCTGCCCGATGAGGGCCAACACCTCCAGCTCCCGTTCGGTCAGCAGGTCCCGCAACTGCTCCTGCGCCTTGTTCGAACCTTGGAGCGGCTCCCGGTCCCGCTCCAGGCGCCGCCAGCGGGCCTCGACGGTCTGCACCAGCTCTTCCGGCGTGAACGGCTTGGTCAAGTAATCGTCGGCCCCGGAGTGCATGCCCTGTCGCACGCTGGTGCGGTCGTCCTGAGC
Source organism: Candidatus Geothrix skivensis (assembly GCA_016721195.1). Lineage (GTDB taxonomy): Bacteria > Acidobacteriota > Holophagae > Holophagales > Holophagaceae > Geothrix > Geothrix skivensis. The sequence continues at coordinate 718,851 of JADKIO010000005.1, read as the reverse complement.
GCTGATGAGGATGAGCGGGAGCCGGGCCAGGTCCGGATCACGGCGCACCTGCATGAGAAGGGCCATGCCGTCCATGCCGGGCATCTGCACATCGGTGACCAGCATGTCCACCTTCTGGGATTTGAGCAGGGTCAGGGCCTCCAGGCCATCGCTGGCCACTTCCAGTTCCCAGTCGGGACGCAGGGCCCGCAGGGCACGGCGCATCAGGACAAGAACCAGCCGCTCGTCATCGACCAGGAGCACGCGCACGGTGGGGGAGACCTCCATCGGCCATCCTACCCGAAGTCGCCCGCAGGTCCGCACCGCCCACCGAAGCAGACCGGCCCCCGCGAGCTGCGGGGGCCGTGGGCACGGAACTGGAGCGGGCTTAGTACTCGGCGGGCAGCTCGTTCAGTTCCGCCAGGGTATAGACGGGACCGTCCTTGCAGACGTAGCTGCTGCCGGTGTTGCAGCGGCCGCACTTGCCCAGGCCGCACTTCATGCGGTTCTCCAGGGTCGTGAAGATGGCCTCGGGCGGGAAGCCCAGCCTCTCCAGCACCGGCAGGGTGAGCTTGATCATGATGGGTGGTCCGCAGACGATGGCGACGGTGTTCTCGGCGGCAAGACCCAGCTGCTCGACCACGGGCGGGATGAAACCCACCTTCCCCTGCCAGTCGGGGGTCTCGCCGCCGGGGTCCACGGTGGTGACAAGCTTGATATCGGAACGCTCGCTCCATTCCTTCAGCTCGCGCTTGTAGACCAGGTCCTTCACGCTGCGGGCGCCGTAGACCACGGTAATGTCCTTGAACCAGTCCCGCAGGTCCAGGCAGTTCCAGATGACGCTGCGGAGGGGTGGCAGGGCGATGCCGCCGGCGATGAAGACCAGGTTCTTGCCCTTCCAGTCCTCGAGCGGAAACACGTTCCCGTAGGGCCCGCGGAAGCCGACGATATCGCCCACTTCCTTGTCGGCGAGGGCTGCGGTGACCCGGCCCACTTCCCGGAAGGTGCACTCGATGTAGCCCTTGCGGGTGGGGCTCGAGGCGATGCAGAAGGTGCTCTCCCCTTCGCCGAAGGCGCTGTAGAGGCCGAACTGGCCGGTCTTGAAGTCGAAGCTCTGGGCGGCCACCTCGTCGATGAACTCCAGGCGGAAGGTCTTCACGGCAGGGGATTCCTCCGTGATCTCCGCGATCCGCATCAGGTAGGGGAGATAGATGTTCTTGTCGCTCATGCCTTCACTCCCGCAGCCTCGATCAGGTGCTCCTTCAGGTTCATGTCGACGGGGCAGGCCCGGGTGCACTTGCCACAACCCACGCAGCCCAGCATGTCGTAGCGCTCCGGGTAGTAGCTGAACTTGTGGTAGACGCGCTGCCGCCAGCGGGCGCCCTGCACTTCGCGCGGATTGTGCCCGGAGGCATGGAGGGTGAACTGGTGGAAGCCACAGCTGTCCCAGCAGCGGAGTCGTTCCCCCTTCTTGGGATCAGCCTCTTCCTGGATGTCGAAGCAGACACAGGTGGGGCAGACGAAGGCGCAGGCGCCGCAGCCGATGCAGCGGAGGGCCTGATCTGCCCAGACCTCGTTCTCGAACATGCCGGGCAGCTGGCTGGTCAGGGCGGGCTGGTCGAAGGCCTGCTGGACCTTGGCCGCGATGGCGGCCTTGTCGACGCCGTTGCCGGGCCTGAAGAGGTCCGGGGCCAGGGCCCGGATGGCCGCGCCCTTCTCGGTGCAGACTTCCGCAAGGTAGCCGCCTTCGATCGGGGTCAGGAGGATGTCGCTGCCCGTGGCATCGGCCGGACCGCCGCCGACAGAGGTGCAGAAGCAGGCCTCATCGGCCTTGGTGCAGCTCAGGCCGATGACGGCCAGCTGCTCCATGCGGGCATTGAAGAACTTGTCGCGGTAGTCCCAGTTGAACACCGCATCCAGGGCGCCGAAGGCCTTGGCCTCGCAGGGGCGGACGCCAAACAACACCGTGGGGAGGGCCCTGGGCTCGGCGTCCTTCAGGTCCACCCTGCCGGGTGCGATGGTGTAGGAGAGCAGCCGCTCCACCTTGGGGAAGGCCACTTCCTTGGCAGAGAGGATCGTCTGCAGGTAGTCTGCGGCCACCTGGGACGGTGCCTCGACTTCGCCCAGTTCGACGCGGCCAGCCGCATCGACGGGAGCCAAGATGCGCCTCCCGTCCCTGCGGAGCGAGCCAAAGAGGCCCTTCAGCGATTCATGGGAGAGGTTGTATGTGTTTGCCATGGCGACCTACCGGATGAAGGACTCTTTGTCGTCGGTCTTGAAGGTGGATAGCGCGTAATCCAGCTTCGCCTTGTGGCCGGCCCGCTGGCCGAACAGCTCGTGGACGGTTTCCTCGGCGCCAATGGTCAGCAGGTGCACCGGGATGCCAACGGGGCAGGCGCGGCCGCAATCTCCGCATTCCACGCAGCGCCCGGCCAAGTGCATGGTGCGCACCATGTGGTATTCCAGGTTGCCGATGCCGTGGCTGGCCACCGGGACCCACTGGGGGCGGTTGCAATCCATGGTGCAGTGATCGCAGTAGCACATGGGGCAGGTGTTCCGGCAGGCATAGCACTTCATGCAGCGGGAGAGTTCCTTCTGCCAGTAGGCCCAGCGCTGACCCTGATCCATGGCCTCCAGGTCGGCCAGGGAGGCCTTGTCCTTGGCATTGAGAACCTGGGCCTTGAGGGCCAGGTGCTCTTCCAGCGCCGAGGCACTGTCGAGCTCCTTGACGGCTCCGTCGTCCACGGCCAGGATCGCCAGCGATCCGTCCCGGAGCTGGCGTTCCGCCATGAGCTGCAGGATCGCCCTCTGGGTCACGGGGAGGGCCACCACCGCTACCTTGCCGAGCTTCTTCACCTCGTGCTTGGTCACGTAGACGGCCAGGTTCTGGACGCAGGCTTCGTCCATGACCAGCTTGTCCAACTGGCCAGCCTGCCGGGCAAAGTGGGGGCGGCGAGCGCTGCCGGTCCCCTTGGCATAGCCCAGGACAGCCTTGACCTCGCCTTGTTCAAGGAGCTCTTTGGCCCTTTGAATTACCGCTTCCATGGCTGACTCCTCATTCGATGCCTGCGCCGATGACTTGCCGGAATTCCGTATAGGGGCCAAGGGCTCGCACCTGGTCGGTCACTTCATTCACGAGCTGCGCCCATCGGGCGCCTTCGGCCGCGGACACCCAGGAGAAGGTGATGCGCCGCATGTCCACGCCCATGACTTCCATCATTTTCTTGAAGACCATCCAGCGACGCCGGGCGTGATAGTTGCCCGAGGTGTAGTGGCAGTCGTTGGGGTGGCAGCCGGAGACGATGACCCCGTCAGCGCCCTTGTGCAGGGCCTTCAGCACCATCATGTAGTCGATGCGCCCCGTGCAGGGCACCCGGAGCACCCGCACGTTGGACTGGTACTTGGATGCGGCTGGTGCCCGTCAGATCGGCACCGGCGTAGGTGCACCAGTTGCAGACGAAGGCCGTGAGCTTGGGTTCGAATTTTTCGTCCATGGTCGTGTCCTCGTCAAAGAGTCATGAGCTCGGCGTAGAGCTGCTCATTGCTGAACCCCTGCAGATCGATCGCCTTGGTCCGGCAGGTCGCCACGCAGGTTCCGCAGCCCTGGCATAGACCAGGGTTGATGCGGGCGAGGGTCATGATGACCTCGCCGCTGCGGGCCATGATCTCTTCCTGCTCGATGGCCTGGTAGGGGCAGGCGCCCTGGCAGATGAAGCAGCCCACACAGGTGCTGTAGACCGGGGCGGCCTGGCGGTTCACCACGGCCACGATGGGCTCGCGGGTGAGTTCCTCATTGCTGAAGAGGCCGACGACCTTGGCCGCCGCACCGCTGGCCTGGGCCACGGTCTCGGGGATGTCACGGGGGGCCTGGCAGGCGCCCGCCAGGAAGATGCCGGCGGTGTTCGTTTCCACCGGGCGCAGCTTCGGGTGGGCCTCGGCGAAGAAGCCGTACGAGTCGTAGCTCACGTGGAGGGTCTGGGCCAGTTCCTCGGAGCGGTCATTGGACTGGACCGCGGTGGCCAGCACGACCATGTCGGCCTTGATCACCACGGGTTCGCCGCCCATGAGGGTATCGGCGCCCATGACGATGAGCTTGCCGTCCTCCTCGTAGATTTTCGAGACGCGGCCGCGGATGTACTTTACTTCATCTTCCTCGATGGCCCGGCGCACGAACTCGTCGTAGTCCTTGCCCGCGGCACGGATGTCCATGTAGAAGACGTAGGCCTTGCCACTGTGCACTTTGTGCTTGTAGAGCATGGCGTGCTTGGCCGTATACATGCAGCAGATCTTGGAGCAGTAGGGCACGCCCTTGGCGCGGTCCCGGGAGCCGGAGCAGGCGATGAACACCACCGTTTCGGGCGACCTGCCGTCCGAAGGTCGCTTCATCACGCCGGAAGTCGGGCCGGAGGCCGAGGCCAGGCGCTCGAACTGCATGCCGTCAATGATGTCCTTGTGCTTGCCGTAGCCATACTCGGGGAAGGCATCCGTCTTCATGAGCTTGAAGCCAGTGGCCAACACAATGGCGCCGATGTCGAGGGTGACCAGTTCGTCTTCCTGGTCGAAGCGGATGGCGTTGGTGGGGCACATCTTCTCGCAGACCTTGCACTTCCCGGTCTTGTAGTAGGTGCAGTTCAGCGTGTCGATGACCGGCTTGTTGGGCACAGCCTGGGGAAAGGGCACGTAGATGGCGGTGCGGGTGCCCAGGCCCTCGTTGAACTCGTCCGAGATCTTCTTGTTCGGGCACTTCTGAATGCAGAGCCCGCAGCCTGTGCAGAGATGCTCGTCGAGCTTCCGGGCCTTCTTCCGGACCGTCACCTTGAAATTGCCGATGAAGCCGTCGACCTTCTCCACTTCGCTGTAGGTCATCAGGGTGATGTTGGGGTGCTGGGCAGCCTCCACCATGCGCGGGGTCAGAATGCACTGGGAGCAGTCGAGCGTGGGGAAGGTCTCCGAAAGCTGGCTCATGTGGCCACCGATGCTCGGGGACTTCTCCACCAACACGACCTTGTGGCCGCCGTTGGCAATGTCCAGGGCCACCTGAATGCCGCCGACGCCGCCGCCGATGACCATGGCCGTGCGGGTGACGGGCACCTTGATGGGGTGCAGGGGCTCGTTGTGCTTCACCTTTTCCACGAGCACACGGATGAGGTCGGCCGCCTTCTGCGTGGTGGCCTCGCCCTTTTCGTGGACCCAGGAACAGTGCTCGCGAAGGTTGGCCATCTCGCACATGTAGGGATTGATCCCCGCATCTCCGGCGGCGCGGCGGAAGGTGGGTTCGTGCATGCGGGGCGAACAGGCCGCCACCACCACGCCATCCAGTTTGTGTTCCTTGATGGCCTCCTGCATCTGCCGCTGGCCTGGGTCCGAGCACATGTACTTGTATTCCACGCTGTGGACCACACCGGGAATGTCCTTGCACATTTCTGCGACTTTAACGCAATCCACCGTCGCGCCGATGTTCTCGCCACAGTGGCAGGTGAATACGCCGATTCGAGACATGTTCGACTCCCTTAGCTCTGCACGCCGGCGGTTTCAGCGAATGCCACGGGCACCAAGTGGCGATGGAGGCCCAGGGCCTTCGGATCGAGTCCCAGGGCCAGGCCGACCACCTGCGTAATGAACATCGCTGGAACGGCGTATTCCTTCTGCAGGTACTCGTTGATCTCAGCGCGGCGCAGGTCAAGGTTCGAGTGGCACATGGGGCAGGCCACCACGATGGCATCCGCCCCCCGCTTCACCGCGTCCTGCACCAGCTTGCCGCTGAGCTTGGCCACGATGTCGGTGCGGGTGACGCTGAAGGCGGCGCCGCAGCACTCGGTCTTGAAGGGCCACTCCACGGGCGTGGCGCCCACGGCCTTCAGGAGCAGGTCCATGCTTTGGGGGTCCTCGGGGCGGTCGAAGTTCACGACACGGGGCGGCCGTACGAGAAGGCAGCCATAGTAGCTGGCCACCTTCTTCCTGAAGGGAGCCGTAGTCAGGACCGAGATCAGCACTTTCAGCCGGTCCAGCACCTCAAGGATGTTCACGATCTTCACGCTGCCCTTGTAAGGCATCCCGATGGCCTTCTCGATCCCAGGCAGCAGCTCTGGGTGCTTCTCCAGTTCCTGCTGGGCCGAAAGCAGTCGGTTGGAACATGCGGCACAGGGGGCCAGGATCTCCGAGATGCCCGCTTGCTCCGCCAGCGCCAGGATGCGCGCAGGCAGGGCGATGGACAGTTCATGATTCAGGATGTGCGCACTGCTGGCACCGCAGCAGTTCCAGTCCGGAACCTCCACGAGTTCCACGCCGAGGGCCTTCAGCACCGCCCGCGCGGATTCATCGAATTCCCTGGAGGAGCCCAGTAAGGAGCAGCCGGGATAGTAGCCGATCCGCATGGTGTCACCCCTTTCCGATCGTGTGCTTGAACAGATGCTTCATCCCGCGCCGATTTTTGATCAGGTGCGGGAGGAGGCCCAGCTTGCCCTTGACGTACATTTTCGGTGCCAGCATCACGTCCTTCAGGAAGTGGCGGCTGCGCACCTTGTAGTCGGCCACGAGGCCCACTTCGTAGAGGCGGCCCGTGTACTCGATCGAATCCAGGAAGGCCCGGTGAAAGGCCAGGATGTCCCTGCTGCGGGGATGAGCGAGGTTCAGGCGAAGGGCTTCGCCCCGGATGAAGTCCATGACCTTGGGGATCTCGACTTCCTGGGGGCAGCGGGTGCTGCAGGTCTCACAAGCCAGGCAGAGCCAGATTCCCTCGCTTTCCAGGACACGCTTGTCGTACTCGGGGAGGCCGTACTGGAGCATCCGGAAGACCTGACAGGGCGGCAGGTCCATCTGGTCGGCGACCGGACACCCCGCGGCACATTTTCCACATTGGTAGCAGTGGGCCAGCTTCACGCCCGTGGCCTGCTGAATGCGCCAGGCCAGCGTGTCTTCGTGATGGTCGTGATGGGATCCGCTGTTCATGTTCGTTCCTCGTGGTGGAGGGCCATGCGGGAAACTTGAATCCGATTCCATTGATGACTCATACATCGGCAATTTACGATGGGGCTGGTCAGACCACAACGCCAGCCGGTGCCGGTTGTGACCAAAGTCCATTTCAGCCCTTGAGGGCACCTGAAATCCGGATCCCTGCCGGGCCCACATCACATCTCACAGGATGGTTTTAAGCTTTGTTTTAAATGATTTTATTGAATCAGCCCAGACTGTCGCCGAGTTCCCTCTTCCCCGTTCCCGATACGAGGGGGGAATCCTGGGGAGAACTTTGTCCTGACAACCTCACCACCCCCAACCAGGGTCACGCCCGGCAGGGGACCGGGGCCCCCCTGCCCCGTCTGGCCGTGGTCAGGCGAAGGCTGTTCAGCCTCCGGCCTAGTGGCGCGGCGCGGCCAGCGCCCGACTCCTCAGCACCTCCAGGAAGGCCGCATCCACCCACCACAGGCCGGTCTGCCCATTGCCCGGCTGGGTCCTCTCAGCCAGGATCTCGTCCCACTGCAATGGTTTCCCGTCCAACCGGGGGAGGGCCCGATCGCTGCCGAAGAAGAGCACTCTGCCATCGGGGCTGAGGCTGATGGAATACTCATCACCGGCGGGGCTGTTCACGACCGGACCGAGGTGGATGGGCTCCGTCCAGCTACCATCGTCCCGCCTGAAGTAGCCGTAGTAGTCCGCTCCGCCGAGGGAATCGGCGCGCCCCATCAGCGGCACCAGAATGAAGCGCCCTTCGGGATCCACCCTGGGATTGGCCTGATTGGGGGATGCATTGAAGGGTGGTGGCAGTTTCTCGGCATTGGACCAGGCTCCGTTCCTCCAGGAGGCACGCATCAGCCAGCCGCCCCGGCCCTCCTCCTTCAGGAAGTACAACTCACCCGCCCGGGTGATCGTCGGGTAGAAGGTGTTGCCGGAACCATTGATGGAATCCGGCAGCCGCCGGGGCTCGGACCAGGCCTGGCCTTCGCGGTCCATGATCCAGATTCCGAAAGGGCCCGGCTTGCCGGCCTGGGAATCCGTCGGGCGGTCGGACACAAAAAAGAACCACCGGCCATCCGGGCTGATGCAGGGTTCCAGGCAGCGCCAGCGGGGGTCCCGGGAGAAGGCCGCCACCTCGGGAGCGCTCCAGCGCCCGGCCTGCAGGTGGGTCTCGACAATCACGGCCTTGCGGAACCCCGGCAGGAAGACACCAAAGTAGATTTCGGTGCCATCCGGCGTGATCGTGATGTCCCGGGTGCTCAGGCCCGTGTTCACGAGGCCTGGCGCGAAGAGGACCGGCTCCGAGCGAGGCAGCGGCTGCCCCAGATAGAGAAGTCGTGGAAGTGCCTGCCCGGCCAACGTCATGGCGGACAGACAGGAGAGGAGGGCGCAGTTCCTGAGCGGGGGCAGCTGCATGGGATCTCCGTGGCAATGCCCTAGCCTGCCATGACCCGTCAGGGGGTGAAACAGGGGCTGGGGCGACTCGTCAGGGGGACGGGGTGGACGACAGACCAGGCCCGGAGGCGGCCACGCCACTCACATCCAACAGCCGTTCCCGCCGCGCATGGACGATCCGATCCCTCAGATCGGCCGCATCCTCGAACTTCATCTGGGAGGCCAGCTCCTTCATGCGCTTCTCGAGCTTGGCGACCTCGCGTTCGAAGTGTTTGTCCTCGAGGTAGAGCAACGGCTCCTCGGCGGCCCGCTCCTCCTTGGTGACATTGATGAACTCCCGGGCCAGGGCCTCGCCCATCACATCGTCCAGGTTGCGCTTCACGGTCTCGGGCGTGATGCCATGGGCGGCATTGTGGGCCAACTGCTTGTTCCTGCGCCGCTCGGTCTCGCCGATGGCCTGCTTCATGGAGCCGGTCATCACGTCCGCATACAGGATCGCCTTCCCACTCACGTTGCGGGCCGCCCGGCCGATGGTCTGGATGAGGCTGCGGTTGTTCCGGAGAAAGCCCTCCTTGTCGGCATCCAGGATGGCCACCAGGCTCACTTCCGGCAGATCCAGCCCCTCCCGGAGGAGGTTGATGCCGATGAGCACATCGAAGACGCCGCGGCGCAGGTTCTTCAGCAGCTCCACCCGCTGCAGCGTATCGATCTCGCTGTGCAGGTACTCGGCCTTCACGCCCAGTTCCTGGTAGTAGGCCGTGAGCTGCTCCGCCAGTTTCTTGGTGAGCACGGTCACCAGCACCCGCTCGTCCCGGGCCACGACCTTGCGGATCTCCTCCAGGAGGTCATCCACCTGGGTGCCCACGGGCCGCACTTCGACCATGGGATCCACCAGGCCCGTGGGGCGCACCACCTGCTCCACGAAGGCGCCGCCACTCTGCCGCAGTTCGTAGTCACCCGGAGTGGCGGAGACATATACCACCTGTTTGACCCTGCTCTCAAATTCTTCGAATTTGAGAGGGCGATTATCAAGTGCGGATGGCAGACGGAAGCCGTAGTCGACGAGGGTGGTCTTCCTTGATCGGTCCCCGTTGTACATGCCATGGAGCTGGCCCGTGGCCACGTGGCTTTCGTCCATGAAGACGATGAAGTCCTCGGGGAAGTAGTCCAGCAGCGTGTGGGGCGGCTGGCCCGGCTGGCGACCGTCCAGGAAGCGGCTGTAGTTCTCGATGCCGCTGCAGGTGCCCATTTCCTTCATCATCTCCACGTCGTAGATGACGCGCTGGTGGAGGCGCTGCAGTTCCACGATCTTGCCCTGGGCGCGGAACTCGTTCTCCCGCTCCTCCAGCTCCACCTTGATGTCCCGGATGGCGGCCTTCAGTTTCTCCTCGGGGGTCACGTAGTGGGTCTTGGGCCAGATGGTGAGCTCGTCCAGCTTCTCCGTCACCACGCCGCGCAGCGGGTCGATCTTCGAGAGGCGCTCCACCTCGTCACCCCAGAGCTCGATGCGGTAGGCCACGTCCTCGTAGGCGGGGTAGACCTCCACCACGTCGCCCCGCACACGGAAGATGCCGGGCTCGAAGCTCAGGTGGTTGCGCTGGTACTGGATGGCCACGAGATCGCGAAGCAGCATGGCCCGGTCGATGCTCTGCCCCTGCTTGAGGGTCACGGAGAGGTTCAGGTACGAGCTGGGATCGCCCAGGCCATAGATGCAGCTGACGGAGGCAATCACGATGGTATCGCGTCGCTCCAGCAGGCAGCGGGTGGCGCTCAGGCGCAACTTCTCCAGCTCCTCGTTGATCTTGGCATCCTTGTCGATGAACAGATCCCGCTCGGGCACATAGGCCTCGGGCTGGTAGTAGTCGTAGTAGCTCACGAAGTACTCGACGGCATTCTCGGGAAAGAACTGCTTGAACTCGCTGAAGAGCTGGGCCGCCAGGGTCTTGTTGGGGGCGAAGATCAGCGCCGGCCGCCCCGCCCGGGCAATGGTGCTGGCCATGGTGTAGGTCTTGCCCGAACCCGTCACGCCCAGCAGGGTCTGGCAGCGGTCGCCCCGCTCCAGCCCCGCCACCAGCTGAGCAATGGCCTCCGGCTGATCCCCAGCGGGCGAGTAGGGAGCGACGAGCTTGAAGGGGATTGCCTTGGCCATAGGTTCAACAGAAAACCATGAAGTGGCCTGGACATGAAGAGAATTTGTTCGCCTTTCGTTCGCGTCCCGAAAGGTGCCCCGGCCCCCTGCTATACCTTCCGCAGGATCAGGCAGCCATTGGTCCCGCCGAAGCCGAATCCGTTGTTCATGGCGTATTCCGAATCAAAGGTGCCAGCCACGTTGGGCGTGACATCCAGATTGCACTCCGGGTCCTGGTTGTCCACGTTGATGGTGGGCGGGATCCGGCCCGTCTTCACCGCCAGGGCGGCCACGATGGTCTCCAGGCCGCCCGTGGCACCGAGCAGATGCCCATGCATGGATTTCGAGCTGCTGACCTTGATGTTCTTGGCGTGGTCCCCGAAAACCTTCTGGATGGCCAGGCACTCCAACTTGTCACCCACCGGTGTGCTGGTGCCGTGCATGTTCACGTAGCCCACTTGCTCCGGGGCGATGTCGGCATCCTTCAGGGCCGCGCGCATGACGCGCTGTCCGCCCTCCCCTTCCGGCGCCGGGCTCGTGATGTGGTTGGCGTCGCCGCTCATGCCGTACCCGGCGACCTCGGCGTAGATCTTCGCGCCCCGGGCCAGGGCCAGCTCGTACTCCTCCAGGATGACGACACCGGCGCCTTCGGCCATGACGAAGCCGTCGCGATCCACGTCGAAGGGACGGGAGGCCCGCTCAGGCTCCTCGTTCCGGGTGCTCAAGGCACGCATGGCGGCGAATCCACCCACGCCGAGCTCGTTGATCACCGAGTCGCTGCCGCCCGCCAGCATGCGGTCCGCATAGCCGAAGGAGATGAGCCGGGCCGCATCCCCGATGGAATGGGCACCGGTGGCGCAGGCGGTGGCCACCGCGCCGTTCGGACCCTGGAGCCCGTACTTGATGCTGGCCTGGCCGCTGGCCAGGTTGACGATGAGGCTGGGGATGAAGAAGGGGCTCGTGCGACGGGGTCCGCGATAGCCCTTGGCCTCGTCCCAGATGGTGCTGAGGCCGCCGATGCCGCTGCCGATGTAGGTCCCGAACATCTCCCGTTCGGCCTTGGTCAGCTGAATCTGGTCCAGCCCCGCATCCACCCAGGCTTCGTGGGCCGCGCCCAGGGCGTAGTGGATGAAGATGTCCATCTTCTTCTGTTCCTTCTTGTCGATGAACAGATCAGGGTTGAAGCCCTTCACCTGGCCGGCGATCTTGCAGGAGAAGTCGGTCGTGTCAAAGCGGTCGATGAGCCCGATGCCACTTCTGCCCGCCAGCAGGTTCTCCCAGGTCTCCGGCACGGTGAGGCCACAGGGGTTCACGGTCCCCATGCCGGTGATGACGACGCGGCGGCGCTGGACGGTCCTGTTCATGGGTTCACCTCAGGTAGGATCGGGAAAACAAACATGCCGCAGGGCCATGGGGGCGCTGCGGCACGTCACGATCGCGCTGGATCAGGCCTTCGCGTGCTTCTCGATGTAGGCGATCGCATCGCCCACGGTGCGGATCTTCTCCTGCTCGCTCTCGGGGATCTCGAGGCTGAAGGCCTCTTCGATGGCCATGATGATCTCGACGGTATCGAGGCTGTCGGCACCGAGATCGTCCACGAAATGGCTGGACTCAGAGATGGAATCTTCGGGCTTGGCCAGCTGCTCAGCGATAATCGCAATGACCTTCTTACGCACATCAGCCATCGGGGGCTCCTCCAAATCGAACCTGGAAACCCTAACACATCCCGGGCCGAATTTCCAAACCCCGGGTAAACCCGCCCTCCCAAATCCAACGGAACAGATGGATTGCGCCAGCGGCCCAGGCGTGGAGGATGGAGCCATGCCCCGCCCAAAGGTCCTCGAGCAACCCGAGCACGGCTGGCCCCTGGGCTGGAGCCCCAGCCTGGTGGAATTCCGGACCCACCTGAGGGTGGAGCGGGGCCTGTCCCCGAACACCTCCTCGAGCTACCTGTCCGACCTGAACCACCTGGCGGCCTGGGCCTGTGATCGGGAGATCACGGCCGAGGCCCTCACCCGGGACCACCTCACGGCCTTCCTGGTGGCCCAGCAGGGCCTGGGCAAGGCACCCCGGAGCCTTGCACGGCTGAGTTCGAGCCTCCGGGCCTTCCTGGCCTTCCTGCGGATGGAAGGCGGCGGCGGCGCCGGGCCCGAGGCCATTGTCAAGCCCCCCAGGCCCCCACGGATCCTGCCCCGCACCCTCAGTGAAAGCCAGGTGGAGGGCCTCCTCCATGCCCCCGACACGGCCACGCCCCTTGGCGTGCGCGATCGGGCCTGGCTGGAACTGCTCTACGCCTCAGGGCTCCGGGTCTCCGAGCTGGCCGGCCTGCCCGCCCTGTCCGTGTTCCTCGACGAGGGCTTCCTGAAGGTCATGGGCAAGGGCAGGAAGGAGCGCCTGATCCCCTTCGGAGCGGGGGCCGAGCGCTGGATCCGCGCCTGGCTCCAGCTGCGTCCAGGCTTCAAGCCCAGGGGTGGGCAGCTCTTCGTGGGTCAGCGCGGGGAGGGCCTCAGCCGCCAGCACCTCTGGCGTCTCCTGAAGGCCTACGCCCGGGTCGCCGGGCTCCGCGCCGAGGCGGTGAGCCCCCATGTGCTGCGCCATGCCTTTGCGACGCACCTGCTGGATCACGGCGCCGACCTGCGCTCGGTGCAGGCCATGCTCGGCCACGCCGACATCAGCACGACGCAGATTTATACCCATGTCCACCAGACCCGGCTGCGGGCCCTGTACGATCAGATGCACCCCAGATCCTCCTCTTAGGCCTGCGGGCCCTCCCGGCGCCTCAAAGCTGCGTGAGCAGGACCCCGCCCAGGACCATCACGGCCCCCACCGCGAAGGCCGGGGTGATGGGCTGGCCGTAGAAGGCATAGGCGAGGAAGGCCGTGGCCACCGGCTGCCCGTTGGTGGCGATGGCCACACGGCTGGGTTCCTTCATGGAGAGGGCGTGGAACCAAAGCAGGTAGGACACCACGCTGGTCATCAGCCCGAGGTACACCAGCCCCACCCAGGCCATGGGGGGAATGGTCGCCAGTACCAACCTGGGCAGGCCGAAGAGCCCCAGGGGTGCGAAGAGGGCGAGGCCGAACAGGATCGACAGCGTGGTGGCACGCTGGGCCCCGTCCCTCTGGACCAGGGGCCGGCTCATGACCGTGTAGCCCGCCCAGGCCAGGACCGCCACCAGCACCATCAGGTCGCCGAGGATCCAGTTCGGAGGCAGGACACCGGCGGCGCTCCGACCCGACAGCAGCACCACCACGCCCGAGAAGGCCAGGGCGAGTCCGGAGAGTTTCTGTGGTCCGGGCTTCTCCTGGCCCCGGGCCCAGGCCAGTAGCAGCACGAAGGTGGGCGTCAGGGCGTAGAGCAGGGCGGCGTGGGAGGGCACCGTCAAGGCCAGCCCCCCGAGGAAGGCGACCTGGTTCACGACCACCCCCAGGAAGCCCGCCAGCAGGTAGGAGCGCCATTGGACCCTGGCCAGAGGCCAGAGCTCGAGGCCGCGGAGCCCCGCCAGCACCAGGAAGCCGGCCCCGGCGATGGCGAAGCGGAACAAGCCCAGGGCCAGGGTGGGAAAGGCATCGGCGGCGGTCTTCCCCAGCAGGAAGGTCCCTGCGGAGATGAACGTATGGAGTCCCATGACGATGGCGAAGCGGAGGTTGCGTTGACCCATGGTTCCAGCGTGGCCCCATTCCTCCACGCTGCGGCCACGGAATTGTGGGTTGGCTGTTCGCGCGGGAATGGGGGATGATGGGCCAGGAGCCTCCCACCCATGGCCGTATCCAAGACCCCTCGCAAAAAATCCGTGACCGCCGACCTGGAGGAGGAGAAACCCGCCACCAAGCCCAGGGCCACCCCGGCCAAGAAGACCGCCGCAAAGAAGCCTGAAGCCATCGAGACCAAGACCAAGGCATCGGCCAAGGCCCCCGCCAAGGCACCGGCCAAGGCCCGGGTTCCCAAGGCCCCCAAGGCCGCCCTGCCTGCGGAAGTGGCCGCGACCCTTCCCGAGATTCCCGCCCCGGTGGCCCCGCCCGCGCCGCCGAAGCCCACCGCCAAGCCGGAAGTCACGCCCCTGGCCCAGGCCATCCTCACGGCCATCTGTGAAGGCCGCGCGGTCGAGTTCATCTTCGCCGACGCCGATGCCAACGCGCCGCGGACCTTCGAGCCCCGGCACCTCACCTTCGACGGCCTCAGCCAGGCCTGGTACGCCTGGGGCTGGGACCGCCGCTACAATGCCGAGCGCCATCATCGGGTGGACCTGCTGGCCGAAGTGAACCCCGTGGAGGGCCTGGGCCGCGCGGCCCAGGGTCCCTACGCGGAGGGCACCCCCGGCAACCTGATTGGCGGCTGGCTGGGCGGCGAGCCCATCCCTGTGAAGGCGAGCCTGCTCAAGCAGTGGGTCTTCGCCGTGAAGCAGGCCCCCCCGGCCTTCCCGGACTTCAAGCTGGAAGACCAGGGTGATGGTCAGGCCCTGGTCACCTTCACCGCCACGGATCTCCGCGCCATCGCCCGCTGGGCCATGCAGTTCGGGGATGGCATTCAGGTGCTCGAACCGGCCCGCCTGGTGGACCGCATCAAGCAGGTGGGCGCCGTGTGGGCGGGGCGGGATCGCCAGCCGTCCCCCAGTCCCGCATCGAAGCCCGCGCCCCGGTCCGAACCCGCTCCGGAACCCCGCCGCCACGAAGCCCGGCCTCCCCGGGAGGCCCGCCCTGAGCGGGAGCACCGGCCTGAACGGGAGCATCGTCCAGAACGGGAACGGGAAGAGGGGCCGAAGGGCAAGCCCCCCAAAGTCGAGACCATCCGCTTCGACCGGCTCTAACCCAGGGACCCCCTACATCTCTAACCACCATCCCCTGCGGCCTGGAATGTAGCCGTAGGTCTGGCCCAAAGGGTTGAACCCCACTCCCCGCAATCGGCGGTCCGCCGCAAGGAAGGCGGCCCCGTAGGTCAGCTGGAGGATGGGACGATCCTTCTGGATGAGCTCGTTGATGCGGAAATAGAGGTTCTGGCGTCGCCCGGGATCCAGCTCGTGGCGGCCTTCCAGGAAGAGCCGGTCCACCTCGGGGTTCTGGTAGCCCGTGACATTGGATCCGCCTTTCACCCCATCCGAGCTGAACAGAGGGCTTTCGTTGTCAGGGTCGAGTCCCGTGTTCCAGGCATAGTCCCAGATGTCCCCTTCCCCCCGGGTCGAAAGGACATAGGGCTCATCGATGGGCGTGCGGCGCAGGTCGATCTCCACACCTACTTTTTTAAGGGCTTCGCAGAAGGCGTCTGCGGAATCCCGTCCCGAATAGCTCCAGGCCGAAAACATCACGAGGCGCAGAGCCCGGCCCTTGGCATCATGGCGGATCCCATCGAGCCCCAGCCTCCAACCGGCCGCATCCAGCAGGGCGGCGGCCCGTTCCAGCCTCGGCAGGGATTCCACGGCCTGCTGGTGCGCCCAGTTGCCAGGAGGCCAGACACACGAGGCCAGCCGGCCGGCCCGAAGTCCCCGCTGGGCCCCCAGGAACTCCCAGGGCAGTGCCTCCGCCAGGGCCCGGCGGATCCGGGGATCCCCCAGGAGGCTGCGCTTGGGATTGCAGTTGAACCAGAACACGTCGTACGAGGCGGCGGGGCTGGAGAGGCTGATCAGGTTCGCGCCGCCGAAAGCCCCCCGCCGCAGCAGGTAGTGGCGAAACCAGTCGAGGTTGCCGAAATGGTATTGGCCGGCCTTGAGCTGACGGGCGTACTCCACCTGATCGCTGGGTTGGACCCTGAAGTGGAAGGCCTCCCAGCGGCCCGGGTGCGGCCCCCGGTAGCCGCTCCACAGCTGGAGCTGGATGTCCCGGGCCTGGGCCCCGGGGAGGACGCGATAGGGGCCCGAACCGATGGGTGTGTAGTTCAGCGGGTGCTGCAGGGGGTTCGCACCCAGGATGTAGCTCCGGCGGGGAACGGGCTGGAAGTTGTAGAGGTCGGTCAGGAGCGAGGCCCGGGGCTGCTTCAACCGGATCCGCACCTTCAGGGGACCTTCCGCCACCAGGCTGTCCATGGTCCGGACGCCGACCACGTCGTAGATCTTGAGCACCTGGGGCAGGGAGAGCATCCGCCAGGTGGCCACCAGGTCTTCGGCCTCGATGGGGGTCCCATCGTGCCAGGTGAGGCCCGGCCGCAGCCTCAGCAGGATGTCCCGTCCGCCACCCGAGATCTCCCAGCTTTCGAGCAGCTGGGGCACGAAGGCGCCATGGTCATCCAGGGCCACCAGCCGGTCGAAGATCAGGTCCACCACCTGGGCCTCGACTTCCCGGGCCAGCAGCAGCGGGTTCAGGCTCTGCACCGGCTTGTCCAGGGCCACCGAAATGGGGGGGCCAGCCAGGACCAGGGCAGCCAGGCAGAAGGGGAGCATCAACCGGAGTCGCATGATACAGGTTCATCGGCAGGCCTGAGGCCAGGTTGAATCAGGGCACCCCGCCCCCTCTCTCCGACGCTGGCAGGACAGCCTGCCCCGGGGATCAGCCCGGCGGGCGTCCGGCCGATAAACTTGACTCATCTGATCAAGAATACTAGCCTGGGACTGGAGTTCCTTCCGTGAAGATCTCGGCAAGAGGCAGGTACAGCATGCAGGCCCTGTTCGACCTGGCCCACCACAGCCACGGCCAGCCGGTGCCCCTGCACGTGATCGCCGAGCGCCAGGCCCTTTCCCTGCCCTTCCTCGAGCAGATCTTTAACAAGCTCAAGAAGGCCGGCGTGGTGGCCAGCGTGCGCGGCCCCAAGGGCGGCTATGTCCTCACCCGCCCCTGCAATCAAGTGAGCGTCGGTGAGGTGCTCCGCCTCACGGACAGCAGCTTCTACGCCGCCGCCAAGGAAGACCCCAAGCAGGCCAACAAGGCCCTGATGGCAGACGAACGCATGAGCAGGCTGCTCTGGAGCCGCCTCAACGACCACATCTCCGCCTTCATGGAAAAGGTCACCTTTGCGGACCTGTGCTCGGAAACCGCCAGCAATTCTTGCCCCGACTGCACCTGCCCCGAGTACGTGAAGGATGTGCAAGGTCAGCTGGTGCGCGGCGAGCGCAAAGCCTGCGGCGTGATGTGAGGGCAAATGTCCGGTGAGCAATCCCTGCGCCCTGCCCAGTCTCGCCCTGCCGCCCACCGAGGCTGACCTCAGGGCCCTCCCCCGGCTGGAGAAGAAGCTCGCCCGCCGGGTGGGCGAGACCAATGCGGCCTACAACCTCATCGAGGATGGGGACCGCATCCTGGTGGCGGTCAGCGGCGGCAAGGACTCCTGGGCCCTGCTGGACGTGCTGGAGCGGCTGCGCAAGCGGGCCCCCGTGACCTTCAGCGTCGATGCCATCACCGTGGACCCAGGCTTCCCCCAGTTCAACCCCGATCCCATTGCGGAAGTCTGCGAGCGCCTGGGCATCCCTCACCTCGTGATCCCCGCCCCCATCGACAAGATGGTGCGCAGCAAGCCCGAGGAGCTGCCCTGCATCATCTGCTCGCGGCTGCGGCGGGGCGTGCTCTACTCCTTCGCGAAGCAGCATGGTTATTCCAAGATTGCCCTGGGCCACCACCTGGACGACTTGATCGAAACCCTGCTCATCAACCTGTTCTTCGAGGGCCGCCTCAGCACCATGCCCCTGCGGCTGGTGAGCGATGACGGCGCCAACACCGTCATCCGCCCCCTGGGCACCTGTGAAGAGAAGGATCTCCAGCGCTATGCCTGGCTGCGGGGCTTCCCCATCGTGCCCTGCGGCTGCCCCCTCTGCGGCTGCTCCAGCCTGGAGAGCCGCCGGAAGCAGGTGAAGGAGCTCATCGCCGCGATGGAGCCCAGCATTCCCCGTCTCAAGGCCTCCATGCTGGGCGCCATGGGCAACGTGAAACTGAGCCATCTGCTCGATCTGAAGCTGGGAACCTCGGGGCCCGGGGCCTGAAGTCTTCGGCCAGGCCAAGGCCGGAGAAGACCAGACCGGGTGGGGCCATCATCTAAACCGGGCCAAGGACGAGGAGTAGACCTTGGAACCAGTCCGCCCAAACATTCGACGTCATTGCCGTCAGGTCCTTCCTCCCGGGATGGGCTCATCCCGGACCGGTGACCCTTTACCCAAGGACGCCCATGCCCCCGACCACACCCTCGCTGCAGCCCCTGGCCGCCGAAGCCCGGCTCCTTCAGCTGGATGTGCTCAGGGGTCTCGCCCTGCTCGGCGTCCTGCTGGTGAACCTCAGCGTCTTCAGCGGCTCCGAATGGGCCATCGCCGCCCACAGCCCCTACCCCATGGGCTGGGGGGGCACCCTGGTCCAGGCTCTGTGCAGCGCCTTGCTGGAATCCAAGGCCGCAGCCCTCCTGGCCATGCTCTTCGGGGCCGGCCTTGCCATCCAGGCCGAGACGCTTGAACGGCGCGGCGAGCGGCACCTGCCCTTCTCCCTGCGCCGCGTGGGGGCCCTCGCTCTCATCGGCCTCGCCCATAGCTTCCTGCTGTGGAACGGCGACATCCTCCTCGACTACGCACTCATCAGCCTCCTCATGCTGCCCGTCCTGCATGTGGGGGCCCGCCGCATCCTGTGGACCATCCCCCTTCTCTGGGCGGCCACGGGGCTCCTCATCCTGCCCCTCGCCGGGCGCATCGGCGCCGCCAGCAGCCTGATTGACCAATCCGTGCCCTTCCACGCCATGAGTGCTGAGCACTACGGCGCCGCATCCTGGTTCGCCCTTCTGAAATACCGCGCATGGGAGATGGTGAATGTCATGGGGCCGGTACGCCTCTCCAATCGCCTGCCCATCCTCCTGCCCTTCTTCGTTCTCGGCGCCTATTTCTGGAAGAAGGGCTTCTTCTCCGAGCCCGACCGGCACAAGACCGCGCTGAGGCGCATGGTACTGGTTTTCGGCCTCCTGGGTCTGGCGGCGAACCTGGTCCCACGGGAGCTTGTCTGGTCCTTCGCCTCCAGCCTGTCCTTCCGTCCCTTCCGCATCCTGATCCGCGCCACCTACTTCTTCGCTCGGCCGGGACTCACCCTCGGCTACGCGGCGGGCATATTGCTGCTCCTCCAGCACCCCCTAGCCCGGCAAGCCCTTCGGGTCTTCGCACCCCTCGGGCGAATGGCCTTGACCCAGTATCTCCTCCAGTCCCTCATCTGCATCTGGATCTTCAACGGGCACGGCCTGGGCCTCTACGGAAAGGTGCCCATCAGCCACTACCTGTTGGGGGGCACGGTCCTCTTCGCGCTGCAAGTGTGGAGCAGTCACCTGTGGCTGGACCGCTTCCGCATGGGCCCGGCGGAATGGCTCTGGCGGCGCCTCAGTTACGGAGGTCCGCAGCGCTTCAAGCTGTCGTCACCGCCTCCAGCCACCGCCAAGGCCAGAGCTTAGTTGCCCTAGAGGTTGTTCAGCCTTGAGGCCGGGATGGAACCTTCCCGCGGACCACCCCACCCAGAAGCTATGGATGCCCTGTCTGCCCTCCTGGCACTGGCCTGTTCTGCGGGACAAGCCGGCCCTGCGCCCACGTTCCGGCCCGAGCCCCGACCCGTTATGAGGCTCGAGCTGCCCAGACAGGTCCACACACCCTAGGACACCATGCGTATGCTCGTCGACCAGGAACTGGCCCGCCGCAACGAACCCGGCGCCACCCTGGAAGTGATCGGCTACGACGACGCGGCCGCGCTGAAGCTGCTCTCCAGGAAGGTGGCCTTGAAGGTCCGTCTGGCCTTCAAGGCCACGGACACGCACCAGCATCGCGAACTGTATGCCTTCATGCGGCAGGATCCCAGCCACCCCAAGTCCGTGCTGTTCATTCGCTGACGCTTCGCGGCGGCGCAGACAAGCGGCGGCTACTCCAGGCTCAGCCACAACCCCTTGAGGTAGAACCCCTCGGGATGGTTCAGCGCGTAGGGATGATCCGCAGGCTGGCCGAGGTGCGCCAGCACGCGGGCCTCGCGGCCGGCCTCCAGCAGCGCCGTCCACACGGCCTCCTGGAAGCGGGTGCGATCCAGGTGCTGGCTGCAGGAGAAGCACCAGAGCATGCCACCGGGCGCAGTGGCCCGGGCGCCCAGGCGGAAGACGTCCTTGTAGGCCTTGAAGGCCTTGTCTACGTCCTTGCGCTGCTTGGCGAAGGCCGGCGGGTCCACGATGACCCGGTCCCAGGCCAGTGGCTCCAGCTGCCGCATGAGCTCGAAGGCATCGCCCTCCAGGCGGAGGTGCGAAGCCGGATCCAAGCCGTTGGCCAGCCAGTCCCGCTCCGCCTGATCCAGGGCCGGGGCGCTGATATCAAGGGTGGCCACCTCCGCAGCGCCGCCCAGACCGGCGTGGATGCTGAAGCCGCCGGTGTAGCCGAAGGCGTTGAGCACGCGCTTGTCCTTCGACATCCGGCCCAGCTTCAGGCGATGCTCCCGCTGATCCAGGAAGAAGCCCGTCTTCTGGCCCCGCAGCAGGTCCACGGTGAGCTTCGCCGCGCCCTCCCGCACGGTGACGGGGCCCGCGAGGCTCCCCTTCAGCAGGCGGTTCACGGGATCCAGACCCTCATCCTTGCGTCCGGACTGGCTGCGCTCAACGAAGGCGGTGATGCCCTCGCGCTTGCCGAGCTCAAAAACGATGGGCCACCACACCTCACGCAGGAGTTCCAGCCCCGCCGTGCCGACCTGCAGCACCAGGGCGTGTGCGTAGCGATCCACCACCAGCCCCGGCAGGCCATCCCCCTCGCCGAAGATCCAGCGGCAGCCGCCCCTGGATTCCCAGAGGCCCAACTCCTTCCTGAGGGTCAGGGCCGATTCGAAGCGCTCCCGGAAGAAGCCCTCGTCCAGGGGCGCGTCTTCGAAGCGGAAGAGGCGCGCTGCCAGAGGGTTGGTGGGACTTGCCGTGCCCACCCCCAGCACCTGGCCCGAATCATCCGCCAGCCGCACCAGATGGACCTCTGGTGGCAGGGCCAGGGCCCCGGAGAACACCCAGGGATGGCGTTTCGAGATCAAGGCCTCCTTGCCGGGCTTGAGGCGGAGCAAGGGGTAGGGCCAGCGGGGAGTGGACATGCAACCAGATTAGCTTGATACCCTCTTGGCATGCGCGTCTCAGCCTGCCTAGCCTTCACCCTATCCGCCCTCCTCCAGGCCGCGCCGCCCGTGCTGCTGCTCAGTGCCGATGGCGTGGGTGCCGATCAGTTCACGGCCCGCAGCATGCCCAAGCTGTGGGCCCTGTCCGAGCAGGGCCGCCGGGGCGAGGGGCTGCCCCCCTTCCCCGCCACCACGTTCAATGGTCACGTGACCCTGGCCACGGGCTGCTGGCCCGAGCACCACGGCATCGTCGCCAATGGCTACCTGGATCCGGTGAGCAAGGCCCTGGTCCCCGTCGCGAACCGCAGCGAGGATGTGCTGCGGGAACCCCTCTGGGTGGCCGCCACCCGCAGCGGCGTGCGCACCGCGGTCTTCCAGTGGGTGGGGGCCACGGGGCCATGGGAGGGCGTGAGCCCCTGGCGGATGGAAGTCTTCCGCCTGGGCCGCCCCGATGCCGAGGCCCTGACCTTCAGCGAGGCCGCGCTGCAGGATGGGGCCGGGCTCGTCATGACCTACCTTTCGGGCACGGATGAGGAGGGTCACCTCCAGGGGCCCCACAGCTCCTCCACTGCGGCCAAGTTGAAAGCCATGGATGACCAGCTGACCCCCTGGCTCCAGCGCATGCGCGCGGCGCACCCGGGCCTGCGGGTGATCCTCACGGCGGACCACGGCATGGCCCCCATGCGCCGCCGCATCCACCTGCCCACGGTGCTGGATGGCATTCCCTGCGAGCTGCTCACCCATGGCGGCAGCGCCTACGTCTACCTCGGAAACCTGAAGGACTCCGCCAGGGCCCTGGCCCGCCTGCGCCGCGCGGGGCTCCGGGCCTGGAACCGCAGCCGCGTACCGGCCCGGTACCACCTGGCGGCTCAGCCCCGGGTGGGGGACCTGGTGGTGCTGGCCTCCGAAGGCCAGTGGCTATCGAAGGCCCGCTCCAGCCGCGAGGAGGAGGACGAGCGCCACGGCCGCTGCGGCGCCCACGCCTACACCTCCGAAACGAAGGCCATGCACACCTGGCTCATCGTCCTGGGTGCCGGGAAGGGCCCACTGGGGCCCGTACCCCTCTGGGACCTGGCGCCCACGGTGGCCTCCTGGCTGGGGATCCGCTGGGCCAGGCAACCGGACGGCCAGCCCCACCCCCTGCTGGCGCCTTGATTCAGCGGATGAGGGCCAGCAGCACCTGGGCCAAGACGATCTTGAGGATGGTGGCCAGGGGGTAGACCGTGGCGAAGCCCACGTTGGGCAGGTCGTTGCCGGTGTGGTGGTTGGCGTAGCCCAGCACCACGGGCTGGGTGTGGGTGCCCGCCAGGATGCCGAACATGATGTTCAGCGGAATGCCGAACAGCTTGTAGCCCAGGAGCATGGTCAGGGAATCCGCCACGAAGCAGACCAGGAGGGCCGCGCCCAGGAAGAGGGGCAGCACCGAGGCGTCCTTCGAGATGATGGCCCGGAACCCCTCCCCCGAGATCACGCCGATGCCCGCCGCGAACAGCACCAGGCCGAACTGGCGGATGGTGTGGTTGGCGCTGTAGGGGAAGTTCCAGACCAGCGGCCCGATGCGGTGGAAGCGCCCCAGGATCAGCGCCACCGCCAGGGGACCGCCCGCGAAGCCCAGCTTGAAGATGATGCCGTGGCCCAGGGGGATGGGCAGCTGGCCCAGGGCCAGGCCCGCCGCCAGGCCCATGGCGAAGGTGAGGAAGCTCACCTCGCTGAGGTCGCGGTAGCTGTCGCCGAAGAACTCCTCGATGGCCTCGATGTTGTCCCGGCGGGTGGTCACGCGCACGCGATCACCCAGTTCCAGCACCGTGTCGCCATCCGGCACGAACCAGAGGTCGCCCCGCCGCACGCGGGTGATGATGGCCTGGTACTTGTTCACGAGATCCAGCTTGCCGAGGGGCACCCCCACCACGTCCCCGTGGGATACGAACACACGGGTGGCGTCCAGGGCGCTCTGATCCCGGTCCAGTTCCACGTGGCTGCGTTCGCCGAGGAGGGCCTCCACCTGCTCCAGGTCATCCGTGGAGCCCACCACCGTCACCAGGTCGTCCAGCTTCAGCCGGAACTCCGGGCCCGGCAGCAGCAGCTCTGCCTTCCGCAGCACCCGGCCGAAGACCACGCGCAGGCTGCCCGCGGCGCAGAGGTCGCGCTTGCTCATGGCCTCGGCCTCCGGTCGGGTCACCCGCACCGTCCACACCTCCAGCTTCTGGTGGCCGGACTGGTAGTCCTTGAGACCGTCCGCCTCCTCCTTCAGGTTCACGCCGAAGACCTTGGCGCTGACGAGGATGATCAGCATGGGCACCAGTACGCCGATGGGATAGGCGATGGCCGAGGCCACCGTGGGCTGGGCCAGTTCCACCGGACCCACCCCGGTCATGGTCTTGACCCGCTCGATGACGCCGGCCAGGGCGGGCATGTTGGTGAAGCTGCCCGTGAGCAGCCCCGCGGCGTAGCGGGAGTTGAAGCCCATGGCCTTCGCCAGCACCACCACCAAGGCGGTGGAGGTCAGCATCACCAGGAGCACGACGGCATTCTTCTTCATGCCCTCCCGGCTGAAGGCCGCCCAGAAGCTGTGGGAGATGGAGAGCCCCATGGCATACACGAAGACCGCCAGCCCCAGCTCGTAGACCAGCTTCATCTCCTTGGAGATATCCTTCTTCAAGGCGGGGTCGAGGCCCGGGGCCATCACCAGGGCGCCCAGGGCGATGCCGGCGAAGAGGATGCTGGCGATGCCGAAGGAGGCGCCGGCCACGCGGATCTTGCTGATGGGATAGCCCAGCGCCACTACGGCAAACAGCATCAGGAGCGGATTGTGCGCGAAGAAGAAGAGGACCTGCTCGATCATGCCTGCTCCACATCGGGGTCTGGGCCCCGGGGGTTCATGTCAACTGCTTGATGGCCGCCACCAGGGCCTCCACCTCGCCGGGTCGCGCCTCCGGAAGCATGGAAAAGCGCAGCACCGAACGCGCCTCATCCTGACTATACCCCAGGCTCGTGATGGCGTGGCTGGGCTTCACGGCCCCGCTGTGGCAGGCGCTGCCGGTGCTCACGGCGAAACCCGCCAGGTCCAGGGAGGCCTGGAGGGCCTCGCCGTTGCGCCCCCGGAACAGGATGCAGCTGGTGTTCGGCAGGCGGGGGCTTCCCTGGCCGATGACCTCGATGCCCCGGTCCCAGGAGTTGAGCTCAGCCTCGAAGGCATCCCGGAGGGGCTCTAGGGCAACATGGGCGTGTTGACGCTCCGTCAGATGGCGTACCGCCGCCGCCAGCCCGAGGATGGCCGCCAGGTCCTCCGTGCCACCCCGGCGCCGGCGCTCCTGGGGGCCCTCCATCACCGGCTCCCAGGGCAGGCCCGGTCGCATCCACAGCAGGGCTGCGCCCCGGAGGCCACCCATCTTGTGGCCGCTGAAGACCGCCGCGTCGCAGTCCGCCAAGTCCACGGACACCTTGCCCCAGGCCTGGGCGCAATCCTTGATCCGTACCGCATCCAGCACTGCGGGCATGGCGTAGAGGATGCCCGTCTCGTTGTTGGCAGCCATCTGCACCACCGTGCCGCACTCGGCGGGTAGCTCCGGCAGCCAGCTGACCCGCGACCAGTCTCGCAAGGGGTTCAGGCAGGCACTGTGCTCGCCGGGAAAGACTGCGGCGGGGCGTTCGCCAAGGGCCGAATGAAGTCCCCGGAGGAGCAGGTTCAGGGCCTCCGTGGCGCTGGCGCAGAACACCAGCTCTCCCGGCGCCACCGCCAGCGACTCGGCGATCCCCCGGCGGGCCTCTTCGAGCCGATGCCGGGCCCGCTGCCCCTCCCGGTGGGTGCTGGTGGGGTTGGCCCAGTCCTCCGTCATGGCCCGGCGGGCCGCCTCCACCGCCTCCGGATGGGGCGGGGCCGAGGCGTTGGCGTCGAAGTAGAGGCGCGGCATGGGACCAATGTACCCTGAGGCCATGCCCAACACCCTCGAAGGCAAGCTCGTCGTCGCCATCTCCTCCCGCGCCCTGTTCGACTTCGAGGAGGAGAACCGCTTCTTCGAGGCCTCGGACGACCGGGCCTACATGGACCTTCAGCTCTCGCGCCTGGACGTGGCGGCCAAGCCGGGGGTGGCCTATCCCCTGGTGAAGAAGCTGCTGGCCTTCAACACCGCCCTCGAGAACCGGGTGGCCGTGGTCATCCTCTCCCGCAACGATCCCGTGAGCGGCCTGCGGGTCTTCCGCAGCGCCCAGGAGGCGAACCTGCAGCTGGAGCGCGGGGTCTTCACCCGGGGCCGGAACCCCTATCCCTACCTCACGTCCCTGGGGGCGAACCTCTTCCTCTCCGCCAAGGAGGAGGACGTGCGGGCAGCCCTCAGCGCGGGCTTCGCCGCGGCGCGGGTCTACCCGGACAGTGCCGTGGCGGCGGACCGCCACCCCGACGAGATCCGCATCGCCTTCGACGGCGACGCCGTGCTGTTCAGCGACGAGGCCGAGCGCGTCTACGCCGAAGGCGGGCTGGCGGCCTTCCAGGCCCACGAAATCCGCCATGCGGCCACTCCCCTGCCCCCGGGCCCCTTCAAGCCCCTGCTGGAGGCCCTGCGGCCCCTGCAGGACATGGCCCCCGGCGCCCCCATGCGCATCCGCACCGCCCTGGTGACCGCCCGCAGCGCCCCCGCCCACGAGCGCGCCATCCGCACCCTCATGGCCTGGAACATCCAGGTGGACGAGGCCATGTTCCTGGGGGGCCTGGAGAAGGCCGATTTCCTCCGGGAGTTCGAGCCCGACTTCTTCTTCGACGACCAGACCGGCTACTGCGACACCGCCTCCCGGGTGGGGCCCACCGGCCACGTGGTGAGCGGCGTGAAGAACGAGGTGGGGGAGCCCGGACAAGGGCCTCGGTAGGGCTCGGAACGCGGCGCGTTCCGAGTTGGGAAAAGCTTCCCCTTTAACAAGTCGTTAACCCTACTCCAGGGGCGGGGGCCCCGCGACCCGCCCCTGGAGCCGCACGGCTAGACTGGAAACAACGGAGGATCCATGTCCCGCAAGCTGGTGGAGTGCGTGCCGAACATCTCGGAAGGCCGGGATGCCGCGAAGATCAAGCAGGTGACCGACGCCATCGCGGCCGTGCCCGGTGTGCAGGTGCTGGACGTGGATCCGGGGGCCGATACCAACCGCACGGTCATCACCCTCGTGGGAGCGCCTGAAGCCGTCCTGGAAGGGGCCTTCCGCTGCATCGCAGAGGCCGCCAAGGTGATCGACATGAGCCACCATCACGGGGCCCATCCGCGCATGGGGGCCACGGACGTGGTGCCCTTCGTGCCGGTGGAGGGCGTGTCCATGGAGGACTGCGCGGAGCTGGCCAGGCGCCTCGGGGCCCGGGTGGCGAAGGAGCTTGGCATCCCCGTCTACCTCTACGAGGCCGCCGCCTCGGTGCCCGGGCGCCGCAATCTGGCCGAGGTCCGCCGGGGCGAATACGAGGGCCTGCAGAAGAAGCTGCAGGATCCCCACTGGGCGCCGGACTTCGCGGCACCTTTCAACGCCCGGGCCGGCGCCACCATCATCGGCGCCCGGGAGTTCCTGGTGGCCTACAACGTCACCCTGAACTCTGCGGACAAGGCCCACGCCACCGACATCGCCTTCGAGTTGCGGGAGAAGGGCCGCGTGGCCCGCCGGGGCCGGGTGAAGCCCTACTACCAGGCGGGCGAGCTGGTCTTCTACGCGGAGGGTTCCTTCCCCTGCGGCAACTGCGAGTTCACCGGAGCATCCTTCCGGTCGACCGTGGACCACTGCGCCACGTCCCACGGCTACGACCTGCCGGCCCTCATGCGGCTGAACGACGTGGATCCCGCCAACCCCGTGGGCCAGAAGGTCCGCCGCCGGGGGCTGTTCAGCCACTGCAAGGCCATCGGCTGGTACGTGGATACCTACCGCCGGGCCCAGATCAGCGTGAACCTCACGGACTACAAGGCGACCGCCCCCCACACGGTGCTGGAATCCGCCCGCAGCCTCGCCGCTGAGCGCGGCCTGGTGGTGACGGGCAGCGAGATCGTGGGCCTGGTGCCTTTCCAGTGCCTGCTGGCCTCGGGCCGCTACTACCTCAAGGCCATGGGCAAGTCCACGGGCGTGCCCACGGGCGACATCCTGCAGACCGCCGTGTTCTCCATGGGCCTCGCCGATGTGGCGCCCTTCGAGATCGAGAAGAAGGTCCTGGGCCTGCCGACCTACGACCCGAAGGCCCTGGTGACCATGCCGGTCCACGCCTTCACGGACGAGGTCAGCCGGGATACGCCGGCCCCCGGGGGCGGCTCCATCGCGGCCCTGGCGGGCAGCCTGGGCGCCGCCCTGGCCTGCATGGTGGCCAACCTGGCCGTGGGCGGGCCGGATGCGGACAAGGACGCCAAGCTCATCGCCCTCGCCGAGCGGGGCCAGGTGCTCAAGGACCGGCTCATGGTGGCCGTGGACGCGGATACCAATGCCTTCAACGCCTTCATGGAGGCCCGCCGCCTGCCGGAGGGCACCCCCGAACAGAAGGCGGCCCGGCAGGCCGCCATGCAGGCGGGCCTGAAGGTGGCCATTGACGTGCCCCTGGATACTGCCAGGACCAGCCTCGCCACCCTGGAACTGGCCGGCGAGGCCGCCCGCTCGGGCAAGGTGGCCTCCATCTCGGACGCGGCCGTGGGGGCCCAGATGGCCTACGCGGGCGTGCGGGGCGGCATCTGGAACGTGATCATCAACCTGAAGGACATCACGGACGCGACCTACGTGGCCGAGATGCAGGCCCAGTGCACCGATTTGCTGGCCCAGGCCACGGCGAGGCTCGCCGAGGTGACCGGCTTCATCGACCAGAAGCTGCTGGACCGGCTCAACAAGGTCAAGAAGTAGGGGGCCCGCAGGCCCCCGCTTCCGGATCTCTGTCGGCTCCTACTCGTAGATGCCGGCCCCGATGACCATGCCGCTGAAGAGCTCCACAAAGGAGGCCTTCTTCATCACCTTGTTGTTCTGGGCGGGGTTCAGCTCCTTGTACTCGATCCAGCCGCTGCCCTTCTCCTTCACCAGCTTGGTCCAGTCCTGGATCCAGGGCTTGCCATCGGGGTCCTTGGAAGCCCAGCGGTTGATGCCGACCAGTTCGCGCCGCACGCCGTGGGCCAGCACCTTGCCTTCCAGGTCGTACACGAAGATGTAGAGGTCGCTGTTCTGGCCCTTGGTGAAGTGGAACTGGCCCTTGGCTCCCGTCACCTCCTCCAGGAACTTCTCCTTGGGGTTCTTCTTGGCGAACTCCACCGCCTGCTTCACGAAGGCCTTGGCCTGGTCCCTGGTCTGGGCCGCCAGGGGCAA
This sequence comes from Candidatus Geothrix skivensis, assembly GCA_016721195.1. GTDB lineage: Bacteria > Acidobacteriota > Holophagae > Holophagales > Holophagaceae > Geothrix > Geothrix skivensis. The sequence continues at coordinate 690,105 of JADKIO010000005.1, read as the reverse complement.
CGCCACCAGCGCCGCCAGGGTGAGTACTGCCCATGTCTTCCGCATGCCTTCCTCCTCATGGACCGGGGTCTGGGTCCTGTAGCCTCAGCGGTCGTTCCTGACCGAGGCTTGAGAACTGCGGGGTGTCCTGGCAGAGCCTTCCCCATATTCAACTCTGATTGGGGGATGACCGAGATGGAACTGTATGTCCTCGGTTGTCCTTCGCAGGAGTTCCGCCCATGAATCGTAAAGGACTGGCCCTCAAGTTCTTCCTGCCCGTAACCCTGGCCCTGGCCGCCCTCATCGGCCTGGCCATCTGGGGCGTCAGCTCGTACCAGACCACCCAGGCGGAGCAGGCCTTCGAGGAGCACCTCACCTCCCTGGCCGCCGCCTCCAATTCCATGTTCCATGCGGATGCGGAAGACTACTGCCGGACCCGGGGCATGACCTTCCACCGGGTCCAGGAGGGTCTCTTCTCCAAGGATCCCGCAGCCGCCGCCTTCGAACGCAAGAGCCAGGGCCAGTTCGCCGCCAACCCCTCCCTGCAGATCCTGGTGAGCCACTACACCGATGCCAGTGGGGATCCCCGGATCTACGCCCTCAGCCCCGGACGGTTGAAGGACTCCTGCGCCCAGTGCCACCAGGCCATGGGCATCGAAACCTTCAAGGGCCGCAAGGATGGCGAGCTGGTGGCCGCCTTCGGCGTCTCCATGTCCACGGCCCCCCTGTACCGGTCCGAGCGCAACATCCGACTGCTCTTCACCGCCGCCGGCGTGGCGCTGCTCATCCTCATCAGCGCCATCATCATCCAGCGGGTGAAATCCGCCATCCTCACGCCCCTCGGGCACCTCTCAGGCGCCATCGGAAAGGTGGCGAAAGGCGATATGACGGTGGTGGCCCCCATGGAGCACGAGGATGAGATCGGCCAGCTGGCCAGGACCTTCAACGGCATGGTCTCGGACCTGAACCAGGCCCTGTCCGGCATGGGCACGGCCTCCGAGCAGGTGGCCTCCGGCAGCACGCAGCTGGCCGCCAGCGCCGAGCAGATGAGCCAGACGGTCCAGGAGACCGCCCGGGTGGGCGAGGACCTCCGCCAGGCGGGACGGGACGTCCTGGAAGCCCTGCGACAGCTGGATGCCAACGTGGCCGCCATGGCCGAGCACGCGCGCCAGACCGGGACCAAGACCGATGCCGCGGTCCAGGACACGGACCGGGGGGCCGAGACGGGCCGGGGCACCTCCCAGGGCATGCAGGCCATCCAGGAGGCCACCTCGCGCATCGTCCGCACGGTGAAGGTGATCCAGGGCTTGGCCCGCCAGACCAACCTGCTCTCCCTCAATGCCGCCATCGAGGCGGCCAAGGCCGGCGCCCAGGGCAAGGGCTTCGCCGTGGTCGCCGAGGAGGTGCGCGTGCTGGCCGACCGCAGCGGGCACAGCGCCAAGGAGATCGAGGAGACCATCAGCGCCATGCAGGAGGCCGTGACCGAAGGCACCTCCAGCGTGGAGGTGACCCTCCACCACCTGGAGGCGATCCGCGATCGCATTTCCGAAGTCTCCGGCAGCATCCACCAGATCGGGGGCCTCAGCGAGGGTCAGGCCCAGACCAGCGAGGAGGTGGGGCGCCTGATGAACCAGACGGCCACCCGCCTCGACCAGAACGCCGCCGCCACCCACGAGCTGGCGGCCACCGTGCAGGAGGTCGCCAGGACCTCCGACGAGCTGTCCCGGGTGGCGGAAACCCTCCGGTCCACCGTGCGGCGCTTCAAGCTGCGATAATCCAGGGCCGCCCGGGATGATGGGTGCCCCTGGAGGCCCATGCAAGCGCTGAACGCGGGATTCCGCTACCTGGAACAGATCGGTCCCGCGGAGTCGGGGAGGGCCGTGCTGGCCCACCTCGCCACCCGCTACCCGCTGGCCAGCGAGGCCCAGTGGCGGGAGCGGATCGCCTCCGGCCAGGTGCTCCTGGGGGACCGGACCGCCCAAGGGGACGAGGTGCTGCGACCCGGCCAGCAGCTCATCTGGCTCCGCCCCCCCTGGGCCGAACCCGAGGTGCCCCTGGCCACGGCGATCCTCCATGAGGACGAGGCGCTGCTGGCCGTGGCCAAGCCCAGTGGCCTGCCCACCCTGCCGGGGGGGGGCGAGTTCCTGGAGCACACCCTCCTGGCCCTGGTGCGCCGCCGGCATGCCGAAGCCAGCCCCATGCACCGGCTGGGCCGCGGCACCTCCGGCATCGTGCTCTTCGCGCCCACCATGTCAGCCAGGAAGCCCCTGCAGGCGGCCTTCCAGGGTCAACCCACCCGCAAGATCTACCGGGCCCTTTGCAGTGGCTGCGTCGAGGAGGAGTCCTTCGAGATCAGCGCCCCCATCGGCCAGGTGCCCTATGGACCCCTCGGCCTGCTCCACGCCGCCCATCCCGCGGGACGCCCTTCCCTCAGCCGGGTCCAGGTGCTGGAACGGCGCGATGGCGCCACGCTCCTGGAGGTGGAGATCCTGACCGGCCGGCCCCACCAGATCCGCATCCACCTGGCCTGGGCCGGCCATCCTCTGGTGGGGGACCCCCTCTACGGCCCCGGCGGCGTGCCTCTCCCGGGGACGGCGGCCCTGCCCGGCGATCCGGGCTACCTGCTCCATGCCCATCGGCTGGAGCTGGATCATCCGCGAAGGGGCGAACGCGTCAGCCTCACCTGCCAGCCGCCGCCCCCCCTGCGCCTATCCGGTGGTGGTGGGAATCCCCACATTCATTCAACAGGGCAATCTCCCGATACAACAGGATGAACGAGTATTCTACGAATTCCCCCGGGGAATCCATTGGACTTGGGACCTGATCATTCCACGCTGACTGCGCCGCGAGCAGGGTCTCCGCAGGCTGGAGGCCCCGGGGAACCCGACCCGGCGTCCCTCCAGCCATCGCCCCTCCTGCAGGGTCCGATGGGTGTCCTGGTCCTCGTGGGGCTGATCGCCGCAGGCATGGCTGCCAACCACTTCCGGGTTCCGATTTTCTTCGGCACCAACTTCATTTTTGGCAGCATCTTCGCTTTCCTGGCCCTGCAGATGTTCGGCACCGGACGGGGGATCCTCGCGGCGCTGTGCATCAACAGCATGCTCCTCGGGGGATGGGGCCACGACTACGCACCCATCCTCATGACCGCCGAGGTCGTGGTGGTCGCCTGGCTGCACCACCGCCGCAGGCTTGGGTTCATCCAGGCCGACGTCCTGTTCTGGCTCTTCATCGGCGTACCGCTGATCTTCCTCTTCTACCACCTCTTCATGAAAGTCCCCCAGGGCAGCGCCGCGTTCATCATGGCCAAGGACATGGTGAATGGCGTGATGAATGTCCTGGTCGCGCGCCTGCTGTTCATGGTGCTTGCCCTCCGGTCCCGGGCCGCGAGCATCTCCTATCGGGAAGTCATCTACAACACCCTGGCCTTTTTTGTCCTCTGCCCCACGCTCATCCTGATGGCCCAGGGCAGCCGGAGCCATCTCCTCGAAACGGACCGCCACATCCGCACCACCCTCAGGCAGAGTAACCTGCGGCTCACCGACCGGCTGGACACCTGGGTGCTGAACCGCCAGACAAGCATTTCCAATCTGGCCGAGATGGCGGCCTCGAGTACCCCGGCGCAGATGCAGCCCTTCCTGGAACAGGTCAAGAAGTCGGATCTCAACTTCCTGCGGGTGGGACTGCTTGATCGCGGGGCCACCACCACCGCCATCTTTCCCCTGCGCGACGAGGCGGGCCGCTCGAACATAGGGATCAGCTTCGCCGACCGACCCTACATCCCCACGCTGCGGGAGACCCGCCAGCCGATGCTCTCGGAGGTGGTTCTGACCCGACTGGGGCCACCCACACCCGTTGTTTCGGCACTGGCACCCGTCATCAAGCATGGCGCTTATGCGGGCTACGTCATCGGCATCCTGAAACTGGAGCAGATTCGAGAGCACCTCCACAGGAGCATCGCAGAAGATGCCATGTTCTTCAGCCTGCTGGATCGAAACGGCAATGTGATCATGACCAACCGCAGCGATCAGCAGGTCATGGTGCCCTTTGCCCGTCCCGAAGGCAGGCTGCTTCCCATGGAAGGTGGAATCAGCCAGTGGATGCCCAGCATGCAGCCCGGCACTTCGGACATGGAGCGTTGGGGGCATTCGTTCTATGTCGGGGAATCCAGGATCGGCCACCGGGCCGAATGGAAGCTCATCCTGGAGCAACCGGTGGCACCTTTCCAGAGGGCCCTGTTCGAACGCTATGCCAGGAACCTCGGCGTGCTGCTCCTCCTGCTGGTCGCGTCACTGGTGGTCGCCGGAATGGTGAGCCGCCGGATGACCCGACCGCTCGAGGCGCTGGGAGAGCTCACCCAGAACCTTCCGATGAAGCTGGTATCGGAGGGGCCGGCCCTCAGCTGGCCCCGCAGCGGCATCCTGGAATCGAAGCAGCTGGTCGCCAATTTCAAGGTCATGGCGGCTTCGCTTTCCGACCAATTCAACCGGGTCCGTCAGGCCAACGAATCCCTGGAGCGCCGTGTGGAGGAACGCACCCAGGAGCTGCACCAGAGCGAGGAACGCTACCGGCGGATCTCGGCCATGACTTCGGACCTGGCCTATTCCTGCAGCACGGACGAGAAGGGCCGCTTCTGGATCGACTGGATGGCCGGAGCCGCGCTGCCGATCACGGGCTACTCCATCGAGGAGATCAAGACCCTTGGCTGCTGGCGGTCCCTGGTGCTCGAGGAGGACCGCAGCCTCTTCGACAAACACGTCCTCGGCCTCGCACCCGGCCTGAGCGGTTCCTGCGAGCTGCGGTTCCGGCGCAAGGACGGCACCGTGGCCTGGGTCTCGTCTTTCGCAGAATGTGTTACGGACCCCCTCAGTCCAGGTCGCCATCGGCTCTATGGCGGGCTGGGTGACATCACCCAGCGCAAACAGGGCGAGGCGGCCCTCGTGGAAAGCGAGGGCCGGTTCCGGGGGCTGCTCCAGAGCGTCGATTCCGTCGCTGTCCAGGGCTACGGCCCCGATGGCACCACCCGCTATTGGAACAAGGCCTCCGAGAAGCTCTATGGATATACCGCGGAAGAAGCCATCGGGCGGGACCTGTTCGACCTCGTCATTCCCACGGAAGCGAGGGAAGGTACCCGGATGAAGGTGCAGACCATGTGGGAAACGGGGGAGCCGCTTCCCGCGTCAGAGCTGATGCTCCTGCGGAAGGATGGTTCACCGGTGCTGGTCTACACCAGTCATGCCATCGTGCGCGTTCCCGGACTTCCACCTGAACTGTTCAGCGTGGACATCGACCTCACCGACCGCCAGCGACTCGAGTCCCAGCTGCACCAGGCTCAGAAGATGGAAAGCCTGGGCATCCTGGCGGGCGGGGTGGCCCACGACATGAACAATGTGCTGGGTGCCATCCTGGGACTGGCCTCCGTTCATCTGGAGAATCAGCCCGCCGGCAGCCCCCTTCATCGAGCCTTCTCGACCATCACCAAGGCCTGTACTCGGGGAGGAACACTGATCCAGAGCCTCCTGGGCTTTGCCAGACAGGGCCTGGCGGAGGAGAAGAACCTGGACCTGAACGTGCTGGTCCAGGACGAAATCCGGCTGCTGGAGCGCACCACCCTGGCCCGGGTCCGCCTCGAGATGGACCTGGCCGGGGATCTGCGACCCATCCGGGGCGATGCGAGCGCCCTGACCCACGTGCTGATGAACCTGTGCGTCAATGCGGTGGATGCCATGCCCGACAACGGCACCTTGACCCTCCGCACCCGGAACCTGGGCGCGGACTGGATCGAAGTCCAGGTGGAGGACACCGGAAGCGGGATGTCGAAGGAGATCCTGGACAAAGCCATGGATCCCTTCTTCACGACCAAGGGGCAAGGCAAAGGCACGGGCCTGGGCCTGTCCATCGCCCACAGCACCATCAAGGCGCACCACGGGCAGATGGACATCTCGAGTGCGCCCGGCCGGGGAACCCAAGTGCGACTGCGGTTCCCCGCCTGCCCGGCCGAAAGCCGGGCCGCCGATCCAGGCAAGGCCGCGCCACAGGGGACCTCCGCCGACAGACTGACGGTCCTGCTGGTGGACGATGACGAGCTGATCCAAAGTTCCATGCAGGCGATCCTGGAACTGCTGGGCCACGCAGTAGCCACAGCCAGGAGCGGCGAAGAGGCCTTGGCAGCCCTCGAAGCCGGGCTGGAACCAAATGTGGTGATCCTGGACTTGAACATGCCCGGCCTGGGTGGTGCCGGGACCCTCCCGCGGCTTCGGGCGCTGCGCCCCACCCTGCCCGTCCTCCTGGCCACGGGCCGGGCGGATCAAACCGCCCTGCGCCTGCTGGAGGAGCACCCCTTCGTCACGTTGCTCGCCAAGCCCTTCGGCCTGAAGGAACTCCAGCAGCACCTGGTCCCGCTGCTGGGCCCCTGAGGACAGCCAGGGATGCCGCCAAGAGGGTCTAGTTGTGCACGCCCGGCGCCTCGCGGCCCATGCGCTCCACGTACTCGGGGTACGAGCCGCCGAAGACCAGGGGACCGTCGTGTTCCTCGCCCCCCAGCTCCAGCACCCGGTTGGCCAGGCCCCGCAGGAAGGCCCGGTCGTGGGACACGAAGAGCATGGTGCCTTCGAAGTCCTTCAGGGCCTCGATGAGCATCTCCTTGGTGGCCAGGTCCAGGTGATTGGTGGGCTCGTCCAGCACCAGGAAGTTGGGCGGGTTGAACAGCATCCGGGCCATGACGAGCCGTGACTTCTCACCGCCGGACAGGGCGCGCACCTTCTTGTCCACGTCGTCCCCGGAGAACTGGAAGGCACCCAGCAGGTTGCGCACGACCCCCAGGCCCTCCATGGGGAAGTCCTTCTGCATCTGCTCCAGCACCGTGAGCTCCGGGTCCAGCAGATCCAGGGCCTGCTGGGAGAAGTAGCCCAGGTTCAGGCTGGCGCCCAGGCGCACCGAGCCCGAGTCGGCCTGCACCGCCCCCGCCACCATCTTCAGCAGGGTGGACTTGCCCGCGCCGTTCTTGCCCATGACGCACCAGCGCTCGCCACGGCGGATGTGCAGGCCGAACTGGTCGTAGAGCCTGCGGCTGCCGTAGGCCTTGCAGACGCCCTCCAGCATGGCCACGTCGTCGCCGGAGCGACCCGGGCTGCGAAAATCCCACTTCACCACGCGGCGCTGTTTCGGAGGTTCGATGCGCTCGATCTTGTCCAGGGCCTTCACGCGGCTCTGCACCTGGGCGGCCTTGGCGGCATGGGCCGAAAACCGCTCGATGAAGCGCCGTTCCTTGGCCAGCTTGGCCTGCTGCCGGGCGTAGGCGGCCTCCTGGTTGGTGTCCCGCTGCTCCCGCTCCTTCACGTAGAAGTCGTAGTTCCCGGTGTAGGTGACGATGTCGCCCCCATCGATCTCCAGCACCTTGGTGACCACGCGGTTCATGAAGTCCCGGTCGTGGCTGGTCATCAGCAGGGTGGCGGGCACGGCCTTCAGGTAGGTCTCCAGCCAGAGGATGGATTCGATGTCCAGGTGGTTGGTGGGCTCGTCCATGAGCAGGACGTCGAAGTTGCCGAGCAGCACCTTGGCCATGGAGACGCGCATCTTCCAGCCCCCGGAGAGGGCCCCCACATCGCCGTCGATCTGCTCATCCTCGAAGCCCAGGCCGTGCAGGCAGGCCCGGGCCTTGGCTTCCAGCTCGTACCCGCCCAGGTGCTGGTATTCCTCCTGCACGTGGCCGAAGCGGTCGAGGATGGCCTCCAGTTCGTCGCCCCGGTCGGGATCGGCCAAGGCGTGCTCGAGGTCCAGCAGCTCATGGTGGAGATCGCCCAGGCGGCCACTGCCGGCGATGGCCTCGTCCAGCACCGGCCGGCCGCTCATCTCGTCCACTTCCTGCCGGAAGTACCCCAGAGTCATCTTCCTGGGCAGGTTCACACTGCCGTCATCCGGCGATTCCTCCCCCATGATCATGCGGAAGAGGGTGGACTTCCCCGCTCCGTTCGGCCCCACCAGCCCCACCTTCTCGCCGGGGTTGAGCTGGAAATCGGCTTCGATGAACAGGATCTGCTTGCCGTACTGCTTGCTCACGTTTGAAAACGAAATCATCAGGCCTCGGCTTTCACACTGGTTGGGTCAACGTCCCCGCGGGGGCCGTGCAGGAGCTCCACCACGGCCTGGTTCAACCGCAAGCGGGTCTCGTGACGCTCGAAGGCGCGGGTGATGTAGCGGGCCCGGACCTCCATGCCATTCGTGCCTGGTACCACCTGCACCCCAGGGACCACGGAGAAGGCCTTGACCCGGTAGCGGGCCGCCGTCTGCTGCCACTCCGCTTCCGCCAGCTTGGCATTGGCCTCCGTTTGCTTCTCCACGAGCCGCTGCACGCCGTCGATGACCGGGTAGGGATCCTGGCCGGGCTGCACCAGGACGCGCAGCTCGTCCCACATCCACTTGCCGGACGTCGAGAAGTTGAAGAAATGACCCTCGATGGCGAAATTGTTCACGAAGGCGACCCTCCTGCCGGTGGGGTGCCCCGCATCACTCCAGCTGCCCGTCTCGAGGATCACGGTGCGGAGAAGCCCGATCTCGACGACCTCGCCGCCGACCCCGCGGATCTCCACCCAGTCACCCACCCGGATGCCGTTCTTCCCCATGAGGATGAACCAGCCGAAGAAGGCCACGATGAAGTCCTTGAGCGCCACCGTGAGCCCCGCTCCCGCCAGGCCGAACACCGTGGTGGCCTGGGGGGGAATGCCCAGGATGAGCAGGATGATCGCCAGCGCCGCGACCACCCGCAGGATGACTTTCAGGACCGACTTGTGGGCGGCCACCGACACGCGGTCTCCCCCATCCAGCCGTTGGAAGCCCTGCCCCACCAGCAGGCCCAGGAGATAGGCCAGCAGGGCCACACCCAGGATCACCAGCACCCGGGTCAGCACCCCATGGAGGGCGGTGTTTCGGTACCCATCCACCAGCCCCATCCAGGCCCCGTAGGTCTCCCCCAGGGCCTGCTGATCCTGGATCCGGCGGGTCATGGTGGAGAGCCGCTGCTGAACCTCGCCATATTGCTGGAGGTAGGACACGGCGGACCGGGCCTGGTCCCGTCCGGGCCCGCCCCCAGCAGCCGCGGACTCCTTCACCAGATTTGCGGCCCAGAACTTCGCGGCTTCGCGGTCCTCCTGCTCGGCCTTGGCCTGGGCCTCGATTTCTGTCCGGCGCTTGGCCAGGGACTGGCCCTTGGTCTGGGCCTCCAGCCGCGCCTGTTCCAGCCGCGCGTACTTGTGGCGCTGGCCTCGCCATTCCAGGATCCTGCCCACCAGGCTCCCGGCCTGAAACAGCGGCGCAGGCTTGGCTACCGCCATGACCTGCATGGATTCCCGGTCCGCAGCTTCGTGAGCCTCCTTCAGCCGTTTGATCTTGGCCTGGGGATCACCTCCGGCCTTCGCCAGGTCGTTCGAGGCGGTCTCCAGTTCATCCTTGTCCAGCTCTCCCTGGGCCTTGGCGACCTCAATCTGATCTTCCAGGGTGTCCTTCAGGGGTCCCCGGGCACTGGCCAGCTGCCGCGTGAGCCGGAGGAGCAGCTGCTGATTGGCCTCGAACGTGGCCTGGGCCTTGGCCTTGGCCTCCGCCAGCTGCTTGATCTCAGGGGTCTGCACTGGCTGGGCAGTGGCGGCCCGGCGCAGGGAATCGGAGAAGGCGAGATCGACGGAATGATTGCCAAGGCGTTCAGCCTGCAGAGCCAGCTGCTTTTCTTCAAGCGTGGCCGCCAGGGCCACCAGGCTGCGGGCGGTCAGCAGGGGGGTCTGGTCCACCAGCCGTTCCCGGGGCGGACCCTCGCGCCGAAGGCCCTTTCCTGCCTGTTTATTAGGTTTAAGAGTGGCTGTACTCTCCTGGGCCTGCGGCAGGGCCTCACGGGTCCACAACCATCCGACCATGACCGCAGAGGCCACGAGAAGCAGGAGCAGGGGTGGTATCCAGCGACGTATCTTCATGCGTCCAGACAATCATGAATGGGTCCAGAACGCAAAAGACCCCGGAGCCGGGCTCCGGGGTCGGACCTTGGCGGTTGGGCCGTGGCTCAGCCCTTCTTCGGGGCTTCCTTCTTCTTGCCACAGTCCGGACAGTCCTTGCAGGAAGCCACCTTGTTCTTCTCGCAGCAGGCCATGCCGCAGGACGACTTCTTGGGCTCGGGCTTCTTCTCCTCGGCGGCGAAGGCCACCAGGGCGAAGGAACTCACCAGGGCGAGTGCCAGGAACTTCTTCATGGAATCCTCCGGAAGGGTGGGACACGATCCCACTCCAGCACCATACGCCCGGTCGATGGCTTTCCCAACACCTAAATGCCGGCTCACTTCCCGAAGAGGTTCTTCATGACCATCAGGGCCATGGAGGGGCTGGCGGCCAGGCGGCGCTTCAGGTAGTGCACCGCGTACTTCCAGTCCTCCGCGAAGGGGACGTAGAGCCGGATGATCTGGCCGCGTTGGACGATCTCCTGTTGCAGCTCCGTCCGGGGGACGCCCAGGAGCATCTGGAATTCGTAGGCATCCTTCGTTACGCCCTTCTGGTCCAGGTAGGCCATGCAGCGGCGGATCAGGGGCTCGTCATGGGTGGCGATCTCCGGGTAGTGCCCCTGGTCGAGCAGTTGCTGCACCTGCTCGAAGAGCTTCTCCTTCATGTCCGGCTTCTCCTGCAGCGCCACCTCAGCGGGCTCCCGGTAGATGCCGATGCAGATGCGCACCTTGCAGGGCTTGGTGTGCAGGGATCTGATGTCCTCCGGGGTCCGGAAGAGCCTGCTCTGCAGGACGATCCCGAAATTGTCGAACTCGTTCCGGATGGCCTTGAACATGCGGAGGGTGACGTCGGTGAAGTGCCGATCCTCCATGTCCAGGGTGATGTGCATGCCGTGGACCGCGGCGGCTGCGACGATGCGGCGGAGGTTGTCCTGGCAGTAGGCCTCGCTCTCGTTGATGCCCAGGGAGGTGGGCTTGAGGCTGATGCTGGCGAAGGGACGGTCCTTCAGGGCCTCGATCATGCGCAGGTAGACCTGGACCGTGGCTTCCACGTCTTCACGACGGAAGACTTCCTCCGCCAGGAGGTCCACGGTGGAATGAAGGCCCTGCTTGGCATGCAGCTCATCGGCCTTGGCCACCCCGCTGGCGATCCCCTTGCCCGCGATGTAGGGGGCAGCGAAGGTCCGGACCAGGGGCCCAGGCATGAGATCGACGATGACGCGTTTCAAATCCACGGTGATCCTCCCGTACGTACCCCATTCCCAGGCCCGCCCGAACCGCCTCGGCAGCGTCTTAAATATAGCGGGAAGCCCCCAGCGGCACCTTCGCCATCGGCGAATTGTGACGCGCGGCCTGTTCGCCGGAAGGCCCACGGAGTCGCGCTCTGCGGGCTCGCAGATCCGTTCGGGAAGGGCCCTCGGCGACCTCCTCGAGGTGGCCGCAAGCGGCATGATTGACAGATCAGAAGGAACACCGGGCGCTCAGCATCCATTCCACGCCTGCAACGGTGTGCACGTCGCCCGGAATTGACGTTTCGGCAAACCGGCCGGGAGGCACCTTCTTCAGTCCAGCGCCCGGCCGGGAAACAGCGCCTCCGTTGGCTCGAGCCTGGGGCCGTTCTCATCACAGACGGCGTACCTGGAGGCGTAGAGGGAGACCCCGGCCACCTCGCCACTGGCGTTGAGGATGTAAAGGCTGAGGCCGAAGTTTGGCAGGCCCCGGGCATTCAGCAGCCGCTTCTCGAGGGTGGCGGCCTGCACCCTGCGCAGGGCCTCCAGCCCGGCATCCTTGGGGGACATGCCCCGGCGCAGGCATTCGACCGCGAAGAAGGCAGACAGGCAGTACAGGTTCGCCTCGCCGCGGCCCGTGGAGCCCGCGGCACCCACCGCATGATCCACGTACAGCCCGGCGCCCAGGATCGGGGAATCGCCGACCCGGCCGGGAATCTTCCAGGCCAGGCCGCTGGTGGTGGTGACGCCGCAGAGCTCGCCCCTGGCGTTCAGGCCGTTGCAGGTGATGGTGCCGTAGTAGTGGTCGGGATCGATGAGGCCCTCCCGGACCATCTGCAGGCCCGCTTCGCGGCCGGCGGCAATGCGCTTCTCCGGATCCAGCCAGTGCTGCGGGTCCACGCGCCGCTTCCAATCCAGCCAGAGCCTCCGGCTGTGCTCGGTGTTGAGGTCCGCCTCGATGGTGAACCCCATCTGCCGGGCAAAAGTCTGGGCGTCCTTCCCCACCAGCAGGTGATGGTCCGTGTGGGCCAGCACGCTCTGGGCGACCTGGGAGGGGGTGCGCACGCCCTCCAGGCAGGCCACCCCACCGGCCCGGCGCCTGGGCCCGTGCATGCAGGAGGCATCCAGCTGCACGATGCCATCGGCATTGGGCAGACCCCCGAAGCCCACGCTATGGTCGGCGGGGTCCAGTTCCACGATGCTCACGCCTTCCACGAGGGCATCGAGCACGTCGGCGCCCCGGGTGATCCGGTCGAAGGCCAGTGCCACGCAGGTGAGGGTGCCCCCGTTGGTGAAGCGGTGGCCGTTGGCACTGGCCACCACCACCGGCCGGGGCCCAGAACGCAGGATCTGCGGCGCCCTGGAACCGCCGGGCTCCGCGGCGCCGGGAAGGGCCACGCCCAAACCGGCGGCGGCGCTGACTTGAAGAAACTCCCGGCGATCCAGGTTCGGGGTCATGACCGGCTCAGGGCTTCGGGACCGGCAGGTAGTACTTGGTGAGGTCGATCTGGAAATCCGCTTCGGAAAGCTTCTCGATGAGCTTGCGGGCGCCTTCCTCGGGATCCGGTTCCACGGGGATGCCCAGGGCCCAGCCTTCAGAGCCCTTGTCCTGACGGGTGGAATGGATGCGCAGCCCCAGGAGGCTGCCATCCTCCCGCAGGGTGGCTTCCAGCACCAGGCCGAGCCCGTTCACGCCCTTCACGTTGAAGGAGCCATGGGTCCCGAAGTTGCCCAGGCTGTAGGCGATGAGCCGGTTCCTGTAGACCTCCATGGCCCGGGGCACGTGGGGTCCGTGGCCGAGCACCAGGTCCGCCCCGCCATCGATGACCGCATGGGCGAAAGCGTAGACGTCGCCCCGATCGGCGCCCAGGTAGATCTCCTTCCTCCGGGGGACATGCAGGGCCTTGGCCCCCTCGGCGCCGGCATGCATGGTGACCACCACCAGGGCGCAGCCATCGGCTTCCTTCAGGGCCTTCACCCGCTGGCTCACCAGCTCCGCATCCATGGGGAAGCAGTTCATGTGGGGGGCCACGCCGATGATGCCCACCCGGAGGCCATTGATCATCAGGATGGCGCTGGGCTGGGCCAGGCTGCCCACGTGGGCGAGACCGGCCTCCTCCATGGCCGCGACGGTGGCGTCCCGGGCGGTCTGTCCCGCATCCATGCCGTGGTTGTTGGCGAGGGTGAGGCAGGTGAACCCGGCGTCCCGATAGAACTTCAGGCTTTCCTTGGGCATAAGGAACCGGTAGGAATTCGGGCCCAGGGCCCGGGCCGCCGAGGCATCCGAACTCACCGTGCCCTCGAAGTTCCCCAGGACGATGTCGGCCCCGGCCCAGAGCTGCTGCACGCGCTCGAAGACCCGCCGCCCATCCTCGGGGGGCATGGCGGCCCGGGAGGGATAGACCGAGCCCACCATGGTGTCGCCCACGGCGGCGAGGGTGATGGTCCTGGCGGGCTGGGGGGCTTCCTGGGCCATCAGGGTGCAAAGCCCGGACAGCAGCAGGCACAGACGGAATGGCTTCATGGGGAACTCCTGCCTTCAGAAGGGTGCAGCCTTCAGGGCTCGAGGCGCGCTTCGCTCGAGGGTTCATGTTCGGAACGCAGCACCTGCCGGGGAACCTCCAGCAGGGCCGAGGCTGGCCCCAGGACCCGCCGGGCCGAGACCAGGCGTTTCACATAGTAGCTGCCATCCAGCTCGCTGATCTTCACGCAGCGGCTCTTCCGGCTGCCCCAGGCACCCGCATGGATGAACTGGCCCTCACCCAGGTAGATCCCCACGTGGCTGATGCGATTCTTTTTGCCGCGGGTCTTGAAGAACAGGAGGTCGCCCGCCTGGATCTCGCCCAGGTCGACCAATTCACCCTCCCTGGCCTGGCGGACCGAGGCCCGCGGCAGCCGGATGCCGTACGACTCGAACACGAAGCCCACGAACCCTGAGCAGTCGAAACCCCTGGGGCTTCGGCCGCCGTACCGGTACGGGGTGCCCAGAAAGCGCTTGGCCTCCTCGAGGAGGGGGGCGGCCAGGCCAGTGGTCTGGGTGGTCGGTGGGGCCTCCTGCGCGAACGAGGCCATGGGAGCAGCAGTCCCGAGCACCAGCATCAACAGGAGACTTCGCAGTTTCAAAGCCAGCAAGCCATGCACTCCGGAGAAGGAAACAGAAGGAAGCGCCAAGGGTCCTGGTCTTCTCCTCCAGTCTAGCAAAGATGCTCGCAGCTCCTGGTCGGACCGCCGCCGTGCTCCCAGGGTGCGGGCTGGGCTCCCTGCCCTTCCCGGAGCAGTCACCTGCTCCCAGGAATCATCCGTCCGTGGATGTCCACCCGGGGGCCTTCGGCGCTCCCCTGCTGGACCGGGCAGGTGGCGCACCGGCCCACGCAGTTCCAGGAACAGGAGGGCAGACACCGCTCCGGTTTATTTGGGGCCTGCTGGCTGGGCACACTTGGAATCATGGCCACCAGGATAACCCCCAGGGTGGGGTGTTAGGCGAACCGAACAGGCCCGATCACCCCCATGGAAAGGGAAAACCCCGCAGACTTTTCGATCTGCGGGGCCTCGTTGCTGGTGGTCCCTCCCGGACTCGAACCGGGGACCCTCTGATTAAGAGTCAGATGCTCTAACCAGCTGAGCTAAGGGACCACGAGAAGAAAAGTCTATCAGGGACGGGAAGGAACACAAGGCCCCGTTCTGCGCCCATTCTGGGGTGCGCTAAAGCGTCGGCATCTTCATGGCGTCGCGCACGTCAGCCATGGTCTCGGCCGCCACCTTGCGGGCCCGGGCGCTGCCGTCCCGGAGCACGTCCTGGATGCTTTCCGGATGGGCCAGGTTGGCCTCGATCTTCTCCCGCACGGGCTCGATGCGGCGGATCATGGCCTCGGCCACCCGCTTCTTGCAGTCGAAGCAGCCGATGCCGGCCCGGCGGCACTCCGTGTTGACGAGTTGCACCGTGGCGTCGTCACTGAACAGCTTGTGGAACTCGAAGACCGGGCAGATGTCGGGGTTGCCGGGATCGGTCTTGCGCACCCGGGCCGGATCCGAGGCCATCTGCCGGGTGCACTTCTCCAGGATCTCGGCGTTGGTGTCCCGCAGGTAGATGCAGTTCCCGTAGCTCTTGGACATCTTGCGGCCGTCCAACCCCGGCACCTTGGGTGTCTTCGTGAGCACGGCCTCGGGCTCCGGGAATACCTCGCGCTGGAACAGGAAGTTGAAGCGGCGGACGATTTCCCGGGCCAGTTCCAGGTGGAAGAGCTGGTCCTCGCCCACGGGCACCTTCCGGGCCTTGTAGATGATGATGTCGGCGGTCTGGAGCAGGGGGTAGCCCAGGAACCCGTAGCTGCCAAGGTCGGCTACGGCGTTCTGCAGCTTCTCCTTGTAGGTGGGCACCCGCTCCAGCCAGGAGAGGGGCGTGATCATGGAGAGCAGCAGGTGGAGCTCCGCATGCTCCTTGACCTGGCTCTGCAGGAAGATCGTGGCCTTCTCGGGATCCAGCCCCGTGGCCAGGAAGCAGGCCGTGAGCTCCAGGGTGGCGGGCCAGATCTCCTCCACGGCCTCGTACTTCGAGGTGAGGGCGTGCCAGTCCACGATCATGTAGAAGGCCTGATTCCCGTGCTGGAGCTTCTCGAAGTTGTCCAGGGCCCCCACCAGGTGGCCGATGTGCTGGGAACCCGAGGGCTGGATGCCGGAAAGGACGCGGTGCTGCATGGATCAAGCTCCCAGAACGAGGCGGGCGACCATTTCGATGCCCGTGAAGACGAGCTCGAAGACAGGTCCAATGACGTATCTAAGCACACCGGTGAGCGCCAACACGATCAGCAGGCCCCCCATCCAGGGCTGGATCCGGTCGAACCTGGGAAGCCAGCGCCAGGGCAGCATGCCCCGCAGGATGCCCGCGCCATCCAACGGTCCCATGGGCAGGAGGTTGAAGAGGGCCAGGCCAATGTTGATGAGCACCAGGCGGCCCGCCAGGGCGAGTGCCAGGGTCATCCCGGACCCCTGCTGAAAGACCTGGAGGTTCTCGACCTTGGCGAACATGGAGTAGATGAAGAGCCGCAATTCGAGTGCGGGTCCGGGCGCCGCGAGCTTGACAAGGACGAGGAGAACGGCCATGAAAAGCCCTGCCAGCACCAGGTTCGACGCTGGCCCGGCGGCGGCCACCATGGCATAGCCCGTCCGTTGAGTGAATCGGCGGCTGAGGTTCCGGGGGTCTACGGGTACCGGTTTGGCCCAGCCGATGAAGGGGAAGCCCGTGACCATACCCAACAAGGGGAAGAGGAAGGTGCCCAGGGGATCCATGTGGGCCAGCGGGTTCAGGGTCATCCGCCCCAGCCGGGCCGCCGTATCGTCCTCCAACCAGTAGGCCGCCGAGGCATGGCTGGCCTCGTGGACGCTGAGGCTGAAGAGCAGCGCCACGTAGCTGACGAGGATGGTGGGGATGGAGATGCTGTCGAACACCCGGACTCCGGCAATATTCCAGTGTACAGGTTCGGGTGCCGAAGCTGGAGTGAAGGCATGCAGAGGCTTGCTTGCTCTGACCATGCTCACCTTTCCAGCTCCGGAGCCCGGCATGTACGTGAAACCGAACTCGCCCCAGGCCGCCGCGGCGGGGAAAAGCATCATTGGCTTCAACGTCATCAACGGCAAGGAGGTCGAAGGCGACCTCTCCATGATCCAGTCCAAGTCGGCCGCAGACCACCGGGACCTGGTGGGCATGTTCCCGGACAGCGGTGAGAAGGACGTGGCCAAGGCCGCCAAAGCCGCCGCCGACGCCTTCCGGAGCTGGTCCGCCACCAGCGCAGCCACCCGCGAGGACCTGGTCCAGCGCACCGCCACCATCCTGGCCACCCACCGGGACAAGCTCGCCCGCATCGTCATGCGGGAAATCGGCATGACCCCCCGGGAGGCCCTGGCGGAAGTGCAGGGAGCCATCGACGCCTGCGCCTTCTTCTGTGTCGAGACCCGGCGGGCCCAGAGCCGCAGCTTTGGCTCGGGGGCCCGGGCCCGCCTCCGCCCCGTGGGCGTCTGCGGCATCCTGGCCACCGGCAGCTCCCCCCTGGCGGCCCCCAGCCGGAAGATCCTCCCCGCCATCCTGTGCGGCAACACGGTGGTCTGGAAGCCCAGCGACAATGCCCCCGCCGCCGCCTACCTCCTCCTCCGGGCCATGCTGGAAGCGGGCCTGCCCCCCGGCGTGGTGAACACCGTCAACGGCCGGGGCCGGGCCGGCTGCGGCAAGCACTTCCTGGCGGGCATCGAGAAGGGCCACTTCCAGTCCTTCAGCTTCGTGGGCTCCCCGGCCCTGGGACGCACCGTGGGCGAATTGTGCGGACGCAACCTGATCGTCCCCAGTCTGGAGCTGACCCGAAAGGGGTCCATGGTGGTGCTGCCGGATGCGGACCTGGACCAGGCCGTGGAAGACGCCCTGGGGGCCGCCTTCGCCCAGGCCGGCCAGGGGGTCACCAGCCTGGGAACCATCCTTCTGCACGATGCCTGCGCGGAGCCCTTCCGGCGGCGGTTCCTGGAGGCCGTGGCCCGCCTGGATATGGGCAACCCCATGACCGAGGCCGAGGTGGCCTTCGGTCCCATGATCAATGCCCGAACCGCCACCGCCTTCCGGGAGCACTGGGAGCTGGGCCAGGCCCAGGGGGCCACCCTGCTGACCGGGGGCGATCCGTGGACCGAGGCCAACCGCAGCAGCCAGGTCAAGGGCAACATCGGCCATGGCCTGTACATGCAGCCCTGTGTGTGGGCTGGGGTCAGACCCGACATGGGCCTGTTCCGCCACCCGGTCCTTGGCCCGGCGGTGAACCTATGCACCGTCAAGGACTTCGACGAGGCCATGAGCTGGCTACAGGGCGCCCACTGCGGGACCGTCACTGCCCTCTACACCCAGGATCTGGCCCTGGCGGGCCGCTTCCAACGGGAGGGCACCGCCGACATCGCCAACCTCAACACCCTGGCCGAGGATCCGGAGACCCGCCTGACCTTCACCGGCCAGGGCACCCGCCCAGGCGGGCAACCGGCCCTCGACGGTTTCACCCGGTGGCAGGCCTCCAACTTGGAGGAGGCGGAGGAGCCGCCCATGGAAATCCTGGCCGGGACGCCTGCGCCGTCGATCCACACCGACTGGGACAGCCTCTAGATCACCCCGGTCAGAGCGCTAAAGAAGCCAACGCCGCGCCCAGCTCGCCCGCCTCGGCGCCCAGTTGGAGGCGCAGCAGGAATTCCGTGTTGCCCTCGCCTCCCTTGATGGGGCTCATGGCCAGGGCCAGGGGACGCAGCTCCGTTCCCGCGAAGAAGGTCCAGGCATCCACCAGGACCCGCCGGTGGATGGCCGGATCCCGCACGATGCCCCCGGCGCCCACATCGTCCCGCCCAGCCTCGAACTGGGGCTTCACCAGCAGCACGGCCTCGGCCCCCGGCACCAGACTGGGCAGCACGGGGGGGATGGCCAGCTTCAGAGAGATGAAGCTCAGGTCCGCCACCAGCAGCTGGCAGCGCTCGGGGATGAAAGCAGGGTCCCAGGTGCGCAGGTTCACCTGCTCCATGGAGACCACCCGGGGGTCGCTGCGCAGTTTCCAGTGGAGCTGGTTGGTGCCCACGTCCACGGCGTAGACCTTTGCCGCGCCCCGCTGCAGCAGGCAATCCGTGAAGCCGCCGGTGCTGGAGCCGGCGTCGAAGCAGACCAGCCCCGTTGGATCGATGGCCCACAGATCCATGGCCCCGGCCAGTTTCAGCCCACCCCGGCCCACGAAGGGCAGGGTCTCACCGCGCAGGCGGATGGTGGCCGCCTCATCCACGGCCGTGCCCGCCTTGGTCACGGGCCGGTCCCCCACCAGCACCTCACCCGCCAGGATGCGGGCCTGGGCCTTGGCCCGGGTCTCGCAGAACCCGCGCTGCACCAGCAATTGGTCCAAGCGTGCCTTAGCCACGAGCGGCCTTCCTCTGCCGGGCGATCTCCTTGCGGTAGACCCCCACGTTCCTGTTGTGATCCCGGAGGTTGGCGGCGAAGGTGTGCCCCCCCAATCCGGTGGCCACGAAGTAGAGATCCTTCCCCACAAGGGGGGCCTTGGCAGCCTCGATGGAGGATGCGCTGGGAATGGCGATGGGGGTCGGGGTCAGTCCGCCCACCGCGTAGGTGTTGAACCGGTGGGAGCGCCGGATATCCGCCACCAGCGGTGCAGTGAACCGTAAATCACCCAGAAGCCACCGGGCGTAGAGGCTGGTGGGATCGCACTGCAGGCGCATGCCGATGTCCAGGCGCTTCTTGTAGACCCCGGCCACCCTCGGCTGCTCCTCGGGCAGCTTGGTTTCCTTCTCCACCAGGCTGGCCAGGATCAGGGTTTCATAGGGCGGCAGCACGCCTCCTTCCAGTTCGGGCCGCACCTGGTCGCGGAAGGCCTCCACCAGCATGAGCATGACCTCCTCGGGTTCCATGGCGTGGTGCAGCCTGTAGGTGGCCGGTGCCAGGAGCCCTTCCAGGCTTTCCGCCTGCTCGAAGCCGGCGGCCTTGGCCAGCCGCGGGCTCTTCCACAGCGTCCAGAACACCTCCTCCGGCACGAACTCCTTTAAGCGGTTCTGGACGGACCAGGCGTGGGCCCCCTCGGGGATGGACACCCGCGTGTAGTGGATCTCCGCCCGGCGCAGCTTCCCGGCCACGTCCGCCAGGCTGGCCCGGGCCGTGAAGGTGTACTCGCCGCGGATGAGCTGGAGCTTGCGGGTCCGGGCCCAGAGCTTGAACAGGGAGGCCGAGCGGATGACGCCCTCCCGCTCGAGCTGGTCCGCCACCTGGTTGATGCTGGTCCCCTTCTTCACCAGCACCGTGGCCTCCTGCCGCAGCGGGCCCTGCCCCTTCCAGGTCCACCAGCCCCCCAGGACCGGGAGCACGGCCAGGGCGGCAATGGCCAGAAAGAGGCGAAGGGACATGGGGGCTCGGGCCATGGCTCCAGCATGCCGGGATAGCCTGGATCCTTCCACCTTGGACAATTCGTCAAGAATCCCCCGGATCCTTCCGGTAGTCTCTGACATCCCGAGGATAATTCGGCAGTGAATCCACATCCCATTGGGAGTACTGCCATGAAGCACGTTGTCGTTCTCGGAGTCGGCCGCGTCGGTGGCGCCATGGCCAAGGATCTGGCCCCGGATTTCCGGGTCACGGTAGTGGACCGCTCGGAGGCGGCCCTGGCCCGCATGGGCGAGGCCGGGCTGGCCACCCAGGTCGCGGATCTGGCGCGCCCGGAGGCCATCAAGGCCGCCGTGGCCGACGCGGACCTGGTGGTGGGCGCCATGCCGGGCTTCATGGGCTTCGCCACAGCCAAGGCGGTCCTCGAGGCCGGCAAGCCCCTGGTGGATATCTCCTTCTTCGATGAGGACTGCTTCGGGCTGGATGCCCTGGCCAAGTCCCAGAACCTCACGGCCATCGTGGACTGCGGCGTGGCCCCGGGCTGCCACAACATGATTCTGGGGGATCTCTCCCGCCAGTGGGACCGCATCACCTCCTTCGAGTGCCTGGTGGGGGGCCTGCCGGTGGTCCGCACCTGGCCCTACGAGTACAAGGCCGGCTTCAGCCCCATCGACGTCATCGAGGAATACACCCGCCCTGCCCGTTACGTGAAGGATGGCCAGGTGGTCACCTTCCCGGCCCTCTCTGAGCCCGAGCTGCTGGATTTCGACGAGTTGGGCACCCTGGAATCCTTCAACACCGACGGCCTACGGAGCATCCTGCAGACCTTCCCCCAGGTGCCCCACATGAAGGAGAAGACCCTGCGCTACCCCGGGCACATCGAGAAGATGCGGATGCTCCGGGAATCCGGCTTCTTTGGCAAAGAGAAGCTCAAGGTCGCGGGGGTCGAGATCAGCCCCCTGGACCTGACCACCCACCTGCTCTTCCCCCTCTGGTTCATGCAGGAGGGAGAAGAGGACTTCACGGTCATGCGGGTCACCGTGGAAGGCGAAAAGGGCGGTCAGCAGATGCGCCAGCAATGGAGTCTCCTGGATCGCTATGATCGCGCCACGAAGACCACCTCCATGGCCCGCACCACCGGCTATACCTGCACCGCCGCCGTGCGGCTGCTGGCCAAGGGCGGCTACTCCCGCAAGGGCATCAGCCCCCCGGAGTTCGTGGGCCAGGAGCCCGGCGCCTGGGACTTCATCCGCGAGGATCTGGCCAAGCGGAACGTGGTCTTCAGGGAAGGCTGAGGGCTCAGCGCTCCAGTTCCCGGTGGCGGACGGTGAGGGAGGCCACCTCGTTCTGGAGCCGTTGGGCCAGCATTTCCACCAGGGCCACGGAGCGGTGCTGGCCTCCAGTGCAACCGATGGCCAGGGTGTGGTAGGCCCGGCCCTCCTGCTGCACCAAGGGCAGGGACCAGCGCAGCCAGGATTCGGCGCGTTCCAGGAACTCCCGGTAATCCGGGGACTCCAGCAGGTATTCCTGGACGGGCCAGTCCCGGCCGGTGAGGGGCTTCAGGGCCTCGACGTAGAAGGGATTGGGGAGGAACCGGGCATCGAGGATCACGTCCGCATCCGCGGGCATGCCCCGCTTGAAGCCGAAGCTGAGGAGGCGGACCGCGGTGTGGCGGGTGGGCACCTGGGGCACCAGGGCGGCGATTCGCAGGCGCAGTTCGGACAGGCTCAGGTGGCTCGTATCGAGGATGGTGGTGGCGAGGGCGCGGATGGGGGCCAGCAGTTCCCGCTCCTGGCGGATGCCCTCTTCGGCGGTGCCCAGCAGGGCCAGGTGGTGGGGGCGTCGGGTTTCGGAGTACCGACGCAGGAGCACGTCCTCGGCGGCCTCCACGAAGACCACCTGCACGGGCACCTGCCCCCGGTGGAGGCGCTCCAGAAGGGGCCTGAACTCCTGGACGAACTCCGCCTGCCGGCTGTCCATGCCCACCACCAGCCGCTCCCGGCTGGGCTGCAGCTTGGCCTCCAGCTCCAGCAGGGGCTCCAGGAGGCGGGGTGGCACGTTGTCCAGGGCCGTGCAGCCGCTATCTTCCAGGGCCCCCAGTACCGAGTGCCGGCCCGCCCCCGAGAGTCCCGTGACGACGATGAGTTCCATGGATAGAAAGCTATCAGCTGTCGGGGATCGGCTGTCAGTAAAAACGAGCGGGGCCCAGGGGGCCCCGCTGCTCGCTGAAAGGCGCTGAGCGAGGACTAATCCTCCAGCCCGCCTGCGGTGAAGCGCAGGACCCGCTGGATCCCCTCGGGGGGGTTGCCCTGCTCGTCGGGGCCCAGCTCGATGGTCTCGGAGGGACCCCTGAAGAAGTCCTCGTCCGGCATGTACGAGGGCTGGGGTTCCACCCGGTACAGGTACGAGATGATCTCGTCCTCGTAGCCGAAGCGCATCTGCTCGAAGTATTCGTAGCTCTCGCGCTTGTACTCCACCAGGGGATCCTTCTGGCCATAGCCCCGGAAGCCGATGGCCTCCTTCAGGTGGTCCATGACCAGCAGGTGGCGCTTCCAGGCCGCGTCGATGATCTGGAGGATGGACCAGCGCTCGTAGCTGCGCATGCCCTCGCCGCCCAGCCGCTCGTCCTTGCCCTCGTAGAAGCGCTGCACCTGCGCTGCCAAGGCCTCGGTGGCCTGGGCCTGGGGCAGCTGTCCCACCGCGTCGACCTCTTCGCCGGTGAGGGTGAAGAGCTGCTCCACCCGCTCCCGGAATCCGGCCAGGTCGCGCTCGCCCTTGTCAGGCAGGAAGTCGTTGGCGATGCCTTCGGCGATCTCCCCTGCCACGCGCAGCACGTACTCCTTGGTGTTCCCCTTCAGCATCTCCGTGCGCAGCCCATAGAAGAAGATGCGCTGCTTGTTCATCACATCGTCGTACTCGAGCAGGTGCTTTCGGATCTCGAAGTGGTGGGTCTCGACCCGCTTCTGGCTGCGCTCGATGGCACGGGTGACCATGCCCGCCTCGATGGGCTCGTCGTCGTTCATGCCCATGGCGCCCATGAGGTTCTTGATGCGATCCCCACCGAAGATCCGCATCAGGTCGTCCTCGAGGGACAGGTAGAAGCGGCTGGAACCGGGATCGCCCTGACGGCCGGCGCGGCCCCGGAGCTGGTTGTCGATGCGGCGGCTTTCGTGGCGCTCGGTGCCCAGGATGTGCAGGCCGCCCAGGGACACCACCTCCTCGTGCTCCGCCGCCGTCTGCACCCGCATGTTTTCCACGAGGGCCGAGAACTCGGCAGTTTCGAACCCTTGCTCGTCGTAGAGGGCGATGTCCTTCTTCTTGGCTTCCAGCCTGGCCAGCCCCTCGGGATTGCCACCCAGGATGATGTCCGTGCCGCGGCCCGCCATGTTGGTGGCGATGGTGACGGCGCCTCTTCGGCCCGCCTGGGCGATGATCTCCGCCTCACGCTCGTGGTGCTTGGCGTTCAGCACCACGTGGGGAATGCGGGCGGCCTTGAGGGCATCCGCCAGGTCCTCGCTGCTATCGATGCTGGCGGTGCCCACCAGCACGGGCTGGCCCTTGGTGTGCAGTTCCCGGATCTCTTCGATGATGGCCTTCTTCTTCCCAGTCCGGGTGGAGTAGACGGTGTCCGCGAAATCCGCGCGGATCATGGGCATGTTGGTGGGGACCACCAGTACGTCCAGCTTGTAGATGGAGTGCAGTTCCGTGGCCTCGGTCTCCGCCGTGCCGGTCATGCCGGCCAGGGTCTTGTACATGCGGAAGAAATTCTGGAAGGTCACCGTGGCCAGGGTCTGGTTCTCGGCGTTGACCTCCACGCCCTCCTTGGCCTCGATGGCCTGATGCAGACCATTGGACCAGCGCCGGCCCGGCATGGCGCGTCCCGTGAACTCGTCCACGATGACCACTTCCATGCCCTTGCCATCCTCCTTGGGACGGACCATGTAGTCCACGTCCAGCCGGTAGAGGTTGTGGGCCAGGAGGGCCTGGTTGAGGCCGTGCAGGGTCTCGATGCTGGTGGGGTCGTACAGGTTGGTGACGCCCAGCAGGTGCTCCGCGTGGTGGATGCCATCGTCGGTCAGCATGACCTGGCGATCCTTTTCGTCCACCTTGTAGTGCTGGTCCTTCTTGAGCTTCGGCACGATGGCATCGATGCGGAAGTACTTGGAGGTGTCTTCCTCGCTGCTGCCCGCGATGATCAGCGGGGTGCGCGCCTCGTCGATGAGGATGCTGTCCACCTCGTCCACGATGGCGTAGTGGAAGCCACGCTGGGTGAACTCCTCCAGGTCCCACTTCATGTTGTCGCGCAGGTAGTCGAAGCCCAGCTCGTTGTTGGTGGCGTAGGTGATGTCGCAGGCGTAGGCGTCGCGCCGCTGCTGGTCATCGAGGCCGTGTTGGATGATGCCCACGCTCAGGCCCAGCCAGGTGTAGAGGCGGCCCATCCATTCGGCGTCGCGCCTGGCCAGGTAGTCGTTCACGGTGACCAGGTGGGCGCCCTTGCCCGCCAGGGCGTTCAGATAGAGGGGCAGCGTGGCGGTGAGCGTCTTGCCCTCACCCGTGCGCATCTCGGCGACCTTGCCCTCGTGCAGGGCCATGCCGCCCACGATCTGGACATCGAAGTGGCGCATCTTCAGCACGCGCTTGCTGGCCTCCCGGGCGACGGCGAAGGCCTCGGGGAGGATGTCTTGCAAGGTGGCGCCGTTCGCCAGCTTCTCCTTGAGGTAGGGGGTCTTGGCCTTCAGCGCGTCATCGCTGAGGGCGGCGAAGTCCGGCTCGAAGTTGTTGATCGCCTGGACCCTGGACCAGAGCCGCTTCAGCTCCCGGTCGTTCTTGGAGCCGATGAGTTTCCTGAGGAGGTTGTCGAGCATGGAGCCGTCCAGTCGCGTAAACCGTTGATTGTAGCGTGAGGAAGCCCCGATTCCCAGCGCCCAGGCCTGGGGTCAAGGCTCCGTGGTTGCCGAAGTTACCGGTCCAGGCCACACTGGTGGTTTGGATTCTGGAGGAACCATGGCCCTTGAGCGCACCTTCGCCATCGTCAAGCCCGACGCCGTCAAGGATGGACATGTGGGGGAAATCATCACCACCATCGAGCAGAGCGGCCTGAAGGTCGTGGGCCTGAAGCGGACCCGCCTGACCCCGCCCCTCTGCCAGGGCTTCTACCACGAGCACGTGGGCAAGGGCTTCTACGCAGAGCTGGAGGCCTTCATGACGGAGGGGCCTGTGGTCCTCATGGTGCTGGAGGGCGAAAACGCCATCCTGCGCTGGCGGGACCTCATGGGAGCCACCAACCCGGCCAATGCCGCCGAGGGCACGCTGCGCAAGCGGTTCGGCGCCAATATCGGCCGCAACGCCACCCACGGCAGCGACAAGCCGGAGAGTGCCAAGTTCGAAGTCAGCTACTTCTTCAACGCGTTCGAGCAGGTCTAATCTTTTCGGGCGCAGCCCCCTGCGAAAATCGGCGCCAATGGCGCCGATTTTCGTTTGAACGGCGAAGAGGCGGAACCTCAGCCTTCGAGAATGGCCTGCAGGGCTGACTGACAGAGGCGCCGCACGCCCGGGAGCAGGTCGGCGCTAAGGAGGCCCTTGTCGCTGTACCACTGGCCCCCGGGCGGAGGGGGCGGCAGGAGGTCCTCCGGGGCCTTGGTCCGCAGCAGGTGACTCAAATAGAGGCGCTGCTGACCTTCCAGCCCTTCCAGCCGGAGCAGCCAGGGGGTCGGCAGTCGGCTTGTGCGCTCATCGAACACCACGGGCAGCACGGACTTGTCCACGAACCGGAAGGGCATGCCCCAGGCGGCCTCGATCTGGGCACTCAGCAGCGAGGTGGGGAGGAAACCCGGCGACCAGGGAATCTGGGCGGGCATGAGCAGGCCCCGGTGGGGGCTGTGGGGGGAGGGCACCAGCAGGACGAAAGGCGTCTGCTGGCCATGGACCAGCACCCCCTCGATGAAGGTCGTGAGGTGAACCCGTCCTTCGGCCATCAGCGGCCTCCCGCGGTTTCCAGTTCCAGCATGATGCGGTCCCGGGCGGCGGCGACCTCCGCCACGGCCGCCTCGGGCTTGAGCTTGACCACGTCCTTGGTGCGCCGGTCCCGCAACTCCACGATGCCATCCTTCAGGCCCTTGGCGCCCACGGTCATCCGCAGGGGGAAGCCCAGCAGGTCCGCGTCCTTGAACTTGGCCCCGGGGCTCAGGCCCTCCCGGTCGTCGTGCAGCACCTCGAAACCGGCAGCCTCCAGATCCCGCTCCACCTGGCAGGCCACCCCGGCAACCTCCGGGCTGCCGGGATCCAGGCAGACCACGTGCACCTGGTAGGGGGAGATGGGCCAGGGCCAGATGATGCCGTCGGCATCGTAGTTCTGCTCCACGGCCGCGGCCACCGTGCGGGTGATGCCAATGCCGTAGCAGCCCATCACCATGGGGTTCTCCTTGCCCTGCTCGTCGAGGAACGTGCAGCCCATGGACTTCGAGTACTTGATGCCCAGCTTGAAGACCTGCCCAACTTCGATGCCGCGGAAGGACTGGTAGGTGCCCTTGCCACAGCGGCTGCAGGCGTCGTTCTCCGCCGCCATCCGCAGGTCCGCGAAGGTGCAGCCAGGCAGGTCCCGGGCGGGATCCAGACCGAAGTGGTGGTAATCCGTCCGGTTCGCGCCGCAGGTGAGATTCACAGACCCCTTGAGGCTGAGATCCACCAGGGTGATCACACCGTTGAGCCCCACAGGACCCATGAAGCCGGTCTTGGCTCCGGTGAAGGCCTCGGCTTCCTCCATGGGCATGAGCTCCATCTCAGCGGCACCGACGAAGTTCTTCACTTTGACGGGATTGACCTCGTGATCCCCCCGCAGGACGGCGCCGACCAGCTTGGATTTGCCATCGGCGAAGGTCACACGGTAGAGGAAGAACTTGCTGGTCTGGCTGATGGGCATGCCATCGTGCTCGGCATCCTTCATTCCCGCCGCCTGCTCCACCTGGCCCACCACGCCGGGAGTGCAGAAGTGGTCACGCTTCAGCTCAAATGCCTTTCCATTCTCTCCGGCGGGCAGGGCCGGAGCCTCGGTCTTTTCGATGTTCGAGGTGTAGTCGCAGGCGTTGCAGCTGAGGATGGCATCCTCACCGCTGCCCGCCAGCACGTGGAACTCATGGGTGAAGCTGCCGCCGATGGCGCCGCTGTCGGCCTCCACGGGACGGAACTTCACGCCCAGCCGGGCGAAGATCCGCTTGTAGGCATTGAACATGGCCCAGTACTCGCGGTCCGCGCAGGCATCGTCGGCGTGGAAGGAGTAGCCGTCCTTCATGGTGAACTCGCGGCCTCGCATGAGGCCGAAGCGGGGGCGGCGCTCGTCCCGGAACTTGGTCTGGATCTGGAAGAGGTTCATGGGCAGCTGCTTGTAGCTGCGGACGTTCTTCCGGACGATGTCCGTGATCACTTCCTCGTGGGTGGGCCCCAGGCAGAAATTGTAGAAGTCCCGCTCATCGGGCTTCTCGCCCCGGGCGCGGCGCTCGGCGACCTCGGCCTTGGCCTTGCGGTCGCAGAAGCGCAGCAGCTCGTCACCATAGAACTTCCAGCGCCCGCTCTCCTGCCAGAGCTCGGCGGGCAGCACCGCGGGCATGAGCAGTTCCTGGCAGCCATCCTTGGCCAGCTCCTCCCGGACGATCTCCTCGAACTTGCGGATGCTCCGGAAGGCCAGGGGCAGGTAGCTGTAGATGCCAGCGGCCACTTTCTGGATCATGCCTGCCCGCATCATGAGCTGCTGGCTCACCACGTCGGCGTCGCGCGGGGTCTCCCGCAGGGTCTGGATCAGGAGCTTGGATTGCTTCATCGGGGCCTCGAACCTTCAAGTCTATCCCAGGAAGGGGGGACCGCCTGCTCGCTTTGCTCGCGAAGTCCCCCCTTCGACCCCCACGCGAAGCCCAGGCGAAGCCTGGCCTGCGCGTCTGTGGCCAGCGAAGCATCACCCCAGCAGGCCCTGTACGAGGGCACTGGCGGCCTTGCCGTCGACGGTGCCGCCATGGGCCGCCTGGAGGGCCTTCATCACCAGCCCCAGATCCTTTTTCTGGGTGGCTCCGCTCTGTTCGATGGCGGCCCGCACCGCGGCCTCCAAAGCCGGTCCCTCCAGCATGGTCGGCAGGTAGGGTCTCAGCAGCTCGATTTCCGACCTTTCCTGGGCGGCCCGGTCCGCCTGGCCCACCTTCTCGAACTGGGCGACGCTATCCTCCCGGGACTTCACCAGCCGCTTGAAGACCGCCAGGGCGTCCGCTTCGACCAGCTCCCCCTGGGGGCCCAGCCCCTTGGCCACGGCCTCGTTCTTGTAGGCGGCCAGGGCCATGCGCAGCACCTGGGTCCGGGCCGCATCCCGAGCCAGCATGGAGGTCTTCAGGTCAGCCTGCAGGCGATCGAGCATGGGAGTCTCCGGGCAGAAGGTCCATGGTGACGGGAGAAACCCCGGGCCTCAATGCCAGAAGTCATGGGGGAGCCGACCTTGACCGAAACAGCCTCCAGTCACATTGCCTGGGGTCCCATGAACGTCGCCTTCATCAATCCCTTCATCGAATCCACGCTCCGTAGCCTGGAGATGATGGCCAGCATCGCGGCTGAGAAGATCGGCCTGTCGGTGAAAGAGGACCTCATCACCACCTACGACATCTCCGCCATCATCGGCATCACCGGCGACACCTCGGGCTCCATCATCCTCAGCTTCCCGGCGGACCTGGCCTGCCGCATTGCCGGCAACATGCTCATGGAGGAGATCACCGAGCTGGACCGGAACGTGGAGGACGCCATCGGCGAGATCGGCAACATCGTCGTGGGCGATGCCCGCCGCCTGCTCATCCAGGACGGCTTCAGCCTCTCCATTTCCGTGCCCACGGTGGTGGTCGGCAAGGGGCACAAGATCAGCCGCAGCGGCGACGTCCCTTGCATCGCCATCCCCTTCCGCACCGCCTCCGGCGACTTCGAGGTGAACGTGGGGCTCAAGGAGTAGGCTTCAACAGGCTCAGCGCTGCCAAGGTCGCGACCCTGTCGAAGGATGGTGGAGACCGCGCTGAGGTGGAAAAACGACATGAATGAAAGAAAGGGCGCCTCACGGCGCCCTTTCTTTACTGAAACGGCAGAGCCGTTTCAGCCTTAAGCCTTCTCGAACTTGATGACTTCCACGGGGCAGCTGGCGGCGGCGGCTTCGATGGCGGCCTCGAGATCGGTGCCGAAGCTGCCGGACAGGGGGCTCATCTCGTCGCGGTTCTCGTTGTCCACGCCATCTTCGCGCACGGAGCCGTTGACGTTGCAGCTGGTGTCGGTGACGTGGAACACCTCGGGGCACTCGGCCTCGCAGGCATTGCACACGATGCAGCCGTCTTCGATCCAGACTTTGGTGATGGCCATGGTCGTCTCCTCAAGAATCATTTAGGGCCCGGCGGTGGGCGAACCCAATCAACCTAGCATTGCCAAGCCCCGGGACCAAGCGTCGCCTCACCGGCCGGGCCGTGGGAGACTGGACTTGTGACGGAGATCCACCCATGCACTTGAAGGAATCGGGGATCCTGGCCCGGATCCGGGAGCTGCTGCCCGGAGGCAGTGGCCTGGTGGACGACTGCGGAGCCCTGCCCCCCACACCGAGCGGACAGCACCTGCTGGTGACCACGGATCTCATGGAATCCGGACAGCACTTCCACCTCGACTGGCACCCACCGGACCTGCTGGCCCGGAAACTCCTGACCGTCAACCTTTCCGATCTGGATGCCTCCGGGGCCCGGCCCATCGGGTTCACGCTCACCTTGGCCCTGGGCCCGGAGATCACGACCCCCTGGCTGGAGACCTTCCTTGGGGGCCTCGCGGCCGGGGCCCGGGAGGCCTCTGTCCAGGTTATTGGTGGCGACACGGTGGGGCGTCCCGGGGGCCTGGGACTTGGCCTCACGGCCTTCGGCTTCGCCTCTAGGTGGCTGCGGCGCGACGGCCTCCAGCCCGGGGACCGGATTTATCTGGATCAGCGTCCCGGGGCCAGCCTCCGGGGTCTCCGGAAGCTGCAGGCTGGCCAGCGCTGGGACCCGCACCAGCCGGACCCCGATCTGGCCGCCCACCTGGACCCGAGGCCGAACCTGGGCCTGGGCCTCAACCTGGCCTCCATCCCCGAGGTCCATGCCTGCCTGGATCTCTCCGATGGGCTCAGCCGGGATCTGCGCAACCTGGCCCAGGCCTCCGGGGTGAGCATCCTGCTGGAAGGGGACTGGGACGAGGCGACCCTCCGGGGCGGCGAGGACTATGCCCGCTGCTTTGGCTCCAGCCTGCCCCTGGGGAAGCTGGAAGCGGCCTTGGGCCTACCACTCCTGCCTGTGGGCCGGGCCATGGAACAGGGCGCGTCCCCGCTGCTGGTCTACGATGGAACCGGAACGCGCGCCCTGCCGGACCTTGGATTCGACCACTTCGCCCATGACTGAGCCCACCGAGCCGTTCGTTCCGCCGCCGCCGCCGCCTCCGCCCCGGGGGCTGTGGAACCGCCTGAAGGCCCACATCCTGCACCCGGAGCTGAGCCCCGAGCAACTGGCCTGGAGCTTCTGCCTGGGGTTTTCCATCGCCTGGAATCCCCTGCTGGGACTCCACACGGGCATGGTGTTCCTGTTCTGCGTGATCTTCCGGCGGCTCCACAGGCCCCTGATGATCATGGCCATGCTCATCAACAATCCCTGGACGGTCGTGCCCATCGCCACCGCCAGCACCTGGGTGGGGAATCTCGTGCGGGGGCGGTTCACAGAAGCCAACCTGGCCAAGGTCCACTGGCACGAGATCGGCTGGCGCAGCTTCCTCACCTGGGATGGCTTCGAAGCCATGACCAGCATGCTGCGCCCGATCCTGAAGTCCTACCTCCTGGGTGGCACCATCTGTACCCTTTTGGCCCTGCCTGTTGGATACTTTTTCATGCTCTGGCTCACCAGGCGTCTGCGGCGCATCCACTGGCCGCACCTGCATGGACAGAACCACACCCACCACGACCTCAAACACGGAGATTGATCCCATGGACATGCGCTTTCTGATGAAGCAGGCCCAGCAGATGCAGGCCAAGCTGGCGGAAACCCAGGCCAACCTGCGCGTGGACGGCACCGCCGGCGGCGAGCTGGTGAAAGTCACCCTCAATGGCTCCAAAGAGCTGATGGGCCTTTCCATCGCCAAGGACGCCATGGATCCTGAGGACCCGTCCATGCTGGAGGACCTGCTGCTGGCGGCCTTCCGCGATGCAGCCCTCAAGGTCGACGAGACCATGAAGAAGCAGATGGGCGGCATGGGCGCGGGCTTGAACATTCCGGGCCTGGGGCTGTAATCCAGTGAAGCTGCCGCCGCCCCTGGAGGCCGTGGTCGAAAGCCTCCAGAAGCTGCCGGGGGTGGGGGCCAAGTCCGCCCAGCGCATGGCCCTGCACCTGCTGAAGGAGGGGCCCGGGGCCATGGCCCACCTGGCCCACCAGCTCCAGCAGGCCGCCGAGAAGGTGGGCTTCTGCCAGGTCTGCGGAGCCTTCACGGACCAGCCCACCTGCCCCATCTGCCTGGACCCCCGCCGGGACCCAGCCTGCCTCGTGATCGTGGCCGAGGCCTCCAATGTGCTCAGCTTCGAGCGCAGCGGCCACTTCCGGGGCCGCTACCACGTGCTGGGGGGCCTCATCTCGCCCCTGCGCGGGGTCGGACCCGACCAGCTACGCATCCGCGAGCTGCTGAAGCGCCTGGAGGACCAGGCCATCCAGGAAGTCATCCTGGCCACCAACCCCACTGTGGACGGCGAGGCCACCGCCAGCTGGCTGGCCCGCATGCTGAAGCCCATCGGCATCCGCACCACCCGCATCGGCCTGGGCCTGCCCATCGGCAGCGACCTCGAATACGCCGACGAGCTCACCTTGGATCGGGCCATGGAAGGTCGGCGGCCTGTCGGCAGCTAGTACTTCACCGCCACATCGCCCCGGGCCCAGGTCTGGCAAGCGAGACGCTGTTCTGGGTTCGCCTTCAGGGCCTTCAGGACGCGCGTCTCGGCGGCGCCCATCTCGCTCAGATTTTCCGTCCCTTCCACCACGGTGACGATACAGGTGCCGCAGCGGGCGTGGCCACCACAACGGTGGTTGAGGGGCACGCCAGCCTTGATGCTGGCCGCCAGGAGCGCCGTTTCCCGCTCGCATTCTGCCGCGCCGGGGGTCTTGCCATCGAATCGAATGGTGTGCATGGGTTACCCGTAAGTCTATAAAGCAAAAGGGATAAGGCCTGGCTGTCGCTCTCCACTCTATCAGGCCCCCGCTTGGAAAATGACATGAACCTCACCCCCGTAGGCTCCAGCGGCCACAGCCCTCGACGGCCAGGGCAGGCCTGAGGGAGCCTGCCCCGGGAAGTGGCCCAATCGTCCAAACCCAGGATGGCCACTTTGCATGGCGACAAGGGACTAGCATGGAGAAGGAAGTGGGTTTGGCCGGGAAACCACCCAGCGGCCGGGACCCTGCGGAGGCTGCCCATGCAAGCCCTCACCTTCAGCCAGTACGGCGGTCCGGAAGTGCTGTCTTGGCGCACCGTTCCTGATCCAGTGCCAGGAAGCGGCGAGGTCAGGGTGCTCACCCGGGCCATCGGCATGAACTTCGCGGACTGCTACCGGCGCCAGGGCCGCTACCCCCAGAAGGGGGAAGCCCCTTGGATCGCCGGCTACGAGGCGGCCGGCGAGGTGGAGGCGGTGGGGCCCGGGGTGACGGGCATCATGGTCGGCGACCGCGTGGCCTTCGCGGATAGTGCCTTTGCCCATGCCCAGCGGGTGGTGGTCCCGGTGGCCAAGCTCATTCCCCTGCCGGACGATATCTCGTTCGAGGTGGCCGCCGCCGTGCTCCTGCAAGGCCTCACGGCCCAGTACCTGGTGCGGGACAGCCATGCCATCAAGGCGGGCGACAGCGTGCTGGTGCATGCGGCGGCGGGAGGGGTGGGCCTGCTCCTGGTGCAGATGGCCAGCCTGCTCGGGGCCGAGGTCCTGGGCATCGTTTCCCGGGCCTCGAAGGTCCAGACCGTCCTGGACGCCGGAGCCAGGCAGGTGGTGCTGTTCGGCGAGGATTGGTCCCAGGCCGCCCGGGACTTCAGCTCCCAGGTGGACCCGGCGGGCCTGGTCCTGAGCGAGGGTGTGGATGTGGTCTACGACAGCGTGGGCGCCACCCTGCAGAAGAGCCTGGAATCAGCCCGCACCGGGGGTCACGTGGTGTTCTTCGGGATGGCCGGGGGCGATCCCGTGCCGGTGGATCCGCGCTACCTGATGGACACCAGCAAGAGCCTCACGGGCGGCGACCTCTGGAATGTGCTCCGAACTCGGGAGGATCGTCTCCAGCGGGCTGGGGAATTGTTCCACTGGGTTCGTCAGGGACTGTTGAAGGTCCACATCGCGGCCCGGGTCCCCCTGGCCGACGGTGCCGAGGCCCATCGGCTTCTGGAGTCCAGGAGCACCACCGGCAAGGTGCTGCTCATTCCCTGAGCACCGGCACCTGCGGCGGAACGAGGCTGGCCCCAGAGACTCTAGTGGCCTGCCTCCATCACACCGGGTTGCCCGCTCCGGTCCGGCCCAGATGTCCCCGCGCCGTCGCCAGGAAGCGCTGACGGGCAAAGGCGTGATCCACGATGGGATTGGGGTAGTCGAAGCGGCTGCGCAGGCTGTTCGGGGCCCGCCAGGGTTCGTGGAGGAAGGCGGTGGGGCACTCCGCCAGCTCGGGCACCCAGCGCTTCACGTAGGCCCCTTCCGGATCGAACTTCAGCCCTTGAGTGACGGGATTGAAGATGCGGAACCAGGGCTGGGCGTCGCAGCCGCAGCCCGCGCTCCACTGCCAACCAGCGCTGTTCTGGGCCCAGTCGCCATCGGTGAGCCACTTCAGGTAGTGGGCCTCGCCCAGCCGATAGTCCAGCAGCAGGTGCTTGGTGAGGAAGCTGGCGGTCACCATGCGGGCCCGGTTGTGCACGAAGCCTTCGGCCAGCAGCTGCCGGGCGGCGGCATCCACCACGGGGTAGCCGGTTCGCCCGGCGGTCCAGGCCCGCCAGGCCCCCTCGTCCTGCTGCCAGGGGAAGCCCGCGAAATCAGGGCGGAAGGGCTGCTGCAGCAGCTCAGGCCATTCCCACAGGAGGTGGTGGCTGAACTCCCGCCAGAGCAGCTCTGTCAGATACCGCCGTCCCGAGTCGCCCTGCCCTGCTCCCGCGGCCGCCCGCCAGACCGTGCTCACCGAGAGCGTGCCGAACTTCAGGTCGGCGCTGAGGCGCGAGGTGCCGGGGAGGTCCATGCGATCGCGGTCCGCACCATAGGTCGTGATGGGGCCCTTGATGAAGGACTGCAGGCGGCTGTGGGCATGCGGTTCACCTCCCGGTTGCAGGGCGGGATTCCGGGTCAGGCCAAGGTCCTCCATCGACGGAATGGAGACTGTCATCGCCGCAATATCCCTGGGCAGGGGAGGCAGCGACGACGGCACGGACCGGACCGGTTCCAGATCGAGCCGGGCCCCCGCCGCCCTCGCAAAGGGCGTGAACACCCGGAACATCCGATCCTGGCCGGTGCGCACGGACCCTGGCGGCAGCAGGGTCTCACCTTCGAAGAGCTGGAACTCCACCCCCTGGCGTCCCAGGGCTTCCCCCACCCGGCGATCCCGCTCCCGGCCCAAGGGCTCCACCCAGCGGTGTGCCAGCACGCGATCCACCTTCCATTCCGCCGCCAGGCGCGGTACCACCTCCACGCTGCGCCCCGGCACCACCAGCAGGCGCGAGCCCAAGTCTGCGAGCCGGGCCTCCAGGCTACCCAAGGAATCGAGGAGGAACTGCATGCGGTGTGGCAGTTCCCGGGCCCGGATTGGGTCGAAGAAGAATGGATCCAGTACGAAGAGCGGGATCAGCTCCCCCGAAGCCACGGCCTCTGTCAAGGGACCATGATCCGCCACACGAAGATCCTTGCCCCGGAACCATACGAGGGAACGCATGCCTCCAGGCTACCCGTCCCGGCCCCGGCAACCCGCCGGCAATCCTGGACGGCCCCGGCCCTCAACCCCCGGGGGAGTCCACCCGCCGCAGCCACAACTCGCGCCAAAGGAGGGGCATCTGGCGGGCGCAGCCCATGTACTTCTGGCAGTCGGTTCCCACCAGGGTGACGGTGTGTTGGACCTGCCGCAGCTTTCCCGTTTTTTCATCGAGGAGGGTATCGATTCGATGCTGGACCTGGAATCTGCGGCCGCAGAATCCGAACATGTCGTTGCTGAAGGCCAGGCCCTTCCGGCAGTGGCGGGCATCCAGGGTCCGCAGGATCTCCGGCATCCCCTTGACCTCGACCCATTCCCCGGGCTGGAGTCCCAGCACCTCCCCGGCCTCCTCCTGGGCCGGCGGGGCGTGGGACTGGAGGCGGGAGCGGATCGCCAGCTCCACCTTGCGACTGCCCGCGACATGGAGCATCCGGACGAGCTCCGGCACGGCGAAGGTGCCAGCCCGCAGCATCCCGATGTATTCGCGGGGATCCCATTTCGACTGGCCCCGGGTCGTGGCCCGCCCCAGCTCCGTGCCCTGGCAGAAGAAGACCGATGGGTCTTGCCCCCGGTTCACCGGAAGCCCGTCTGCCGGCGGTCCCGCCGGGATTTCCGGACCGGGGCGTGGACCCGTCACCTGCTTCAGCCAGGCCTCCTTCCAGAAGAGCATGCAGCCCAGCTGGCAGCCCCCGTGGAAGCCGCCGCCGCACCGCAGTCCCACCAGCACCACACAGTCCCGGAGGCCCCGGATCGGCTCATGCTCCCCCGGCGGGAGGGCCCTGACGCAGGTGCGGTCCGCGTGGATCTGAACCTGGAAGGTCCGCCCGCAGAAGGCCAGCATCTCGGGCATGAAGGGCAGGCCCTCCAGCGACTGGTCGGCCTCCAGGGTGGCCAGGATCTCCCCGGCGGAAAGCACCTCGACCCAAGCCCCCGGAATCAGCCCCATCGCGCTTCGCCCTCCCCAAGCGAACCATACACGCTCCAAGGGGCCTTTTAAACCCAGGGCGGGCCCTCGGAAGGAATCTCTCTCGGCACACCGTCTCAGGCGTGGCCTTGCATGATTCTGGTGGCTCTCACACTCCTAGATGGCCTGGCCGCCCCGCTCCCCGGTGCGGATGCGGATGCACTCCTTCAGGTCCTGCACGAAGATCTTGCCGTCACCCACCTCGCCGCCGCCATGTCGAGCGGTGCGGATGATGGTGTCCACGGTGATGTCCTCGAAGGCATCGTTGCAGGCGATGGTGATCTGCACCTTGGGAATGAGGTTGGGCACCACCTTCTTGCCCCGCTGGATGACGATCTCCTGCTGACGCCCATGGCCGCTGACCCGCAGCACGGTGATGCGCTCGATCTCGGCCTCGATGAGGGCCTCGCGGACCTCGTCGAGCTTCTCTTCCGGGATGATGGCGGTGATGAGTTTCATCGGGCGCTCCGATCAGTTCAGGTTGTTGAGGCCGTAGGCCCGCTCGCCGTGGAGGTCGTGATCGAGGCCCGTCTTCTCAACCGTTTCGCTCACCCGGAGGCCGATGAGCTTCTCCACCAGGAGGGCGAGGAGGAGCGTCATGCAGACTGAAAAGGCGATGGTGGCCCCTACCGCGAAAGCCTGCACCTTCAGCTGGGAAAGGATGCCCCAGCCCGGGACCTTGGCCCCCGCCTCCGCCCACCAGGATCCGCGGATGAAGAACGTGAGCCCCAGGGCTCCGACAATGCCCCCGGTCCCATGGATGCCGAAGGCGTCCAGGGAATCGTCGTAGCCCAGGCGGTTCTTCAACAGAATCATGCCGAAGCAGCAGCAGGAGGCGATGGCCCCGAGGGCGATGGCGCCGCCCACCTGGACCACGCCCGCCGCAGGCGTGATGACCACCAGTCCCGCCAGGATGCCCGAGGCCATGCCGAGGCTCGTGGGCTTGTCGTCCCTCAGGGTCTCGATGAGCACCCAGGTGAGGGCGCCGGTGGCGGCGGCGACCTGGGTGACCGTGAGGGCACGGGCGGTCTCGAGGTTGGAGGCGATCGAGGAGCCGGCGTTGAAGCCGAACCAGCCCACCCAGAGCAGGCCCGCGCCGATGAGGGTGAACGTGAGGTTGTTGGGGGCCATGGCGGTCTTGGGATAGCCATGGCGGGCGCCCAGGAAGAGCGCCAGCGTAAGGCCGGCGACCCCCGAGGAGATGTGCACGACGGTGCCGCCGGCGAAGTCGATGGCGCCCTTGGCGCCCAGGTTGAAGAAATAGCCGTCCGAGGCCCAGACCCAGTGACAGAGCGGGCAATACACGAAGAGCACCCACAGCGTGATGAAGGCCACCCAGCCCCGGAAGGAGATCCGCTCCGCCACCGCCCCAGCGATGAGGGCCGGGGTGATGATGGCGAACTTGCCCTGGAACATGGCGAAGGCGTACTCGGGCACGCCGGCGGGGAGGATCGTCTGGTCGATGCTGCGAAGGAGCAGCAGGCCGCGGCTCCAGCCGATGAGGCCACCCAGGGCGCTGGGGCCGAAGCTGAGGGAGTAGCCGACCACAGCCCAGAGCACCCCCACCACCGCCATGGCGGCGAAGGAATGCATCATGGTGCCCAGCACGTTCTTGGTGCGGACCAGGCCCCCGTAGAACATGGCCAGCCCAGGCACCATCAGCAGCACCAGGGTGGTGGAGGTGAGCATCCAGGCGGTGGCCCCGGAATCATTCACGGGAGCGCCGCCCTGGGCCAGCAGGGGCATCCCGGCACCCAGGACCGCAAGGCTGCCAAGGGTTCGCTTCCAGGTCATGGGTTCCTCCGTGATGACATCGCGTGGACCTGACCAGGGTGGCCATTTTTATTACTAAACACTATGTATTTCAAATAATTATAAAAAAAATAAATCGATCCATAACCCAACCCGCGGGGTCGTCCAGGGCTCGATCAGCTGCCAAGGAACTCAACCCTAGCCGCTGGTGCCACTTCCCAGGGCCGCCTGCCAGAGTCCCGTGGGATCAGGATGCATCAGCCAGTCGGAAACGAGGGGACGGCGCGCCCAGGCCCCGATCTCCAGCTCCTGGTCCAGCTGGCCGGGGCTCCAGCCCGCGTAGCCGAGGAAGAGCCGGTAGCGGCCCAGGGGGTCGGCCAGCAGGGCCTCGAGCAGATCCTTCCGATGGCTCACGAAGTGGGTGAGGTCCACCACCGTGTCCTCTTCCTCGGGCAGCCCCCCCTGCACCAGCAGAATGCCCCGCTGGGGATCCACCGGCCCCCCCCGCCAGGCGGTGGCTTCATCGGAACCCTGGTACTCCAGCCCCCCCTCCTGGCTCACCTGGGACAGGGCCAGGGGCAGGGGACGGTTGAGGATGAGCCCCAGGGCCCCCTCTTCGTCGTGCTCCACGATCAGCACCACGCTGTGCAGGAAGTTGGGGTCCAGGAGGGCGGGGCTGGCCACGAGGAGGCAAGGGGCTTCGTAGGACATGATGCCGATGATGATAGCCCAGGGTCCAAGTAGTCTGGAGGGATGCGCATTCCTGCCGCCTCCCATCTCGGCGCCCTACCGGAAGGCCTCCGCCTGCTCCGGCGCCATCCGGTCCTGGCCATGGGTCTGGCCCTGCTGGCCATGGGCCTGGCCCAGCTGGGCCCTGCCCTGGAACTGGCCGCGGCCACGGGTCCGAGCCTGCTGCTCCAGCCCATCTTCGGGCTCGCAGGCCTCCTGCCACTTGAAATGTACTTCCTGCCCCGTCTTCAGGCCCAGCTGGACGCGGAGACCCTCAACCATCCGGGGAATCCCGCCGCCGGATGGCAGGTCCTCTTCGATGAGCGCTGGCTGCGCAGTTTTCTCGCCCGGATCGGCCTCAGCGTGATCATCGGCATCGGCCTGCTCATGTTCCTGGTGCCCGGCATTCTGATCATGACCCTGTTCGGCTGGGCGCCGATGCGCATGCTGCTGCGGGGCGATGGCCTGGTGCCGGCCCTGAAGTGGAGCCAGTCCACCATGGCCCGTCAGTGGCCCCGGATCATCCAGGCGGTCCTCGCCATGATGCTGGTGGCCCTGGTCTACCAGATGGGGGCCAGCTGGGCCCTGGACCGCGTGCTGCCGGGCATGGATCCAAACCTAGGCCCGCCTCCCCTGGTCCGTCTCAAACACCCGGCCTTCTGGGTCTTCAGCCTGGCCACCGGGGCGCTGAACCTATGGTTGAGCTGCGCCCTGCTGGCGCTCTTTCAGCGGCTGGAGGCGACGGTGGCCGACCAGGTCTGAGGCTCAGTCCTCATCGGCGAAAAAGCCGGGGTCGTCGATCTCCACCAACTCACCGGCCTCGAGGAGACCCCGCTGTTCAGCCGTCAGGGAGGTCGTGATCCAACGGGGATCCGTGCGGCCGTTCAGGAAATGGGCCGAGGGCTCCGCCTGCTGGTAGTCCAACCGGCGACGCCAGAGGTGCACCCACCCGACGTGGTTGATCCGGGCCCAGACCTTCATGTGCAGGGACCACCGGCTTCGCCTTCTTTGCGCAGCACGGCCACGGCATGGGCGAGCAGGGGCCAGGCCAGCTGGATCTGGTCGAGGGCCGCCGCGGGACGCCCGGACAGGTTCAGGATCACCGTGCGTCCGGCGATGCCGCACACCGATCGGCTGGCGAAGGCCAGGGGGTGGCCGCCCTTGGCGCGGATCAGCTCGCAGATGCCCGGGGCCTCCCGCTCGATGACGCGACGGGTGGCCTCCGGGGTGGTGTCCCGGAGGCCGAACCCGGTGCCCCCGCAGGTGAGCACCAACGGCACGCCGCGCTCAACGGCTCCGCGCAGGTCCTGCTCGAGCAGGCCCGGGTCGTCCGGCATCAGGGCAGCGGTTACGGTGCGCACGCCCTGGCCTTGGAGCCAGGA
Organism: Candidatus Geothrix skivensis; assembly: GCA_016721195.1. GTDB lineage: Bacteria > Acidobacteriota > Holophagae > Holophagales > Holophagaceae > Geothrix > Geothrix skivensis. The sequence continues at coordinate 650,229 of JADKIO010000005.1, read as the reverse complement.
GGTAAGCAGGGGCGTGGACTGGTCCTGGTATTCCCCCCGGGAAGCCCGGTCCGAAAGGGTGATGAGGTGCACGCGGTCCATGTCAGCGACCCGACCAGCTGGTCATGGCAGCACCAGGTCATCGTCCGCCAGGGCCTTCTCCTGCTGGGCCTGGCGGAAGGCCAGGTACCGGGCCCGGAGGCTGGAATCGCCGAGCGACAGGATCGACACGGCCAGCAGCGCGGCGTTGATGGCCCCGGCCTTGCCGATGGCGAGGGTGCCCACCGGGATGCCCGCAGGCATCTGCACCGTGGCCAGCAGGGCATCCAGGCCTTCCGTGGCCCAGCCCTTCATGGGGACGCCGAGCACGGGAAGGTGGGTCTTGCTGGCGCAAACACCCGCCAGGTGGGCCGCTCCCCCGGCGGCCGCGATGATGACCTTGATGCCACGGTCCTCGGCGCCCTGACAGAAGGCCACCACCTTTTCGGGCGTGCGGTGCGCGCTGGCCACGTGGGCCACGAAGGGAACGGCCAGGCCCTTCAGGGTCAGGGCCGTGTGCTGCATGGTCTCCCAATCGGACTTGGAGCCCATCAGGATGCCTACCAGGGGGGATGCCGACATGATCGCCTCAGAGGAGCAGGGTTGGACAGTCAGGGGGGAAGCGTCATTCTACCCAAGTGCAGGGGCCGGGGCTTAGCGTCGGGCCCAGCTGAGGGCCCAGAGCACCCCCAGGAAGGTCAGGGCATCGCGCTCCTCGGGATCCATTCGCTCGTTCCGGCGGGCCAGCTCTTCCGGGCCGGGCCCACGCATGACCACCCGGTGGGTGTCCCGGGAGGGATCTTCCAGCAGCACCCAGTCCGGAGCCGTGCGACCCACCACCGCGGCACCCAGGCGTATTGCGCCAGGCTTCCACCGGACTTCCAGGGACTCCCAGAGCCCGGCGTTCATGAGGCGCCAGGGACCTTCGGCGGGCGGAGAGGCCAGGTCCAGCAGCGCATCGCGATCCAGGAAGCGCACGATGAGTCGCGCCTGGGGTGGGGCGATGGGTTGGGGCTTTCGGCAACCAAAGCCCGCGAGCAGGAGGGTGATCAGGAGCAGGATTCGCACGGGGCCTCCCACCTCCATCTTCCCGCCTTTCCCACGCTGCGAAGGGCACCTTCGGGCAGCTATTTGCGGTAGTACGCCCGGATGGCCTTCACCACCGCGGCGGCGTAGCGCTCCCGGAACTCCGGGTCCCGGAGGCTGGCGGCATCCTCCTCGTTGGTGAGGTTGGCCACCTCGATGAGGGCCTTGGTGGCACCGGTGCTGTAGCGTAGGACCGCGGGAATCCACTTCCCGCCGCCCCGGTGGATGACATTGCGGATGGGGCGGTTGGCATGGACCGGGATCCGGTCTTTCTGCAGGGCCTTCAGCAGGGTCTCGGAGAACTGTCGGCTGCGGGCCTCGCCCTGGAGCTTCTCCCGGCTCGTGAAGGCCACCCGGCCGGACTGCCGGCCCTCGGCCACCCGGCCGGTCCTGGTCCCGCTCAGGGCGAAGCTGGAGGGCACCAGGGCGGCGCCAGGCACGTAGATCATCGAGCCCCGGGCCGAGGGGTGCAGACTATCGGCGTGGAAGCTCAGGAACAGGGTCTTCTGGGCTTCGCCCTTGGCCTTCCGGAAGGCGGCGAAGAGATCATTGGCCAGCACCCAGCGCAGGTGGACGCTGACGGCGGAGGGGCTCTCTCCGTCCACGGCGAAGGGCGGCGTGGTGAGGATCTCCGCGGCCCGGCTGGGCGTGGTGATCTCCTCCCGGCTCCGGAAGCCCAGGCCCGGATAGCGGATGGTGCTGCTCACCTGGGCCTCGGTCTCCTGCTCCAGCAGGCGGCGGACCCGCATGGCGATGTCGTAGACGAAGTCGGATTCCCAGATGCCATTGGCCCGGGCGCCGGTGTCCACCCCGCCATGGCCGGCGTCCAGCACGATTCGGACACCCTTCAGCTTGGGCCCCGCCTCCACCCGCACCGTGCGGCGCACCTCGGCGCGGACTTCCCGCTCTTCGGCCAGGGCGGAACTGCCTTCCGCCTGGAAGGGATCCGCCAGGAACCCCACCGGGATCTTGATCACCTGGCCCGGCTGGATGCTGCGCACATCCGGGATGCCACTGCGCTGGGCGATGCGGTCCGCCAGCTCGTTCACGCCCCTGGGATCCACCCGGTCGGTGTAGCGGATCACCACGCTGGAATAGAGGGCCTCCCCCCGCCGCAGGCGGTAGGCCGCGTACTTGCCCTGGGCATCCTCGCCGAAGGACAGCAGGCCTCGGTAGGCGGCCACCCGGGCCTCGTCATCGAGGTCATCCTCGGGCTGGGACCGGTCAGGCCCCCGGCCGGTACCGCCGAGGTCAGCGGAAAGCAGGCTGACCGGGATGCGCCAGGTATCGCCCTCCCGTAGTTTCTCCGGCCGCCCCGGGTTCTCCCCCATGAGGCGCTCGTAGTTCTGGCCATGCCCGGTGAACAGCGCGGCCATCGTCCAGACCGACTCCACCTCGGGGAAGCGCACCTGGTGGCGCACCTCGTCCTGGCGCCACTGATCTGCGGGGAACACCGCAGCCAGGGCCCAGCGCTTGCCCTCGGGACTCAGGCCTTCGAAGGGCACCCAGCCACTGGTATCCGCGCCCTTGGCCAGGAAGGCCCGGGGAAGGGCCTTTCCTTCCACGCTGAGTCCCTTCCGGAACTGCAGACGGAGCAGGATGGTGCGCCCATCGGGGGTGCGGGCTTGGGCCAGCACCGGCGCCGGTTCCTGCACCACGGTGGCAGAAAGGACCACCAGTGGCAGGAGACTCAGGACTGCCACGGGGCCTCGCCCGCGGGAAGCACTTCGCCCGTGCGGCCCGCGCGGACCCAGGCATGCATGCTTTCCTGGAGGCCCGCGGGGTCTTCGGTGCGGGCCCGCAGGAAGCCCTTCAGCCGGCGCTCCAGGTGGCCTGCGCCCTCTTCCAGCAGGAAGATCCGATCGTGGAGCCGTTCGTGGGGGGCTTTCCCGGTGCTCGGGGGGAGTTTGAGGGTGCCCATATCCAGCGTCGCCGCGTTGAGGGTGAAGACCCACTCCAGATCCCCGGACAAGATGCGCAACTTCATCTTGGCGGGACGCATGCCACGGCTCAGGGCTTCGAAGGCCTCCCTGCTTTCGGCGGGATTGCCTTTGCGCAGGGAGATCTCCTTCACTTCGCCCCGCTCGGAAACCAGCTGGATGGAGTCATCGACGAAGCAGCCCGAGCCGTCGCCATCCTCGCCACTGGCCCCGCCTTCGGTCATGCTGCGAAGCCATAGCCACAGCAGGAACTCCTCCCCGAGGAAGCGGCCTTGTTCCATGAGCTCAAGAGGCTTCACCTCAGGCCTCCTCGAGTTCGAGATCCAGGGGATCCAGTGCCATCAGGGCTTCCACGGACAGCTCCGGGCAGAGGCGACCCGAGAGCACCAGGGGCGCCAGCGGGTGGATCTCACAGCCGAAGGACTTGATGAAGAGGCTGGAGAGGGCCCCCTGGGCCTTGCTGGAGGAGGCCGTGGTCCAGAGGATGCCGCCCTTCAGGTCCCAGGCCACTTCGACCACCCGGGGCGTGGGCAACACCTTACGCAGCAATTCGACCTTCACTTCGTCCGCCAGGGAGATCCGCGCCTCCTTGCCGATGAAGGCCAGGTCCTTCTCCTTCTGCAGGCTCTGCAGCCGCAGATCCACATGGGCCTTCAGCAGCGCCGGCGGGACGCGGCGGGTGTCCATGCGGAGGCCGAAGACGGCGAAGCGCTCCTGGCCGACCCAGTTCTCATCCGGTGGCGTAATGAGGGGATTCCGCCAGTCGCACCAGCCCAGTCGCTCTTCCTCCAGCCCATCCTGGAAGGGGCGGAACTGATCCTGTTCCAGCCCGGACTGCAGGTCCTTCTCATCGGGCACGGGGCCCAGCACGAGGAACCGTTTCAGGGAGACCGTCCCCTGCAGAATGCTCATCGGGCACCGCCTCTCAAGGACCGGAGAAGCCGCTGCCAGAATCCCGGGCGAAGGGCCTCCACACTGGGTTGGACCAGGTCCAGCTCCTCCCCGGGCTCGGGAAGGTCGAGAGCGGGATCATTCAGGGAGAGCAGCACACCGGTGATGTTGTCGCGGCCCCCGTGGGCGAGGGCCTCCTCCACGAGGAGCTCCAGGCTCCGGCGGGGACTGAGCCCCTGGCTCAGCACCGCGAGAATGTGGGCATCGGGAACCTCGCCATGCAGGCCGTCGGAGCAGCAGAGCAGCCGGTCGCCCCGGCAGAGGGCCAGGCGGGAGAGGACCACCCTCAGGGGCTGGGGAGAACCGAGGGCCTGGGTGATCATGTTGCGCTGGGGGTGGACCCGGGCCTGCTCCCGGGTGAGGCTGCCCTGGGCCACGAGGTCGTTCACGAGGGTCTGATCCTCGGTGATCTGGTGCAGGCCGCCCTGGCGCACCAGGTAGGCCCGCGAATCGCCCACCTGCGCGAAATAGGCGCAGCCATTCCAGATCACCGCCGCCGTCAGGGTGGACCCCATGCCACGCGCCGTACGGTCATCGTCGGAGTAGCGCAGGACCGCGTCGCTGGCCCTTTCCACGGCGGTCTCCAGGGCCTTCAGCAGCTCGTCTTCAACGGCACTCGCGGGCGTCAGGCGACCCCAGTGGCCGAACAGGAACAGCGCCACCGCCGCCAGTCCCTCACGGCTGGCCACCTCCCCGGCGGCGGCGCCACCCATGCCGTCCGCCACGGCCACGAGCAATCCGGCATCGCCGACCTTCAGGGCCCGGGCAGTGGCATTGATGATGGGCTCTTCGCCATCCAGCGCGCTGAGCAGGTAGGCATCTTCGTTGTTCTTCCGGACATGGCCCGGATGGGTGATGGCGGCGTAATCGATGAGCATGGAGGTTGCGGCCCGGGTGTGGGGGCTGGGTTGCAGTGACGTACGGTCGGCCCTTTCCGTTCATCATAGCGGGTGGAGGATGGAATCCATGACCGAAGGCCCCTTTGAAACAGATCTTCTGGACCCGGCGAGCCCCGGTCCTGGAAATCAGCCTTGAAGGGCCCGCTGGGCATCCTGGGCCCCGGGACCCTCGGCCTTTCTGCGGCCCAGTGGGCGGCGGAATGTGGCGTGGAAACCCTGCTGCTGGGGCGGGACCTGAGTCATGCGGAGGCAGGACTGCTTGAGATCCATTCACGGTGGGACCGGGCTTTGGGCCTGGGCAGACTCAGCCGGGAGGCCCTGGACCAAGCCCAGACCCGGCTTCACTCCGCCGCCTTCGGCCCAGACGCCCTTCAGGGTGCGGCCATCCTATTGGAGGCCCTGCCGGAGGACCCGGGGCTCAAGGCTCCCGTGCTGGCAGCGGCGGCCGCCTGGGGCCCCCCCGAACTGTTGGTGCTATCGGGCACCTCGGCCCTTTCCATCGCTGATCTCGCCAACCGGGCCGGGCTGACCGGCCGGCTGGTGGGGTTCCACCTCTTCGTGCCGGTCCCCAGGATGGCCGTGGTGGAAGTGGCCGTCCCCGAAGGCACGCCCGGGATCTGGGTGGAGCGCGCCCGTGAGCTGGGACAGGCCCTCCAGAAAAGGGTGGTGCAGGTCCGCGACCAGCCCGGGTTCGCCGCGGCCAGGATGGCCCTTGCCCAGGGCCTGGAGGCCATGCGGCTGTTGGAGGCCGGGGTGGCCTCAGCCGAGGACCTGGATGCTCTCATGACCTTGGGGTACGGACACCCCGTGGGACCCCTTGAGCTCTCGGACCGGGTGGGGTTGGACCTTCGCCTCTGCATCGCCAAGGGCCTTGAGGCCGCCGGCGAGGCCCGCTTCCACCCCCCCATGAACCTCCAGAGGGCCGTGGCGGAGGGAGCTACCGGCTGCAAGGCCCAGCAGGGTTTCTTTTCATGGAAGGCAGGAGGAAAAAGGCATGAGAAACCCGGCCATGGTCGTCCTCGCCATCCTGGCGGTCGCCTTCGTGATCTATGTCGCATATCAGCTCGGCAAAGTGCTGCTGCGGGTCTTCGTGGGCCTGGCCGCATTGGCTCTGCTAAGCTGGGGACTCTGGAAATTATTCCATTCCTGAACATCAGCCTTCCGAGGAGCAAGCATGGCCGCCATCTCCTGCACCCACTGCGGCGCCGATCTGACCGCCCCCCAGAGCGTGAGAATCGCCGAGTACCAGTTCGGCCGCCTCGAAAAGGTCGATGAAGATCCCGGCTTCAAGTACCACTTCGAGCAGGCGGACAACTTCACCATCTTGTGCAACAGCTGCAAGCGGCTGGTCCGCACCCTGCCCATCGCCAGGTAGATCCTCGGCCACTGGAACCGAAAACGGCCCCGATCGGGGCCGTTTTCGTGGAAAGCACGCGGGTTATTGGCGCAGGATCCGCGGCGTGATGAAGATCAGCAGTTCGGCGTTCTGCTCCTGTTTGGTGTTGTTGCGGAATAGGAACCCGAGCAGGGGGATCTTGGAAAGGAAGGGAACACCCGTGCTGCCGATGGTGGAGTTGGTGACGTAGACGCCGCCCAGCACGGCGGTGCCGCCATCCCGAACAAGAACTTGGGTCTCGATGGACTTGCGGGTGATGGTGGGGGTGCCGTTCACGGTCCGAGTGAAGTCAGCTTCGGCCTTCTCCACCTTCAGATCCATGATGATGGTGCCTTCGCTGGTGATCTGCGGGGTCACATCCAGCTGAAGGTTGGCGTCAATGAAGGCGACGGTGATCGCACCGCCCTGGGCCCCGCCCTGCTGGGTGGGATAGGGGATCTTGGAGCCGCTGAGGATGGTGGCCTTCTTGTTGTTCTGGGTGACGACCTTGGGCGAGGACACGATCTTGAGGGTGCCTTCGCTTTCCATGGCCTGCAGGACCGCGTTGATGCTGAAGCGGTTGCTGAGGAAGGACAGCCACAACTCGCCGGCGGGGTTGGCAATGCCATTGTTGGCACCCCATGCCGTCGCAACCTGCTGGCCAGAGGCCGGGCGAACGAATCCGGTGGCGCCATTCCAGAAGGGCGAGGAACTGCCGACCCAAGGCGTCGTGGTAGAGGTGCCTCCACCACTTGTGATCGCGGCGGTCCCGCTGTTCTGCTGGGGCCATTTCACGCCGAACTCGCGCTGCCAGTTCTTGTTGGCCTCCACCACGCGGGCCTCGATCTGCACCTGCTGGATCTGCACGTCCAGCGTCTGCAGCAGATCGTCGATGACCGTGAGGTTCCGGGGCAGGTCGGTGATGATCAGGGTGTTGGTGCGGTCATCCAGGATGGCGGAGCCGCGCTTGGTGAGCATGTCCTTGAGGATCTTCTGGACGTCCGACACCTTGGCATAGGAAAGAGGCCGAGTGATGGTCTGGAGCTGGCCCGCCAGGGCCTTGGTCTCCTCCAGTCGCTTCCGCTCCTCTTCTTCCTTCTGGAGCTTGTCGACCTTGGCGACCCGCAGCACGCCATTCTGGATTTCCTTGCCGAGCCCTGCATTCTTCAGGACCACGTCAAGAACCTGATCCCAGGGCGTGTCAGTGAACTTGAATCCAAAGTTGCCCTGCACGTCGGGGTCCATCACCAGGTTCAGCTTCCCGGTGTCGGCCAGGATCCTGAGGAAATCCCGGATTTCCGTGTTCTGGAGGTCGATGGTGATCTTGGAGCCAGAGTACCTTGTCTGGCCTTCGCCGAGGGTCCGACCGACGGTGCGGTTCTGCGCCTGGACCTGGGGCTTTTCCGGTTCGGGTGCCTGCACCACATCCGGGCTGGCCACCGGCATGGCGGTGGCCACGGCCAGCTGGGGCAGGGACTGGAAGGAGGACCCGACAGCCGGGAGGACGGACAATGGCTTGACTGCCTTGGCCATCATGGGGACTGTCTCGGCAGGAGCGACACTCGGGGCCGCTACGGGCCTGGTGGCGATTTCGATCGAAGGCCCGGAGGGAAGCATCTGGGTGGGTGAGGCAGCTTCCAGGCGGGCCTGGACTCGGCCTTCCCCGGGAGTCAGCAGCAACTGGATGCCGTCCGCGTGGGAGGCCACCACGACCTGGGTGCCCGGCAGGACCTCCAGCACCAGCCGGGTCACCGGTTTGGGCTCGGCGGCAAACTGGGCCAGACGGGTCTTGAGGATGAGGGGGTGCGCCAGCAGGGAGAGTTCCTTGCGGGTAACCGCAAGGCCGCGGTCCACGCCGGGCAGGTCAACGACCACCCGATGGGGGTCGGACATCACCTGCACCCTGGGCTGGGTGGTCATCCCTGGCACGTGAAGGAACACCTTCACCCCGGGACCGGCAGCTTCCATGGATGTGGAAACCAAGGTGGCCTTCTGGACTTTCTCCGAGGCCGGAGACGCGTGGAGGGACCCCGTGTGGATCCCCGCCAGGACCACGCCCCCTGCGACCAGCAAGGAACTCAGGCGAGCATTCATCGTTTACCCTCCTCACGCTTGAACGTCTTCGTGATGGTTCGAAAAATGGAACGGTTGGTGGTATTCATTTCCCACTGGTGGAACGTCACTGCCTTATCGGTAATGGCCGTAATCTCTGCATCCTTGAACCGGTGCCCGACAGGAAGCCAGCGGACATTCCCGCGGCTGTCGGACACAATTGCGAAATTCTTGCCATCCTTCTTGATCATGCCTTTTACGGCAATATCGTCAAGAATGTCCATGGCGTCGGCGGGCCGCTCATCCCGGGGAGCCGAGAAGGGATCCCGCCGGATGGTGGGCTTGTAGGGGGTTGCCTTGATGATGGCCACGTCCTCGGCCACCACCGGCGGAGGGGCGGCAGCAGGGGACGGTGCGGCATCGGCAGGTGCCTGAGCGCAGAGCACCAGTCCTGAAGACAAGATGGTTGGTATGAGCAATCGAATCATGGGTGAGACCTCAATCCTCTTTGGCGCTCGCCTTGGGGGCGGCGGCGACCGGCTTCTTCACGGGTTCAGCCGGAGGAGGCTCGGGATTGTAGACGAATGCGCTGATGTTGCACTTGACCGAAGCCGGATAGACGCTTCGGTTGTCGGTCCTCCGGATGAATTCGATGTTCGAGACATTGATGATCTTGTCGTACCCGGACACCAGCGAGGCGAACTGACCGAAGGAGTGGAACCCCACTCGGAATTCGAACTCCACGGGTTTTTCGGTGTAGTAGGTGTCCTTTCTCTCCGGCTTGAGCGAGAACGACACCTGGTCGATGCCCGCATCATCGGCGATCTTCTTGATCCGGTAGGGGATCTCGCCGTAGTCGGTCTCAGAAGGCATGATCTTGATCAGTTCTTCGATCCGCTTGTCCTGCTTGGCCACTTCTTCCCGCAGCTTTTCATAGCTGGCCTTCAGAAGCTTGCCTTTATCCACTTCCGCCTGCAGGGTCTTGTTGCCCGCCTTGAGGGCCTCCAGGTCGGTCCGCTTGCCGCCGAGCAGGAAGTAGACCAGTCCAGCCAGGACGATGCCCACCAGCGCGCCCACACCAATCTGTTTCTGAAGTTGAGGGTTCATGGCCTACCTCAGACGGCGTTCTGGAGTTCGAAGGTGATGGTGAATTCGAAGGAGCCGCTGGTGCTCCTTTTTGCGCCGGGATAGTTGATCTTCTTGAACCACCGGGTCCGGGACTGCAGGTTGCCGTAGAAGGCATTGATGGCTTCGAAGTTCCGGCCCTCGCCTTCAATGGTGATGGACATGCCCTTCTGGGCGATCCTCTTGAACCAGACGTCATCGGGCAGGCTGTTTGCCAGTTCTTCGAGGAAATGCACCGGCAAGGCCTGCTGGCGCTTGAGGGTGGTCATCACCTCTTCCTTCTTCTGGAGGGCCTCCTTCTTGTCCCGGAACTTCTTCTCCAGGGCGATGAAGGGTTCGTACTGCTTTTTATCCCGCTCCAGTTCGGCCTGCTTCTTTTCTTCCTTGGTGAACTCACTGTTCAGCCAGAGGTAATAGACGCCGCCGAAGGCCGCCAGGACGAAGCCCACCACCACCCCCGCAATGGGGAGGCTGGAGCGGCTTCCGCCCTCGCCTGTATAGACCTGGACGGGTTCGGCCGAGCCTTTGTCCCCGCCTTTCTTCGCACCAGCCTGGGCCAGCGCATCCCCGAGGAGGTTGATCTTGATCATCGGTCCCCCACTTGGCGCATGGCCAGGCCGACGACGACTGCCGCGCCGCCGCCTATTTCACGGACGGTGACAGGATCCTCGGTACGGCCATCGACTTCGATGAGCTGGAAGGGATTGAACCGGTCCACGGAAACCCGGAGCCGATCGCCAAGCACGTCCAGAAGGCCCTGGATCATGGATCCACCGCCACAAACCAGCACACGGTCCAGGCGATCCACCTTGAAGCTGCTCTTGAAGAAATCCAGGGTTCGGGTGAGTTCGTCCGCGAACGCATCGGAAACCGCATTGATGGAGGGCTGGATCTCTTCGGGTTCGCGGCCCTCAGAGGCCTGATTCCGCTTGAGATGCTCAGCAGCCTCCCGGGAGACACCCCAGTCTTCCATGAGTTTTTCGGAATACCGACCGCTTCCCCAGGCCATGTCACGCCAGAACACGGACTTGCCGCCGACCATCATGGTGAGGTTGGTAAAGGTGGCACCCATGTTCACCAAGGCGACGACCTCATCACGGCTGCCACCTGAAGTGTTGATTTCATATGCATTCTGGACGGCAAACACGTCGACGTCCACGACCTTCGGGCTGCAACCGGCCTGGGCCACGCAGCTGACATAGGCTTCCAACTTGTCCTTGCGGCAGGCGACCAGGACCACGTCCATGTTCCCTTCGGCCGCCCGCTCCTCGATGAGATAATAGTCGAGGGCATAGGAATCCAGCCCCTGACCAGCCGGGAAGAAGCTTTCGGCCTCCCACCGGACGGACTCGGCCAGCTCCGCTGGGCTCATCAGAGGAAATGTCACTTTTTTGACCATCACCTGCTGGCCCGACACGGAGATGGCCACTTCCTTGGCTTTGATCTTCTGTTCTGCGAGGACCTGGCGGATAGCAGACGCGACAGCGTTGCTATCCATGATGTCCCCGTCGACGATGGCATCTGCGGGAAGAGCCACTTGCCCCAGTTTCTGCAGTCGGTAGTGGATGTTGCTTCCCTTTCCCATCTGCTGGAGTTCACAGACTTTCACGGAACTGGAACCAATATCCAAGCCGACAAGACTTTTGGTTTTGCTTCCGAAAAGACCCACCGGATGCCTCGCTTGGAGAAATTAGATAATGGAAAGATTACCGCTTGAATGGATTAGGTCAAGGTTAACTATTGCTTGCGTCACGAGTCTTCTGATTCCCACTCCACCAGGATGACCGTGATATTGTCCTCTCCCCCGTGTTCCCTTGCCGTGGTTATTAATGAATCCACAGCACCTTGAAGAGTTTCTGCCTGATCCACAATGTCCCAGATCTGTTTGTCGCCGATCATTCCTGACAGGCCATCAGAGCAAAGCAAAAGTCGCTCCGAATGCAAGAGCTCCAGGTTCTGGACCTCGATTTCAAGGTCTCCCCCGTTCCCGAGGGCCTGGGTGATGACATTCCGGAAGGGGTGCACCCTCGCCTCCGAAGCGGTCAGGATCCCATTGGCCACCTGCTCGGCGACCCAGCTGTGGTCCCTGGTGACCTGACGGATGCCTTCGGGCCCGAGGATGTAGGCCCGGCTGTCCCCCACATGGACCAGCGTGACCTTAGGCCCGTGGAGGAGGGATGCAACCACGGTGGAGCCCATGGTTTCCCGTTCAGGGTTGCGCCGGATGTCCTCTGCAATGGCCTGATCGGAAAGCAGCACCGCCACCTTGAGCCGGTTCCCGTCGTAGGAGAGGGCAGGATCATATTCCACAGGCCAAGTGCGATCCTGCTCGAGGGTATGGCTCACGAACCGTGCCATGGTCTCCACCACGATCCGGCTGGCGACTTCTCCGGCCGCATGGCCACCCAGACCATCCGCCACGACGAAGAGGCCCAGGTCGGCATCCGCTAGGAGGCTGTCTTCGTTGTGTTTTCGAACACAACCCACATCGGTGCTGCCCGCCGCACGGATCCCCATGATCAACCCTTTCCCGTCAATCGGCCCCACAGGTCCTTCAGTTGATCCAGGAGACCCATCGGCGGCCCGGAGGTCTTCCCTTTCCCCATCGGCAGAGCTTGGCCCTTCAACCCCTTGGGTCCACTCGAGGCCTTGGCGGCCTTCGCGGCCTTGGCGGCAAAGGCCCGAAGTTTGGGATGGTTGGGGGAGATTTCCTGGGCCAGTTGAAGGTGACGCTGGGCCCGGGCAGCCAGACCCAGGGTCTGGAAATGGCCCGCCAGACGGACGTGGCTGTCCACATCGCGCGGGGCCAGCCTCACAGCCGTCTCAAGGGCCTTCACCACCGCACGCAGATCACCGCCCTCCCGCTCGAGAATGGCCGCCAGCAGCGAGTGGTAGCCTGCCTTTTCTTCATCGAGCCGGATGGCGTAGTGGATGAGTGCGCGGGCCTGATCGATCTTGCCCTCTTCGAAGGCCACCTTCGCCATGGCCGCCCAGTCCTCCGGTGTCCTTTCAAGGGCGGATTCCGGTTCCTTCTGGAGGGCTGCCTGCGGTTTGGGCAGCTGCTGTTGCAGCGCCTGACGCTTGACCGGGTCCTTCAGCAGACTGAACGCTTCCGCCAGTTCGCGGAACCTCAGCTCCGCCTCCTCCTTCTCCACACCAGAGAACCGGTCCGGATGCCATCGCTTGGCGAGCCTGTGATAGGCGGCCTTGATGTCCTCGGGTGAGGCGTCCGAGGGGATTTCGAGCACATTGAATGGGTTCATGAGGTTCCAGGATGGTTCCATGACCGACGCATCAAAGAGGATGGAAGGACATAGCTTGAGCAGTGGATGGTAGCCTATTTCCAGCCAGAGTGCAGTTGCCACGCTTAGGCCCGGGGATGATTCCCCCCCTCGGAGTCCCAGCCGGATCCCTCCACCCGGACTGGAAGAGGATCAGGCTAGATGGCACAGTAGAAGGTTCCGGAGGCGAAGGCATGGCAGGAGGCTCGGCGGTGGACTGGCGCGAAGGCCTGGATGCCGGCGACCTGTCCTCCGAGGGCCTCGTCCGGGCAGGATTGGACCGCATCCGCAGGCTGGATGGCCAGCTGCACGCGGTGCTGGCCATGGATGAGGACCGGAGCCTCGGACTTGCCCGCCAGGCGGATGCCCGGCTGCAGTCCGGGGAGCGCACCCCCGTCCTCGGCCTCCCCGTCGTGCTCAAGGACAACCTGCACTGGTCGGGCCTGCAGGTCTCCTGCGGCTCCAGAGTCCTGGACGGGTACCGGGCCCCCTACAGTGCCACGGTGGTCGAGCGGCTCCTGGCCGCTGGCGCCGTGCCCATCGCCAAGACCAATCTGGACGAGTTCGCCATGGGTTCCAGCGGTGAATACAGCGCCTTTGGGGCCGCCTGCAATCCCTGGAGCCCCGATCGGGTTCCCGGCGGCAGCAGCAGCGGCTCCGTGGTGGCAGTGGCCGCAGGATATGCCCCCCTGGCCCTGGGCAGCGATACCGGCGGCTCCGTCCGCCTGCCTGCGGGCTTCTGCAACGTGACCGCCCTGCGGCCCACCTATGGGGTGCTGAGCCGCTTCGGCCTCACGGCCATGGCCTCCAGCCTGGACCAGGTCGGGCCCATCGCCAGGTCCGCCGCGGACATCGCCCTGGCCTTCGGGGTGATGGCCGGCCTGGACCCCAGGGATGGCACCACCGTGGACCTCCCCAACCGGGAGCGCCTGAACCGCCTGTGGGCCGGGGACCTCAAGGGCCTTCGGATCGGACTCCCCCGGGAGTATTTCGGGGAAGGGATCGAGGCTGGGGTCCGAAGCCTCCTGGAGGCGGCCATCCAGGTGATGAAGGACCAGGGGGCCTTGTTCCGGGAGGTCAGCCTCCCCCACACGCGCTACGCCATCGACACCTACTACCTGCTCTGCACCAGTGAAGTGTCCAGCAACCTCAGCCGCTTCGATGGGGTCCGGTTTGGATCCCGGAAGGCAGCCGCGACGCTGCCGGAGATGATTGCCGAGACCCGGGACCGGGGTCTTGGGGACGAAGTCAAGCGCCGCATCCTCCTGGGGACCTTCTGCCTGTCCAGGGGCTACTACGATGCGTTCTACCTGAAGGCGCTGAAGGCCAGGACCCTGATCACCCAGGACTTTGACCGGGCCTTCGAGGAAGTGGACCTTCTCGCGACGCCCGTCAGTGCCGGCACGGCCTTTCCCTTCGGGGCGAAGACCGAGGATCCCATGGCCATGTACCTGGCCGATGTCTTCACGGTGACCGCCCCCCTGGCCGGCATCCCCTGCCTCAGCCTGCCCGTCGGGCTCAGCTCGGGAATGCCCGTGGGCCTGCAACTCATCGGGCCGGCGCTCTCGGATGTCATGCTGTTGGAGACCGCCCACGCCTTCCAGTCGGTCACGCACCACCACCTTGCCACCCCACCCCTTCCAGCCTAGGAGCACACCATGGCCTTTGATGTCGTCATGCCACAGATGGGGGAGAGCATTGCCGAAGCCACCGTCCTGAAGTGGCACAAGCAGGTGGGCGACCTGATCGCCAAGGACGACACCCTCTACGAGATCAGCACCGACAAGGTCGATGCCGAAATCCCCGCGCCCGCCGCCGGCACCCTGCTGGAGATCCTCGTGGACGTGAACATCACCGTTCCCGTGGGCACCGTGGTCGCCCGCATCGGGGACGCTTCCGAGAAGCCCACGGGCGCAGGCACACCCACCGCAGCCTCCGCTTCCACGCCATCGGCGCCCGCGGCTGCCGAGTCCCCCGCTCCCTTGGCAGATGAGGACGACAACAGCCTGGAAGGCCGACTGAGGACCAAGAGCAGCCCCCTGGTCCGGGAGATGGCCAAGCAGCACGGGGTGGACCTGGCCCGGGTGCAGGGTACGGGCCAGGCCGGACGAGTCACGAAGGAAGACCTGGAAGCTCACCTGGCCAAGGCCCCCGTCGCGGTCCCGGCGATGGCCAGCATCGCCCCTGCCCTCCCGACGGTGCACGATCCCTCCGCCCCCACCATGGGACTCACGCCCGCCCTGGCCGTGCCCCCCACCCCGGCCCTGCCGGCCTTCGCCGCCGGCGAGCGGGTGAAGGTCGAGCCCATGAGCCGCATGCGGAAGATCATCGCCGAGGGCATGGTGGCCAGCCGCCGAACCTCAGCCCACGTCTACACCGTGTTCGAAATCGACATGACCCACGTGGCCCAGCTCCGCAACAAGCACAAGCAGGCCTTCGAGACCCAGTTCGGCACCAAGCTCAGCTTCATGCCCTTCGTGATGATGGCCGCATGCAAGGCCCTGCGCGCCTACCCGGTGGCCAATGCCTCCGTGGACGGGGACTCCATCGTCTACAAGCAGGACATCAACCTCGGCGTCGCCGTAAGCCTGGACTGGGGCCTCATCGTGCCCGTGGTGAAAAACGCCGACATGATGAACCTGGGTGGCCTGGCCCGCAGCCTCAATGACCTGGCCGAGCGGGCCCGCAGCAAGCAGCTCAAGCCCGATGAGATCAGCGGCGGCACTTTCACCATCACCAACCCGGGCGTCTATGGCGATACCTTCGGCCTGCCCATCATCAACCAGCCCCAGGTGGCCATCCAGGGCGTGGGGGCCATCGTGAAGCGCCCGGTGGTCATCACCGGGCCCGATGGCACGGACTTCATCGCCATCCGGCAGATGATGTTCAGCAGCCTTGGCTTCGACCACCGGATCATCGACGGCGCCATCGGCGACCTGTTCATGGCCTTCGTGAAAAAGGAGCTGGAGAGTTCGACCTTCGGATTGGAGTGATGGTCGAACGATTCCAGGAAAAGGGGGCGGCCGGTGGCCGCCCCTTTCGATGGTCCGATCCTCCGCGAAGCTAGCCGTAGGCGGCCGTCTCCCGCACCATTTCCCGGTACATGGCGAACTCGCCCTGGAAGTGCAGCTGGATGATGGCGGTGGGCCCGTTGCGGTGCTTGGCGACGATGAGTTCGGCGGTGGGATCGGGTTCCTCCGTGGCCGAAGGCATCATTTTGCGGTGGATGAAGGCCACCATGTCCGCATCCTGCTCGATGGCGCCGGAATCCCGCAGATCGCTCAGCTGTGGGCGCCCGCCGGTGCGGTGTTCGACCTCGCGGTTGAGCTGGGAGAGCACCACCACGGGGATGCCGAAGTCCTTGGCCATGAGCTTGAGGCCGCGGCTGATCTCGCCAATGCGGACCGCTTCGTTCTGCTTGGCGCCTCGACTCCCCTCGGGGCTGCTGAGCAGCTGGAGGTAGTCCACGATGACGAACTCCACCCGGCGGTTGCTCTGGCTGCCCTGCTTCACGATCATGTTCTGGATCTGGGGCACGGTGATGGAGGCCCGGTCGCAGATGAAGAGTGGCATCTGGACCAGCTCGTCCCGGGCCTTCATCACCTGGGCCATGCGGCCGCTGGCCCGGCCCGATTGCAGGTCCTTCATGTTGGTCTGGCTCTGGGCGGCCAGCAGGCGCAGGAAGACTTCCTCATGGCTCATCTCGAGGCTGAAGAAGGCCCCACAGTGCCCGGGACGGCCATCCCTCTCCTGGGCGGCACGCAGGACCCAGTTCAGCGCCAGGGCGGTCTTGCCGATGCCGGGCCGGGCGGCCAGCACGATGAGGTTGCCTGGCTGGAAGCCCTGGGTCAGCTCGTCGAAGCGATGGAAGCCCACCCGGACGCCGGGGGAAAGTCGCCCTTCCATCCGGTCCGAAAGCCGTTCCATGGTGTCCTCGGCGACGGTCTGGATGGACAGCAGGCCCTTGGCCTTGGCATCCCCCTGGGCCAGATGGAACAGGCTCTGGGCCGTCTGATCCACCAGAACCTCGGGGGCTTCGTCCTCCTCGGCGGCCTGCCGCACCAGCTGTGCCCCGAGATGGACGAGGCGACGGAGCTTCGCCTTCCGCCGGATCACGTCCGCCAGCACCTGGGGCCGCTCCACATCCTCGCCCGCCAGCAGCTCCACCAGCCCCGGATAGCCCCCCACCTTGTTCAGGCTGTCGTCCTGGTCGAGGGCGTCCTTGAGGGTGAGGGAATTGACCTCCACCTGAGCCTCGATGAGCGTCTTGAGGGCCCTGAAGACGGCCCGGTGGGCGGGGTGGACGAAGTCCTCCTCGTTCAGCGCGAACACCGCCTCGCTGGCCACGAAGCCAGCGCCCGGTGCGCAGCAGGTCGCCAGGAAGGACCGCTCCGCGTCGATATCCTCCGGAAGCCGTTCCGGAAGCCAGTCCGCCATCACCACTCCTGCCTGTCTAGAGTCCCGGTGGAGTGTACCCGCCGCCGTTCACATCCACAAAGATCGGGTTGGTGACAGCGATGGGATAGATGCCCTTCATGAGCTTGTTCCAGGGGGTTCCAGCCCGGTAGGGACCGGTCTGGGCCCGGGGCACGCCGGCCTCCACCACCAGCCAGGCATCCTTGCCGACGGGCATGGGAACGGTCACCGTCGCGGTCCGGAGGCGGACATCGGTGGTCGAGGCCACGAAACTGGCCAGGGGCACCTGGATCGGCGCGGCGCCGTTCACGACCACCCGCACTTCATCCACGGGCACCCAGTCCGGGGCATAGAGGGAGACTTTGAGTTCCACGCTGGTGCCCGCGATGGCCGGCACCAGGCCGCCGGGGTCCACCGCGCCGATGGAGACGTCGAGCATGGGACCCGTGGAGGCCACTGCGGCCCCGCTGCGCAGAGCCGACAGGACAGCAGTCAGGTTGTCCTGGGTGAGCGTGCTTGCGGATCCGATCTTCAGGTAGGTCCGGGCCAGTCCAACGGGAGTTTCGAGGCTGAACTTCGCCGCCGACAGGCCCAGCCCCTTGGTGAAGGTGGCAGGCGTCTGCTGGTTCAGGATGGCGAACCAGTCATCCCGGGTGGTGGCGAACTGGGTGTACCAGGCCGTGGGATCCGAAGGATTGCACCCTTCGGCCCGGAGGAGTTCCAGGGCATCGAAATCGCCCTGTCGCCTGGCCAGGGGGGGCACGTTGCCCGTCTGGGTCCACCAGGCGTTGACGCCCGTTCCCAGGGGCACCGTGCGGTTGAACCCGCGGACGGTGAACAGGCCCATGGTGCTCCTGGGCTGGTGAACGATGGTGTAGGCCCCTTCCGCCTGGGTGATGAAGTCCGCCAGGGTCCAGCCCTTGGAGGGCCGGGCCCCGCCGTTCCGGTCCGTGGTGGGCGCGGGGGTGAACAGGGCCGTGGTGAAGCCATCCCCCAGCGCGGAACTGCGGGCCCCGACGACGAAGGGATCGGCTCCGATGGGCGCCCTCTGGGCATCGGTCACGGCTACGGCCTCGATCTCGGACCGGAACTCGGTTCGGAGGGCGGTGGGGTCGGTCAGCACATCTTCCTCGGTGCGGACCACCACCTGCACGCCCTCGGCCAGCGCCGAACTGAGC
Organism: Candidatus Geothrix skivensis; assembly: GCA_016721195.1. Taxonomy (GTDB): domain Bacteria; phylum Acidobacteriota; class Holophagae; order Holophagales; family Holophagaceae; genus Geothrix; species Geothrix skivensis. The sequence continues at coordinate 631,908 of JADKIO010000005.1, read as the reverse complement.
ATCTCGCCGGGATTGAACCCACCGGTGGTCATCTGGGTGGGCGCGGTCAGGTCCAAGGTGGTCCAGCCCTGGGGCAGGGTCGGTCCAGTCATCACGAATTCATGACTGACATTGGTCTGGCCATCGAAGGCCTTGATGGGAAGAGAGTTCAGTCCCGACAGGGGGCCCCGGGTGGCATAGGCCAGGTAGTCCCCGGGGGGGAAGTACATGATGGCCGGGGCGACGGAGGACCCGAAGGCGGCGCCGAACACCTGATTCGCTGCGGTGTAGTGGTAGGACCCGTAGTTCGTGCTGATGGGCACCTTGGTCTTGTAGACCTGGCTATAGGTCGCCGACAGCTTCCGCTGCCGCTGCATGCTCGGATCGGCCCCGCTGAGTCCCAGGAAGGTCATGCGGAGGGGGTTCAGGCCGCTGGTTTCCAGGGTCCCGATCTGGCGCGCCGAAAAGAGGTGGGCCGTCTGCTTGGTGGCCAGGGTGTTCCCCAGGGCATCAACGACCTCCGCCCGCTCAGGGCTCAGGGGCTCGGCCACCTGCCAGTTCTGGGTGGTGGAGGGCGTGATGAGCGTTGCCAGATAGGGGGTGGGGGAGTTCCTGTTGGCGTCGAACTGATCCCGATACACGTTGGTTCCCAGGTAGAGCGGAGACATGACCTGAGTGGCGTTCCGGGCGCTGAGCCGGTAGGGGAAGGAGGAGCCAGGGTTGTTGGGATCGGGGATCACGGGCAGGTACATGCCGACGGCGCTGTCACTGTTGTTGATGTCCAGGGGTTCCCGCCAGTCCACGCGCTCCAACAGCCAGTTTTGCGGCTGGTGGGCGGGGTTGAGGGGATCCGCGAGGTTCCATTTGATGGGGCCCGCATAGGTGTACCGCTCGAACCGGAACTCGGTCTGGAGTGGCCCCCCCCGTGCGGCCGTGCCGAAGGCACTGTAGGCCAGAATGCCGACGCTTTCGCTGCGCAGTCCCGCCCGGGCCTGGGCCATCAGGCTGAAGAGCGTGGTCGCCTGGGCTGGAAGGGAGGAGGCGTAGCTCGGGCCACCCTGGACGTAGAGTCGGCGGCGATAGCTGATGGACTGCCCCGCCACGAGGCTGGTGACGACTGGACTGCCCACCACCAGGCGGCCAGGCACCAAAGGTCGGTTCTCCGTGAGGGCCGGCTGGGGATCCGAAGCCACCAGGGCCGCGTCCAGGTCCAGTGGGAGGATGCCGAGGGAGGAGTGGAGGTCGAAGGTGCTGCCCGCGGATTCGGCGCCCATGAGGGCCACCATGGGCGCCCTGACGCTGGTGCTGAGGGGATCGGCGAAGTCGGAGCCCGGGATTTCCACGCCCCAGTTGGTCACCGGGGTGATGCCATCAAAGGCCTTCACGGCAGGCACCACGAATCGGAACCCACCCCCGTGCTGGGACAGGAAATCGCCGAGGCTCCGGACGGGGAGGACGGTGCCGCTGGCGGGAGTGAGTGTCGTCTCCAGCGTGAAGAAGGTCTCACCCTTGTTGAGCGTGACCCGATGCAGGGCTGAGACCCCGATGACACGGCCCTGGGCATCCCTGGGCACCCCCAGCTTGCCCTTGGGATCCAGCAGGTAGCCCGTCATGTCCAGGTATACCGAGTTCACGCCATTGCCGGGGACAAAGCGATCGAAGACCAGGGGCAGGTCCGGGTTCTGGTTCGCCACCGGTCCCAGGCGTTCCAGCATGTCGGAGGGCATGGACACCCGGTGGTAGCTCTGATCCAGGGCGATGACCCCCACATCGAGCACGGCTCCACCCGAAGGCGCACCAAATTGCCCCTCACGATCGCCGAAGGCCGCCCCATCCACGGCCAGGTGGACGGAATCGTTGCCCAGGAAAAAGTCGCCGGGCCCCGAAGTGGCCTTGAGGCCAAGGATGCGATCGCCTCCCGATTCGGGGATCTCGACCACGGCCACGTCGGGTCGGGACACGCCCGTGGCGCGGAAACAACCCATTCCTCCAGCCGCCAGGACCAGGGTCAAGAGCCCCAGGACTCTCGCCGGCCCCCATAGGCGGCACCAGGAAGAAGCGGCAAGGGTATCAAGGTTCATGTTCATCAATTGGTCTCGTGGGTTCCAGAGGTCCATGGGTACTGTCAGACGAAAGGTCTATGCTAACTCACGATGCCGATCTCCGCCTTCCTTCATCGCTGCTGGCAACGCCGATGGCCCCTGATCCTGGTCCCCGCGCTGGCCCTCCTCGGAGACTTGCTCTGGACCCTGGTAAGGTTCCCCGCCATGCACCGCCTGCAGACCTTCCCCGCGGACCGGCTCCCCGTCGTGGGGGGGGCCGTCCTGGTGCTCGGGGCCGGGGTCTATGGCGACGGGGAGCCAACCTCCATCCTCGAGGGTCGCCTACGGACCGCCCTGGAGCTCTACCGGACCGGCAAGGTCCAGTGGTTCCTGGTGTCCGGGGACAACCGCCATGCCACCTACAACGAGCCCCAGGCCATGCGTCGCTGGCTCATCAAGCAAGGCATCCCCCTCACCCACATCGTCAGCGACTATGCGGGCCTGCGCACCTGGGACAGCCTGAAGCGGGCCCAGGCCGTCTTCGGCCAGAAAAGGGTGGTCATCGTGACGTCGGACTTCCACCTGCCGAGGGCCCTCTACCTGGCCGAGCGCATGGGACTCGAGGCCTGGGGGGTCCCGGCGAGCACCGATGATCGCCCCAGGGCCAACCGGATCCGCTACTGGACCCGGGAATACATCGCCCGCCACCTGGCCCTGTGGGACGCCTGGTACCCACCGGACGCTCGCCTCGGCCCCCGGGAGCCCACTCCGGACGACTGGAACACGACCCGGTGAAGCGCCCGGAGGATGTGGTCTGCCTGGCTGCAAGGCGCCTGCCGCAGGGCCGCTACGGCGGCAGTCTGGCGGGCCTGGGGGCCGTGAACCTGGGGTTGACCGTGGTGGAGGCCCTGGCCGAAGACCGGGCCCTGCCCCGGCCCGGGGCGCTGATCTGGGGCATGGCCAGGAACCACACCCAGGGCATGAACCCGGCCCGCACCCTGGTCCTGAAAGCCGGACTGCCCCTGGACACGCCGGCCTTCACCATCAACATGGCCTGCGGCTCCAGCCTCCAGGCCGCCATCCTCGCGACTCAGCAACTGCGGGGCGGCGGCCTCCCCGTTCTCGTCGGTGGCAGTGAGGCCATGTCGGACACCCCCCACCTGATCCCCGGTCTCCGCTGGGGCTTCCGGATGGGTCATCGCCAGCTGCCCGACGTCATGCACCAGGACGGTCTCCGCTGCCCGGTGACGGGGCTGCTGATGGGCGAAACCATCGAACAGCTGGCGGCCAAGCGGGGCATCACCAGGTCGGAGGCGGATGCCTGGGCGGCCGAGAGCCATCGCCGGGCCTCCCTTGGGGACTTCCGGGACGAGATCCTGGTCCACCCCAGCCTCGACCATGATGAAGCCATCCGCCCGGGGGTCTCCAGCGAGCAGCTGGCCCAGCTTCCGCCGGTATTCGATCCCGCCGGCCAGGTCACCGCCGGGAACGCCTCGGCCATCGCCGATGGCGCGGCGGCCCTGATCCTGGCGCGCCGGGACCAGGCCCAGGATGCCACTCCCCTGGCCCGGATCCTGGGCATGAGCGAGGTGGGCGTGGAGCCCCTGGACATGGGCGAGGCTCCGGTCCCGGCGGTGCAGCGGCTGCTGGCGGCCCAGGGGATGACCGTGGCGGACATCGACCTCTGGGAACTGAACGAAGCCTTCTCGGCCCAGCTCCTGGTCTGTCAGCGCCAGCTAGGCATCCCGACGGACCGCCTCAACGTGGTCGGTGGCGGCGTGGCCCTGGGTCACCCCATTGGCGCCACCGGAGCCCGCATCGTCTGTACGCTCATCCACCAGCTGAGGCGGCGGGGCGGCGGACTGGGCGTGGCGACCCTCGGCATCGGCGGTGGCCTGGGCCTGGCCCTGCTGATCGAGACGGAGGCCTAGAAGCCTAGGCTTCGACCTCCGCCAGCAGGGCCTTCAGGGCCCGGTAGTCGGTCTTACCGGTGCCCAGGGTGGGGATCTGATCGATCTGACGCACCACCCGGATGTTGTGCAAGGCCGAAAGCCCTGCGGCCCGGATGACCGCGTTGGCCTCGTCCCGGGGGATGCCCGCCACGGAAAACAGGATCAGATCGGGATTCAGCTCCTCGGCCGAGGCCTCCACCGCCAGCAGTGGCTCGACCTCCTCCTCCCCCTGGAAGCGCCGGGAGAGGGCCTCCTCGATGGCGGGCAGGGACACCATCTCGCCCCCCAGCTTCACGAAACGCTTGAGCCTCCCAGTGAAGACCAGCACGCCGCGCTCCAGGCGCACCAGGTCCCCGGTCCGATACCAGCGCCTGCCCTCGAAAGTCTCGAAGGGGGATTCCACATCGGGGTTCAGGTAGCCGGAAAAGACGCTGGGGCCCCGGACCAGGAGCATGCCGGGCTGACCAGGCACAACCCGCTGGCCGCTCTCCACGTTCACGATGGCCCATTCCACGGACAACAGCGGCCTGCCGATGCTGCCATTCCGGGGATCGTCCTCCCGATTCACCGACACCACCGGCGAGCACTCGGTGATGCCGTAGCCTTCCAGCACGGTGGTCTTGGGCCAACGGCGGGCGAGGGTGGCGTAGATCGAGTCGGGGCACTTTTCCGCGCCCGAGACCACGATGCGCAGGGACTCCAGGTGCCGGTCCTCGGCCACCCGCAGGATGCCGCCCAGGAACGTGGGCGTGCCCACCAGGAGGGTGGCGTGGTAGGCCTCGATGAGGCGGGCCAGCATGCGGCCCTCGGTGGGATTGGGGTGGTAGACCACCCGCAGCCCCACCAGCAGGGGCAGGATGGTGGTGGTGGTGAGGCCGAAGGCGTGGAAGGGCGGCAGGCAGCCCATCACCCGCTCGTCCTGGCGGAAATTGAGAGCCTGGGCCGCATCCCGGATGTTGACCAGGATGTTCCCGTGGCTGAGGGGCACGGCCTTGGGCTGGCTTTCGCTGCCACTGGTGAACAGCAGGGCCGCCACCTCCGGGGGGCGGGCCGCCAGGAGGGGGGCCCAGTTGAAGCGGGCCCGGAACGCCGCCACCAGCTTGGTGGGGAGGGTGATCTGCTTCCCGGCCTCGTCCAGGAGCAGCAGGCGCTCCTTCACGGCGGAGAGATCCACCCCCTGGGCGTCCAGGCGGTTGATGAGGGTGGAGACCGTGATGACGTGCTTGACGCCCACCAGGTCCAGCCCGTAGCCCATGCTGCGGGAACCGGCCGTCCAGTTCACCAGCACCGGCGTCTTGCCCGCGAACAGCAGGGCCAGGTAGATGATGCTGGCCCCCGCGGAGGCCGGCAGCATGAGGCCCACGTGCTGCCCTTCCAGCTTTTCGAACAGGGGCTTCAGCACCAGGATGGCCGTGAGCACATCCCGGTAGGTCTTCACCCCTCCGGTCTGGTCCGCCAGCACCACCCGGGCCGGATTGCGCCGGGCCTGCTTGAGGAAGACCTCGGGGATGGTGTCGCCCTCCGGCATCTCGATGGGCAGCTTGGTGGGGGAGTGGAACCAGGCATGGGGCACCGCCTTGAGCTCGCCCTGGCGCAGGGAGACGGCGGCCCCGGTGGCGGCCAGCATCAGGTCGGAGACGGTTTGGAGGGAGGCCGGGTCACCGCAGGGGTAGCCATAGGCCCGCTGGACCCACAGTTCCAGCTCCCGGTGATCCAGGGCGTCCAGGCCCAGATCGCCCACGAGGGCGTGGGCATCCTGGATGTCCTGGCGCCCGGTCACGGCTTGCAGGTGGCGGCGCACCGCATCCCGGACCTGGGGCGGCACGTTGCGGGGGTTCCCTTCCACCCGGGGCCGGGGGGGGTCCGGCAGGGTGCGGGGGGCGTGATCCTTCCAGACCAGGTAGGGAACGAAGGTCCGGGGGGTGGCCCCCTGGTTGAGGTAACCGGCCAGAGCGCCGTTCAGGGCCTGACGCCCCTGCAGGAGCGGCAGCCCGGAAACCGCCTCCACCTGCAGGTGGATCTCCCGCCTTGGCATGAAGAAGAAGGCATTGGCCCAGAGGTAGCCCAGGCTCTTGAGCAGTTCCAGCCCCAGGGCCGGCCGTCGGCCCGAGGCCGCGCTGAAGCGGCTACCCCAGAGTCCGTGCAGCCGGACGATGACCACCCGGGCTTCGGGCACTTGGCGGAGCAGGGCTTCCACCACGCTGTTATCGGCGAGGTCCTCGGCCTTCTGCCGGGCCAGCCGCCCTCCGGGGAACAGCAGGAGGTTCTGCCCGGCGGCCAGCTGGCGGGCCAGGGTGGCAAGTTCAGCATCGAGGGCCGCCCTGCAGCCATCCCCATGCTCGGTGGGATCCGGCAGAGCCCGGGCCCCCAGCAGGCGCCCCAGCCAGCGCAGGGGGGCGGAGGCGGCGTGATCCCGGCCCGCCACCAGCAGGGGGGCGAAGCGAGGGTGCAGCTCCGCCAGCAGGAGGAAGGGATCCACCAGGGTGGGATGGGTGGCCAGGAAGAGGGTGCCCGTGGGCCGGGAGACCGGCAGGTCATCCAGCCCCTCCGGGTGGATACGGTAGCGCAGCCGCAACAGCGGCCGACCCAGGGCTCGGATCAGGGATGCAATCATGGGGAGTGGGGCCCGCCAACCGGAAACCGGAAGAATCGTGGATTGTAACGGGAATCCGCCCGGAGCCCTAAACCGGACCTTCAGCATCTGCGAAGATGGAGCAGGCCCCGGCGGGGGTCCATCGAGGATTCCATGACCGCAGCGCCCCTGATCCGACTCACCGATATCACCAAGTTCTACCAGATGGGTGACATGGAAGTGCGAGCCCTGGATGGGGTCTCCATGGAGATCGGCCGGGGCGAGTACGTCGCCATCATGGGGCCTTCGGGTTCGGGCAAGTCCACGATGATGAACGTGATCGGGTGCCTGGACACGCCCACCGATGGCACCTATGAGCTGAATGGCAAGCTGGCCTCCGCCATGACGGATGACGACCTGGCCAAGATCCGAAATGAGGAGATCGGCTTCGTCTTCCAGACCTTCAACCTGCTGGCCCGCACGACCTCCCTGCAAAACGTGGAGTTACCCCTGATCTATGCGGGGAAGAAACCCCTGGAACGCCATCAGATGGCCCAAAAGGCCCTGGAGAACGTAGGCCTGGGTTCCCGCAGCGACCACATGCCCAACCAGCTTTCCGGCGGCCAGAGACAGCGCGTGGCCATCGCCCGCGCCCTGGTGAACGAGCCCTCCATCCTGCTGGCGGACGAGCCCACAGGTGCCCTGGATTCCAAGACGAGCATCGAGATCATGGCCCTCTTCGAGGAGCTCTATCAGAAGGGCAACACCATCATCCTCGTGACCCACGAGGAGGATATCGCCCGGCATGCCCACCGCATCGTGAAGCTCCGGGATGGGAAGGTCATCCATGATGAGCCCAACACGCCCATCACCCCCGAAGAGCACCTGGCCAACCTGAGCCTCTGAACGCCTCCCCGACCTCAGCTAGACTGGTCGCATGCAAAGACTCGTCCAGGGCATCCATCAGTTCCAGACCCAGATCTTCAGCTCCCACAAGGAGCTCTTCGAGCGGCTGGACCACCACGATCAGGCCCCCGAGACCCTGTTCATCACGTGTTCGGACTCCAGGATCAGCCCCAACCTGATCACCCAGACCCAGCCGGGCGAGCTCTTCATCCTGCGCAATGTGGGAAACCTGGTGCCGCCCTATGAAAGCATGGGCGGGATGGCCGCCGGCATCGAGTTCGCCGTGGCCAGCCTGCATGTGAAGGACATCATCATCTGCGGCCACTCCAACTGCGGCGCCATGCGCGCCCTGCTGGAACCCGAGCAGCTCAGCGAGCTGCCCGCCAGCAGGGCCTGGCTGGCCCATGCCCGGGCCACGGAACGCATCATCTGGGAAAGCTACGGCCACCTGAAGGACCACGAGCTGCTCCATGCCACGGTCGAGGAGAATGTCCTGGTCCAGCTGGAGAACCTGCGGCGTCATCCGGCGGTGGCCAAGGCGATGGCCAATGGCATGCTTCATCTGCATGCCTGGGTGTACAAGATCGAAACCGGCGAGGTCTTCGCCTTCGATCCGGAGCGGGGACAGTACATGTCCGTCACGGGTGCAGAAGGGATCTCCCCCCTGGACGCGGACCACCGCGCCACCGATCTGTCGATCTAGTGCACCTCGCCTGAAATACCTGGATCAAGGTCTGTGCTGCCGAGGTGCACTCCCATCGGGGCATGGCCCCTCTGGCGCCCAGACGCTCATGCGCGCCTGGGCTGTCACCCCGCTGGGGGCACTGCCGTGCCCCCAAGCCCCTGCCATGTGGTGCCCATGGGAGGGTCGGATGATCCAGCTGTTTCGCGCGGGCACCACTAGATCTTGGTCTTGTTCACGACCAGCCAGGGCGCCGTGGCATCCTTCGGGGGCGGATTCTTCCGCCGGCAGGGGGCATCCGGGGACATGGGGCGCACCGATTTCCGGCGGTTCCAGGCGAACCCACCGTACCGGCCCACGCCGAGGATGGAGGGCGTGTACGTCGGCACCAGCCACTGGAGGAGGCGGACGATCTCCGGCTGGCGCTGACCATAGGGGAGGCGGACCGCCTTCCGGAAGCCCTCGAGCCCCTCGAAGAGCTTGTCCGAGGGAATGCCCTGGGGATTGGTTTCGAAGACCTTGGCGTGCAACCGGGTGCTGGAGCGTTCCTGATCCATGAAGAGCTCCTCGTAGAGCTTCTCCCCGGGCCGCAGCCCCGTGTACTGGATCTCGATATCCCGCCCGGGGGTGAGCCCGGACAGCCGCGCCATCTCCGAGGCAAGGTCCGCGATCTTGACCGCCTCGCCCATGTCGAGGACGTAGACCTTGCCGCTGTCCCCCAGCAGGCCCGCCTGGAGCACCAGCTGGCTCGCCTCGGGAATGGTCATGAAGTAGCGGGTCATGTCGGGATGGGTCACGGTGATCGGGCCGCCCCGCTCGATCTGCTCCCGGAAGATGGGGACGACGCTGCCCCGGCTGCCCAGCACGTTGCCGAACCGGACGCTGACGAACCGTGAGCCGGGCCTGACCTTCCGGGAAGCCTCCAGAACGATGCACTCGGCGATGCGCTTGGTGGCCCCGAGCACGTTCGTCGGGTTGACGGCCTTGTCCGTGGAGATGTTGACGAGGGTCCGGGTGCCACAGTCCAGGGCGGCTTCCACCACGTTCATGGTGCCGAAGATGTTGTTGAGGACGGCTTCGGAGGGATGGGTCTCCAGGAAAGGGACATGTTTGTGGGCGGCCGCATGCATGACGATGTCAGGGCGGTAGAGCTGGAAGACTTCCCTCAGCCCGGCCCGCTTGCGGATGTCCATCAACTCCAGGGAGAAGGCCTGGCCCGGGAAGAGCCGCTGGAACTCACGCTGGATCATCCAAAGGCTGTTCTCACCCCGGCCCAGCAGCACCATGTGCTTGGGCTTGAAGGTGGCGATCTGCCGGGCCAGCTCGCTGCCGATGGACCCCCCCGCCCCGGTGATGAGCACCACCGAATCTCCGATGGCCTTGAACAGGGCGGAGCTGTCGAGGCGGACCGGCTCCCGCTGCAGCACGTCCTCGATGGAGACATCCCGCATGACGGGTTTCCAGACCTGGGTGCCCAGCAGGTTGAACAGCCCGGGCACGGTCTTGATCTGGACGCGGAGGGCCTGAAGGCTGGCGTTGACCTTGCGGACCACCTGCCCCGGAGCGCTTGGAATGGCCAGGATGGCGTGGGTCACATTGTGCTTGCGGACCACTTCCTTGATGCTGGCCGTGCCCCCCAGCACAGGTTTGCCGTGAACCTGGGCCCCGTGGATGGAGGCATCGTCATCGATGAAGCCCACCACGTGGAAGCCCAATTCGGAATGGCGCAGCAGCTCCTGCAGAACCATGGCCCCTGCGTGCCCGGCGCCCACGATGAGGGTCCGGTTCCTCCTCTGCACGATCTTCACCTGGCTGCCGGCCTGTTGGCGGTAGGTCTCGCACCACCAGCGATAGCCGATCCGCAGCGTCGCCCAGAGCACGCCCGTGAGAATGCTGGCGCCGATGGCGATGCTCGGAATCTGGGCTGGCAGGTCCAGGGGTCCCACCAGCCACCTGAGGATCACCGAGCAGCAGACCAGAGAAAGGGTGGCCATGCCCAGGCGCATGGAATCCCGGAGGTCCGTCCGCTGGTAGACGGGTCGAGTGAGTTGGAAAAGCCCCCCGATGGTCAGGGTGACCAGCACCCAGAGGGCCGCCCGCTTCCCATGCCAGCCGGTTCCCACCCAGAGCCCTTCGACGATCAGCCAAGCCACCGCCGCCAGGAGCCCATCCAACAGCCCCTTCCCGGCCTGCCAGAACAGGTAGTTCCCGAAGGGGCGGAGGGCAGGCTTGGGAGTCAACCGCACGCGGAATTCCATGTTCAGCTTCCTGACTTCAGATGCAGGGAATCTCTGGTGTCCATGGATAGAAGTTTAGGGCCTCCAGGAAAATTCCCGGCGATTTTCCTCGTCAATCGTACATGCACAATGCGCAGACATAGGCTGCAAGAGGATCTGAGGCACCCTCCATGACCACGGAGGTGACTCCTGGAGTCCCGTGCCGAACCCGGAAGGCTCCCTCGCAGGCGCCTCTGGGGCCACCCGCCTGCCATGGGGGCAGTCGACCAGAGGCCATCCGCGATGGTGCGAGTGAACAAACCCCTGTCGATGCTGCAATCTGAAGGGGGCTAGAGCTCCAACCGGTCCAGGCGTTCGGGGCGATCCCGCCAGCCTTCGTCCACCTTCACGAACAGCTCCAGCCGCACGGGACGCTGGAGCAGCTTCTTCAGTTCCCGCTGGGCACTCTGGCGGATGTCCTTGATCATCTCGCCGCCGCTGCCGAGCAGGATCTTCCGGTGACCATCCCGGTCCACCAGGATCTGGGCGGCGATGAGGACACCGCCGGGGTCCATGTCCTCGGGGTACTCCTCGTGATCGGCCTCCAGCCACTGCTCGATATAGACCGCCACGCCGTGGGGCACTTCCTCACGGGTCTTGCGGAGCACCTTCTCCCGGATGAACTCCGAGGCCAGGGACCGCTCGGTCTGGTCCGTGAAGACCTCTTCCTCATGGAGCCAGCCGGGCAGCGTGGCATCACGCTCGAGGATGGTCCAGAGCGGATCCAGGTTCAGCCCCATCTTGGCCCCGATGGGAACGATCTCCTTGAAGGGCAGCAGGTCCTTGTAGGTGGCGATCTTCTCGAGCAGCCGCCCCTTGGACAGCAGATCGACCTTGTTCAGCAGCAGGTAGGTGGGCCGGCCCAGCTTGCGGAGGCGCTTGGCCAAGGCGTGCTCCCCGGTGCCCAGGTAGTCGTCGGCGTCCACCACCCACAGCAGCAGGTCCGCTTCCTCCAGGGCCTGCTCCACGTGGGCCATCATGCGCTCATTGAGCGCGTGCTTGGGCAGGTGGATGCCGGGTGTGTCGAGGAAGGCCAGCTGTACCTCCCCCCGGTCCACCACCCCCAGGACGCGGGTCCGGGTGGTCTGGGGGATCTGGCTGGTGGCCGCCAGCTTCTGCCCCAGCAGGGCATTCAGCAGGGTGGACTTGCCCGCATTGGGAAGGCCGATGATGGCCAGGGTGGCATGGCGCCGGGTGGAACCCGCAGCGGGTTGCTCAGCCACGATGGACACCACGCTTGGCTTCCTTGATGAACGTCAGGAGGTAGGCGACCTCGGGGATCTGTCCCACTTCCCGCTCGGCCTGGGCCATGGCTTCCTCCCGGAGCAGGCCCGCATGGAACAGCAGCCGGTGGGCCTTCTTCAGTCCCTCGACCACCTCCACCGGAAAGCCCTTGCGCTGCAGGCCAATGGTGTTCACGCCGTAGCTCTTGGTATCTCGGGCACCCACGGTCTTCATGAAGGGCATTACATCCTGGGTGGCCACCGTGAAGCCACCCATGAAGGCGTGGTGGCCCACCCGGCAGAACTGGTGGACCGCGGAAAAGGCGCCGATGTTGCACCCATCGCCCACTTCGACGTGGCCAGCCAGGGTGGCGCAGTTGGCGAAGATGTTCTTGCTGCCCACGTGGCAGTCATGGGCGATGTGGGAGCCGGTCATGAGGAAGTTGTCGTCGGCCAGGGTGGTCAGCCCGCCCCCGCCCTCGGTGCCCCGGTGGAGGGTGCAGCCTTCGCGGATCACGTTCCGGTTCCCCACCTGCAGTCGCGTGGGCGCCCCCTTGAACTTCAGGTCCTGGGGACCCATGCCCAGGGTGGCGTGGGGGTAGATGTCGTTGTCCTCGCCGAGCTCGGTGTGGGGCCCGATGACCACGTGGCTGCGGAGCAGCGTGCGGGCGCCGATCACCGAGGCGCCCTCGATGACGCAGAACGGACCCACGACGACGCCCTCGCCCAGCCGGGCCTCGGGACTCACCACGCTGCTGGGATGGATCTGCGCACTCATTTTCCCTCTCCCTCCGCCAGGTCCATGAGCATGGACATGAACTCCGCCTCGGCGACCTTCTGGCCATCCACGAAGGCCTCGCCCCGCATCTTGCAGATCCGGCCCTTGAACTGGATCACCTTCACTTCCATCACCAGCTGGTCCCCAGGCACCACGGGCTTGCGGAACTTGACGGCGTCGATGCCCATGAAATAGATCACCTTCTTGGCCCGATCCTCGAACTCCCGCATGAGCAGGCAGCCACCGGTCTGGGCCATGGCCTCGACGATGTAGACCCCCGGGAAGACGGGCCGGCTGGGGAAATGCCCCTGGAAGACCGCTTCGCTGAAGCTGATGTTCTTCAGCCCGCGGATCCATGTCTTGGGTTCGAAATCCAGGATCCGGTCCACCAATAGGATCGGATACCGATGGGGTAGCAGGTCCATGATCCCCTGCAGGTCGATGGTGCGTGGCTCGCGTTCGGACATGGCAACTCCAATCCTCTAGCCTAACCCCTCCTGGCCCTGACCTCCAGCCTCAGGTCCTGGGCGCGGTTCGCTCGAATACCCGGGCCTCGATGAACAGATCCAGCAGGGGCCGGTCCAGGGCCCCCTCCCGGGCCTCCTCCTGGAGGATGGCCAGGCTGCGCTCCAGGGGCACGGCGCCCTTGTAGGGCCGGTCCCGGGCAGTGAGGGCGTCGAACACGTCGGCGATGGCCATGGCCCGGCTCTGAACCGGGATGTCCCTGGCGCCCAGCTGGCGGGGGTAGCCCCGGCCACTGAGCCGCTCATGGTGGGCGTAGGCGATCTCCGGCACCCCCGCCAGATCCCGGGTCCAGGGGATGCGCTCCAGGAAGCGGAAGGTGTGGCTGACGTGGCTTTCGATCTCCAGGCGCTCCCCCTCCGACAGGCTGCCTTTGCGGATCCGCAGGCTGGCCAGGGATTCCGGTTCCACCAGTTCCCGGCGCTCGCCGGTCCAGTGCCCGAACCGGAGATCCTCCAGCCGCCCCAGGCCATCGGCCGCCTCCTGGGACAGGATGCTGGGTTCATTGCTTTGGCGGACCAGTTGCATGAGTTGCTCGGTCTCCAGCTGGCGGTCCCTCAGCACGGCCTCCCAGCGGGCCGGGTCGAAGTGCTCCCCCCCCCGCCAGGCCTGGGCCAGCAGGTCCAGGGCTTCCTCCAGACCCCGCTGCCGGAGGCGCTGGAGGATGAGCTCCAGCTGGCTCGGATCCAGCTTCTTGGCCTTCACCAGCACCTGCTCGCGCACCCCGACCTTGCCGAAGTCGTGGAGCAGGCTGGCATAGCGGAGCTCCCGCAGCTGCCGGTCCGTGAAGATCAGTTCCCCGTAGGTGCCATTGGGCGTGGCGTTGACCGCCTCCGCCAGCCCCACGGTCAGATCGGCCACCCGGCCCGAGTGGCCGCTCGTCACCGGGTCCCGGGCCTCGATGGCCGTCACCGAGGCGGCCACGAATCCTTCGAACAGTTGCTCGATCTCCTGACGCAGCTGGGCGTTCTTCACCGCCACGGCGGCCTGCCCGGCCAGGCTCTGGGCCAGGTTCTGATCCTCGTCGGAAAACACCCCACCCTCGCCCGATTCCTCCTCCAGGCGGTTCAGCAACTGCAGGACGCCCAACACCTGGCCTTCCGTGTCCTGCATGGGCACCACCAGCACTGAGCTCGTTCGATAGCCCGCCTGCCGGTCGAAGCTGTCATTGAACCGGTAGGGTGCCTCCTCGGGGATGCGATAGACGTCGTGGATGTTCAGGCTCTCCCGGTGGAGGGCGGCGAATCCGGCCAGCGTGCGGTCGGAGACGGGCATGACGATGCGGTGGAAGGGCAGCCGCACCCTGGCGTTCTGGGTGTGGGCGAAGAGCAGTTCCCGCCGCTCCCCTTCCCCGCTGAGCAGGTAGATGGACCCGGCTTCGGCCTTGAGCAGCTCCCGGGCCTTGGTGAGGATCAGGTCCAGCAGCCGGTCCAGGTTCTGTTCGGACACCAGGGCCCGGCCCACCTCGTGGAGCCGCGCCATGGAGCGGCGGTCCTTGGCCCGCTCCCAGCCCGCTTTCATGAGGGCCAGGGCCGCGTCGCTTCCGGGCCAGGTGGAACAGCCCGCGAACAGGCCCTCCCCGGGAAGCCCGAGCACCACGTCCGCCGGAGCTGCGTCCACCATGACCAGGGCCTGACGCATCTCCCCCGTCACCCGATCCAGGAGGGTGTTACGGTTTTCGGGGGGGATGGCGACGGTGAAACGCAAGGCGGAATCAGGCTCCAGGAAGATCGATTCAGGTTCCGGGGACAGGAAGGTACGGCCAGCATATCGGAATTCCCCTGCCCTGAAGGAAAGCTGGCGGGGTCCCATTGAACGGCTGGCCTGGGGCGGCAAGGGTGTGGGCCACGCCGAGGATGGCCGCCTGCTGCTGCTGGAGGCGCCCCTCGCCCTCTTCCCGGGCGAAGTCGTGGAGGCCCAGGTGATCTGGAGGGCCCGCCATGGCGAGGGCCGCGTCACCCGCTGGATCACCCGCGATCCCCGCCGGGCCCCGGCAGCCTGCCCCGTCGCGGAGACCTGCGGTGGCTGCGACCTGTGGGAGGCCGGGCGCCACGCCCCCGAGCTCAAGCGCCTGATGGCCGCGGACCTGCTGCGCCGCCAGCTGGGCGAGGGCGTGTCCTGGGCCTGGCACCCCGCCCCCGAATCGGCCCGTCGCCACCGGATCCAGCTCCACTGGGACGGGACGGACCTGGGCTACTTCCAGCGGCACAGCCACGTCCTGGTGCCCATCTCGGCCTGCCCCGCCGCCACCGATCCCCTCTCCGAGGCCATTCCCCGGCTCCACGCGGCCCTGACGGGCCAGGCCCTGCCCTTCCGCCCCGGCCGCTGGGAGCTGTCCACGGGCAGCCCGGCCCAGATCGTGTGGGCCACGGATGAGCGGGGGCGCACCTGGCAGCTCGAACCCGATGGCTGGCACCGCAGTGCCGAGCCCATTCGCCATCGGCTGGGTGAGGCCACCCTGCAGCACGAACCCGGGGCCTTCTTCCAGGTCAGCGCCCCCTGGGCCGCCGAGGCCTTCGGCGGGCTGCTGGGCTCCTGGGACCTGAAGGGCGACACCCTCTTCGACCTCTACGGGGGCGTGGGCCTCTTCTCCCTGCTGCTGGGGGACCGGTTCAGGCGCCGGGTCCTGGTGGAATCCGGCGAAACCGCCGTGGCCTGGGCCCGCCGGAACCTGGCGGCGGCCGGACTCCCCTCCGAGTGCCTGGTGGCCGATGTGGCCGCCTGGGTGCCCGAAGGCCTGGGCGAGGCGGGGGACCTCATCCTCCTGGACCCCCCCCGGGCGGGCCTGGAACCGGCCCTCTGTGACCGGCTCCTGGGGGCCGGGGCCCGCAGCCTGGTGCTGGTGGGCTGCGATGGCGCGGCCTTCTGCCGGGACCTGAAGCGGCTCGCAGGCGCCTGGAACCTGGAGCAACTGGCGGTGCTCGACCTCTTCCCTCTCACCACCCATGTGGAGTGCGTGGCCCTCTTATCGAGGCGGCCGTGACGGCCCTGGGTCATCACCTCCTGGTGGAGTTCGAAGGCTGCGATCCCGTGGCCCTGGCGGATCTGGAGCAGGTCACCTCTGCCATGCTCCGTGCCGCGGTCGCCTCCGGCGCCACCGTCGTCACCCACAGCTTCCACCATTTCAGTCCCCAGGGGGTCAGTGGGGCCGTGATCATCGCCGAAAGCCACCTGGCCATCCACACCTGGCCCGAGCATGGCTTCGCCGCGGTGGATTTCTTCAGCTGCGGGGGCGTGGACATGGATCGTGGCGTGGCCCTCTTGAAGATTGCCTTCGGGGCGACGAAGGAAACCCGATTAGAGCTGGAGCGCGGACCCCTGCGCACCGTCAGGCCCTGAAGGCACCCTCGAGGCGCAGCAGCCGCTCCTTCCTGGCCAGGCCCCCCGCATACCCGGTGAGGGATCCGTTCGCGCCGATCACCCGGTGGCAGGGGATCAGGATGGAGACCGGGTTGGCCCCGTTCGCGCGGCCCACGGCCCGGCTGAGGTTCGGATCCCCCAGGGCCGCCGCCAGCTGTCCATAGCTGCGGGTCTCCCCGAAGGGGATGTCCTGGAGGAGTCGCCAGACCCTCCGCTCGAAGGGGCTGCCGTGGAGGCGGAAGGGGATGTCGAAGGCCCGGCGGCCACCGGTGGCGTAGTCCTCCAGTTGCTCCCGAAGACGGTCCAGGGCCTTCGCATCCGGCCGCGGCGCCAGGGCCAGACGCTCCAGTTTGGACAGCAGGGGAGCACGGAATTCATGGTCGGAAAAGCCGAGATAGAGGACTTCGCCTTCCACGTTGAAAGCAACCTGCACCGGGCCGAGGAAAGTTTCGATGGGATGGATGGCACTCATGCGGGGAGTCCTTTCAGGCTGGCCCAGAGGTGGAAGGTGGCCAGGCTGCGGTGGGGCGCGAAGGGCGCCATGAGGCGCAGGGTTTCGGGGCCGTCCGGACGGGTCTCGAGCTTGAACCAGCGCTGGAGCGCCAGGGTGAGGCCCGCGTCGCCCACGGGGACGCCATCCCGGAAGCCCAGCCCCCGCATGAGCACGTACTGAGCGGTCCAGGGACCGCAGCCCCGCAGGGCCAGCAGGCGCCGGCAGGCACCCGTGGCACTGACCAGGCCCTCCAGCTTCAGCCGACCCGAGGCCACTTCCCGGGCGGCCTCCAGCAGGTACTCGGCCTTCCTCAGGGAGAAGCGGAGCGACCGCAGGGCCGGTACATCCAGTGCGGCGATCCGCCCGGCGTCGGGGTGGGCGATGAGGCCTCCCGGGGCCGGCACCCCCGCCAGGCGGATCAGGTCCCGGCGCAGGGCATAGGCGAAGGTCAGGTTCACCTGCTGGCCCAGGATGGCCCACACCAGCGCCTCGAAGGGGTCCAGGGTGAGCAGCACCCGCAGGCCTTCCCGGCCACGGGCCAGGTCGGGATGGGCCTGCTCGAAGGCAGCCGGGTCGCCGTGCCAGCCCAGCAGCCGCAGGGCGGCGGCGTGGGCCTGGGCCATGGCGGCCCCGCCGGAAGCTCCGGCAAGGGAGATGGCAAGGGCCTGCTTCCCGAAGGTCATCGACAGCACCGAGGCCTGCTCCCCCCGGAGGAAGGCCTTCCTCAGGGTGGTTCCCTCCACCCGCTCGGACAGGCTCAGTCCATCCCGTCCATGGAAGGCCAGCACATCCACCACCCGGAGTCCCTCCGGCAGGGGCAGGGTGAAGGTGTCCGTGGTGAGCATGGACCGGTAGGCGCCCGGGCTGAGGCCCGTCTGGCGCCGGAAGGCCTCGTGGAACCCGGAAGCGCTTTCGTACCCCGCGGCGGCAGCCAGCTCGGCCAGATCCCCCTGCCCCGCGGCCAGCCGATCGCAGGCGGCCTGGATGCGGACCCGCTGCAGGAAGGCCGCGGGCTGCTGGTGCGCATGGTCCCGGAACAGATCCTTCAGCTTGGTCACCCGTACCGCCGCCGCTTCCGCCAGGGCCTCCACCTCGGGAAAGGCTGCGGGCCGGGCGATGGCCTGGGCCATGGCCGCCTCCAGCCGGGCGAGGTCCGCGTCGTCGCCCCGGTAGAAGGCATCGGGCCGACAGCGCTTGCAGGGTCGGAGGCCCGAAGCCTGGGCCGCGGCCTCATCCGGGAAGAACCGCACATTCTCCATCAGGGGCTTCCGGGCGGGACAGGAGGGGAGGCAGTAGATGCCCGTGGTGAGGACACCCGTCAGCACCCGGCCGTCGAAGGACGCGTCCTTGGCCAGGATCCGTTCGTAGAGGTGGGCGTTCGTCCAGCGCATGACCCCATGCTAGGAGCCCCGGTGCACCCTGTCCTCCGATGGGCGTCGCTGGAATTTTATTCCCAGACGAGGGGCAGCCTCGGCTGGGCGGGGGCCTTGGGCAGCACGCCCTCCAGGCGCAACAGGAATTCCTTCATGTCCAGGCCGCCTCCGTAGCCCACCAGGGATCCGTCGGAGCCGATCACCCGGTGGCAGGGGATGAGGATGGAGATGGGATTGGCGCCATTGGCCCGGGCGGCGGCGCGGATGCACTTCTCATCCCCCAGCCGGCGGGCCAGTTCCAGGTAGGAGATGGCTTGGCCGTAGGGGATCTTCTGGAGTTCCTTCCAGACCCGGCGCTGGAAATCGGTGCCTTCAACTTGCATGGGAATATTGAAATCACGAAGGTTGCCGGAAAAGTAGGCCTCCAGCTGCCGCTTCAGGAAGGGGAGGCTCTTCGGGGGGGGACCTTCGGCCAGGGCCGGGGATGCCCCATGGAACCGGATGAGCCGCAGCAGCTTCCCGTCCTCTCCGAACACGGCTCCCAGGTCCCCCAGGGGCGTGACGATCGAATGGAAGGCGCCGGGCATGGAACCAAGCATGTCAGAGTCGCGGTTTATTGGGACTAAGTGCCTGCCGGGTGGTCACCCCCAAGGTGGGCGACGGGTGCCTCATGGCTTCTTCCAGCCATGCCCTATTTCGAGCTCCCGCAACGCCTTCGGCAGGGGCCCCTCCCCCGGCAGGATCACGCGGTGGGCCGGGATGAGCAGGGCGATGGGATTGGCCACGCAGGCCATCACGATGACCTCCTCTTCGATGGCCAGCCAGGCGGAAAGCTCGGAAGGCTGGCGGGACTGGCCATAGGGGATGGTGCGGATCGTGTCCCAGATCCTCAGGTCCGTGGGCTTCCCCTGGGGATCCAGGGGCACGGTGAAGGTGCGGAGCGTGCCCGCCAGATAGGCCTCGATCTGACGGTCCAGGAAGCGCTTGGACTCCCGCTGCTCCTTAGGTGGCAGCGGACTGGTCTTGCGGGGATCATAGCCTTCCATGACCAGTTCCAACAGGCGACCCCTGCCATCAAAGGCCGCCCGCATGGGACCCATCAGGGTGGTCAGCTCGTAGTGCCAGAGGATCATGGGGGAATCATCGCATACTGAGGGTATGGTCGCTTCTCCGTTCCGTCTGTCAATCATCGACTATCTCAACGCTGCTCCCCTCAACCATGGATTCAAGCACGGTCTGGGCTGGGAGCACTTCCACCTGAAGTTCCACTACCCCTCCGCCTGCGCCGATCGCCTGCGGGATGGGGAGGTGGATGCGGGCATCGTGAGCTCCATCGAGTACCTCCGGATCCCCAACCTGCTCATCGTGCCCGGCCTCTGCATCGCCTCCCCCAAGCGGGTCCGCAGCGTCGTCATCCTGTCCAAGGTGCCCCCGGAACAGATCCGCAGCCTTGCCCTGGATACCTCGAGCCGCACCAGCGTCGTGCTGGCCCAGCTGCTGCTGCGGGAGCGGTACGGCATCAGCCCCTCGGTCCAGGACATGGCCCCGGACCTGCCGCTGATGCTCGCGGCCAACGACGCCGCCCTGATGATCGGTGATGCCGCCATGCGCGCGCCTCGGCAGGGCCTATTCGTACTGGACCTCGCCGAAGAGTGGCACAGCTGGACCGGCCTCCCCTTTGTCTTCGCCCTCTGGCTCATCCGCCAGGACGCCCCTGAGCTCCCCGTCCCCGGCGGCGTCGCCCCCTTCTTCCACAAAAGCCTGGAGATTGGCATGGCCCAGCTCCCCGCCATCGTGGAGGAGGCCCGGCGCACCATCGGCTGGACCAAGATCGAGCTGCAGGAGTACCTCACCGAGAACATCAGCTACACCTTCGGGGAGGCCGAGCGGGAAAGCCTGGCCCTCTTCTTCCAGAAGGCCGTCCGCCACGGGTTCGCCCCCGAGGAGAAGCCCCTTCGATTCCTGTAACCTGGCAGCCAATGCCACCTGCTCCTTCCAATGGGAACGCCATGACCGATCTCTCCACCCTCTTCCACCTGCACATCGCCGAGCGCCAGCGCACCACGGCTGAGGCCCTGGCCGAGACCGGCTTCGACGCGCTGGTCATCTCCAGCGGCCGGGTCTACACCCATTTCGCCGACGACCAGGATGCCCCCTTCCACCCCACGCCCCACTTCGCCCACTGGTGTCCCCTGGCGGGCCCCCACCACGCACTGGTGCTGCGCCCCGGGCAGACGCCACGCCTGATCCGATTTGCCCCCGAGGACTTCTGGTACGAACAGGCGCCCCTTGGGAATCCCTTCTGGGCCAGCGAGTTCACCATCGAGGAAGTCGGCACGGTGGAGGATGTCTGGAAGCGCCTGGGCACCCTGGGCCGGGCCGCCTACATCGGCAATGAAACCGACCGGGCCGATACCGCCGGGCTGGAAGTGAACCCCGCCCTGCTCACCGCCCATCTGGACTGGCACCGGACCACCAAATCCGCCTACGAAGTGCAGTGCATCGAGGAGGCCACGGTGATCGCCGCCCGGGGCCACCAGGCCGCCCGGACCGCCTTCTTGAGCGGGGCCAGCGAGCTGGACATTCACCATGCCTACATCCAGGCCGCGGGCATCGTGGATCAAGACATGCCCTACGGCAGCATCGTCGCCCTGGACGAGAAGGGCGCGACGCTCCACTACGAGGGCAAGCGCAAGGTGAAGCACGGCAAGGTCCTGCTCATCGATGCGGGCGCCCAGGTTCGAGGCTACGCCGCCGACATCACCCGCACCCTGGCGGCGCCCCACTGCGACGCCCGCTTCGCCGCCCTCATCGCCGGCATGGAGCGGATCGAGCTGAGGCTCTGCGAGCTGGTGAGGCCCAACCTCCCCTACGGCGACCTCCACCACCAGGGACACCTGCTCATCGCCGACCTGCTCCGGGAAAGCGGAATTCTCCGGGCCACCCCCGAGGAGGCGGTGGAGAAAGGCCTGAGCCGCCCCTTCTTCCCCCATGGCCTGGGCCACCACCTGGGCATCCAGGTCCACGATGTGGCGGGACGCCAGGGCGCGGCGGACGGCACGCCAGCCCCCCCGCCCCCCCAGCACCCCACCCTCCGCACCACCCGGACCATCGAGGCCCAGCAGGTCTTCACCGTGGAGCCGGGCCTCTACTTCATCCCCATGCTGCTGCGGCCCTTCCGGGAGAACGGCCACAGCACCCTGTTCAACTGGCCGCTCATCGATGAGCTGACCCCCTGCGGCGGCATCAGGATCGAGGACAACCTGCTGGTGACGGCCGCCGGGCACCGCAACCTCACCAGGCCCCACCTGCCCATCTGATCAGCCTCGCCATCGACCCTAGAGCTTGAAGCTTCCGGCCAGGGCCCGGAGGCCTTCGGCCACCTGGGCCAGGTCCTCGGAGGTCTTGGCGATCTCCTTGACGGTGGCCGCCAGCTCGTGGGTGGCGGTGGCGTTCTGGGCCAGACCTTGGCTGGTCTGGTCCATCATGCGGGTGACCTCGGCGCTGGTGCCCGCCTGGCCCCGGGCGAAGGTGCCGATCTGAGAGACCCGGCTGGCCACCTGCTGGATGCGCTCCCGGATGGCCTCCAGGCTCTGCATGGTGGCCTGGACGCTGTTCACGCCGCCGGAGACCGCCTCCTGGGCCCGCTGGATCAGCTCCTCGATCTCCTTGGCGGAGGTGCGGCTCCGCTCCGCCAGCTTGCGGACTTCTTCGGCCACCACGGCGAAGCCCTTGCCCATGGACCCGGCCTTGGCGGCCTCGATGGCGGCATTCAGGCTGAGCAGGTTGGTCTGCCGGGCGATCTCCTGGATGACCCGGACCGCCTGGACGATCTGGGCCGTGGCCCCCTGGATCTCCCCCATGCCCTGCACGGCGGCTTCGCCGGCCTGGCCGCTGCGGAGGGTTTCCGCCACTGCCGCCGAACCTTCCCGGCCGCCTTCTTCGCTGTGCTGAACGACCAGGCCCGATTCCCGGGACAGCCCCGCCATGGCCTGGGCCACGCGATCGCCAGCCTGCTTCAGGTCCTCGCTCACCTTGGCGATATCATCCACGGCGCGGGTCATCTCGTCCGAGCTGGCGGACAGCTCGGTGCTGCCCGAGGCCACCCGGCTGGCGAAGCCGGAGATCTCCAGCACCCGGGCCCGCAGATCGGAGTTGTAGGCGTTGAAGGCCTTGGCGGCCTCGCCGATTTCATCGTTGGCTTCGATGCGGATCTCCCGGGTAAGGTCGCTGGTCCGGAGGCCCTCCACCAGGGCCGCCAGGGGCCGGGTCATGCGGTGGGCCATGCTGCGCACCACGAAGAAGAGCAGCGCTGACAGCGCCAGCAGTCCCCCCAGGATGGACCAGGTGTAGACCCGGATCTGGGCCTGCAGATCGTCGATGTAGACGCCGGTGCCGATGTTCCAGCCCCAGGGTTCGTAGAACTTCACGTAGTTCAGCTTCGGAAATACCCCTTCCACGCCCGGTTTGCCGAACCAGAGCCGCATGTAGCCGCCTTCCGGCTGCCGCCCCAGCTTGGCGAGTTCCACATAGATCCTGGTGCCCTGCTTGTCGGCGAAATCATCGACCTTCTTGCCTTCCATCTCGGGGCGGATGGGCACGGTGACGATGCGGGGCTCGGAGGTGAATACGTAGAAGTAGTTGCCACCGGCGAAGCGGATGGACTTGATCTGCTCCACGGCCCGCTTCTGGGCCTCCTCCCGGGAGATGGTGCCGGCCTTGGCCAGGGCCTCCTGGGAGGCCAGGATGCCCATGGCCGTCTCCGAGAGGTTGCGGATTTCGTCCTTCCGCGACTTCAGGAAGGCATCTTCGACCGCGGGCACCAGCACCAACCAGGAGGCCAGGAAGACGATGGCCAGGGGCGCCAGGGCCACCAGCAGGATCTTCCCCGCCAGGGAATTGGGAGTGAGCCGAGTGAGCATCGAAGCCATGTATCCACCTAGCCATCGGAACCCCGGGCTCCAACTGCTTTATCGACCGCCGATGGAAAACTCCAAATTGTGAACGCAGCATCGGGTAGCCTCATCATGCGATATATATAGGGTCTGATCCCGAGGCGCCCATGACGATCCGAATGAGCCTGGCCTGCCTATTCCTTGCCTCCTGGCTGCTGGGCCAGGGCACGGAACACCTCACCCTCGAGGCCCTGGGCCACCCGACACAAAAGAAAGCCCTGGTGGCCATGCCCCCCACCCGGCTGGAGTGGCTGCCGGATGGGACCCTGCTGCAGACCCGCCGGGAGGGGGAGCAGATGATGCTGCTGCGGGTGGACCCAAGCACCTGGGAGGCCAGACCCCTCGTCGACCCCGCCCGCCTCCAGGCCGCCCTGGTGGCCGCGGGTCTGCCGGAGGCCGAGGCCAGATCCGCCCTGGGCCGCGGGGGCTTCATCTGGAACGAGCCGCGCACGGCCTTCCTGCTGGGGGCGGCTGACCAGCTGTTCCTTGTGGATGTGAAGACCACCCTGGCCCGGCGACTCCTCACTGGCAAGTCGGAGGAGCCCTCCTTCAGCCCCGATGGCACCCAGGTGGCCTTCCTGCGGGGCAACGATCTCTACCGGGTGGACGTGGCCACAGGCAAGGAAATCCGGCTCACCACCGGCGGCAGTGACAAAGTCTTCAATGGCCGCCTGGACTGGGTGTACCAGGAGGAGATCTATGGCCGGGCCCGGGGCTCGAAAGCCTACTGGTGGTCACCCGACTCCAGGCGCATCGCCTACCTGAGCCTGGATGACAGCCAGGTGCCCCTCTTCACCCTCGCCGATGACCGGTTCCAGCCCCAGAAGCTCCACCAGGCCCGGTACCCCAAGCCCGGAGATCCCAACCCCGTGGCCCGCCTGGGGGTGGTGGACCTGCAGGGCCGCACCGCCTGGATGAAGGATCCCCACCCAGGCCGGGAGACCCTCATCACCCGGGTGGGCTGGGATTCCCTGGGCCGCCCGGTGGCCATCCTCACGGACCGGATCCAGTCCTGGATGGAGCTCCGCCGGCTGGAGGGCACGGACGCCACACTGCTGGTCCGAGAGCAGGGCGGCGCCTGGGTGGATCCCGAGCACTTCGGCGACCTGCCCCTGTTCTTCAAGGATGGCGGCTTCCTGTGGGCCTCGGATCGCAGCGGGCACCGGCATGTCTACCGGTACGACGCCCGGGGCAACCTGTTGCAGGCCGTCACGACCGGCGCATGGGACGTGCGGAAGCTCCGGAGCCTGGACGAGGGCAAGGGTCTCTTCTACATCGACGCCAACATGCGCAGCCCCATCGGCCTGGATACCTACCGCATCAGCCTGGACGGCAAGGACATCCGACGCCTGACGGAGCGGCTCGGCACCCACTCGATCCGGTTCAATGCCAATCACACCGCCTTCCTGGACACCTGGAGCGATATCCACACGCCACCCCAGCAGAGCCTCCACGATGACTCCGGCAGGCTCCTCCGGCTCATCGACGCCAACCCCAGCGAGGCCTGGAAGGCCCTGGCGCTGGGGAAGGTCAGCTTCCAGCAGGTCATGACCCGGGACGGCTTTCCCATGGAAACACTGCTGATCCTGCCGGTGGGCTTCGATCCGACCAGGAAATACCCCGTGTTCCAGGAGATCTACGGCGGGCCCGGCACCCCGGAAGTGCGGAACGGCTGGAGCCGGAGCATGCCCTGGTACCAGTTCCTGGCCCAGAACGGCATCGCCGTCTGGGTCTGCGACAACCGCAGCGCCTCCGGCAAGGGGCCGGCCAGCGCCTTCGGCATCCACCGGAACCTGGGCGCCCAGGAACTGCAGGATCAGCTGGACGGCCTGGCCTGGCTGAAGGCCCAGGGCTGGGCGGACATGGACCGCATCTGTATCGATGGCTGGAGCTACGGTGGCTTCATGGTCACCTACGCCCTCACCCACAGCAAAGCCTGGAAGCTGGGCATCGCGGGCGCTCCGGTGACCGACTGGAAGCTCTACGACAGCGTCTACACCGAGCGCTATATGGGCCTGCCCGTGGACAATCCAAAGGGCTACGACACCAGCTCGGTGCTCAGGGCCGCCAAGGACCTCTCAGGCCAGTTGCTGCTTCTGCACGGCACCCTGGATGACAACGTCCACCCCCAGAACAGCGTCATGCTCATCGAAGCCCTGCAGAAGGCCGGCCACCCCTTCCAGTTCGTCCTGCTGCCCGGCGCGGCCCACGGCCCCCGCAGTCCCGAGCAGGCCTGGGCCATCATGCAGGCCCGCTGGGCTTTCCTCTCGAAGAATCTGTGAAGGTTCAGGCCGGCGACTGCCTTGGGGCCACGAAGCGGTCGTAGAGCAGCATGAGGATCGTGGAGACGCCACCGACCCCGGCGAGGGTGAACCACATCATCCCGGGGCGGTGGGACTGCTTCAGGAAGGTCTCCACCAGGAAGCCGCTGAGGTAGCCCGCCACCAGGGCGCCGATGGCCACCGGCAGGAAGGCGAAGCCCATGTAGGTGCCCACCTGGTCCCTGGGGGCCAGGTCCGCCACGTACTCGTAGAACCTGGGGGCCTGCATGGCCTCCCCCACGGCGAAGATCATGATGCCGGCGATGGTGGCGCCCAGGGTGGGCACGGCGCCGATGAGCACCCAGCCGAGGCTGGCGATGGCGAAGCCCAGGGACATGGCCAGGATGGGGCGGACCTTCTTCATCAGGGCCGTCACCGGCACCGTCAGGAGAATGATGGCCCAGGAATCCACGGTCTCGATGAGCTCGAAGCGGGAGAAGTGGAGGACATCCCGGACATAGAAGGGCAGGCCGTAGAAGATCTGCCAGAACATGATCCAGAAGCCCGAGAAGATCAGCAGGAAGCTCATGAAGCGCAGGTCCCTGAAGACCAGGGCCATGTCCCGCAGCACCTGGCCCAGGGAGCGGGGCACCTCGTCTGTGGGCTCGCGGTCCGGTTCCCGGAAGAACAGGAGGGTTCCCAGCAGGTTGAAGGCGGAGGTCGCCGCGGACATCACCAGCACGTACTCGATGCCCAGGCCCTCCCGCACCTGCAGGCCCAGCACAGGGCCCATGGCGCCCCCGAGGTTCACCAGGGTGTAATAGATGGAGTAGCCCAGGGACTTGGTTTCAGCCGTCGTGGTCCGGGCCACGGTGCCCACGACGCAGGGCTTGATGAGCGAACCCCCGATGGCCGTCAGCAGCAGCGCCCCGATGACGTAGGGCGTGGTGCCCACCGAGGCCACCAGAGTCTGCCCCATGGGCAGCCCCGCCAACCCGATGGCGAAGTAGCCGAGGCTGAAGATGGAGAAGCAGGCGATGAGGCTGCGCCGGAAGCCGTACCGATCCACCAGGGGACCGGCCAGGGTGGGCAGGAAGAACACCGCGAAGCCGTAGAGCCCCACCAGCTCGCTGCCCCGGCGCCCCAGCCCCACCTTCTCGACCAGGTACACCGCCAGTACCGCCTTGGACCCGTAGAAGGCCAGGCGCTCGAAGAGCTCCAGGACGTTGGCGACCCAGAAGGACCGGGCAAACCCGGTCCGCAGGTGCTGAAGGCGATCGGCCAGAGACAAGGGCGAGGTCTGCGCGGACTACTTGGCGGTCTTGGCGAACTCCACCACGGCACGGAGCATGTCGCCCACGGACATGATGCCCACCAGGCTGCCCTTGGCATCCACCACGCAGAGGCCGTAGAGCTTGTGATCCAGGATGACCTGGGCCGCCGTGGACAGCTCTTCGTCCGGAGTGATGGTCTGGGGACTGGTGTTCATGACGTCCTTCACCGGGGTCTTGGAGAGCAGGTAGTGGACCTCCCAGGTATCCAGGGAGGTGGCCTTGCCCGGTGTGTAGTCCTTGATCATCCGCTCGGTGATGAGGCCGCTCAGGCGGCCCTTGGCCATGACGGGCAGGCGGCGGATGCCCTTCTCCTTCATGAGGTGGATGGCCTCGATGATGGAGGCGTCCTGATCAATGGTGATGGGATTCTTCGTCATCCACTTTTCGACGGAGGTCATCGCAGTCTCCTTACATGCCGAGGAAGGCTTTCTTGATGTGGTCGTTGTTGAGCAGCTCGTCACCCTTGCCGGTGAGCACCACCCTGCCGGTTTCCATGACGTAGGCCCGGTGGGAGATGCGGAGGGACTGGTAGACGTTCTGCTCCACCAGCAGAATGGTAACGCCTTGTTTATTGATTCCGGTGATGATGTCGAAAATGTTCTTCACCAGGAGGGGGGACAGGCCCAGGGAGGGCTCATCCAGCAGCATGATCTTGGGATTGGCCATGAGCCCCCGGGCGATGGCCAGCATCTGCTGTTCGCCGCCGGACATGGTGCCCCCCAGCTGCTTCTCCCGCTCCTTGAGCCGGGGGAAGAGCTCGAACACCCAGTCGATGTTCTTCTGGCGGTCGGGCCGGGTGGCCTTGACATAGGAACCCATGCGGAGGTTTTCCAGCACGGTCATCTCCGGGAAGATGCGGCGGCCCTCGGGCACCTGCACCAGACCGGCCTCGACCACGTGATGCGACTGCATCTTGCGCATGTCCTGGCCCAGGAAGGTGATGGTGCCCGAGTTGGGTTTCACGAGGCGGGAGATGTTCTTGAGGGTGGTGGACTTGCCGGCGCCATTGGCGCCCACGACGGTGACGATTTCGCCCTCGTTGACTTCCAGGTCCACATCCCAAAGCACCTTTAGATCGCCGTAGGAAAAGTTGAGCTTCTCGATCTTAAGCATGGGCTTCACCCAGGTAGGCGCTGATCACTTCGGGGTTGCTGACGACTTCCTGGGGAGACCCCTCGGTGAGTTTCTCTCCGGAATTCAGGACGACGATGCGATCGGAGATGCGCATGATGGCCTTCATGTCGTGCTCGATGACCATCTGGGTGAGTCCGCGCGCCTTGATGTCGAGGATGAGCTGGATGATCTCATCGCTTTCGGCGGGATTCAGGCCGCCCATCACCTCGTCCAGCAGCAGCAGCTTGGGCTGGGTCGCGAGGGCCCGGGCCACCTCAAGTCTCTTGCGTTCGCCAATGGGCAACCCGCCCGCGATGAAATCTGGCCTGTGATCCAGCCGGACCACCTTGAGCTGTTCCATGGCCATTTCCCGGGCCACCTTCAGGGAGGAGGTGCGCGCCAGGGCGCCCACCATGACGTTGTCCACGACCGAAAGCTTGGCGAGGGGCCGCACCTTCTGCCAGGTCCGCACCATGCCAAGCATGCAGACCTTGTCGGGGTCCAGGCCGTTCATCCGCCGGCCATCGAAGGTGATTTCGCCCTTCGAAGGCGGGTAGTAGCCCGTGATGCAGTTGAACAGGGTCGTCTTGCCCGCACCATTGGGCCCGATGAGGCCCATGATCGTGCCCTCCTCGACGGAGAAGGACACATCCGAATTGGCGGCGAGCCCACCGAAGAACTTGCTGACCTGCTTGATCTCCAGGATGGCCATCAGACCGCCTCCCGCTTCCGACGCATGAGTTTGTTGACGAAGCCCATGAGCCCATCCGGCATGAACAGGATCACCAGGACCACGAGAATGCCGTAGAGCAGCACGTGGGCATGGGAGAGGTTCTCCTTGAGGAAGAGCCCCACCCGGGAGTCCGCGCTCACCAGGCCGACCTTCACCAAAGCCTCGGTGATCATGTTGCTGCGCAGTGCTTCGGAGAGCGGCACGAGGATCAGGGAACCAAGGACGGGGCCCCAGATGGTTCCCATGCCCCCGATGATGCAGATGAGCATGATCTGGACCGAGACATCCAGTCCCAGCACCGTCGGAGGATCCACGAACCCCACGTAGATGCCGTAGAAACTCCCCGCCAGGGAGGTCAGCACCGCCGAGATGACCAGGGCGATGTTCTTGTAGAGGGAGATGGAGATGCCCAGTGAGTGGGCCGCATCCTGGTCCTCCCGGATGGCCTGGAAGAAGTAGCCCAGCTTGGAGTGCTGCACCAGGTAGGTGACCACGATGGTGAGCAAAACCAGGAAGAGGCCGATGTAGTAGAAGGGCACCTTGGTGAGGAAGTCGGTCACGACGGTCCCGCCGATCTTGAAGGCGGGCAGTTCCGTGGCCAGGATGCCCTCGGCCCCATTGGTCAGGGTGGTCAGGTTGATGGCCGAGAGCCTAAGGATTTCGGCCACGGCGATGGAGGCCAGCACGAAATAGGGGCCCCGGAGGCGGAAGCAGATGCTGCCGATGGCCAGGGCCACCACGATCACCAAGGCCATGCCGGCCCAGACCCCGATCCAGGGGGCGATCTGCTTGGTGTGCATGAGCATCATGGTGGTGTAGGCCCCCACCCCGAAGTAGGCGGCGTGCCCCACCGAATGCTGGCCGGCGTAGCCGCCCAGGATGTTCCAGCTCTGGCCCATCATCACGCTGAGGAACAGCAGGATCATCATGTGCAGGGCGTAGGGGCTGTCCACGAACCTGGGGATGACCAGGAGGAAGGCCAGGCCAATGAGGGCGAGAAGAGACTTGAGGAGGGTCTTGTTCATGGTGGTCTCCTCAGGTCCGCGACTTGCCCATCAAGCCCGAAGGCTTGAAGAGGAGCACCAGCAGGAAGAGCACGAAGACGATCACGTCCTTCCAGCCGGAGGAGATGTAGACGGCGCCCAGGGATTCGGTGATGCCGATGAGGATGCCGCCCAGGGTGGCCCCCACCACGCTGCCCATGCCCCCGAGCACGGTGATGACAAAGGCCTTCAGGGTGAAGACCCCGCCCACCTGGGGGAAGATGTAATAGGTGGGCGAGATGAGCGCCCCCGCAGTGCCCGCCAGCGCCGAGCCGAGGCCAAAGGCGATGATGGACATGCGCTTCACGTTGATGCCCATGAGCTGGGCGGCATCACGATCCTGCGCGGTGGCCCGGATCGCCTGGCCGGTATCCGTCTTGAGCAGGAACCAGTACAGGGCCGCGGTGATGGCGGAAGTGATGAGGAAGGAGATGAGCAAGGGGGTGGAAACCGAAACGCCGCCGCCCACCTGGATCGTCGAGGAGGAATAGGTGGTGGTCAGGATCTTGTAGTCCGAGGTGAAGATCAGCATGACCGTGTTGCTCATGATGAGCCCCAGCCCGATGGTCAGGAGGATCTGGTTCTGGGCCAGGGCGTTCAGCACCCGGTTGATGAAGACCTTCTGGAGGAAGCCCCCGAACAGGAACATCAGCGGGAAGGTGATCAGCACGGACACGAAGGGGTCGATGCCCAGCATGGTGAAGATGATGTACGTGAGGTACATCCCCACCATGAGGATGTCGCCGTGGGCGAAGTTGATGACCCGCATCACGCCGAAGATGAGCGTGAGGCCGATGCCGATGAGCGCGTACACCCCGCCGATGAGGATGCCGCTGATAAGGGATTGCATGAAAACAGCCATGGGGCCTTGACCTCCGGGAATTAAGCAAAAGGTTGGCTCAGCCGAACTTTTGCGCGGGGGCCCGGGGGTATGCGCGCAGCGCGGAACCCCCGGACTGCGTCAACTCACTTCCACTTGGGGAAGGGGTACAGCGCCTTCTTGGTGGCGAACTGGGCTGGCAGGATGGTTTCGTAGTTCCCACTCAGGATCTGCTGCACCAGCATCTGGTGGTTGTTCTGGTTGGTGAAGCCGTCGTAGTCGGCGAACTTGACCTCGCCCATGATGCCGTTCCACTTGCCGGCCTTCAGCCCATCGCGGGTCTTGGCGCGGTCGCCTCCGGCGTTCTTGGCGGTCTCGGCCATGATCACCATGGACGCATAGGCGCAGGCCGCGTGATAGGTGGGCTCCTTGCCAAACTTGGCCTTGTAGCGCTGGCCGAAGTCCTTCGCGCCGGGCCAGCTCACGTCGTCGGTCCACTGGGTGCAGGAGACGACCGCCTCGGAGATGGCCTTCTCCTTGGCGAACTCGGTGGTGGTGAAGCCGGCACCGGCGCCCAGGAAGGCCTGGGGCTGGAGGCCCACTTCCTTGGACTGCCGCATGAGCAGGATGGCGTCGGCCACGTAGGAGACCATGAAGACCAGGTCGGGATTCTTCGACTTGATCTGGGCCAGGTTGGAGCGGTAGTCGGCGGACCCCTTCGCGTAGGACACGTCCGCCACCACCTGGAGGCCCTTGGTGGCCACGTAGTCCTTGGCGGTCTTCGAGGTGGACGTGCCGAAGTCGGTGTTCTCGTAGACGAAGGCGATGGTCTTGGGCTTGCCCAGGGAGAGGGCCGCATCGATGAGGCTGGAGGCGTACTTGTCGGCTGGCGCGTTCATGCGGAAGACGTGCTTGAGGCCCTGCCGGGTGATCTCCTCCTTGGCGGCGGCCGGGATCAAGAGCGGCACCCGGTACTTCTCGGCCAGCTTGGCCACGGCATTGGAGCAGGCCGACGTGTAGGGGCCCACCACGCCCGCCACGTTGTCGCGGGTGGCCAGCTTCTCCATGGCGCTCATGGAGATCTGCGGCTTGCCCGTGTCGTCCTCCCACACCAGCTGCAGGTTGAAACCCTTCTTCTTCAGATCCTCTTCGGCGAGTTTGATCCCGTTGGTGATGTTCTCGCCGATGGGCGCCTCGGGCCCGCTCATGGAGTTGATGACACCAATCTTCTGGGCCATCAGGCCGGGGGACAGCGTCAGCGTGACGCCGAGGGCCAAAAGATGCTTCCGCATGGCTGCTCCTGTACTCAAGGGATGTGGGTGGATGGTATTGGAAATCCTACACCATTCGACCTAAAAAAAACCACGGAACCCGTGGGTTGTGACCCAGGAGTTCCGTGGCTGTGGTCCCCGAGGGGACCGGTGGTTCGATCGGTCTTAGTAGGACAGCATGAGGGAGGCGACGAGGCTGTTGCCGCCCTGCTCGGTGGTCTGGGGGGCCAGGGGCGCCAGGAAATTCTTGCTGCGCATGACGTAGTTCAGCTTCAGCTTGCCCGCGGACTGCTTGGTGGGAATGAAGACGTAGTTGTAGCCCACGGTGATTTCCGTGTACTTGGGGCTGAAGTCGGCGCCGGTGACGGCGTTCTTGTAGGGGTTGGCGGCGGTGTACCAGTTGTCGCCGGAGTTGTAGTTCATCATGTCGTAGCGGCCGGTGAACCAGTGGTTGCCCATCTTGTAGGCGCCGTCCACGGCAATGCCGGTGAACTTCTGGTCGAGGTGCTCACGCAGGGGAGCGGAAGCAGCGGCGAAGAGGGTCGCGTAGCGGCGGCCCAGGAGGCCCGTGGCGTACTCGGCGCTGAACTGCCAGGTCGCATTATTGAAGGCGTAGTAGGCACCCATCAGGGTGGTCTTGTCCTTGTTGTCGCGGATCTGGGTGGCGGAAGGAGCGCCCACCGTCCAGGTGCCCGGGATCGTGGCCGTCAGCATGCTGGTGTTCTTGAGGCCGGTCTGGCCTTCGCGGTAGTAGAAGCCGGCCTTGTGGGCGGTCAGGAAGGCGCTTTCGAAGCGGAAGGTGAGGTCCTTCTGGGCGTTGCCGGAACCGGCCAGGGTGTTCTCGTTGTTCTTGCCGCCGCTGCCGTCATCGGTGGTGCCGTTGGAGACGGCGACGTTCAGCTTGCCCATGAAAGATTTGGCGTTGCCGTAGGTGTAGCTGGCCCAGATGCCGCGGTCGCGGGCATCACCCAGCCGGCGGTTGATCTGGTTGCGCTCGAAGAAGAGGATCTCCCGGGCGGCCACCAGGGTGGCTTCGTACGTGGTGGGCATCTTGAACTGGCCGGCCTTCACGTTGAAGCCATTGCCGGGGGTCCAGGAGAGGGTGAAGTCCTGGAGGACATTGTTGGGCCCGGCGGGGGTATTGCTGTTGTTGGGATCGAACATCATGGCCCAGCTGAGGGTGTCCGTGACCGTGCCGCTGAAGTAGAACTCGGCCCGCTTGACGGCGAAGTTGTTCTCCTGGAAGCGGGAGTCCAGCGCGTAGTACTTGGAGGCGCCGGCCGAAGCAGTGGCGTTGTTGCGCAGGCTGTTGTCCATCATCTGGGTGGCCCAGAATTCCATCAGGACACCATCGAGTTTGGCGGTCTGGGCCTGGGCAGTGACCCCGGCGGCGAGCAGCGCGGCGATACCGGCGATGCGGGTGATCTTCATGTGTTTGCTCCATAGAGGGAGGGTTGGGGGGGGACAGGAGGAAGGCCAGACACAACGCGGTCTGACCAGCGGACCATTGGCAATTGGAATGGATCAGACGATTCAAACTAATCGGGGAAAACCCACCCCGTCTATTAAAATCACCCACAGGTTCCCACCCTTGTGATGAATAGCACAATGAGGCTGTAACTTTACCGTGATCCCATGGAAACAAAGATGTTATGAATGGGTGCCACAACAGATCAATGGGGTTTTTTCTGGGGCGAAAATGTGTTTTCTGACTACCCCGGATTCCTTGAATGGCTGCCTTCATATGGCTTAGGAACGCCAACCGGTACGCCAACCATTTTACAACTGGCAGCAGGATTGACCTTCCCCACCTCCCGGCGAGTGCCCAGGGTGTGCTCCCGGCGTAGGGACCGCCTGGGACCACGCTGGTTCAGAAGCCACCCTTCCAGGGGTCAGGCGTCCAGGCGGCGCTTCATCCGCTGGACCCCGCGGTGGCAGGCTTCTGGCTCTGGTCCATGCCCCCACGGCGACCCAGGGGCTTCCACCAGAAGCCCGGCACATCAACAGAGAGCATCGAACCCGCCTGGGGGACGGCCCGGGCCGCGGCGGCAGGCTTGCTTCGATTCGGAAAGGGGCGGCGACTTCGGCGAGCCGCGAGGACCAAGGACACACCTCCCGCTCGCCGGGTCACCTTGCCGTCGAGGGGGGTCTCAAGGGACCCGGGAGGTCACCTGGGCCCATCATGGCGGTCCGCTTGTCCAGGAGGGCGCGCCGGATGGCCCTGCACCACCCGGATTGGAAAGCGGCCGATCCTGTTGCACAGGGAGCACTGGGCCTTTGGACCAAAGGTCGCCTGGGCGCCAACCCCAGCACCAGGGATCTGGCTGGACCCACCCAGATCGCGGCCACGAGGTCACAAGGCGCATGCACCCTGCTCGATGCCAGTGGGCCGGTCGATACCGACAGACCAGCCCCTTGATGACGGGTGGAACCTGAAGGGGCAGGGTCCAAATGTCGGTCTGCCTAGGTACTCGCCCGAGCCAGGGTCTTGATCCAGGCGAGTTCCAGTCGAAAAGGACCCTCCTGCTCGTCGGAGACGAGCAGGCCGAAGGACTTCACCTTCGCTGGATCCACGGGCGGGGCTCCTGCCAGCCTGCGACCCCGATAGGTGGGCACAAACTCATTCAAGGGCAGCCGAAGCTCCAGCCACTCTCCCTTCTTTGTATGGAATGCGGCCTGGAAAAGGGCACCGTCCAAGCTTCTCATCGGCGCGAACCAGGAACTTGTAGCGACGACCGTCCCCCCGCACCCGGAGCAGAAAGCCATCACAGTGGGCCAGGTCATGGGCGACGGGCCCGGAGCGCACGGACGCAAAACCCCCACCGTTCTCCAGGGACACCACGCCTTGAAAAATGGCCCCACCGGGGATCACGTTCCATTGGCTGGTGGACCGCCCCCCCATGACGCTGTCATTCACGACCCGCCAAGGGATCTGGCTGGCAGCCTGAAAATCAAACAACGGACCTTCAAGTCGGGGATGCAGGGTCAAGGCCATGAGTACCAGAGCGGCTGAACGAATCAACGGGACTCCGAGTGATGGAGCGTAGAGGAACCTGCCGGCGCACCCAAGGGGAAAACAGGGCAGGACCGCCATCCAGGCGGTTCGAGGGGGCAAAGCCGGGCCATAGGAACCGGCCCTGGCTGGCCATCGGCAAAATAATGGGCCGCCGGAGGCATCCGGCGGCCCTGCCACTCCTGGACTACATGGGCAGCAGCACCGTGTCGATCACGTGGATGACACCGTTCTTGGCCTGGATGTCTGCCTTGATCACCTTGGCAGCGTTGATGGTGACCCCACCGCTGGTCCCGATGGTCACGTCCTGGCCATTGACCGTGGTCGCCTTGGCCAGCTTCACCACGTCCTTGGCGTCCACCTGACCGGCGACCACGTGGTAGGTCAGGATGGCCTTCAGCTTGGGAATGTCCTTGAGGAGGGCTTCCACGGTGCCCGCCGGCAGCTTGGCAAAGGCATCATCCGTGGGAGCGAAGACCGTGAAGGGGCCCGTGCCCTTCAGCGTATCTATGAGTCCGGCAGCCTGCAGGGCGGCCGCCAGGGTCTTGAAGGAACCAGCACTCACGGCCGTGTCGACGATATCCGCCTTGGCGCGAGGGGTGGCTTTGCTGGGCTCGGCCGCATGGGAAAGCACGGCGGGAACGGTCAGCATCAGGGCAAGACTGAGGTTTTTCATGGGAGAACTCCTTTGCGATCCCCAGGATTGGGGTCATGGAGCCAAACGCGGCAAAGCTTGAAATGGATGAAGGGGAATTGAATTTCTTTCCCCTGGCTGGAAGCGCGGGGCCAAGCCTCCCTTAGACGCCTCCCGGTCCAGAGTTCAACCCGATTGAGATTGCTCAGGCTAGGCGTGCAACCACCTGCAGGCCAAGGCCAAGTCCAGCACTGCGGGCTTGCGCCAGCCTGCCCCGGCGGATCGCTACGACCTCGGCTTTGGCGCGGGCGGCGCCCTCGTCAAGGACCTCTACTTCTACTTCGTCGACCTAGCCTGGGATCGCCAGCGGGAGCGCCCCTACCCAGACCGCAGCGGCCTCCAGGGCGATGACAAGGACACCGCCACCACCCAGGCGATCATTAAGCTCAATGGCTATCCACCAGGTGGGAGCGGGGCCGGGATCCTGGAGAGGCCCTCAACAGGGGCACCTCAGAACAACGCCCGCAGGCCGAACTGGACGCGGCGGCCCTGCAGCCAGCCCGAGGGTTGGCCGTAGCGTCGGTCGGGCTCACCGCTGAACCATTTCGTGGCGTACTCCCAGATCACGGTAGGGGTGCGGCTGTTGAAGAGGTTGAAGAGCTCGAGGGAGGGCCGCAGACGGACACCGCCAAGCTTGAACTCGGTATCCAGGCGCAGGTCCACCACGCTGGTGTTCGGGGTCCTGCCCCGGGTGCCGTAGGTGAACCGCTCCGGGGTCATGACGCCGAAGCCCCAGGGGTCCAGGGGATTGTAGGGGCCGAGGGTGCCCGGCGGCAGGCCCTGGGTGGAGGAACCGTCATCGTAGAGGTTGATCGGGACCCCCGACATCCAGGTCCAGCGCAGGCCGAGGTTCCAGTCCAGTCCCGCAAGGGCCGCGCGCTGGCTGCCGTACAGCTTGAAGAGGTGCCGCCGGTCCAGGGGCAGGTTGCCGGTGCCCACGTAGGGCCAGGCATCGTAGAGGCCGCCGATGTTGGGAACCCCCCAGGGTCCGTCACCCCGGTCCGCGACCAGGACGCCCTCATAGTTTCCCCAGAGGTGGCTCCAGGTGTAGGCCGCGCTCCAGAATGCCCGCTTCTTCTGCTGCTCCAGCCCCACGGTGAGGGCCTGGTAGCGGTTGTAGCCCTCGGGGAAGCGGGTGTTGGACACCGTGATGCGCTGGCCGCTGATGTCGTTGCCATTGACGTCCGTGGTGCCCTCCCGGGCCACCCAGGTCACGGTGGGTCCGGGGTTCCAGAGGATGCCCATGGGGGCGCCGAGGTAGTTCATGTAGGCCTGGCCCGAGGCGTCAAAGATGGTTGAATCATCGATGGGATGCGTGAGTTCCCGCCAGATCCCGCTCACCCGCAGGGTCAGGCCGGGCCTGAGCAGTTGCGCATAACCCAGGCTGATTTCCTTGCGCCGGGGCAGCTGGGTTCCCTCGGCCACGGGGAGATGGTCCATGCCCGCGCCGCCGTTCCAGACCCAGGTCTGCGCCCCCAGGGCACCAATGCCCACGGGGGAGTAAGCCGAGAGGGCGTACCCGATGGATAGCGCCGTGAAGCCTCCAAAGGCGGTGGTTGCGAGGTGCTGGGGGAGTTGCTGGTAATAGACGCCGTAGCTCCCGCTCAGCTTGCGCCGGCCATCGCCGACGGGGTCCCAGGTGAACCCCAGGCGTGGCTGGAGGTACTTCCCCAGGTCGGTGAACTTCAGGACGCTGCGACCCTGAGGGTCGAAGTGTTCCTGGGTCTCCGCCCGCACCCCGTAGAGGACCCTCAGGCCCTTGGCGACCTCCCAGGTGTCCTGGACGAAGAAGGCCTGGTAGCGCGCCTTGAACCAGACCCCCGTGAGATTGCCCCAGACGCTGGAGTTGATCTCGGTGCCATCTGATGTGATGCCCCAGGTGGCGTTCTCACCTGGGGGTCCCGAGGCGAAGTCCTGCTTGAACAGGTTGGCATCAAGAGAGGACGCGCCCGCCTTGAGGGTGTGCGCTCCGAGGTACCAGCTCAGGGTGGCCCCGAACTGGTTCGTATTGCGGTTGAGCCTGCCGTAGGCACCGTAGCCGCCCCGCTGGAACTCGTAGGTGGCGAGTTCGGGGACCAGGCCACCCCCACCGCCGTTGAACCAGAACGCGTCATTGATCAACGGCCGGGCGGTGTCCTCGGGCCGGGTGGCGAGTTCGTTCCGGAAGAAGCCGGCCTTCAGGGAGACCAGCAGGTCGGGCCGCGCGGTCCAGTCGTAGGCCAGGCTCAGGAGGGTAGTGCGGTCCTTCTGAGTGGCTCCCAGATTGGCATCCCCATACCCATTGGGAACGGCGAGGGGCGTTTCGTTCGTTCGGTCGGAGAGGACAAAAGTGACGCTCAGCTGCTTCTCAGGAGTGAGGAAGGCATTGAGCTTGGCCACGGCCTGGAGGTTCCCCATGGTCTGATCACCGCCTTGTAAGCCGCTGTTGTTGGGATAGGGCCTCCGGCTCTGGTGATCCAGGTCGGCCCCCACGTAGTAGAAGATCCGGTCCTTCGAGAGGGGTCCACCCACGCCGAACCCCAAGTCCCAACGGGTGGCGGGAGCTGGCTGTCGGAATCCCGCGGAATTGGAGACTGCCCTGGCCTCCGAGCTCTGAGCGGAGTAAACAGCCCAGGTACTCCCTGCGAAAAGGTTCGCACCCGATTTCAGGGTAGCGTTGAACACGCCCCCAAGTGCTCCGAATTCGGGACGATACCCGGCTGTCTCCACTTGGACCTGATCCAGGAAATCCGTCACCAGGAACAGGCCCTGACCGCCAATTTTGAACTCGTTGGTGACGAGGCCATCCAGGATGAACTGGTTCTCTGCGCCACTGGCACCATTGATGGAGTAGTCCACGCCCTCCCCGCCATCAAGACTGCGCCCTGCGAAGGTGGCTGTGGGGGCGAGATACACCAGATCGCTCATATTCCTGCTTAGGGGCAACCATGCGATGGCCGTCTCATTGATGGTGGTGCCGGCAGCGGTGGAAGTGAGGTCCAGGGCCGCGTCGACCTGGGCCGAGACAGCGATAGTGACTTCCGGAACTTCAACCAGACGGATGCGCAGCGGCGTATCGGTGTCGGTCGCCACGCTGACGGCTGTGTACCAGGACTGGAACCCCGGTCGTTCGACGCTCACTTTCCACGGGCCGGGATTCAACAGGCCCACCATGAACCGCCCTTCTCGGTCGGTGATCGCAGTGCGGGTGATCTGGGCCGAAATCAGGCGAACCTTCAGCCCAGTCAGGGGTGCACCGGAAGCGCTGCTCAGGAGGGTCCCGCTCACGGCCCCCGTGGTGACCGTCTGCGCCCGAACCCAGGGCCCGGCATACAGCACCAGGGCGCCGAGCGCCAGGGTTGCGAAGGAGCATGGTCGAGTCTTCGGCATGTCGGACTCCCCAGGCGGCGAGGATCAGGGCGTGCGGTTCAGCAGTTCCTGCAACTGGGTCATGGGCGCCTCGAGGAAGGCCGGAAGGTCGCCCCGCTCCCTGGCCTCCTGGAAGATCCTCAGCGCCAGGGTCACATCCTTCTTCCCTTGTGCGATGAGCCGCTGGAATCTCGGATCACCGTGCGCCGGACGAAGCTCGGGGTGGTAGAGAACCCCAAGCCAGCCTTCGGCATTTGGGAACGCCACCATGGCCTTCTCCAGCATCCGCAGGGCCTCCTCGCGTCGTCCTATCCGCATCAGCCCGGGGGGCATGGTCCAGACGGCATTGAGATCCAGTTCCTTGTTCTGGGGTGCGAGCCAGAGCTTGGCGGCCCGGTTGGCGAAGACCGTGGCCGTGGCCATGTCCCCCTGAGCCACGGCCAGCTTGAACCGCACCTGGCGCCAAAACTCTGCGTCCCAGACGCGATCTGTGTCCTTGGGCTCGCAGCGCTTGAGGAACTGCCCCGCTTCATCGAGTCGGCCCAGGGCCACCAGGGCCTCGCTCTTCGCCACCAGGCAGAACCGATGCCCTGGCTCGATCCGAAGCCCCCGGTCGAGGAGGGGCAAGGCCGTCTCCGGATGGCCCTGCCAGGTCAATCCGGTCGCTCCCATGGCCCCATCGGCAATGGCCAGAGGGTTCCGGTCAAAAATGCGACAACCTCCTGCGGCCATGAGGATGGGCCCGCCCGCAGCACCACCAAGGGCAGCTCCATGGTCGGGTTCACGCGACTTTGGACTCGCTGACCGGATGGCATACTCGAGCACCCTCTCCATGGAGGCCGGTCGTTTCGATCCTTCCACCTGGGCGAGGGTTCCCCAGACCGCGGCCTGTGGATCCAGGGTCAACGCGAGCCGGGCGAGGCGCTCGGCTTCGGCATTGGAGGTGCGTTCGTATTCAGGCCCCCCCCAGGCCCGCATCATCCAAAGAGTGGCAAAGTGGCCCATGGCCCGTGCGGAAGCTGGGTCCAGGCCCAGGGCGCGCTCAAAGGCGCCCTTGGCCCGTTCAAAATCTTGAATCTGGTAGAAGTCGCCAAAGCGGTCCGAGTAGTGCTTCCCTTCCTTTAGGGCCAACTCGAACTCCGAGTTGGTGCCGGCCCCGAGATCCAATGCTGTACCCGGTTTGAGGGCTCGGGCCAGGGCCAGGGCCGCCTCCCTGACCAAAGTGTTGTAGGTGGCCCGGGTACCCTCGAACTGCCCGGCCCAGTGCACCTTCTGCGTGGCGGCATCGGCCAGCTTCACATTGAGGATCAGGCTCTCCCCCTGAACCGTCACCGTGGTCAGGACCACCTGCTCCACGCGGTAGGCCTCGGCAACCTTCGCCAGGTCGCCCCTGACCTTTTCCACCTGCGCACTGCTGGGGGGGACCTTCATGTCCAGCCCCTCCACGCCCACGAGCAGCGTGGACAGGGTGTCTGGGATCGCGTCCGTCAGGAAGGCGGCCTCCTGGGATCCAAGTACCTTGCTGGGGAGCGCCACCAGCCCCGGGAGACCGGCGGGCGGAAGGGGCCCACGCCGGAGGCCCCACAGAAGCACCCCACCCCCCGAGGCCAACAGGATCAGCGCAGAGGCAAGCAGGGTTCGAGACCTGGACTGACGCCCAAATCGCCAAGCCCATCTTCCAGAATGGCTCCCTGAAGCGGATGGCTCGGACAGAGCCGACTCCAGGTCCTGCACCAAATCCTGAGCACGCTGGTAACGGCTTCCTGGCTCCTTCTCGAGGCAGCGGGCCACGAGGCGCTGCAGGGAGGCGGGCATGGGGCCGAGGGGGGAGGCCAGCTCGGGCGGGTCCTCCTTGAGGGTCGCGCTGAGGGTCTCGATGATGCTGTTCCGCTCGAAGGCCCGGCGGCCGCTCAGCATTTCGTAGAACACCACACCGACGGCGAAGAGGTCGCTGCGGGCGTCCGCCGGTTTGCCTTCCACCTGCTCGGGGCTCATGTAACCCGGGGTGCCCAGGGCGAAGCCTTCGGAGGTGAGGCTGCGCGCGTCCCGCGTGGGGAGCTGGCTCAGGTCGCCCGGAGGCGTGGCCTGCTTGGCCAGGCCAAAATCGAGGATCTTGAGATGACCATCCATCGTGATGAAAAGGTTCGCGGGCTTGAGGTCGCGGTGGACGAGGCCCTTGGCGTGGGCGGCGGCGAGGCCATGGGCGATCTGTAGCGTGAGCTCCACGGCGCGGCTTAGGGGCAAGGCCCCGCTCGCCAGCCGTTCGCGCAGCGTCTCGCCTTCGAGCAGCTCCATGACCAGGTAGGGCGAGCCCTCGTGATGGCCCACGTCGTACACGGCGAGGACGTTGGGATGGCTGAGGGCGGCCAGGGTTTTCGCCTCCAGCTCGAAGCGCCGCAGGCGGTGGGCATCCTCGGTGATGCCCGTGGGCAGTACCTTGACTGCCACGTCCCGCCCCAGCCGCGTGTCCTTCGCCCGGTACACCTCGCCCATGCCGCCCGCGCCGATGGAACCCACGATCTCGTAGGGGCCGAGGCTGGTGCCGGGTGCGAGGGTCATGGCAGGAAATCCTTGGAGGGTGCCATCAGAAGACCACCCGCGCGCCAACCTGGAATCTCCGCCCGGGTACCCAGGACTGGGCCTCGCCGAAATTGGGGTTCGGTAGCCCCGAGCCCATATAGGTGGCCATCTGCCAGATGGCGGTCGCCACGCGGGTGTTGAAGAGGTTGAAGACGTCCAGCACCGGCACCAGCTTGGTCCTCATGAAGTGGAATTCCAGGTCCAGGTGAAGGTCCACCACGCTCTGGCTGGGGGCGCGTCCGTGGTTGCCGAAGAGGAAACGGTCGGGGGTCATCCCGTACTGGCCTGGATCGAGGGAATAGTCCCCACGTTGGGACATGGTTCCCGGAGGCAGGCCCGCCGTCGTGGAACCATCGTCAAATTGGCTGATGGGCAGGCCCGAGACCCAGGTCCACTTGGCGCCCAAGGTTAGAGGTCTCCCGGCCAAGGTGAAGCGGCGGTAGCCATCCAGTTTGATGTTGTGCCGCCGGTCCAGGGCCAGATTGCCGGTGCCGACGTAGGCCCAGGTATCGTAATAGCCGGTGGCGTGGGCATTGACATAGGCCCCTCCGCCCAGATCGTTGGCGATCACGCCCTGATAGTCTCCGTAGAAGTGGGACCAGGTGTAGGTCAAACTCCAGAAGCTGCGCTCTCCCCGCTGCTGAAGGCCCATGGTGAGGGCCAGGTACTGGTTGGTGGCCTCCTTGAACAGGGTATTGGTGACGGTGATCCGTTTCCCGCCGATGGGATTGCCCTGGGCGTCCACGTCCCCGGGCGGGGCGATCCAGGAGACGGAGGGCCCCGGATTCCAGCGGATGCCCCGGGCGATGTAGCCCACGCCGGGGGCGTAGACGTTGTCGTAGGCCTGACCATCCGCCCAAGTGCCCCCCGGCCGGAGGATCAGGCTGTCCTCCATGGGATGGTCCAGCTTGCGAGACACGGCCCTGAAGGTGAAGGTGAAGCCCTTACCCAGGTCGCGTTCGTAGCCCAGGGTGATCTCGGTGCGCCGGGGGAGCTTCAGACCTTCGGCCACCGGCTCCTGAACGTAGGGGGTGGTCATGTCCAGGGCCCCTGTTTGGGCGCCGAGGGTGCCCAGGCCACGGGGATCGTAGGTGTCGAGGTTGTAGAACCGCCAATAGCCGAGAAAGTTCCCGTAGACCATCATGCTGGCCTGAAGTGGCACAAGCTCGTGGTACCAGGCGTAGCTGCCGCTCACCTTGCTACGGCCATCCCGGTTCGGGTCCCAGGTGAACCCAAGCCGTGGCTCTAGGCCGTCCCCCAGCTTGGTGAAGGCCATGACCCTTTTCCCCAGCCTGTCGAAGTGCTCCTGCGTTTCCGCGCGCAGGCCGTAGAAGGCCCGGAAGCCTGGACGAACTTCCCAGCTGTCCTGGACGTAGAAGGCATGCTGCCGGGCTGTGATGGTGGCTCCCCCGATCTGGCCCATCTGGTCCGAAGAGGCCATAAGGCCGCTGGGGGAATTCGAATTCGGGTAGATCGCCCAGATGGCGTCCCCCCCCGGGGGGCCAGAAGCCCAATCCTGGCGCCAGAAGCGCAGGTCCGTGCGGGAGGCCCCTATTTTCACTTCGTGCCTTCCCGGTGCCCAAATCAAGTCGGCCCTGACCTGCCTCGAACGGGATGTCTCTGAGAAGTAAAGCCCGTACCCTCCCCGCATGAAGGTCTGACCCTCGTACCTTGGATCCGGTCCGCCGCCGCCTGGGCTGAACCAGAGATGATCCTCGATGCTCGCCCGGGAGGTGTCCTCGGGTTGTACGCGACTCTCCTGCTGGGCACTTCCCAGCTTCACTGACAGGAACAGGTTCGGCGTAAGGGTGTGATCGTAGACCAGACTGACGTTGGTGGATTCGTTCGTGGTAGCGGCGCCATAGTTGGCGTCGCTGAAGGTGGTTGGGCCCCGGAAGGGCACATCGAGGGTGCGGCGTGTGCCGAAGATGCTCACGGTGAACTGCTGGTCGGGGTTGAGGTACCAATTGAGCTTGGTGACCACCTGCAGGGCGCGGGTCTTCTGGGCATTGATGATGGTCCGCCCTCCCCCTGGCGTCGGGTACATGCCGATCTGCCCGGAATCGGCGGGAATCCGGTACTGGTCCGCGTCCACCCCAACGAAGTAGAAGAACCTGTCCTTGAGGAGCGGCCCGCCGGCGTGGAAGCCCAGGTCGTAGCGGCTGGGGGGGGCGGTTTCCGCGGCGATTGAATTCCCCTTGGACCCGGCGGTCAGGGCACCCGGCAGGTAGGTGGCCCAGGCAACTCCCTTGAAGGTATTCGTGCCGGATTTCAGGGCGGCGCTGAAAACTCCGCCCATGGTGCTGTACTCGGGCTTGAAGCCGCTGGTCTGGACCTCGGCGGATTCCAGGAAGTCCGTCACCAAATCGGTTCCCTGGCCGCCGTAGCGGGGGTCGTTGGTCACCAGGCCGTCCAGGAGAAACTGGCTTTCCGCGCCCGAGGCCCCATTGATGGAGTAACCCAGTCCCTCGCCGAACAGGGTGGCCGGTCCGACGACGGAGGTCGGCGCGAGCAGGGCCAGGTCGCTCATGTTCCTCGCCAGGGGCAGCCTCTTGAGGGTTTCCTCCGTGCGGGTGGTGATGCCAGCCAGGCTGGTGAAATCCATGGCCGTCTCCGCGGTGACGGACACGGTGGCCCCCTCCACTTCAACCAGGCGGATCAGCACCGGCGTCTCCGCGTTCAGTGACACCGGGATGCCTGCGGTCCAGGTCTGGTAGCCGGGCTTGTCCACCACGATGTGCCAATGGCCCGGGTTCAGCAGACCGGCCAGGAAGCGGCCCTGGGCATCGGTGGTGACCGTTCGCGTGATCTGAGCTGAGGTCAGGCGAACTTGCAGGCCCGCCTGGAGAGCTCCGGTGGTCCTGGACAGGATCGTACCGCCGATGGAGCCGGTGGTCAGTGTCTGAGCGAGTAGGGGTGCCG
Organism: Candidatus Geothrix skivensis; assembly: GCA_016721195.1. Lineage (GTDB taxonomy): Bacteria > Acidobacteriota > Holophagae > Holophagales > Holophagaceae > Geothrix > Geothrix skivensis. The sequence continues at coordinate 587,663 of JADKIO010000005.1, read as the reverse complement.
TGGCCATGACCGCAAGCGCCGTGGCGGCTGGGAAGGCTGCAGTGGCGAGTCTCATCGTTGCGGCCTTTCGAGGGTTGGTCGATCCAGGGAAGAGAAAACCGACGCAAGCGAGAGCGCGTCCTGGCTTCATGGGCCTTGTGTACCACTTACTCCTGGGCGGTTCGCCAGGCCCTTCAGTTCCGCCAGGGGCTGCTCGAGGTAGCGCGGCAGCTCGCCCGCTCCTTTGGCTTCATCCATGTGCTGAATCAGGACCACGGCCAGTTCTCTGGCAGCCATAAATACCTTCTGGAAGCGGGGATCGCCGCGCAGCGGGTTCAACTCCGGAGTCTTGGATAGCCAGATCAGGCCCGGGGGATAGCCGACCTCCAGGCTGCGTTCGAGCAGGCGCAGCACCTCTTCCCGCAGGCCCAGACGCAGCAGGTCGGGGGTCATGGTGATCACGCCGTTCCAGAGATTGAGCGCCTGCGTCTTCGGATCCAGGTAGCGGCGCACCAGTTCCGTGCCCCTTGACCGGGTAGCCTCATCCTTCCCCTGGGCTGCCAGCCACGTGAAGTGCACCTGGTTCCAGAAGTCCTCGGTGAAGGAAGTCGCCTGCGAAGGCTTGGGCCGGGACCGCTCCAGAAGGGCCTCGGCCTCCGCCAGCCGACCAAGGCGGACCAGGGCATAGGCCTTGGTCGGCACCAGGAAAGGATCGTCGGGATGCTCCGCAACCGCCTTCTCCAGGATCGGCAGAGCCTCGGTGGCGCGCCCTTGCCAGATCAGCCCAGTGGCCCGCATTCCGATGTCATTGACGCTCAAGGGGTCCATCTCCTGGGCCTGCTTCCCACCCTCCGCCATGAACGCCGAAATGGACCCGAAGGTACCGTGGGACCAGGGATCCCTGGGCGCATAGCGCACGGCTTTCATGGACCATTCGTACAGTTTCCGGGTGTCCGGCCGGAGCTTGAACTGCTCGAGCGAGGCCAAGGTATACCAGGCGGCCCCATTGCGCGGATCCTGCTCCAGGGCGCGGCGCGCGAAGGCTTCACCCCGAGTAAGGGCTTCGAGATCCCCATCCCGGCCGTTCTTCTCATAGTAGGAAAGGGCGACAGCCACCAGCACCCGGGACGAAGCCGGGCTGAGCGCAAGAGCCCGGTCGTAGAGCTTCCGGGCCTGTTCGTAGTCCTGCGCCTGGCCCCGGGTCCAGTAGCGGCGGACGTAGTAGCGACCTTCCTGGAGCAGCAGCACCACTTCCGATGTTTCAGCCGACCCCGTCGACGCCAGGACTCCCCCGGGCCGCAGGGCCCGGGCCAGGGCCCCCGCCGCCTCCTGGAGCAGCGCGTTGTAGGTGGTTCGGGTGCCTTCGTACTGTCCGGCCCAGCTCACCTTCTGCGTGGCGGCCTCGGCCAGCTTCACGTTGAGGATGAGGCTCTCCCCCTGGACCGTGACCGTGGTGAGCAGCAGGTGCTTCACCTGGTAGGCCTCGGCGATCCTGCCCAGGTCCCCCGGCACCTTCTCCATCTGGAGGCTGCTGGGGGGGACCTTTACCTCCAGCCCTTCGGCGCCCCCGAGCAGGGTGGATAGGGTGTCGGGGATGGCATCGGTGAGGAAGGCGGAGTCCTGTGAGCCCATGACTTTGCTGGGAAGGGCCACGACACTGGAGTAGCCAGGAACTGGGAGGGCCGGGGATTTGCCGGCGCCCTTCCAGAAGGTCGCGCCCGCCCCAGCCGCGACCAGGAGGAGGGGGACGAGCACCAGGGCCCGGGCGCCTGGGCGCCGCAGCTTGCGTGGCCAGCTGCCCAGCTTCGCTACCCGCGCGGAGGCAGGCTCCGCGAGCACGGCTTCCAGGTCGTCCACCAGCTCCTTGGCGCTCTGGAAGCGTCTTCCCGGCTCCTTCTCAAGGCAGCGGGCCACGAGGCCCTGCAGAGAGGCAGGAATGGAACAGAGAGGAGAGGCCAACTCGGGCGGGGCTTCCTTGAGGGTCGCGCTGAGGGTCTCGATGATGCTGTTCCGCTCAAAGGCCCGGCGGCCGCTCAGCATTTCGTAGAGCACCACCCCGACGGCAAAGAGGTCGCTGCGGGTGTCCGCCGGTTTGCCCTCCACCTGCTCGGGGCTCATGTAGCCCGGGGTGCCCAGGGCCAGGCCTTCGGAGGTGAGGCTGCCGGCCTCCCGGGTGGGGAGCTGGCTCAGATCGCTGGCTTGCAAGGGCGCCTGCTTGGCCAGGCCGAAATCGAGGATCTTGAGATGGCCATCCTTGGTAATGAAGAGGTTGGCGGGCTTGAGGTCGCGGTGGACGAGGCCCTTGGCGTGGGCGGCGGCGAGGCCGTGGGCGATCTGTAGCGTGAGTTCCACGGCGCGCCTTAGGGGCAAGGCCCCGCTCGCCAGCCGTTCGCGCAGGGTCTCGCCTTCGAGCAGCTCCATGACCAGGTAGGGCGAGCCCTCGTGATGACCCACGTCGTACACGGCGAGGACGTTGGGATGGCTGAGGGCGGCCAGGGTCCGGGCCTCCTGCTCGAAGCGCCGCAGGCGGTTGCCATCCTCGGCAAAGCCCGCAGGCAGCACCTTGATGGCCACGTCGCGCCCAAGCCGCGCATCGTGGGCCCGGTAGACCTCGCCCATACCCCCCGCACCCAGGGGCGACACGATCTGGTAGGCACCAAGTCGGCAGTCAACAGGCAGGGGCACAGGGGCCTCCGCGGCGGGAATGGGGTGTGACATCAACATGATAGCCCCATCGGGAATGGTGCAAGGGTGGACGGCCTGGGACTCGTCCACCCTTTGGGTCGATCAGGTTGGGAGGGAACGCTTTCCGATGGGCACGGAGGGCCGTGGGTCCAACGGGTGGGTCCAAGCCCTGAGTCACCTTGCCAGGGAGACCACCTGGACTGTGACCGGGTTCAGGCGCGCGGTTCGGGAGGGCTTCGGGTCCATCGGCTCGATCGTGATGTTCTCGATTACGCCCTTGATGCGAGGATCGCCGGGGTTCACCAGGAGCTTCCAACCGGTCTTCTCGCCCACGGCGAAGGCGCAGCCGTTCTGCAGGGCGGAGGGGCTGTTGCCAAAGGCCAGGATGGTGGGGTTGAAGGTCTGGACCATGTTGATGAGGCGCGTCGCGTGGGGCTTCCCATCACTGAAAAGCGGATCATTCGGAAGCAGCCCCAGTAGGTCTACGCTGCGCAAGACGAGGATGGATCCTGCGGCGCCAACCAGGTCAGGATTTCGCACATCGACGACGGTGAGCCTGGTTCCTTCGGGAAGGGCATGGATCATGTCGTTCACTGCGGTGCGGTTGCGGCTGTAATCACAGACGACGCCGAAGTGGGGCTTATCTGGGAAGGCCTGGGTGGCCACCTTGATCACGGGGCCGAAGTCCTGGGCCACGAGGGCGGTCGACAGGGCCGCCAGGACGAAGAGGAAAGAGCGGGGATGGAACATGGCATACCTCCTGGAAGGGAACCCTGCTGGGGTTCTGGGTTGCCCGGGCCTGGGCCCGGGTGGTTTGACTTGGCGTGGGTGCGGTCGCGTCGGGCTGGGAGATCAGAGGTTCATGCGGATGATCTCGACGGGTCCGATGCTGCCCTGCTGGTGGCCGTTCCCCAGGTTGGGGTTGACCAGCAGCTCACCGCGGGTGGCGGGCCCCAGGGCCAGGGCGCAGCCGTTCTTGAGGGCCGCGGGCGTGGTTCCAAAGGCCGGGACGCTGCCGTTCATTCGCCCGACGAGCTCCGTGGCGTGGGCGGATCCATCCTGGACCAAGGGATCGTTGGGGAGGATGGCCAGCAACTGGACGCCGCGCCGCAGGACGGCCTCGGCCGCGGGAATCAGGTGCATGGGATGATGCACGTCGAACACCGTGAGGGTGGCGCCGGCGGGCAGGGCCTGCCGCAGGTCGGCCACCTGCTTCTGGCAGTAGGAATAGTCGCAGACGACCCCGTAGCGGGTGTTGCCCGGGAAGACCTGCTCCATGGCCTTCACCACGGGAGTGAATTCCCCGGCGGCGAGGTTGGCGGCCAGGGCGGTGGTGGCCAGCAGGACAGAAGCACGGCACATGGGAACCTCCTGAGGAAAGACCCGGTCGGGTCCGGGTGATGCCACGCCGGATGGTCGCGGCAGGGGAAGGGTTGGTCGAGGCCACCTCCATGCGCCATCTCGGCTATCTGAAAAATTTAAATAATTGATTAAAAAGAATTTATTTTCATTATTTTTCCCGGCTAGCCTGGCCTCTCGCGGCCGGTGAGGTGCCGGAGAGGTGGCTTTCAGGTCCGAATCTTGAAGCCCCTTCCACGGCACCTCATACTTGGCCGCACATTCCTTATCCTCTGGTGGTTCATGGCTCGGGTGGCTTTCGGCGATTTCGTGCTCGACACGGTTGCGGGAGAGCTCTGGACAGGGCAGGAGCGCATCCAGATGCCGGAGCAGCCGCTGAACCTGCTGCTCTGCCTCCTGGAGCACCCGGGGCAGCTGGTGGGCCGGGAAGTCCTGCAAAAGCGCGTGTGGGCCGGAGACATCCACGTCGGCTACGAGGATGGCCTCAATAACGCTGCCTGGCGGCTCAGGCAGATCCTGGGCGACACCGCCGAGAAACGAAGGTTCATCGAGACCATCCCGAAAAAGGGGTACAGATTCGTGGGCAAGGTGGTTCACCTGCTCGGGCAGCCGCCCCCGACCCCGGAATCCTGCCCCTTACCGGTCGTCCGCCCAGACTCTGGTTGGACCCGGAGTCTGGTGGCACTGGTGAACCGGGAGCGCAGGCGATGGGACCTGTGGTTGGGTGGGATCCTGGCCCTGGGGATGGTCACCGCCGGTGTTGGGTTGTGGGTCGCGTTCCGGCCCCAGCCGTGGTCCGTGGACATTTTGCCCCTGCAAAACGCCACCCGAGATCCCGCCTTGGACTACTTCGCGGCGGCACTGAGGTGGCAGGTCAACCGGGATCTCCAGGAGGCCCGGGGGGCCAAGAAGGTTTCTCTGCTCGAAGGCCCCCTCCTAGCTCGAAATGACCTTGGCCCGCAGCGGAACCCATCCAGCCTGAGGCTGGACTGGACCTTGGCCCGTGATGACCAGGGCTACCGGATCTCGGTGAAATTGACCGGCACGAAGGGCCAACCTCGCGGTGAGACCGCCTTTCTCGCCACCTCGGAGGACCTCCATGCGGTCCATCGAAAGATCTCCGCCTTTGTCGCTCACCAGGCCGCTCAGAACCCTAAGGATCCGGGGGGAAATCCCGCCCCTCGCCCTCCCAGCCCAAGCGGCCCAATCATCCGTTGATTCATGGAAATTCAATCCAGAAATCTAGCGAGCCGTCAGCCTCCGGGAACCCGGGGGGGCTCTGTCACTTGCTGGATCAGGTGTTCTTCCAGACAAGCAAACAGGGAGGATGAAGCCTTTGACTGCGGGCTGGAGTGAGGGCTCATTTACACATCAGGGCGCATTCGGCGGCATTCAGCAACACTTGCGAGCAGCTCGAGCGATTTCCAGCGGCTAGACCCCATCAACACCAAGCCCCCATAACCTGATGGTTGCGGGGGCTCTCAGTGGTGGTCCCGATACGATTCGAACGTACGACCCTCAGATTCGTAGTCTGATGCTCTATCCAGCTGAGCTACGGGACCGCTTTGAAAGGACGATTCTACCGGATCTGCGCCGAGTGTCCATCCCAAAGGCGCAGGGGCTCGGTCTTCGAGGCCGGTGCGAGGCGGCCTGTGAGGTCCGTGGCCAGCTGATCCATGAGGGCCCGGGCGGTGGTGAGTTTCCCCCCCAGCACCAGGGTGAGGTTGCCGAAGCGGCCATGGCGTTCGAGGACCGCTTCGCGGCTCAGCCGGGCGGTGGCTCCGCTGGAGGCCACCAGGGGCCGGACCCCCAGTTCCTCGTGACGGACCGGCAGGCTCCGCCAGGGAATGGCCGGCAGGTTCGCTTCCAGCGCCTCGAAGAGTTCCTCCCGCTCGCTGGCCGCGATGGGCACCCAGCCATCCTCGACCTCCCGCTCGGTGGTTCCCACCTGCAGCAGCCCGTCCCGGGGGATGACGAAGAGGATGCGGCCCTTGGGGCGGCGGATGGCCCAGGGGCGCTCGCAGCCGGGCACCGCGTCGAACCAGAGGTGGATCCCCGAGGACAGGCGCAGGCGCTTTCGGGTCTCACCGAACCAGGTCGCCATGGCCCCGTCCGTCCAGGGACCCAGGGCAAAAACCCATCGACGCGCCGCAAGCTTCCGCACCGTGCCATTCCGGCGGTCCCTCAACCCGAGTGCCTTCAGTTCTCCTCCTGCCTCTTCGAAGCCCTCTGGTTCATGGAAGTCCAGGAGGGATCCTTCGCTGGAGAGGGCAAGATCCTTGGTGAGTTCCCGGTCCCAGGTCATCAGGTCCGCATAGGCCGTGGCGCCCCGGAAGGGGGACCCCGGGCTGCGGGGATCCCCCTGAAAGGCCGCCCCGGGCACGTGCCCCAGGAGCAGCGACGCCGGCCAACCCGGCCGCTCCGCGCCCCAGTGATCGTAGAGTCCGATGCCGAGGCGGTGGGCCAGACCCTCCAACCAGAACCGGTGTGGCATCCAGAAGGCCTCCCAGCGGCAGCGATGGGGGCGATGCGGGCCCAGGTGGCCCGCTCGGCGAGGCCCCTCGCGCATCTGGCGGATATCCCCCGTGAGCATGTAGCGGATCCCGCCGTGCAGCAGCTGGCTGGACCACTGGCTGGTGCCGCCCCCCACTTCCCCCTTGTCCACCAGGGCGCAGGATACGCCCCGAAGGGTCAGTTCCCGCGCCAGGGCGGCGCCGTGGATGCCCGCGCCGAGGATCGCGACCTCCACGTCGAGGCTGCCTGGAAGCGTGCAGGCACCGGTCGGGGGGGCGGGCCAGGCGGGTTCGGACACGGGTTTCTCCTGCCCCCAGTGTGCCTGACCCTTGATCCGGGATCCATTCGCATGAACCATGGAGCCTTTCCCACCGGCCACCTGGAGCAGCCCGATGCAGCGTCATGCCTGGAAGGACATCGTCAACCTCACCGTGATCGTGGGCGCCCTCGGCTACTTCGTGGATATCTTCGACCTGATCCTCTTTCCCATCGTCCGCACCACGAGCCTGACGGACCTGGGCGTGCCCCCGGACCAGATCCTCCCCACCTTCGTCTACCTGTTCAACTTCCAGATGATCGGGATGCTGGTGGGCGGCGTGTTCTGGGGGATCCTCGGGGACAAGCGGGGCCGCATGTCCGTGCTCTTCGGCAGCATCACCCTCTATTCCCTGGCCAACATCGCCAATGCCTTCGTGACGACCATCCCCGCCTACGCGGTGATGCGCTTCCTCGCCGGCCTGGGGCTCTCGGGGGAGCTGGGGGCCGCCATCACGCTGGTGAGCGAGGTGCTGCCCAAGGAGGTCCGCAGCTACGGCACGGCCGTGGTGGCGAGCCTGGGCATCACCGGCGCCCTGGTGGCGGATTTCGTGGGCAACAAGCTCGGCTGGCGAGGGGCCTTCATCACCGGCGGCCTCATGGGCCTGGCGCTGCTGGTACTCGGGATCAAGGTGACGGACTCCGGGCATGTTCAAGCAGCTGGCCCATCAGAACGTCACCAAGGGCAACTTCCTGATGCTGTTCACCAGCCGCGCCCGGTTCGTGCGCTACCTGCGCAGCATCCTCATCGGGGTCCCCATCTGGTACGTGGTGGCCATCCTGGTGGCCTCCTCCCCGGAGCTGTCAAAAAGCCTGGGCGTGGTGGGCGCCGTGAACCCTGGCCATGCCATCGCCTCCTGCTACCTGGGCCTGGCCATCGGCGACCTGGGCTCGGGCTTCATCAGCCAGTGGATCGCCAGCCGCAAGAAGACGGTCCTGCTGTTCCAGGGCTTCACCCTGGTCATGGTGCTGATCACCCTGCTGAGCCACGGCGTCTCCGCCCAGACCTATTACCTGATGTGCGTAGCGCTCGGTTTCTCCGCAGGCTACTGGGCCGTGTTCGTCACCATCGCCAGCGAGCAGTTCGGCACCAACCTGCGGGCCACGGTGACGGTCACGGTCCCCAACTTCGTCCGGGGGGCCGTGGTCCCCATCACCACCAGCTTCCTGGCCCTCAAGGCCCACTGGGGCATCGTGAACTCCGCCCTGTTCATCGGCCTCTGCTGCCTGGCCCTGGCCGCCCTCAGCCTGTGGGGCATGGAAGAGACCCATGCCAAGGATCTTGATTTTCTCGAGGTCGAATAAGGCCTCCACTGCTGAGCATCCCCAGCGGGATTAGTAGACGGCGTCCGCCCCGCCGTCAATCGTGATCACGGACCCCGTCGTCCACGCGCTCTCGTCACTGAGCAGGTGGGCGGCCAGGGCCGCCACTTCCGTTTCGGTGCCAAGGCGTTTCAAGGGGTTCACGCTGGCCAGCCGCGCCAGTGCTTCGATGGGATCGACGCTGTCGGCCAGTCTGGCTTCCACCATGGGCGTGCGCACGGGGCCCGGTGCGATGGCATTGCAGCGGATACTTCGGGGCGCCCACTCCAGGGCCAGTACCTTGGCCAGCATGTGCACCCCCGCCTTGGCCAGGCTGTAGGCCGCGCTGTCGGGAATGGCCCGGATGCCGATGTTGGACCCCACCAGGACCACGCTCGACCCACCCTTCAGCCTGGATCCCAGATGATGGGCCATCAGCCAGGGGCCCCGGAGGTTGCTGGCGATCATGGCATCGAAATCGGAAACGGGTGTCCCCTCCACGGAGCCGGTGCTGAGGGCACCGGCGGCCAGGAACATGCCATCCAGTTCCGGGCAGCTGCGGGCAAAGGTCGCCACGGCGGCGTCATCCGCATGATCGAACGCAGCGCAGCTGGCTCTGGGCAGGGTCTCCTGCAGGGCAGCCAGCCGGCGGCCCACCAGCACCAGCTCAGCCCCTCGGGCGTGGAACAGCCGCGCCGCCGAGCGGCCGATGCCGCTGCCCGCACCCGTGATCAGGATGCGTTTCCCGGTGAGCGGCGTCACTGGGCCACCGGGGGCGGCGTCCTTCACAGCCCAACCTCGGCCCCTGTGGCCTTCTTCCGGAGGAGGAAGCGCGCCATGCTCCGGTCGTGGTCGTCGATGTGACCCACCAGCAGGTCCGTGAGGAACGTGACCAGCCCCTCCGTCACGTCACCAGGATCCCGGCCCTGGCTTTCGATCAACTGGACCACCCGGGCCTCAGCTCGTCATGGCGGGCTTTGTGCCCTGCGAGACCGGGGAACTGGGCGGCCTGCATGTAGCCTTCTTCCGTTGTGAAATGGAACTCGACGTAGTCCGAAAGGAAGGTCAGCAATCCGGGGATCTGGTCGTGCAGATGGTTCTGATGGATCGCAGCGATGAGGCTTTCGAACTGGGCCAGCAGGTTCCGGTGCTGTCCGTCGATGGCCTCGATGCCGGTATCCCAGGCGGGGTTCCAGTTCAACACAGTCATGGTTCCATCTCCCCTGCTCCCCATTGTCGTGCAACCAGTGTAGGCCCCTGGCCCATGTCACGAACAGTCAGCTTGGACCTGCCCGGGCTCAGCGGGCCCGGGAGCCGTCGGGCACCACCACGCCCCCGCTCACCGCCCAGGTCAGGGCCTGGTCGGCGCTCACCGCCACCGGGCGCACCTTGGAGGCTTCAACCATCACCACATAGCCCGAGGTCGGATTCGGAGAAGTCGGCACGTAGACGGCAATCATGCTCTGGCCCCCGGGGACCGCCCAGGAACAGTCCCGGCTCGCCACGAAGGCCAGCGTGTAGGAGCCGGAGTGGGGCCATTCCACCAGGACCACCTCGTTGAAGCTGCCCCCCTTCCCCGACTGGATGGCGCCCATGAGCTGACGGGTGGCTCCGTAGATGGTCTTCACCACAGGCACGTGCAGCATCACCTCGTCCAGCCAGGCCAGGAGTTGGCGGCCGACGAAATTGCCCACCAGGGCTCCAACCACCAGGAGCATCGAAGCAGTGGCCAAAGCCGAAAACAGCGCCAATCCCCAGGTGGGCGGATCCGGCACATGGATCTGGTGGGCCAGCCAGGTCAGGGGTCCTCGGAAAATGTCCACCAGGGTCGTGAAGATGGCTTTGAGAATCCAGAGGGTCACCACGAGGGGGAGCAAGGTAAAGAGTCCGGACAGGAAATACTTGCGGATCATTCAGAGTCCTCGGGTCCAGTCAGGTGGCTGTTCTCGGCCATGATGCGGGGCCCCACGACCTTCCAGAAGCCGTGGAAGTAGGACATCGCGCTCCAGATGGCCAGGATCACGGCCCCCCAGAGGAGCAGGACGCCCATGCCCCAGAAGAAGCTGTAGGGACGATTCAGCTGGATGAAGAAGTGGAAGATCTCCCGCTGGGTCCATTCGAACAGCCAGTAGTCGAGGCGGGGGCCGAGGATGAGGCAGGAGATCGCCGCCACCTGGAAGCCCATCTTCCACTTGCCAATGGTGCCAGCGGGAATGGTGAGGCCTTCTTCGCTGGCGATGCCGCGCAAGCCCGTGATGGCGAACTCCCGGGCCAGGATGATGAAGGTCATCCAGGCGGGGGCCAGGTTGAGCTCCACCAGCGAGATCAGGGCCCCGGACACCAGCAGCTTGTCCGCCAGGGGATCCAGCAGCTTGCCAAGGGTGGTCACCTGCTTCCAGCGCCGGGCCAGGTAGCCATCCAGCCAGTCCGTGATGGAGGCCACCCAGAACACCAGCACGCCGATGACCTCGTGGTTGGTCACCTTGGTCATGAGCACCACGACCAGCACCGGAACCATGAGGATCCGGGCGAGGGACAGCAGGTTGGGAAGGTTCATGGCGGGAAGATCGGCTCCAGTTCAAGCCTACCGCCTTTTACAGCACCGTCACGCCTCCCCGTGCCAGGAGCTTCTGCCAGTCTGCGTCGGGTACCTGTTCGAAGCCGGAGTCAGCCAAGCCGCCATGGGACAGACTGGTGGTGGAGACCTTGACCGGGATGCCCCGGCCCCGCAGCGCCTCCAGGATGGCCACCGCGCCGGGATCCTCCAGCAGCTCCACCGCCTGGTGGGCCAGGCAGAGCCAAGGCGTGCCCGGTTCCAATTGGGAAAGGGTCTCCAGCAGCAGTCGTCGGCCCAGGGCCCGGTCCCCGGGGGCGAAGGCCGCCCTGAGCAGCAGGACCGGAGGCCGGGCCGGGGCGATGGGTGAGATCAGCGGAACGCTGCGGGCGGCCTGGGCCACCTGCAGTTCCCACTGAGCGCCCTGCCTGGTCTGCCGCACCGTCCGGCCCTGCTTCTCCAGAAAGCCCGTCACGTTCAGCCGGAGCAGATCGTCCTCGCCCCGGATGCGCATGGGCTCGCCGGGATGGTCCGCCAGCAGGCCCCGCAATTCCAGCAGGGCCTGGAAGACCGTGACATCGAGCAGTTCGAGGGTGAGGATATCCATGGGAGGGAACCTTCAGGTGCCAGTTGAACACCCCGATCCGCTGGCGTTCAAGGCCTGGCTTCGGTCGGAGGCCCTGGTGGCGGGATTCTCATCGGCCGGGTTCGCCCCCTGTGATCCCTTCGGATCCGAGGCGGGCCGGCTCCGGGCCTGGTTCGAGGAGGGCCGCGGCGCCCTGCTGCCCTACCTGGATCCGGCGACCCTCCTGGATCCCACGGCCCTCTGGCCCCAGGCCCGCACCGCCCTGGTGGGGTTCTTCCCCTATGCCCGGCCCGAGGCCAACCCAGGTGCCGCCCCCGGCAGCCTGCGGCTGAGCCGTTACCTCTGGGGCCCCGACTACCACATGATCCTCAAGCCCCGGCTGTCCCGGCTGCTGGAGGCGGCCCAGGCCCGGTGGCCGGGGCTGCAGGGCCGGGTCTGCGTGGACACCGCCCCCCTGCTGGAGCGCCAGCTGGCGGTCCGGGCGGGCCTGGGCTGGCAGGGCAAGCACACCCTGCTCATCGCCGGGAAGGACGGCTCCTGGGGCTTCCTTGGCGTCCTGCTGCTCTCCATCGACCTGCCTCCGGATGAGCCCGTGGTCGGTGAACACTGTGGTTCGTGCACCGCCTGCCTGGAGGCCTGCCCCGCGGGGGCCCTGGGGCCTTTCCACCTGGACCCCGCCCGCTGCCTCACCACCTACACCATCGAGACCGAGGCGGAGCCGCCCGCTGACGTTGCGGCGGCCCTGGCCACCAGTCGCTGGGCCGCCGGCTGCGATGCCTGCCAGGACATCTGCCCCTGGAACCGGGCCCCGGTCTGGGGCGACCCGGCCCTCTGGGGCGGCCCGAGCCCCCTCCACACCCGCTCGGCGGAGGACCTGCCCCGGGGCGCCGCCCAGTGGCGGAAGCTCACCCGCAGGACCGCCCTGAGGCGGGTGCGGGACCGCCACTGGCGGGCCACCCTGACCCGGATTATCGGTCGCTGACATTTTCCTGGTCAGGATTGGGCTTTTTTACCATATAAACAAACTTCCGGCCGAAGGTGGCCGCCCCTAGTTGAGGAGTCCCCTGGGATGCCCATGAAGCACTGGACGGTCCAGGACGCCGCAAGCCTGTACGGCATTCGCGAGTGGGGGAATGGCTACTTCGGCATCAACGCCAAGGGGCACCTGGAGATCACCCCCACCAAGGATGATTCCCTCAGCTGCGATGTCTACGAGATCGTCCAGCACCTGAAGAAGAAGGGCCTCCGCACGCCGGTGAACCTGCGCTTCCCCCAGGTCCTGGCCCACCGGGTGATCGAGGTGAACGAGGCCTTCCGCCAGGCCATCATCGAATTCGGCTACGAAGGCGGCTACCAGGGCGTCTACCCGGTGAAGACCAACCAGACCAAGGAGGTGGTCGAGGAGATCATCCGGGCCGGGAACAAGTACCACTACGGCCTGGAAGCCGGCTCCAAGCCCGAGCTGATGATCGCCCTCAGCCTGGATCTGCACCCGGAAGCCCTGGTGCTCTGCAACGGCTACAAGGACGAGTCCTTCATCCGCATGGCCCTGCTGGCCCGCAAGGCCGGTCGCAAGGTGGTCATCACCGTGGAGAAGATGACCGAGCTGCCCCTCATCCTGAAGGTGGCCAAGGAGCTCAAGGTGGAGCCCCTCATCGGCCTGCGGGCCAAGCTCAACGCCCAGGGCTCGGGCAAGTGGGAGACCAGCGCCGGGGACCACGCCAAGTTCGGCCTCACCACCCGGGAGATCCTGGACGCCATCGAGGTGCTGGAGAAGCGGGACCTGCTGGACTGCGTCATCGAGCTGCACTTCCACATCGGCAGCCAGATCACGGACATCCGCAAGATCAAGTCGGCCATGAAGGAGGCCACCCGCATCTACGCCAAGCTCCGCAAGCTGGGGGTGCCCATCCGGTACCTGAACGTGGGTGGCGGCCTGGGGGTGGACTACGACGGCTCCAAGACCACCTTCAGCAGCTCCATGAACTACACCATCGCGGAGTACGCCGCCGACGTGGTCTACACCACCAAGGACATCTGCGCCCAGGAGCAGGTGCCCATGCCGGACCTGCTCAGCGAATCGGGCCGCGCCATCGTGGCCTACCACCAGGTGGTGGTGGTGGACATCATCGGCCTCATCGACACCACCCACACCAAGTACACCGTGACGCTCACGGGCAACGAGCCCCAGATCCTCAAGGAACTGGCCTACACCCGGGACAACATCTCCATCAAGAACTTCTCCGAGATGTACCACGATGCCATCACCCAGAAGGACGAGATGCTCACCCTCTTCAACCTGGGCTACCTGGGCCTGGAGGACCGGAGCAAGGGCGAGACCCTGTTCTGGGAAGTCTGCCGGAAGCTCTCCCGCATCCTCACCAGCAAGACCCTGAAGTACATCCCCGAGGAGTTCCAGGATCTCAACAAGAGCCTGGCCGACAAGCTCATCGCCAACTTCAGCATCTTCCAGTCCATGCCGGACCACTGGGCCATCGAGCAGCTCTTCCCGGTGATGCCCATCCATCGCCTGAAGGAGAAGCCGGGACTTTCCGCCACCCTCTGCGACATCACCTGCGACAGCGACGGCAAGATGGAGAAGTTCATCGACCTGAAGGACGTGCGCGACGAGATCCCCCTCCATGAGCCCAGGAGCGGCGAGGCCTACTACGTGGCCTTCTTCCTCACGGGCGCCTACCAGGACATCCTGGGCATGCGGCACAACCTCTTCGGGGCCCCCAACGAGGCCCACATCATGGTGCACGAGGACGATACGTTCAAGATCCAGCACATCGTGAAGGGCGACACCGTGGACCATGTGCTCCGCAGCGTCCACTACGATCCCGACGTGCTGATCCAGGGGCCCCAGACCAAGCGGAAGGCCAGCGTCAAGAACGACGCCGCCGAGGCCCTGCGCGCCCTCCTCACCGAGGAGCGGAAGCTGCACACCTACCTGGAGACCTGAGCCGCCAAGCCTACCAGCGGGGTTCGGGCTTCTGCTTCCAAAGCCAAATGATGTAGTCCACGTTCTTCGGCGCGGCGCCGACGGCCTTCAACCGGGTCATGCACTGGCCCCGGTGGTGCTGGGCGTGCAGGCAGACCTGCAGCAGCGCGTCCGACACGGGAACCACACAGGGCGGATCCGGGAACCAGGGAATCCGGATGGTGTTCGCCAGCGATGCCGGATCCAGCCCCCGGCCCAGGGCGCTCAGCACCTGGTGACCGGCTTCACAGCGGGCCTTCAGAGCCAGGAAGTCCGGGAGAGGCCGGTCGGGCATGACCACCGGATCCCCCTTCAGCACGTGCAGGAAGGCCTCGGTGGTGGCAACCGAGTGTTCCATCCGGGACCGCAGGTCCAGATCGTCCAGGGCACCGGACGATCCCCAGGCGTGAAAGAAGACCGCGTCGGCCCAGGCCTGGTGGCTGAGGAGATCCTTCAACGGACCGATCATGGTCCCTCCCGTTCGCTGGGCGGATTCTACCGGAGGTCGGTGGCACCGGAACCAGGGAATTCCCTGAGAATGGATGCAGCACAATCCCAACTCGGCAGGAGGCTCGCATGGCAATCCAGCGCATCGGCGTCGTAGGTGGTGGTCTCATGGGCGCGGGCATCGCCCAGTGCGCGGCCGAGGCCGGCTTCAAGGTCCTGGTGAGGGAGACCGACGAAGCTCTCCTCGCCAAGGGGATGGCCCGGATCCACGGCCGCTGGGACCGGGCCGTGGCCAAGGGGAAGATCCCCAAAGAGCAGCCTGCGGTCTGGGCGCAGAACCTCCAGGGCACCTTGACCCTGCAGGCTCTGGCGGACTGCGATCTGGTGGTGGAGGCCATTCCCGAGCGACTCGATCTGAAGCTCCAGCTCTTCGCCGAACTGGACCGGGTGCTCGGACCCGAGGCCATCCTGTGCACCAACACCTCGAGCCTGTCCATCGCCAGCCTTTGTCCGGTACTGGGGCCCCAGCGCCAGGCCCGCCTGGCGGGCCTGCACTTCTTCAATCCCGTGCCCGCCATGCCCCTGGTGGAGATCGTCCGCACCCTGGCCACCGATGGGGACACCCTCGCCAGCCTGAGGGCCTTCGTGCAGCGGCTCGGGAAGACCGCCATCCTGGCACCCGACGCCCCGGGCTTCGTGGTGAACCGCCTCCTGATTCCCTACCTGCTGGATGCCATGCGCTGCGCGGAGCAGCGGCTGGCCACCGTGGAGGATCTGGACATTGGCATGAAGCTGGGCTGCGGGCATCCCATGGGGCCCCTCCACCTGAGCGACTTCATCGGGCTGGACACCATGCAGAGCGTGGCCGAGGTGCTCTTCGACGCCTTCGGCGAGGCGCGGTTCAAGGCACCCCCCCTGCTCCGCCAGCTGGTGGTGGCGGGTCGCCTGGGCCGCAAGACCGGCTCGGGATTCTACCGCTGGGAGGGCGAGGAGCGGCTGGAAGCCCTCCCGCTCTGAGCCCATCCGAGTAGGCTGGTCCATATGCTCGATCTCCTGCTGATCCCCGTGGCGGTGTTGCTGATCGCGGCCTTGTGGGCCGTGCGCCGAGGCGACCACCGCCTGCACGGGTACCTCATGACCGCCGCCTTCACCTGCATCGCCTTGCGGCTGGTGCTGCATCCGAGGGATTTGGGGTCATCCTACAGCGTCATCTGGCTGATCACTCTGGCCGCCGCCGGGCTGACCATCCTCCTGGGCCGGATGGCCCTGGCCTGGCGGGAGGCCCGCACCAGCCACAGCGCCTTCCCGCGGGTCCACCGGGCCTTTGGCGCGCTGACCCTGGTGGGCCTGGCGCTCGCCACCCTGGTCTGGCTGCTGCGCAACCGGGCCTAGGTGGGTTCACCAGGGATCCTGGACGGTGCGGCCCGCCAGCGCATGCCCCAGGGCCTTGAGGCCGATGTCGCGACGCACCTGCCGGCCGGGCCAGGTCACCTGCGGCAGGGCGGCTTCGATGGCGGCGCGGGCGGCGGCGAGGTCGGGGGCCGAGGTGGCAAGGTTCAGCACCCGGCCGCCGTTGGTGAGCCACTGGCCGTTCTCTTTCCGGGTGCCCGCATGGATCACGGTGACGGCCGGGGAGCCCAGGGTGATGGGCACGCCCTTCCTGGCGCCCTCGGGATAATCTTCCGCCGCCAGCACCACGGCGATGGCCGTGTGGGGCTTGAGCTTCAGCTCCCGGGACACCAGGCGGCCCTGGGCCACTTCCAGCAACAGGGCCGCCAGGTCCTCGTCCAGCAGCTGCATGAGCACCTGGGTTTCGGGGTCGCCAAAGCGCACGTTGTATTCCAGCAACTCGGGGCCCCTGGCCGTCCACATGACGCCCAGGAACAGCACACCCCGGCCCACGAGGCCATCCGACCGTAGTCCCTTCACGGTGGGTTCCACCAGCACCGTCCGCATGCACTCGATGTCCTGGGGCCGCAGGAAGGGCAGCGGCCCGAAGGCGCCCATGCCGCCGGTGTTGGGGCCCTGGTCCCCCTCGAAGATGCGCTTGTGATCCTGGCAGGCGGGCAGCAGTGCGTACGAGGCATGCTCCCCATCCACATCCACCAGCACATGCAGGGACAACTCCATGCCCACGAGGGGCGCTTCAAACACGACCGTGCGGCTGGCATCCCCGAACTGCCCCGCCATGAAGGCCCGGAAGGTGGCCAGGGCCTCGGCTTCGGTTGTGGCCAGCACCACGCCTTTGCCCGCGGCCAGGCCATCGGCCTTCAGCACGATGGGGAAGCCGTGGCTCCAGGAGCGGATCAGCGCCTCGCCCGCGGCCAGATCCGTCACCGTGTGGCCGGCGGCGCAGGGGATGGCGTGGCGCATCATGAAGGCCTTGGCAAAGGACTTGCTGCCCTCCAGGCGCGCCGTGGCGGCGTCGTGACCGAAGACCGGGATGCCCAGGGCCCGCACGGCATCCGCCACGCCGGCCACCAGGGGAACTTCCGGGCCTGCCACCACCAGATCAGGGCGGTTCCTGGCGCACCAGGCGGCCACCGCCGCGGGGTCTTCCAGATTCAGCGGGACGCAGGTCCCCAGTTCAGCCAGGGCATCACTGCCCGGGGCCGACACCAGGTCCACTGCCGGGGCCTTCAGCTTCAAGGCCAGGGCGTGTTCCCGGCCTCCGGAGCCGAGGAGCAGGATCTTCATGGGGACCTCCACCCCCCAGTATCGCCCATGGCCTCCGGGTTCGGCTTATCCGAAGACCCGGCTCTGGGCGGATTCGGAGATCGCCACCACCGCCGGGTGCCTGATCCGGCGATCGAGGGTGAGGGCATAGATGCGCTCCCTCGCCCGCTCGACCGGGCCCAGGCGCTTCACCTGATACTGGCGCTCCATCTCCTTGGCCAGGGCGGAGGGCGCGGCGAAGAACCCCAGCCCCCGCTGGCCGAAGCTCTTCAGCAGGGCGCTGTCGTCGAACTCCCCGATGATCCGGGGGCGGAGACCCTCCAGCTCGAACCACTGGTCCAGCCCCCGCCGCAGGGCCGCTCCCTCCGGCGGGAGCAGGAAGGGTGCCCCCGCCAGACAGCCGGGGAAGGCACCGGGGTGGAGCTTCCGCAGGGCAGCGGTACCGAAAACCTCCACACCGCACTCGCCCAGCAGGTGGCTGAAGGCCTTGACGGCGCTGTTCGGAGGCAGGGGCATGTCCGAGAGCACCAGGTCCAGGTCGTGGAGGGTGAGCTGGGCCAGCAGCCGGTCCGTCCGGTCCTCCCGGCAGACCAGACGGATGGCCTCGGGCAGATGGAGGGCGGGCTCCAGGAGGTTCCGGACCATGAGCTTGGGCAGGGCGTCCGAGATGCCCACCGCCAGCACCGTCCGGCTCCCGCCGCTCAGGCCCGCCAGCGATTCCTGCAGCTCCCGGCCCAGGCCGAAGATGCTGTCCGCATAGCGGAAGGCCGTGCGCCCCGCCTCGGTCATCGCCAGACCCCGGCCCTGCTTTTCGAACAGACGTACGCCCAGGGCCGTTTCCAGGCTGCGGATCTGGGCGCTGAGGGTGGGCTGGGCCAGCCGCAGACGCTCGGCCGCGAGGGTGACGCTGCCCTCCCGGGCCGTGGTCCAGAAATAGAACAGGTGGTGATAGTTCAGCCAATCCACGGGGGCCTCCATTCATCTATTTTATCTATGTATTTTAATTTTTTATCTATTGGATCTATTTATCTCCGGGCCCGAGACTTTGGATCCGGAGGCACCATGAACATCCAGATCCGAGGCATCGGAATCCCCCCAACGGAGGCGCTGGCGGCCCACATCGAGCGCCGCATCGCGTTCTCCCTCTCCCGCTTCTCGGCGCAGATCGAGCGGGTGGTCGTCCGGTTCAGCGACCTGAACGGCCCCAGGGGGGGGGCCGACAAGCTCTGCCGGGTGGGCTTCACCGTGAAGGGACTGGGACCGGACGCCGTGGAAGCCCGGGATGCGGATCTCTACTTCGCGGTGGACCAGGCGGCGGAGAAAGCCGGTCGGCGCGTGGCCCGGATGCTCGAACAGGCCAAGGCCTAGGAGGACCCCGTGAACCGCTTCAAGACCTTTCTTCTGCTCGGGCTGGTCACCAGCCTGCTGGTGGCCCTGGGGGCCTACCTGGGCAAAGGCTGGCTCATCGGCTGCACCATCGCGGCCTTCGCCCTGAACCTGGGGGCCTACTTCTGGAGCGACCGGCTCGTTTTGCGCATGCAGGGCGCGAAGGAGCTTCCCGAGTTGGAAGCCCCGAGCCTCCACGCCGACGTGGCGGAGCTTGCGGCCCGGGCGGGCATCCCCAAGCCGAGGGTCTTCATCGTTCAGGATGACGCCCCGAACGCCTTCGCCACGGGCCGTGATCCCGAGCATGGCGTGGTGGCCTTCACGGAAGGCCTGCTGCGGACCATGCCCCGCCGGGAGCTCCGCGGGGTCATCGCCCACGAGCTGTCCCACATCCGGAACCGGGACATCCTGGTGGCCACGGTGGCGGCGGGACTGGCCGGTGCCGTGAGCCTCCTGGCGAACGTGCTCCAGTGGGGCGCCCTGCTGGGCGGCGGCTCCCAGAGCGACGAAGAAGGGGGTGGCAGCCCCTTCGGCGGCCTCATCTTCGCCCTCCTGGCGCCCATCGGGGCTTCCCTCATCCAGTTCGCCATCTCCCGCTCCCGGGAGTTCATGGCCGACGCCGGCGCGGCGCAGATGACCGGGGACCCCGAGGGCCTGGCCCTGGCCCTCGAACGGCTGGGGCGGATCCAGGAGGAGGTGGAGCCTGGCCCCACCGCCCAGCCCGCCACCGCCAGCCTCATGATCGCCAGCCCCTTCGCGGGGGGGGGCTTCCTCCGCTGGTTCAGCACCCACCCGCCCCTTGAGGCCCGCGTGACCCGGCTCCGGGTCCGGAGAGCCCAACCAGGCTTCGCGGCCTGAGTTGCAGGCCTTCATTCACCTTCTTGATCATAGGAGAGTTCCATGTCTTTCAAACCCAGCACCAAGGAAGAGGAATACATGTTCCAGCAGGAACTGGAGCGCCGCCGGCGCACCGCCCGGGAAGCCGAGGCCCGACAGGAGGAGGGCGAACGCCAGCGCCAGAAGGAGGCCCACTGGATGCACTGTCCGAAGTGCGGATCGACGCTTCAGGAGATCGAATACCGAGGTGTGCGCATCGATCAGTGCCCGGGCTGCCAGGGGGTCTTCCTGGACGCCGGGGAACTGGAACAGGTCGCCCAGAAGGAACCTGGTGGTTTTTTTGGCACCCTGGGCCGCCTCCTCCGGTGAAGGGAAGCCTACACTTGGCTTCAACCACGCCAAGAACGCCAGGCCTGTTGCTGCCAGGCGCGCGGAAGAAGGGAATGTTCAAAAATGTTAAAACGCACCCTGGAATCCTCTCGCTACCTTGTCGTGCTTGGGGTGGTCTCCAGTCTGGTGGCCTCCGCGGCGGCCTTCCTCTGGGGAACCTGGAAGACGGGGCTGCTCCTCTGGAGCCTGGCCATCAGCGGGGGTGACCAGCCCCTGCTGGCGGTGCGCCTGATCGAACTCATGGACAAGTTCCTGATCGCCACGGGTCTGTACATTTTCGCCGTGGGGCTCTACGACCTCTTCATCGGCGAGCTGGACCTTCCCAAGTGGCTGGACGTCCACAACCTGCATGACATCAAGGCGCGCATTTCCAGCATCCTGGTGCTGGTCATGGCCATCGTTTTCGTCGAGCACCTGGTGCTGTGGGAGAAGCCCCTCGAAACCCTCGCGCTCGGTGCTGCAATCACCCTGGTGACCATGGCCCTCCTGGTCTTCAACCGCTACTCGGAAAAGGCCACATGAATCGAGAGATCCCGCGTCACTGGCATGCCCTCACTCCGGAGGAATCCCTCCGGACGGCACAAGGGCGGATCGAGGGCCTGGACACCCCCGAGGCCCAGCAGCGGCTGGGAGAGGACGGTCCCAACCTCCTGCCCCGGACCTCCGGGGAATCCATCCTGGTGCTGCTCGGCCGACAGGTGGCCAATCCCCTCATCCTGGTGCTGCTGGGGAGCGCAGCCCTGGCCCTGCTCATGGGGAAGCCCACGGATGCCGGGGTGGTCCTGGCGGTGGTGGTGCTCAATGCCCTCATCGGCTTTGTCCAGGAATTCAAGGCTGGAAGGGCCATCGCCTCCCTCGCGGACATGGTGCCGGAGCAGGCCATGGTGCTGCGGGATGGGCAACGCCGGGGCCTCCCTGCTTCAGAGTTGGTGCGGGGCGATCTGGTGTTCCTCCAGAGCGGAGACCGGGTGCCCGCGGATCTGCGTCTGATCGAGGTCCGGGATCTCCAGGTGGTGGAATCCGCCCTCACGGGGGAGAGCCTGCCCGTCTCCAAGGCCGTGCCGGAAGTCCCAGCGGGGGCCGCCCTGGGGGATCGCACGTCCATGGCCTTCAGCGGAACCCTCGTCACCTTCGGCACCGCCACGGGCCTGGTGGTGGGCACCGGCACCCGGACGGAGCTGGGCCACATTTCTGAGCTCATGCGGGACACGACCCCGGTGGAGACGCCTCTCATGCGCGACATGGGTCGCCTGGGGAAGCAGCTCACCTGGGCCATCCTGGGGGTGGCGCTCCTGGTCTTCCTGGTGGGCTTGGCCCGGGGTTGGGGGGCTGCGGATGGGGCGATCGCGGCCCTGAGCCTCGTGGTGGCGGCCATCCCGGAGGGCCTGCCCGCAGTCATCAGCATCGCCCTCGCCATCGGTGTGCGCCGCATGGCCCAGCGCCGCTCGGTGATCCGCAGCCTCCCGGCGGTGGAAACCCTCGGCTCCACCACGGTCATCTGCTCGGACAAGACCGGCACCCTCACGCGGAACGAGATGAGCGTACGCATCCTCTGGACCGGGGCCGCCGAGGTCCGAGTGGAGGGGGTGGGCTACGCCCCTGCTGGGCGGCTCCTGATGGACGGGCGATCCCTGGAGGCGGCTCCGCCCGACCTGGAGCGGCTCCTGCAGGCTGGAGCCCTTTGCAGTGACGCCACCTTCACCGAGGAAGAGGGCCGGATCGTACTGCACGGAGATCCCACGGAAGGCGCCCTGGTGGTAGCGGCCGAGCGCGCCGGACTGAGGACCCAGGAGCTGCGGAAGGACCATCCGCGCCTGGACGTGATTCCCTTCGAGAGCGAGCACAAGTACATGGCGACCCTGCATGACCTGGACAGCGGCCGCCACCTGCTCGCCAAAGGAGCCCCAGAGGTGCTGCTATCGCGTTGTGTCCGGGATGCGCAGGGTGTGCCCCTGGACGTCCCGGCGGTTGAGGCGGAGGCCGCGCGGCTGGCCGGCCAGGGCATGCGGGTGCTGGCCCTGGCGGAGCGTCCCTTCCCGGGCGAGCGGGTTTCCCATGACGATGTGGCGGGCCTCACCTTCCTGGGGCTCCAGGGCATGATCGATCCACCCCGGCCCGAGTCCATCCAGGCCATCGCAGACTGCAGGCGCGCTGGCATCACCGTGAAGATGATCACCGGGGATCATCCCGGCACGGCCGAGGCCATCGGCCGGGAGCTCGGCCTCAACAGTCCCCGGGGGGCCGTCACGGGCCGGGAGCTGGATGCCCTCGATCCCGAAGGCTTCGCCCGGATCGCCCGGGAGGCCCATGTCTTCGCCCGGGTCAGCCCGGAGCACAAGCTGAGGCTTGTGCAGGCCCTGCAGGCCCAGGGGGAGGTGGTGGCCATGACCGGGGATGGCGTGAATGATGCCCCGGCCCTGAAGCGCGCCGATATCGGCGTGGCCATGGGGATCACCGGCACGGCCGTGAGCCGGGAGGCGGCGGACATGGTGCTGCTGGACGACGACTTCGCCTCCATCCGGTCGGCGGTGGCGGAAGGCCGCCGGGTCTACGACAACCTGGTCAAGGCCCTGGCCTTCGCCCTGCCCACCAACCTGGGACAGGCCATGGTCCTCCTGGCGGCGGTTCTCTTTTTCCCCTTCCAGGATGGCGTCCCATTGCTCCCGATCCTCCCGGTGCAGATCCTCTGGATCAATCTCGTAGTGACGGTGACCCTGTCCCTTCCCATCGCTTTCGAGGCCCCGGAGCCGTCCCTCATGGAGCGCCCGCCGAGGCGGCCAGGGAAGCCGCTCCTGGGCCGCTTCGTTCTGGCCCGGACCATCCTGGTCGGCTCCTTTTTTGCGCTGGGCACTTTGGCACTCTTCCTCTGGGAAGTGAACCAGTCCAAGGGGCTGGATCCGGAGCTCGCCCTGCGCAAGGCCCAGACCCTGGCGGTCACCACCCTGGCCTTGATGCAGGCCTTCTATCTGCTCAACTGCCGCAGCCTCAAGGATGGTTTCTGGAAGATGGGACTCTTCACCAATCCGCTGGTGTACGGCGGCATCCTGGTCCTCGTACTTCTCCAGGTGGCGCTGGTGCACGTTCCTCCGCTTCAGAAGCTCTTCCACACCACAGCCCTGGATGCGGGTGAGTGGGTCAAGGCTCTGGGGGTGAGCCTCCTGGTGCTGCCCCTCGTGAGCATCGAAAAGGCTTTCCGCCGCTATCGGGCCTCGGAACAAGGCTGAAGAACGACGCCACCTGGACTGCTCTTGCTGTCTTCATCACCCCAGAGAGCACGGGGTCGACGGTTGGAGGGGTGGTCGGGGGCTGATGCCAATTCCGGTTCGCCCCCGCGGCGCCTCCGTTCACCCTGCTCAAAACCCCTTCGCCCCGGATCCGTGGCGACCTGGCTGGCCCCTCCCATCCTGGTGGACGAGTAACCCACCACCCGCCGGCCGGACCGGCCCTATCCAGGAGGCACCATGTCCCGCGTCTCGACTTCCCTTGGTGTGGCCGCCCTTGCGCTGGCCGGCGTCGCCCTTTTCGCCGAGGACTTCCAGCCCCTCATGAAGACCACCCAGACCGCCTGGCCCGAAAAGCGGCACATCGGGGTGATCTGCAACTACAAGGAGAACCAGGCGGACATCCTGGCCCTCGCCAGGGCTGCCGGCGAGGGCCTCCTCATCAGCGTCGTGGATGTCAGAACCCCCGAGCAGGGGAACCTGGCGGCGACCCTGCTGGCGAACCACAAGACCGACTTCGTCGTGCTGATGCCCAAGGACCGGTACTTCTACGATGGCTCGTTCGGTGCGACGGTCGCCATCAACCGGCTCGCGGGCCATGGGGTCCCCTCCATCGGCACGATGCCAGTGGCGCTGAAACAGGGGGCCGTGTTCAGCATGGGTGATGGCACGAATGGCCAGATCCAGGTGACGGACCGGCTCATCGGAACCGTCGATGTGATCCTGCCCAACCAGGCCCTGGCCGCTTCGAAAGCCAGCCTGGTCCTGCGCGGGGAAGGCATGGCCACCATCGCGGTGCACGCCCCGAAGTGAGCCGCCAGGTCCCCTGAAACAGCCCGGCGACGCCGGGCTGTTTCTTTATAGCCATTCGCCGAACTGCTCCCGGAAGGTGCGGCTCAGGGTCAGCTTGGTGCCATCGCGCATGATCACCAGGTGGTCCCCCCCGCTCCAGGGCTGGAACTCCTTGATGCAGTCGAGGTTGACGATGGCAGAGCGGTGGATGCGCCGGAACTGGGCCGGGTCCAGCCGGGCGAGCAGCCCGGCCATGGTCTGGCGCAGCAGGTGGGAGGTCCCCTCCACGTGGAGGCGCACGTAGTTGTCCTCGGCTTCGATCCACTGGATGGCGGCCGTCCGCACCAGCTGGTGGCGGTCCCCCTGCTTCACCAGCAGGCGATCCACCCAGGGGCGCTCCTGACGCAGGCCCGCCAGCAGGGCCTCGAGGTCCGGCCCCTGCCCCGGCTGCTGGAGGCACCAGTGCCGGGCCCGGTCCAGGGCCTTGTGGAAACGCTCGGGAGAGAAGGGCTTGAGCAGGTAGTCGAGGGCATGCACCTCGAAGGCCTTCAGGGCGTGCTGATCATAAGCAGTGACGAACAGGGTGGGTGGCATGGCCTCGGCCCCCACGGCCTCCACCACCCCGAAGCCATCCAGCTCCGGCATCTGGATGTCCAGGAAGACCAGGTCGGGTTGCAGGTCCTCGATGGCCTTCACGGCCTCCAGGCCATTGACGCACTCGGCGACCACCTCGATGTCCGTGGCCCGCCGGAGCAGGTGCCGGATGCGCTGCCGGGCCAGGGGCTCGTCATCCACCACCACCGCACGCAGGTTCATGGACCGGACTCCCCAGGCTGCTCCAAGGGTAAGCGCAGGACCACGAGGGTTCCATGGCCCGCGCCGCCCAGGATCTCCAGCAGGTAGTTCCCCTTGTAGAGCAGACCCAGACGGGAGCGCACATTGGTCAGGCCGACGCCTTCCCGGCCCGCGACGAACCCATCCCCATCGTCCTGGACTTCCAGCACCAGGTGCCCAGGCTCCCGGCGGGCCCGGAGGCAGAGGGTTCCGCCCTGGGGCCGGTCCGAGAGCCCGTGCTTCAGAGCGTTTTCGACCAGGGGCTGGAGGATGAAGGATGGCAGCCGCAGGTCCATGAGCTCGGTAGGAACCTGGATATCCACCCGGAGCCGCTCCTGGAACCGGATCTGCTCGATGGCCAGGTAGTCCTGGATGAAGGCCAGCTCCTTCCGAAGGGTCACCAGCTGGCCATGGGGCTCGTCCAGGGTCTTGCGAAGAAAGTCCCCCAGCCGGCTGATCATCTCGTCGGCCCCGTCGGGATTCGAGTGCACCAGGGCGGAAATGGAGTTGAGGGTGTTGAAGAGGAAGTGGGGCTGGAGCTGCATCCGGAGCGCCTGGTTCTGGGCCTCGGCGAAGCGGGCCTCCAACTGGGCCGTCACGAGCTCCCGCGTCTTGTACTTTCGATAGATTCGGAGGCCGTGGAAAGCGGCCACCACGCCCCACATGAACAGCAGATTCGTGTGGAAATAGGCCCGGTAGAAGCGGGGCAGCCCTTTCAGCACCATGGCCAAGGTCAGGGGCTTGTTCATCTCAGCGGACTGCATCAGCAGGGATATGACATAGGCCAAGAACAATCCGATGGCCGCCACCACCACACTGGCCAGCAGGTGGAGGCTCCAGGTCCGCCACTGGGCCCATGCGAAGCTTTCGATGGGATGGTGGTTGGCCAGCCAGAGCAGGAACAGCCCCAGCAGCCCCCAGGTTCCGTTCTGGAGCAGGTTCATCACCAGGAACCGGAGGATCGAGGCTGAGGGGTACAGGGCCAGGTCCCAACTCGCCATGTAGAGCCCCATCAGGGCCCAGATGCCCCAGTACCAGCTCCAGTTCGGCCGCACCCGTTCCATAGCCCCAAGCCTAGACGAGGGAAGGGGTTCCCACCAGCGGCCCAGGGGCCAAGCGAGGGATTCCAGGGGCGATCACCCCATCGAGGGGATCACTGGGTCAGGAATGCCTCTCGTCACAGCCCGGTTCGGAGTAGGATGGGCGCGCCGGGAGGACTTCATGGCCACCATCACCTTGAATGGCAACCCCACCCACACCCGGGGGGAGCTGCCCCTGCCGGGGCAGCACACGCCCCCCTTTCGCCTCACCCGCGGTGATCTCAGCGAATTCACCAGCGTGGACCTGGAGGGCCAGCGGGTCCTCATCAGCATCTTCCCCAGCCTCGACACGGTCATCTGCGGGGAGAGCGTGAGGAAGTTCAACCGCCTGACGGTGGATCTGCCCAACACGGTGATGCTCTGCGTCTCCATGGACCTGCCCTTCGCCCAGTCCCACTTCTGCGGGGCCGAGCAGCTGGACCGGGTGCTCACCGCCTCGGCCTTCCGGCACCTGGACTTCGGAGCCTCCTTTGGCGTCACCCTGGTGGACGGCCCCCTGAAGGGCCTGTTCGCCCGGGCCGTGGTGGCTCTGGACGAGAACGGGACCGTCGTCCATACGGAGCTGGTGCCAGAGCTCGCCCGGGAACCGGACTATGACCTGGCCATCCATGCCATCCGCAACCGGCACTATCCCTGCCCCGAGGATGCACTGGAGAGCACGGAATAGGCGGCTTCAGCCCTTCGCCATCAACCTGGCTCGGGTGTAGGGGATGAGCCCCCCCGCGTCCATGATGCCCTTTCGGGCGGCGGGCAGTTGCACCAGATCATAGGCCTGGCCCGTGGCCCGGTTGAGGACCTGGGTGGCCGTGATCTCCAGGTCGTCGCCCTCGCTGGCCTCGATGCCGGGGCAGAGGACGACCTGCAGGCCGAGGTTGATGGCGTTCTGAAGGAAGATGCGGGAGATGCTCCTGGCCACCACCGCCACCTCGTGGCCCTTGAGGGTGGAGCAGGCCTGCTCGCGGCTGGAGCCGCAGCCGAAGTTCTCGCCCCCCACGATGATGGACCCGGCAGGAAAGGCCTTGGCCTTGAGCTGGGCGTTGAATTCCGTGCGGTCGAAAAAGGCGAACTGGGGCGTTTCCGAAGGCAGCACTGTGGCCATGAAGCGGCCCGGGTAGATGTCGTCCGTGCTGATGTCGTTCTCGAGTTTGATGATGACCTTGGCCATGGTTCAGCCCTTTCGCGGATCAGTGATGACGCCGGTGATGGCGGAGGCGGCGGCCACCACGGGGCTGCAGAGGTAGACCTCGCCCGTAGGGTTGCCCATCCGGCCCTTGAAGTTCCGGTTGGTGGTGCTGAGGGCCACCTCGTGGTCCCCCAGGGCGCCCTCGTGGACGCCCAGGCAGGGGCCGCAGCCGGAGTTCATCACCACGGCGCCGGCCTTCATGAAGTCGTGGATGTAGCCCAGGTCCAGGGCCTTCGCGAAGATCTTGCTCGAGGCCGGGAACACCAGCATGCGGGTGCCCTGGGCCACCTTCTTTCCCCGGAGGATGGCGGCGGCATCCGCCAGATCATCCAGGCGCCCGTTGGTGCAGCTGCCGATGACGATCTGCTGGACCTTGGTGCCGAGCACCTGGCCGATGGGCTTCACGTTGTCCACCATGTGGGGGCAGGCGATCTGGGGCTCCAGGTGGCTGACATCGATCTCGACGGTCTGCACGTAGGTGGCATCGGCATCCGGCGTGACGCAGGGGACCGCATCGGTCACGCCGGCCTCCTCCCGCAGGTAGCGGACCGTTTCCTCGTCGCCGGGCACGATGCCCGAGGTGGCCCCGGCTTCCACGCTCATGTTGCAGATGGCGATGCGCCCGCTGGTGCTCATCCGGCGGATGGTCCCGCCGTGGAATTCCAGCACCTTGTAGTTCGCCCCCTGGGCCGTGAGCTTGCCGATGAGGTGGAGGATCAGGTCCTTGGGGCCCACCATGGGCGGGAAGTCGCCCTCCACCACGACCTTGATGGTGGCGGGAACCTCGATGTTCACGGCGATGCCCAGGCTCCAGGCCGAGGCCATCTCCGTGGCGCCGATGCCGAAACTGAAGGCCCCCAGGGCCCCATGGCTGGTGGTGTGGGAATCCGTGCCCACCACCACGAACCCCGGCCGGACGTAGCCATACTCCGGCAGGATCTGGTGGCAGATGCCGCCCACGTCGCCCCGGACATCGTGGAACTTGGTGATGCCGTTTGCGGCCACGAAGCCCCGGATCTTCTTGTGGTTGGTGGCAGTCTTGGGGGACTCCGCCGGCACCCGGTGGTCGAAGATGATGGCAATGCGGGAGGGGTCCCAGACCTTGGGCTCGATCCCCGTGCCCTGGAACACTTCCTGGAACTGGTTGATCACCAGGGCCGCGTTCTCGTGGGACATGGCCAGGTCCACCTGGGGCTCCACCACATCGCCCACTTTCACGGCGGGCAGGCCAGCGGCCCGGGCCAGGATCTTTTCGACGACGGTCATGCCCATGGCAGCTCCCTAGATGACGCCTTTGGCTTTCAGTTCAGCTTGCTCGGCCTCGGAGAGGCCGAGGGAGGAAAAGACCTGGTGGTTGTGCTGGCCCAGCGTGGGTGGTGGCGCATCCACGGAGCCCGGAGTCTTCTCAAACAAAGCAGTCAGGCCGAAGACTTCCACATCGCCTACTCCCGCCACGGGCACCTTGTGCAGCACCTGGCGATGCCTGATCTGGGGCTGACGCAAAGCCGCCTCCAGATCCAGGATCTCCCCACTGGGAACGTCCTTCGCATTCAGTTCCTTCACCCAGAAACCGGTGGGTTGCTGGGTGAGCCGGGTCTCCAGCAGCGGCGTGAGCTCCCGACGGTTCTTCTTGCGGGTGTCCCGTTCCTGGAAGCGGGAATCCGTCTTGAGCTCGGGAACGCCAAGCACTTCGCAGACGGCCTCCCACTGCTCCTGCTTGTTGGCCGCGATGTTGATGTGGCCGTCCTGGGTGCGGAAGGTGCCGCTGGGGGCCGCCGTGAAGTTGTCATTGCCCATGAGGACGGGCTGTTCCCCGCCGATCAGGAGGTTGGCCGCCACCCAGCCCATGAGGGGCATGATGCTGTCCAGCAGGGCCACGTCGATGGCCTGTCCTTCGCCCGTGCGCTCCCGGTGGAAGAGGGCCGCCATCACCGCGAAGGCCGCATTCAACCCGCCTACGGTATCGCAGACGGGGAAGCCCGTGCGCAGGGGGTTCAGCCGTTCGTCGCCATTCACGGCCATCTCGCCGGAGAGGCCCTGGATGATCTGGTCGTAGGCGGGCTTCAGGGCATCGGGCCCGGTCTGGCCGAAGCCCGAGATGGCACAGTAGATGAGCCTCGGATTGATCTCCGCGAGCGTCTTGTAGCCCAGCCCCAGCCGCTCCATGACGCCGGGTCGGAAGTTCTCCACCACCACGTCGGCATCCTTCAGGAGGCGCAAGAACAGAGCCTTGCCCTCGGGCGACTTGGTGTTGAGGGTGATGGACAGCTTGTTGCAGTTCTGGGCCAGGAAGCTGGTGCCCATGAGCTGCTTGTTCAGGACCGGCAGGATGCCCAGCTTCCGGGCCAGGTCGCCATCCTTGGGGTTTTCCACCTTGATGACCTCGGCCCCCAGCAGGGCCAGATGCAGGGTCGTGAAGGGGCCAGAGAGCACGTTCGTGAGGTCGAGGACCTTGATGCCTTCGAGGATTTTCTTGCTCATGCCATGACCTTCGCTTGAATGGGTCCGGTCTTGTAGACGCAGCCGGGTAGTTCCCGGCCAAAGTGCTTGGCCACGTCCTTCGTGACCCCCACCAGTGAAACCAGGTCGATGTCCAGGCGCTGCCCCGTGCGCTGCAACCCATGCACCAGGTCCTCGGTGGGCACGTTTCCCGCGGCCACCTTGGTGAAGGGGCAGCCGCCGAGCCCGCCGAAGCTGGTCTCGATGGTGCGGGCACCGGCCTCCATGGCCGCATAGACGCTGGCCATGCCCAGTCCGTAGGTGTCGTGAATGTGGGCGGTGACCTCGGCGCCGGGATGGAGGCCGAGGATCCTCCGCACGTAGCGTCGCACCTGCTCCGGGTGGGCATGGCCCGCCGTATCCGCCAGGCTGATGGCGGTGAGTCCCGCTTCCAGGTAAGCCACCACGATGCCCAGGACCCGGTCTTCGCCGATGGCCCCCTCGAAGCCGCAGCCGAAGGCGCTCTGCACGCTGACCTGGACCTGCCGCCCCGCGGCCTTGGCCTCCAGGGCCATGGCGATCACCCGGCCCGTGGCCTCTTCGGTGCCCATGCCCGTGTTCTTGCGGCTGTGAGTCTCCGAGGCGGAGACGCCCAGGCAGATCAGGGGAACGCCCACGTCCAGGGCCCGCGCCAGCCCCTTTTCGTTCAACACGAGCCCAGAGAGCAGCGCCCCATGGGTTTCCTTGGCGAGGATGCGGAAGAGTTCATCCGTGTCCGCCATCTGGGGCATCCGGTCGCCCCGGACGAAGGAGCCCACCTGGACGATGTCCACCCCCGAATCCGCCATGCGGCGGATCCAGTCGAGCTTGAGCTCCGTCGGCACGACGGCGCTTTCCGCCTGGAGGCCATCCCGGGGACCGACTTCGTGGATGAGGATCGGCTTCATGGTGGCCTCAGAGCTTCCTTGCAATGGCTTCGCCCATCTCCAGCGTGGTGGCGCTGCCGCCCATGTCGTAGGTGCGGACCTGGCCTTCGGCGATGACGGCGGCGGTGGCTGCTTCGAGCCTGGTGCCCTTATCGGTTTCACCCAGCCAGTCCAGCATCATCTTGGCCGCCAGGATGGTGGCGATGGGGTTCACCTTGTACTGGCCCGCGTACTTGGGGGCGCTGCCGTGGCTGGGCTCGAACACGGCCAGCTTCTCGCCGATGTTGCCGGAACAGCCGAAGCCCAGGCCGCCCACCATCTGGGCCGCCAGGTCGCTGATGATGTCGCCGAAGAGGTTGGTGGCCACCATGACGCCGTAGTTCTTGGGGTTCTTCAGCATCCACATGGTGATGGCGTCCACGTTCGCATCGTCCATCTCGATGCCCGGGAATTCCTTGGCGATGCGCTTGCCGGTCTCCAGGAACATCCCCTCGGTGGCACGCACCACGTTGGCCTTGTGGATGACCGTGACCTTGGGATAGCCGAATTTCTGCGCGTACTCGAAGGCGGCACGGATGATCCGGTCACAGCCCTTCTGGGTGTTCACCTTGCAGGTGATGGCGAACTGGTCGCCCGGGATGTCCGCGAAGTGGCCGAAGGGCTTGCTGAGCTTCTTGAGGCTCGCCTTCAGCTCATCGGGCACGGGGCTGAACTCCACGCCGGCGTAGAGATCTTCGGTGTTCTCCCGGAACACCACCATGTCGATGCCTTCCTTGTAGTTCAGGGGATTGCCGGGATAGGCCTTGCAGGGCCGCAGGCAGGTGTAGAGGTCGAACATCTGGCGCATCCGCACGATGGGGCTGCGGTAGATGAGCCCCTTGCCCTTCAGCTCCGGCACCAGCTCGGCCTCGGCGTCCTTCACGGGCTTGGAGGTGATGGCGCCGAACATGGCGGCATGGCTGTTCTTCAGGAGATCGATGGTGCGCTGGGGGAAGGACTCGCCCTCCTTGCACCAGAACTCCCAGCCGATGTCGCCGTGGGTGTACTTGGCGTCGAACTTCAGGGCGTCCAGGCAGATCCTGGCGGCCTCCATGACCTCGACGCCCACCCCGTCCCCGGGCAACCAGGCAATGTTGTATTGGCTCATGATCAGGCTCCTTGAAATGGGGTCTGTAGGCGGGCAGTTGAAAGCGCCGGAACCGCCCAATCATGACCTCACCGTTGGGTTTGGGCCCGGACCGCCGTCACAAAACCTCCCGAAATCGCATGATCCAGGAAAAACACCCGACAAACTGTCAAATGCCCAACTACTTGCAAGCCAGCCAGCTGGCGCCGGTGCGCACTTCTGCGGCCAGCTTGACGCCCAGGGCGCCCAGGTCGTCGGCCCCTTCCATGGCCGCTTTCAGCAGGGCCGCGGCGTGCTCCACCTCCCCGGGGGGAGCTTCCATCAGGAGTTCGTCATGGACCTGGAGCAGCAGCCGGGCTCGCAGGCCCGAGGCCTGGAGGCTGCGGTGGAGGCGCACCATGGCACGGCGCATGAGGTCCGCGGCGGTGCCCTGGACGATGGTGTTCACGGCCTCCCGCAGGCCCTGGGCCTGGAACTGCTTGTTGGGGCTTTCGAGCTCGGGGATGCGCCGGATGCGTCCCCAGTGGGTGCGCACGAGACCTTCGGCGATGGCCCGCGCCTTGGCCTTTTCAATCCAGGCAGCCACCTTGGGCATGCGCTCGAAATAGCGCTCAATGAAAGCCTTGGCCTCTTTCTGGGAAATGCCGAGGTTGGCCGCCAAGGCGAAGGCCCCCTGGCCGTAGAGCAGGCCGAAGTTCACGGCCTTGGCCCTGCTGCGGTCGTCTGCAGTCACCTGATCCATGGGCAGACCCATCACCTCTGAAGCCGTCCGGCGGTGGATGTCCTCGCCGGCCTCGAAGGCCCCCAACAGCACGGGATCCTCGGCCAGGGCCGCCACCACCCGCAGCTCGATCTGGCTGTAGTCCGCGTCCAGCAGCACCCAGCCCGGCTCGGGCACGAAGGCCCCCCGGATGGCCCTGCCCTCCTCGGTGCGGATGGGGATGTTCTGCAGATTGGGATCGCTGGAAGCCAGCCGCCCGGAGGCCACCGCCGCCTGATGCAGCCGGGTGTGCACCCGGCCTGTGATGGGGTTCACCATCTGGGGCAGGGCTTCGACGTAGGTGCCCAGCAGCTTCACCATCTGGCGGTGCCGCAGCAGCTCTGCGGCGATTTCGGCGCCCTGCTCCTTGGCCAGTTCCTGCAGCACGTCTTCATCGGTGCTGGGCGCCTTGGTCTTGCCGGTGTACTTGACGGGCTTGTAGCCCAGCTTGCCGAAGAGGATGGCCCCCAGCTGGGTGGGGCTGTTCAGGTTGAAGGGCTCGCCTGCAAGTTCCAGCACGCGGGCCTGGGCCCTTTCACGCTCCCCGCGCATGCGCACCGCGAGCTGGGCAAGGACCTCCAGGTCCAGTCGGACACCGTGACCCTCCAGGGCCGCCAGCACTTCCACCAGAGGCAGGTCCACTTCCTCGTAGAGGAGGTTCAGCTGCTCGTCGGTGAGCTTCGCCCGCAGGTTGTCGCACAACCGGAGGGCCAGATCGGCGTCCTCGGCGGCGTACTGCACGGCCCGCTCGAACTCTGCTTCGTCGAAGCGCTTCTGGGCCTTGCCCTTGCCCACCACCTCCTCAAAGGCGATGGGCTTCACGTCCAGCAGGCGCACGGAAAGGTCATCCAGGTTGTGGCGGACGCCGCTTTCCAGCAGGAAGCTCAGCACCATGCTGTCGTCGGCCAGCCCGGCCACCGGCAGGCCGTGGCGAGCCAGCACCTGGAGGTCGTACTTCAGGTTCTGGCCGCATTTTCCGATGGTGGCATCGGCCAGCAGGGGGGCCAGGGTCAGGCGCACCGCGGCGAAGGGCAGGTTGCGGGCATCCAGGTAGGGCGCCAGCTCCGCAAAGAAGTCGGCCGCATCACCCCGCAGGTCCAGCAGCGCATCCGGCAGGCCCGAGTCCGGCAGCAGTCCGGGCAGGGAACCCTCCGTATCCACGGTGGCCGGTTTCTGGTGGGCCAGGGGCACGTAGAGGCCCTCGTTCGGCGCCCAGGCGAGGCTCAGGCCCACGATGTGGCCCCGCGTGGGGTCGATGCTGGTGGTCTCCGTGTCCAGGCCGAAGCGTCCGGCCACGCGGCAGGCCGCCACCGCCACTTCGAGGTCGGCCAGCGAGGCGGCAGCCCGATACTTCCGCTCGCTGCCCGCCTGCTGCGCGCTCTGGGTGAACTCCTTCGTGAGGGTCTGGAAGCCCAGCTCCTTGAAGGCCTCCCGGGCCCTGGCCTCGTCCACGCCCGGATAGGCGAGGTCCTTGGGATGCAGGGCCAGCTCCAGATCCGTCACCACGGTGACGAGGCGTTTGGTGAGGTCCAGCCACTCGGAGGCAGCCTCCAGGCCTTCCCGCTGCTTGGGCTTGAGCTCGGCTTTGGACGCGATGACCCCAGCGAGGGTCCCAAACCGCTCCAGCAGGAGGGCCGCACCCTTCTCGCCGATTCCGGGCACCCCCTTCACGTTGTCCGAGGCATCCCCCACCAGGCTGAGGAAGTCCACCACCTGCTCGGGCCACACGCCCATGCGGGCCTTCACCCCCTCTCGGTCGTGCCAGACCTCGCCATCCTTGGTGTTGAGCACCTGGATATGGAGGTCATCGTCCACCAGCTGGAGCAGGTCCTTGTCAGGGCTCACGATGACGGCCGGCAGCCCCATGGCCGCCGACTGACGGGCCAGGGTGCCCAGGACATCGTCGGCCTCGTAACCGTGCAGCTCCACGATGGGAATGTTCAGAGCCTTCACCAGCTGGCGGATCATGGGGATCTGGGGCCGCAGGTCTTCGGGCATGGCATCCCGGTTGGCCTTGTACTCGGGATAGATCTGGTGCCTGAAGGTGGGCTCCGGCGTATCGAACACGCAGGCGATGTGCGTGGGCTTGTGCTTCTCCAGCAGCTGCAGCACCAGGCGCGTGAACGTGTACGCGGCCCCGTTCTTCAGCCGCGGATTGGCGAAGTAGGCCCGGAAGATGAAGGCGAAGGTATCGATGAGGTAAAGGCGATCCTCAGCCACGGGGCACCCCCATGCCCAACGGCGAAGTCTCGCGTATCGGCGAAGCCGATACCGAGAGGATGAAGGCGAAGGTATCGATGAGGTAAAGGCGATCCTCAGCCACGGGGCACCCCCATGCCCAACGGCGAAGTCTCGCGTATCGGCGAAGCCGATACCGAGAGGATGAAGGCGAAGGTATCGATGAGGTAGAGGCGGTCTTCGGGCATTTCCCCATTCTGGCAGGCTCCAGTGGGATCTGAGGTTGCCGGGCGGGTCCCCCCGGCCTGTGGCCTGCGGAAAAGGCAGGAATTCAAATGGATCCAGGAGCCTGCCGATGATGAAGTGGTCCCGGCCCAGTCCCGGACGATTCCAAGGAGGAACCCCCATGAACACAGCTTCGCGATTCAGGCTGGCCCTGGCGGCAACCTTGATGATCAGCTCAGTGCTCGTGGCCCAGCCTGCGGAACGGCCCAAGGCCGAGGCCATGGTGAAGGATGGCATCGCCTTCCTGAAGGCCAATGGCAAGGAGGCCTTCATCGCGGAAGTTCAGAAGGGGTCCGGCCGTTTCCATGTCAAGCCCGGAAGCACGCTCTACCTGATGGTCTATGACCAGCAGGGCATCACCCTCGCCCACGGCATGCAGCCAGGTGCCGTCGGCACCAACCGGTGGGGGGTCAAGGACCCGGACGGCAAGATGATCGTCCAGGAGCTGATCAAGGCCGGCCAGCGCAAGGGTGGGGCCTGGGTGGACTACAAGTGGCCGAATCCGACGAACGGCAAGATCGAAGAAAAGACGACGTTCTGCCTTACCGAAGGCGATCTTGTGATTGGCTGCGGCATCTATAAATAATCACCGCAATCCATAGGCCTGACGCAGGATCGCCGCCCATCAGGCGGCAGGGATGGGTGCCTTGAGCTTGTTCGCCTGGAAGGCCCTTCCCGATGACCAGACCTCAGGGCGGGTTTAACGCCCCCTGCCTGCCATCTGGATGGGATTCATTCCCCGACGCCTGGGTGCCGATGAAAGGTTTAGCACTGTCCCCCTTCAACGAAGTCCCTTTCCCCAAGAGCGTAGGCGGCGCTCGCTTGCCCTTTGGAGGCTTTATGCGCCCATCTATTGCTGCACCTTTCTTCGCCTTCCTACTGGTGGCCTCGGCCGCCGCCCAGCCCGCAGAGCGCACCAAGGCCGAAGCCCTGGTGAAGGAGGGCATCGCCTTCCTGAAGGCCAACGGCAAGGAGGCCCTTTTCGCCGAGGTCCACAAAGGCAGCGGTCGATTCCACGCCAAGCCGGGCAATCCCATCTACCTCTTTGTCTACGACCTGAATGGTGTCGTGCTCGCCCACGGTGCCGAGGCCAACCTGCTTGGCATCAACCGGCTCAACGTGAAGGACCCGGACGGCAAGCAGTACATCAAGGAAGCCATCGCCGTGGCTCAGAAGAAGGGCGGAGGCTGGGCAGACTACAAGCGCATGAACCCCGAGACGCGGAAGATCGAGGAGAAGACCTCCTTCTGCCTGGCCGAAGGCGCAATCGTGATCGGCTGCGGCATCTACAAGTAGTCAGCGCAACCCGTAGGCCCGCCGCAGGATGGCCTCCCACCAGGCGGCGGGCAGGAGCGCCTTGAGCTTGCCCGCCAGGAAGGCATCCTTCCCGATGACCACGCGCCGGGGCGGGCGCTCCGCCACCAGGGCTGCAAGTATTTTTCTGGCACACGTCTCCGCATCCAGGGCATGCCGTTCGCTCCGGTCCTTGCGGATGGTTTTGTACTTCTCCAGGATCCCTTCGTAGCGGGTTCCCCTGGCTCGTTCCGGCAAGTCTCCCCAGGCCCTGGTCAGGGTCTCCCGAAACTCCGTCTGGATGGCGCCGGGTTCCACCAGCACCACGGCCACTTCCCGGCCGATCTCCAGACGCAGGGTTTCCGCAAGGGCCACCACGGCGTGCTTGGAGGCGTTGTAGGGCCCCGCCAGGGGAATCGAAAGGCGGCCCAGCATGGAGGCCACCTGGAGGATCCGTGCCCCAGGCTCGCGCCGCAGGAGGGGCAGGAAGGCGTTGGTCATGCTGTGCAGGCCGATGACGTTGGTTTCGAACTGCGCCCGGAGTTCCTCCGGGCGGAGGAGCTCGAGGGGGCCCACCTGGCCATAGCCGGCGTTGTTCACCAAGGCCCGGAGAGGCAGATCAGCGCAGGCCCTGGCCGCAGCTTCGATGCTGGCCACGTCCGTGACATCCAGGCTCAGGATCCGCAGATCCTCGCCGGCTGGAAGGCCTGCCAGCGTCGCGGGCTGCCTGGCGGTGGCCACCACGCCCCAGCCGGCCGCCCGGCTGAGGGGGACGAGGGCCCGCCCGATGCCCGTGGAACAGCCGGTGATGAGGACCCAATGGCGCATGTGCCCATTCTTTCACAGACTGCAGAACGGGGCGCCAGCGGCGCCCCGTTCTGCAGATGCCGCCTTCGGCGGAGGACTACTTCTTCTTCGCAGGGGCCTTGGCGGCTTCCTTCTTCGCCCCGCCCTTGCCCTCAATTTTCGTAGCCACCTGCTTGTAGGTGACGGTCACCTTGTCACCGGCTTTGAGGGCCTCCTTGCCGGTGGTGGCGCCCTCGGTATAGAAGCGCCACTCCTCCTTGCCCAGATCCAGCGTGAAGCTGTCGGCGGCCACTTCCTTCACGGTTCCAGTTTTCTGGTAGCTGGCAGCCGCTGCGGCCCAACCCAGGGCAGCACCCAGCACGGCTGTGGCCGAAAGCACGGCGATGGATTTCATGCGCATATGGATTCTCCTTGGGAAAAGGTGTCCCAAGGCTAGCAGCCCCCAGGTATTAGGCAAGCGCTATACCAAGGCCAGCAGCCCCACCAGGTAGAAGCTGAGGTCCACGCTCAGCTCGAAGCGGTTCCTCCCGGTGGTGAACCGCTCGTGGTACAGCCAGAGGTAGAGCATCGGGTAGGCGGCACAGACCACCAGCACCAGCGCCACGGCGAGGGGGTGCCCCTCGCTCCGGGATTGATAGGTGAGCCAGAGGGTGCCAGCCAGCAGGGTGCCCAGCAGGGCCGCGAGCACGGCCTTGGTGCCCCGCTTGCCGAGCAGGATGGGCAGGGTCTCCTTGCCCACGATCTGATCGTTCTGCATGTCGCGGAATTCATAGATCACGGTGCGGACGAAGGCCAGCACGCCCACCAGGAAGACCGCCGCGAAGGCCCGGAGATCCCAGACCCGACCCGCCTGCCAGATGGGAGTGATGACCGCCACGGTGGCGAGGGCCATGGATACGACCAGGTCCTTGGATCCGGGGATGCTGCGCAGGCTGAACTCCCGACCAGCCATTCGGAACCGCCGCTTGTAGGCCGTGCCCACCAGGCAGGCGCCCATCACCACCGCCAGCACCTTCAGGCCCAGGCTCGCGGCCAGGCCCAGGGTGAGCGCGAGGGCCGCCAGGGCAGAGACCAACAGGGTCATGCGGTTGCGAGCGAGGAAGCGGGCCCGGGCTGGCCCCTTGGCCCCCAGTCCCAGCGGATCGAGGAAGGGACTGAGCAGGTACATGGCCAGCACATAGGTGGCCGTGAGCACCGGATAGCGCCAGCCCATGGGCAGCCCCAGCCAGTGATGCACCCCCAGGGTCATGAGGCCCGCCCCCACGGCCATCAAAGAGGAGCTGCCAAAGGCCGCCTGGAGGAAGCTGCGCCAGCGACTGGGGCCATCGCCCAGCTGCTCCAGCACGTCCACCACCTCGTCCACCAGCCAGGTGGGCGTGGAAGCCCCGGCGAGCACCCCCACGGTCTCCTTGCCGGTGAACCCCGCGAGGTCCAGCTCCGCGGCGGTTTCCACGTACTGCACGGGCTTGCCGTAATGCCGGGCCAGCTCCGCCAGGTGCTTGGTGTTGCTGGAGGCCTTGCCGCCCACGACGATCACCGTGTCCACGGTGCGGGCCAGCTCCCGGGCCTCGTCCTGGCGCATCCAGGTATCTTCGCAGATGGTGTTCTCGAAGACCGCGTCCCCGGCCCGGCCGCGTAGGTAGTCCGTGATCAGGTGGTAGTCCTTCACCGTGAAGGTCGTCTGGGCCACCACCAGGACCTTCCTGAGCTGCTCATCGCCGAGGGCCTCGGCCTCGGCCATGGTCGAGACGATGACGGAACCACTTTCCGCGAAGCTGCGGTGGGCCACACTTTCTGCGTGGCCGTGGCTGCCCAGGATCACGGTGAAGTAGCCCTTGGGGCTCCACTTCTTGATCTTGTGGTGGACCTTGGCCACCTCGGGGCACGTGGCGTTCACGATGGTCAGCTCACCCCTGGACTGGCGCTCTTTGAGGCCACGCAGATCCTGGATGGGAATGCCGTGGGCCCGAATGACCACCGTGCCGTTCTCCACCTGATCCGGGGTTGCCGCCACGGCCACGCCCCGTTTGCCGATGAGTTCCAGGGCCTGGGGGTTGTGGATGAGTGGGCCCAAGGTCTGCACCGGGCGGCCATCGTTGCGGATAGAAGCCTCCAGCACCGCATCCATGGCGCGCTTGACGCCCCAGCAAAACCCGGCGGTCTTGGCGACGATGACCTTCATGCATTCCCCACAATCCTGACCAGACTTGTCAGGTTAGCCATCATAGCGCTTGCGGCGTACTGTTGCACGCCGCGAGATGGCCATGAGCGAGGAAAGGATCAGGAGCCCCGGTCATGTCCGGGGGCCTCCGGCGGGGCCTTAGCGCTTTTCCTGCTGCTTCTTGATGGAATCCTTGACGACCTGGTTCTGCTGCTGCCGGTAGGTGTCCTGCCGGCGGTTGTCATTCTGCCGGTCCTGGCGCTTGTAGTCCTGCTGCTTGTGTTCGGCAGTGCGGGAGGGCGCCGGTGCCGGCCGGGGGGGGGGCGGTGTATAGGAGGGTTTGGAGCTGTATTTGCTGTCCGCAAAGGCTGAACTGGAAACCAAGAACAGGCCCAAGCCGACGATGAGTGCAGCCTTCATGGTTACCTCCAGGAAGTTGCAGCCTGGCGGCTGCTAGGGATTGATTGGGATAATTGAGACTCAGTGTATAAATACCCTTCGCGTTGTCAATAATATTAATCAAATTAACATTTCAAATTACGAGACAACGAGACCGACGGGAAAGGACTGCTTCCCCGAGCGGGATGGCCACGTCTTCTGACCGGTAGGTTCGGCTAGATCTGGTGCAGGCCAGATGCGTCATCGCGGGCGTCGGCACTGACCAGTTTGGCGATCACCAGGTCCCCCGCCACATTCAGGGTCGTGCGGCACATGTCCAGGAAGCGGTCGACCCCCAGGATCAGGCCGATGCCCTCGGCGGGGATGCCTACCTGAGTCAGCAGCACCACGATGAGGGGCAGGGATCCGCCGGGGATGCCCGCCGTGCCGATCCCCGCCAGGACCGACATCAGCACCACGAGGACCTGCTGGCCCAGGGACAGGTCCACGCCGTAGACCTGCGCCAGGAAGAGCACCGTGACCCCCTCAAAGAGGGCCGTCCCGTTCTGGTTGGCGGTGGCGCCCACGGTCAGCACGAACCGCGAGATCTTGGGCGGGAGTTTCAGCACATGCTCGGCGGTCTCCAGGGACATGGGCAGGGTGGCGTTGGAGGAGGCCGTGGTGAAGGCATAGAGGAACAGGTCCCGGCAGTCCTTCCAGAACGCCCAGGGAGATGTCCTGGCCACGACCTTCAGGAAGAAACCGTAGACCACGAAGAACTGGAGGGCCAGGCCCAGGACGACGATGGCCGCGTAGAAGGCCACATTGCCCAGGAACCCGGCGCCCATCTTGTACGCGGTGTTGAACACCATGCCGAAGATGGCAAAGGGGGCCAGGTGCATGGCCAGGTCGATGATCTTCATGCAGGCCTGAAAGACGGCATCCAGGCTGCGTACCAGCGGATGATCCTCCTCCTTGATGACCGTGCTCAGGGCCCAGCCGAAGAACAGGGCGAACACCATCAGGGCTACGATCTCGCCCGAGAAGGCCCGGGCGGCGGAATCGATGGGGTTCTGGGGCAGCAGGTCCACGAGGTACTGGTACCAGGGCTTGGCGGTCACGGCCTTGACGGATTCCTGGAGCTTCAGCACCGCGGTGTTGCCCGCCAGGGCCGCCCGATCGAACACCAGGCCCACGCCGGGTTTGAAAATCCGGGTCGTGACGATGGCGATGAGCACCGCGATGCCACTCAGGAGGATGGTGTAGAGCAGCGACTTCCCGGCCACCTTGCCGAGCCCTCGGCCCTTCCCCAGTTCCATGACCCCCAGCATCAGGGCGGAAAGGATGAGTGGCACCACCACCATGAAGATCAGCCGGAGGAAGACCGCGCCGACGAACGTGAAGAGCTCGCTGACCTTGGTCATGAAGGCGTGGTCCCTGGCGGGCAGGAAGTAGAACCCCAGCAGGCCGCCCAGCACGCCGAGGACGAACCCCAGCAGCAACCGGTAGTGTTGCTTCATGGCATGGCCTCCTCGAATGGAACAGTAGGGATCCAGGAATGGTCAGGCATGTGGGTAGGAAAGCCAAGGCCCCCACCTTTCGGCGGGGGCCTTGGTCTGGTTCAGGCTCCTTCAGTCTTCGGCCACGGCGAAGGCGGGTGCCTCATCCGGGACTTCCCGGCTGGGCAGGGTTGCCTCTGCCGTCCGCCAGCCCCAGGCACCGATGACGGCCTTGAAGGTGAAGAGGATGACGGCGAGGGCGCCGATGCCGAAGATCACGTCGCCGGGCATGCGCAGCCAGGTGAAGGTGCGCATGAGGGGGCTCTGCACCACCTCGGCGCTGCGGGCATACCAGGTGCCGTGTTCCAGGCTCTGGGCGATCTGGTAGAAGCCGCTGGGGATCAGCGAAAGCACGAGCATCAGCACCAGGCCGATGTTCAGGCCCCAGAAGCCCACCTTCAGCCACTTCTCGTCCCAGGCCTTGTCGGGCGTCATGCCGCGCAGGGAGAAGAGCATGAGCGAGATGGCGAGGAAGCCGTAGACGCCGAACAGCGCCGAGTGGCTGTGGATGGGGGTGGTGTTGAGGCCCTGGCCGAAGTAGAGCACCGAGGGCGGGTTGATGAGCATGCCGAAGACACCCGCACCGATGAGGTTCCAGAAACACACGGCCGCGAAGAACCTGAAGGGCCACTCGTAGCCGCTGCCGATGGCCTTGCCGGCCTTCAGGCTCATGGCGATCTCGAAGCCCACGATGGTGAGGGGCACGATCTCCAGGGCGCTGAACACGGAGCCCAGGGCCGAGATGGAGGCCGGAGAGCCCGTGTAGTAGAGGTGGTGGAAGGTGCCGATGATCCCGCTGCCCAGGAAGAGACCCATGGAGGTGCTCACGGCCCGCAGGGCGGTGCTCTCGCGCAGCAGGCCCATGCGGGTGGAGAGCAGCGCGATGGCCACGGTGGCGAAGACTTCGAAAAAGCCCTCCACCCAGAGGTGGACCACCCACCAGCGCCAGTACTCGGCCAGGGCCACATGGGTCTCCCGGGTGTACATGAAGCCCGCGGAGTAGAAGAGGGGAATGGCAATGGCGGATAGCACGAAGAGCTTGAGCAGGCCCAGGCGGCCGGCCTCGCCCTTGAGGGCGGGGAGCAGGGCGCGGACCACGAGCACCAGCCAGCCCACCATGCCCACCGTCAGCAGGATCTGCCAGAGGCGGCCCAGTTCAACGTACTCATAGCCCTGGTGACCCAGCATGAAGGAGCCGGAGAGCCTGCCCAGGATGGCCTGGTGGGCGCCGGCCAAGGCGCCCACGACCACGACCACCAGGGCAACCAGCAGACCCGCGACGCCGAACCACTGGCCCTTGGGCTCCTTGGCGCTGAGCTTGGGGCCCAGGTACAGGCCCGTGGCCAGCCAGCAGGTGGCGATCCAGAAGACCGCCAGCTGCAGGTGCCAGGTGCGGGAGGCCGCGTAGGGCAGGATGCGCGACAGGTCCAGACCATAGAGGGCATTGCCTTCCACGGCATCGTGAGCGGTGAGTACGCCCATGCCGATCTGCACCAGGAACAGGGCCATGGCCACGGCGAAGTAGAGGGCCGACCAGCGCTGGCTGGGGGTGGCAGGCGCCGCGGGGATGGCCTGGGGCGCGGGGAACGCCTCGGCGGGCTGGGTGGCGTGATGCCAGATCATCAGACCCACGCCCAGGATCAGCAGGATGATCGACAGGATGCTCCAGAGGTGGCTGATGGGGGTGATGCTGTTGCCCACCAGGGGTTCCTGGGGCCAGTTCTGGGTGAAGCTGTGATTGGCGCCGGGCCTGCGGGCCGCGGCGGACCAGGCCGTCCAGAGCCAGAAGTCGGCCACCCGCTCCGCTTCCCGCAGGGTGGGGATCCAGCGGGCGGGAATGGCAGCGCCCTTGTCCCCTTCCACGGCGATCTTCGCCAACTCGCCACGGGTCTTCAGGTAGGCGGTGGCCTGGGCCGCACCAAGGGTCAAAGTTCCCGTCGAATATTCATACCTATTACTCTGAAATATGGAAATGGTTCCGGCCTTGGCGTCCGCGGCGGAACCACCTTGAGCCTTCACCCCGTCGAGGGTGTGGGAAGCCCACTGGTGCAGGGCCTTGGCGGTCCAGTCCGGCGCCAGGTAGGCCCCGTGGCCCCAGATGGAACCGATATGCTGACCGCCATGCCCCAGGTAGCTGACCTGGCCTTCGAGGATCTGGCCGGGGGTCACCAGCAGGGTGCCGTCCTCGGCCACCACCCGCTGGGGAATGGGCGGAGCGTTCTGGGCGATCTGCCGCCCGCCCAGTCCCAGCACGCCAAAGCCCGCCAGGAGCACCAGCAACACCAGCCACCATCTTGCCTTCATGTAAGCCTCCATCAGGGCGGATCTACGCGCCTTGAAACAGTTTTTCATAAATCTCCATATTTAAGACCAACTATTCTTAATTGTGATCCAAGACACTGCCTTCCCGCCCCGCC
Source organism: Candidatus Geothrix skivensis (assembly GCA_016721195.1). Taxonomy (GTDB): domain Bacteria; phylum Acidobacteriota; class Holophagae; order Holophagales; family Holophagaceae; genus Geothrix; species Geothrix skivensis. The sequence goes on along the minus strand of JADKIO010000005.1, from coordinate 544,191 downwards.
GCCTTCATACCGCCCTTGGCAATACCACTGGCCCGGAGGACCGGATTCCAAGTAACTTGAACCTGGTTCTTTTGGTCACTGAAAGGGATGCTCCGTCCATGGCCCACCCTGCCCTCCTGCCCGTCGTCCTCACCTGCAACACGGACCTGAGGTTCATCGACCTGATCCAGGTGGTGGGCGCCGAGTTCCTCAAGCACCTCAGCTTCACGCAGGAGGATGGCGAGCGGCTCTGGCTGGCCATCCAGGAAGGCATCGCCAACGCCATGCGCCACGGCAACCTGCTCCAGAAGGACAAGCCCGTGAAGGTGACCTTCACGCCCAGGGCGGATCGCTTCGAGATCCGCATCGAGGATCGGGGACCCGGCGTGGACCTGGCAACCCTGCCCGATCCGAACCTGCCGGAGAACCTGCTCAAGCCCGGCGGCCGGGGGGTCTTCTTCATGCGACAGGTGATGGACGAGGTCTACATGGAGCGCACTCCGGCGGGCTCCACCCTGGTGCTGGTGAAAGCCCGCAAGGTGCGGGAGCCCCACGCTTGAGCCCAGACTGGCGCCGACGGGCCCTGTGGCTGTCGGCCCTGACCATCGGCTACAACCTGCTGGAGGGCCTGGTGTCCATGGCCTTCGGCTGGGCTGGGGACTCGGTGGCCCTCTTCGGCTTCGGGGCGGACAGCTTCATCGAAGTGGCCTCCGCCCTCCTGGTGCTCTGGAGGCTCATGGACCACGCCGACACGAAGCGGGAACGCCAGGCCACCTTTGGCATCGGCGGGCTCTTCCTGCTGCTGGCCCTCGGCATCGCCGGTGGGGCCCTGTGGCAGCTCTACTCCAGGGTCCATCCGCCCACCACCCTGCCCGGCCTGGTCATCGCGCTGCTCTCCCTGTCCTTCATGGCCTTCCTCTGGCGGGCCAAGCGGTCGACCGCCCGGGCTCTGGACAGTGCCACCCTGGCGGCGGATGCCGCCTGCAGCTTGGCCTGTCTCCAGCTCTCCGGGGTGCTCTTCGCCGGGAGCCTCGCCTTCCTGCTGGCACCGGGCCTCTGGTGGGTGGATGCCGCCGCCGCCCTGGGCCTGGCCCTGCTCATCGCCAAGGAGGGTCTGGGCATGGTGCGGGCGGCCCGCAGCCAGGATTTCACCGGCGGATGCGGCTGCGGACACTGACTAGTTTTTCGCCGGCTCGTTGATGACGCCGCAGGTGGCGGGCATCCGCACGTAGAAGAGGGACAGCCCTTCGCCCTGGATGAAGGCCAGCAGGCGGTCAGCCTCTTCCTCCGTGGCCATGAAGGTCAGTTCGACCGGCAGATCCCCCGCCAGCTCGATGAAGTGGTCGGCGTGGAAATGCCCATGGCGTCCGAACCCCGCGATGGCCTTGAAGGCAGTGCCCCCGGGGAGCCCCAGCCTGCGCGCCTGCGAGAGCAGCCATTCGTAGAGCAGGGTGCCGTGATGGGTTCGGTTCTCCTGCAGGAAGAGCACCAGGTAAGTGCCTTGCATGTCGCCCCCCTCAGGCCTTCACGAAAGCCTTCACGGTCCACATCCCCAGCATGGTCATGGCCAGGGATCCCGCCAGATGGAAGCCCATGTGGGCCGTGGCCCAGCCGAATTCCCCCCGGGTCAGCAGGTGCACCGCCTCCGCCGAGAAGGTGGAGAAGGTGGTGAGTCCCCCCAGGAAGCCCGTGATGATGAGCAGCCTGGCTTCGGGGCCCAGGCCCGGGTGCTGGGCGAACCCCGCGACGGCCAAGCCCACCAGGTAGCCCCCCAGCAGGTTCGCCGATAGGGTCCCCATGGGCAGGGAGGGCAGCAGCGGATTGAGCCAGGCCCCCAGGCCCCAGCGCAGCCAGGCACCCAACGCTGCGCCGATCCCCACCGCCAGGAAAGAATGAATGGCCATGCCTGTGTCCTCCAGGATCCACAGGCGTCATCAGCCATCCAGGCGGTTATGGGGCGGACGCCATCGCCGGGATCCAGCCTATCAGGACGCCCGGCCGCTCGGCATCTCGATCATCAATGGACCAGCTGCCCCGCAGTCACGAAGCGCACCTGCCCCTTGGCGCGGGGCACCAGCTTTTCCAGGGCCTCTACAGTTTCCGGGTAGATGTGGCCGATGATGAGCACAAAGCCGTCCTTCTCCGCCAGCTTGAGGGCCCGCTCCCACTGCTTCTCCATCTCGGGGAAGGATTTGTCGTCGTCGAGGAAGACGCGGCGCTGGACGGTGGGGATGCCCAGCTGCCCGGCCACGTCGAAAGCCACACTGTCCTTCTCGGTGCGGCTGTCGACGAAAAAGTACTTTCGCGCCTTGATCTCCTGCAGCACCCAGCCCATGCGGATGCCGTCCGGCGTGATGCGGCTGCCCATGTGGTTGTTCACGCCCACCCGGTGGGGGACGTCGTCCAGGGCCAGCCGCACCCGGCGGCGGACCTCGGGTTCCGGCAAGTTGAAGAGGATGGCGTTGGGACCGGGATCCCGACCCGGACCCGGGTAGCCGATGGGTTCCATGGGCAGGTGCAGCATCACCTCCTTGCCGAGGCGGTGGGCGATCTCCGCGCTTTCCCGCGTGTGTTCCTGGAAGGGCAGCACGGCCACGCTGAAGGCCACGGGCAGGCTGCACAGCCGCGTCACCAGCTCCGGCTGGATGTAGCCCAGGTCATCGATGACGAGGGCGAGACGGGGGAGGGTTGTGGATGGTTCCGGGCTCCGAGGCCGGATGGCCTCGGAGGGAAGCTTCGCCTTTGGGTCAGCCGGTTTCTTGTCTGGTTTCTTGGGTTCGGGTTTGGGGGCTTGCTTACCTGGGGCTTCGCGTTTGCCACAGCCCTGCTGCCCCAGGACTAGACCGGCACCCAGCCCCAGGGCGAGCATGAGCGCGGCCCAGCCCAGGAGGACCAGGGTGGATGCCTTCCTGCCTTTGCCTCGCGCCATCAGTTGAGGGGCTTCTTGACGGCAGGTGGTTGCGCCTTGGGAGGGGCCGTAGCCTCGGGAACTGCGGCTGCCGATTTGGGCGCCGGGGCGGGGGCCGCCAGGGCCGTGAGCACTTTGGCCAGGGCATCTTCGGTATCGGCCATGCGCAGCACCTGATCGGGGACCACCCCCTGGCGATCCAGCTTCTCGCCCCCCAGCCCCGTCCACCGCCTGGAGACCAGTTCCACGGCACCGCCCTGCTTGAGGGCGAAGCGGGCCCGTTCCACGCCCAGGCCTGGGGTGCGTTCACCCAACGTCCGGGAGCCCCCCTTCTTCAGGCAGGAGGCCAGCACTTCCGGGGCTCCCAGGGTGGAGCGGCCCGTCAGCAGGGCCATCCGGGCGAAGGGTATGCCATTACCCGTGACGGCGAGGGTTCGATCCGGCTTGCCAGCCTCCTGTAGGGTGGCGAAGGTGCCCTTGGCGCCCAGCAGCCCTGCCACCGCAGCGGCTTCTTCCATGGAACCCCGCAGGCACTGGCGCAGGTCCAGCACCAGGGTCTGCCCACGATCCACAGGGGCCAGGGCCTTCTGCAATTCCTCGGCCCGCCCCGGAGCCAGGTCCGGCAGGGAGACCAGCAGGGCGCCCTGTCCCTGCTTGACGACGAGCGAGCCAACCGTGATCAACTGGCGCTGCACGGTGGTCTTGGTGAGATCACCGGTGGCGTTGTACCGATAGAGGTCGAGGGAAGAGCCCACCGCCCCGCGGAGCCTCCGCTCCAGACTCCAGGCGCTGAGCCGGCCCACGGAATCCCCATCCACCTTTCGGATCACATCCCCGGCCTGAATGCCGGCTTTGGCCGCGGGACCGCCGGGAACCACCGCCACCACCGTGGCGTAGATGCCTCGCTTGAGGGCCACCAGGCCGGCTTCCGCCGGGCCCGGATCGGGCAGCCGGAGATCCTCCGCCGTCAGGTAGGAGTTGAGCGGGTGGGAGCGTTCCAGGACGGCCTGGACCCCCCCGGAGACCACTTTCCCCATGTCCGGCGGATCCACGTAGTTCAGCTGGACGAGCGACAGCACATCCTGGATGTCCGACAACCCTGCCAAGGGATCCTGGGGCGCAGCCTTGGCACCAGCACTGGGCTGGGGCCTGGACGCAGTGCCCTGCTGCAGCACCGGCAGGGTGAAGGCGGCCACCAGGGGCAGAGACAGGACCGAGAGCCAGGTGCGAGCGTGCATGAGGATAGTGTAGGAGGAAACAGCCCGCTGGCCGCCAGCTATTGGCTAGGACCTGCGGAGCGTGGCATGACCTCCTCGCCGGGTGCTGGCTTGGAATGGTGACCAACCTGGGTGCGATGCTCAGTCCACCGGGTGCCCGGCTCAAAACGCGGCCCTGCCGCGTCCCTCGCCACCCGGTTGGCCTTCGCCCCGCCGGTCGGTCAGGCCTTCAGGTCCAGGGTGGCCTTCGTAAGCTCATCGGCGGTTTTGAGAACCTCGAGGTTGGCCCGGTACATCAGGTCGAACCCCATGCCCGCCACCACCTCGGTGGCCAGGTCCACGTTCGAGGCCCCCGGGCCGGCGGGCGTCGCGTCTTGAACAAGACCCGACACCCGCACCCCCCCCGAGGCTTCAGCCACCAGGTCGACGTGTTTGGCCTTGAATCCGGCCGACTGCTGGTTGGCCACGTTGTTGGCTTGCACGGCCAGTCCCGCGCTTGAGGCGCTGAGACCAGAGAGGGCAATGCCGACGACGTCCATAGGGGATTAATCGGCAAGCTCTCGGCAGACTTGACGTTTTTTTTAGGTGCCCTGGAACCAGTTGCTCCCGGATTGGAAGCCCTTCTGCTTCCGGGTCGTCTGGGCATGGCGGGCCAGGGCCAGGTCGATCAGGCGCGTCAGCACCTCGGTGTAGGGCACGCCGCTGGCGGCCATCATCTTGGGATACATGGAGATGCTGGTGAAACCCGGAATGAAGTTCAGCTCGTTGAGGAAGATGCGGCCCGTCAGTCGCTCCAGGAAGAAATCCACCCGGGCCATGCCGTACCCGTCCGAGGCCGCGAAGGCCCTGGCCGCGAGCTTGCGGACCAGGTCGGTCAATTCCTCGGGAATCTGGGCCGGGATCTCCGTGCGGCTCTTGCCATGCAGGTACTTGTCCTCGAAGGTGTAGAACTCATCGGCCACGATCACTTCCCCAGGCTTGGAGACGAGCGGCTCGTCACCCCCCAGCACGGCCACCTCGATCTCGCGGACGTCGAGGCCCTGCTCCACCAGTACCCGCCGGTCGAAGGTGAAGGCCCGGCCCAGGGCCGCGGTCAGGTCTTCGGAGCGCTTCACCTTCTCGACCCCGATGCTGCTGCCCAGGTTGGCCGGCTTCACGAAGAGGGGCAGACCGAGCTTCGCGCATTCCGATAGGCAGACCGAGCGTTCCCGGTTCCAGCGCTCCTCCGTGAGCCCCACATAGGGCACCACCGGCAGCCCCTCGGACTCCCAGAGGCGCTTGGTGATCCACTTGTCCATGCCCGCCGCCATGGCCAGCAGCCCGGCCCCGGTGTAGGGCCTGTGCAGCAGTTCCAGGTAGCCCTGGATCTGGCCATCCTCACCACCGGCGCCATGCAAAGCATTGAAGAAGACATCCGGCAGCAGGGTCGCTTCTGAGCCCTTTTCCAGCGGCAGAAAGGGATGCTCGCCGCGCTCGGGCAACTCCCGATTGGCCAGCCGCGCGAAGGGATCGCCGGTCACCGCCCAGACACCGTTCCGGGCGATGCCCATGGGGCGGACGGTGAAGCGCGCGGGATCCAGGTGATCGGCGATGGCCCGGGCGGTGACGATGGAGACTTCGTGCTCGGGGGACTCCCCCCCGAAGAGCAGGCCGACACTCAGCGTCTCGGTCACGGGGCACCTCCCTGATTCACACGCGAGCCGAGCTCCGGTTCGCACAGCCTGCCCACTGGGCGCCTCCGCCGGCCGGGCCCTCCGTTCTTCGGCTTCGCCGGGGTGGCACTCTGCGCCTGATCCGTTCTCATGAATTCACTGTACCTCCAACGGGTGGGGAGGAACACTGTGACACCCTGAGCGGGTCCAGTGCGCTAGGCTAGGTCCTCTTTCCGGAGCACCCGTGCGGACGGCCATCTATCCAGGCTCTTTTGATCCCGTGACCCTGGGCCACTGGGACATCATCCAGCGGGCCGAGAAGCTGGTGGACCGACTGGTGGTGGCCGTGCTGCACAACCCCTCCAAGACCTCGGCCTTCAGCGTGGAAGAGCGTGTGGCCATGCTGCGGGAGCTGGTGGGCGACCGCCCGGTCATCGAGATCACCAGCTTCCATGGCCTGCTGGTGGACTTCGCCAAGACCCAGGGCGCCCAGTTCATCGTCCGGGGCGTGCGGGCCTTCAGCGACTTCGAGTACGAGTTCCAGATGGCCCTGATGAATCGGAAACTGGCACCGGAACTGGAGACGGTCTTCCTCATGCCCAAGGAAAAGTACAGCGCCGTGAGCAGCCGCCTCGTCCGTGAGATCGGCAGCATGGGCGGCAACCTCGCAGAGCTGGTGCCCGAGGCGCTGAGGGAACGGATTGCCCAACGCCTGACCCGGGCCTAGGTGTCGTTGCCAACGAGGTTGTTCAGCCTAGTGACCGGGGGCTGACCACCTAATACCGATGGGCGCCTGTGGTGATTAGAGAAAAGGAGCCAGAGGCTGAGAGCCTAGTTCCTTTCGTCTAAATTCTGCCAGGTGTGGCCGAAGGCACATTCGCGGAGGGCGGCCTGGATGAAGCGCTCGGCCGTGCCGTTGGTTCTTGGCCGATAAGTCTGGTTGCGGCTGTGTTTGAGACCATTGGCTGCACGCAAGGCCTTGAATTCCTTGGATCGGTAGGGCGGACCCTCCACGAAAATGAAGGTGGGTGCATGGTTGGCCGATAGGAACTGATAGGTGCCCCTGATGCTCTCCCGCGTGCTGGCCATGCTGTGCCTCGCCCTGGTGCTTCCCTTGGAAGCCCAGGTCCTTGGCAGCTTGCCGGTCCGCCGCTACGGCACCGAACAGGGCCTGGGCAGCGAAGTGGTCTCTGCCATGGTGCAGGACCCTTCCGGCAGGTTATGGGTCGGCACGGACGCTGGGGTCTGCGTCTTCGACGGAAGGCGGTTCATTCCCTTCACGGGACCCCTCCCTTCCCAATCCGTGCTGAATCTCTCAGTGGATTTGGATGGGGCCATCTGGGTCACCACGGAAGGTGGCTTGGCGCGGATCCACCAGGGGCAGTCCCGAATATTCGGTGAAGCCGAGGGCATCCCTGCCGGCCGGGTCGAGGAGGCCGCCCGCGATGCCGAAGGTCACCTGTGGGTGCTCACCTCTCAGGGCATTCGGGTGGAACAGGCGCCCCACGGCTTCATCACGCCCTCCCCTTGGCCCGGGGGAGAGTTGCCCACCCATCTGTTCGCGGACCCCTCCCTGTCAGGCGCCTGGGCGATCACCTCCCGAACCATCTGGCATTGGAAGGACCACGGTTGGACCCGACTGGAGGCTCCCCGGCTGGCACCAGGCGAAATCCTCCAGAATGTGGCCGTGGATGGTGGCGGAGACCTGTGGGTGCGCAGCAGCAACGCACTCTGGCGCCTGCCGGCCGATGGCCCGCACACCTGGACCGGCTCCCGGATGGGCGGGGGATACAGCCATATCTCGAAGCTGAGTCGGGATACGGAAGGCTGGGTCTGGCTGGACAACGCCGAAGGGCTGTGGCGCCTGCGGGGCAATCGACGGGAACAGTTCGGGCACGCTCAGGATGATGCCCGGGGCGGCATGGTGGACCAGGAAGGGGGCCTGTGGCTTCGTACGGACAAAGGCGTCCTCCGGGTGCTTGGTCAAGCCCGGTGGCGAAGCTATGGCCGCCAGGATGGGCTGCCGGCGGAAACCTGCTGGCAGATGGTTCGCGACCGATTTGGGCGGCTCTGGGTGGGCACGGATTCCGGGTTGTGGATGGTGGAGGGACGGCGCTTCAGGCGGCTGCTCCCGGGGCGGTTCCTGACGCTCACCCTCGCCAAGGACGACACGTTGTGGACATCGGGTAGCCCGGGCGGAACCGTCCACCTGGTGGACACCCGAACCCTGGTGGCCAAAGCCCTGAGAATTGAGTCCCTGCCCGTCGCCCGCATTACGGCTGGCTTGACCATCGATGCGGAAGGCCGCCCCTGGGTGGCGGATGTGCAAGGTGGCCTGGTTCGCGGCATGCAGACCTCCTCGGGATGGGCCTGGGAACCGATGCTCCTGGAAGGATCGACCCCAAGTGAGGTCAAAGGCATCCACGCGTTGCCGGGAGGCGGCATCCTGTTGTTGCACGATCGATCCGCTTCCACCTGGTATCAGGGGACCTGGCGCCGCATTCCAGATCTGCTTCCCGATGTCCCCTATTTCGTGTCCATTGCACCGGATGGACGCCTGGCGATCGGCTACAGGAACCGCCCGGTCATCACGACGCACCGCCTACAGGGCCAGCAGCTGATTCGGACCGCAGTGCTGGACCTCACCGCCTCCGGCAGACAGCTGGCTTTGTACTGCATGACCTTCGGCGTCCAAGGGCGCCTCTGGATCGGGACCAACAATGGGTTGAGCTACCTGGACCGTGGAGATTCACGCACCTTCCGCATCCTGGGTGCCGAGGACCGCCTCATCAGTCCGGAGTGCAATGAAAGCGCCATCCTCGCTGAGCCTGGGCGCATCTGGATTGGGTCGCCCGTGGGGCTCATGAGCCATGATCCCCTGCCTGATTCCCCCGGCCAGGTGCTGCGCCCACCCCTGCTCATCTCGGCCCGTTCTGGGCCCCAGGAGCTCGACCTTTTCGACTCGGTTCCGGAGCTGTCCAGGGCCAAGAACGAGCTCGAAGTCCAGTTCATGGTTCCCAACTACCAGGTGCAGGGGCCCTTATTCTATGCCGCAAGATTGTCGGGCGTGGATGCCGACTGGATCCGCCTGGACACGCCCTCTCTCCGCTACGCCAGCCTGCCGTCCGGTCCTCACACCCTGGAACTGCGCGGCATCACCCAGCAGGGCCTGGTGGGTCCGGTGACTGCCTTCAAGTTCCTGGTGCGTCCAGCCTGGTGGGAGAAGGCCTGGGTGCGGGTGCTCGGGCTGCTGGGGCTGGGCTGCCTGGTCCTCCTGGTGGTGAAGGTCCGACAGACCCAGCTTGAGCAGCGCAACCGCGAGCTCATTGACGAAGTGGCCCGGCAGACCTCGGCCCTTGTGGCCGCCTCCAAGGCCAAGAGCGCCTTCCTGGCCAACATGAGCCACGAACTGCGAACACCCCTGAACGCCATCCTGCTCTATTCGGAGATCCTCCAGGAGGACCTGCAGGACCCTGCCCTGGCGGGCCTCAAGAAGGATGCGGGAAAGATTCAGGGCGCCGGCAGGCACTTGCTGGGGCTCATCGACGACATCCTGGACGTGTCCAAGATCGAGGCGGGTCACCTCCGTCTGGATCCCCAGACCTTCGATCTCCGGGCCTTCCTGCTGGATCTGGATCACACGGTGCGCCCGCTGGTGGAGAAGAACGGCAATTCGTTCGAAACAGACATCCGGGGGGTACCCGACCCCTTCTATTCCGACCCCACTCGCCTCCGCCAGATCCTGGTGAATCTTTTGAGCAATGCCGGAAAGTTCACCCAATCCGGCCAGGTGCTGCTGCGGGCCTGGTCCGAGGAGGGGTGCCTGGTGCTGATGGTTCGGGACAGCGGCATCGGGATGACCCAGGAGGAGCAGGCCAAGGTGTTCGATGAGTTCCAGCAGGCCGACGATAGCACCGCCCGGAAATTCGGCGGAACGGGCCTGGGACTCACCCTGGTGAAGAAGTTCACCGATCTCCTGGGGGGAGAGCTCCAGCTGGATTCCCAGCCCGGAAAGGGGACGACCTTCATGGTGAAGATTCCTCCGGCACCACCCGCCCAGGCCCTGTTCCCACTGGCGCCACCGGAGGCGACATGAACCGCCCCAAGGCCCGCCCAATCCTCCCGATGGGATCTCCGACGCATGGGCGGCCTGGCCCAGGCCGAATCATCCAGCCACTCCTTGGAACGGCCACCCCGTGAGGCGCCTGGCCCTGACCCTCCTGGCTGCCGTCCTCATGCAGGCCATCGGTTACTGCCAGCCCCAGGCCGGTTCCGAGCCCAGGAAGAACGTCCTGATCCTAAATTCCTACCACCAGGGGTTCAAGTGGACGGACGAACAGACCCAGGGCGTCGTCGACGCCATGAGCTCCAGGCAGAGTCAGATCAAGTTCTACATCGCCTACATGGACACGAAATGGTCCTTCGACAAGGACTACTTCCGTCTCCTCCATGAAACCTACAGGGTGAAATTCAAGCACATCCGCTTCGATGCCATCGTGGCCACCGATAACGATGCCTTCAACTTCCTGAGGCTCTACCGCAACGACACCTTCGGCGAGGTCCCCGTGGTCTTCTGCGGGGTCAACTGGTTCAAGCCGGAGGACCTCCAGGGCCAGACCCGATACACGGGCGTCAACGAAGACGCCGACATCGCCGCCAACCTGGACCTGATGGTCCGGCTGCACCCGGCGGTCAAGCACATCTACATCGTGGTCGATACCACCACCACGGGGCAGATCGTCCACCGCAAAGTGCTCGACCAGGCTTCGACCTACAAAGGCAGGGTGGCCATCCACCTGCTGGATGACCTGGGCATGCCGGAGATCCTTTCCATGGTCTCCAAGCTGGGCAGCGACAGCCTGGTCTTCCTCACGATCTACCAGCAGGACCGCTCTGGCCATTTCTTCGAATATTCCGAGATCGCCAGCCTGCTCTCGAAGCACAGCGCGGTTCCCGTGTATGGCCTGTGGGACTTCTACCTCGGCCACGGAATCGTCGGGGGCAAGCTGACCAGCGGCAAGGCCCAGGGTACCAGTGCCGGGGGACTTGCCCTGCGGATTCTCGCCGGGGAATCGCCGGAGACCATCCCCGTCATCATGGACAGCCCCAACCGGCACCTGTTCGACTACCAGCAGCTCAAGCGTTTCGAGCTGAGCGACATCGAGTTGCCGCCGGGAAGTCGGGTGATCAATGAGCCCCCGCGCTTCTACACGCTCAACAAGAGCCTCTTCTGGGGTCTGGTGACGGGCCTTTCGGGGCTGGCTGCGGGGATGGTCGCCCTGCTGTTCTATCTCCATGTGCGCCACAAGGCCGAGGAAGACCTCCGCCGGAGCGAGGAGCGCTACCACTCCCTGGTGGACAACCTGACCCTGGGCATCTACCGCGTGGGGGGCGATGAGGGCGGTCGGTTCCTGCAGGCCAATCCGGCCATGGCCAGGATGTTCGGTTTCGACTCGCCCGAGGAACTGCTGGAAGTACCGATCTCCAGCCTGTACCAGCGCTCGGAGGAGCGCCCCCAGTTCCTCAAGGAGATCCAGGGGCACGGGTTCGTGAAGAACCGGGAGCTCCTCATGTGCAAAAAGGATGGGCAGCCGGTCTGGGTCTCCATCAATGCCAAGTCCCACCGGGATGAGACGGGCCGCCTGCTCTGGATCGATGGCATCTTCGAAGACATCACCGAAAAGAAGCACCTGGAGACGCTGCTTCACCAGTCGCAGAAGATGGAGGCCATCGGCACCCTGGCGGGAGGCGTCGCCCACGACTTCAACAACATCCTCACCGTCATCATCGGCTACGGAAACCTGCTGAAGCGGGGCCTGGCCCCCGACAGCCAGGCCATGAAGCACCTTGCGCACCTGCTTTCCGCCAGCGAGAAGGCTGCGGAGTTGACCCGCAGCCTGCTGGCCTTCAGCCGGAAGCAGATCATCAGCCCCAAGAAGGCCGACCTGAATGAGATCGTCGATGGCATGGGCAAGCTGCTGTTCCGGGTGATCGGCGAGGACATCGAGCTATCCTTCGATGCGATCCCCCAGGCCCTTCCGATCCTGGTGGATGTGGGCCAGATCGAACAGGTGCTGCTGAACCTGGTGACCAATGCCCGGGATGCCATGCCCCATGGCGGCCTGCTCTGCATCGGCACCGAGCACACCAGGCTCACAGGGGAGCAGATGATCAGGCACGACTACGCCACTCCGGGTGACTACGCCGTGCTGACTGTTTCCGACAACGGCCTGGGCATGACCGAGGAGGTGAAGCAGCGGATCTTCGAGCCCTTTTTCAGCACCAAGGCCATCGGCAAGGGCACGGGTCTGGGGCTTTCCATCCTCTACGGCATCGTCAAGCAGCATGAAGGCGATATCAGCGTCTACAGCGAGCCGGGCATCGGCACCACCTTCAAGATCTACTTGCCCATCGTTCCGCACGATGGACCAGAGCGTGTGGAGGACGCCCTGGCCCCCGCCCTTGGCGGCTCTGAAACCATCCTGGTGGCCGAAGACAACGACGAGGTCCGCCGACTGGCCCAGGAGGTGCTGAGCACCGCGGGTTACCGGGTCCTCCTCGCCCTCGATGGCGACGAGGCCGTCCTGAAGTTCCGGGAACATGCCGAGGAGATCGACCTCATTCTGCTGGATGTGGTCATGCCCCGGATGAACGGGAAGGAAGTCTACGACACCATCATGGCCATCAAGCCCGGGGTCAGGGCCCTGTTCATGAGCGGCTACACCGCCGACATCATCAACCAGAAGGGCATCCTGGAAGAGCGCATCCACTACATCTCCAAGCCCCTCAGCCCAGACACCCTGCTCCGCAAGGTGAGGGAAGTCCTGTCGGCCTGATCCTGGATCCTGGCTTGCCCCGGGCCGTTCATGCCCAGGGGAAGCCACCAGAATCATCGGCCAGGTTCGACCGCCACCTCCTGGATCAACGGTTCCGCGCTGCCCTAGCTGATCTCCGCCAGCCTCAACCGGGCCTGCTCCCGCTTCAGCCAGTCAAGCTGGGCTTCGCTGAGGCCCAGGGCCAGCGCGCGGTCGGCGGCCTCGCGACAGCGCAGCAGCAGGGTGCGATCCCGCACCAGGTCCGCCACCTGGAACTGGGGCAGCCCCGCCTGCTTCACGCCGAAGAACTCGCCGGGGCCCCGCAGCTCCAGGTCCCGCTGGGCGATGCGGAAGCCGTCCTGGGTTTCCACGAGTGTCTGGAGCCGCTCGGTCTCGGAACCGCTGATCATGAGGAAGTGGCTGCGTTCCGTGCCGCGGCCCACCCGGCCCCGCAGCTGGTGGAGCTGGCTGAGGCCGAAGCGCTCCGCATGATCCACCACCATCACGCTGGCGTTGGGCACGTCGACGCCCACTTCGATCACGGTGGTGGCGAGCAGGATCTTCGCCTCCCCGGACACGAAGCGCCCCATGCGGGCGACCATGTCGTCAGCCTTCAGGCGGCCGTGGACCACCTCGATGGCCTCGTCGGGGAAGATGCTGCGCAGCAAGGCCTCCATGGCCTGGATGTCGCGGAGCTGCACCTTCCCTTCATCCGAAGGGTCGATGCTGGGGCTCACCACGAAGGCCTGCCGCCCCGCCGCCAGCTCCCGTCGCACCTGCTCCCAGGCGCGCTCGGCGGACTCGGGTTTGTGCAGCTTGGTGGTGATGGGCTGGCGTCCGGGCGGCAGCTCGTCCAGCACGCTCTGGTCCAGATCGCCGAACACCGCCAGGGCCAGGGACCGGGGGATCGGCGTGGCGCTCATCACCAGCCAGTGGGGATCGCCGCCCTTCTCCTTCAGGGCCTCCCGCTGCTTGACCCCGAAGCGGTGCTGCTCGTCCACCACCACCAGCTGCAAGCGGTGGAAGGCCACCGCCTCCTGGAACAAGGCATGGGTGCCAATCACGTAACGGGCCTCGCCGCTGGCGATGCGGGCCAGGGCCGCCCGCTTCTCGGCGGCCTTCATGCCCCCCAGCAGCAGCTGCATGGCGCCCGCCTGGTCCCCCAGGTAGCGCCGGAAGCTGGCCGCATGCTGGCGGGCCAGCACCTCCGTGGGCACCAGCAGGGCCCCCTGCCCGCCTGTTTCGGCCACCATCGCCATGGCCAGCAGGGCCACCAGGGTCTTGCCGCTGCCCACGTCGCCTTGCAGCAGCCGGTTCATGACCCGGCCCGAGGTGAGGTCCCCCACGATCTCCTTGAAGGAGCGGCGCTGGGCACCCGTCAGGTGGAAGGGGAGGAAGGCCCGCAGCCGCTCCCGCAGCATGGGCGAAGTGGGAACCACCAGGCCCTGCCGCTTCAGGCGCCCCGCCCGGCGCAGGGCCACGCCCAGGGAGAAGGCGAAGAGCTCCTCCGAGGCCAGGCGGCGGTGCGCGGGAGTGCTGCCCGCCTCGAGCTCCTGGGCCGCGCTTTCGTCGGGGGGCTCGTGCAGCAGGCGGAGGGCCGCCAGGGTGTCCGGCAGGTCCTTCGCCAGCTCCAGGGGTAGCCAGTCTTCGGCGAGATGGGCCCGCTGGAGGGCTTCCGCCACCAGCTTCTGCCGGGCCCGCCCGGGCAGGGCGCCCAGCTTCCGGTACAGGGGCAGGTGGCGGCGGACCCAGCCGATGTCGCCGCTGCGCTCCATCACCTCGAACTGGGGGCCGCGCATCTCGACCCCGTGCCGCCCCTCCACCAGGGAGCCAAACACCAGCAGCCGGTCGCCCACCTTCAGGCTACGCCCCAGGTAGGGCTGGTTGAACCAGAGGAGGCGCAGGGTGCCGGTGTCATCGGACAGCAGCGCCTCCGTGAGGGCCATGCGCTGGACCCGGGTGGTGCTCTGACGCAGGTCCTGGAGGGTGCCCAGCACCGTGACGAGGCCGGCCTCCTGGCCTTCGAGGCCCCGCAGCTCCAGACTGCCCAGGGGCCGCAGGCTGCCCCGGTCCACGTAGCGGTAGGGGAGGCTCCACAGCAGGTCCCGCAGGGTGTCGATGCCCGCCTCCTGCAGGGCCGCCGCCCGGGCGGGCCCCAGGCCCCGGAGGACCGTGACCTTGGAGGAGAGCGGGAGGGGCGCGAGGGACATGGGGGATTCCCAGCCTAGCCTGGACTGGCTCAGACCCGCACCCCCATGGCCTCCAGCATGCGGGCCACGAACAGGTCTCCGAACCAGGCGCCGTAGCGGGGATCCTCCAAGCGCCCAAGGGCCTGCATGAGGGCCGGCAGATCCCGCACCCCCGCCTCCACCAGGGCCTGGACCTGCCGCCGGGTGCGCCCGGGCCCGGAGGCGGGGTGATCCTCGGCGAGGCGCGCCAGGGCCGGCCCCAGCCAGGGCAGCGTGGCCACTTCAGCATCGCCCAGGGCCCCCCAACCCTTGGCAAGGAATTGCTCCCACAGTGCCCGGCATTCGCGCAGGGTGTCCTCCCCCAGCAGCGTGCGTTCGGCGAAGCAGCGGGGAAGGGCCGCGGGTGACATCCGCCCCACTCCCTGGGGCAGGGGCACGAGATCCGGCAGGGTCCGCTCGGGCAGCTCCGCCAGGACCCACAGGAGGCAGGCCTGCTCCCAGGGGTCAGGGCCGAACCAGAGGACCGGCTCCTCCGTCCTCGACAGGTTCTCCAGCTGGGGCAGGTCCCGGATTTCCGAAGGGGGGACTCCCCACCACCAGGCCCGCAGGGCTCTCAGCTCCTCCGGCACCGCCGTCCAGGGGCCCACCGAAGGTGAGTCCCGCCACACGCGCACTTCGCCAGGCAGCCCCGACCGCCGGTGGACGGCGGCGGCGGCATCGCCGCAGTGGAGGTGGATCAGGCCCGACCGTGCCACCAGGCCAACCATTCGGACTGCCCCTTGCCCCGGGCCAGGTCCTCCGCACCCTCCCCTGTTCCGTTCCGGAGTTCAGGGTTCGCCCCGGCCCCCAGCAGCAGCTCCGAAAGTTCAATGGAACCGCGCTGGGCCGCGGCGTGGAAGGCGGTGAACCCACCCCGCTGCACCGCATTAACCGGAGCCCCCGCCGCCAGGAGCATCCGGACCAGGGCAGGTACTGACGTGAGGGCCGGGCTGGCGAGGGCCGAGTGGAGCGGCTGCAGCCCGCCCGGCGCGGGCGCCGCCGGATCGGCCCCCTGGGCCAGCAGCGAGGCTGCGGCCTCCGGGTGCCCGAAGTAGCAGGCCAGGTGGAGGGCCGTGAAACCATCCGCGGCGGGCCCGCCAGCTCCGGCGCCCCTGGCGACCCACCGCTCCAGGTCGGCCACCCGTCCCAGGGCCGCCGCTTCCCACAGGCTCAAATCAGCCCCTTCCGCCAGGTCCTCTGCCTCCTGGAAGGCATGCCGGTAGAGCGCTTCGAGGATGGGGGAAGGAGCCTTCACCCCTGGCCCCGGAAGAGGGTGATCACCCCACCGGTGGGATCCGACACCACGGCGAACCGGCCCACCTCGGGGATGTCCGTGGGGGGCACGCAGGCGGCGCCGCCCAGGCCGGGCACCGCCGCGAAGCGCTCGTCCACGTCCGCCACACCCACGTAGGGCATCCAGTGGTTGGGCACGCCTTCCCATTCGGGCCCGGCCATGGGCATGAGGCCCGCGACGGCTTCCTCCCCGCGCATGAAGAGGGTGTAGGTGCCGAAATCCATGGGCCAGTCCTGGGTGGTCCAGCCGAAGAGGGCCGTATGGAAGGCGATGGAGGACTCGATGGCCCGGGTGGTGAGCTCGTACCACTGGAAGGTCCCGGCGCCCGTGGGCATGGGCTGGCTGAGGTCCACCGGGGGCTTGGCTTCGAAGAGCCCCAAAACCGCCCCTCCGGGGTCGGCGATCACCGCGAAGCGCCCCACTTCGGGGATCGCCGTGGGGGGGACGAAGAGCTGGGCCCCCAGGGAACCGGCCCTGGCGAAGGTGGCATCGAGGTCCTCGACCCACACATAGCCCAGCCAGTGGCTGGGCGGTGTCTCCGCCCCCTGGGGCGGGATCTGCATCAAGGAGCCCACCTGGTCCTGGCCACGGCTGAAGAGGGTGAGGGGCGTGCCGCCCATGTCTTCCGTCTGGGCCGACCAGCCGAAGAGCCCGGCATAGAAGGGCACGCAGGCGGCGGCATCGGTGGCATTGAGCTGGCTCCAGCAGAAGGCGCCGAAGCCGGTGGGTACGGGTTTGTCCGCCATGGGGCCTCCCTGGCTCGTGATGAAGGCCCCCAGCATACGACCGGGGCCGCCCCTTTCCCAGGGCGGCCCCAAAAAAGGGTTACTGATAACAGGGATCAGGCGTGGAGGGCCGTGCGGGCCATGGCCTTCACCAGGGCCTGCTCCAGATCCGCCCAGAGGTCCTCGGGGCTTTCCAATCCCACGGACAGCCGCATGAGGGACTGGGAGACGCCGCTGTGCTCCCTGGCTTCGGCGTTGACCACCCGGTGGGTCAGGGCCGCGGGGTGCTGGATGAGGGTGTCCACGCTGCCCAGGGACACCGCCGGCGTCATGAGCTTCACCTCGGCCATCACCGTGGCGGCAGCCTCGAAGCCACCCACCAGCTCGAAGGCCATGAGGGCGCCGGGCCCCTTCATCTGGCGGCCCATGAGGCCCTTGGGATCCTGGCCCGGCAGGCCGGGGAAGTACACCCCGGACACGGCCGGATGCTTGGCCAGACGCTCGGCCAGCACCTGGGCGCCCGCCTGCTGGGCACGCACCCGAAGCGGCAAGGTGGGCAGGCTGCGGTGCAGCAGGTAGGCCGCCAGGGGATGCAGCACGTTGCCGGTGATGACGCGGACCTTGCGCAGTTCCGTGGCCCATTCATGGTTCGTGGCCACCAGACCCGCCAGCACGTCGCCGTGCCCGCCGAGGAACTTCGTGGCGCTGTGCAGGACCAGGGTCACGCCGTGCTTGATGGGATTCTGCAGGACTGGCGTGGCGAAGGTGTTGTCCACCAGCACGGGCACCGGGCCGGCCTGGCGCACCACATCGTCCAGGTCCAGCAGGGCCAGGGTGGGATTGGCGGGGGTTTCCACGATGACCATGGCGGTGTCGGGACGGATGGCTGCGGCGATGCCATCGGCCTCCGCCCAGGTGACCTCAAGGCCCAGCATGCCGGAGGCCAGCAGGTGGTCCGTACCGCCGTACAGGGGGCGCACGGCCACGATGTGGCTGCCCCGCTGCTTGGCGGCCATGAGGCTGGCGGTCACCGCCGCCATGCCGGAGCCGAAGGCCACGCAGGCTTCGGCGCCCTCCAACTGGGCCAGGGCCTGCTCGTAGTGGGCCACGGTGGGGTTGTAGAGGCGGGCATAGACCGGGCTGCCGATGGGCAGGCCACCCATGGCCATGGCTTCGAGGCTGCGGCCACCCTCCTCGAGGTCATGCACGGGATAGGTACTGCTGAGGTCGATGGGCAGCGCGTGGATGCCCTGCTCGTGCAGCACTTCGCGACCGGCGTGGACCGCCTGGGTTTCCAAAGACAGAGGGCTGATGGGGTGGGCCATGGAGGATCTCCTTCTCCCAATGTAGGCTCTGGAAATTCGGTTACATGCCGAATTTATTTCGTGGAATAATGGGAATCATGAATCTAGACCGAATTGACTGCGCCCTAATCGATCAATTACAGAAGGATGCTCGGCTATCCAACAAGGAGCTGGCTGCGGCCGTGGGTCTGGCACCCTCCTCATGCCTGGCCCGCGTGCAGCGCCTCCGCTCTGAAGGTGTGCTCAAGGGCGCCCATGCCGAGGTGAATCCCGAAGCCCTCGGGATTGGCCTCCAGGCCCTCATCGCCGTGCAACTCCGCCAGCACAGCCGGGCCCAGGTGAAGGCCTTCTGGAAGCACGTCATGGGGCTGCCGGAGGTGCTGGCGGTCTTCCACGTGGCCGGCACCCATGACTTCCAGGTGCACGTGGCCGTGCGCGATGCCCACCACCTGCGGGACCTGGCCCTGGACGCCTTCACCACCCGCCCCGAGGTAGCCCACATCCAGACCAGCCTCATCTTTGAGTGGGCCAAGGGCGGGGTGCTGCCGAACTACCGGAAGCCGGGGGCCTGAGTCGCTTCAGGAGCCCATGTCCCCAAGGAGGATCCGCTGGCCGGTGTCCAGATCGACGACGGGCAAGTCGGAGATGGCGGCCAGGCGGGCAGGTCCCCCCAGGCGGTCCATGCGGCCCAGGGCATCCCGGGATTCCCGGAAGCGGCTGTCCACGAATCCTTCCTCCGGGGTCAGGACCAGGAAGGAGGAGGCCAGTTCCTTGATCACGAAATAGGCGTTGTTGCCGGCCTCGTTGCAGCCCACGAACGCGTAGCCCTTCTCCTCCGCCAGGCGGCAGAGCGCAGGAAGCGAGGCCCCGAAGTAGAGCCAGGAGGGGTGGGCCTGCTGGCGCGTGAAATCCGGCGCATAGGGAACGGTGACTGCCCGCCTGGCGCCGAACACGGCGTTGTACTCCGCCACCACGATCTGGGGCTGCACGCAGGTGATGGCCTTCCAGACCCAGTAGTCGTTGCCATCGATATCGACGCTCAGGAGGCCGATCGTCCCGGAGAAACCGGCGCCCCGAATCACCTCGTTGATGTTTTCGGCGGTGATGAAGGCGCTGCGGATCTCGAGGTCGAAGAGCATGGGCAGACCCTGCGCCACGACCACCGCATCCAGGTCGGGCCGGCCATCGATGATGAGCCCCCGCCACTTGTCCTGGACCAGGAGGAAGCGCGTGTTGGCTTCGGTGTAGTCCTCCACGCCGAATTCCACGAAGCTAGGGTTGGCGGGGATGTGGCTGGTGAGGTACTGGAGGATGCCGTCATCCCCGAACTGGGAGTAGACCTTGAACTCGGCCTCCCGGAGCGGCGTGCGGGGCGGCAGGGCTCGGACCCGCCTGGCCTCAGCGGCCCCGGCCAGTTCGAGGGTCGAGACCACCTGGCGGCGGAGGACCGCGAGTTCGGCCCGGAGGCGCGGGATGCCGTGCCTCCGACGGCTGGAGCCCAGGCTGTGCAAGGGACTGAGCAGCTTCTTGATCCATTCGCTCATGGGATCAGCGCGACGCAAACTTCGGCATGTCTACCTCGTGGTGGATGGCCATGACGCCAGTGTAAAGGGAATTCGGAGGTCCCGGCCTGGTCTGGGTCGAGTCCGGGCGCCGCACCTCGGCCTGGCTGGTGGGCCTGGCAACGGCCGCCTGCTCCCGGAACCACCCTAGGCCAGGGCCTTAATTGTCTGCCTCAGCTTGGCGAGCGTGTAGGGCTTGTGGACGAAGCCGGCCAGGCCCTGGCCGGTGAACTTCCGGACGACCTCCTGCTCATCGTAGCCGCTTGACAGGATCACCCGGACGGCGGGGTCGAGGCGGCGGAGCTCCCGGAAGCACTGGGCGCCATCCATGTTCGGCATGGTCATGTCGAGGAAGACGAAGGCGAGTTCAGGGAGTTTCGGGAACAGTTCCAGCGCCGCCAGGCCATCCTCGGCGGTGATGACCTTGAATCCGAGTTCCCGGAGCAGATCGGCCCCGATGGCGCGCACATCCTCCTCATCGTCCACCAGCAGGACTGTCCCAGAGCCTCGCCAGTCGTCTTCGGGCGAGGTCTCGCCTGGGGGCTCCGCGGCCTGGTCGGAAGCCGGGAGCAGGATCCTGAAGGTCGAGCCCTTCCCCGGCTCGCTCTGGACTTCGATGGCCCCCCGGTGCGCCCGCACGATCCCCAGCACCGCGGCCATGCCCAGGCCGCGGCCGGCGAACTTGGTGGAGAAGAAGGGATCGAAGATCCGCGCCAGCGTGCCCTGGTCCATGCCGCAACCCGTATCCGAGACCTCCAGGAAGACGCCGGGGCCTTCGTGCAGGCTTTCTTCCCAACGGATGGCCGCGGGCTGGGGACCACCGAACTCGAAACGGCCGGTGGAAAGGGCGATCTCGCCGCTCTCCTCCCCGAGGGCCTCCGAGGCGTTGATCACCAGGTTCATGACGATCTGGTGGATCTGAGTGGGGTCTGCGCTCACTCCGGGCAGGGGCTGTTGCAGGTCGAGGCGCAGCTTGGCCTTCTTCGAGATGGAGACCTCCAGCATCCGCAGCATGTCCCCCAGCAGGTGGTTGAGGTCGATGCACTGGAGCTGGAACTGCCCCTTCCCGGAATAGGCGAGCATCTGCCTGGCAAGGTCCGAGGCCCGGGCGGCGGCCTTCTCGATGCGGCGGAGGTTCTCGGCGGCCGGGGAGCTGCTGTCCAGGCGCATCAGGGCGAGATCAGCGTTGCCCACGATGGCGGTCAGGAAGTTGTTGAAATCATGGGCGATTCCGCCCGCCAGGACGCCGAGGCTTTCGAGCTTCTGGGCGTGCAGGAGCTGCTGCTCCAGCCGCAGGCGCTCCGCTTCCGCGTGTTTGCGCTCGGAGAGGTTCCGGGCCACCCCAAGGACGGCCGTCTGGCCCCTGAATTGGATGAGCCGAACCCTGAGCTCCACGGGCAGGGTGGAGCCATCCTTCCGGCGGTGGACGGTCTCGAAGGTTACGGTCCGGGTCTCCGACAGGCCCGCGAAGTTCTGGGCGATCCGCTCCGGGCTGGTGTAGAGCGCATCCAAATCCGGAATTCCCAGGGCGAGCAGTTCCGCTTCGGTGTAGTCCAGCTCCAGGGAGGCCTGGGCGTTCGCGGCCAGGAGCCGCCCGGAGAGGTCCGTGATGTAGATGGGATCGGCCACGTTCTGGAAGAGCTCCCGGAACATCTGTTCGCTCGCGCGTGCAGCCTGCTCGGACTTGATCCGCTCCCCCACTTCCTCGCTCAGTTCCGCGGTCCTGTCCCGGACGCGCTCCTCCAGGCGATCGGTGAGGCCCTGGAGGGCCGCTTCCGCCCGCTGCCGCTCGTTCAATTCCCGCTCCAGGGAGGCGGTCCGGCTGCGGACGAGGCTCTTCAGCGCATGGTTCCAGTAGGTGGCCAGCAGCAGGAGGATTCCGAAGAGGGCAGCCAGGGAACCGATGATGAATGTCCTGGAGGGCTTCCAGTGCTGGCCTTCAATGTTGATCCAGCGCTGGAGTGCCTGGGCTCGCTCCTGCTCACTGATGCTGGCCAGCCCCTTGTTCAGGATGCCCTGCAACTCCGGCCAGTCCTTGCGGATGCCGATGCCCCAGCGGTACTCGAAATCCGTCTTCCCGATCATCTGCAGGTTGGTGATGCCCGCCTCCTGGGAATAGAACGTGGCGTTGGCCATGTTCTCCACATAGGCATCCACCATCCCCAGGGAGGCTTTGGCCAGTCCGGTCGACACATCCTGGACGACCTCCAGGTGGATGTCCGGGTACTGGCTGCGAAGCATGTCGTGGGCCGTGTAGTTCGAGACCACGGCGACCTTCTTCCCGGCCAGGTCCTTCAGGGACACGGCCCGCTCGAGGCCGCTCCGGGCAAAGATGCCCCCGGGCACGGTGACCAGGGTCTCCGAGAACAGGGCGAACTGCTCCCGGGCAGGGGTCCTGACCATGGCGCCCAGCAGGTCCACCTCCCGGCTCTTGAACCTGGCCATGGCCTCATCCCAGTTGGCCACCCGGGCAATGCTGATGGTGATGCCCAGGTTCCGCTCCAGCAGCCGGATGATGTCGGCAGCGGCGCCCTGATAGACACCGGCCTTGTCGAAGTATTCGATGGGTTTGAAGTCGGGATCCGGGGCCAGGACGATGACAGGGTGGGCTTTGAGCCAGGCCTGCTCCGCCGGGGTCAGGACCACGGTCCTGGGCGCAGGGGCGCCCCAGGCCGCTCCCAATCCGGCCATCAGGCAGAGCATGCGGAGCAGCCAGCCCAGACCCGAGGAGAAGCTTCCCGGGCGACGCGGAGCCACGGCCCGCGCTGGACCCGGTGAACAGCCCTCGCAGCCGGTCGGCGAAAAGGCAAGGACTCGCCCTTGCCACCGGCAACGCAGGAGGGAGGCCCGGGTGGCCATTTTCACCACAACAGACCCGCGCCCTGATGGTTCAGGCCGGGATCCAGTCGTGGAATCAGGTGGTTCCATACCCCGGTGTTTCGGTCGGGAGTCACCGGGTCTGAAATCCCAGCCATGGATACCGTTCGGCTGAAAGGGCGGCGAGCCCGGTCCAGGTCTCCTTCGGCAGGGGAGCCGTCAAGAGACCTGCAGGGCTCAAGTCCATGGGATCCCCTTCCCGAGAGCCTGAACGGCTGGGGAGACGAATGCCCCAGGCTGACCCCTGGCTGCCGGGAAGGTTGCCAGGAGGATGGGGGGAATCAGGCCAAGGCGGGCTCCGGCCACATGTCCTTCGAATGGTAGGGGGTCCTGCGGAGCTGGAACCAGGAGGCCAAGGAGTCGAGCGCCTACTCGCTGATCACCCGCTCGATGCGGCGGTCCGGGATCAGCCAGATCAGGGCCACCACCCAATAGAGGCCGAAACCCACCCAGCGGTTCGCAAAAGAGAGCAGGATCGCGACGGCATAGATCGCGATGGACAGCTTCCCCTTGATGTCACTTCCCACGGCGGATCCGAGCACCGATTCCGCGCCGTGGTAGTGGATGAGGCACTGGCTCAGCAGGTAGTAGGCCAGCCCCGCCATGAGCAGCACCCCACCGTAGAGGGCCACGGGTCGGGCGGCGAAGTGGTTCTCACCCATCCAGGCGGTGGCGAAGGGCACCAGGGACAGCCAGAACAACAAGTGCGTGTTGGCCCAGAGGACGGGGCCATTGACCTTGTTCACCGCGTGGAGCAGGTGATGGTGGTTGTTCCAGTAGATGGCGAGGTAGATGAAGCTCAGCGCGTAGCTCACGAAGGTCGGCAGCAGCACCCCCAGCGCCGCGAAGCTGTCCCCGTGGGGCACCTTCAGCTCCAGCACCATGATGGTGATGAGGATGGCCAGCACCCCATCGCTGAAGGCTTCAAGCCGGTTCTTGCCCATGGGTGACCTCGGATGGGATCCGCGATTGTTCCACAGGATGCATCCCGGCGGTCAAGCCATCAGTCGCTTCGCCACGCTGCGCTGCCGCCCAGCGAATCCGCGATGCCTAGAACAGTTCCTTCGGTCGAACCATGAACAGCTTATGACCGCTGACATGGGTTGCCCGGCAGAAGGCGAAAGTCTCGATTCAGTGGCTCCTACTTCCCGGATCCCAGCGCGCCCCACTGGGCCGCTAGACCGGGCTGGTTGCAGCGCAGCGCCAGGCCCGAGGCACGCATGGGCAGCCCCGACCAGGGGTGCTTGCCGAACCGCTCCCGCACCAGATCATCCGCCTGCCCCGCATCCCCCAACCACAGCAGGGCCTCCACCAGGGGTTCCAGCGTGGAACGCCAGTAGTCTCCGGTCTCCGGTACCTCCTGGATCTTCCCGTCCTTTCTCATCACCCATTCGGTTTTCTGTTCTTGGGATGCTTCATATAATCGGCCGAGTTCGAGCGCAGGCAGCAGCAGGTCCTTGATGCCCGTCCAGTCCTTCCGCTTCCGGGCATCCTTCACATAGGCATCCCGAACTTCATGGGGAGGCCAGGCCAGGGCGTAATTGGTGGGCACAGGCACCAGGCTATCTAGTAGGGGACGGATGGGCTTCCCGCCGAAGGTGCGGGTCAGTCCCAGCCAGACTTGCCAAGCCGTCCAGGAAGTTGGGTTGCGAGCCAGGGCCTGTTCCACCTCCGGAACCGCGGCCCGACACATCTCCTGCATGCTGGGGCTGTGCACCGCCGCCTCCGGAGGGATCAGGGACCAGGGCCACACCTCGAGCCATTCCCCGCTGCGGAAGGTCCTGGCGCAGAGGTCCACCAGCTCGCCCCAGATGGCCTGGTCCTCCTCGGCGCCAAGTTGCACGGGCGGTTTCTCCTCCTGCTTCTCCTGGGCCCTGGCCTCTTCCTTGGCCTCGCGTTCCTTCGTGGCCTTGACGGAATCGTAGGACTCATCCGCCGGCTCGCTGGGTTCCACCTTGCCGCCCACACGGATCAGGGTCCTTTTCTCGGCCTTGGAGCTGAGAAGCCCGCAAAGTTTCACACGCGCCTCGAGGTGGTCCGGATGGCGCCGGGTGAAGTCCCTCATGACCTGGATCCGAGAGCGGACCCCGCTCCCCTCGACCACCTTGAGCATGGCCTTGGGTTCCGGCAGGTCCCCCCCATTGGCCAGGGCCCGGCCCCCTTCGCCGAACAATACCCACTGGGGACGGGGTCCCGCTAAGTATTTCTGGCGAAGGAGAGCCTCCACCTCGCCGGCCTTGGACCCGTAAAACAGCAGGACAAGATCCAGATCGATCCACTCCGGATCGGAGTTCAGGGCATTGACTTTAGCCTTCCATTCCCCCTTGGGTCCATCCACCACCACCAGCACACCGACCTTGCTGTCGCGCAATCGGCGATCAAGCAACTGCGCGGTCGGACCCTGGGCCGCTGGGGCCTGGGCCCGTACGATGCCCAAGGCACCGGCCAGGAACAGGAAGATCGCCAAGCGCATTTCAACTCCGGAATAGGCCCGGTCAGGATAGCGGAAAAGCGGAAGGCATTCGGGTTCAGGAAGCCAGCACCCGCGCTGCCTGGCGCCCCAGGTCCCCGCTGCCCTGGCTGTTGGCAAGGTTCTTGGCGAGGGCCACGAGCATGGCTTCCTGAACGCCGGCGGGGAGGTGCTCCTGCAGGTCCGCCGCGGCCGCCACCGCCAGGAGTTGGTGGGCGTGGTTGAAAGTGGGGTCGTTGAGGGTGGCAGCCTCCGCCAGGGCCCGCAGAGCGACCTCGCCATGCCCCGCCCGTGCCAGCCCCTGGGCCTGGCCCATGGCGAGGGCGGGTTCGAGGTCCAGCACGGCCTCAAGCAATCCCTCACTGGAAGCCTCAGAAATGGCAGTCGGCCGTACGCGGGCCTCCGGCTCGTCCGTGGGGAAGAGGTTCACCAGGGCCGCAGCCTGGCACCAGACCCGGGGATCCGCGGGCCTGCTGCGGGCGAGGCTGGCCAGGTAGGCGAAGGTCCAGGCGGTCTTGCCCTCCAGATCGCGGCGGGCATCCAGCTGCTTTTCGGCGGCCGCCAGCACCAGGGCTGCGAGGGTGTCCCCGGCCCCCTGCCCGGCCTTGAGTCGGGCTGCCAGGCGATCCAGCAGGGCCACCAGGCCCAGGTCGCAGGTCTCCCGGACTTGCGCCTCCAGCGCCTCCGCATCGAGCGTGGCTGCCAACCAGGGCACGGTGAGGTCTGTCCCCACCAGGCGCTTGGCGGCACGCCGGGCCCAGAAGGTGTCTTCGGTGGTGGCCGCCACCCAGGCCGCCAGGCCGAAGAGGCGCCGACCCGTGGCCCTGGGCCGCTCCAGCCGCTCATTAAGATCCGCCAGATCGCAGACCAGCACGGCCTTGTGCCCCACGTTCGCCATGTCCAGTGCCACCAGCTGCCCCAGGCGCTGGAAGTCCCCGGCCTCCGGCAGCTCGAAGCCCTGGGCTTCCGCATAGGCCAGACCGGGCCGGCAAGACTGGATGAAGTCCTCCAGGTTGCGCCAGCTGCCGCTGCCCCTGGCCCCCGTCACCTGGGCCAGGGCCTGGGGGGAGCGCCGACCCTCGTGGGCGGCCATGTGCAAGGTGATGCCCAGGGCCCGCAGGAAGCTTTGTTCCTTCAGCAAGGGGCGCAGCCGCAGCACGGCCCGCAGCCCCAGGAGCCCGTGGGGTACGTGGGGCTGGTAGGCCTCCCAGTCGATGCGTGGCACGAGGGTCTTCACCGCCTCCCGGATCGCGTCACGGATGCCATCGGGCTCGACCACGCGTTCTGCGAAGGCAGGAAAGAAGGCTGCTGTGGGAGCTTCCAGTTCCTGTAGCCAGCGGGATTCGCTCACGCGCCCTCCAGCGGCAGGCCCCAGGCCTGGGCCACGAGGCGGGCCCAGTGGTGGTTCCAGGCCCGCTTCCACACGGGACTGCCTTCCTTCATGTCGGAGGCCAGGAGGCGCTGCCGGAGTTCCCCGCGCAGCGCCTCCGCAACGGGTCCAAGAGCCCCTTCGGCCAGGGCCAGCAAGGCGGCCCGGGCCTCGCGCTCCTGATCGTGGTGGGTCAGGTAGCCCGCGGCTTCCGGGGAGGGGGCCGAGGCCCGGCAGCGCTGCCAGGCCTCGAAGGCGGCCCGGGCGGCGGGGTCTTCATGCAGAGGTGCCTTTACCTGGGCCCAGCCCTTCCCGGCATCCAGTTCCGGCCCGGCCCTCAGCAAGGCCTCCCGCAGCTTGAGGGCCTTGGCCACATCTCGGTCGAAGTGCTTGAGCGCCACAAAGGTGCGGGGCTTCTCCCGCTTCTCGCGCCGGTCGAAGAAGGCGTTGAGGGCGGCAACGACCAGGTCCATGGGCACCCCTGTGGACTCCCAGGCCAGCACCTGCCGATAGTCGTCCGTGGACAGCAGGCCCGCGCGGCCCCAGGCCCGGAATGCCCACTCCCGCTCCAGCCAGTCCTTCTCCTCCCGCGTGTAGGCCATCACTTCGGGGCCGGTGCTTCCGGCACCAGCCAGGTGCCATCCTTCAGATGCAGGGTGCCATGCTCCCAGGCCAACACTTCCTCGGGAACGATCTGGGCCTTCGCGAACCCGCGCAGGCGGAAGTTCCCGGTGCCCAGAAGGCGGCCCTTCCGATCCCAGACCTCCAGTTGCCAGAGGGTTCCCTCGTGGGGGCCCACCCTGAGGAACACGCCATCCTTCCCCTGGCCACCCCAGCTGGCCTCCGGCGGCACCGAGGGCGGCCTGGCGGGCACCCCCCCGCATCCCGTGAGCAGGGCGCCGGAAATGGAGGTCGTTAACAGGATGTTCGAACGTGGAGCCATGCCGACATTCTACCGGTAGACTGGATCGATGAGGGGGGCCCGGTCCTGATCCGCGAACAGATCCGCTACAAGAGCCGCAAGGAGATCGACCACCTGCGGGAAGCCTGCCGGGTGGCCGCCAACGCCCTGCGCATCGCCGCCCGGGCCGCCCGGCCCGGGGTGACCCTGTTGGACCTCGACAAGATCGCCGAGACCTACATCCGCCAGCAGGGTGCCACCCCCAGCTTCAAGGGCTACCACGGCTTTCCCGGGACGCTCTGCACCTCGGTGAACGACAAGGTGGTGCATGGCATCCCCAGCAAGTACGTGCTCCAGGAAGGCGATGTCATCGCCATCGACTGCGGCGCCAAGCTGGACGGCTTCCATGGGGACACCTGCCTCACCGTAGGCATTGGACAGATCAGCGAGCAGGCCCGGATGCTGATCCAGACCGCCCAGCTGGCCATGTACGTGGGCATCGAGCACTGCCGTCCCGGCCTCCGCCTGGGGGACATGGCCACGGCCGTGCAGACCTTTGCCGAGGAGCGGGGCTATTCCGTGGTGCGCGAGTACATCGGCCATGGCCTGGGGCGGGATCTGCACGAGGAACCCCAGGTGGTCTTCGCCGAGCAGAAGCCCGGCACCGGCTTCCGCATGGAACCGGGCATGACCATCACCATCGAGCCCATCCTGAACACCGGCAGCCACAAATGCCTGGTGGAGGCCGATGGCTGGACCGTTCGGACCAAGGACGGCGGTCTCTCCGCCCAGTTCGAGCACGATATCGCCATCACCCGGAATGGTCCCGAGATCCTCAGCATCCCGGATGCGGAGTTCGAGCTCGAGGACGGACTCTAGCTCTCCCACCAAGGATCAAGGGTGGCCGGCCCGGGGCCTGATGCTGTCAGATCCGCCTGGTTGGCCCGCAGGAATGGTCGGACGGTTTGTAAAGTTCAACCGTAAAAACCGAGCCGTCTGGCGGTCAAAAAGGATTTACCCATCCACAAGCTGCTTCTTTTGTGCTAAGCTTCTCCATGGAACATGGTTTGCGCTTGCATCCGGGCCCTCCGGTCGGTCCTCCCGCCGATGGGATGCCATCTGCCGTTTCGCGCATCGAACCTGTCAACTAGCACCCGGAGTCAATGATGGAGAGGCTTCGCCCCATCCAGTCCCAAGGTCTATACGATCCCTCTCAGGAGCACGATTCCTGCGGCTTCGGGTTCGTGGTGGACACCAAGGGCCGCCCCTCCCACGACATCGTCCGCAAGGCCCTGCAGGTGCTCTGCAACCTCGAGCACCGGGGCGCCTCGGGCAGTGAGAAATCCACTGGAGATGGGGCGGGCATCCTCACCCAGATCCCCCACGCGTTCCTGGCTTCCCGCTGCGGCACCACGGGCCTGGAGCTGCCTGCGCCCGGTGACTACGGCGTTGGCATGCTCTTCCTTCCCCCGGATGACCGCAACCGCCACGCCTGCGAGCAGATCCTGGAAGAGGTGACCCAGGGCGAGGGGCAGCGGGTGCTTGGGTGGCGGGATGTGCCCACGGACAATGCCCATCTGGGCGTTTCGGCCCGGGCCAGCCAGCCGGTCATCCGCCAGGTCTTCATCGGGCGCGGCACCGGCACCGCCGCCGGGGATCCCTTCGAACGGAAGCTCTACGTCATCCGGCGTCTGGCGGAGAAGCGCGTGTCCCGCTCGGTGCTGCCGGGCCGGGGCCACTTCTACCTCTCCAGCCTCTCCTGCCGCACCATCGTCTACAAGGGGATGCTGAACTCGGAGCAGCTCGGCACCTTCTATCCAGACCTGGGAGAGGAGACCTTCGCCTCCGGGCTCGGCATGGTGCACTCACGCTTCTCCACCAACACCTTCCCCAGCTGGTCCCGGGCCCATCCCTACCGCTACATCTCGCACAACGGCGAAATCAACACCCTGCGCGGCAACGTGAACTGGATGGAGGGCCGGCAGCGGCTCTTCGCCTCCAGGATCCTCGGGGAGGACCTCCAGAAGGTCCTGCCGGTCATCGACCTGGACGGCTCGGATTCCTCCATGTTCGACAACGTGCTGGAGCTGCTCTACATGGCGGGCCGGTCCCTGCCCCACGCTCTGATGATGATGGTGCCGGAGCCATGGAGTCGGCACGAATCCATGAGCCCGCTCCGGAAGGCCTTCTACGAGTTCCACTCCTGCATGATGGAGCCCTGGGACGGTCCCGCCTCCATCGCCTTCACGGACGGCACGCGCATCGGCGCCATCCTCGACCGCAACGGCCTGCGCCCCGCCCGCTGGATCCTCACGAAGGACGGCCTCGTGGTCATGGCCAGCGAGACCGGCGTCCTCGATATCCCCGCCGAGAAGATCCTCCAGAAGGGCCGCGTGCAGCCCGGGCGCATGTTCCTGGTGGACACCGGGCTGGGGCGCATCGTTCCGGACGACGAGCTCAAGGACCAGCTGGCCTCCGCCGAGCCCTATGCCCAGTGGGTGAAGGAAAACCTCGTCCGCATCGATGACCTGCCCGAGCCGCCCAGGGTCAACGAACCGGATCATGAGACCGTGCTGCGCCGACAGGAGACCTTCGGCTACACCCTCGAAGACGTGAACATGATCGTGAACCCCATGGCCGCGGATGGCGCCGAACCCATCGGCAGCATGGGGTCCGACATCCCCCTGGCGGTGCTGTCGGAGAAACCGCAACTGCTGTTCGACTACTTCAAGCAGCTCTTCGCCCAGGTGACGAACCCGCCCGTGGATGCGGACCGGGAAAGCATCGTGCTGGCCGTGGATACGGCCATCGGCCCCGAAGGCAACCTGCTGGAGCCCACGGCGGCATCGGCCCTCCACTTCGAGCTGCACACGCCCGTCCTGCTGAACCGCGAGCTCGAAAAGATCCGCGGACTGAACGGCGGTCCCGGCTCCCGGGGCTTCCGCTCCATCACCCTGCCCATGCTCTTCAAGGCGGATGCGGGAGGCAAGGGCCTCCGCAAGGCCATCGAGGATCTTCGCCGGCACTGCAGCGAGGCCATCGCCGAGGGGCACAACATCCTCATCCTTTCGGACCGGGGCCACGATGCCACCGACGCCCCCATTCCGGCCCTGCTGGGCATCGCCGCCATCCAGCACCACCTCCTGAGGGCCGGCGATCGCGAGCGGGTCTGCCTCGTGCTGGAGTCCGGCGAGCCCCGGGAGGTCCACCACTTCTGCACCCTCATCGGGTATGGGGCCAGCGCCATCAACCCCTACCTGGCCTTCGAAACCATCCACGACCAGCTCCGGCAGGGGATGCTGTCCGGCGAGGCCAAGGCGGCCGAAAAGAGCTACGTCAAGGCCGTCAACAAGGGGATCGTGAAGGTCATGTCCAAGATGGGCATCTCCGCGGTGCAGAGCTACCACGGCGCCCAGATCTTCGAGGCCCTGGGCCTGAGCCAGGACTTCGTGGACGAGTACTTCTCGGGCACTCCCACCCGCATCGGCGGCGTCGGCATCGACGTGATCGCCAAGGAGGTGGCCCTCCGGCACGACCAGGCCTATCCCGAACGGCCCGCGGATGCCCCCGCCCTGAGCTCCGGCGGCCGCTACAAGTACCGTCGGGACGGCGAGGCGCACCTCAACTCGCCCGAAGCCATCCACCTGCTCCAGTCCGCCTGCCGCACGGGCGACTACAAGCTCTTCAAGCGCTACACCGAGCTCATCGACCACCCTGGCAAGCAGCCCATCACCCTCCGGGGCCTGCTGGATTTCCGCTCCCAGGCCCGACCGGTGCCCCTCGAGGAGGTGGAGCCCATCGAGTCCATCCTGGCGCGGTTCAAGACCGGGGCCATGTCGTACGGCTCCATCAGCCAGGAGGCCCACGAGGCCCTGGCCATCGCCATGAACCGCATCGGCGGCAAGAGCAACACCGGCGAAGGCGGCGAGGATCCGGCCCGCTACGAGCGCATGGCCAACGGCGATTCCAAGAACAGCGCCATCAAGCAGGTGGCCTCTGGCCGCTTCGGCGTCACCAGCCAGTACCTGGTGGAAGCCCAGGAGATCCAGATCAAGATGGCCCAGGGCGCCAAGCCCGGCGAGGGCGGCCAGCTGCCCGGCCCCAAGGTCTACCCCTGGATCGCCAAGGTGCGCCATGCCACCCCCGGCGTGGGCCTGATCTCTCCGCCACCCCACCACGACATCTACTCCATCGAGGACCTGGCCCAGCTCATCCACGACCTGAAGAACGCCAACCCCGGCGCCCGCATCAGCGTGAAGCTCGTTTCGGAAAGCGGCGTAGGCACCATTGCCGCCGGGGTCGCCAAGGCCCATGCGGACGTCATCCTCATCAGCGGCTTCGATGGCGGCACCGGTGCCGCATCCCTCACGAGCATCCGCCATGCCGGCGCCCCCTGGGAGCTGGGGCTGGCCGAGGCCCAGCAGGTGCTGGTGATGAACAACCTCCGCAGCCGCGTGGTGCTCGAAGCCGATGGTCAGCTCAAGTCCGGTCGGGATGTCATCGTGGCCGCCCTGCTGGGGGCCGAGGAATTCGGCTTCGCCACGGGTGCCCTGCTGGCCCTGGGCTGCGTCATGATGCGGGCCTGCCACAAGAACACCTGCCCGGTGGGGGTGGCCACCCAGGATCCGGAGCTGCGCAAGCGCTTCACCGGGGACCCTCAGCACGTGGTGAACTTCATGCGCTTCATCGCCATGGAGGTACGCGAGCTCATGGCCCAGTTGGGCTACCGGCAGTTCTACAAGCTGGTGGGTCGCAGCGAGCACCTGGAGATGCGCCGGGGCGTGGACCACTGGAAGGCCCGGACCCTCGACTTCACGCGCATGCTGTGGAAGCCATCTGTGGCCAGGGACATCAAGCGGACCTTCCGGGTGAACCAGGACCACGGCCTGGAGAAGGCCCTGGATGCCACCACCCTCATCCCCCTCTGCCGGCCGGCCATCGAGGCCCGGACACCGGTCTCCGCCACCCTGCCCATCTCCAACGTCAACCGCACGGTGGGGACCATGCTGGGCAGCGAGATCACCCGCCGCTGGGGCGTGGCCGGCCTGCCCGATGACACCATCCGCCTGCAGTTCCAGGGCTCCGCCGGGCAGAGCTTCGGGGCCTTCATCCCCAGGGGTCTGACCCTCTCCCTCGAGGGCGATGCCAACGACTACCTGGGCAAGGGCCTGTCGGGGGGGCGCATCGCGGTCTTCCCGCCCCGCACGTCCACCTTCGTGCCCGAGGAGAACGTCGTCATCGGCAACGTCGCCTGCTACGGCGCCACGTCGGGCGAAGCCTACATCCGTGGTCTGGCGGGCGAGCGTTTCTGCGTCCGCAATTCCGGCGCCACGGCCGTGGTGGAAGGCATCGGCGACCACGGCTGCGAGTACATGACCGGCGGCGAAGTGGTGATCCTCGGCCGGGCGGGCCGCAACTTCGGCGCCGGCATGTCCGGCGGCATCGCCTGGGTGCTGGACGAGACCGGCGACTTCCCCGCCCGGTCCAACCTGGACCTGGTGGGCATGGGGCCCATCGGGGATCCGCTAGAAGCCGAACACCTGAAGGACCTCATCACCCGGCACGCCACTGCCACCCAGAGCAAGCGGGCCATCACCATCCTGCGCGACTGGGAACAGTGGCTCCCCCGCTTCGTCCGCGTCATGCCCCATGACTATGAGCGGGTCCTGGCAAGCCAGGCCCGCATGCGGGAGAAGGGCCTTTCGGAAGACGAGGCCGTGCTGGCGGCCTTCGAAGAGAATGCGCGGAGCCTCTCCCGCGCGGATGGAAACTGACATGGGCAAAACCACCGGCTTCATCGATTACCAGCGCGAACTGCCCCGGGACCGGCCGCCCCTGGAGCGCCTCAAGGACTGGGACGAGTCCCACCCCCGGGTGCCGGACGAGCTGCTCCAGCGCCAGGGCGCCCGCTGCATGGACTGCGGCACGCCCTTCTGCCACACCGGCAAGCTCATGGCTGGCACGGCCTCGGGTTGCCCCCTGAACAACCTCATCCCCGACTGGAATGAACTGGTCTACCGGGGCCAGTGGCAGCGGGCCCTCCGCCGCCTTCTCCGCACGAACAACTTCCCCGAGTTCACCGGGCGGGTCTGCCCAGCCCCCTGTGAAGGCTCCTGCACGGTGGGCCTGGGCGGCGATCCAGTGACCATCAAGGCCATCGAGGTCTCCATCATCGACAAGGCCTTCGAGGAAGGCTGGATCGGGCCGGAGGTGCCCCAGGTGCTCACCGGCAAGAAGGTGGCCATCGTGGGCTCGGGCCCCGCGGGCCTGGCCTGCGCCGCCCAGCTCAACCGGGCGGGCCACACGGTAACGGTCTTCGAGCGGGCGGACCGCATCGGCGGCCTGCTGATGTATGGCATCCCCAACATGAAGCTGGACAAGCGGCTGGTGGACCGCCGGGTGGGTCTCATGGCCCGGAACGGCGTCCGCTTCGTCACCGGGGTGGAGATTGGCCGGAGCATCTCCACCGAAAGCCTGCTGAACGACTACCACGCCACGGTGCTCTGCTGCGGCTCCACCCTGCCCCGGGATCTCGATATCGAAGGCCGCCAGCTCCAGGGCGTCCACCAGGCCATGGATTTCCTCACCCTCAACACCAAGAGCCTGCTGGACAGCGCCCATGCCGATGGCGCCTACATCTCCGCCAAGGGCAAGCAGGTGGTGGTCATCGGGGGCGGCGACACCGGCACCGACTGCATCGGCACGGCCCTGAGGCACGGGGCGAAATCCGTCACCCAGCTGGAGATCCTGCCCCAGCCACCGGAGCACCGGGCCCAGGACAACCCCTGGCCCCAGTGGCCCAAGGTGGGCTCTATGGACTACGGCCAGGAGGAGGCCGCCGCCCTCCAGGGCTGCGACCCCCGCATCTACGCCACCCAGACCCTGCGCTTCGCCGGCGAAGCCGGCACCGTGAAGGAGGTCCACACCGTCGGGCTCCGGTGGACCCGCAATGCCGATGGCCGGATGCACCACGAGGAGCTCCCGGATAGCCAGCGGGCGATTCCCGCGGACCTGGTCCTGCTGGCCCTGGGCTTCGTGGGGCCCGAGCGCACGGGACCCATCACGGAGCTCGGCCTGAAGCTGGATGGCCGAGGGAACGTGGTGGCCGATGGCCAGCGCATGACCAGCGTGCCGGGGGTCTTCGCGGCCGGCGACATGGTCCGCGGCCAGTCCCTGGTGGTCTGGGCCATCCACGAGGGCCGCAACACCGCCCGCAGCGTGGACCGCTACCTGATGTACGGGAAGACCTACCTGCTGTAGGCTGTCCCCATGTCAGCCGTGCTGTGTCCCGCCAAACTGAACCGCTTCCTCGCTGTCCTTGGACGACGGGCGGATGGTTTCCACGACCTGGAACTGGTGACCACGGTGTTGGAGGGCGTGCCGGACCTGACCGACCGGCTCGGGGCCGAACCCGCCACCGACCTGACCCTCACCATCACGGGGCCCGCCGGCGAGGGCCTGGTGGCCGACGAATCCAACCTGGTGCTCAAGGCCTGGCGCCTGCTGGAAGAAGCGGCAAAGCGGCCCCTGCCTGCGGCCCTGCGGCTGGAGAAGCACATCCCCCACGGCGCCGGGCTGGGGGGTGGCAGCAGCGATGCGGCCGGCGCCCTGCGGCTGGGCAACCGGCTCTTCGACCTGGGGCTGGAGGACCAGGCCCTGCTCCGGCTGGCCGCCCGCCTGGGCAGCGATGTGCCCCTGTTCCTGCTGGGCGGTACCGTGCTGGGGCTGGGGCGCGGTGAACGGGTGTTTCCTCTGCGGCCCGTGCCCTTGGAACCCATCCTCCTCGTCCATCCCGGGCTGCACGTGGGCACCCCCAGTGTCTATCGCGCCCTGCACTACGTGGGCTACCCCTTCCCGGAGGCCCTGCCCGCCCAGCCTGAGGGCGTGGCTCCCCCCTGGCGCAACGATCTGACGGGCGCCGCCCTCTGGGTCTGCCCACCCCTGGCGGAAGTGCGGGACGCCCTGCGCGATACCGGCGGCGAGCCCCTGCTCTGCGGCTCCGGCAGCTGCTGGGCGGCGCGGTATGCCACAGGAGCCACTCGGGATGAGGCCGCCGCATCGCTGCACTCTAGCCATCCGACCTGGTTGATCTGTAAAGTCTGAGGCTAACCTCCCGAACCTGCCCCGTGGTATCTGTGGGACCTGAGGTCTCCATGTCCGGTCCAGCCCTCCGCATCCGCGGTCTTCGCAAGGCCTTCCCCAAGGTCGTCGCCGTGGATGGCGTGGATCTGGAAGTGGCCCGGGGCGAGGTGTTCGGGTTGCTGGGCCCCAACGGCGCCGGCAAGACCACCACCCTGGAGATCATCGAGGGCCTCACCACTGCGGATGCCGGCGAGATCGAGATCCTGGGCCTCACCTGGGAGAAGAACGGAAAAGAGATCCGCGCCCGCTTCGGCGTCCAGTTGCAGAGCACCAGCCTCTTCAACAAGATCACGCCCCGGGAGGCCCTGGACCTCTACGGCAGCTACTACCCCAAGCGTCGGCCCACCCAGGAGCTGCTGGAGCTGGTGCAGCTGGAGGAGAAGGCCGATGCCTACCACGTCACCCTCAGTGGCGGCCAGCAGCAGCGGCTGGCCCTGGCCTTGGCCCTGGTGAACGATCCCGAGCTGGTGTTCCTGGACGAGCCCACCACCGGGCTCGACCCCCAGGCCCGGCGGGGCCTCTGGGACGTGGTCAAGCGCATGAAGAGCGAGGGCCGCACCGTGGTGCTGACCACCCACTACATGGACGAGGCCGAAGCCCTCTGCGACCGCCTGGCCATCATGGACCATGGCCGGGTCATCGCCACCGGCACGCCGGCCACGCTCATCTCGGATCTGGCCATGCCCAGCGTGGTG
This sequence comes from Candidatus Geothrix skivensis, assembly GCA_016721195.1. Taxonomy (GTDB): domain Bacteria; phylum Acidobacteriota; class Holophagae; order Holophagales; family Holophagaceae; genus Geothrix; species Geothrix skivensis. The sequence continues at coordinate 508,053 of JADKIO010000005.1, read as the reverse complement.
GAGCTCACCTTCGAGGGCGCGGCCCCTGATCCCGCGGCCTTCGCCGCCCGTCTGGGCCAGGCCGTGGAGCCCCGCTCGGACCTCTGGGAGATCCGCACACCCGATCCCAAGGCCCTGCTGCCCCGGCTGCTGGAGGCCGTCGAAGCGGCCGCCATCCCCTTCCAGCAGGTCCACATCCGCCGCGCCACCCTGGAGGATGTGTTCCTGCAACGCACGGGCCGGAGCCTGAGGGAGTGACTATGCTTTGGCGGCAGTTCGCGATGGAATGGCGGCTCTACAGCCGCGACCGGGTGGCCCTGTTCTGGACCATGGCCTTCCCGGTACTGCTGCTCCTGGGGTTCGGGGTCATGTTCCGGGACAATGCGGGGCCCAAGCTCACCATCGTGCGGGTGCAATCCTCGGCGCCCACGGCCCTGGATCAGGCCCTGGACCAGGCCATGGCCGACCTGCATTTGCAGGTCCAGACCCTTTCGAAAGCCGAGGCCGAAGCCCGCTGGTCCCGGAGCGAGACCGCGGCCCAGCTGGAGCCTGAGGGCTCGGGCTACCGCCTGCGCCTGAACAGCTACCTCCTGGCCCAGGCCGGAGCGGCGGCGGGGCTGGCGAACCAGGCCTACCTCTTGGCCCAGGCCCGGCTGAACGGCGCCCCGGAACCCCAGCGGATCCCAGTGCAGATGGAAAGCCCGGGCCGCCGGCGGTCGGCCAGCTACGTGACCTTTCTGCTGCCGGGCCTGCTGGGCCTGAACCTGGTGAGCATGGGCCTCTTCGCCGTGGGCATGACCAACGTGACCTACCGGGAGAAGGGCAAGTTCCGGCGCCTGGCGGTGACGCCGCTGCCCAAGTGGATCTTCCTGCTGGGCCAGGTGCTGCACCGGCTGACCCTCACCGTGGCCCAGGCGGCCCTCCTCATCCTGGTGGGTCGCCTGGTCTTCGGCATCCAGAACCAGGGCTCCTTCCTCGATCTGCTGGTCATCATGACCCTGGGCACCGGCTGCTTCATGGCCATCGGCTTCGCCCTGAGCGGATTCGCGGACACCGCCGAAGGCTACGGCGCCATTTCCAACCTGGTGTTCTTCCCCCTCATGATGCTCAGCGGCGTCTACTTCACCCTGGACTCGGCCCCGGCCTGGCTCCAGCAGGTTGTGGCCCTCCTGCCGCTGGCCCCGTTCATCCGGGCCCTCCGGGCCGTCTTCAACGACGGGGGCAGCCTGGCCGGCCATGGCCTGGGGTTGTCCATCGTCGGCACCTGGGCCCTGGGCGCGTTCCTGGTGGCGCTCCGTCGCTTCCGCTGGGCCTGATTTGCGCCAGGACTTTCCGTCCTCATGGCCTTGGCCGATGCTAGGGACATGGAAGACCAGCCTCCACCCAGGGACCTCCAACAGGCGCTCGCCGCATCCGAGCTGAGGGCCGAAGGCCTGCAAGCCCGCCTGGAGGGCACCCGGGGGATCCTGGATGCGATCTCGGAGTCCATCTACATCCTGGCGGAGGATGGGCGCTTCCTGGACGTGAACGAAGGGGCCGTGCGGATGTACGGCCATCCCCGGGCCTTCTTTCCTGGCAAGACTCCGGAGGTGCTGTCCGCTCCGGGGCGCAATGATCTGGCAGCCGTGGGCCGTGCCACCCTGGAAGCCCTCCAGGGGAAAGATCAGCAGTTCGAATTCTGGGGTCTCCGGGCGGATGGCTCGACCTTTCCCAAGGATGTCCGCCTCTACCCCGGCACCTACCTGGGCCAGAAGGTCATCATCGCGGTCGCCCAGGACATCTCGGAGCGAAAGCGGGCCGAGCAGATCCGGGATGCCGCCTACCGGATCTCCGAGGCTGCCCTTCAGGCGAGGGACCTGCCCTCCTTGTACCAGTCCGTCCACGCCATCCTGCTCACGCTGGTGCCGGCCGAGAACTGTTTCGTGGCCCTGCATGATGAACGGACAGACACCATTCAATGGCCCTACTGGGTGGATCAGGTGGACGAGCAACCGGCCCCTCGACCCTTCGGAAGAGGGCTCACGGAATTCGTCATCCGGACGGGCCGGCCCCAGCTGCTGGATGAGACTCGCCTGGCGGCCATGGTGGAAGCCGGGGAGGCGGCCTTCCTGGGCTCGGAGTCCCTGGCCTGGATGGGCGTTCCGCTCCGCAACGAGAAGCGCGTCTTTGGGGCCCTGGTCATCCAGAGCTACGAAGGCGGCTACCGCTACCGGCCCGAGGACTTGGAGATCCTTTCCTTCGTCTCGACCCAGATCGCCATGGCCATCGATCGGAAGACCTCCGAAGAACAGCTGAGGCTCGTGTCCGCAGCAGTGGAGGACGCCCGGGATTCCCTGTTCTGGATCAACGAATCCGGTCGTTTCGAAGCCGTGAACCGGGCTGCCTGCCTGGGCCTTGGCTACACCCGGGAGGAGCTCTTGGGGATGTCCGTTCCCGACATCGACGAGAGCCTCACGGCCGAAAGCTGGAAGGCGACCTGGGAGCAGCTCCGGCGGGGCACCACCGACGTCCGTGAAACCACCCAGCGCCGCAAGGACGGCACCTTCCGCCCGGTGGAGCTGTCCCGGGTGATGCTGACCTTCGAGGGGCGCGACCTGCTGTTCGTGTCCGTGCGGGACATCACCGTTCGAAAGGCGGCGGAGGCCGCGCTCCTGGCCAGCGAGGAGAAATTCTCCAGGGCCTTCCACGGCAGCCCCGACGCGATCAACCTCACCCGGCTGGAGGACGGCACCTACCTGGAAGTCAGCGAAGGTTTCGAAAAAATCACCGGCTGGAGCCGGGCGGAAGCCATCGGCAACACCGCCTTGGCCATGAACATCTGGGCCGATCCTCAGGACCGCTCGAGGATCGTCGAGCTCCTCCGCACCCAGGGCGAGTACATGGGCCAGGAGATCCGCTTCCGCAGGAAGGACGGCAGCTTTCTGACCGGCCTCATGTCCGGGCGGATCATGGAGGTGGATGGCGTCCCCTGCCTCCTTTCCGTGACCCGGGACATCTCGGATCGCCAGGCCGCCGAATCGGCCCTGCGGATGGCCGAGCAGCGCCTGCGCACGGTGCTCGCCAACACCCAGGCGGTGATCTACCAGCTGGACCCGGAGGGCCGGTTCCTGCTTTCCGAGGGCTTGGGCCTTGCGAACCTGGGCCTCAGCCCGGGGCAGGTCGTGGGACAGAACGCCCTGCAGCTCTACCAGGCCGATCTGGACACCGTGGATCAGATCCGCCGCGCCCTGGCCGGGCAAGCCTCCCGGCAGATCTCGGAGGCAGGTGGCCGCCGCTTCGACAACTTCCTGACGCCGGTCTTCGACGAGCAGGGCCGCCTGGAAAGCGTCATCGGCATCGCCACGGACGTCACGGAGCGCCTGCACATGGAGGAAGCGCTGCGGCAGTCCCAGAAGCTCGAAAGCCTGGGCCTCCTGGCGGGGGGCATCGCCCATGACTTCAACAACCTGCTGACGGTGGTGATGGGCAACCTGAACCTGGCCCAGATGAACCTGCCGGAAGATGCCCGGGCCCAGGCCTACCTCACCAACATGGAGGCCACGGTCCTGCGGGCCACGGAGCTCACCAAGCAGATGCTGGCCTATTCGGGCCGCGGGCATTTCCTGGTCAAACCCCAGGACCTCAACGAAGTGGTGCACGAGGTCACCCACCTGCTGGAAGTGTCCATCTCGAAGAAGATCCGCCTGAGGTTCGACCTGGAGCCGGGCCTCCCCGCCATCCAGGCGGATGCCGCCCAGATCCAGCAGGTGGTCATGAACCTGGTCACCAATGCCGCCGATGCCATCGGGGACCGGGAGGGGGTCATCCACCTGTCGACCACCCCCGCGGAGCTGAGCGAGCGGGAACTGCAGGCGACCTTCCGGGGGGAGTCCCTGCAGCCGGGCTCCTACGTGCTGCTGGAGGTCTCGGATACCGGCGGCGGCATGGCTCCGGAGGTGATGGACCGGATCTTCGATCCCTTCTTCACCACCAAGGCCAAGGGCCGGGGCCTGGGCCTCTCGGCCATGCTGGGCATCCTTCGGGGTCATGGCGCGGGCCTGAGCATCACCAGCGGGGTGGGGCGCGGCAGCTGTTTCCGGATCTGCTTCCCCGCCTCCCAGGAGGCGGCAGCCCCAGCCCATCCAGTTGGAGAGGGGCCCTCCACCCCCAAGCTCAAGGGGCGGGTGCTCCTGGTGGATGACGAGGACCTCATCCTCCAGACCATCGGCGCCGCGTTGAAGGCGCTTGGCCTTGAGGTGCTCACGGCCCGGGATGGGATGGAGGCCCTGGAACGGTTCAGGGAGCGGCCGCGCCCAGACCTGGTCCTCATGGATCTCACCATGCCCCGCCTGGATGGCCGAGAGGCCTTCCAGGCCATGCAGGACCTGGATCCTTCGGTGCCGGTCATCCTGAGCAGCGGCTTCACCCAGCAGGACTCCATCCGGACGCTTTCGGGGCAGGCGCCGGCGGCCTTCATCCAGAAGCCCTACCAGATCAAGGTGCTTCGGCAACTGCTGCAGCGGGTGCTGGGTAGCTGAACACGGCACCGGGCTACACTGGGGGGCTGGAGAACCCCATGCAGTCTTCGAAGCGCGCCCGGATGGCGATTTTTCTCACGGTGTTCGTCGACCTCCTGGGTTTCGGCATCGTCATCCCGATTCTGCCCCTCTATGCCCAGGCCATCTCTGACCACCCCAGCGGCTGGATGGCAAGCGTCAACCATTTCCTGGGCCTTGGCGGCGCCGGCACCACCCCCGGGGCCTTCTGGGCCGGGGTGGCCTTCCTCAGCTTCAGCCTCATGCAGTTCATCGCCTCGCCCATCCTGGGCCGGGTATCGGACATGGTGGGCCGGAAGCCCGTGCTGTGGGTGAGCCTCATCGGCTCGGCCCTGGGCTACCTGATGCTGGCCCTCACCAGCCGCTTCGAGTGGATCCTGGCGGCCCGCATCCTGGACGGCATCACCGGGGGCAACATTGCCGTGGCCCAGGCGGCCATGGCGGACAGCTCGGAGCCCGAGGAACGCTCCAAGGTCCTGGGCATGATCGGGGCGGCCTTCGGCCTGGGCTTCGTGCTGGGCCCGGCCATGGCCGGAATCCTGAGCGGCAGCGAGTTCGGCCACCACCTGCTGGCGACGCGGGGCTGGCACCTGCCCTTCTTCGTGGCGGCGGGCCTGTCCCTGCTGGCCTCGCTGATGGTGCTGTTCTGGCTGCCCGAAACGCTCACGGACGAGGTGCGGGCCCGGGCCCGGTCCCATGAAAGCCGCGGCCACGCCCTGGTCAAGGCCCTGAAGCGTCCGGGAATGCCCCAGATTTTGGGCGTGTCCCTGCTGGCCATGGCCGGCTTCGCCATGATGGAGGGCACCTTCGCCCTGCTGGTCCACCAGCGGTTCGAGTTCCATCAGCGGGAAGTGGGCTTCCTCTTCGCCGGCATCGGCGTGCTCCTGGTGATCTACCAGGGCGGCCTCGTGCGCGTGGTCGCCAAGCGCGTTCCCGAGCGGGCGGCCCTCATCACGGGGCTGCTGCTCATGGGCCTGTCCCTGCCCCTGCTGCCCAAGGCGGCCTGGATGTGGCCCTTCCTCCTCCTGCTCATCCCCCTCTCCTGGGGCAGCGGCATGGGCAGCACCGCCGGCACGGCCCTGGCGAGCCGGCTGACGCCGCCGGAGGAGCAGGGTGGCCTCTTCGGCGTGATCAACGCCATGACCGGGCTGGGGCGGATCATCGGCCCCGCCGTGGGCACGTTCACCTTCGCCCGCTGGGGTGGCCAGGCCACCCACACCCTCGCCGGCCTGACCCTGGGCCTGGCCCTGGTGCTGGCCCTGACGATCTCCCGCAAGGAACTCCGATGATCCATCTCGATGGCCGCTCCCTCACCGCAGCCAAGCTGGCCCGCATCGCCGCCGGGGAGGGCGTCTCCCTGGATGAGGGGGCCCTGGCCCTGGTGGCCGAGAACCGGGCCGTGGTAGATCGCATCGTGGCCGAAGGGCGCACCGTCTACGGCATCAACACCGGCTTTGGCCAGTTTGCCACCGTGGTGATCCCCCCCGACCAGCTCCAGCAGCTCCAGCTGAACCTCATCCGCAGCCATGCCGCCGGGGTGGGCGAGCCCTTGCCGAAGGATCAGACCCGGGCCCTCATGGCCGCCCGCATCAACTGCCTCCTGAAGGCCCACAGCGGCATTCGCCCCGAACCCATCCGCCTGCTGGCCGCCTGCCTGAACCAGGACATCGTTCCGGTGGTGCCCTGCCAGGGCAGCGTGGGCGCCAGCGGCGATCTCGCCCCCCTGGCCCACATGGCCCTGCTGCTCGTGGGGGAGGGCCTGGCCTGGTCCGGAGGCTCCGACTCCGCGAGCGAAGCGAGTGGGAGCACGCAACCGACGTTGCGTGCGTCAGGCGGAGGCAGACAGGTGCCAGGTGGGGAGGCGCTGGCCGCGGCGGGCCTTTTCCCCGTCACCCTGCAGGCCAAGGAGGGCCTCGCCCTCATCAACGGCACCCAGCTCATCACCGCCCTGGGCAATCTGGCGGTGGAGCGGTTCACCCGGCTGGCCCACCTGGCGGACGAGATCGCGGCCCTGAGCCTGGAGGCCCTGCGGGGCAGTCGGCGGGCCTTCGATCCCCGCATCCATGCCGCCCGGCCCCACCCGGGCCAGCTCCTGGTAGCGGAGCACATGCGCGCCCTCCTCGGCGATTCCAGCCCCATCGCGGCAAGCCACCAGGATTGCCACCGCGTGCAGGATGCCTACAGCCTGCGCTGCATTCCCCAGGTGCACGGCGTCACCCGGGATGCCCTGGCCTTCGCGGGGGCCATCCTGGAGCGCGAGCTCAACAGCGCCACGGACAACCCGATGATCTTCACCGATACCCAGGAATCCCGGTCCGGCGGCAACTTCCATGGCCAGTACCCGGCCTTCGCCTGTGATGTGCTGGCCATCGCCGCGGCTGACCTGGCCAGCATCTCCGAGCGACGGCAGGAGCGCCTGGTGAACCCGGCCTACTCGGACCTGCCGGCCTTCCTCACGCAGAACGGGGGCCTCGAATCTGGCTTCATGATGGCCCATGTCACGTCGGCGGCCCTGGTGAGCGAAATGAAGGGGCTGGCCAACCCGGCCTGCGTGGACAGCATCCCCACCAGCGCCGGCAAGGAGGACCACGTCAGCATGGGCCCCATCGCCGCCCGGAAACTGCTGCGCGCCGTGGACGCCCTGGAGCAGGTTCTGGCCATCGAGGCCCGCATGGCCCTCGAAGGCCTCCGCATCGTCGGGCTTGAGCCGGCCGCCGGCCTGCGCCCCCTGGTGGACCAGCTGGCAGGGGCTTGCGCGCCCTGGGCGGATCGGGTCATGTTTGAGGAAATCAACGCCACGCTTCGCGCCCTCCACGCCCACGAGGAAGCCAGAACATGACCACCATCCCTTGGCGGATTGCCTGCGAACAAGCGCTGCGGCGCTTTTCAGAAGCCGATGCGATCCGCTTCTGGGGCATCGGCCATGAGGTGGAAGGCACTTACCAGCCCATCTTCAACTACCGCTTCGAGCACACCTTCGCGGCGGTCCTCCTGGCCCGCTGGCTGGCGCCCGCCACCGGGGCCGATCTGGAGGTGGTGGAGTGTGCCGCCTGGCTGCATGACGTGGCCAAGCGCCTGAAGGATCCCCAGGCCAAGGACACCCACGCCAGGGATGCCTCGGCCCAGGTGCGGGGGATTCTCGCGAGTACGGATTTCCCCCCGGACAAGATCCCTGCGGTCTGCCATGCCATCGAATGCCACGTGGGCCTCAAGCTCACCCGGCGGCTCGAGCCCCTCGAGACCGCCTGCCTCTGGGACTGTGACAAGCTCAGCAAGATCGGGGCCGCCAGCCTGGTGCACTTCAGCTGCATCAGCGGCGCCTTCCAGCCCGTCACCACGGCCGAGATCCTCCGCCGTGGCGCAGCCTGGCTTCCCCTGGCCCGGACCATCACCGAAAGCTTCAATACGGAGCTGGCCAAGGAGGAAGGTCGGCGGCGGCTGGCCTTCCTCGAGGCCCACTACGCCCAGCTGCGGCGTGAATGGTCGGATCCCATGGAGATGACGCCCCCATGAACGACTTCCTGCCGATTGCCCAAAGCCTTTCCGTGGCCCTCAAGTCCTTGCAGATGTACACGGCCCTGCACCCACGCTCCCAGGAATCCCTCGCCACCGTCCACGCCGGGCTCAACCGCTGGCTGGCCGCCCAGGAGAAGCTGCAGTTCCTCGTGACGGGGACCAAGGCCTTCGTGGACGGCCAGGTCCAGGACGCTCGGAATGCCCACGTCTCGACCCTGGCCCGGCTCACCTCTGAGCGGGGCATCAGCGGATTCTCCTTCGAGCGGGGCCTCCAGCCGGAGGAGATCCTGGTCTTCCTCCAGGGCATTGCCATGAAGCCGAAGGCCCTGGAGGAGCAGGGCGGCTTTGAGTTGCTGCTCCAGACCTCCGGAGTGAGGCATATCAAGGTCTCCAAGACCCGCTACCAGGAGGTCACTGAAGGGGAGGAAACCGGCGCCGGGGACAAGGCCCCGGCCTTCTCCCCGGCGGCTCCGCCCTCGCCTTCGCCGGAGAACCTCGTCAAGTTCATTCGATCGGCCCTGCTCGACTCCATCAGCAAGGGAACCAGCCTGGCGCGGGGGCCCGGTGGCCCGAAGGATGGGGGCTCGCCGGGGGGCATCTACGAAGACGGCGGCCTGAGTCCCCTGGCTGGATTCAGTGCCGCGGATCTCAGTGGCCTCGGGCCCCTGGGGCGGGAACTGGGGCTGGGCGAAGGCATGCCGACCCCCAGCCAGCTCGGCACCCTGCGCCAGGTGCTCATGGGGCTCACGCCCGAAGTGCAACTGAGCCTGCTGGCGGGCCTGGCCAGCCTGCCGGTCCACCCCGCGGGCCTGGCCCTGGGCGTCAAGGCCCTGGCCGGTGAGATCCTGGCGGTGGCCACGAGCACCGTGCTGGCCCAGGGCACCTCCTGGGCCCAGATGAAGGGCCCGCTCCTGGATATCCTCCGCCCCATCCCCGACCGGGATCGCCTGGTCCGCACCCTGGCCTCCCACCTGCGCATCACGGGCCAGGACGCCTCCCAGGCCGAAGGGATCCTGCGTCACCTGGCCTGGGAGGAGCTCAGCCTGGAGGCCAAGGTGCTGAAGGTGCTCGAGGAGGGCTACCTGTTCGAGCTGAGCCCGGAGGAGCGCCTGGCCCTCCTGCGGGAGCTGCTGGACCTCCGGCGCTTCAATGAGTTCATCCGCATCCAGGAGATCCTCCTGGAGACCCTCCGCAATGAAAGATCCGACCTGCGCCTCAAGGCCATCCAGACCCTGTCCGGCATGGCCCGGTGGGCCCAGGATCCCGGTCTGCCCAGCGGCAGCGAGGGGCCCCTTTCGGAGGCCCTGAGGGCGCATTTCGCCTGGGAACCGGAACCCCCGATCCACCGCTGGACCACCGAGGGCCTGGAATCCCTGCTGACGGCCCTGGTCGAGCGGGGCGAGCTGGGGGCGGTCATCGCGGATCTGCAGGAGTTGGACGGCCTCTGCGCCTTCCTGGAGGAGAAGCATCCCTGGCGGTACGTGGCCCTGGCCCAGCTGCGGGCGAGCCTCCAGCGGACCGAGCTCCTGGACCTCACCATCGCCTGGGCCTTCAGCCTGGAACGGGAGCGCATGATCCAGGAGGTGCAGCCCTACCTGGAATTCATCGGCGATCCCATGGCCCGGCAGCTGGTGGTGAGGCTCGGCGAAGAGGCCGACCGGGCACGGCGGGGCCGCCTGGTGGAAGCGGTCCGCAGCATGGGCCCCACCTCCATTCCCGCCCTCCAGGATGCCCTGAGTGCGCCGGCCTGGTTCCTGGTGCGGAATGCCCTGACCCTGCTTTCGGACCTGGGGGACGCGGGCTGCGTACCCTCGGTCCTCCCCCTGCTGCGCCACCCCGAGCCCCGGGTGCGCCGCACCGCCGTGCGCGCCCTCTGGAAGCTGGGTGGCCCTGGGGCCGAACCGCACCTGGTGGCGCGCATGAAGGACACCGATGCGGAGACCCTCCAGGAGATCCTTTTCGCCCTCGGACAGCTGCAGGCGGTGAACAGCCTGCCCCAGGTGGCCGAGCTGGCCCAGGACAAGCGGGTGCTGCTCAAGCTGCGGGTCCAGGCCCTGGACACCCTGGGCCTGATCGCTTCCCCGAAGGCCCTGCCCGTGCTCCTGGAATGCCTGCGCCGGAAGGGGTTCTTCAGCGCCGGAGAGCCCCCGGCCATCCGCGTGGCCGCGGCCAAGGCCCTGGCCACCCTCGGCACCCCGGAGGCCCGCAGCGCCCTCCAGAAGGCGGCCGAAGCCGAACCCAAGGGCGAGGAGCGCGACCTGCTCCTCCGTCTGCTGGATCACCCGGGGGCTCCGTGACCGAGGCCCAGGCCCACCCGGACCCCCGCCAGCTGCTGGAAGCCTTCGAAGCCTTCACGGCCGCTTCGGAACATCTCCAGGTGCGCTACGAAGCCCTGCAGGGGCAGCTGGGGCAGCTGCAGGGGGAGTTCCAGACCGTCCTCGAGGCCGTCCCCTTCGCCATCTGGGTGCTGGCCGAGGATGGCTCGCTGCGGTTCACCAACCGGCCTCTGGCCCTGGAGGGGCACTTCCTGGAGGACCCGGCCCCCTGGGAACCCGGCAGCCCCGGGGGCCAGCGCCGGTTCCAGACCAGCGAAGGCCGGGAGCTGATCTTCGAAGAGGAGCGTCGCTCCGCGCCCCATGGCGGCACCATCGTCACCCTCCGGGACGTCACGGAAGCCGTGCTGAGGGCCCAGCAGGCTTCCCGGGAGGACCGGCTGGCGGCCATGGGGCGCATGGCGGCGGAACTGGCCCATGAGATCCGGAACCCCCTGGGCAGCCTGGCCCTCTTCTCCGGCATGCTGGTGCAGGATCTGGCGGAGCAGGCGGGCCCGCTGGAGCTTGCGCGCAAGATGCAGGAGGGGGTGGGGCGCCTGAACAGCCTGGTGGGCAACACCCTGGCCTTCAGCCGGGATCTCCAGCCCAAGGCGGGCGCCGTTTCCCTCCGCAGGTTCTGGGAGGAGACGCTCCGGAGCGGCACCCTGGCGGAGGCCGTGCCCTGGGACAACCAGATCCCTGACCAGGCCTCCTGGCGGGGGGATCCCGACCTCCTGCGCCAGGTCGCCCAGAACCTGGTGCAGAACGCCATCCGGGCCCTGGAGGATGCCGCGACTCCGCGCATCGTCCTGGCCGCGGTGGAAGAACACCTGGATGGCCAGGTCTGCTGGCACCTCACCCTTTCCGACAACGGCTGCGGCATACCCGCCGAAGCCTTGTCGAAGGTGTTCGATCCCTTCTTCAGCACCTTCGGCGGCGGCACGGGGCTGGGGCTCGCCGTGTGCCACCGCATCGTCGTGGCCCATGGCGGCCTGCTCTTCATCGAAAGTCAGATGGGCCGCGGCACCACCGTCCACCTGAGGCTGCCCGCTGCTCCGACGGTGTGACGCCCCTGCCCCACCGTGCGAAACTTGATGCCTCCCTGGAGCGCCCATGTCCTTCATCCACCTCCATCCCGGCCCCCAGGCCCCCGAGATCGTCAACGCCATCATCGAGATCCCCACGGGCTCGCGCATCAAGTACGAGATCGATCACCACACGGGTCTGGTGCACGTGGACCGGGTGCTGTTCTCGCCCTTCCACTATCCGGCGGAGTATGGCTTCATCCCCGGCACCCTGGCGGAGGATGGCGATCCGGCCGACATTCTCGTGCTGATCAATGGCTCGACGTATCCTGGCGTGGTCATCCGCGCCCGGCCCATCGGCCTGCTGCGCATGACGGACGACAAGGGGCACGATGCCAAGATCCTGGCGGTGGCCACGGACGACCCCACCTACGCCCACGTGACGTCGCGCAGCGATCTGCCGCCACACTTCCTCCTGGAGGTGGAGCACTTCTTCCTCACCTACAAGGATCTGGAACGGAAGACCGTGTCCAGCGACGGCTGGGGCGGCAAGGACGAGGCCCACGCCTTCGTGCGGGCCTCCATCGAGGCCTACGAAAAGCTGCAGAAGAAGCCGAAGAAGAAGGGCTGAGCGTGGCCCCTGGCCTGGTCTGCTTCGACTTGGATGGGACCCTGGTGGATCCCCTGCTGGGCGTGCGGAACTGCCTGCGGAAGACCTGCGAAGCCTTCGGCCTGGAGATGCCGGACGAGGCGACCATCCGGGGGTGGATCGGCTTCGGCATGCGGGAATCCCTGGCCAGCCTGGAGGGCCTGCAGGAGCCCAGCCGGCTGGAGGCCGCCCTGGATTTCTACTGGGATCGCTACCGGGAGGATGGTGTGTTCGAACACGAACTCTATCCGGGTGTCTTCCACCTGCTGCACCGCCTGAAGCGCCAGGGGCACCGCATCTACGTGGTATCTGCCAAGCCCAGCCTCTTCGCCCGCCGCATCGCCTACCAGTTCGACCTGAACCTCGTCTTCGACGATATCTTCGGCAGCACCCTGAAGGGGCAGTGGCAGACCAAGACCGAGATTCTGGACGGGCTGGCCCGGCGGGGCACCATCTGGCCCGGAGGCGTGCTGGTGGGCGACCGGGGCGTGGACATGGCCGCCGCGGTATCCCAGGGGCTGGAGGCGGTGGGCGTGGGCTGGGGCTACGGCAGCCAGGAGGAGCTCGCCGCCGCGGGGGCAGAGCGCATCTTCAGCACGGTGCCAGAGCTGGATGCCTGGCTGCGGCTCCGGTTCCCCCAGCCCGAGCGCTTCGACGCGTTTAGCCGTTCGGAGTAGACCAGCGGGTGCCGGCTGGCACCTCGATCCGGAAGGTTCCCGGCGCCAAAGAGGCAGGAACCCTGGGGTCCAGCAGCTCCAGCTTCTGCCTGGCCCCGGTGGGATCGGTCCATTCCAGGGTGCGCAGGAGCCCCTTGCGGCCGGTGGCCTTCAGCTCTGGCAGGCCGGCTTCCTTGGGCAATAGTTTCAGCGTCTCCCCGCCGTAGACTTCCAGGCGGTAGAGCCGCTCCAGCCGGGCCGGATCCAGCAGGATGCCCAGCAGGGGGAAGTCGCGTACCGCCCGGGCCAGTTCCACCCGCTGGGCGGTGCGCGTATCCGGGTCGTACTGCACCAGGTGCCGCCCATCGCAGGTGACCGTCAGCCCCCCCTGGTAGGAGACCTTCAGGCGCCCACCCCGACCCATGGCCAGTCGGCCTTCCCGGGCCAGCTTCCCGAACACGGCGCTATCGCTCTCCTGCCGAAAGCGGCTTTCCAGGGCGGGAACCTTGGTGAAGGCGATCCACCAGCTCGGCGCTGCACCCCAGGCCGGCAGGGCGGCCACCAGGACCAGATGGAACAGCCGCACCTCAGCTCCGCTTCAGCTCGACACTGAGCTTGGCGGTGCTGCCCCTGCCCGGAGCGGGACGGGTGACCTGCCCTTCCACCAGGACCTGGCCCTGGTGTCTCAGTTGGACCACCACATCGAGCTCATGACCCTCCAGATCCGCGGGGACTTCCAGACGCAGCACCGAGGGGGAACCGAAGCGACCCGCCTGGGTCAGCTCGCCCAGGAGGGAGTTGATCGCATCCTTGTGATCGATGGATTTGGCCTTGGGGCTGGGGCGCTTGGCATCCAGCTTGAGAGAGGCCAGGGCCGCCAGCGGATCAAGCCTGGCCACGCTGGGTTTCGGGGGTGCCGGATCGGGGGTCAACCGAGCTGACATGGAAGCGGGAAAAACGGCCTCGACCGGAATGGGGATTGCCTGGGTAACCCCTGGAGCGAGGTCTGGCACCACCTCTGGCTCGGATTCGACCGGAAGTGGGGCAGGCCCTTCCTCGGCCTCTGTCTCGACCTCCACTGCAGAGGGAGGGGTTGGGTCCACCATCAGGAAGGCGATCTCTTCCTGAGTCACCTCGGGCGGCTCTGGCAGCAGCGGTGCTTCGATGAAGAAACCCGAATCATCGTCGTCGTCCGGCAGCGGTGCGGCACCCTGAGGCGAAGGGAGGGAGGAGGACCCTTCCAGATCCAGCAGGTCCGTCACCGAAGGCAGGTCGGAGAGCGTGAGTGCCGTGATGGCCTGGTCTGGCACTGCCAGGGACACCGAAGCCACCGGTGCCGGCTCAGGCTGCCCCTCGCCCAGCACGTTGGTCTTGATGTGGAAGAGGGACACCTTGGTGATGCCGCGCAGGGTCTCGAAGACGCCCGTTCCATCCGAGGCCACGGACTGGAAGCTGGAAGCCCCCTGCCGATTGAAGACCTTTTCGAGCTCATCAACGGGCACCACGTTGCGCAGGTCCCGCTTGTTCCATTGGAAGACCTTGGGGATGTCGGCGAGGACCAGCCCCAGCTCTCGGAGGTTCTCCTCCAGGTTCTGGTAGCTTTCCTTGCAGGCGTCCATCATGGGCGTCTGGCTGTCCACCACGAAGACGATGCCGTCCACCCCCTTCAGCACGAGCTTGCGGGTGCTGTTGTAGAAGACCTGGCCGGGGACCGTGTAGAGCTGCAGCTTGGTCTTGAACCCGCCCACCATGCCCACATCCATGGGCAGCAGGTCGAAGAAGAGGGTACGGTCGGTTTCGGTGTTCAGGCTCACCATCTCGCCCCGGGCCTTCTGGCTCGTCTTGCCGTAGATGGTGTTGAGGTTGGTGGTCTTTCCGCACAGACCGGGTCCGTAGTAGACGATTTTCACCGTCATCTGCCGGGTGGCGTGGTTGAAGAAAACCATTCCAGAACCTCGTATGGTTCCCGAAGTCTAGCTTGGAAACCTGCCCAGGCTCAATGCAAATGCCAGTTTTCCCTATGACATTCCCTTCAGGATGGCGAGCACTTGCTGGTCATGATCCTTCGTGCGGGTGTCCTTGATGACCTTGCGGATGGTGCCCTGCCGATCGATGACGAAGGTGACCCGGCTGGCGTACCCGAGGAGTGGAATCGTCTTCACGCCGAAGGCTCCGATGATGCGCTTGTCCGGATCGGCGAGGAGGCTGAAGGGCAGGTGGTACTTCTCTGCGAAGGCTTTGTGGCTCACGGAATCGTCGGCGCTGACCCCCAGGATCACGGCGCCCGCCGCCTGGATCGCCCCAAAGCCATCCCGCAGGCTGCAGGCCTGGGCCGTGCAGCCCGGCGTGTCGTTCTTGGGGTAGAAGTAGAGCACCACGGCCGAGCGGCCCTTGAAATCGGTGAGGCGAATCCGGGCGCCGTGCTGATCCAGCGCCTCGATGGCCGGTGCGGGTGACCCCTCCGGCAGTTCCGCTCCGGTCGCCAAGCCAAGCATGGTCATGATCCCCATCGCAGCCCTCCAAGGTCGTTGCATCGTCTTCTCCTGGCGAGGATGGAGTGTGGCACCATCGGCGTAACAGGAGGAGGTTAAGACTTGGACACTCTGGTTCGCATCGCCCTCCTGCCGGGCGACGGGGTCGGCACCGAAGTCATGGCAGAGATCCTGCCCTGCCTGGACTGGCTCGAGTCGCGGGGACACCGGCTGGAAATCTACCACCTTCCCTTCGGGGCCGAGCATTTTCTCGAGACCGGGGAGACCCTCCCCGAAGCAGCCTTTGAAGAAATCCGGGATGGCTTCGACGCCATCCTCTTCGGAGCCGTGGGGGACCCTCGGATCCCGGACGGGCGGCACGCCGAGGAGATCCTGCTGCGGCTGCGCCAGGGCCTGGAGCTGACGGTGAACTGCCGGCCCTGCCGACCCCTGTGGCCCGGCTCCAGGCCCGTCATCGACCTCGAGGTCTACCGGGAGAACACGGAGGGGCCCTACTGCCTGCAAGGGTCCACAGAGCCGGACCGGGCGGTGGACCTGGCCATCCACACCGAACCCGCGGTCAGGCGCCTGCTGCAGGCCGCCTTCCACCGGGCCGGAACCCGGGGTTGTTCCCTGACGCTGGCCCACAAGGCGAATGTGCTGAAGCACGGGCACGGGCTGTGGATGCGGATCTTCGAAGAGCTGCGGGCCGCCAATCCTGGCATCGTTGCCCGGGGCATGCACGCGGATGCCCTGCTTTGCGCCCTGGTGCAGGACCCGACCCCCTTTGGCATCATCGCCGCCGACAACTACCTGGGCGACCTCATCAGCGACCTCTGCGCGGCCTTCGTGGGAGGCCTGGGGGTGGCCCCCTCCCTGAGCTGGGCTCCGCATCTGCCCTATCGCTGCTCCGTCCTCGCAGAGCCGGTGCACGGTTCGGCGCCCGATATCGCCGGGCGGGGCCAGGCCAACCCGGTGGGCATGTTCCTCAGCACCGCCCTGCTCTGCCGGCACCTGGGCTGGGAATCCGAGGCCGCCGCCCTGGAGGGTGCCGTGTCACTGGCGTTGGCAGAGGGCGCCAGGACCCGCGACCTGGGTGGCACGTCTAGTACCGCGGCCATGGGCGCAGCGATCAGGGCGCATCTGCCCCGCTGAGACCATTGGAACGGCAGTGACCGCAAAACACCCATGAACGCCTTTTGGGCACACGGGAAGGAATGCCTGTCTTTACTTTTCGCGCCCTTTAGCGGCTTTCGCGGTTTCCTACTCCAGCTCTCTCAGCAACTGCGCATGACGCCCACCAGCACGCCCTGGATGTCGATGGCCTGGGGGGCATAGCAGTGGGGCTGGAGTTCGGGATTGTGGGGGATGAGCCAAACCCCCTTGGCATCGCGCCGGAATTCCTTGAGCGTGACCTCTTCCCGGTCGATGAGGGCCACCACGCGATCGCCGTTCCGGTACTCGCCCTTCCGCTGCAGCACCACCAGGTCTCCGTCGAGAATGGCGTCATCGATCATGGAATCGCCACGCACCCGCAGGACGAACAGCTCGTCTCGCTGGCGGTGGATGCTGTTGGGTACCTCGATGGGGAGGGCCCGACTTTCGGGCAGGATGGGCGAACCCGCCGCCACATCCCCGCAGAAGGGGAAGATCCGGACCGCGGGATTCCCCTCCGGGCGGGCCTCACCCCGGGCTGACCGTGGCTGGGCTTCACCCTCGCCGGCGCTGGCCACCACGAGGTTGTTGCCCTTCCCGTGGCTACGGACCAGGAACCCCTTGTCCATGAGGTGCTGCACATGCTTGTGGATGGTGGACACCGCGCTGGAACCCACGCCCTTGGCAATTTCCGCCAGGGTGGGGCTGCGGCCTTCACCTTGCACGAAGGCGCGGATGAACTTCAGGACGGCCTGCTGGCGTTTGGTGAGGTCACTGGTTTTCATGGAACCAAGGTAAGAGTTGAGGCCGAGGTCGTCAATCCCTTTTTTTTCGCTTTATTTAAGACAGCCGGTCGAACCCGATGCTAGACCCTCCGTGGAACCCATCTGTGACCTATGTCATACTGGCGGACGGCCTTGAGGGTCAAGTATTTACGCCCTTCTCGTCCTCTTTTGGCCCCACTCGTTGCCCGTGCCCCGATGAGAAAGGAGTCTCCATGACTGCCAGCCTTGCCGCCCCCTCGATGCCAGTGGGAGCGAAAACCCGGATCAATGATTTTTCCATCCAGGTGGCCACCGTCAATGGGTCGGGTTCCCAGACTGCCAACTCCGTGCTGCTGCGGGCCATCTTCCAAATGGGCGTCTTCGTCAGCGGCAAGAACCTCTTTCCCTCGAACATCGCCGGCCTCCCAACCTGGTTCACCATCCGGGCCAGCGCCAAGGGCTACGTGGCCCGCAAGGCCAGCAACGAGATGCTGATCCTGATGAACCCCGAGACCGCCAAGGAGGACATCGCCAAGTCGGACCCCGGCGCCCTGGTGATCTACGACGAGCCCCTGCAACTCGACAAGCTGCGGGCGGACCTGTCCTACATCCCCGTGCCCTTCCAGAAGCTGGTGACCGCCTCCTGCCCGGAGCCCAAGCTCCACAAGCTGGTGAAGAACATGATCTACGTGGGTGTGGCCGCCCGCCTCTTGAGCGTGGACATGGCCGAGGTCAGGAACGCCATCAGCAAACAGCTCAAGGGCAAGGCCAAGGCCATCGAGATCAACCAGGCCGCCGCGACGGCGGGCTACGACTGGGCCATGGAGAACCTCCCGGACCAGGACCACATCAAGGTCGTTCGCGACAACAAGACCCAGGGACTCATCATCGTGGACGGCAACGAGGCCTGCGCCCTGGGCGCCCTCTTCGCCGGCGTCACCGTGGTGGGCTGGTATCCCATCACGCCCGCTTCGAGCCTGGTCGAGACCTTCATCGACTACGCCGAGGAGTACCGCAAGGATCCCAAGACCGGCAAGTCCACCGTGGCCATCGTGCAGATGGAGGACGAGCTGGCCTCCGCCGGCGTGGTGCTCGCCGCTGGCTGGGCAGGCGCCCGCTCCATGACCTCCACCGCGGGCCCTGGTGTGTCCCTGATGAGCGAGTTCATCGGCCTGGGCTACTACGTCGAGGCCCCGGGCGTCTTCTTCAACGTGGCCCGGACGGGGCCCAGCACGGGGCTGCCCACGCGCACCCAGCAGTCGGACGTGGAGCTCTGCGCCAAGTGCAGCCACGGCGACACCCAGCACATCAACCTCTACCCCGGCAACATGGAGGAGTGCTTCCAGTTCGCCTACGATGCCTTCGACCTGGCGGAGCGCTTCCAGACGCCCATCTTCGTGGTCACCGACCTCGACCTGGGCATGCAGAACTGGTCTTCGAAACCCTTCGCCTACCCCGCCACGCCCTATGATCGCGGCAAGGTCCTCAACCAGCAGCAGCTGGCCGAGGCCATCGACTGGGGCCGCTACAAGGACGTGGATGGGGATGGCATCTGCTACCGCTCCCTGCCCGGCACCCCCGGGGGCAAGGGGGCCTATTTCACGCGTGGCTCGGGGCACAACGACTACGCCCAGTACTCCGAGAAACCCGAAGACTACGTGGCGGTGGTGGACCGCCTCAAGCGGAAGTACGAAACCGCCAAGACCCACGTACCCGCGCCCGTCTTCCGCAACCAGGGGTCCAGCAAGGGCATCCTGGCCTTCGGCTCCAGCGATCCCGCCGTCATCGAGGCCCAGGATCTCCTGGTGGAAAGGGGCCTGAAGACCGACTACCTCCGGCTGCGCGCCCTGCCCTTCACGGCCGGGATCGATGCCTTCGTGAAGGAGAAGCAGGTGGTCTACGTGGTGGAGCAGAACCGCGACGGCCAGATGGCCAACCTCCTCCGGGAGACCTATCCCGAGCAAGCCACCAAGTTCAAGAGCGTCCTCCACTACAACGGCCACGCCATCGACGCCCAGTGCATCGTGGACCAGATCACCGCCTTCGAGCAGAAGTAAGAGGAGCCGACCATGCCGACCGCCACGCCTTCCGCTCCTACCAACCAGCTCGGCTTCACCAAGCAGGACTACGTGGGCTCCAAGTCCACCCTCTGCGCCGGCTGTGGCCACGACGCCATCACGGCCCAGATCATCAACGCCGCCTTCGAGTCCAACATCGAGGGCTACCGGGTCACCAAGTACTCCGGCATCGGCTGCTCCTCCAAGACGCCCGCCTACTTCATCAACCAGGGCTGGGGCTTCAACAGCGTGCACGGCCGCATGCCCGCCATCGCCACCGGTTCCTCCCTGGCCAACCGGAACCTCATCAACATCGGCGTCTCCGGGGATGGCGACTCCATGTCCATCGGCATGGGCCAGTTCGTCCATGCCGTGCGCCGGAACATCCCCATGATCTACATCATCGAGGACAACGGCGTCTACGGCCTCACCAAGGGCCAGTTCTCCGCCACCGCCGACAAGGGCTCCTTCCTGAAGTCCGGCGCGGTCAACGACCTGCCCCCGGTGGATCCCTGCACCTTGGCCATCGAGCTGGGCTGCGG
The DNA here is from genome assembly GCA_016721195.1 of Candidatus Geothrix skivensis. Classification (GTDB taxonomy): domain Bacteria; phylum Acidobacteriota; class Holophagae; order Holophagales; family Holophagaceae; genus Geothrix; species Geothrix skivensis. Next base: position 488,392 of record JADKIO010000005.1, on the reverse strand, counting down.
CTTCGTGGCCCGCTGCTTCTCCGGCAACCCCAAGCAGCTGAGCGCCATCCTGAAATCCGCCTTCGCCTACCAGGGCACGGTGGTGCTGGACATCATCAGCCCCTGCGTCACCTTCAACAACCACGACGCCTCCACCCGCTCCTACAAGCACGTCAAGGACCATGACTTCCCCCTCCACGACCTGGGCTTCATCCAGTACTCCGAGGTGGAGGACGTGGACATCGCCGCAGGCGCGACCGAGGTGGTCACCTTCCCCGACGGCTCCAGGGTGGCCATCAAGGCCATCCACGAGGACTACGACCCCACGGACCGCTTTGGCGCCATGAAGGCCATCCACCAGTCCATGGCCAAGGGCGAGTTCCTCACGGGCCTGCTCTACATCAACCCCACCCAGCCCCCCCTCACCGAGGTGCTGAACCTCGTGGACGAGCCCCTGGCCAGCCTGGGCGAAGCCCAGTTGAAGCCCAGTCCGGCGGTGCTCGAGGAGATCATGCGGAGCCTCATGTAATTGGGCCGGCGTCCGTGCATGCTGCCGCCCTGGCGGGCGGCAGTTGGGTACAAGCATTGACGGGGGCCTTCGGCCCGCTAAACTAACAGTTCATGGGCCTGTAGCTCAGCTGGGAGAGCGCTGCGTTCGCAATGCAGAGGTCGTCAGTTCGATCCTGATCAGGTCCACCACTCAGCGTTTGCGGCGGTCTTCGGGCCGCCGTTTTCTTTCATGGGACGACCTCGCCAATTCTGAGTGCAGAGGTCGTCATCCCGCCTATCGCAGGCTCCCCCAGAGCCGGCTCCCACTCGCTCCGCTCGCGGAGGCGGGTCCCTTGATCCTGATCAGGTCCACCACTCAGCGTTTGCGGCGGTCTTCGGGCCGCCGTTTTCTTTCATGGGACGACCTCGCCAATTCTGAGTGCAGAGGTCGTCATCCCGCCTATCGCAGGCTCCCCCAGAGCCGGCTCCCACTCGCTCCGCTCGCGGAGGCGGGTCCCTTGATCCTGATCAGGTCCACCACTCAGCGTTTGCGGCGGTCTTCGGGCCGCCGTTCTCCTTCCTGGGAACGGCTTTGGCCATCTTGAAAATAGGGGTCGTCATTGATGGCGATCACCTCATAAACCAGGACAGTTTCAAAGCCCGCTTCCCGGGTCAGGCCCACCAGCAAGGTGTAGTCGTAGCGCCGGTGGGACACGGATTTGACCGTCCAGGTCTCGATCGCCGCTTCGGATTGCTGGGGAGCGGGAACCTGCCGCTGCCTAATGGTGGTCTTGAGGACCCGTTCAAAGGGATCTTCCTTGAACCTCGAGTCGTGGAAACCCTTGATGAACCCGTACAGATGAGGCAGGCCGCTCTCACCTCGGGCAATGGATTGGAAATCCGGGCTCGGCGGGAGTTGGGGCTGCTGGCACCCGAGGAAGAGCCAGGATAGGAGCAGGGGCCAACCCGGGCCCCTGAATCCCGCCCCTGATACGGCGCGAATCGAACCTAGAACACCGCCTCCATGGGCGCGGTCTCGCCAGCCAGCAGGGCCACGGCCTGGGCGGCCACCAGGGGCAGGCCCCGGTGGGCGAAGTGGATCGCGGCCTGCGCCTTGTTCTGGTAGAAGGCGGCCTCCTTGCTGCCCGCCAGGTGGGCCCGGACGGCCACCTGGTCCCCGGGGTCCACCCCCCGCTCGCCCAGGAGGGCTTGCGCCTTCTGGTTCGCCAGGTGCGCTTGCTGGAGCAGCAGGTAGCCGCCCACCACATGCCCGAGCATGTCCAGGATGGGCACGGCGTTCAGGAGGGTCAGCAGGCCGGCGTTCTCCCGGGCGGGCAGTTGGGTCAGCACTTCGCCCATGGCCTTCACGGCGTCGGCCAGCTGTTTGGCGGAGGCGCCGAGCAGCGGGTCACCCACCAGGGATTGGGCCGCGTCCGCGGCCAGCTTCAGCAGGGCCTTCACGGGGCGGCCCTCCTGCATGCGGAACTTCCGGCCCACCAGGTCCAGGGCCTGGATGCCGTTGGTGCCCTCATAGATCGAGGCGATCTTGCAGTCCCGCAGGTACTGCTCCGCCGGGTAGTCCATGGTGTAGCCGTAGCCGCCGTACACCTGGAGCGCCCACTCGGTGACACGGAAGCCCCAGTCCGAGCACCAGGCCTTGCTGATGGGCGTGAGCAGCTCCACCAGGCCCTGCCAGCGGTCCCGTTCGTCTCCTTCGGAGACGTGGGCCATGTCCATGCACCAGGCCGTGTAGGTCACCAGGGCCCGCATGGCCTGCACGTAGGCCGACTGGAGCAGGAGCGAGCGCCGCACATCCGGGTGCTCGATGATCAGCGACTGGCCTGCGGCCTTCCCCGCGCCGGGACCACGGCCCTGCAGCCGCTCCCGCGCATAGGCCAGGGCGGCCTGATGGGCGGCGGAGGCGTTGCCCAGCCCCTGGACACCCACTTCCCAGCGGGCGGCGTTCATCATCTGGAACATGTGGGGAAGTCCCTGGTTTTCATCCCCCAGGAGGAACCCCTGGCAGCCGTCGTTGCTGCCGAACACCAGGCTGCAGGTGGGCGAGCCGTGGATGCCCAGCTTGTGCTCGATGCCCGCGCAGGCCACGTCGTTGGCCTGGCCCAGGGAGCCGTCCGGGTTCACCCGCACCTTGGGCACCACGAAGAGGCTGATGCCCTTGGGCCCCGCCGGCGCACCCGGCGTGCGGGCCAGCACGGCATGGATGATGTTGGGCGTCAGCTCGTGGTCGCCGCTGGTGATGAAGATCTTCTCGCCGGTGATCCGGTAGGTGCCATCGGCCTGGGGCACGGCCCGGGTGTTGAGGGCGCCCAGGTCGCTGCCGGCGCCGGCCTCCGTGAGGCACATGGAGCCTGTCCACTCGCCGGAGTACATCCGCCCGCAGAAGGTGCTCTTGAGCTCCTCGCTGCCGAAGGTCTCGATGAGGTGGGCCGCGCCGCGGGTGAGCAGAACCTTCAGGCCCAGGGCCGTGTTGGCGCCCATGAGGAACTCGCTGATGCCTGCCCCCACGGACTCGGGCAGGCCCATGCCCCCGAACTGGGGACTCATGGTGGCGCTGATCCAACCGCCCTGGGCCAGATCGTGGAATGCCCCGGCGAAGCCCTCGGGCAGTTCCACCTTGCCGTGGTCGAAGCGGGCACCGATGCGATCACCCGTTTCATTGCAGGCGGCGACGCTGCCCCGGGCCACCTTCAGGGCCTCTTCCAGCACCATGCCCAGCTGATCCCGATCCACGTCCTCGTAGGGCCCGGCCTTGAGCAGGGCATCCAGATCCAGCCACTCGAAGAGGTTGAAGCGGATATCACGTTCATCGTCGAGGTACTTCATGGGATCTCCGTATGGGCATCGGGGGCTGGCGCCGCCATGGGCCATTCTCGGCCCAGACCTGGAACCGCGGACAGGTTACTTCAGTTCAGGGAACTGCTCCTCCCGGAACTCCGTGGGGGAATGCGATGCTTCCGCGGCCCGCTTGCGCAGCTCCACCCGCCGGATCTTCCCGGAGATGGTCTTGGGCAGGTCGCCGAACTCCAGGATGCGGATGCGTTTGTACGGGGAGAGCCGCTCGCGGATGAACCGGAACAGGGCCAGGGCGGTGGTCCGGTCCGGCGGGAAGCCCGCCCGCAGGATGATGTAGGCCTTGGGCACCGTCAGCTTCAGGGGGTCGGGACTCGGCACCACGGCGGCCTCGGCCACGGACTCGTGCTCGATGAGGAAGGACTCCAGTTCGAACGGGCTGATGCGGTAGTCGGAGCTCTTGAAGACATCATCGGCCCGGCCCACGAAGAAGAGGTAGCCGTCCTCGTCCCGGGTGGCCACGTCCCCCGTGCGGTAGAAGCCTTCGGCCTCGGCCTTCGCCATCTTGGCCGGGTCGTCCTTGTAGCCCACCATGAGGCCCAGGGGCCGCGGGCTCAGCTTGAGGGAGATCTCGCCCTCCTGGGCCTCCCGGCCGTCGGGATCCAGCAGCACCACCTCGTAGCCGGGGAGGGCGCGGCCCATGGAGCCCGCCTTCACCGGTTGGCCCGGCGGGTTGCCCACCTGGGCCGTGGTCTCCGTCTGGCCGTAGCCATCCCGGATGGTGAGGCCCCAGGCCTTCTGCACCTGGCTGATGACCTCGGGGTTCAGCGGCTCCCCCGCGCCGACCACTTCCCGGAGTCGTACCTTGAAGGCGGCCAGGTCCTCCTGGATGAACAGGCGCCAGACGGTGGGCGGAGCGCAGAGCGTGGTGACGCCCTTGTCGGCGATCACCTGGAGGGTGGCGGAGGCGCTAAACCGGGCTGCGCGATAGACGAAGATGCAGGCCCCGGCGTTCCAGGGAGCGAAGAAGCTGCTCCAGGCGTGCTTGGCCCAGCCCGGGGAGCTGATGTTGTAGTGGATGTCCCCTTCGCGCAGGCCCACCCAGTACATGGTGCTGAGGTGGCCCACGGGATAGGACTGGTGGGTATGGAGCACCAGCTTGGGCTTGGCCGTGGTGCCCGAGGTGAAGTAGAGCAGCATGGGGTCCGTGGCCCGGGTGATGGCGTCCGGTTCGAAGGTCGGTGCCCCCTGGTACAGCCCGTCGAAGGCATGCCAGCCGGCAACCTCCCCGCCCACGCAGATGCGGGTGAAGCCCGGATCCATCCCGTCGAACTTGGGGGTCTGGGTGGCATCCACCACCAGGTGCCGGATGCCGCCCCGGTCGATGCGATCCTGGATGTCCGCCACCGAAAGCAGCAGGGTGGAGGGCACCAGCACGGCCCCCAGCTTGATGCAGGCCAGCATGACCTCCCAGAGGGGCAGCACGTTGTCCAGCATGACGAGCACGCCATCCCCGCGCCGGACGCCCAGGGCCCGCAGGGCATTGGCCACCCGGTTGCTCCGCCGGGAAAGGTCCTCGAAGCTCACCTTGGTTTCGCGACCATCCTCCTCGACGATCCAGAGCGCGGGGCCATGGTGGTCCACCGCATAGGCATCGAAATGGTCCAGGGCCCAGTTGAAGGTCTCCAGCACGGGCCAGCGGAACTCCCGGCAGGCCCCGGGCAGATCCTCCCGGTGCCGAATCATCAGATCCCGTGCGGCGAGAAAAGCCTCGCGTCCCTTCATGGGGCCCTCCTGGATGGATTGGTCGTTCTGCCAATCTAGGCTGGCGGGGCCCGGTCGTCCAGGATCTATGCGGAGCCCCGGCACAGGAAGCATCGGCTCGGCTGGACCGGACGAAAAGGGGCTGTGGTAGGGTGGTCGCATCACGCCCAATCCACGAGGCTTCTTGTGTTCAGCATCATCCCAGAGGGGGCAGCCTACCGGGAATTCGTCCTGCTGAAGGACGGACGGGGCGTGCTCCTCCGAGTCGCCTCCGCCGGGGACATCGACCGCGTGGAGGCCTTCATCCGCGGACTGTCCCGGGAAAGCCTGGCCATGCGGTTCATGGGCGGCGTGGCCAGCGTCCCCCGCAAGTTCGTGGAGGAGCTCTGCACCCCCAACCTGCGCCTGCAGGCCTGCCTGCTGGCCGTGGAAGGCGAAGGCGAGGAGGAGCAGGTGCTGGGCCTGGGCAACTACATCGGCGGGGGCGGGACGGTCGCCGAGGTGGCTTTCATGATCGGGGACGCCCACCAGGGCCGGGGCATCGGCACGCTCATCCTGGAGCGCCTGGCGGGGCTGGCGGCGGGGGCTGGCTACCTGGGCTTCGAGGCAGAGCACCTGACCGGCAACAAGAAGATGGGCAATGTCTTCATGGACACCGGCTTCGAAACCCGCCGGGCCATGGAGGATGGCATCGTCCACGTGCATTTCCCCCTGAGCGCCCCCGAGGCCCTGCGGGAGCGCACGGACGTCCGAGAGCGCGTGGCCACCGCCAACTCCATGGTGCCGCTGCTGCGGCCAAGGGTCGTGGCGGTGGTGGGAGCCTCCCGGGACCCCGGCGCCATCGGCAACACCATCTTCCGCAACATTCTCCAGTGCCGCTTCCAGGGCTCGGTCTATCCGGTCAACCCCAAGGCCAGCTCCATCGAGGGCGTGCAGGCCTTCCCCTCGCTGGCGGCCCTCCCGGAGACCCCGGACCTGGTGATCCTGGCGGTGCCCGCCACCAAGGTATCCGCCCTCGCCAAGCAGGCCCTGGAACGGGGCGCCCGGGGCCTCCTCGTGCTCGGGGCCGGCTTCGCGGAAACCGGGCCGGAAGGTGCCCGGCGACAGGAGCGGCTGCTCCGGCTGACCCGCAGCCATGGGGCGCGCCTGGTGGGCCCCAACTGCCTGGGGCTGCTCAACACCCACGGCGCCATCCAGCTGAATGCCAGCCTGGCGGCGACCATGCCACCCCGGGGCCGGATCGGCTTCTTCAGCCACTCCGGCGCCCTGGGTGTGGTCATCCTGCAGTACGCCGCCGAGCGCGGCCTGGGCTTCTCCACGTTCGTTTCCGCGGGCAACCGGGCGGATGTCTCCGGCAACGACCTGCTCCAGTACTGGGATGAGGACCCCGACACCGACCTGGCCCTGCTCTACCTGGAAACCTTCGGGAACCCCCGGCGCTTCGCCCGGCTGGCCCGCCGGATCTCCCGTCGCAAGCCCATCCTCTGCGTCAAGAGCGCCCGCAGCCACGCCGGACGGCGCGTGGCCCTGGCCCACATCGCCGCGGCCCCCCGGAACGACGCGGAAGTGGAGGCCCTCTTCCACCAGGCGGGCATGATCCGGGCTGATACCCTCGAGGATCTCTTCGACATCGCCCAGCTCCTCACCAATCAGCCCCTGCCCCGAGGGAACCGGGTGGCCATCGTCAGCAACTCCGGCGGCGTGGCCACCATCTGCGCGGATGCCTGCGAAACCCACGGCATGGAGATCTCGGGCACCGGTGTCGTCAACCTCCACGCCATGGCCACGCCGGAGCACTACGAGCAGGCCTGCCGGGAGGCCCTGGAACATCCCCAGGTGGACGCCCTCATCGCCTCCTTCGCCTGCGTGGGCTCGTGCGATCCGGACATGGTGGCCAGGGCCATCCGGCGGGGCGCGGTGCGGGCCGAACAAACCACCGGCATCGCCAAGCCGACCCTGCTCTCCCTCATGGGGGTGAGCGGCGCGGTCCTGGTGGGATCGGCGGCCCTGGGCGACAGCGGCGGCAAGCACCGCACCTTCCCCTCGTACCGCTTCCCGGAGTCCGCGGCCCTGGCCCTCTCCAAGGTCGTGGAATACGCCCGGTTCCGGATGCAGCCCCCTGGGCGGATCCTGGGCTACGGGGACCTGAATGCCGGCGAAGCCCGAAGGCGGGTGGAGCAGTTCATCGAGGGCTTTCCGGGGCCCACACCGACCGCCTTCCCGGAGGCCGAAACCCGGGCGCTCATGGCCTCCTTCGGCATTCCCATCCACGAAGCGGGAGCGCCTGCCCACCAGAAGGGTCCGCAGGTCGCGCTCCACCTGTCCACGGACCCGGACTTCGGGCCCATCTGGCGCTTCCACCGCCAGGGCGTGGGCTCGATCCTCCGCATCACTCCCCTCACGGACCTGGACATTGCCGACGTCCTTGCGCGGCTGCACCTGCAGCCCTCCAGCGGCCTGGGCGACACCCTGGGCCGGCTGACCCAACTCGTGGAGGAACTGCCCTGGCTCTGCTGCCTCGAGGCCAGGGTGGCCCTCAAGGGCGATCCCGGCTCGCCCAGCCCGCTGCCCCTGCTGCCCGACCTGAATCTGACCTTCAGCCAGGTCGGCGCCCGAAAACACTGATCCCGGGAGGAGTCGCCATGCTCGTGAAGGAAGTGATGCGCAAGCCGGTGACGGTGGTTCAGGTCGGAGCCACCCTGGGGGAAGCCAATGAGCTCATGCTGTCCCGGAGCTTCCGCCATCTGCCGGTGGTGGACCAGGGCCGCCTGGTGGGCGTGCTGACCGACCGGGATATCCGCTACGCCACCAGCAGCCTCTGCCCCATGCCCCGCAGCGCGGGGGACCCTGTTGCCCTGGCCATGAGCCGCCACCCCCTCACGGCGGACCCCCTGGATCCCATGGAAGATGCGGCCCGGATCATGCGGGAGCACAAGATCGGATGCCTGCCCGTGCTGGACGGCGACGAGCTGGTGGGCATCCTCACGGGCATGGACCTGCTCGATGCCCTGATGACCCTCACGGGGGTGACCAAGCCCTCCTCCAGGTTGGAGGTGACCCTCAAGGACCAGCCCGGCGAACTGGCCCGCCTCACGGCCTTCCTCGCCGGTCGCCATGTCAACGTCCACTCGATCCTCACCTATCCCACGCCCGATTCCACCGTGCGCACCGTGCTGCGGGTGGATTCGCAACAGATCCGGCCCCTCGCGGAAGACCTTCGGGAAGCCGGGTTCACCATCCTTTGGCCCCTGCCCACCTCCCGACCGAATCCATGACGACCCTGATCCACCGGCCGGAGTATGCCGGGTACGACTTCGGCCCGGCGCATCCCTTCACGCCCAGCCGGATCGCCATGGTCCTGGACCTGATCCGGTGCCTGGGTCACGCGGCCCCGACCCTCGCGGCACCCTCGGCCACGCGGGAGGAGATCCTCTCCGTCCACGACGAGGCCTACGTGGCGATGGTCGAGGCCCTGGATCGGGGGGAGACTCCTCCCAGTGCGGAAGCATTCGGACTGGGCACGCCGGACAACCCCATCTTCCCGGACATGGACCCCGCCACCCGCTGGCTGGTGGGCGGCACCCTCCACGGGGCGCGGCTGCTGATGGCAGGCACCGAGACCCGCGTGCTCCAGCTGGGCGGGGGTCTCCACCACGCCCAGCGGGACCGGGCGGCGGGTTTCTGCCTGTACAACGACCTGGCCGTGGCCATCCGGGCCTTCGTGGACCACGGCTGGCGGGTGGCCTACCTGGACATCGACCTGCACCACGGCGACGGGGTCCAGAAGCTGTTCTACGACCATGAGAAGGTGCTGACCCTCAGCCTCCACGAAACCGGACACTACCTCTACCCCGGCACCGGCCACATCCAGGAGCTGGGCTCCGGCCCCGCCCGGGGCCTCAGTGTGAACATCCCCTTCGAGCCCTTCACGGAGTCCGAGAGCTACCTGGAGGCCTTCGAGGACGTGGTGCCCCGGACCCTGGAGCAGTTCTCGCCCCAGGTGCTGGTGGTGCAGGCCGGGGCGGACGCCCACTTCGCCGACCTCATGGGGGACCTGGCCCTGACCACCCAGGCCTTCGAAAGGCTCTACCGGAGGATCCTCGAGCTGGCCGGTGAGCATGCCCAGGGCCGGGTGCTCGTCACCCTGGGAGGGGGCTACGATGCCCAGGTGACGGCCCGGATCTGGACGATCCTCTACCTCACCCTGATGGACCTCCCCATCCCCGACCGGCTTCCCGCAGAGTGGCTGGAGCGCTGGCAGCACCTCCTGGGGGACGACGTGGGAGCCACGCTCCACGACCCGGAGCCGGCCTTTCCCGCCTTCCCGGGCCGCGAGGAGCGGAACCGGCGCAACCGGGACGTGGTGGCCCGCCTGCTGGATTCCCTGCTCCGCTACTGGCTCTGAGATCGCGCTAGGGACGCCTTCCGCTATCCTCGAGGGATGATCGGACGCCTGCGCGGGGAACTCATCCAGAAACTGCCGAACCTGGCCCTCGTGGAGTGCGCCGGCGTGGGCTATGCCGCCGCCATCAGCCTGTCCACCTATGGGCTGCTGCCGGAACCCGGCGCCCAGGTGGTGCTGCACACTGAACTGCTGGTGCGGGAGAACGAGATCGCCCTCCTGGGCTTCGCCCATCCCCAGGAGCGGGAGCTCTACCGCATGCTGGTGAAGGTGGATGGCGTGGGGCCGAAGCTGGCCCTGGCCGCCCTCGGGGCCCTGTCCCTGGAGGATCTGGTGCGGGCCATCCGGAGCCGGGACGTGAAGGTGCTCGTCCGCATTCCCGGCGTGGGGAAGAAGACCGCCGAGAAGATGTGCTTCGAGCTGTCCGAGAAAATGGGCGGATTGTCGGGCCTGGATGGCCTCTCCGGAGTGCCTTCGACGGACCCCTGGGAAGGCAGCCTGCGGTCGGCCCTGACCAACCTCGGCTTCCGGGAGGATGCGGTGCTGCCGGTGGTGGCAGAGCTGCGGGACTCGAAGCCGCCCCTGGCGGAGGCCATCCGCCAGGCGCTGAAGGCCCTGCAGCGATGAGCATCCGCATCCTGGCGACCTCCCCGCTGGTGGGCACGGCCCTATCCGGACTGGGCGCCCGGTTTCCGGAACTCCTCCTGGCGCCCTTCCGCTCGCCGGAATGGAAGGCGGCCCTCCCCCAGGCGGAAGCCCTGGTGGGGGTGCTTTCCGATGCGCTCACCGAGGCTGAGCTGGATGCGGCGCCCAGGCTCCGGGCCATCGGCACCCTGTCCGTGGGCGTGAACCACCTGCCGCTGGAAGCCTGCCGATCCCGCGGCATCGCCGTCGTGAACACACCGGGGGTGCTGACGGATGCCACCGCGGACCTGGCCCTGGCCCTGCTGCTGGCCCTGACCCGGCGCGTGGCCGAAGGGGAGGCCCTGCTCCGCTCGGGGGCCTGGACCGGTTGGGAGCCCAACCAGTTGCTGGGCTCCGGCCTCGCCGGCAAGGGTTGCGGCATCCTGGGCAGCGGCCCCATTGGCCGGGCCTTCGCCCGGCGGGCCCTGGTCCTGGGCATGGCACCCCTGTTCTGGGATCGGACGGGCCATGGCGGCGAGGTGGATTTCGGCCTGGGCCAGGCCCCCCGCCTGGCCCTGCGGGAGCTGCTCTCCAGAAGCGCCGTCCTCTCCATCCACTGCCCGCTTACGGACCAGACCCGCCACCTCCTGGATCGCCAGGCGCTGGGGCAGCTGCCCGCCGGAGCCTTCATCCTCAACACGGCCCGCGGGGGCATCCTGGATGAGGACGCAACCCTCGACCTGCTGGAGGAGGGCCGCCTGGGGGGCGTGGGCCTCGATGTCTACGAAGGTGAGCCCCGCGTCGATCCGCGCTGGCTGCGGGCGCCCCGCACGGTCCTCCTGCCCCACCTAGGATCGGCCACGGTGGAGACGCGCGAGGCGATGGCGCGGCTGCTCTGCGATGGACTCGCCACGGCGCTGTCCGCATCCAGGTGATACCCTGGACTCCCTCACGAGGCATCCCATGGCACGCCCCTGGCTCAAGCTGCTAGACCCCGGCCTGACGGCGCTCAAGACCGCCGCCGGTACCACCTTTGAAGAACGCCTGGCCCTGGCCCGTGCCTTCAACGGGCGCGCCCGCCACGGGGAGGCCCAGGAGATCCTGGACCAGCTGCTGGCCGAGGACCGCTCCCATACGGAAGCCTGGTTCGAGCGGCTGCTCTGCTTCAGCGACCATGCGGGCGAGGATGAGGGACTGGAGCTGCTGGGCATGCTGGAATCCCTCAGGGACGAGCACCCTGGCGAAGGCGGCCACCTGCGCAACCTCGGCTACCTGCGGCTGCTGCTGCAGGACCTCGATGGCGCCGAGCTCGCCCTCCAGCAGGCCCTGGCCCTGAACGGGCAGGACCCGAAGGCTCTGGAGCTGGCCGGCCTCGTGCAGCTGCACCTGAACCACGCTTCCGAGGCCAAGGCCTGGCTGCTGAAGGCCCTCAGCCTCAACCCCAAGGATCCCCGCACCCTGCGCCTGCTGGCCATCGCCATGGAGCAGCTGGGCGATCTGACCGGGGCGGAGGCTCAGCTCGTGGCGGCGCTTCGCTGCGAGGAATACTACTACTGGGGCTGGCATGCCCTGGGTGAGCTGCTGCTGAAGCGGGGCGAACTGGCCGAGGGCCTCCGCTGCATCCAGCGGGCCCGCACCCTGCATGTCTGCGACCCCGCCAGCTATTTCATCCTGGCGGAAATCTTCAGCGAGCAGGGCCACCTCGAACTGGCCCAGGGCCAGCTGCACACCCTGATGCTGCTGGCGCCGCCCGTCACGGTGCTGGCCGAGGCCCAGGCCCTGCTGGGCGAGCTCAAGCGGGACATGGGCGATCGGGATGGGGCCCTCTCCTACTTCAGCCTCGCCGCGGAAACCGATCCCGACGCCGCGAATCCCTGGGCGGCCCTGGGCGACATGGCCCGGGAGGAGGGGCGCTGGGACGATGCCCTCCGCTGCTACCGGGAGGCCCTCATGCGCGAGCCCGACGCCGCGGACCTGCAGGTCCAGCTGGGCTACGTCCTCGTGGAGACCCGCCAGGGCCCCGCCGCCGAGCAGGCCTTCCTGCAGGCGCTGGAGCTGGACCCCGGTGAATACAGTGCCTATCTGGGTCTCTCCGAGGTCTACCGCTTCGCCAATCGCCGCGACGATCAGATGAGCATGGTGGAGCAGGCCATGGCCCTCGCCCCCCATGACGCCGACGTCTGGAACGCCAAGGGGGTGGCCCTGGAAGTCACCAAGCGCTGGAAGGAGGCCACCGAGGCCTACGAGAAAGTGCTCCAGTTGGAGCCCCACCACCGCAAGGCGGCGAACAATCTTGGTTTCGTCCTCGAGAAGCGCATGAACAACGGCGAGCCGGAGCTTCGCGCCCGGGCCACCGAAGCCTGGCGGCAGCGGCTCCTCATCTGCCGCGATGAGGACCAGAGCCTGAAGATGGCCACCGATCACCTCACGAACCTGGGCGTGGATGACGCCACCATTCGCGAGTGGCTGCGTCCGGGCTTCCTGGCGGCGGAGCTGCAGGATTGATTTCTCTGTTACAGGGATGTCACCCCAACATTTCCAGCTAGTTACGCCAATTAATCCCGGTCTTGTGGAAAAGCCTGCGGATTGACCTCTTTCCGGTGCGCTAAACCCTGTCTGGTGACGCAGTTCCTAGCTCGAAGTATGAAAAAACCAATCTATAGAAATCATTTAATTTCAACATTTAGATTGTTGACGCCAGCAGAACCTGCCCTTTCGTTCAGATTTCGGGTTTTCCACAATTCCCGGTTCCAGAAGAGGGAATCGTCAGCAAAGCCTTTACTTCGGGTAAAGGTCGCTGAAGCCCACCTTCTAACCCTCCCCTGTTACAGGATTTCGTTTCCCTGGAATCTCAGACCAGGGCCTCGGCATCGCGCAGCTGAACGCTCACCAGCCGGGAGCACCCGGCCTCCTCCATGGTCACGCCGTAGAGGGTATCGGCGGCCACCATGGTGGGTTTCTGGTGGGTGATGACGATGAACTGGGTATCGGCCTTCATCTTCTGCACCATGGCCGCGAAGCGGCTCACGTTCGCCTCGTCCAGGGGGGCGTCCACTTCGTCCAGCACGCAGAAGGGGCTGGGCTTGAAGTGGAAGATGGCAAAGAGCAGGGAGATGGCCGTGAGGGCCTTCTCGCCGCCGCTGAGCAGGGAGAGGGCCTTGGCGCTCTTGCCCGGCGGCTGAGCAGTGATCTCGATGCCGCACTCCAGCAGGTTCTTGGGGTCTTCCAGGCTGAGGTGGGCGCTCCCCCCACCGAAGGCCTCCCGGAAGACTTCCTGGAAGCGGAGGTTGACGTAGTCGAAGGCTTCGCGGAAGCGCTCCTCGCTGGTGGCGTTGATCTCCTGGATGGTGGACTCCAGGTTGCCGATGGCGGCGGTCACATCGGCCCGCTGCTCATCCATGAAGGCCAGCCGGGTTTCGGCCTCTTCCAGTTCCTGAATGGCCAGGGGGTTCACGCCCCCCAGTTCCATGCGCCGGCCGTGCAGTTCGTTCACTCGCGTCTGGTGGACCAACTCCCCCTCTTCCCAGGCTTCCCGCTCGGCTTCGCTGAGGCCGGCCAGGAAGGCAGGCACGTCCAGGCCCAGGGCCAGCTCGATCTCCTTGGCCAGGGCTCCCTGGGTGCCCTGGACCTGGGCGCCTTGTATTAGGACCTCCTGGTGCTGAGCATGCGCATTCTCCAGGGCCTCCTGGTGTTCGCGGGCCGTCCGCTCGTGAACCCGCAGGTTCTCCTGCTCCAGTTCGAGCCGGGGCTGGGCCTCCCAGGCCTGCGCCTGAATCGCCTCCCGCTCCACCAGCAGGGTCTGGGCTTCGGTCTCCAGTTCGGCCAGACGCCGGAGGCAGCCCTCGCGCCGGTCCACCTGCTCTGCGGCCTCCGCCTCCAGGCGCTGGCGCTCGGCGTCCAGATCGAAGCGGCCCCGCTGGGCCAGCTGCAGGTGCCGCTCATGGCCATCCCGCTCGGCCCAGGCCGCATCCCGGGCCCGGGCGGCCACCAGGCGCAGCTCGCGATGCTCGTCCAGCCGATGACGGGCTTCCCGGACCACCAGCTCCGCCTGGGCCAGGGCTTCATCCAGGCGCGAATCGCTGGCTTCTTCCGGATGCTGATCCAGTTCGTGCAGCAGGCCCTGGAGCCGCTTGATCTCCGTCTCGATCTGCTCCCAGAGGGCGTCTGCCCGTTCGCTGGCAGACCTGATCTCGGCGAGCTGCACCTCCAGGGAGCTGCGCTGGGACTTGAGCGTGTCGGCGCGCCGGCGGAGAGACCGCAGGTCCTCGTCGATTTCGAGGGACCGTTCCCGGGCCGCCCTGCTCTCGTCCCCGCCCCGGCCCCGCTGGGTCTCCAGTTCCTCCAAGCGGTCCAGGAGGGCCTCCCGGGTGGCGCGGGCCTCTTCCTGCTCGGCCCGCAGCTTGATGGGCGAAGCCGCGGGCGCAGAGATCCCCAGCTGGAGGGGGCCAAAGGGCAGCCGGATGAAGGCGGGCGATACGAAGGCCAGGTCCGGATGGGCCCGGGCCAGCTCCGGCAGGGCCTCGTCGGAGCAGCGGAAGGCCCGGTCGACGAGGGCCTGCAGGGGACGTTCCGAGGCTGTCCAGCGCACGTGGGCCCGGAGCGGTTCGCAGCCTTCCGGAACCGCCGGGGCCTCCACTCCGCTGCCCACGGCCAGCAGCAGGTGGCCCGGCGCGCCTGCAGCCCGGCGGGCCAGGTCCCCATCCGCGGACAACGACTGCAGCCAGGTGCCGAGCAGGCGCTCCAGGTCCGGCCGCAGGTCCTCGTCCACCGTGAGCAGTTCCACAAGCGTGAGCGGACGCACCCCCTGCTCCCGCAGCCAGGCGAGTCCCTTGCGCAGTTCCTCATCCCCGAAGCCCTTGGCCAGGAGGTCGGAGATCTGCCGCAGGCGCCGTTCGGCGGCATCCAGCTCGGCCTCGGCCCGGTGGTGGTCCTGGGAGAGCGTCCGCTGGATCTCCTCCAGGGACTCGGCCCGCCGGCGCTGCTCGAGCGCGGCCTCCTCGGCCTTCTCGAGCTGGGAGAGCAGGCCCTCCAGGGACCGCTCGGTCTGGGTGGCCTCCGTCTGCAGGCTCTCCAGCCTTGGCGCCCGCACGGATTCCTCGTGGTTCAGGGCATCCAGCCGGCCTTCCAGCTGGGCCACCTGGCTTTGGAAGCCGAGCCGCTGCTTCTGGCGTGCCAGCGCTTCTTTCTGGCTTTCGGCCTTGCGTTCACGCAGGGCATGGAGGTTCGATTCTTCGTGGCGGAGAGCGCCCTGGGCCAGGGCCACCGCCTCCTCCGTGCCCGCCAGATCGGCTTCCCGTGACCCCAGGGCCTCCGCGGCCTGTTCCAGCAGGCTCTGCAGGGCCGTGAAGGAATCCCCTGACTCCGCCAGCCGCTCGGCGAGCGCCTGGATGCGCTCCTGCAGACGGAGCCGCTGGGCCTCTGCCTCTTCCCGGCGTTCCTCCTGGAAACCGCGCTCCTGCTCCGCCAGCTGGAGGCGCTGGTCCAGGGCCAGCATGGCCGCGTGGCGCTTGGCCTGGCTCTGCTGCTGCTCGTCCACGGACAGCCGCAGGGCTTCGACTTCGGAAGCCTTCTCGGACACCTGGGCCGTCAGCTCCGCCACCCGGCGCTCGGTCTGATCCAGCAGGTCGGCAATTCGAAGCTTGGCCGCCTCCAGTTCCACCGCCTTCCCCGCCAGGAGGATGCGCTGGGTGGCCTTGATCTCCGTATCCAGCTCCTTCGCCTTCCGGGCACGGGAGGCCTGGCGGCGCAGGGAATCCATCTGCTTGTTGAGCTCGAACAGGATGTCGTCCAGCCGCTGGAGGTTGCTGCGGGTCTCGTCCAGCCGCTTCTCGGCATCGGCACGGCGCAGCTTGTAGCGCGTGATGCCCGCGGCCTCCTCCAGCAGGATCCGGCGATCCTTGGGCTTGCTGCTGAGGATGAGGTCGATCTGCCCCTGCTGGATGAAGCTGTAGGCCCGGGTACCCATGCCCGTGTCGAGCAGGAGATCCTGAACATCCTTCAGCCGTGCCTCACGGCCATTGATGCGGTACTCGCTGCCGGTATCCCGGTAGAGGCGACGGGAGATGGTGACGTCGCGGGTGGCGCCCGGCAAGGCGGGATCGGGCATTTCCAGGACCAGCTTCACCTCGGCCAGCCCCATGGGTCGCCGCTTGGCGGTGCCCGCGAAGATCACATCGGCCATTTCGGAGCCGCGCATCATGGAGGGTCGCTGCTCGCCCAGCACCCAGGCCAGGCTATCGGAGATGTTCGACTTCCCGCAGCCGTTGGGTCCCACGACCGCCGTCATCCCGCCGGGGAAGCTGAGCTTCTGGGCCTCGGCGAAGGACTTGAATCCATGGAGTTCGAGGGAAATCAGGCGCACGCGGTCAGCGCTCCAGACAGGGGGGACGGGAACATCACCCTCCATCATTCCACATCAGGCGTAGGATCCCAGCGCAGCTTGCGGGCCGCCCCCTTGGGAAACAGCCAGAAGCCCGGTAGACTCGGGTCTTCCCCAGGCCAGTCAGGAGCCACCTGTGCAGCCTTTTTCAACCCCCCCGCGCGATGTTGCGGCAAGTGACCGACCGGGGGTCGGCGTGGCTCCGCGCCATGAGGTGAGCTTTCCAATCGGGGGGTGTGTGTGAAATTCCCCTTGCTGGCGCCGCCGGATACCTCCCTGCTGTGGCTGGAGGCCCACCGGGTCATCGCCGGCCCCCACCGGCGCCCCCTCGGTGGCCTGCCTTCGGAGGACCAGTTGGCCCAGGCCCTGGCGGCCCTGCCCCAGGGCCCCACCCGCTGGATCGTCGAGGACCTGTGGACGCCCTCGGTCCTGCTGCGGGACCTCACGGAGCTCCCCAAGGGGGCGGAGGCCCAGGAGGCCTTCTTCCGCTGGCGGTTCATGCAGGCCCTGGCCCTGGAGGCTCCCCACTTCGTACAGGCCCTGGAAGTGGAGCCAGGGTGTTGGCTGGCCTCGGGCATCCGCGAGGATCTGCGGGACTCCATGCTCAGCCTGGGCCTCCGGCTTGATCGGAACCTGCATGCCCTCACCCCCCGGTGGCTGCACCTCTACAACCTCCTGGCTCCTTCCCTGGCGCTCCCGGGTCTCCTGTTGTCCCTGAGTCCCATGGACCACGGGCTGTTCGCTGGGACGCTGGTGGCCTGGGGTCGCACCCTCTGCCTGCTGCGTCAGTGGACTGAGCCCCTGTCCCCGGAGGCCTGGAACGAGGAACGCATCGCCCCCAGTGCCGCCTTCCTCCAGCGGGAATCCCGCACACCCCAGCAGCTCCACATCTGGGGCGCCACGGCCTGGCCGGAGAGTCAGATTCCCGTACGCTTCCTCGATGAGCGCCTGGTCCTGGGGGAGGCACGCTGATGGCCGTTCCCGTCCTCCAGTTGAACCTCGCACCCCGGCCCAGCCTCTGGCGCCAGCGCCACCTGGCCCTGGGCTGGATCGGCCTGGGCGCGGGCCTGCTCGTTCTGGCGGGAGCCATCGGCTTCACCTGGCGGGCCTATCACCAGGCCAGCCGGGCGGGGCGAGCCGCCGTCAGCCTGACTGAAGAGACCCGGCGCGCCGCCAAGCAGGAGCAGCAGCTGCAGGCCTCACTCCAGGACATGGACGCCACCCGGGAGCAGTCCCGCTGGAAGCTGGCGGAGCGGATCCTCCAGGAGCGGAGCCTGCCCTGGTCCCGGCTCACCGCCGAGCTGGAGCAGTGCATGGTTCCGGACATGCGGATGAAGGGCATCCAGCGCTCCCGCAGCAATGCCCAGCAGGTGGTGCTGAAGGTGAAGGGCGAGGCGCGAACCCGCCAGGCGGAAGCCGCCTTCGTCGAAGCCCTCCGCACGACGCCCGTCTTCGCTCAGGTGGTGCTGGAGCGGGAAGCGGAACGCAGCGGCGGAGGCTGGGATTTCGAGATCAGCCTGCCCACGGCCGCCGTACCTCCTCCCTTCAAGGCGAGGGCCATCAAGCTGGGCCCCGCCCAGCCGCCCCTGCCCGTCCCCCCTCGCCCTGCCCCCGCGGCCGCCAGGAGCCAGGCCCCGCCAGCGGCAATCCCCCTGCCCGCCCCACCGGTGGTCCGCCCTCCGGTGCCTCCGCCTGTGGTCAATGAGGAAGCCGGTCCCCGGCGACGACGGCCGAGCCGCAACCGCCCCGGCGGAACGACGGAGCCGCAATGAACAGCCCCCTCCGAGCGAGTCGCCTGCGCCTGGCCCTGGGCATTCTGGGCATCCTGGCAGGCCTGGCTACCGCCATCTTCCTCCTCCCGGATGCCTCCCAGCAGCTGGCCCAGAAGCTGAAAGCCAAGCGGGAGGCCGAGCTCAACCGCAACCAGCAGCTGCAGAAGCTTCTCGAGCTCCAGCAGCTGGCGGACCGCCTTCGCCGCGGCCGGGAGACCCTCTCAGATCTGGAGGCCCGTCTCCCCCGGGGCTCGGCCGGCGAGCTCCAGTGGAACCTCAGCAAGACCCTCCACGCCATGGCCCAGAAGCATGGCCTCCGGCTGCAGTCCGTGAAGTACGGCCTGCCCAGCCGGGAAGGGGCCCGGGGGACGGACCTCGAAGCGGTCGACGTGGAGTTCGTGGCCCTGGGCGTCTACGCCAACCACAAAGCCTTCATGCTCGATCTGGAGGGCTCGGGCCAGCCCTTCGCCGTGCGGGATGGCCGCCTGGAGGAAAGTCCCGAGGGGGCCCGGCTCAGCATCGTGCTGAGGGCCTTCCGCAAGGCCAGTGGTCCCGAGCGTGAGGAGGGCGAGGCATGAGCCCTGCATCCTCGAATTTCAATTTCCAGGCCATGCGCCAGGAGCTCCGCTCCAATCCCAAGACCCAGATAGCCCTCGCCGTCTTCGTGCTGGTGATGCTCTACGCGATCTACACCTTCCTCAGCCCCGATACCCCCAAGGGTCGGCGGCCCTCGGCCCCGGGCAGTGGCGCCAGCCTCGATCCCCGCCAGCTGCAGGGCCTCCGCCGCCTGCCGGACCTGGCCGCCCTGGGTCAGGCCGGTGAGCTGCCACCCGCGGCCAAGCTACAGCGGGACCTCTTCATGTTCGAAGCACCTGCGCCGCCGCCCGCCAAAGTGAAGCCCCTGCCGCCCCCGCCCCCGCCCTCCGCGGAGGAACTGGAGCGGCAGCGCCTGGCCCAGGAAAAGGCCCAGGAATTCGCCACCCGCCCCCAGGACCTCCGCTACCTGGGATTCTTCAAGGGCAGTCCCTCGGGCACTGTGGGCGCCTTCATGAAGGGCGAGGAACCCGTCACCCTGGTCTCGGGAACCCTGCTGAAGGAACGCTGGAAGCTGGTGACGATCCTCGACACCAAGGCTGAATTCCAGAACACCAAGTATCCGGACATGCGGCTGGTCCTGGAGGCCCGAGAGGCCCCCGGCGGCGCGCCCACGAACCAATTCTGATCCGAAGGATGCCCCCGATGCCGATCCTCTCCTTCGCACTGCTCCGCAAGCCCCTGGTGATCGCCGCGGCCCTGCTGCTGGCCCTCGGATGCAGCCTTCACAAGGCCAACAAGGCCTACGACGAAGGTCGCTTCGACGAGGCCGTCGCCGAGTACCGGGCCGTCCTCCGCAGCGACCCCTCCAATCCGAAGGCCCGCATCGGAATCAAACGGGCCTCCCTGCGGGCCGCGGAACACCACATGGCCCTGGCCCGCCAGGCCGAGCTGAAGGGCTATTCCGACACGGTGCTGCTGGAGGTCCGCAAGGCTCTGGTGCTGGATCCGGACAGCCAGATCGCCCAGGAATGGCTCATCCGGCTGGAGCAGAAGCTGGCCCGGGACAAGGCCGAGGCCGACTCCGTGGATGATCTCGAGGCCATGAAGATCAAGGCCGACGCAGTTAATGTGGTCCAGCTCAATCCCCGCTCCATCGATGGCATCGATCTGAACTTCAGCCGCAAGACCAGCCTGAGGGAGATCTTCGCCACCCTGAGCCGGGCCTCGGGCGTGAACATCATCGCCCACACCTCATACCAGGATCAGAGCATCTCCATCGACCTGCGGGGCCTGCCCTTCCAGCGGGTGCTGGACACCCTCATGCTGCAGAACGACCTCTTCTTCAAGGTCATCGACAAGAACACCATCATGGTCTTCAAGGCCACGCCCCAGAACCGGGAGCAGTTCGAGAACCAGATCATCAAGACCTACTACCTGTCCCATGCGGATCCCAATGAGCTGCGATCCACCCTCACCACCATCAACAACCAGCTCAAGGTCTTCACGGACAAGCGGACCAACGCCATCATCGTGAAGGCCAAGCCCCTGGAGCTGTCCATCGTGGATCAGGTCATCCGCACCCTGGACAAGCCCAAGGCCGAGGTGATGATCTACCTCGAGCTCATGGAAGTGACCGAGAACAGCCTGGAGCAGATCGGCCTGCTGCCGGTCATCAATGCCTCGGACACCTCCGGCACCTACCGCCTGGGCGCCACCACCGTGAACAACACCTCGGGCCTGAACACCAACTCCGGGTTCACCAAGATCCACACCGCCGATATCCGCGTGCTCTTCCCGAACCTGGCCCTGGACTTCCTCAAGAGCAACGGCGATGCGCGGCTGGTGGCCAGCCCCAACGTCCGGGTGCTCTCCGGCGAAGTGGGCGAGGTGAACATCGGTGAAAAGATCTCCACCACCCAGAGCCAGATTTCGGGTCTGGGCGGGACCAGTGGTGCCACCACGGCCGCTTCGTCCCTGCTGGGGGGCGCGGCCCAGACTTCCTTCTCCTACGAGGATGTGGGCGTGAAGATCAAGGTGGAGCCCCGCGTCAACAACAACGGCGAGATCACCCTCAAGATCGAAAGCCTCGTCACGACGCTGAAGTCCGGTTCCACCCCTGGCCGCCCCGACCTCGGCAAGCGCGAGATCAAGACCATCGCCCGGCTGCGGGATGGCGAGACGGCCATTTTCGGAGGCCTGCTGAAGGACGAGGAGCAGAAGAGCCTGCAGGGCATCTGGGGCCTCAGCAGCATCCCACTGATCGGCAAGCTGCTGGGTCATACCAACAACACCAAGGCCAAGACTGACGTCCTGCTCACCATCCGGGCGGTGCTGGTGCGAAAGCCCGTGTTGACGGAGCAGGACATGGCCCCCTTCAACCCGGAGGACGCTACCTCCAAGGCCGGGCCCTTCGCGCCCGTGGCGCCCAAGAAGGCTAAAGCGCCGGTCCCCGCCCCGGTCGCTCCCAAACCTCCGCCTGTCCCCCCGATGCCCCCGCCTCCCCCCATCGTCCAGCCGACCCCGGCGCAGCCTCCCCCGCCCCCGCCCCCCGGGCCCGACAACGGCACCCCGGACGCGAAGCCGGGGGCGCCTGCCCTGCCTCCGGCCCCGTCGGACCTGGTGTTCTTCATGTCCCCCGTGGCCTCTGAAATCAAAGTCGGCGAGAAGGTCCGCATCAGCCTCACGGTGAGTGGCGGCGGCGGGCTCAGCTCCGGCACCCTGGAGTTGCGCCTGCCTCCGGGCCTCCGCTTCCTGGGGCTCAGCCCCGGGGAGTTCGTCACCGGCGATGGCGGCAGCCTCGAACAGTTCCCCGGCAAGGACGGCATCCTGAGGCTGGTCTTCAAGCGCAGCCCCACGGGCACCGACGCTGGTCCCTTCGCCACCCTGGAACTGGAAGGACTCAGCGCGGGGAACGCCCCCGTCCTCATCCAGAGCGGGCAGTTCCTCATGGGCACCTCCCCCATCTCCGGGCGCTGGTCCAACGCCCTCGTGACGGTGCAGTGAGCCGACAGGGTGGCTTCACCCTGCTGGAGCTGGTCGTCACGGCCACCGTGCTGCTGATCCTCGCCTCGGCGACGGTGCCCCTGGCCAAGAACGGCCTTCGGCGCCAGCAGGAGCTGGAACTGCGACGGTCGCTGCGCGAGATGCGGATGGCCATCGACGAGTACAAGAAACTGGCCGAGCAGCAGAAGATCAAGGCGCCCCCAGCGGAGGCCAACTTCTATCCCGCCACCCTCGAGGTCCTGGTGGAGGGCGTGCCGGCCACGGGCTCCCTCAGCCGCAAGGTGCGGTTCCTCCGGCGCCTCCCGGTCGATCCCTTCACCGGGAAGGCCGAATGGGGGATGCGGAACACCAATGACGATCCCACCAGCACCAGCTGGGGCGGGGGCCATGTGTACGACGTCTTCAGCCTCTCCCAGGGCACCGGCATGAATGGCATCCCCTACAAGGAGTGGTGAGAAACGGTGTTGCCTCTAACCTGCCACCTTGGTAGGCTTGGAGTTCGGCACATCCGGACCCTGCGGGGCGCGGACCGATCTTTCAAGCGGATATGGCGGAATTGGTAGACGCGCTAGCTTCAGGTGCTAGTGTTCACAAGACGTGGGGGTTCGAGTCCCTCTATCCGCACCATTTGCCAGGAATGGCAAATAGGACGGAATGGCCCGCAGGGCCATTGCCGCCCGAAGGGTGCCGAGCAGGAAGCGAGGCATCACCATGATGATGGGGTGATCCCCGCCTTCATGTTTGACAGCAGGCTGAGCGCCAGCGAAGCCAAGGATGACGGCCAGCGGCCGTCACCACCATGAACTGCTGGTGCCACCTCGGTGATTGACAAGGGTTTCCGGCCCACCTCCGGAATCGACCTCCCATGCGGCACGGGGCTGCGGGGCTGGTGACGGGCGAACCCCCGAACAGGAGCCACCATGGCCCTCAATGTGGATCAAAAGAAGATCATCATCGACGACTACAAGCAGCATGAGTCGGATACGGGTTCGCCCGAGGTGCAGGTGGCCATCCTCACCAAGCGGATCAACGACCTCACCGAGCACTTCAAGACTCATACCAAGGACTACCACAGCCGCCGCGGACTCATGATCATGGTTGGCCAGCGCCGGCGCCTGCTGGACTACCTCAAGCGGAAGAGCAAGGACCGCTACGCCGTCCTGATCGAGCGCCTCGGCCTCCGTCGATAGGCGCCCCCGCCTTCTCAAAACGCCCGCGAAAGCGGGCGTTTTGTTATGTTTGAAGCATGGACCTGAAGCCCCTGCCCCGGCCCGAGCATCCGAACCCCTATACCGTCCTCGACCGGCGGCTCGTCTACGACTCGACCTGGATCCGGGTCCGGGAGGATCGGTTCCGACACCGGAAGGGCGCCACCGGCCCCTATGCGGTGTGCGGCTTTCGCCGCACGGCCTGTGGGGTGCTGGCCCTGGACGACGAGGACCGGGTGGTCCTGGTGGGCCAGTGGCGCTACCCCCTGGAGGCCTATTCCTGGGAGATCCCCGAAGGGGGTGGAGATGAAACCGAAAGCCCCTTCGAAGCCATCCGACGGGAACTGGCCGAGGAGGCTGGCCTCTGCGCGCAGGTCTGGGAGCCGCTCTGCTTCTACCACCCCAGCAACTCCTCCACGGACGAGGAGGCCTTCCTCTTCCTGGCCACCGGGCTCAGTCCCAGCGAGGGCCATCACGCCGAGGATGACGAGGAGCTGATGCACCATCGCGAGCCGGTGGCCGATTGCCTCCGGCGCGTGCTGAGCGGAGAGATCACCGACGGCCTCACCGTCGTGGCCCTGCTGGCCTTCCAGGCCCGGCGTAGCGGCGTGCCCGCCGTGCTCGACGCCGCCCTGGCGGAACGGTTCTTCCGGCGGACCGGGGAACATCCCTCCGATGGCCGGGCCCGCTGGCACAGCCTGGACGCCCGATGATCCTCACCCTCCATCCCGACACGCCCCAGGTGCGCCACCTCGAGCGCATCAAAGAGCTGCTGCATCGGGATGGGGTCATCGCCTACCCCACGGACACCCTCTTCGGCCTGGGCTGCCTGGCCTCCCGCAAGAAGGCTGTGGACCGCATCCACCAGATCAAGGGCCGGGATCCGAAGAAACCCATGTCCATCCTCTGCTCGGACATGGAGATGTTCTGCCGCTACACCCGCCACCTGGAGACGCCCACCTTCCGCCTCCTGAAACAACTGCTTCCGGGCCCCTACACGGTGCTCCTCCCCGCCAGCCGGGAGGTGCCAAGGTATCTGCAGAACAAGCAGCTGGTGGGGCTCCGCATCCCCGACCATTCCTTCTGCCGGGCCCTGGTGGCCCTGCTGGGGGAACCCATCATCACCACCAGCGCCGAGCTCCCGGACCAGCCGGTGCTGAACACCTCTTGGGAGCTGGAGGAGGAGCTTGGCCATGCCCTGGATCTGGTGGTGGACTGCGGCCAGCCCCTGGGCATCCACAGCACCATCCTCGACCTCAGCGGCGACGAGCCGCTCCTGGTGCGGGAAGGCGCTGGCCCCTGGCCCATCTGATCATTTCGCCCGCTCGGCAGCCTTCCTCCGGAGGTTCTGATACTCCTCCTCGCTGAGGAGCCCATCCTGCTTGAGCCCCTCGATGCGGCGCAGGGCCCCCTCGAGATCAAAGGCGGGCCGGGGCTGGATCGTCCCTGGAACTGGAGGAGCAGGCCTGGCGGGAACGGCTCCCGTCGCAACCGGTTGGCCCGGAGCCGGGGCGGACACGGTGCCTGGCTGGATGGGCGGGGCCGGGACCGGAGGGATCGCAGCGGCGGCGAGGAGGCGCCCCAGGTTCTCGCACCATTTTTCGAACTGGTGGATGACGACCTCCGGGCTGGGCCCCCGCAGGCTTCCATGGAAGGCTCCCAGGAGCTCGCCCGTGGCGGCATCCAGGAGCTTCATGTCGAAGGAGAGGCTGAAGGACCCCATGGCCATGTAGTCGTCACCCACGCCCTCCGCATCCACCACCCGGGCGACCATGCTTAGGTCACCCCCCCTGGTGGCCACGGGAAGGGCCTCCTTCAGTCCCCGGCGGAGCCCCTTCTCCTGCCTGGACGGCAGGTCGGCTTGGATGGACTCCAGGAAATTCCTGTCCTTCGCGCTCCGCCGTCCCACCAGCCAGGCCGGGGACTCCCAGGCTCTCAGCTGAAGGCTCCGGCCCTGGAGGGCCAGGCCCGGCTTGAGCCACTGGAAGCCCAGGGTCTTCGAAGGCTGCAGGACGGCCGAGGGACCGAACCAGGCGGGGTCGAGGCGGCCTTCGTCGAAGGTCAGCGACTGGGCGGCCAGGCAGGCTGGCAGCAGCAGCAGGAGGAAGGTGGCTCGTCGCATCAGCACTCCGGCAGGTTCACGGTGAAGGTCAGCGGGTCTTCAAGCAGGTCCAAGGCCAGCCCGCCCAGGGCGGTCTCCTTGTACTTGCTCTTCATATCGGCCCCTGTCTCCCGCATGGTGCGGATGACCTTGTCCAGGCTCACGAAGTGCTGCCCATCGCCGTACAGGGACATGCGGGCCGCGTTGAGGGCCTTCACGGAGGCCATGGCGTTGCGCTCGATGCAGGGCACCTGCACCAGCCCGCCCACGGGATCGCAGGTGAGGCCGAGGTTGTGCTCCATGCCGATCTCCGCGGCGTTCTCCACCTGATCCGGGCTCCCACCCATGGCCTCCGCCAAGGCGCCGGCAGCCATGGAGCAGGCAACGCCCACCTCGCCCTGGCAGCCCACCTCGGCGCCGCTGATGGAGGCGTTCTCCTTGTAGAGCGCCCCGATGGCCCCCGCCGTGAGCAGGAAGCGCACCACGCCCTCGTCGCAGGCCCCGGGCACGAAGCGGCGGTAGTAGTGCAGCACCGCCGGAAGGATGCCGGCGGCACCATTGGTGGGCGCCGTCACCACCCGGCCGCCGGCGGCATTCTCCTCGTTCACTGCGAGGGCGTAGAGGCTCACGAAATCGAGGGCCGTGAGCGGATCCCGGAGGCCGGCTTCCGGCGTCTCCGTGAGCCGCCGGAACAGGGCCGGGGCCCGGCGGGCCACATTCAGCCCTCCCGGGAGCACGCCCTCGGTCGTGCAGCCCCGGCGCACGCAGGCCTGCATCACGGACCAGATCTCCTGCAGGCCTCCTTGGATCTCTGCCTCGGTCCGCCAGGTCAGCTCGTTCTCCAGCATGAGCTGGCTCACGCTGAGTCCCGTCTCGCGGCAGCGGGCCAGCAGCTCGTTGCCGGTGTGGAAGCGGTGGGGCGGTGCGGCCCCCGGCAGAGGCGCGCGGGCGGCCCCTTCCTCCACCACGAACCCCCCACCCACCGAGTAGTACACCTGGGTGCGGAGCGCTTCACCGAGGGCACCCAGGGCCGTGAAGCGCAGCCCGTTCGGATGGAAGGGCAGGTTCCCCCTCAGCAGAATCAGGTGCTCAGCCTCCCGGAAGGCCACCCCGTGATGGCCCAGCAGGGGCAGCCGCCCCGTATCGCGCACCCGGGCCAGCAGCGCTTCCACCGCCCCCACATCGACGCCCTCCGGCGTCTCCCCCATCAGCCCCAGGATCACGGCCTTGTCGCTGCCATGGCCCCTGCCCGTGGCGCCCAGGCTGCCGTGGAGCTCGGTCCTCACGGCCATCGTGGCGGCCAGGAGGCCCTCGGCTTCCAGGGCCAGCGCGAAGCTGCGGGCCGCCCGCATGGGCCCCACCGTATGCGAGGAGCTGGGCCCGATCCCGATGCGGAAGAGGTCGAAGACGGAGAGGGTCATGGCTCCATTCTCTTCGCTTTCCGATTCACGCCATCCCGCAATGGCGGTCCTTCGGCAGGTATCCGCCAGGGGGGCCTCCTCCTGGCTTTCGCGCCAAGAGCACAGAGACAACTCAACTTGACAATTGTTGGATGACATTAAATTTCTTGAAAAACTTTTAATTGACTATGAAATTTAAGCTATTCATTTAGTCTGTATGGATTATTGACATTGATACTTTCTGTTGCAACAATCGCCCTCGCTTTTCCAATCCACGAGACCCGCGGGTCTCCAACCGTCGCCCATCCAGTCCCCCCTTGAAGAAACCCGCCCAGGCGGTTCAGATCCTTCGGGCCGGAGACACTCCCTCCATCCAACCGCTATGTAAGGAGTCCCCATGAAGGCACTGCAGCTCCTGACGGATCTCGATCTGGCACCCCTTGCCGACCAACCGGAAATGGTCCGCCGCATCAAGGAGAGCCGGCCCACCACCGCCGAGGTGGGCTTCGCCTTCCGGAGGTCCTTCGAACACGATCCTGCCCGCGCCATCAAGCTCGCCGAGGCCTTCGCCGGAGGGCTGCCGGACATCCAGACCCACCGCGCCTTCTTTCAGCATCTGGCCGCCAGTTCCGAGGAAGAGCGCCGGGCCGGCATCCAGGGTTACCGGAATGCCGCCCAGGGCGGCGCCGTAGTCCATGCCATCGGCTTCCTGCCCGCCGCACAGGGTCAGGTGGTGATGAAGGAATTCCTGGTCAGGCCCGACGGGTCCCATGACCAGCTGGCCTTCCAGGATGCCGCCCTTTGGTTCAAGCGCATGGGTGAGGCCATCCGCAAGGGTGAGGGCACAGAGCCGCTGCCGGAACCAGGCATGGATTCCGCCGTGGTGGAGTGGGTGGAAGGGGCCATCGACAGCCTGGTGGGCGCCGTGAAAGCCGTGGCCCAGGCCATCGTGGCGGCGGTGGGGGATGTCATTGCCGCCATCGCGGGGGTGATCAAGGACGTGGTCACCTGGACCGTGCAGGCCGTTGCGGACATGGTGAGGGCGGTCATTTCCGCAGGCCGGACCATCGCGGAACTGGTGGAAAGCGCCGTCAGGGCCGGGTTCCAGGTCCTGAAGCAGATCATGCGTGGACTCGAGGCCGCCGGGAAGGCCCTCATCGAAGTGCTCAGCTCGATCGTGAACTTCACGGTGGATCTGATCAAGGAGGCCCTCCGGGCCATCGACGAAATCGGCCGCACCCTGGGCGAGCTGCTCTCCTGGATGGCCTCCCAGGTCTACGACGTGGTGAGGAAGTTCGTGGAAGCCATGGTGGCCATCGGCAAGGAGATCGGCAACATCCTGAACCAGGCCTTCCAGTTCGCGGCATCGGTGGTCAGCGGCATCGTGCGCGCGCTGATCGCCCTCGGCAAGGCGGTGGGGGAGATCCTGGTGGCCGTGATCACCCGCCCCTCCAGCCTGCTGGATGCGGTCACCCGGGCCCTTCGGGACCTGGGCAACACCGTGGGGCAGATCCTGGATGACATCCGCACCGCGGCCCTGGACTTCGTGGACGAAGTGGCCGCTTCGCTGGGCCGGATCGCCGGCGCCATGATCGATCTGGCGGCCTACATCGCCAATGCGGCCCTCGACATTGCCCGCCGGGTGGTGAAGGGTCTCCTGGACATCGGCAAGACCCTGGCGGACCTGGTGACCGCCGTCGCCGCCCACGGCTTCGCGGCCATCAAGCGGATCGTGGATGCCGCCTTTGCCCTGGGCCGCACCCTTCTCGACGTCCTGAAGCAGGTCATCCACATCGGGGCAGACCTGCTCAAGCAGATCGTGAAGGCCGCCATGGAACTGGGCAAGACCCTGGTCGACCTGGCCGCCACGCTGGTGAAGTTCACCTACAAGATCGGCGCCCGGCTGGTGGAGGCCCTGCTGCAGGCGGGCGCCGCCGTGGCCGATCTGCTGGAAACGGCGCTCGCTTCGGGATACTTCCTCTTCCGCCGCATGGTGAATGGCATCCTGCGGGCCCTGGGACCCGTGGGCGCGGTGCTGGACTGGGTTCTCACCAGGGTCGAAGCGCTGGGGAAGGAACTCTGGCGCCAGGCCGTGGAGGCCATCCGCTACGCCAAGCAGAGCATCATCGACATCCTGAACTGGGCCATCGCCAAGGGGAACGCGGCGTTCACCTCGATCGTCGAAGCCATCGAAGCCGCCGGCGAGAAGCTCACCAAGGTGTTCGAATGGGCCGTGGCGGCCGGGGATTTCGCCATCGACCAGCTCGTGGTGGCCACCATCAAGCTGGGGAATTCCATCAGCTACCTGCTCACCTGGGCCGAGAAGGACGCCCTCCCGGCCCTGGGACGCATGGTCAAGGCGGCGCTCGATGCGGGCATGACCCTGGTGGACATGGTGGCCTGGATGGCCTCCCGCACCCTGCAGGCCGTCACCGAGGCCGTGAAGGCCATCCTTGCCACCGGCGTGACCCTGGCCCAGCTCTTCGCCGATACGATGGTGCACCCCGGCAACCTGGTGAAGAACGTCGTGGCTGCCGCCAAGGCCGCAGGCAAGCTCGTCAGCGACGTGGTCGCGGCGGCTGTTTCGCTCGCCAAGGACGGCTGGGGCCGCTTCCTCGATGCGCTGCGGGATCTGGGCCACAGCGCCCGGGAGATCGTGCTCGCCACCTACGACCTGGGCGCCTCGGCACTGGCCCTGGTGGTCGCTTACATCATGACCTGGTTCGGCGTGCACCGGCCCCTCACGGCCGAAGAGAAGGCCGATGCCAAGAAGGTCTTCGGCACCTCCATCGACCTCGATCGCGTCCTGGTGGCCGTGCTTTCACCCCCCGTCGATCTCATCGAACTGATCAACGGAGAGCGTCCGTTCACGACGATGTACATCATCAACTTCGCCTCCTGGGCAAAGGTCGATCGGCAGACCCTCATCCACGAGCTCACCCACGTCTGGCAGGGCATCGCCGTGGGACCCCTCTACATGGTCGAGGCGATCCATGCCCAGGCCGAGTTCGGGGCGGCGGCCTACGATTACGGCGG
Organism: Candidatus Geothrix skivensis; assembly: GCA_016721195.1. Classification (GTDB taxonomy): domain Bacteria; phylum Acidobacteriota; class Holophagae; order Holophagales; family Holophagaceae; genus Geothrix; species Geothrix skivensis. The sequence goes on along the minus strand of JADKIO010000005.1, from coordinate 458,887 downwards.
CGAGGCCGAGCTGCTCCTGAGGAAGAAGGCGCCCGCCACGGACAAGGAAGCCTTCGACTCCTACAATCGGGAGGCCGAGGCCCACATCATCGAGGACTACTGGTCCCGGCGCTTCGACCAGGCCCTCCCCGAGGTCCAGTGGAAGGCCTGGAAGCCCTACGACAATGTCGTCTTCACCTGAGGCTTGGGTTCTCGCCTGTCCCCGGGAAGCCCTGCCCGTGCTTCAGCCCCTGGTCGACGCGCACGCCGCGCGTCGGCCGGTGAGGCTGGTCTTGAGAGAAACAAGGAAAGTCCCTCCCCTGGAGGACTTTCTCCCTGAGCTGGATGAAGCGGCCGGACTGATGATCGTGGGGGACCGGCGTCACTCCCCACGTTCCGTGCTGCCGGGACCCTTCCTGACCACACGGGAAGGACGCAAGGTGCCTGCGGGCTGGCTGCCCATGGGCCATCCGGCCTCCCTGAAGCCCTTCGTGGCGGCCGCGACGGAGGTCCAGCAGCGCCGGGACACCCCTGGCCCGCTGGCCCTCGTCGGCCAGTGGGACGACCAGGTCACCCGGATGGTGGAGCGCAGCCTGTCCATCCTCCAGGATCCCGGTGGGACCCGGAAGCTGCCGGTCTTCTGGTGGACGGCGGATCGCCTGGTCCGGCGGGACCTGCTCGCGGCCCTGCGGATCGGCCTGGGGGCCGTCATCTATTTCGGGCATGGCCGCCCCTATGGCTGGGCCGGGTACCACGGCCTGCACTCCCGGCACCTCGGCCATGCCCAGGGCCGCCCCTCGGGGGCCGTGCTCTCCCTCACCTGCCACACCGCCAGCCGCCGGAAGGTAGGCACCTCGTTCGCGGAAAGCCTCGTGCTGGCGGGCATCGCGGCAGCCGCCCTGGGGGCTGTTGCCGCCACCCAGACCATCGACAACTGGTGGTGGGGCGCCAGCCTCTGCGAAGAGCTCAACCTTCAGCGGTCCACCACCCTGGGGGAGCTGCTCCTTCGGGCCTGTCCCCCCCGGTCGCTGGCCGTCGAAGCCTACCGCATCCTGGGCGACCCCCTCGCCGCGCTCCGGGGAACCTGCCAGGCCCAGCAGGAGGGTGTCCGGGTCTGGGCCCCCTCCGCCCAGGACTCCCCGGTCCCGCCGGGTTACGAAGAAGCCCTGGCGAGCATGGCCTCGACGTAGGCGTGGATTTCGCCGACGGTGCGCATCTTGGCGACCCGTTCCTCGTCCGCGATGAAGCCGAAGCGCCGCTCGATGGCGACGACCACTTCGACCGCATCCAGGCTGTCGAGGTCGAGGTCCTCCTTCATCCGGGCTTCCGCAGTGACGGCGGCAGCCTCCAGTTCGAAGAGCCGCACGAGGATGTGGTTGATCTGTCCCGGCACATCGGCCGGCCATGCCTGGCCTTCCTTGAAGGGATCGACGGGTCGGGTCATGGGACAGCCTCCAGCACGAGACAGGCATTGGTGCCACCAAACCCGAAGGAGTTCGACAGCATCAGCCGCGGGCGCCGGTCCCGGGTGGTCCTCACCAGGTCCAGTCCCTCGCAGGCCGGATCCGGGGTGCCCAGGTTCCGGTTCGGGGCGATGAACCCGTGCTCGGCCATCAGCAGGCAGTAGGCCAGCTCAGAGGCCCCGGCCATCCAGCACTCGTGCCCGGTCATGCCCTTGGTGGAGGAAGTGGGCGGCGTGGTCCCACCGAACACCTCGCGGATGGCGGCGGCTTCCACGGCGTCCCCGGCGGGCGTGCCGGTGGCGTGGGCGTTGAGGTACTCGATTTCCCCCGGCGAAAGACGGGCCCGCTCCAGCGCCTGGCGCATGCAGCGGCGGGCGCCGTCGCCGTGGGGCGCGGTGAGGTGATTCCCATCCGAAGAGAAGGCGTAGCTCCTCAGCACGCCCCGGATGCGGGCATCCCGGGCCCGGGCATGGGTGAGGCTTTCCAGGACGAGGATCGCCCCCCCGCCACTGGGGACCAGGCCGTCCCGCTCCGAGCAGAAGGGCCGCGGGGAATCGATGGGATCGCTCAACCGGGTGGAAAAAGCGCCCAGTCCGTCGAAGGCGCACATGCCCGCCCAGTTCACTTCCTGGACCCCACCGCACACCACCACCTCCTGCTGGCCGGTGGCGATGAGGGCCATGGCCTGGCCCAGGGCATGGGCTCCGGACGCGCAGGCCCCGGCCATGGTCCAGCAGGCCCCCTGGGTCTTCAGCAGCACCGAGAGGTTCATGCTCGGCGACGAGGTCATGGATTCCACCACGGCCGAGGAGCCCAGGGTGCGCGTGGAACCGGCGGCCCGGGTCTCGTCCACGGCCCAACGGGTGGCCTCGGCGGCGGAATCATTGCCGATGATCACGCCGGCCTCGGGCCGGGCCAGCGCTTCCCGCTCAAGGCCCGCGTCCGCCAGGGCCCGCAGGGCTGCCACGGCGCCATACAGGGCGGGCTCGCCCATGGCCCGGCGCTCCTTGCGGGAGAGCAACGCGGAGGGATCAAACTCCCGGATGAAGCCGGTCAGGGGCGAGTGGAAGCCCAGGGCCTCCCGCTCGGGATCACGGACGACGCCGCTCCGGCCTTCCCGGAGGGCCTGGGCCACCTCGCCCAGTTCCTGCCCCAGGCAGGAGACCAGCCCCATTCCGGTGATAACCACGGTTTCCATGGCTATAAGCTAGCTGATCATTAGCAGGAAAAACCATGGATTCATGATTTCAACAGAAGGAATGTGGGAGACCAGCCCCTGAGGTGCTCAGTCCACCCGGTAGTGGCAGCCCCGGCTTTCCGGATTCTGCAGGGCCGCGTTCAGGATGAGGCGGGCGCAGAGGATGCCGCTGCGCAGTTCCAGCAGCTCCCGGGTGAGCGAGGCCTCGTGGTAGAAGCGCTCGATGCGGTGGTTGAGGTAGTGCAGATCAGCCTTGGCCCGCACCAGCCGCGCCCCCGTGCGGACGATGCCCGCGTAGTTCCAGAGGGTGCTGCGGATGAGCCCCCAGTCCTGGTCGATGAGCAGCGGGTCCGTGGGTTCCGGCTCCTCCGGCTTGCGCCAGCGGGCCAACTCTCCGGGATTCGGAGCGGGCGCCTCGGCCAGCTCCCGCACGGCGGCCTCGGCCCCCCGGAAGCCCCAGAGCAGGCCTTCCAGCAGACTGGTGGAGGCCAACCGGTTGGCACCATGCAGGCCCGTGCAGGCGACCTCACCGGCGGCAAACAGCCCCGGCAGGGACGTGCGGCCATCCAGGTCCACCAGTACCCCGCCGCAGAAGTAGTGGGCCGCAGGCACCACGGGGATGCGCTGGCGGCGTGGATCGAGGCCCTCCGCCAGACAGGCGGCCATCACCGTGGGGAAGTGCTCGTCCAGGTCCAGCTTCGCGGCCAGGGGGGCCAGATCCAGGTAGACGCTGGCCTCCCCGCTGGCGGCCATCTCCTGGAAGATGGCCCGGCTCACCACGTCGCGGGGGGCCAGCTCCATGTGCTCCGGCTCGTACTTGGCCATGAAGCGCTCACCCTTGCGGTTCACCAGGTGGGCGCCTTCGCCCCGCAGGGCCTCGGTCAGCAGCGTTCGCGGCTTGCCCGGCACGTAGAGCGCCGTGGGGTGGAACTGCACGTACTCGCAGTTCACGATGCGGGCGCTGGCCCGGTAGGCGGCGGCCAGCCCATCACCGGTGGCGCTGGGAGGATTGGTGGTGTGCAGGTAGAGGTAGCCCAGGCCCCCCGTGGCCAGGAGCGTGCGCCGGGCCAGGGCCCCCTCCACCTCGCCGGTGGCGGGGTCGAAGAGGAAGGCCCCGTGGACGCGGATGGGATCGTAGACCCGCACCGGGCTGACGCAGTGGTGGGGGCTGGTGATGAGATCCACCAGGCAGAGCCGCTCGCGGACCTGGATGTTCGGATGCTGGCGGACGGCTTCGCTGAGGGCCGTCTGGATGGCCAGGCCCGTGGCGTCCTTGGCGTGGTAGATGCGCCGGGCGCTGTGGGCGGCCTCGGCGGTCGGATCGGGGGTGCCGCTCCCATCCAGATCAAAGGGAACCCCCAGGCGCTCCCACAGGAAGCTGCGGCAGAGCCCGGGCCCCTCCTCCGCCAGCAGGCGCACGGCCTCGGGGCGGCAGAGGCCCGCTCCGGCGCCTTCGATATCGGCGGCCAGGAGGGCCGGGGAATCCCCGGCTTCCGGAGGTGCCAGTCCGATGATGCCCCCCTGGGCCCAGGCGGTGTTGGTGCTGCCCAGCTCGTCCTTGGCCACCAGCACCACGGAGGCGCCCAGATCGGCCGCCCGCAGGGCCGCCGAACATCCGGCGATCCCCCCCCCCAGCACCAGCAGATCGGCCACTCGGTTCATGCCAGCTCCCAGGTGGGACGGTCCAGGGCCCACAGGGACCCGAAGACCGCATCCTCGTCCGCGCCATCCGTCACATGCTTCCCATGGTCCAGCCTGCGCGCCGTCAGGTCCAGCGCCGTCTGCACGCGCACCGTTCCCCAGGGGGTGGCAAGGGCGCCCTCCCGCCCCTGCAACCGCTTCAGGGCTTCCTCCCAGAGGCTCAGCAGCCCGGGCAGGTTGTGCTGCTGCAGGTGGTGGTACCCCCCCGCCAGGAGGATGAGCCCCTGCAGGTCGTTCTTTATGGCCCCATCCGTACGGGTCCAGAGGGGTTCCAGGGCGTCGTGGCACTCATGGTAGAGGCCGTGGTTGAAGAGCGACACCCCGGCAGCCAGCTGGTACCGCTCACCCAGCGGCAGCGGCGTCAGGGCCGCCAGCTGCCAGCCGCAGCGCAGGCTCACCAGGGGGCCCCAGGCTCCCCAGCCCGCGGCCGGACGCCAGCCGGTCGGCCCCAGTTCCGCCGTGTCCGGCCGGTTGGCGAGGTTCGTTCGCCAAGCGGCTACGGGATCGGGGAGATCCAGGGCCTGCAGCATGCGGACCGCATGGTTCCAGAGCTCCGCCTCCGGGATGCCTTGAGGATGAAGCTGGCGCAGGGCCGGGGCCCCCAGGATCGTGGGCCAGACCAGGGCCTGACGGGCCTCCGGTTCCCGGAGCGCGGCTTCCAGACGGTCCTGGAGAAAGCGGTGGATCTCCAGGGGCAGCCGGGGCTGCCGCTGCCAGAAGGGGGTGCGGTTGCAGTCGTCGCTCAAGGTCCCACCACCAGGCGGAGGGCCATGCCCCCGTGGTCATGCTCGGCGGCGCCCGCCCACTGGCAGCCGGGGATGCGGGCCCTCAGCAGGTGCCGGGGCTCCCCCTGAGCATGGGTCAGCAGCCACCGTGCCACCAGGCCCCGGTACTTCTTCGAGAAATGGCTCACGGCCCTGCCCTGGGCATCGAAGATCTCGACGGTGTGCCGGGGCCGCGACCAGCCCTTCAGGAGGTCCGAGGCGTCTCCCGGCAGCAACTCCCAGACGGGCCCCTCCGGAATAGCGGCCAGCACCGCAGGCAGGGCCTTCCGCCAGTGGGCCTTCAGCCCCGGCAGGGCCCCGAGCTTCAGCTTGTAGGGCGGTACCGGCTCGTCGCCCCGCACCAGGCCCCGCAGGTTCGAGAGGATGAACACCCGGGTCCAGGCCTCGGCTGGCAGGGAGCCCGCGTCCAGGGCCTGGAAGGCCACGCCGGTGTACCTGGCCAAGGCGGGCAGCAGGGGGACGCGGCCCTTCAGGGCCAGGGCCTCGCTCCGGGCCCTGTCCAGGGCCAGATCCTTCACGTCGAAGGCCTTCCTCAGCGCCTCGGGGGAACCGGTCTGCGCCAGGACCATCAGCCGCTCCCGCACCCAGCGCTGGGCGGGGGACTCCGGCAGGCGCCCCAGGGTGCCGCCGGTGGCCTTGTCCTCGGAGGGGGCCAGCAGGATGAGGGGCGAGGCCGTCATCGGTCCGCCACCCAGGCTTCCAGGCTCACCAGGCGGAGGCCCGTCAGAAGGTCCCGCAGGTGGCTGCCGTAGCCCCGCAACCCCGCGCCGTGGGCAAAGCGGTGCCCCAAGGAGGCCCCGGGAAGATCGGGCTGCCCCTCGTCCAGCTCCCAGGGATGGAGCACCAGGGGCGTGCCGGCGTCCTCCTGGGCCAGGGTTTCGATGGCCCGGCGCACCAGGCTGAAGGGCAGCACCCGGGGGCCCCAGCCCCAGAGGGGCGAACGCGGGGGGCCCGACCAGAGTACCGGTGGCGGCAGCTCCCAGAGCCCCTCGGCCAGCCGGTATGGCCGCCTTGGCCAGGCGGGATCGCCGATGACCGACAGGGGCACGCGGCTGGAGTCATAGCGGAAGCCCAGTTCAGGGAGTTCCTGCCACCAGTCGGTGGCCTGGCCCCGGAGGCTCCACTCGGGGGCGCGGTAGCCCACCACGGCCTGGCCGGAAAGATCCTCCAGAAGGGCCTTGCCCTCGCGCACGGAGCTTCGCCAATCGCTGCGCTCCATCTCGAAGGCCCGCCGGTGGGTCAGCCCATGCAGGCCGATGGCATGCCCTTCGGCCACGATGCGTCGCAGGAGCGCTGGATGTCGCTGCGCCTGGTCCCCCAGGCAGAACCAGGTGGCGGTGGCGCCCAGGTCGGCGCAGAGTTCGAGGGCGCGCTCCGTAGCCAGGGGCAGCCGGCACTCGAAGCGGTCCAGGGCCTCGGGCTGGTCGTAGGGCGGGCAGCAGAGCTGGAACCAGTCCTCCCAATCCAGGGACAGGGGAAGCTGTGGCGCCTTCAGGTGAAGTTCCGCTCGGAGAGGCTGATGAACTCCAGGGAGAAATCATCGAGTTCCGTCTGGAACTGCTTCAGCTGGCCCTGGAAGAAGTTGTAGGCCATGAGCGCGGGAATGGCAGCCACCAGGCCGATGGCCGTGGCCACCAGGGCCTCGGAGATGCCGGGGGCCACGGTGGCCAGGTTCGCATTGCCCGTGGCACCGATGCCCCGGAAGGCGTCGATGATGCCCCAGACGGTGCCGAAGAGGCCGATGAAGGGGCTCACCGCGGCCACCGTGGCCAGGCCTCCCAGGGAGCGCTCGAGGCGACCCATCTCCACCACGCTGGCCCGCTGGAGGCTGCGTTCCACGGCCTCCATGCTGCGCAGCTGCGGTCGGCCATCCTGACCCACCTGGCGCAGCTGGTAGGTCACTTCGCCGTACCCCGCCACGAACAGGCCCACGAGGGGGCTGATGGCGAACTTCTCCACCTGCTGCTTGAATTCCCGCCAGTCGGTGGCGCGCTTGAAGGCCGCCCGGAACTGCTCGGACACCTCCCGGCTGCGGCGGTAGAGCAGCGCCTTGCGGATGATGACCACCCAGCTCAGGAGGGAGAAGGTCGCGAGAATGACCAGCACGGACTTCGATACCGGACCCGAGTGGAGCATGACCTCCAGCAGATTGACTTCGTTGCCCGTGGGTGCAGTCAAGATCAGCATGCCGACTCCTCCCTCGAATGATAGCAAGCTACACTGGTTCCTTTGTGCGAGGACTCCATGCAAGTACTGGTCATTGGTTCAGGATACGTGGGCCTGGTGGCCGCTGCCTGCTTCGCCGAGGCAGGGCACCGGATCCTGGGCGTCGACGTGGACGCGGCGAAGGTGGCGATGCTCTCCCGCGGTGAATCCCCCATTTTCGAGCCCGGACTCGAGGATCTGCTGAAGAAGCACCTGGCTTCCGGTGAGCTGCGCTTCACCACCGACCTGCAGGCGGGCATCGCCGAGGCCGATGCGGCCTTCATCTGCGTGGGCACCCCCCAGAGCGAGGACGGCAGTGCGGATATGAAGTACGTGCTGGCTGTGGCTGGCCAGCTCGGGGCCGCGATGGCCCTGCGCTCCATGGAGGCCAAGCCCCTCATCGTGGTGGACAAGAGCACGGTGCCTGTGGGAACGGCCGCCCGGGTTCACGCCGAGATCGCCGCCCACACCGATCGTCCCTTCGAGGTGGTGAGCAATCCGGAATTCCTGCGCGAAGGCTGCGCCCTCGGCGACTTCCTGGAGCCGGACCGCGTGGTGATAGGCTGCCGCACGGACCACGCCGAAACGGTGATGAAGGCCCTCTACCAGCCCTTCCTCGATCGCAAGGGCGGCAAGTGGTTCCGCATGGATCCTCCCAGCGCGGAGCTCACCAAGTACGCCGCCAACGCCATGCTGGCCCTGCGCATCAGCTTCATCAACGAGATCGCCAATCTGGCCGAGTCCGTGGGCGCCGACGTGGATCACGTGAAGTCCGCCATCGGCGCCGATCACCGCATCGGCCCCGCCTTCCTCAACCCGGGACCGGGCTTCGGCGGTTCCTGCTTCCCCAAGGATCTCCAGGCCCTGCTGAAGGTGGGACGGGAACACGGACAGCCGATGCTGACGCTGTCGGCCACCGTGGAGGCCAACCGCCACCAGAAGCAGGTGATCCTCCGGAAGGTGAAGGCCCACTTCGGCGTGATATCCGGCGTGCCTGCCCCCTTGAAGGGCCGTCGCTTCGCCCTCTGGGGCCTGGCCTTCAAGGCCGATACCGATGACATCCGCGAAAGCATGGCCCTGGAGCTCATCGAAGGCCTGGTGAACCTGGGCGCCGAGGTGGTGGTGCATGACTTCGCGGCCATGGATGCGGTGAAGGCCCGGATCGGCGACAAGGTGCGCTATGCGGAATCCCCCCTGGCGGCCTGTGAAGGCGCCGATGCCCTGCTCATCGCCACCGAGTGGGCCCAGTACCGGGGTGCGGACCTCGAGGCGGTGGCCAAGGCCCTGAAGGCCCGCCGCATCTTTGACGGCCGCAACCTCTTCCGGCCCGAGGCCATGGAAGCCAAAGGCTGGACCTACCTGTCCCTGGGCCGCCGGGCCGTGGTCACCGCATGACCCGCATCCGCCTCGAGGACATCGCCCACGCCCGCAGCGGCGACAAGGGGGACGGCTCGAACGTGGGCGTCATCGCCTATACCGAGGCCGGGTTCCGCTTCCTCCAGAAGCACCTTACGGCCGAGTGCGTCAAAAATCACTTTTCAACCATATGCAAAGGTAGTGTTGAACGCTTCGAGGTGCCTAACCTTAAGGCAATCAACTTCATCCTGCATGATTCCCTGGGCGGCGGGGGCAGCGAAAGCGTGAAAACCGATGCCCAGGGGAAGACCCACGGGCAGGCTCTGCTTAGAATGGAACTGGACCTGCCCGCTGACTTCACGCTGGCGGATCTTCAACGCTGACCACCACCCGATCCGGAGCGAACCATGGGCAACCTAGGAATGATGGAAATCCTGCTGATCGGCATCGCGCTGCTGATCTTCTTCGGGCCCTCCCGCCTGCCCGAGCTGGGCAAGAGCCTCGGCAAGGGCATCCAGGAGTTCAAGAAGGCCAGCAAGGAACTGACGGATTCCGTGAAGGAAGACGTCACCACGCCTTCTGCGGACAAGGACAAGAAGTAGGCCCCAGGATCCCGCGGCCCGGCTTCCCTTCGGAGGCCGGGCTCTTTTCCTGACTGGAACCCATGGCCCTTCCCCCCACACCACCCGACAAGATGAGCTTCTGGGAGCACCTGCAGGAGCTGCGGGTGCGCATCGTGCGCTCGCTGCTCATCGTGGCGGTGGTCTTCGCCTTCACCTACGCCATCCGCTTCCGGCTCTGGACCTGGGCCCAGAAGCCCTTCCTGGAGGCCATGGCCCGCCAGACCGGCAAGGCCGTCGCCGACCTCCAGCCCTTCGCCTTCACCGATCTCACCGAGCCCTTCTTCAGCATGATGCGGCTCTCCCTGTGGGCCGCCGCCTTCCTGGCTGCCCCCTTCCTCTTCTACCAGGTGTGGGCCTTCATCCGCCCCGGCCTGCTGCCCAAGGAGCGCCGCCTGGTCATCCCCTTCGTGGTGGTGACCTCGGGCTGCTTCCTGGCGGGGGCCGCCTTCGCCTACACCCAGGCCTTCAAGTTCCTGGGGGACATCCTCTTCAAGGAGGCGGCCTCCGCGGGGCTCCGGGCCAACCTCCACGTCTCCGACTACCTCGATCTGTTCATTTCCACCACGCTGATCACCGGCGTGATGTTCGAGCTGCCGGTGCTGTTCTTCTTCCTGGCCAAGTTCCGCATCGTGACCGCGCGGCTCATGCTGAAGTACTGGCGCCACGCCACCCTGGCGATCCTGATCTTCAGCGCCTTCTTCACGCCGGGCGACGTGGTGGTCACCACCATCTTCTTCAGCGTGGTGCTCCTGGGCCTCTACTTCGTTTCCGTGGCCGTCGCCTGGTTCGCCGAGCCCCGTCAGCCCAGGTAGTCGGAGAGGTCATCCAGGCAGAGTTCCACGGCCCGGTTGGGCTCGGGCTCACGGGAGAGGGATTGTCGCGAGTCAGGGGCGCCCGCCAGAGACAGGATGGCCTCCTCCAGGTGCTGGGCCAGGCCAGCGGCCTGGTGGATGACGAGGGCCCGCCCCTCTGCTGACATGGCCTGGGCATTCATGAGCTGATGACCATTGGCGCTGGTGGGCAGCGGCACAAGAATCGCTCCTCGCCCCGTGGCCTTCAGCTCGGCGCAGGTGCTCGCCCCCGCCCGGCTCACCACCAGGCTGGCCGATTCCATGGCCTCGTCCACCCGGGCGATGAAGGGTGCCAGGGTGTGGCGCGGGTGCCGCGGCCAATCCATCAGCCGCTGCAACTCGGTCGGACCCGCCTGGTGCAGGATCTCCCATTCGGGCAGGCGCTCCAGCAGGGCTGGGGCGATTGCCAGCAGGGCCTCGTTGATGGCGCGAGCCCCGCCACTGCCCCCCAGGATCAGCAGCCGGTAGGGCGGCGGCAGGGTGCCCGCGGGACGGAATTCCCTGAGGAAGACATCCCGAACGGGGGTCCCCACCACGCGGCAGTCGGCGCCCGGCAGCAGGGACCGCACGGCGTCCATGCCGCACCACACGCGCCTTGCCCTCGGTGCCACCAGTCTCACCAGGGCCCCTGGCGCCGCGTTGCTTTCATGCAGGAAGAAGGGGATGTCCAGGGCACGGGCCGCCAGCAGGGCGGGCGCGGCCCCGTAGCCGCCGGTGCCGATGACCACCCGGGGTCTTTCCCTGCGCCAGTGCTCCTTCAGGTGGGATATGGCCCGCCAGAGCTTCCAGCCGGACTTCGCCATGCGGAGGGGAGAGCGCCCCACCACCCCCTCCACGCCCAGCAGCAAGTGTGGCCAGGGACTCGCGGGCAGCTCCCGGGCCTCGATGCCACGCTGGGCGCCGATGAAACTGATGGGGCGATCCGGCCACCGGGCTCGGGCCCCCTGCGCCAGGGCGATGGCCGGAAAGAAATGGCCCCCCGTTCCCCCTCCCGTGAGGACCAGCGCATCCAGGAAATTCAGTGCGGTGTCAGCCATGCTCCGTCCACCATATCCGGAACTGTGTTGGCTCGACCCGGGGACCCTGCCGTGGCCCGCCTGGAGGGCAGCCCAACCTACCCCGAGGCAAGCGTGATTCTCGGCAAAAACCCGCAAAGGTCCCGGTGGGATCAGCGGTTCCTCAGGCTAAACTCTTCCTTTGGGTCGGCTATCTGCCGGCCTATTGTTGACGCATTAGTGGAGCGCCCATGAAGATCCTCGTCGCACTCAAACAAGTCCCCGACACCGAAAGCCGCATCAAGGTCGCGGCCGATGGCAAATCCCTCGATCCCGCCGATGTGAAATGGATCACCAGCCCCTACGATGAGTACGCCCTGGAGGAGGCCATCCGCATCAAGGAAGGCAAGGGCGCCGAAGTGGTGGCCCTTTCCGTTGGCTCTGATGCGGCGAAGGATGTCCTGAAGAACGCGCTGGCCCTGGGTGCGGACAGCGCGGTGCTGCTGAAGGGCGATGGCCAGGGCGATGCCTATCAGGTGGCCCAGATGATCGCCGCCTTCGTCAAGGACAAGGGCTTCGACCTCATCCTCTGCGGCAACAAGGGTCTCGGCGGCGACAATGCCGCCATGGGCCCCATGCTGGCCGAGCTGCTCGGCATCGCCCAGGCCAACGTCATCGTGAAGCTGGAGCTTGGTGACGGCACCTTCAGGGCCGAGCGCGAGATCGAGGTCGGTTCCGAGATGGTGGAAGGGGCCCTGCCCGCGGTGATCACCACCCAGAAGGGACTGAACGAACCCCGCTACGCCAGCCTCAAGGGGATCATGGCCGCCAAGAAGAAGACCATCGAAGAGCTCGATGCCGCTCCCGCCACCGCCGGAGCGCAGGTGAGCGCCCTGGCCCTGCCCCCCGAACGCCCCGCCGGCCGCCGAATGGAAGGGGAACCTGCCGCCCAGGCCCTTGCCCTGATCCAGGCACTGAAGGACGAAGCCAAGGTCTTCTAGGCCTTCCAGCCGATTCTGATTCGAAAGGACGATTCCATGATTCTCGTGTTCTGTGAACTGAAGGATGGCCAGCTGCGCAAGCCCAGTGCGGAGGCCCTCAGCGAGGCCCGCCGCCTGGCGGATGCCGCCGGCAAGCAGGTCGGCGCCCTCTTCGCCGGTGCCTCCTGTGCGGGCTCCGCCGAAGCGGCCAAGTACGGCGCCGATGCGATCCTCTGCGCCGAAGGCCCCACCCTGGCCTCCTATTCCAGTGATGCCTACGCCACTGTCATCGCCGATGCGGTGAAGGCCAAGGGCGCCACGGTGCTGCTGGCCGCCGCCACGGCCGTGGGCAAGGATGTGGCCCCCCGTGCCGCCGCCCGGCTGGGTGCCGGCTACGCCTCCGACGTCACCGGCCTCTCCATGGTGGATGGCAAGCTCCAGGCCCTGCGCCCGGTCTACGCGGGCAAGGCCTTCGCCACCACCAGCTTCGCCAGCGCCATCCAGGTTGCCACCACCCGGCCCAACGTGTTCCCCCTCGCCGAAAAGGCTGGCGTGGGCGCGGCCGAGACCCTGGCGGCCCCCGCCGGGGACTTCAAGTCCGTGGTCAAGGAGATCCTCGCCAAGGCCAGCGGCAAGCTGGACCTCAGTGAAGCCAACGTCATCGTCAGCGGCGGCCGGGGCATGAAGGACGGCGCCAACTTCAAGATCCTCGAAGAGCTCGCCGACGCCATCGGCGGCGTGGTGGGTGCCTCCAGGGCCGCCGTGGACGCGGGTTGGGGCCTGCCCCACAGCATGCAGGTGGGCCAGACCGGCAAGGTCGTGAGCCCCACCCTCTACATCGCCTGCGGCATCAGCGGCGCCATCCAGCACGTGGCCGGCATGAGCGGCTCGAAGTTCATCGTCGCCATCAACAAGGACTCCGAGGCCCCCATCTTCAAGCTGGCGAACTACGGGATCGTGGGGGATCTCTTCGAGGTCGTACCCGAACTCACCAAGGCCCACGGCCCGCCCCGCGCCCCGCCCCCCCCCCCCCCCCCCCCCCCCCCCCCCCCCCCCCCCCCCCCCCCCCCCCCCCCCCCCCCCCCCCCCCCCCCCCCCCCCCCCCCCCCCCCCCCCCCCCCCCCGCGGCGGCGCCCCCCCCCCCCCCCCCCCCCCCCCCCCCCCCCCCCCCCCCCCCCCCCCCCCCCCCCGGGCGCGGGGGGGGCCCCCCGTGGGGATCTCTTCGAGGTCGTACCCGAACTCACCAAGGCGGCCAAGGCGTTGGGCATCGGTACCAACTAGTCGCCGTTACCGACTCCAAAAAGGCCCGGCGATTGCCGGGCCTTTTTGGAGCAAGAAACAGACTCAGACCCCGAACTGCCTCAAATGGTGGTCGAGGTGCTTGTACATGAGTCGGCCCCAGTCGTCGCCGCTGATGCGACCCAGGAAGGCGTGCGTGAACCTCCCCGCGGACTCTGGGCCCCGCTGGACGAACCGGTCGATCAAGGTGGCCAGACGGGTGCATTCCCTTTCGAAGTCCTGCGCATCGGATACCACGAAGGTCGGGTGAGTCGGACCGTTGCGGCTGAAGGGGCGCTTCCCGAGGACCAGGCCGCGGAAAAAAGGGCTCAGCAGCTTCCCGATAAACAGCTGTTCCATGGGTCGGTCGCCGGTGCCGGCTTCCAGCCCGAGGGCGCAGTGATGCAGCATCTGGGCCGGATCCATCTTCCCCCACTGCCGCACCGAGCCCGGCTCGAGGGCCGCCAGGCGCCGCGAGAGGGATTCCCGGTCCGCCGGGACGAAAAGGGATGTCATCGCATTCTCCTTGTTCCTTAGGTCGTTCATCGCTCCAGAACACCGCCCGGCCGAGGCCGGGTGGTGTTCTGGAGATAGCACAAAACTACACTGGCTCGAAACCTTCGTCCCGCAGGAAGTCCCGGGCATCCTCGGGATCCCCGAAGCGGGCGATGACCATGTCGCCCTCGCTGGCATCGCCATCCAGGGCATCCAGGCTGTTCCGCTCCCGGATCACGCAGGCGCCGCCCACCTCGTCCAGGCCGAACTGCACCAGCTCCCGGAGGCAGCCGTGCTCATCCCGCCAAAGCTCCACCATCAGATCTGTGCCCATGTTGTCTCCCTCAGCTTTTCGTGCAGCGAAAAGCTAGGTCTTTTCGAAGAACAGGACCACCATGCCGAAGCCCACGCGGTCGCCGTGCTTCAGCTCCCGGGGCTCGCCGGGCAGGATGCGCTCGCCCCGGACGAAGGTGCCATTGGCCACCCCCGGTTCCTCCAGGAGGAAGTAGCGGCCGTGTTCGCAAAGGATCCGGGCATGGCGCCGGGATACGCTCAGGTTGTGATCCTCTTCGGTGAGATCGATGTCGGGGTGGACGCCGGTGGTGGGATCGAAGCGGCCGATGAGGGACCCGTGGGAAAGAATCGGATGGGGCTTGCCGCTCAGCACCGAGACCAGGTTGGCCACGGGGGCCGAGGCTGCCTTGACGGGGCGGTTGGCATCCAGGGCCTCGACCCGGTCCCCGAGCTCCCGGTGCCGCTGGGCCAGCCGCTGCATCATCTTGATGGAGACTTCCGGGTTCTGGCGGATCATCCGCAGGAAGGTGCCCCGGTTGATGGCGATGAGATCCGAGTCCTCCAGGACGATGGCCGTGTGCTGGCGAGGCAAGGCCTCCAGCAGGCTGCCTTCACCAAAGAAATCCCCCTTGGCCAGTTCCTCGGCCCACTCTCCGTGGGGTTCCTCGGTGACGTACAAGCGCACCTTGCCCGCCAGGATGATGTACATCTGCTGGGCCATTTCTCCCTTGCGGAAGATGATTTCCCCTTCGCGGAAGCGCAGCTTGCTTTGATCGATGAAGCTGGGTTCGGCCATGGGGTTCCCGGGGAGGCTCCTAGGTTAACCCATGGCGTGGGTGGGAAGGAACATCAGCGGCCCGCGGGTGCCTTGAAAGAGCGTTCCATCAGCGCCTCCAGGATCCGGGCCTCGGTGGCCGAGAAACCCTCCCGGTGGGGGCAATCCAGGTCCAGCACGGCCACCAGCCTGGTTCCGGAGTGGACTGGGATCACCAGCTCGCTGCGGGTGGCATCGTCGCAGGCGATGTGACCCGGGAAGGCGTGGACATCCGGCACCAGCTGAGTGAGCCCCGTCCGGGCGCAGGCCCCGCAGACTCCCCGCTCGAAGGGGATCCGCAGGCAGCCCATGCCGCCCTGGTAGGGCCCCACAGCCAGCAACCGCTCCCCCACCACACGGTAGAAGCCGCACCAGTTCGCCTGGGGGAGGGTCTCCCAGAGCAGACAGGCCAGGGTGGCCTGGATGGCCACATCGTCGGTCTCGCCCGCCAGGGCGGCTTCGATCTGCGGCAGAGCCTCCCGCAACCGGGCCACCCGCTCCGGCTCGGGCAGCAGTGTGCCCCGCGCCACCTTTGCCAGCAGGATGCCCTCGCTCATCTTTCCTCCGCTAACCTGGATCCATGTCCATTCTGCGCTACCTGGCGGCTCCCCTGGCCCCCCTCTACGGGGCCGTGGTCCGGGCCCGCAACCGCAGCTTCGACGCCCACCCCGAACGGGCCGCGCGGCTGGCCGTGCCGGTGGTATCCGTGGGCAACCTCAGCAGCGGCGGCACCGGGAAGACCCCGCTGACCCTCTTCCTGGCGGAGGGGCTGGAGGCCGCCGGCTGGTCCAATGCCGTGCTCTCCCGGGGCTACGGCGGCCGCCGGGCCGTGGACCCCATGAGCGTCGAGACCGATTCCGATCCCCGGCAGACCGGCGACGAGCCCCTCCTCCTGGCCCGGCGCCTGGGCGCCCACCGCGTGGTGGTGGGCCGGAAGCGCCACGCGGCGGGACTGCGGGCCCTGGCCCAGCGGCCTGGTCTCCGCTGCCTGCTCCTGGATGACGGCTTCCAGCACCGGGCCCTCCACCGGGATCTCGATCTGCTGGTGCTGGATGGCGTCCGCCGCTGGGGCAAGGGCCGCATGCTGCCCCTGGGGGACCTGCGGGAACCCGCGGCCAGCGCGGCCCGGGCCCAGGCCCTGGTGGTGACCCGGGCGGCCCGGGTCCCCGACCGAGCCGAGATCGAGGCTTGGTGGGCCCGACACGGCTCCGGAGGCCCCATCTTCTGGATCGATTTCGCCCTGGGGGCGCTGCGCCACTGGCCTTCGGGCACCCCCGCCCCCCTGCCCCTGGCGGAGCAGGGCCCCGCCTTCGCCTGGTGCGGGCTGGGCCATCCCGAAGCGTTCTATGCGGACCTCCTGCTGGCGGGCCAGGCCTGGGTCGCCACCCACAGCTTCCCGGACCACGGCGGACCTTCCCCGGCGGATCTGGGGCGCCTGCAGGCCAGGGCCCGGGCCGAGGGTGCCGCGTGGCTGGTCTGCACGGAGAAGGATGCCGTGAAGCTGGGCGCCGACCACGCCCGGGCCCTGGAGCTGCCCCTCTACGTGGCCGAACAGCGCGTGACCGGCGGCGAGCCCCTGCTGGCCTGGGTGCAGGCTCGATTGCTCTGATTCCGGAGCTTGGAAGGAACAGGCCCACCTTCCCGGAAGGGGCTAGGACGGCTATGCTTGCGCCCATCCACCCACCCAACCCAACGCTCCCAAGGAGAACACCATGCTCAGGCAGACCCTCTACGGATCCCTCATCCTCGCGGCCCTGGGCCTGCAGGCGGGAGACACCGTCAAGATCGCCCTCACGGGCCCCTTCTCCGGCGGCTCAGCGCCCATGGGCACCTCGGCCCGGGACGGCTCGAAGCTGGCCATCGGCGAGATCAACGCGGCGGGCGGCATCCAGGTGGGCGCCAAGAAGATGAAGATCGAGATCATCGAGCGGGACGACGAGGCCAAGAACGAGCGGGGCGCCCTCATCGCCCAGGAGCTGGCCGCCATGAGCGACCTCACCGGCGTCATCGGCACGGTGAACACCGGCGTCTGCATGGCGGGCGACAAGCACCTGCAGGAAAAGGGCATCACCAAGATCATCTGCCCGGCCGCGGGTTCCGCGTCCATGACCCAGTGGGCCAACAAGCCGGACAAGCCCGGCGTGAAGGACAACTCCATCTTCCGCTTCGCCGCCCACGATGGCATCCAGGCCGCCATGGTCGTGGAGGAAGCCATCAACCGCAAGTTCACCAAGGTGGCCGTGGTCTTCGACTCCACCAACTACGGCGTCTCCGGGCGCGACGACATGCTGGACCAGATCAAGAAGCAGGGGAACAAGCTGGAGGTGGTGGCCCAGGAGAAGTTCAACATCGGCGACAAGGACATGACCGCCCAGCTGCTGCGCGCCAAGTCTGCCGGCGCCCAGGCCATCCTCATCTGGGGCATCGGGCCCGAGCTGGCCGCCGTCTCCAACGGCATGGCCAAGATCAACCTGAAGGTCCCCCTCATCGGCGGCTGGACGCTCTCCATGTCCAACTACATCGACAACGCCGGCAAGAACGGCAACGGCACCCTCATGCCCCAGACCTTCATCGAGGAACCCATCACTCCCAAGGCCAAGGCCTTCATCGATGGCTACCACAAGGCCTTCAAGGTGGGTCGCATCCCCTCCCCCGTGGCCGCCGCCCAGGGCTATGACGCCGTCTACATCATGGCCGCCGCCGTGAAGCAGGCCGGCTCCACGGATACCAAGAAGGTCAAGGAAGCCCTGGAGGACCTGAAGGAGCCCGTACCCGGGGTCATCGCCACCTGGAATCGCCCCTACACCAAGTGGGATCCGGCGGACGTCACCACCCATGAAGCCTTCCGCCGGGAGCAGACGGTCATGGGCATGGTGAAGGATGGCCGCGTGGTCTTCGGGAACGACGCCGACCGGGAACGCCTCCGCAAGTCCGCACTGAGCGCCACGCCGGCCAAAGCCAAGGCCAAGAAGAAGTAGCCTCCGCACCCGTGAACAGGCGGGGGGCTTCGGCCCCCCACTTGTTCCCCCTTCCAGGATAGGCCGGGCATGAACGCATCGATCATCGGTCAGATGGCTGTCAGCGGGGCCTTGATGGGGCTGGTCTACGCCCTCATCGCCTACGGCTTCCAGCTCACCTACGCCACCAGCAAAAGCATCAACTTCGGCCAGGGCGAGCTGGTGATGGTCTCGGCCTTCTTCAGCCTCACCCTCACCAATCTGGGTTTCTCCTACTGGTTCATGGTGCCGGGGGGCCTGCTGTTCGGCGCCCTGTTGGGTCTGGTGGTGGAGCGGGCGGGGGTGCGCCTGGCGCTGGAACAGAAGAGCGAAGGCTGGATTCTGCTCACCATCATCATCGGCCTCTTCTTCTTCTCGGCCGCCGAGAACATCTGGGGCCGGGATGACCGCCCCTTCCCCACCCCCATCTCCGCGGATCCCATCCACTTCCTGGGTGTGGACGTGACCCGGCTCGAGCTGGCGGTGGCCGTGGGCGTCCTGGGCATCATGGGCCTCATCGAGCTGTTCAAGCGCCGAACCCTGCTGGGCAAGGCCTTCGAGGCGGTCTCCGCCGACCGCGACGCGGCCGAGCTCATGGGCATCTCCGCCACCCGCACCGTCATGCTGTCCTACGGCCTGTCCGGCGCCGTGGCGGCCCTGGCGGGCATCCTGGTCTCCCCCATCACCACCGTGGGGCCCACCATGGCCTCGGCCATCATCCTCAAGGCCTTCTCCGTGGCCGTGGTGGCGGGTCTGGATTCGGGCTTCGGCGTGGTGCTCATCGGCATGTTCCTGGGGGCCCTGGAAAGCCTCTCCAGCTACTACCTGGGCAGCGGCTGGCGCGAGGCGCCAGGCCTCATCCTGCTGATCCTCGCCCTGGCCGTGCGGCCCACGGGCGTGTTCGGCAAAGCCATCATCCGGAAGGTGTGACGATGAAGCGCATCCTCCTCCTCCGCGGTGCCGAGCTCCTCGTCTTCGCCTTCCTCGCCACCATCCCGCTGCTGGTGGTGAACCCCTACGCCCTGGGCCTGCTCACCCTGCTGGCCATCTACGGCATCCTGCTCATCGGCCTGGACGTGACCGTGGGCTACCTGGGCCAGGTGAACCTGGCGCACGTGGCCTTCCTGGGCCTGGGCGCCTACGCCGCCGGCCTCGCTGTCACCAAGTTCGGCCTGGGCATGGGTCCGGCCCTGCTGGCGGCCATGGCCGTGGGCCTGGTGCTGGGCGGCCTGCTGGCCCTGCCCGCCCTGCGCCTCGAAGGTCCCCAGTTCGCCCTGGCCACCCTCAGCTTTGCAGCCCTGTGCACCACGGCCCTCAACGAGCTGGAGGCCCTCACTGGCGGGGCCCAGGGCCTGAGTCTCAGCCGTCCGCCGATCCTCGGCCACGTGCTGACGCCCCCACTCTTCTACTGGCTCTGCATGGCCCTGCTGGCCCTGGTCTGGATGCTCATGCGCAACCTGCTGGCCTCCCAGTGGGGTCGGGCCTTCGAAGCCCTGCGGGACAGCCCCATCGCCACGGACGCCATGGGCGTGGGCACCTACCAGCACAAGGTGGCCGCCTTCGCCCTGGGCTCCGCCCTCGGAGGCCTGGCGGGCGGGCTCTACGCTTTCAATTTCCAGTACCTTCAGCCCCAGAGCTTCACCTACGACCTGATGATCATCCTGCTCCTGGGCGTGGTGCTGGGGGGCCGCAAGAGCCTCTGGGGCGCCTTCGTGGGGGCCTCGGTCATCGTGCTGCTGCCCAACCTGCTGTCGAACCGCCTGCTCTTCCAGGTCTTCTCGGGCCTGGGTTTCGCCGGGGCCCTGGCGGCCGGTCTGCGGGGCCTGGTGAAGAAGACCACCCGTCCCTTCCAGGCGCTGGCCCCTGGCATCGCCATGGGCCTGCTGGTGGTGGGGGGCTTCTTCGTGGAGAACACCGAGGATTGGCGCAAGGCCATCTTCGCCATCATGCTCTTCTCCGTGGTGGTGGGGCTGCCAGAAGGGCTCATGGGCTTCCTGTCCACCTTCCTGGCCAAGCTCTTCCGCGTGCCCCACGCCCCCCTGCCGGAGCCCTCAGACATCGAGACCATCCTGCCGCCCCGCGCTGCCGATGGCTCACCCCTGCTGGTGCTGGAAGACCTCAAGCGCCACTTCGGCGGGGTGAAGGCCGTGGATGGCCTCTCCATGATCATCAAGTCCGGCACCATCCATGGCCTCATCGGGCCCAACGGCTCGGGCAAGAGCACGGTCGTGAACGTCATCTCCGGGCTCTACACGCCGACTTCTGGCCGCATCCTGCTGCGGGGTGTGCCACTCTCCTCCGGCAGCCTCTATCGGGTGTCGAAGTCCGGAGTGGCGCGGACCTTCCAGAACCTCCAGCTCTTCGGCGAACTCACGACCCTCGAGAACGTCATGGTGGCCCTCCGGGGCGTCTACCGGAGCCCCCTGCCTCTGGTGCTGCTGGGGCTGGCCCGCCTGGAGGAACGCAAGGCCCAGGCCGATGCCCTCTGCCTGCTGGAGCGGATCGGCCTGAGGGATCAAGCCCTCATCAAGGCCAAAGACCTCACCTACGGCGCCCAGCGCTTCCTCGAGGTCGCCCGGGCCCTGGCCCGCAAGCCCGACTTGCTCATCCTGGACGAGCCCGCCGCCGGCCTCGCCCACCCGGACGTGGTCCAGCTCATCGAGATCATCAAGCGGGTCCACAAGCGGGGCATCAGCATCCTGCTCATCGAACACCACATGGACGTGGTGAGCGAGCTCTGCGACATCGTGACCGTGCTGGATGGCGGCAAAGTCATTGCCGAAGGCAGTCCCGATGAGGTCAAGCGCCATCCGAAGGTGGTGGAGGCCTACCTGGGCCAGCCGACCCAGGCCGAGAACCCGCAACCCGAGACACCCCGCGGCGCCGAGCCGCTGCCCGCGTGAAGGAGATTCCCATGTTGCAGGTGGAGGATCTCTATGCGGGCTACGGTGCCAGCGAGGTGCTCACGGGCACCACGCTGACCGTGAAGAAGGGCACCCTGGTGGCCCTCATCGGCGCCAACGGCGCGGGCAAGACCACGACCATGCGGGCCATTTCCGGCGGCCTGAAGCCCAGCCGCGGGAAAGTGAAGCTGGATGGCCAGGAGGTCCAGGGCCTGGACGCCTCCCGCATTGCCCAGCTGGGTCTGGCCCACGCGCCGGAGGGCCGCAAGGTCTTCGGCCCCCTGTCCGTGGAGGACAACCTCCTCCTGGGCGCCTACTCTCGCCTGCCCCGCTTCTTCGGCTTCAAGGCCAAGGCCCAGGCGGATCTGGACCGGGTCTACGACCTGTTCCCCAAGCTGAAAGACCGCACCAGCCAAGCCGCCGGCACTTTATCCGGTGGCGAGCAGCAGATGCTGGCCATTGGCCGCGCCCTCATGGCCCGGCCCAAGGTCATGCTGCTGGACGAGCCCTCCATGGGCCTGGCGCCGGTCATCGTGCAGGAGGTCTTCCGCACCATCCTGCGGCTCAAGGAGGAGGGCATCACCCTCCTCCTGGTGGAGCAGTTCGCCAAGAGCGCCCTGGAAGTGGTCGACTACGCCTACGTCATGGAGCGGGGCCGCATCGCCGTGGAAGGCACCCCCGCCGAGCTGAGCCGCAACGAGCGGGTCATCGCGGCCTATTTGGGCTGAGGGCCTGGAAAAGCGAAAGAGACGAAAGAACGCAAAAAAGGACACGGCTGGTCTTCGCGCCTTTGATCTTTCGCTTCTTCGTGTCCTTGGTGGAGGGAAGGTCTTAGGGAACGGCCACCGGCACGAACGGGGCCTGCCAGATGTCCCGGGCGTACTCCCGCACGGTGCGGTCGATGGAGAACTTGCCCATGCCCGCCACGTTCAGAATGGACCGCCGGGCCCATTCCGAGGGCTCCGCATAGGTGACCGAGACCCGCTCCTGGGTCTCGAGATACGAGCTGAAGTCGGCGCAGTGGAAGTAGTGATCCGAGTCCAAGAGGGCCTGGGTGAGGGGCTGGAAGGTGCCACCCTCCAGGGTGGCAATGGTATCGATGGCGCGCGTCAGCTCCGGGTTGGCCTGGGCCCAATCCCGGGGCCGGTAGCCCGCATCCCGCAGGCGGACGATGCCTTCGGCCGTGTGGCCGAAGATGAAGATATTGGCTTCGCCCACCTCCTCCTGGATCTCGACGTTGGCCCCATCCAGCGTGCCGATGGTGAGGGCACCATTGAGAGCTGCCTTCATGTTCCCCGTTCCCGAAGCCTCGGTGCCCGCAGTGGAGATCTGCTCGGAGAGCTCTGCCGCAGGGAAGATCAGCTCCGCCAGGGAGACCCGATAGTTGGGCAGGAAGGTGAGGCTCAGCCGCCCCTTGGCAACGGGATCCAACCGGATGGCCCGCCCCAGGGCATGGCTGAGGTGGATGATCTGCTTGGCCACCCAGTAGGCGGGAGCGGCCTTGCCACCGATCAGGGCGGCCCGGGGCGCGCCGATATCGATGCCATCCCGGAGGCGGTTCCACAGGGTGGCGAGGTGCAGAAGATTCAGCAATTGACGCTTGTACTCGTGGATGCGCTTCACCTGGACATCGAAGAGGAAGGTCGGATCCAGGAGCAGATTCTCGGTGCGCTGGGCCCAGGCCGACAGCGCCTCCTTGTTGGTGCGCTTGATCCCCGTCCAGCGCTCCTGGAAGGCGGGATCGTCCGCGAAACCGGCCAGGTTCCGCAGGGCGTCAAGGTCCTTGGTCCAGCCCTCGCCGATGGCTTCGGTGACCAGGCGGGCCAGGCCGGGGTTGCACTTGAGCAGCCAGCGCCGGGGCGTGATGCCATTGGTCTTGTTGTTGATGCGGCCGGGGAAGAGCTCGTTCATCTCGGCGAAGGTGGAAGCCTTCAGGATGTCCGTGTGCAGCTGCGCCACGCCATTCACGGAGTGGCTGCCCACGATGGCCAGGTTGGCCATGCGCACACTGTGGCCGTTGTCCACGATGGCCAGCCGCTGGAGCTTGGCGTCATCGAAGGGGTAACGCTGACGCACCGCCGCCCGGAAGCGGCGGTCGATCTCCTCGACGAGCTCCACATGGCGCGGCAGCAGGCGCCGCCAGAGATCCATGGGCCAGATCTCCATGGCCTCGGGCAGGATCGTATGGTTGGTGTAGGCGCAGACCTGCTGGGTGAGCGACCAGGCCAGGTCCCATTCCAGGCCCTCCTCGTCCACCAGTACCCGCATGAGCTCGGGCACCACCAGGGCCGGGTGGGTGTCGTTCATCTGGATGGCCACCTTGTCCGGCAGTTCCTCCCAGTGCCAGGCGGGCCGTTTCTTGAAGCGGCGGACCACGTCCTGGAGGGTGGCCGAGACGAAGAAGTACTGCTGTTTGAGCCGGAGTTCCTTGCCCGCGCTCTGGTCGTCCGCCGGATACAGCACTTTTGAGATGTTCTCGGAAAGCGTCTTGTCCTCCACGGCCCGCACGTAATTCCCGGAGTTGAAGTCGGCGAGGTTGAACTCCCGGCTCGACTTGGCCGACCAGAGGCGCAGGGTGTTCACCGTGCCGTTCTTGTAGCCCGCCACCGGCGTGTCGTAGGCCATGGCCCACACGTCCTGGGTGTCCCGCCAGGCCACGCGGTAGCGGCCCTCCGCGTCGAGGTGGCCGTGGGTGTGCCCATAGAACCGCACCGGGAAGATGGCATCCGGACGCTGGATCTCCCAGGGGTTCCCGTAGCGCAGCCACCCATCCGGATATTCCACCTGCCGCCCATCCAGGATCTTTTGCAGGAAGATCCCGTACTCGTAGCGGATGCCGTAGCCGTAGAAGGGCAGCTCCAGCGTGGCCGCCGCGTCCAGGATGCAGGCGGCCAGGCGGCCCAGCCCGCCATTGCCCAACCCGGCGTCCCATTCCTGCTCGCCGATGTCTTCCAGGCGGAACCCCAGCTCCTGCATGGCTCGGGCGTAGGCATCCTCGGCACCCAGGTTGATGACGTTGTTGAGCAGGGCCCGACCCATGAGGAATTCCAGGGACAGGTAGTAGACCCGCTTCGCGTCCTGGTGGTAGTAGGTGCTTTGCGTCTGGAACCAGCGCTCCATGACCCGGTCCCGCACCGCGAAGGCCAGGGCCTGGTACACGTCGAATTCGCTGGCCGTGTGCTGATCCTTGGCCACGGAATACATCATCCGGTGCGCGAAGGCCTCGATGATGCGAGCGGGGTCCAACCCGCCCCCCTGGGGTGCTGGGATCCTGCGGCTTGCGGTATCCATCGTCATACCCCCGACCTGTGCCTCACCGCCCGGCTCCGGAATGGAGCCTAACTGATTCCCGCCGTGTCGACCGGCCTGTCCTGTATCGGGACTTCCCCGGCCGGGGATGAAGAGTGGCCTGACTGGCGACCCGCCACCCGGGCCGGGTTGGCCCCGGCACCCACTTGCGCTAGCATGGAGCCCTGCCGCGGGCGTAGTTCAGTGGTAGAACGTCAGCTTCCCAAGCTGAATGTCGCCAGTTCAATCCTGGTCGCCCGCTCCACCACCGAAGGGCCTCCGAATGGGGGCCTTTCGGTGCTGGATGAAAAAATGGCCAGGATTGAAATCGCTGAATTGCTGGCAGGTAGCCACCCATTCGGACAGCCCGGGGGTCTGTCCGAATGGACCAGTGGCGTGCCAGCAATTCGCGCGTGCCTGAGCTTCGCCGCAAGCGAGGCGAAGGAATCCTGGTCGACCGCTCCACCGGCCAGGGCCCCCGCGGGGGCCCTGGCTCATGAAGAGCCGGAAGGCTTGGATCAGCCCTGCCCCCGGGCCTTCATGTCCACCAGGCGCTTGGCCTCGCGCCGCAGCAGCTCCGCCACGTTCCGGTCCTTGATGAGCAGCTTCATGTCGCTTTCGTAAAGCCGCTTGAAGTGGGTGAGGGCCACGGGCAGTGGGGTGCGGGGATTCATGACCAGGGCCTTGGTGATGGGGTACTTCTTCATCCACTCGCGGCTGTTGGAGATGATGCGGAGCACTTCCTCGTTCACCGTGCGCATCTGGGCGATGTAGGCAACCTCGCCTTCCGAGATGCGGCCGTTGCGCATCACGTTCACCTGGATGAGCCGGTTGGCCTCGCGGATGAGGATGGCGCGTTCTTCCTTGCCACCCTTGATGGCGAGCATGATCTTCTGGTTGGTACTGAGCTTGGACATCCGCTGGGTGAGGGTGAGGGTGATCTCGTTGCCCTCGTCGTCCAGGAGCGGTCTTTGCGAGAGCAGTCGCCGTTCCGCGGCCATTTCCTCGGACTCGACCTCGGCGTCGGCCTCCTCCTTCGATTTCTCCTTGGGCAGCGGCAGCTCGGACCAGGCCCGGTCCAGGCGGCCAGCCTCCACCTCATCGATGATCTCCAGGCGCTGTCGCTTCACCTCTTCCGGGATCAGGCGCAGCACATCGAAGCGGAACTCGTTGACGCGCCGCTTGATGACGTATTCCCCCTCGGGGTGCTCCTCCAGGAGGTCCAGGATGCGGTGGCACTGCATCCAGAGCACCTGGTTGTTCAGCACCACCTCCAGCACCGCGCCGGGCAGGCTGGGCACCGAGGCCTCCACGATGGCTGAGGTGAGCGAGGGGTTCAGCAGCACCGTCTCCAGGAGGGGGATCTCCTTGCGGTGGCAGAGCACCAGCTGCAGGGGCTTGGGAGGATCGAAGAGCTCGACCATCATCCCGGTGAGCAAGGTCTCCGGCATGGTCGCGAAGAAGTCCAAGGCCCTCTTCGTGTAGGGGGTGTCCCTCAGGCCCGCGTAGGCCAGGGCCTGCAGCAGGTCCCGGGTGGGCACCGGCAGGCTGCCGCCCACCAGGGCCATGGCCATGGGCTCGGGGAGCCCCCCCTGGAGGAACCGCTCAACGATCGGATGCATGGTCATGGCCGAGGTCCATCCTCATCATCATCGCGCACGGGGGCCGCAGCGGGGAGCTCAGGGGGCTTGGGCTGGAGCCAGCGCCCTTCGCCATCGAACTGCCCAGTCCAGGCCTCGCCCACACTGCCGCCGTGGGCGATGCGCCGCCCCCCCACTTCCAGGTTCACCACCCCCGCATCTTCGAGGAACAGTGCGAAGGGCCCCTTCACCCGCAGCCGCCAGGGCTCCGACACCCGGAGGGTGCGAACCTGGAGTTCGCCGCCCAGATCTGCCTGGGGCTCGAGGCGCACCGGGCATTCGCCCAGGCTGCGCAGGCTGATGAGCACTCCCTGCTCGTTCACCGGCGCCTCCGGCAGGAGCTCCCCCAGCACCGGATAGGGCGAGGCAGAGGGGGCTGGGGGGGGCGGCGGCGTGAGCCTGGTGAGGCCCGTGAGGTAGCTCGGCGGTGGCTTGCGCCCCAGGCTGGGCCCCGGCACGACCAACCACAGCACCACGGCCACGGAGGCGGCGGACAGCAGGCCCATCACCACGTGCTCGAGGCGCTCCTGCCGGGGATCCGGTGCCTCGCGTTCCTGAGCGCCCGGCACGATCTGGAAGGCGCCGGTGTGGTACTCCAGATCCACCTCCAGGCGCGCGGCCAGCTGGCGGGCCAGGGGCCGGGCCCGGCCCGGGGGCAGCGCTTCCCAGTGATCCCCTTCGATGGCCTCCAGGTGCCGCAGGGGCAGCTTCAACTCCTTGGCCAGGGCTTCCAGTGAGAGGTCCCTGGCCTTGCGGGCGCGCTGGATCAGCTGACCAACGGTTTCCTCGTCACGCACCGGTCCACCCCACCGGGAGCTCTTGCAGCAGCCTGGTCAGCTGCTCGCGGCGATCGCCCCGGTTGAGGCGGCGGTCATCCAGGCTGCCGCGGTGGGCCATGGTGTCCGAAAGCGTGCGCTGCAGATCGTCCGGCGTGATGAAGTCGCGGCCCTCCAGCCAGGCCTCCGCCTGGGCCAGGCCCAGCCAGTGCTTGGCGGCGCGGGTGGAACAGAAGCCGCCGCCGGAGCGGATGCGCTCCACCATCCGCTCCACGTAGTCGAGGACCGCCTCGGACACCTTCACGGCACGCACCGCCTGGCGGGCCAGGCGCCAGCCATCCAGGTCCAGCACCGGCGACAGCGTGTCCAGACGCTCCGAGCCCGCCGCCCCGGTGAGGATGAGCCGTTCGGCCTGCCGGTCCGGGTAGCCCAGGTGGATGGTGCAGGAGAAGCGGTCCAGCTGGCTTTCGGGCAGGGGGAAGGTACCCGCGTGATCCAGCGGGTTCTGGGTGGCGATGACGAAGAAGGGCTCCGGCAGCTTGTGGGTGCTGCGGTCCAGGGTGACCTGCCCCTCCACCATGGCTTCGAGCATGGCGCTCTGGGTCTTGGGGCCGATGCGGTTCAGCTCGTCCAGGAGCAGGACGTGGCAGAACACCGGACCCGGCTGGAAGCGGAAGCCCTGCTCCTTGGCATCCCAGAGGTGGACGCCCAGGAGATCTGAAGGCAGGAGGTCGTTGGTGCCCTGCACCCGCTGGAAGCTGCCGCCGAGGATGCGGGAGAGGCCCTTGGCCAGGGTGGTCTTCCCCACCCCCGGCAGGTCTTCCAGCAGCACGTGGCCGCCCGCCAGCATGGCCGCAAAGGCCCGCCGCACCTGGGCCTCCTTCCCCACCACCACCGCCTGGAGGGCCGTCAATCCGGCCTGGGCCGCGGTGCGGACCCCGGCCCGATCCTGGGACGGGGAGATGAGGATGGGCGGGATCTGGGTCATGGGGACTTCCGGGAAGCGCTGCGTTCTCCATCTTCCAGAGGGATGCCATGCTCCCGCAAGCGCTGAGCGAGGGTCCGCACCGTGAGCCCCAGGGATTCCGAGGCCCGGGGCAGGTCACCGGCGGCCATCGCGAGGGCCCGCTCCAGCAGTTTTCCCTCCGCGCCCCAGGCCACGGCCTTGAGCATCCCATCCAGGCCGCCGGCCACCGGCCAGGGCAGACAGAGGGGAGCCTCCTGCCCCAGGCCCAGGTCCGGGAAGGAGCGGATGGCATGCCCTTCGGAAAAGAGGAGGGTGCGCCCCACCAGGACTTCCAGCTCACGAACATTGCCGGGCCAGGAGTGGTCCAGGAGCTGCCGTTCCGCACTGCGCTCCAGCCAGGGCATGGGCCGCCCCTCCCGCTTGGCGGCCTGGTCCAGCAGCTGGCGGGTCAGCGCCAGCAGGTCTTCGCGCCGTTCCTTCAGGGGCGGTACCCGCAGTTCCAGGGCCCCCAGCCGCTGGGTAATTTCCGGGGGCAGCTGAACCTCGGACTCCACACTGCCCATCCAGGCCAGGCGGGTGCCGGGGCCGGCATCCATGGCCCTGGCCAAGGCTCCCACCGCCCCGGCGGACAGGTGCTCCAGCCCCGGCAGGAAGAGGCTGCCGCCCTCCAGCAACTGGAGCAGACGGGGGTCGGGCCCCTCGGGGCCCAGGATGGCCGCGGGCAGGGTCAGGTAGGGCGCCGCCGGGTGCCGCAGGGTGTGGAGGCGCCGGGCGCAGCGCTCCCGGCCTGAGCCACGGGGGCCGCGGAAGAGCACGGGCAGCGGGGTCGCCGCCGCCTGGCGCAGGGCCCCGTCCAGGGCCAGCATGGCCGGGCTGTGGGCGATCCAGGGTTCGGCGGGATCCGGCGGTGGGGCCCCCACCAGAGCCCGCAGGCGGTCCAGCAGGGCCAGGAAGGCATCCAGGTCGAAGGGCTTGGGCAGGAAGTCATCGGCGCCCAGGCGCATGGCCTCGACGATGTCCCTGGGCTCGCCAAAGGCCGACATGAGCACCACCCGCAGGCCCGGGTGCAGGCGTCGGGCCCGGCGGATGAGCTCGAGGCCGCTCATGCCCGGCAGGCGCAGGTCCGTGACCAGCACGTGAAAGGGCCGTTCCTCCAGGGCGCGGAGGGCCTCCTGGGGATCCGCCACCGCCAGGGTCTTCCAGACCGTGCCCTCCAGGGCCTGGCTCAGCAGGCGCCGGAAGCTGTCCTTGTCCTCGACCAGCAGGAGGTCCATGGGTTGAAATTAGCAGCTATCGGCACTCAAGGGATGCCACCGCACCTCTCGATGAACCGCCGGCTCTGGGCCTCGGCCTGGGCCTCGAAGAGGGCCCCTCCTTCCACGAGCTGCAGGCCCACCTCCCGGGCCCACAGGGCGAAGGCGGTGTCTTCCTTGTAGATCCATTCCAGGGCCCAGCGGGCGCTGGGCCGGGCCGCCGCCAGCAGGTCCGGGAAGGGGGCCGGATCCTCCGGCAGCATGCCCAGGCTGGTGGCCTGGACAATGCCCACGGGGGCCAGGGCGGCCACCTGGGCCACCGTCGCCGGAGTGCGCCGGGATGCTTGGAGCACGGACCGGCCGGTCGCTTCCAGTTCGGCGCGGCTGGTGCCGGCCACGCCGCCTTCCCCGAACAGCAGCACCGGCCCCGGGGCGAGGCGGGACAAGGCCTCTGAGAATGCCTCGGCATCCGTGTTCGCCCCCTGCCAGGTGTCGCCCACCTTCCGCCGCCAGAGGGTGTTCAGGGGGCCTTGCAGCCCCAGCGCCGCGGGCAGGGTCAGCTTCAGCGGCGCGGTGATGCTGAGGCCCAGGAGGTCGAGGGCGTCCATCGCTTCCAGGGCCTCGCTCGCTTCGCCGCAGGGCAGCGGCAGGTAGACCAGATCCTTGAGAGCGTATTGGAAGCGGGGGTTGTGGAAGGCCGGCCCCCGAGAGTGCAGGACCGGATCGCCCAGGACGCCGCAGAGGCCATGGCCCGGATGAAGTTTGGCAGCCCGCCAGGTCCGCAGGGTCGCCAGGGGCAGCTGGCCCGGCGCGGCCGGGGGGCCGTCATCGGGGGCGGCGTAGGTGAAGGCCCCACCCCAGACTGCCTGCAGGGCCCGGCTGGGCAGTCCCTTGGGGCCCATGAGGAAGGCCGATAGATGGAGGCCGTGGTCTCTGGCCCAACGCATGGGTGCCCGCAGGCGGCCGTTGTCGCCCAGACGCCCGGCCCAGCCCACCCACTTGAAGGCCTCCCCATCGGGTAGGTCCCGCAGCCGCGCTTCCAGGTCGAAGCAGCCGGGGCGCACATGGATGGACCGCAGCAGCCGCACGTGGGTGCGGGCCCCCTGGATCTCCGGCGGGATGGGCAGGTCCCACTCCAGATCCAGCCAGTGCGGCTTGCCCTTCAGGGCCTTGACCAGCCGGGAGATGCGCCCGGCTTCATCGTCATCGGGCCAGCGTCCCCCCTCGGAAGCGCGCCGGCAGGTCACCAGGCAGCGGCGCTTCAGGGCATCCACCAGGGCCTCGGGGTCCGCTTCGGGAAACAGGTCCAGCCTCAGCTCCGGGAGGGCATCCTCACCCAGCCGCCTGGCGCAGGCCAGGGCCGCCTCCCAGTCGGGATGAGTCAGCGTCACGAGATGGAAGGGGAGGAGATTCAAGGCCGATCCTGAAGGGGCCATCCTAACGCGCCGGGCCGCTCCACGCAGCGTGAGCCGCCCAGAAGGCTGGTGAATGCTGAACAGGACCTTCCTGGGATCGCCCCTCCTCCGTCGAGGTCCACGGGTCAGTCGTGCCAGGAACGGCCCACAAAGTCGGGCTTGCAGGGCGACAGGGCGTGCCTCAGCACGCTGGCCGTGTAGGACTCCTGGAAGAAGGGCTGGAGTGTTGCCGCAAATTTCGTGAGCGTGGTGCCCTTGGCGACGTCCTCGTCGAAGAGCAGCACCGGGCCATCCCTGTAGGGTTCCAGGAAGGCCCTGTCGCTGGGCGCGATGATGGGGGCTGCGTCATTGCGTTTGAACATGGAGAAACGGATGAAATAGAGGGGGACCTTCAGCGTGTTCGCAAGGATGAGGCCCGACAGGATGGAGCCGTGGGCGGCGCCCACGATCAGGGTCGGCGACACATGTTTCTGGATGTAGTCCGCCAGATCCTTGATCTTGGCGGGGTTCGAGGCCCGCCAGGTGTACTTGTCCTTGGTGCTGGTGTAGATGAAGCCGGAGATGACCTCCGGCAGGTCGCAGATGAAGCGGTCCAGCCGTTCCACCGCATCGGGCTCGAGGGCATAGAGCATCCGGGCGGTCTCGATGGAGGAGATGAAGAACCCGTTCGTACGCTCGATCATGTGGGCCGGATAGGTGGCCTGGAACCGGGTAGCCTCACTGACTTCGAAGTAGTAGGTCGGATGCAGAGGCAGACCCTGCTCCACGCACACCTTGAAATTGAGTGAGATGTTCACCAGGGCCGGCGTCAGCAGGTAGAGTGCGATGCAATCGTCCCAGTAGCCCGGAGGCATGGTGGCTGGGGAGTCCAGGGCCTCGTCCTTGCCAGCCAGGATGCCCGGGAGCAGGGCCTTGATCCGGGCGAGGATTTCCTCGTACGGCGCTTCGAAGGCCATGGATTCAGGCGGATGGTCCCAGTCGGAGTAGATGAGGCGGTGCAGCACGAGGCCATCCTACCTCTGAAACCCCGGTTCCGCTGGGTGCTGACTGCAGCGCCGCCAAGGCCTCGTGCCCGCTGGCCGGGACTGCCGCGGCAACCTTAAACAACTAAAAAAACCAAGTGATCGTGCGTTTGAATACCTTTGCATCTGGTACGATTTCCCGTCCCAGGCCAAGCGAGGCTTGGTTTCAATACAACAGGAGAGCCGACCATGTCCCCCGCCATGATGTTCTGGATCCAATTCATCCTCGTGCTGGGCGCCATTCTGATCGGCATCCGGAAGGGCGGCGTCGCCCTCGGCCTCATCGGCGGCCTGGGCGTGGCCGTCCTGGTGCTCTGCTTCCGCGTGGCCCCGGGCACCCCGCCCATCGACGTCATGCTCATCATCCTGGCCGTGGTGACCGCCTCGGCCACCCTGCAGGTGGCGGGTGGCCTCGACTACCTGGTGCAGTTGACGGAGCGCCTGCTCCGGGCCCACCCCAAGTACGTCACCATCCTGGCGCCCCTCTCGACCTTCTTCCTGACGGTCTGTGTCGGCACCGGGCACGCGGTGTACGCGCTGCTGCCAGTCATTTCCGACGTGGCTCTGAAGACCCGCATCCGGCCCGAACGCCCCATGGCCATCTCCAGCGTGGCCTCCCAGATGGGCATCACCGCCAGCCCGGTGGCGGCCGCCGTCACCACCTTCCTGGCCATGGCCGCCAAGAACGGGCATCCCGTGGGCCTCTTCGACATCATCCGCATCACCCTGCCCGCGGGCATCATCGGCGTGCTGGTGGCGGCCGCCTGGAGCTTCAACCGCGGCAAAGAGCTGGACAAGGATCCCGAATTCCTGGAGCGCATGAAGGACCCCGAGTTCGCCAAGGCCCTGGACGCGGACGTCACCACTCTGGGCAAAGTGATTCCCACCTCGGCCAAGCTTTCGGTGGCTCTGTTCTTCGCCGGCGTGCTGACCATCATCCTCATCGCCATGAAACCCGGGCTGCTCCCCCTGGTGAACGGGAAGGTCGTGCCCATGACCACCGTGGTGCAGATCATCATGCTGGCCTTCGGCTCCTTCATCCTCTTCGCCACCAAGGTGAAGGCCCCGGACATCGCCCGCTCAAGCGTCTTCATCGCAGGCATGATCGCCGTCGTTTCCATCTTCGGCATCGCCTGGATGAGCGAGACCTTCATCAAGGCCAACGAGGGCTACCTCATCGCCAACATCAAGACCATGGTGCAGGCCGCCCCCTGGACCTTCGCCATCGCCATGTTCTGCGTGTCCGCCTTCGTGAAGAGCCAGGCTGCGACGCTCACCATCATGCTGCCCTTCGGCTACGCCCTGGGCCTGCCCACGCCCCTGCTGCTGAGCCTCATCCCCGCGAGCTACGCCTACTTCTTCTTCGCCTTCTACCCCAGCGACCTCGCCGCCATCAACATGGACCGCACCGGCACCACGCGGATCGGAAAGTACCTCCTCAACCACAGCTTCATGCTCCCCGGCCTCATCGGCGTATGCACGTCCACGCTGGTGGCCTACGGCCTGTCGAAGCTCCTCGGCTGAAGCGCTGTCGGACACAAAAAGCCCCGCCTTTCGGCGGGGCTTTTCCGTGTCCTGTGAGCCGCTACCAAAGCCCGAGGACCTTCCACCAGAGGCCCCCCAGCCCCACCCAGATGACGATGTTCACGAAGCTGATGAGGAGCCCCATGCGCCACCAGGTGCCTACCTCGACATACCCCGTGCCAAAGAGCACGGGCGCTGGACCCGTCCCGTAGTGGGTCATGCCCGCGAACAGGTTGCTGAAGAAGGCCAGCACCAGGGCCGCCAGCACCGGCGGGGCGCCAGCGGCGATGGAAACACCCAGGAAGGCCGCGTACATCGAGGCGACATGAGCCGTGTTGCTGGCGAAGAAGTAGTGGCTGTAGAAGTAGACCAGCGCCAACACCAGGAAGGCGGCGATCCAGCCATAGCCCGACACCATGCCGCCCATGCTCTTGCTGAACCAGGGCACCATGCCCAGCTTGTTGAGGAAGCTGGCCATCATCACCAGGGCCGCGAACCATACCAGGGTGTCCCAGGCGCCGGTCTCGTTCTTGATGTCCTCCCAGTTCAGCACCCCCGTCAGCAGCAGTACGCCCAGACCCGCCAGGGCGGAAGTGGTCGGATTCAGTTCGCCCAGCTGCTTGGCGAAGATCCAGAGCACCAGCAGCAGCACGAAGACGCCCAGCATGGCCCATTCCTGGCGCTTGATGGGGCCGAGGTCCCGGAGGTGAGCCTTCGCCATCACCACGGCTTCTGGGGTTTCCGTGATCTCGGGGCGATGGAGCCGGTAGATGATGAACGGCACCACCAGCAGGGCCACCAGGCCCGGCACCAGGGCCGCCAGGGCCCAGCCACCCCAGGTGATGGTCACCTTGAGGTCGCCTGCCAGCTTCTGGGCCAGGGGATTGGCGGCCATGGCCGTGAGGAACATGGCGCTGGTGACGCAGTTCACCTGGTAGGCGGTGAGCGTGAGGAACGAGCCCATCTTGCGGGCGCTGGCCTCCCCGGGAAGGCTGCCGTAGGCCCGGGCCAGCGAGGCCATGATGGGCATGACGATGCCACCACCCCGGGCCGTGTTGCTGGGGATGGCGGGCGCCAGCACCAGGTCCGTGGCGGCCAGGCCGTAGCTGAGGCCCAGCGTGCGCTTGCCCAGCAAGGCCATGAAGGTGTAGGCGATGCGGGCGCCGAGGCCGGTCTTGATGAAGCCCCGGGAGATGAAGAAGGCCAGCACGATGAGCCAGATCACCACATCGGAAAAGCCGCTCATGGAATCGGCGATGCTGAGCGTCCCGCTGAGGGCCGTGACCGCGATGCCGACCATGGCCACGGCGCCCATGGGCAGGGCCTTCAGGATGATCCCCACGATGGTGCTCACGAAGATGGCGAAGAGGTGGAGCCCCTTCACCCAGTCGGCCTTCCGTTTGGTCTCGGCCTCCACCCTGGCCTTGGCTTCAGCCTCGGCCTTCACCTTGGCCTCGGATTCCGCCTTGGCTTTCGCGTCGAGTTCTAGCTTGGCCTTGGTCTTTGTTTCAGCCTCCACCTTGGCCTCCAGCTGTGCCCTGGTGAGGGGCTTCGCGGGTGCTGGAGCCACTGGCGTGGCTGCGGCAGGTGCGGTGGGCTTGGCCTCCGGCTTCGGCGCCGGCTTGGCGGGTGGCACGGGCTTGGCCACCACGGGCTGCCCCGCGAAGAGCTTGGCGTCCGGCACCGGGACCAGCCGCGGCAGGCCAAAGTACAGCACCAGGCCAAGGGCGAGCGTGGCGAGCGCAGGACCGGGCCGTGCGCCCTGCCAGCCGGACGGACCTGCGGCCGCGGCCGTTCCGGAAACGGATGCTTGGCTCATGGGGAGCCTCCATGGTTGGGATTTCGCTGCGAAGTCTACTCGTCAGTCGGATATTGTGAATGGCCGAATCAGCTCGTTTTTTTGAGTCATTCATTTCCCTTCAGCGACCTTTGAAGGTTTCTTCCGAGGAGAATCCCCATGCGCGACTTCCGGATCGCCGTCATCCCGGGCGATGGCATCGGCAAGGAGGTGGTGCCCGAGGGCATCCGGGTGCTGGAGGCCGCCGCGGCCAAGCACGGCCTGCGCTTCCACTGGGACCAGTTCCCATGGAGCTGCGAAACCTACCTCCAGAGCGGCCGCATGATGCCCGAGGATGGCCTCGACCAGATCCGTCACCACGATTCCATCTACCTCGGCGCCGTGGGTTTCCCGGGCGTGCCGGACCACATCTCGCTCTGGGGCCTGCTCATCCCCATCCGCCGCGGCTTCAAGCAGTATGCGAACCTGCGGCCCGTGAAGCTCATGCCCGGCGTGCCCTGCCCCCTGGCGGGCCGGCAGGTGGGCGACATCGACATGGTGGTGGTGCGCGAGAACAACGAGGGCGAGTACTCCAGCATCGGCGGCCGCCTCTACGAAGGCACCGACCAGGAGCTGGCCATGCAGCAGAGCGTGTTCACCCGGCAGGGCGTGGACCGCATCCTGAGGATCGCCTTCGACATCGCCCAGTCACGCCCGAAGAAGCACCTCACCTCGGCCACCAAGTCCAACGGCATTGCCATCACCATGCCCTACTGGGACGAGCGGGTGAAGGCCATGGCGGCGGCCTATCCCGACGTGAAGGTGGACCAGTTCCACATCGACATCCTCTGCGCCCAGTTCGTGCGCAACCCCCACTGGTTCGACGTGGTGGTGGGTTCCAACCTCTTCGGCGACATCCTCTCGGACCTGGGCCCCGCCTGCACCGGCACCATCGCCATCGCGCCCAGCGCGAACCTGAACCCCGAGCGGGAGTTCCCCTCCATGTTCGAACCCGTCCACGGCTCCGCGCCGGACATCTACGACCAGGGCATCGCCAACCCCATCGGCGCCATCTGGGCCGGCGCCATGATGCTGGACCACCTGGGCTGCCCCGAGGCGGGCGCCTCCGTCATGGCGGCCATCGAAACGGTGCTGGTGAGTGGCCTGCGCACCCCGGACATGGGCGGCCAGGCCAGCACGACGGACCTGGGCAAGGCCATCGCCGACGCGGTCTAGGTCAGCTCGGGCGGATGGCCCCCGGTCCCGCCCCGGGTGGAATGTGGGAAGGCCCCTGCCCCGGCATCTGAAGTTGCTGCACCCGCGCCATGAGGGTTTTCGCCGCCTTCCCACGCAATCGCATCATCCGGCCTCCCACGCCCAGACGGAATTCGGCTGGACTGAGGAAGGCCCACCAGGAATCCTTCGGCTCTTTCTCCAGCAGCACCTCAGACCAGGGAATGGATGCCGGTCCCAACCAGAAGAACGGCTGGAAGGGGAAAGGCTGCTTGAGGTGCAGGCAGCGCCGTCCGAACTTGATGGACATGGGGCAGTGGCCTCGGAAGGCACCGAATTCCACCTGCTGCCAGCCGACATTCTGCTCGATGGGATCGCTGGAATCGGCAGGCCAATCCCGGTACATGGCGAAGATCCCCAGAAGATGGTTCGTGAGCCAGGTAGCGCCCAGGAAGACCAGGGGGACGAGAAGAAGGAACCAGATGGTCGGGGGCGACCCCGGTCGGGACAACAGCATCAGAGCCATCACGGTTTCCTTTTCTGCTTCGCCACCTGCCAGGCGGCCTCCATCTGATCGAGGTCGCGCTGGTCCCAGCCGCCAGCGGCCCGGGCATCGTCCTCCACGGCCTGGAAACGGCCCTTGAAGCGGAGCATCTGACGCCGCAGGGCCGCGTCGGGATCCACGCCCTTCTTCCGGGCCCACTGCATGAGGCTGAAGAGCACGTCGCCAAACTCCTCTTCCACCCGCAGGGGATCGGATTCAGCCTGCAGCTCTGCAATCTCCTCCTTCACCTTGTCGAGGACCCCCTCCATATCGGGCCACTCGAAGCCCACCTTGGCGCAGCGGCGGCCGATCTCCAGGGCCTCGTCCATGGGCGATAAGGTGGCAGGCATGCCCTCCAGCAGGCGCGTTTCCGTCTCCGGGGTCAGTCCCTTCTCCTCGCGCTTGATGGCCGCCCAGTTCCTGAGCACCTCGTCGGAGCCCTCCACGGCGACTTCGCCGAACACATGGGGATGGCGCCGCACCAGCTTCTCCACCACGGTTCGTTCCACGTCATGGATATCCCAGGCGCCGCGGTCCGCCGCCAGTTGGGCGTGGAAGGCGATCTGCAGCCAGAGGTCTCCCAGCTCCTCGCAGAGGTGGGCCTCGGTGGTTTCATCGAAAGGCTTGTGAGCCGCCAGGGCTTCCAGCACTTCGGCGGCCTCCTCCCGCAGGTAACGGGCCAGGCTCTGGTGGTCCTGCTTAAGGTCCCAGGGGCAGCCGGTCTCCGGATGGCGGAGGGCGGCCATGATGGCGCGGAGGGTGGTGGGCATCATGCTCCCAGTGTAGGCGGGATGCCCGGTGGCT
Organism: Candidatus Geothrix skivensis; assembly: GCA_016721195.1. GTDB lineage: Bacteria > Acidobacteriota > Holophagae > Holophagales > Holophagaceae > Geothrix > Geothrix skivensis. The sequence goes on along the minus strand of JADKIO010000005.1, from coordinate 421,728 downwards.
CCGCCAGAGCCTGAAATCAGTGGCAGGAAATCGCTGTCTAGACTACTTTCGTTCGATCCCAGAGAGGTGACATGCCCCGCACGCGGTTCTCCCCATTGCTGTTGCTGTTGGCATTCCTGCTGGCCGCCCGCCTGGCAGGCCAGGGCTTTGCCGACGAGATCCAGGTCTACACCAACGACATCCAGAAACCAGGGAAAGTTGGACTGGAGGTGCACCTGAACCGGATTCTCCAGGGCCCGAAGGACGCGCCCTCTGGCCTGCCATTCAATGGCTCCTGGAACCTCACACCCGAGATCTCGTACGGTCTCCTCCCCACTCTGGACATCGGTCTCTACCTGCCCACCGCCCGCGATACTGACCACCACTACCGCTTCTCCGGACCCAAGTTCCGCATCAAGTGGCTGCCCATCCGCGGCGAAGGGGAGGAGGCCATGGGGCCTTTCCTGGGCTTGAACCTGGAGGTGGCCCGCACGAACCGCAGCTTCTCTGACCTGCGCTGGGAGAGCGAGCTGCGGGTGCTGGCAGGCCACCAGCTTGAAGACTGGATGCTGGCCGTGAACCCGGTCTTTACCTGGCCCCTCTCTGATGGCCAGGGGCGTGGCACGCCGGATTTTGCCACCGCCTGGAAGGCTGCCTACACCCGCTGGAAGGGCGCTGCCCCGGGCCTGGAGCTGTACCTCGACCATGGCCTGCTCAACCATGCGAACCTGGCGCGGGAGCAGAGTCAGCGCCTGTTCGCCACCCTCGACGTGGACCACGGCCCCCTGGTGTTCAATGTGGGCATTGGCCGCGGGCTCACGGCGGTCTCAGAACGCTGGACCCTGAAGTTCATCTTCGAGTTCGCATTCTGAGCACGGGCCAGGTCTGTCTGTGTTGTGGATGTCCCAGGCACCGCGGTCCGCCGCCAGCTGGGCAAGGAGGGCGGTGCAGTCAGGGATCGCCCCGCTCCGGGCAGAGGAGGACCTCCGTGGGTTCAGCAAAAGGCCAGTGGGCGGCCAGGGCCTCCAGCACTTCGGCGGCCTCTTCCGGCAGGTAGCGGGCCAGGTTCTGGTGATCCTGCTTCAGCCTCCAGGGGCAGCCTCGCTCCGGCTGGCGGAGCATTGCCATGACTACGCGGAGGGTCATGGGTTCCGGGCCTCGAGGTTGGCGGGGAACCCAGCCGGGTTGATGCCGTCGTGCCGGGCAAGGTTTCCGATAGGGGGATCGCCAAAGCTCAAGCTCATGAATCAATCCTCCGACTCAGCAGATAGTAAGCAATTGATGTTCCCGCAATAGGAAAAGGAACCCCATGAACGCAATACCCATGCTTATCATCCCGGCTCTGGTCCTGAGCGCGACAGCCCCCGCCCAGGCCAGTGAATTCACAGCTCTCAAGGAGGAGATCGCCACCGCCCGGAAAGCCCTGGTGAACATGGCGCTCTACCGCGACAAGCGCAGTCCCGAGCAGCAGAAGCTGGTCAAGGACACCGCCGATCGCGTGAGTGCCCACCTGGCCAGGATGAAGGCACCGGCCGGGAAGCCCGCTGAGTTCAAGGAACTCAAGGCCACCTGGGAAGCCTTCAAGAAGACCCGGGAGGAGGAGCTGGTCCCGGCCATCCTGGCGGGCGAACAGGCGAAATCAGACAAGATCGGGGCTGGCATCCAGAAGACCCGGCTGGATCGGATCTACGCCCTGATCGACGCCATCGAAAAATGATCAGGCGGCGCTCCAGCTAGGCCCAGGGCTGCCTCAGAGCGTCTGCAGGATGGCTCTTGCCAGAATCGTGAGGGAGGGATCCCGGGCCCCCATCACGATGATTAGATCCCCACACCGCGCCTCGGAAGCCAGCCGTTGCACGAGCCATTCACGCGATGGCGCACACTCCGCCGCCACGCCCAGGGCGGCGATGTCTGCGATGACCTCGGCGCTGCTGATGTCCTTGGCGACCGTGCCGCCGGCGTAGAACACCTCCAGGAACCAGAGGTGATCCTCAGGCCTCAGTTCCGCGACGAAGGTTGCAACGAAATCCGTGCGCAGGAATTTCAGGGGGCCGAAGCCGTGGGGCTGGAAGACCGCCAGCACACGTCCACCTTCCCCCACCCGCAGGTGGGCAGCCCGGATGGAGGCCGCCACCTTGGCGGGGTTGTGGCCGAAGTCATCCACCACCGTGACCCCGCGGGCGCTGCCCAGCACCTGGAAGCGGCGGGCCACCCCCCGGAAGGTGGCCAGGGGGCCCACCATGTCTGCCATGGACACGCCCAGAGCGGCGCAAGCCCCGATGGCCGCCAGGGCGTTCTCCACGTTGTGCCGGCCCGGCACCGGCAGGTGGAAGGACACCCCTCCTACCGCGAAGGCCGAGCCTTCGGCGTCGAGCCGGAGATCCTCCGCGCGCACCTGGACCCCCTCGCCGAATCCGAAGACCTGGGCCCCTCCCGTGAATTCCCGCAGGTTCTCCGCCTCCCCCACCACGGCGCCTTCGCGGATCTGGGCCCGGAAGACGCGGAACATGTCGGCCACCGCATCCATCTCCTTGTGATCCCGCTGCAGGTTCAGCAGCAGGCCCACGGCGGGTTGGTAGCGCACCACGGAGCCGTCGCTTTCGTCCGCCTCGATCACCAGCAGATCTGAGGCCCCCGCCCAGGCATTGCCCCAGAGGCCCTCCCGCTGCAGGGTCACCAGCTCGCCGCCGGTGATGACGGACGGATCCAGCCCTGCGCCGCGGAGGATCTCGAAAATCATGGCCACGGTGGTGGACTTGCCACTGGTGCCGGTCACCGCCACGGTGCGGTACCTCGCCACCAGGTGCGCCAGCAGCTCCGAGCGGTGCAGCACGGGGACGCCCAGGCGCCGGGCTGCGGCCACATCCGGAACCTCCTCTTCCACGGCCGTGGACACCACCAGGGCGGCGCAATCGCCCTCCAACCCTGTGCCGTCCTGGGGATGGATGGTCACGCCCAGGGCCTCCAGCATGGCCCGGGCCTCGGGCCGCTGGCCCCGGTCGAAGCTGCGGTCGCTGCCACTGGCCCGGCCCCCCTTCATGGCCACGAACTGGGCCAGGGCACTCATGCCGCTGCCTGCCACCCCTGCGAAGTGGAGACGACCGAGGCCGAACCCATCACCCGTCAGTCCCTCGGCGATGAGCAGCGGGTCACCTTCTTGGATGAGTTCAAACAGCTCGATCACGGCGGCATTGGCCAGGCGCACGCAGCCGTGGGACACCGGCCGGCCCAATTGCCCCTCCTGGTTGGTACCGTGCAGGTAGATGAAGCGCTCAAGGGAATCCCGCCCGGGGCCATGGTTCCAGCCCTCCTCGAGCCCATCCAGGGTCAGCACGCGGGTGAGGATCAGATCCTCCTCCAGGGCCTCGCCCCGCCACACTTCCCCCGTGGCCACCCGGCGCCGGAAGACCGTGCCCGGCTCCGCCCCTGCGCCAAGGCGCGCGTGGATGCGGTGCCAGCCCGTGGGGGTACGGTACGAGCCCTCCTCGCAGCCCAGGCCGTTGATCGACGTGGAGATGGGGGCTTCGAAGGCCAGGCGGGCCCCATCCAACAAGCCCAGGCTCTGGCGCGCCACATCCACCACCAGGATCCTGGAGCCGAGCTCCATGGTTGGCGCGCCTTCGCGCGATCGGTTGGCGAAGATGAGTGCGCGGTAGCGGGCGGCGTGGACTGGATCCATCAGGCGCCCACGATGCGCCCCGCCAGGGCGCTGGCGGCGACGGTGGCGGGGCTGGCCAGCCACACCTGGCCCGGGCCGCTGCGCCCGGGGAAGTTCCGGTTGATGGCGCTGATGGTCACCTGGTCGGGGCGCGTGGATACGCCCGGTCCCGCGTTGATGCAGGCCCCGCAGGAGCTGCCCAGCACCACGGCCCCCACCGCCTCGAAGGCCGCCAGCCAGCCCTGGGCCTCGGCATAGCGGCGCACGTCCTCGCTGCCGCACTGCACGAAGAACTGCACACCCTCTGGTACTTTCAGGCCAGCTTCGACGGCGGGTTGCACCACCTCGAAAGCCCGCCGCAGGTCCTCCCGCTTGCCGCCGGTGCAGCTGCCCAGGTAGGCGATGCCGATGGCCACGGAATCGCCCAGATCGGCCAGGGGCAGGCCGTTCCCGGGGTCGCCGGGGCGGGCCAGCATGGGGCCCAGAGCCGCGCAGTCCACGTCCAGGGTGTGCGCGTACTCCGCCCCATCGTCACCGCGCATCCAGGGTTCCAGCGTCAGCTCCACGCCCCGGCGCTCCTTCACGAAGCGCACCGTCTCGCCGTCCGGCGCGATGAGCCCCGTGAAGCCGCCGATTTCTGCGGCCATGTTGGTGAGGGTGGCCCGCTCGTCGGTGTCGAGGTCCAGCAGACCCTCGCCGGTGTACTCGATGACATGGCCGAGGGCGCCACCCTCCCGGATGAGGGGCTGGGCCAGCAGGTGCAGGACCAGGTCCTTGGCCGACACGTTCGCCCGCAGGCGACCCGTCAGGCGCACCCTGAAGGTGGGTGGCACCGTGACACGCACATCCCCCGTCACCCAGGCGCAGGCGATGTCCGTGGTGCCAACCCCAAACGCGAAACAGCCCAGGGCGCCCGCATGGGGCGTATGGGAATCCGTGCCCACCACCACCTGGCCTGGCAGCACGTATTGCTCCGCCATGATGGCGTGGCAGATGCCTTCGCTTCCGGAGCCATCCGGCAGCTCGCCATGGAGCCGGATGCCGTGCTTCGTGCAGAAGGCCTCCTGGGCGGGCTTCAGGCGCTCGGCCACGGAGAGCAGGCCCATGGCCCGGTGCTCGGGCACCATGCTGTGGTGCAGGAAGGTCAGGTGGTCCCGGAAGGCCAGGATCCGCTCAGGATTCCGCAAGGCCACGGCGGAGCCCAGGGCCCTCTCCAGGAAGCGCGCGGCCATGGGGGTCACGTACTCGTGGCTGAAGCGCCAGTCGGCCCGCACGAAGAGGCCATCCCCGGGCTTCACGACGGGCAGCCCCACCTGCCCCGCCGCCGCGTCCACCACCGTGGCCCTGGCCAGCAGCTTCTCCGCGTAGGTCATGGGGCGCGGAGCGTGCTCCGGCAGCGGCGGCACGGTGTCGCCCCGGAGGCGTGCGGCGTTGTAGGCAAAGAGGCCGCCCCGACGCACGATCTCCGCGGTGACCGGGTCCAGGCCCGCCGTGAACTCCGCCAGGGGGATGGCCTCGCCCCGCCGGATCCGGGGGATCAGCCCGAAGTCCGTGCTGGTGAGCAGCCCCAGGTTCTGGGCGTTCTGGCGGTAGATGCGCTCGAAGCTTTCGGCGATCACCAGGCGGATCCCGGCGCAAAGTTCCGCATAGGGGCTGGCCTCCCGGCTGCTGCCCTTGCCCCGGCGCTTCCCGGCCACGCTGACGGCGAAACCACCGGCCCGCACCGAGCCTTCCTTCAGGGGGAAGGCCTGGCCGCACCTCAGGCCCAGGTAGGGAAAGTCCCCCAGCTTTTCGTCGAAGTGGTAGCAGATGAAGGCCGGCGTGATCTCGTCGGTGCTGATCTGGTCCCGAAGGGGGTCCGTCTCCGCGAGCTCCAGGTCTTCGCCCGCCAGCTGGCGGAGGACTTTCCCCGGATCCTCAGTGAGGAAGAGGATTCGGCCATCAAAGCGAACAGAGTCAGCCAGCATCCTTTCAGGGTAAGCGAAAGGATCCCAACCTACCTTCGGTCAGCCCGAAAAAGGGAGGTCCCAAGAGCCTTCTTGGGAGTTAGGATCGGCACCAATCCCCCGCATGAACTCAGCAGCCGACAGGAGCCCGCCATGAATCCCTTCGAAAAAGATCTCCAGGCCACTCAGGCGTACATCGACGGCCCGCGGTTCGCCGGCATCCGTCGGGTCTACTCCGCGCGGCAGGTGGTCGAGCAGCGGGGCCTCATCGCCCAGGACTACACCGTCGCCAGAGAGGCGGCGGAGGCCTTCCATGCCCGGCTCCGGCAGCTGTTCTCGGCCCGGAAGTCCATCACCACCTTCGGCCCCTATTCGCCGGGCCAGGCGGTGACCATGAAGCGGAAGGGGATCGAGGCAATCTACCTGGGGGGCTGGGCCACCTCGGCCAAGGGCTCGGTGAGTGAGGACCCGGGGCCGGATCTGGCCAGCTACCCCCTCTCCCAGGTGCCCGACGAGGCCTCGGGGCTGGTGCGGGCCCTGCTCACGGCGGACCGGAACCAGCGCTTCCTCCGGGCCCGCATGTCCCCGGCCCAGCTCGCCGCCGCACCCGAGGTCGATTTCCGCCCCTTCATCATCGCCGACGCCGACACCGGCCACGGGGGGGATCCCCACGTCCGGAACCTGGTGCGGCGCTTCGTGGAGGCCGGCATCCCCGGCTACCACATCGAGGATCAGCGACCGGGCACCAAGAAGTGCGGCCACCAGGGCGGCAAGGTCCTGGTGCCCTCCGACGAGCAGATCAAGCGGCTGAACGCGGCCCGCTTCCAGCTCGACGTCATGCGGGTCCCGGGCATCATCGTGGCCCGGACCGATGCCGAAGCGGCCAACCTGCTGGAAGGCCGGAACGATGAGCGGGACCAGCCCTTCATCCTGGGGGCCACCAATCCCTTCGTGCCCTCCTACAAGACCTGCATCCTCGCCCTGCACCGCCGGTTCTACGCCCTTGGCATCAGCGAGCTCAACGGACACCTGCTCTACGAGATCCCCGAGTTCCAGTACCAGGCCGCCGACGCCTGGCTGGACCGTTCCGGCCTCGACGCGGTGATTGCCGAGCACGCCGCCGCCTGGCTCAAGGGTTCCTTCGTTCACCTCGACGCCATGTTCGACAAGGTCGAGTCGCAGTTCATGGAGGCCTGGGAGGAGGACGCCGGATTGCAGACCTACGGGGACGCCGTGGCCGAGGTGCTCGCCTTCAGGCTTTCCGAAGGCGAGACCTTCCCCATCACCCTCGAGGGCTGGAATGCCTTCGCCCGGACGGCCTCCCTGGCCTCGGCCCAGGAGCAGGCCGAAAAGCTCGGGATCTTCGTGACCTGGGACTGCGAAACCGCCAAGACCGCCGAGGGCTACTACCAGGTCCGCGGGGGCATTCCCTACGCGATCGCCAAGTCCCTGGCGGCCGCCCCCTTCGCCGACATCCTCTGGATGGAGACCAAGACGGCGGATCTGGCCGACGCAAAGCTCTTTGCGGACGCCATCCACGCGGTGTTCCCCGACCAGATGCTGGCCTACAACCTGTCGCCCTCCTTCAGCTGGGATTCGACGGGCATGAGCGAGGACGACATGCGCCGCTTCCCCGAGGAACTGGGGAAGATGGGCTTCGTGTTCAACTTCATCACCTATGGCGGGCACCAGATCGACGGCCTGGCGGCGGAGGATTTCGCCACCGCCCTGCAGCAGGACGGGATGCTCGCGCTGGCCAACCTCCAGCGGAAGTTCCGCCTCCTGGAATCGCCCTACCGGACCCCCCAGACCCTCGTGGGCGGACCCAGGCTGGATGCGGCCCTGGCGGCGTCCTCGGGCCGGACCTCCACCACCAAGGCCATGGGGAAGGGCTCGACCCAGCACCAGCATCTCATCCAGACCGAAGTCCCGAAGAAGGTCCTGGAGGACTGGCTGGCGCTCTGGCGGGAGCACTACGGCATCCAGGAGAGCCTCGGCGTCACCCTGCTGCCCCACCGGGCGGGTTCAGAGCTGCTGGAGCTCGCGGTGGTCGGGAAGGGCGGCGAGAAGCACGCCAACCTGATCTTCGCCCCCATCCGGGACCGCCGGGGCCGGAGCATCCTCTCCGTAAGAGACCAGAACACCTTCTCGGACCTGCTGCGGAAGAAGCGGCTCATGACCCTGGTCCACCTCTACCTGGTCCACCGCTACAAGGTGGATTCCGTCCACTACGTCACCCCCACCGAGGACAACCAGTACCAGGCGGGCAAGATGCGGGATCAGGGGCTCTTCTCGGAGGTGGCCCAGGAGGTCGGCCAGATCATCGTGGCCGACATCAACCAGGCCCGGGTCAAGGAGCTTCTGGACCCTGGCAAGCAGGCCCTGGGCAAGCTCATCCGGAAGGAAGGCTGAGCCCTCGACCTCGACGGGCGCCGGCCTTCGTCATGGTCGGCCCCGCGCCTCGGGTGATACGAAGAAGGCCCCCATTCTGGGGGCCTTCTTCCGTCCAGGGTTAACGGCTAGTCCTTTTCTTCCTCGGCCTTGAGCTTGGCTTCCTGCTCGTCGAGGTGCTTCATGAGGCGCTCGGCCAGGGCTTCATCCTCGAGGGGGGTGAACATCTCGTCCTTCACCTCGAAGATCTCCAGGCTCAGGCCCTCCTCGGGATCCGCGGTGCCCTCCTCCTGGGCCTGCAGCTCGGCCAGGGGCGCGAGGATGGCGAAGTTGCGGTCCTCGAACGCGAGCTCTTCCAGGATCGCGAACTCCTCCTTCTCGCCGTTCTCGTCTTCGAGTTCTACGACTTCGATTTCGAAGGATTCGTCCTGATCGTGGTTGCAGTTCGGTCCGTGTTCGTGACCCTCGTGAGCCATGGGCTCCTCCTTGCGCAAGGGTCAAGAATAAGGTCGAATCCCCATCCGGCCAAGGAAAGATCCTGTGATGGCCGTCTACTGCAGCCGGGCTTCCCCCGGTGCCGTGACGATGGCCGTGAGGGGCCGCCGGCCGCCGGGGGATTCCAGGCGCACCCGGTCCCCCAGGCCCGCCTTGCTCTTGGCCGTGGTGTCGACGGTGATGGTCAGGGCCTCCCGGGTAGCAGTCAGCCGGACCTTGTCCCCGACCTGCACCACGGGGATGGCTTCCAGGTCCCCCTGGGTGAGGATCTTCCCCGCCACCACGGAGCGCATGAGCCGCTGGCCCTCGGGGATGGCCCGAAGGAAGCCCTGGGGAGGCACTCCCTCGAAGGGGCCCGGCTCCACCTTTTCCTCACTGAGCTCGGTTTTCCGGGTCAGGTCCGATTTGGCCCGGAACACCGTGCCCACCCAGCTGCCTTCCAGGTCCACCCGGGTCATGCCCACGCGGTCGCCGTCCACCTTGACGGCCAGCACCACGAAGAACCGGCCCAGGGGCTCGAGCTTGCTGAGGTGCATGGGCTCGAAGGTGACTTTCCCGGGTCGCGTCCTGGGCACCCTCGGGGGCTGGGCCACCTTGAAGGCATGCTCGCCACCCAGCTTCTCCGCCTCTGCCTTGGCGAAGGCCAGGGCAGCCTCGGCCATGCGCTCGGCCGGATTGTCCGGGGCCTGGGCCACCAGGGCGGGCGCGAACAGGAGCAGGGCGAGGGCGCGCATCAGGCAGTCCTAGGAACGCTTGAGGTTGGCCACGAGGCTCAGCATGGCGTCCACGGTCTGGATGGTCTTGGAGTTGGCCTCATAGGCCCGCTGGCCGATGATCATGTTCACCATCTCCTCGGCCACGTCCACGTTGGAGACTTCCAGGGAGCCCTGGGCGAGGGTGCCCAGGCCGTCCGTACCGGGGGTGCCGTCGATGGCGTCCCCACTGGCCAGGGTGGGCTGCAGGAGGTTCCGGCCCAGCTGGTTCATGCCCGTGGGATTCACGAAGTGGGACAGGGTGATCTGGCCCACGGTCTGGGGCTGGGTCTGACCCGTCTGAGTGACGCTCACGGTGCCGTCCGGGGCGATGGTGACGCTCAGGGCGTCCTGGGGAATGGTGATCTGGGGATCCAGCAGGTAGCCCGCCGAGTTCACCAGGGCACCGTTCTGGTCCGTGGTGAAGCCGCCATCCCGGGTGTAGGCCAGGGTGCCATCCGGCTGGGTGACCCGGAAGAAGCCATCGCCCTCGATGGCCATGTCGAACCGGTTGCCCGTCTGGCGCAGGTTGCCCGTGGTGTACTGGTGCTGGATGCTCTGCAGCTTGGCGCCATGTCCCATCTGGATGCCCGAGGGGATGGTCGTGTTGTTGCTGGAGCCCGTGCCCGCCAGGTTCACCGTCTGGTAGAGCAGGTCCTGGAACTCCGCCCGGGCCTTCTTGAAGCCCGTGGTGTTCACATTCGCCAGGTTGTTGGAGATCGTGTCCATGTTGAACTGCTGGACGTTCATGCCAGCCGCCGCGGACCACATTGCTCGCATCATAAAAACCTCCCATTCAATTTGCTGCAGACTGAAGACTGGTGACTAGCGGGTGATCGCCACATCGTTGATGGAGCGGGAATCGAGGTCGTTGGTGAGGGTCGCGGCCACCTTCATGCTCATTTCGAAGAGGCGGTTCAGGCGGATCATCTCGACCATGGTCGAGGCCGAATCCACGGCGCTCTGCTCCAGGTGGCCCTGGGTGACCGTGGCCTTCACCGGAGCCTCCGTGGCGCCCGTGGGATCAAAACGCAGGGCCCCCACGCGCTTCAGGGCGCCGGGCTTCTCGTAGGCCTTCAAGTCCAGCTGGCCCAGTGGCTGGTCCTTTTGCGAGACCGTCCCATCGGCAGTGATGGAAACATTGCCCTTCTTGGGATCCACCTGGATGGGCTGGCCATTTTTGCCGAGCACCGGACTGCCATCCATGGCCTGGAGCTGACCATCGGTTCCCATCTGAAGCCGTCCATCCCGGGTGACCCGGTCACCGGCGGGAGTCTGGACCCGCAGGAAGGCATTGCCCTCCACGGCCAGGTCCAGGGACCTACCCGTGGCCCTGAGGGCGCCCTGCCCCGTGACCACCCCGGTCTCGGCGAAGACCACCCCATCGTTGAGGTACCCGCTCAGGGGCAGCTTCCGACCGCTGCCCGCGGCCTTGTTGAACACGGCAAAGAAGGGCATGTCGGGCTTGTAGCCCACCGTGGCCGCATTCGCCAGGTTGTTCGCCACCACCTCCAGTTGGAAGGAACGGGCCTTCAGACTGCCTGCGGCGACATAGTAGCCAGGATCCATTGGGCACCTCTCGCCCAGCCAGCGGCCGGGACGAAGGGACTACCGCCAAAGGGATGCCAAAACGGGAATGGAACCCTGGCAAGAAGGACAGACCTCCGTACATGGATAAAGCTCGGGCCCGGCTTGGCCGGGCCCGAGCGAGGGGGTCCGGGGGTGTGCGCGAAGCGCGGGACCCCCGGAGGAAGTTAGGTCAGATCTTGGTGACGTTGGTCGCCTGGGGGCCCTTCTGGCCCTGTCCCACGTTGAAGCTGACGCGCTGATTCTCGTCCAGGGTCCGGAAACCCGTGGTCTCGATCGCGGAATGATGAACGAAAAGATCGGCGCCACCCTCATCGGGGGTGATGAATCCGAAACCCTTTTCGGCGTTGAACCACTTGACGGTGCCTTGAGCCATGATTTTTCCTGCTTTCTTCGTCCTGGATATGAATGCGATGTCCCTTCCAGGCGAGGCAGCAACGCTTTTGTATGCCCGCACAACATGCAGGCAGTTGCCAGTGTAGGACATTTCTGCCTCTGATTTTTAAAAAATCGATGGAAGTCAAAAAAAATCCTTCGGGGATCGGATCCAGCCCCGGGGGCCCCGGTTGGATGGCTAACTTCAGTGAAAGGGGCGCTTTTGCAGCAGGAGGGCCACTGCCCCCTGGACTCGGGCCTGCTGAGCCGAGGTGGTCACCGAAAGAAAGAGCTCCAGGAAGTTGGGATGGGTGATCCCGCTTTCGATGAAGCATTGGCGCTTGGCCTGAAGCAGACCCTCCAGGATCTCCTTCCGCTCGACCCCGGTGAAGACTCGTCCCAGGTGCTTCGAAAGGTTCTCCACATCCAGGACGGCCTGCTGTTCCAGGAGCCCATCCACTGCCACCAGCAGCCAGATCAGATCCTCGATGGCCTCCTGCCGCTCGTCCGCGGTCATGTCCTTGAAGAGGCGCAGGGTCTCGAGGTGGTCCAGTCGGGCGTGCTGGGCTTCCTCCAGCCAGTGGCAGCGGAAGATCTCGCGGGTCAGGGGGTCCAGTTCATCGGACTGGCTCATGGAGCGAAGGTAGTGGTGCTGAGTGAACCACTCGATGGCCGAAGTCAGCAGCAGCACCGCCCCCTTGTTCTTGCTGAGCACCGCCTGGGCAACCTCGGTCTGCCCGGCCACCAGGTCCAGCGGGAAGCCCAGCTTGATATCCACACGCCGGACGACCTCACGGAAGAGGTGGATATGTTTGACTTCTTCCGAGGCGAAGTTGGCCAGGGCCTCGAAGGCCGCCCCGTTCACCCCCTGGGAGTCCAAGGCCAGGTCCGCCATGAGCGGGGCAATGAAGGTTTCGACAAAGGCGAACAGGTGGGCATAGGCTCCCATCTCCACCTGGGTCAGCTTCAGCTTCTCCTCCGGGCTCAGGCAGAAGATGCTGCTGCCACCGGAGAGGGCCACCGGCAGCCAGGGACGATCCAGGTCGAAGTCCAGGGACCCCATCACATCCTTGATCTTCCAGTTGACCCGGTAGGACTGCTCGATGCACTCGCCATAGGTATAGGTGGCCATGCAAACACCTCCTCGGCGAAATCAAGCTCTATCCAGTAGTGCTGAATTCCGAAGATGAGTCTCAAATTGCGACCAATTTATTCTCAAGGGACTCAACAAGTCCGAAAAGTCACCGGCTACAGGTAGCTGCGGATCCCCACCAGGGCCTGCTGGTAGCTGCGGTCCGCCAGGTCGTTCTGCCGGATGCTCTGGCCCGACCGGGGGGCGTGGATGAAGGCACCCTGGCCCAGGTAGACCCCCACGTGGCTCACCCGGCCACCGCCGGCGGTGGCAAAGAAGACCAGGTCCCCGGCCCTGGCCTGCTCCAGGTCCACGGGATTGCCGGCCTCGAACTGGGCCCGGGAGGACCGGGGCAGGCTCAGGCCGTTCAGCCGGTACACGGCCCCGGTGAGGCCGCTGCAGTCGAAGCCCCGCTCCGTGGTGCCGCCGAAAAGGTAGGGCACGCCCAGGTAGCTCCGGGCCGATTCCACCAGGCTGGCCCGCAGGCCCCGCTCGTCCGTGGGGCGGGTGCGGGCAGGCCCCGGAGCCGTCGGCGCCGAACCATCCGGGGCCACCACCCAGAAGGCCTCGAGGATGCCCGAACGCTTCAGGGCCTCGCCCCGGGTTCGGGCCTTGTCCCTGGTGGCGAAATCCCCAAAACGCACCCGGTAGAGGCCATCGCCCGCGGCGTAGTAGGCCGCCTCCAGCCCCTGGGCCTGGAGCGATTCCGAAAAACGCGCCGCGTTCTCCACTTTCGCGAAGGCCCCCGCCTGCAGGGTGAAGCCCAGGCGGGGGAGGGCCCTGGCCGAAGGGATGGGAGCCGTTCGTCGCTCGGGCAAAGGGCGTGGCGTTCGGGAACAGCCCGGAGCCAGGAGCAGGCCCAGGGCCAGGGCTGGCCAACTTCTCCGGCGCTGCTCAGGTCCAGACCAAAACATGCAGGGATCCTAGCAGGCATGGAGCATGGATGGATTCGGATAGGATGACGACATCCGAATCATCTGCTCCTTCGAGGATCCCATGCGCTTCCTTCTGGCCCAGTCTCTGCACGCCGGCACAGCGCTGGACGAGCAACCCGCTGGCGTTTGGGGCCCGACGGGCCCAGGGTGCGAGCAGGGCTGGACCTGGTCAGCCAGCGCCGCCCGCTGATCCCGCCATGCGCCACCGTTCCCACTCCATCCCTTCCGTCGTGATGTCCCTCGTCGGTGCCCTCTGCCTGCTGCAGGGGCTGTCGAAGGGCCTCCTGTGGGTGGCCGGGACCCGGGCCGTGGGCCGCATCGCCTTCCAGGAGAACACGGTCTCCACGCGTGGAGCGACCTGGGTGCGCTATCAGTTCAGCGACCACGAAGGCCGCGTCCACCACGGCTCGGCCATGACCGCCGCCAAGGGCGTCCTCAACACGCGGGTGGTGGTGGCCTACCTGCCCCTGCTGCCGGGCCTGAACATGCCGGCCTATGGCGGCTACGCCGCCCTGCTGGGCCTTGCCTGGGGTCTCACGGGGCTGCTCCTGCTCGGCGCGAGCCGACTCTTCCTGAAACCCCGACCCAGGGCCTGAGCCCCTTCCTTCAGAGGCCGGCCTTCACCGGCGCTACTTCAGCTTCGCCAGCTCCTCCTGGATGCGCTTGCGCTGATCCTCGGCCTTCACCTTGTCCAGGGCCTTCTTGTAGTTGGCAGTCGCCTGGGCCTTGTCGCCCTTGATGGCGTAGGCTTCGGCAAGGCTGTCATAGGCGTTCCAGGACTCCGGATGGTCCTTGATGTTCTTCTGGAAGAGGACGATGGCCTCGTCCACCTTGTTCTGGCCCAGCAGCCCGTAGCCCGCCTGGTTCACCTCGGCTTCCGTGGCGATGGTGAGGGCCTTGGCCCGCAGGTCCGCGGCGCCCTTGGCATCGCCCTTCTTTTCCAGCAGGGCGGCCTTGACCCGCAGGCCCCCGTAGGTTTCCCGCATCTTCAGGGAGCGGTCCACCCAGGTCATGGCTTCGTCGAGGTTCACGTCGTTGCGCACGCACCAGCCCGCCGCACCGCTCCAGGGTTCCGGGAAGAACTGATGCAGGCCCCGCAGCTGGTCCCGCAGGCTGGCCACCACCACCTGCTTGGTGTCCACGGTGATGGGAATGGGCACGCGCAGCTGCTCCCAGCGCAGCGATAGGGTGACGCCCGTGTCGCTGGGATCGTCGAAGGTGTAGGTCAGGCGCTCGGTGGGCTCGGTGGCCCCGGGGGTCACCATCACCTTGGCCAGGTCCTCCTTCGCGTCGTAGCTGTAGCTGCCCCAGCCGTGGGACTGGCTGCTGAACATCACGGTCCAGGTGGTGGCCGTGGGCAGCATGTGCAGACCGTAGCGTCCCGCGGGCAGGGTGGTGCCGCCCACGGTGACGGGCGTGGAGAAGGCCACGACGGTGTTCTCGTCGGCCCCTGCCCGCCAGACCTGGCCATGGGGCACCAGGCCGCCCCAGACCTTGCGGCCCTTCACCGCCGGGCGGTTGTAGGTGACGTCGATGGTCGTCAGCCCCACCCTCTGGCTGACCGTGGCCCGGGGGCTGGCCACCGGCAGGATGAGGGGCGGGGCCTGGGCGACAAGCACGGGCACAACTGCAAACAGAGCAAGGGCAACGCAACGCATGGAACACCTCCGGCAAGCATCCTGCGCCAAAATCCTCTGATTCCGGAAGTGCACTGGGGCGACCGGTGTGAATTCAGGGGTGGGGCGGGCCTACCGGGGACCTTCTACCGGAACTCCCCGCAGCGCACCAGCTGCAGCACCGCCTGCCCGGCTTCGCGGCTGGCGGCCAGGTCCACTTCCAGTTCCAGGGCCCAATCATTGAGCTCCTCGGTGTCCACCAGCATCTGCTGCACCAGGAGGAAGCGCGGGTCGCCGGGCTTGGGCTGGACGTAGGTGTGGCGCTGGTTGCGGCCCTCGGGATCGAGGCGGGGGCCCTGGTGGGTGGCGGTGTAGACGCGGAAGGTGCCCTGGAGGCGCTCCGCGGTCCAGGGCGCGCCTTCGCCATCCTCGGGCCGGACGCCCTCCCCGGCCGCCTCGCCCAGCACGGCCTCGGCCTCTTCCCAGTCCTCGGTGGCACAGGCGTGCAGCAGGGCGAAGAGGCGGGCGCGGATGGCCGCCGTGAAGGCCTTGCGATCGCGGGTGATGTCCTTCGCCGCTTCCTCGGCGCCGGGGATGGCCAGGGCGATCTCATTGCGGATGAAGTCGGGGTTCTGCATGCGCTCCCAGGCGTCCAGCAGGCTGGAGTCCACCTGCTTGAGCATGGCCGAGAGGTACGCCTCCATCTCCCGAACCTCGTCGGTCTTGCAGGCGTCGGGCACGGTCTTCGCGAGCACCTTGAAGGCGCTGTTGATGTGGCGGAGCAGCAGGCCCTCGGCCCGCTGCAGCTCGTAGGTGCGCACGTAGTCGGCGAAGCTGAGATAGCTTTCGAACATCTCCCGCACGATGGACTTGGGGCGGATGTTCTCCTGGCCCACCCAGGGGTGCTTGTCGGCGAACTCGTTGAAGGTGGTGTAGATGAAGTCGCGCAGGGGCTTGGGGTATTCCAGCTTCTCCAGCTCCGCCATGCGCTGCTCGTATTCCATGCCCGCCAGCTTCATCTCGGCCACGGCCTGGCCCTTCAGCTTGTGGAGCTGGCTGCGCAGGATGAAGTCGGGGTCCTCGAGGATGCTCTCCACCAGGGTGATGAGGTCCAGGGCGTAGGTGGGCGAGTCCACATCGAGGAGGGGCAGCGTGTCCAGCAGGTAGAGGCTCAGCGTCTCGTCCATGCCGAAGTCCGCCTGCAGATCGGCGTTCACCCGCAGCTTGCGGCCGTATTCGTCGGGTGGCTGGAACTCGACGATGCCGCGCACCACCAGCGTCTTGAAAAGCTGCCAGCCCCGGCGGAAGTGGGCGGCCTTCTGGTGCTCGGTCTCGTGGCAGTCGTGGATGAGATGGCGCATGGCCTGGCAGCCGTCGCCCTTGCGGCTGAGCACGTTCAGCAGCATGCCGTGGTGTACCTGGAAGCGGCTCACCAGGCGCTCGGGCGCGGCGGCCTGCAGCTTTTCGAAGGTGGTCTTGTCCCAGTGGGCGTAGTTCCGCTCCGGGGCCGGGCGCTTCACGAATTTCTTCCCGGGCTTTTGCGAGAGGCGCATGTTCTCGATGACGTGTTCGGGGGCCTGGGCCACCACGTAGCCCACGGTGTCGAAGCCCTTGCGGCCCGCGCGACCCGAGATCTGATGGAAGTCCCGGGCCGAGAGGATGTTCGTCTTCTGGCCGCCGTACTTGCAGAGCTTGGTGAAGAGCACCGTGCGGATGGGCACGTTGATGCCCACGCCCAGGGTGTCCGTACCGCAGATGACCTTGAGCAGGCCCTTCTGCGCCAGGCGCTCCATGAGGATGCGGTACTTGGGCAGCAGGCCCGCGTGGTGCAGGCCGATGCCCATGCGCAGCCAGCGCTTGAGGTCTGGGCCGTAGGGGCTGTTGAACTTGAAGTCGCCGATTTCCAAAGCGAGGGCCGTCTTCTCCTCGCGAGAGGTGACGGCGAGGCTCGTGAAGTCCTGGGCGCTGGTGGCCGCTTCGGCCTGGGTGAAGTGCACCAGGTAGACGGGGGCCTTGCCCTCCGCCAGCAGGTTCTCCAGGGTGCTGCTGAGGGGCAGCTCCGCGTAGGTGAAGGCGAGCGGCACGGGCCGGTCCGTGCCCTTCACGGTGACCGTGGGCCGGTTGTTGAGCCGGGTCAGCTCGGCCTCGAAGAAGCTGGTGTCACCCAGGGTGGCGCTCATGAGCAGGAAGCGCGTCTGGGGCATGGCCAGCAGGGGCACCTGCCAGGCGAAGCCCCGCTCGCGGTCCGAGTAGTAGTGGAACTCGTCCATGACCACGTCCAGCACGTTGGCCTCGGCCCCTTCGCAGAGGGCCATGTTGGCCAGGATCTCCGCCGTGCAGCAGAGGATGGGCGCGTCACGGTTCACGGTGGCGTCCCCCGTGGAGAGGCCCACGTTCTCGGGCCCGAACTCCCGGCAGAGGGCCATCCACTTCTCGTTCACCAGGGCCTTGATGGGGCAGGTGTAGACCGAGCGCCGCCCCGCCGCCAGGGCTCCGAAGTGCAGGGCCGACGCCACCAGCGACTTCCCCGACCCCGTGGGCGTGCTGAGGATGACGTTCTTCCCCTCGAACAGCTCGAGGATGGCCTCCTCCTGGGCGGGATAGAGGTCCAGCCCTTTCGACTCTGCATAAGCCAGGAAGGCCCCCAGCAGGGCGTCCGGTGAGGTGTCCCCGTGGGGCGGCAGGTGGTCGAACAGGGACAGCGGCATCAATGGGCTCCACGACCATCATCTCAGGGGAATGGGGGAGCGCCGAGGATGGACACGGAGGAAAGGCAATTGAAACCACCGATAAACACCGATGAACACCGATAAAAGCTGATGAACACCGATAATGCACGAAACTCTGGCTGGTCATCAGTCGTCGAATCTGGCCTCAATGTTCAGCGGTCCCGTCTCAAAAGAGAATGGACCCATTCTGCTGGTGGGCTGATGGTGTCCATGCCAGGATGGGCACGAAATACTGGTGACCTGTGCACCACCAGCCCCAGTGATCCAGATGCCACCTGCCTTCCAGACACATGGTTGGTCCAATCCCAAGTCAGGTGCCCATGCTTCCCGAATATTGCGCGATCATCGGTGCCATCCTCGGCTCGCTTGGCGGCTTCTACTATTTATACGAAACCATCCTCGGCACAGCCCAGCCCAACCGCATCACCTGGCTGCTCTGGGGAATCTTCCCCATGGTCATCTTTGCGGCGCAAAGGGCGCAAGGCGCGGAGAGCGTGTCGTGGGCGTCATTTGTCGCGGGCTTCACACCATTGCTGATCGTCGCCGCCTCCTTCTTCAACAAGAAAGCCTATTGGAAAAGTGAACCGCGCGATTACTACCTGATGGCAGCGGCCATCCTCGGCATCCTCCTCTGGGCCCTCACCGACCAACCCAATCTGGCCCTGCTGTGCTCCCTGCTGGCCGATGTGTTGGCGAGCATACCCACCCTCATCAAGTCCTATCGCCATCCCCATTCCGAGAGTTGGATTGCCTATGCCGTCAGCGCCTTCGGCTTCGGGATCAGCTTTCTGTCCGTTCAAATCTACAACTTCGAAAATGCCGCCTTCGTAGCCTATGTGTTCATCCTCAACGGCGCCTTGGCGGTGCTGGCCTCGCGGGGCCGCAAGCAGAAACAGGCAACCAGCATCATTCGTTGACCGCTTTCCCGGTGTTCATCCGAAGGTATCGGTGTTCATCCCCCCGCCAATGCGTACGTTGTCGGGGATTTTTCGTGGTTTTCTGCTTTGGTTTTTCGGTTCCGAAACTTCCCTGAACCTCCAACGCCTCCGACAGCACCTCCCCACCCCATGAGAAGCTGTTCTCATGCTGCATCTCCGCCCCTCCGACTACCGCGTCATGCCCTGGAAGGATGGGGGCGGCAGCACCACCGAGATCGCCATCGAGCCGGCGGGGGCGAGCCTTGCGGAGCCGTTCCTGTGGCGGGTGAGCTCGGCGCGGGTGGAAGCCTCGGGGCCCTTTTCGCACTTCCCGGGCCGGGCGCGGCTGCTGACCTTGCTGGAAGGCTCGGGGCTCATCCTGGATATCGAGGGCCAGGGCCGCCTGCGGCTGAAGCACCCGGGCCAGGTGGTGGCCTTTGCCGGGGAGGCAACCGTGAACGCCGCGCTCATCCAGGGGCCCTGCGTGGATTTCGGGGTCATCAGCGATCCCAGCCGGGTGAGGGTCACCCTCGAGTGGCTCAACCTGAGCACAGCGGCCACCGCCATCAGCCTGGCCCCCACCACCCTGCTCTTCGCGCCCTGGGGGCCCGTCCGGGTGGATCCCCTCGCGGTGGAGCTCGAACCCCGGGACTGCCTCTGGCTCGGGAATACGCCAGCCGCGACCGAAGCCCCCGGTGCAAGCCTGGGCGTCCGGGCAACCATGGGCACCACCCCCCTGGTACTCGTCTCCATCTGGCCCCTCTAAACCCTGCTCCGGACGACCTGATGGCCACCCTCGGCACCCTGAACGATCTGAAGGTCCTGCGCCTGGAGCCAGAGGGCGCGTTTCTGGATGGCGGTCCCGAGGGGCCGATCCTGTTGCCCCTGGAGCAGGTGCCCCCAGGCCTGGAACTCGGCCAGGCACTGCAGGTCTTCGCCTACCGGGAGGACGAAGGCCGCCTCGTGGCACACCGGCACCCGCCCCTGGCCCTGGGGGGCGAGGTGGCCTTCCTGAAGGTGGTGTCCGTGAACCCCGCCGGGTCCTACCTGGACTGGGGTCTGCCCAAGCCGCTGTTCATGCCCTGGAAAGAGGTACAGCACGAGGTGCGGCGCCTGGTGAAGCCGGGCAACAAGGTGCTGGTGTTCCTCTTCTCGGATGAAGCGGGCCACCTGGCCGCCTCCACCCGCCTGGCGGACTTCCTGGTGGACGAGGCCGACGAATTCCTGGAGGGCGACCAGGTCAGCCTGGTGGTCGGGGACCGCACGGATCTGGGCGTGCGCGTCATCGTCAACCACCGCTACTGGGGCATGGTCCACGACAGCGACCTCTTCTGCAAAGTCAGCCGAGGCGAGACCCGGGAGGGCTGGGTGAAGGCGCCCCGCGCCGACCGCAAGCTGAGCCTTTCGCTGAGCGCGCCGGGCTACGCCAAGGTGGGCACCGTGGCCCAGGCCCTGCTCGACACGCTGATCCGCCGCGGGGGCTTCCTGCCCGTGACCGACAAAAGCGCCCCGGAGCAGATCTACGCCCTCCTGGGCATCAGCAAGAAGGTGTTCAAGCAGACCCTCGGCGCCCTCTACAAGGCCCGGCGCATCTCCATCGACGCCGACGGCATCCGGCTGCTCAAGACGCCATGATTCCCCCGACTGCCACGCCCCTGCCCTACCTGGAGGGCTACAGCCCGACCGTGCTGGCCCGGGTGCGCGAGCTGCTGGCCCAGGGCCAGCTGGGGCCGTACCTCGCCAGCCGCTACGGGGAGGCGCACGAGGTGCGCAACGACAAGGCCCTGTTCCAGGCCGCCGTGGAATTGAAGGATCGCTTCATGAAGACCACGGCACCCCTCAACAAGGTGATGTACGACCCCAAGCTCCAGCTGCTGAGCCACGCCCTGGGCACCCTCACGGCGGTATCGCGGGTGCAGGGCAGCCGCCTCAAGGCCAGCCGCGAGATCCGGGTGGCCTCGGTGTTTCGCGATGCGCCTGCTCCGTTCCTGAAGATGATCCTGGTGCACGAGCTGGCCCACCTGAAGGAGCGCGAGCACAACAAGGCCTTCTACCAGCTCTGCACCCACATGGAGCCGGACTACTTCCAGCTGGAGTTCGACCTGCGGCTGTATCTCACCCATCGGGAGGCCTGCGCAGCAGCAGGGGTTGTGCCGAGGCTCTAAGCCTGCCCTCCGGGCTTCAAGGTTCAGCCGTCCGTCCCCCTAAACGGCACTCATCTGCCAGCCGTATGCGGCCTATCATCAAGCGTCATTCCTCAGGATCGTTATTCAATGACCAAGCTGTATCCCAAATCTAGCGGGTGAGACCATGCGTGCTTCCTTTGATCGATCACCCCAGCTCTACATGCGCGTGGCAGGCGTGTTCTACCTGGCCATCATCCTGCTTGGCCTGTTCGGGGAGGTGTTCGTCCGGGCCAAACTGGTGGTTTCAGGCAATCCGGCCGCGACGGCCCATGCCATTTCGGCCTCGCCGCTGCTCTGGCGCATGGGCATTGTGGGCGACCTGCTGATGCACGTCTTTGACATCCCCGTCATCGTGGTGCTCTACCTGCTGCTTAAACCTGTGAATAAGAGCCTTGCCCTGTTCGCGACCTACATCAACCTGATCCAGACTGCCGTCCTGGCCGCCAACAAACTCAGCCTGCTGGTTCCGCTCTATCTGGTGGACGGTTCCCCTTCTCTGGCGTCCTTTTCGCCAGCTCAGTTGCAGACACTCTCCTATGTCGCCATCAAGGCCCATGGCTACGGTTTTGGGGTTGGATTGATCTTCTTCGGCGTCGCCTGTCTGATCCGCGGCTATCTCATGTTCAAGTCGGGCTACGTTCCGAAGCTCTACGGGTTCCTGATGGTCCTTGCGGGATTCAGCTACCTGATCAACAGCTTCGCCTTGCTGTTAGCGCCGACCTTCGCGGCCGCACTGTTTCCAGCCATCCTGGTGCCGGCCTTCATCGGAGAGCTCTCATTCACGCTGTGGATGATCGTGAAGGGCGTGAACCTGGCGCAATGGCAACAACGGATTGATCAGGCTTCCGCCATCTAAACACTCCAGAACCAAGCGGGTGAAAAGAGGCCGAGCCCGATAAGGCCTCTCTCGCGGGCTGCAACGGCGAAGGGAACCCGGCACGTGGCCCACCGGGGCGTATGTTGGTACTGAGCCGTTTGCTGCGGTCAGAGGCGCCCATGAGCGATGCAGTTCCGGCCCGATCCCCCAGGCGTCCCTTCCCGTTCCGGTTCTTCTTCTGGTCCACGCTGGTGGTGGGCGTGGGGGCTGGCAGCGTCTACCTGGCGGACCGGATGGTGCTGGCCCCCAAGCGGCGGCTGGAAGCCAAGGTGGCCATGCTGGAGACCGAGTCCCTGCGGCTGAAAACCTACCTGAAGCTGCTGGAATACACCGAGCGCCGCGCGCAGCTGGAAGTGCTCTCCCAGACCCGGGATGCTGCGGGGGATATGCTCAACAAGCTGCGGTTCACGGAACTGGATCCCCAGGGCGGCGTGGTGGGCTCCCAGCGAGTGTTTGAGCTGAAAGGCGAGGAAGTCTACGTGGACACCCTCGTCATCAAGTTCGAGGACCACTTCGTGGAGGCGGGCGATCCCCTGCGGGGCAAAGCCCTCCTGCTCTTCCGGCGCATCTTCACCAACCGTGTGAAGCCCGATGAAGGCTACTACCTGGACCGGAACGGCGCCCCGCCGGAACGCTACGCGAGCGGCGCCAATCCCAATGCCTTTGAAAAGGACCTCTGGGCGAAGTTCTGGGAGGTCGCCAACAGTGCGCCGCAAGCCAAGCGGACCGGCGTGAAGGCCATGCATGGCCAGGCCGTCTACGGCCGGCTGCTACCCAACAAGGTGTACACGCTGCTGATGCGCTCCACGGGGGAGTTGATCCTGCCCGGCCCCACCGAACCCATGGGGCCCGCAACCATCCCTTGATTTCGATTCACTGCACCTCCAGCACGGCGAGCCCGTCCTGCCGGGTGGCTCTTCCGCTGATGCAGACGATCTCGCCCACGCGGAAGGGGCGCTGGCGGCGGCGGAGGGCATCGGGGAAGGCCACGGCTTCGCAGAGGCCGGTCTCGTCCTCGAAGGTGATGAACTGCATGCGCTCGCCTTTTTCGGTGGCCACATCCTTGTCGGCGACGACCAGCGCCCAAAAACGAAGGTGTTTGTTGGGCTTCAACACCTCGGCGGCCCGGTCGGGGCCGCCACCCTTCCGCACCCGGGCCAGGGCCGCGGGGTGCAGGTCCAGGGTGAGGCCCATGGTTTCCATCTCCAGATCGGCGCGGTCGAAGAGGTCCGTGGGGCGCGGGCGCACGCCCGGGGGCACGCCCCCCAGCCGCGCCCACATGAGCCGCGTGCGGTCACCATCCGGGGCCCAGAGGTCGAAGGCTCCGGCGGCGCAGAGGGCCTCCGCCGTGGGGACGCTGAGCTTCACCCGGCCCAGCAGGTCGTCCAGGTGGGCGAAGGGGCCCTTGACCTCGCGCTCCGCCAGCAGCCCGCGCACCTCTTTCTCCTGGGCGCCCTTCACCTGCATGAGGCCCACGCGCACGGCCTGTTCCCCTTCGGCGCTGAAGGGCCAGAGGGACTGGTTCGCGTCGGGCCCGCGCACCACCAGGCGGTGGCGCCGGGCATCGCCCAGGTAGGCAATGGCGGGGTAGTAGCCCCCCTGGTTGGTGATGACCGAGGCGAAGAACACGGCCGGGTGGTGGGTCTTGATCCAGGCGCTTTCGAAGCTCACCTGCGCGTAGCTCGCCGAATGCGGCTTGCAGAAGGAGTAGCCCGTGAAGGTGCGGATCATGTCCCAGGCCTCGTCCACCGTGGATGGCCGCACACCGCGGGTCGCCGCGCCGCTGCGGAAGCGGGCCTCGAAGAAGGGCAGCTTGGCTTCGCAGTCGGGCTTGCCCAGCAGCTTGCGGAGCTGGTCGGCCTCGAAGTGGCTCCAGCCCGCCAGCGCCACGCAGACCTTGAGGACATCCTCCTGGTAGACCAGCACGCCGAAGCTTTCGGACAGCAGCTCGCTGAAGACCGGATCGCTGGGTTCCCAGGCCTCCTCGCCCCGGCTGCGCTTCACGTAGCGGTCCACCCAGCGGTAGGCGGCGGGCCGTATCAGGCTGCTGTGGATCACCAACGTCTCGAAGTCGCCCTTCCCCACCCGCTGCTGGAGCTGGCGCGTGGCGGGGCTTTCCACGTAGAAGACGCCGATGCTGTCGCCCCGCTTCAGCAGATCCTGGGTGGCGGGGTCGTGGCGGGAGTGGGTGCCGGGATCCCTGGGCACGCGACTGCCCAGCACGTGGTAGGCATCGCGGATGACCGCCAGGCTGCGGTTCCCCAGCAGATCGATCTTCACCAGGCCGTAGTTCTCCACGCCATCCTTGTCCCAGGTGGTGGTGGACACGCTTTCCTTGGCGGGCGCGGGCTGGAAGGCGGCGTGCTCCCAGAGGGGCCCGGGGGTGACGATGGTGCCGCCGGGGTGCACGGAGAACTGGTGGAAGTGGCCCTTCAGCGCCAGGGCCTGTCGCAGGATCACGTCCCAGGCGGGGTTCTCGGAGGCGCGCTCCAGGCCCCCCTCCCAGCCGCGCACGAGGCGGGCCAGCTGCTTGAGCTCGCTATCGGGGCGCCCGTGGGCCTGGGCCACGGCCCTTAGCGCACCCTTGGCCTTGAAGTAGGCGTGGTTGGACACCATGGCCACCCGGGCGCGGCCGTAGCGTTCGAACACGGCCTGGATGACGCGGTCCCGCTCGTCCCAGGCGAAATCGATGTCCATGTCGGGGGGATCCTTGCGCTCCTTCGTGAGGAAGCGCTCGAACATCAGGTTCGTGTCCACGGGGTCCACGTTGCTGAGGTGCAGGGCGTAGCTCACCAGGGAGGCCGCGCCGCTGCCGCGCCCGCAGATGCGGGTGGGCAGACCCTCGCGGCTGAGGGCCAGCACGATGTCCTGCACCAACAGGAAGTAGCGGGCGAAGCCCTTGAAGGCGATGAGCTCCAGCTCCTGCTCCATGCGGGCCAGGATGTCCCCGCGCAGCACCGGGAAGCGCGCCCGCACGCCCGACCAGACCCGCTCACGAAGGAGCACATTCAGATGGCTGTCATCCTCGCCCGCCTCCTGACCGAAGGGCCGGGCCACCTCCCATTTCCCCCAGTGGATCCGCCACCCCGCGATGCGCTCCAGCACCCCGGCCGTGGCCTTCGCCACAGCGGGATCACAGAAGGGGAAGCGCGCCTCCCAGTCGGCCCGCAGCACGGCGGCCTCGGAGGCATCCCACCGGGCCTCGGTGCGGATGAGCGTGGCCTGCTGGTCGATGGCGCGCTTGAGCCGGTGCATCTCCAGGCCCTCGGCGGTGCGGAAGCGCAGCACCTGGGGGGCGATGACCTCCAGGCCCGCGGCCAGCGCCTTCCGGGCCTCCTGGGCGCGGCGGGGATGGGCCAGCAGGGCCCCGTACAGGCCTTCCCGCAGCAGGGCGTCCAGGCCCGGGAGGTCGTCCGCCAGCAGCACGCAGTCGCCGGGGGGCTCCGCCTCCCCCAGGCCCGGAAGGACGATGGGTGGGTCGTGGTCGGCATGGGCCTGGGCCGTGAGCAGGCGGTTCAGGGCGGCGTAGCCCGCGTCGCTGAAGGGCAGTGCCCCGTACGTGTGCCCCCGCCAGCTGAAGCGACAGCCCAGGTGCAGACGGAAACCCGCCCACTGCGGATCCGGCAGCAGCCCCTCGAGCTCGCGGGACTTGTGGATCCACTCCAGCGTGTCCCGCAGCTTCGGGTAGCCCGCCAGGCCCCGGTCCCAGCAGACCAGGTCGCGATAGCCCAGGGAGCGGGCCAGGGAGAGCAGCTGCCTCGCGGGGTAGACGCCTTCACCGAGGCTGAAATCGGAAATGCCGAGGGCGAACATGGGTTCACGCACCTCGCCCCACCCAGCCCGGCAGGATGGCCTGATCCGGGAAGCGCTTGCGGAGGCGAGCCAGGGCGGGCTCGAGGCGGTCCAGGCGGGCGTCCAGCGGATCCTGGAAGAGACCCCGCTCCCGGCCCAGGCCCCAGGCCAGGCGCAGCTCCACCTCCCGCACCAGGAGGCGCCGGGTGGCCCCCGCCAGGAAGGCCTGCTGGAGCCGCCGGGCCAGGGCCAGGGGGGGGGTGGTCAGGTCCCCGGGCGCGGCGCGCCAGGTGTGGGGCTCGCCGTCCACGTCCCACCAGCGCAGCACCAGCTTCCGGGGGTGGCGGGGATCGGACCAGAGCCACTCCAGGCAGCGGGCGGCCAGGGCCACCTCCTCGGGCAGGCGGGGGGGCTGCAGCCGCCAGCCGTGGCGGGCATGGCCGGGGCGCTCCGTGAGCAGGGGCAGCCGGGGCCGGTCCTCGCCCCGCACCCGGGCCCGCAGGTCCGGGGCCAGCTTGGGATGAACCAGCTCCGCCAGCACGACCAGGGGCACGGGCTGCAGGTCGCCAAAAAACCGCAGGCCCAGGCGGTGGAAGCGCTCCTGCAGGCGCGGTGCCAGGTCCGGCAGGCGACGCAAGGGCTGGGGGGCCAGGAAGGTGGCCTCGGCGCCATCCGCCACCAGCTCCAGCTGATGCTCGACGTGGGCGGCCAGCTGGGCGGCGGTGGCGCTCAGGGACAGGCCCCCGTGGCTGGCCCAGCCGTGCCGCTCGGTCAGCTCGCGGCGCATGCGCTGGGCGGTGTCCGCCAGGGGCCCGTAGATGCGCTGGGTGCCCTGGAGCTCCACCAGGGCCTCGCCCATGCGCATGAGCTGGCCCTGGGGCGTCCAGTGCTGGAGGAAATCGCCCAGGCTGCCCTGGGCCTCCCACCAGACCTGCGGGGAAGGCTCCAACACCCGTAGGCCCGGCGCGATCCGCAGGGCCTGGTCCAGGGGCAGGCCCGGCCCCAGGCCCTCGGCGCGGCCCAGGCGGTTCACGAACCAGAGGCTGGGCGAGCGCGGGCTCTCGGGATTCAGGAAGGCCAGGGGCCGGTCCCGCAGGGCCCCATCCCGGCCGCAGGCCAGCTGGAACGGCAGTTCGGGAACCCACATCGCCAGCACCAGATCCTCCAGGGGGATCCAAGTATGGCGAATTTTTAGCGAAAAACAAGCCTTCAGCCCCAGCCAAGGCGTATGGCAGGGTCCGGATTCTTCGTCAGGCCGGGGATCAACCGAATGCCGCCTCCATGCGTAGCTCCCCCCGGGGTCCGTCGGTCGGCCCCCTATCGAGGGGGGACCATGGGACGCGTCCAGTTCGGGGAAACAGTGGAGGGCTACGCGGTACCGGTGCTCAACGAGCGGGAGATCCGCGCGGCGGCGGGGATCCTCTTCCTCGCCACCTTCCTGTCCTTGATGTTCATCCTCTTCCGCGGGAACTTCGTCCCCATCAAGGTGGTCATCCCCTTCTTCCTCGGCGACTTCCTCCTCCGGGTCTTCGTCAGCCCCCGGTTCGGGCCCACCCTGATCCTGGGCCGGCTCATCGTCGGTCGGCAGGCGCCGGAATGGGTCGCCGCCAAGCCCAAGCAGCTGGCCTGGAGCCTCGGCGTGGCCCTGTCGGCGATCATGTTCATCCTGATGGTGGCCATGAACACCTACGGCCCCATCAGCGGCATCATCTGTCTCGTCTGCCTCGTGTTCCTGTTCTTCGAGGCCGCCTTCGGGATCTGCCTCGGCTGCAAGTTCTACAGCCTGGTGTACCGCGAGCAACCCACCCTCTGCCCCGGCGAGGTGTGCGAAGCCAAGGCCCGTGTGGAGGCCCAGAAGACCTCCCTGGCCCAGCTGCTGGTCCTCCTGGCCACGGCCGGTCTCGTGATGGCCGGGACGGTGTCATTCAAGGGAAGGCTTTCCGCACCGCCGCAGCCCCTGTTCGCGCCGGAACAAGGCAGGTGAAGACCTCGATGCCGGATTCGATTCGAGGTCGGTTGCGGCCCTAGGCCCCGATCGTGGTGGGCTCGTCCCCGACCCGCCCCGGAATCACGACCATGCCGTCATGTACGCTCAGGATTCGGGCGGCGGCGGAACCCTTGTCGATTGCCGGACCTTGCCGCACGATGGGCCATTCCGCGGGAGGTGGCGATGAGCGATGCATCCGTGAAAGCGCCCTGGCACGTCTGGCTGGTGGGGGTATTCGCCCTGCTGTTCAACGCCATCGGGGTGTTCGACTTCGTGATGAACCTGTGGCAGGGCCCCGCCTATCTGGCCAAGGCCGGCATGACGCCGGAGCAGATCGCCCACTACCAGGCCATGCCGGCGTGGATGATGGTGGTCTGGGCCGTCGGCGTGTTCGGGGCCTTCGGGGCGTCGGTTCTGCTGCTGCTGCGCCGCGCGCTGGCGATGCCGGTCTTCCTGGTGTCGCTGGCGGCATTCCTGATGAGCCTGCTCTACACCTACGTGCTGACCAACGGGGGCGCCGTGATGGGTCGGCAGATGGCCATCACCAGCGCCGTGATCGCCCTGCTGCTGGTCCTGTTCGCCTGGTACGCACGGGCCATGGCCGCGCGCGGCGTGCTCCGCTGAAGTCGGGGACGGTTTGGCGTACTTCGGAATGATCCGTGGGACCTGAGGCCCCAACTGCATCTGGAACCGGTGCGGGCACTCCATCCAGTTCTCGGAGTCATCGCGTCCAGAGGCGCTTCCTGAACCGCTATCCAGGGAATCATGAGTGTCTCCGCTTCAGGCACAAGAAGTTACTGACCCGTATCCCGAAGTCCGCCACGCCCAGCTAGCCCATCCATCCCAACGCCGTTTTTCGACGCCCTCGGCCACCACCTGCTGGAGGACAGGCTCCATCTGGTCCCACCTCCGTCAAGGGCAGGATGTGAAACGCAGGAGTTCAACCCCAAGCAAGGCGGATTCGCTCCTGTCTTTGTCCACCCTCACCCGCCCCCTTCCCTCCCGGTAGCTCCGTTCGACCTCAGGAATGGACCAGCGCTCACGGGTGGCTGGGCCGATGGCAAGGAATTCCTCAGGTGAGGTCAAATCCAGCCTGAAGTCGGGCCAATCCAATTCGCTGGACGCATTGAACCAGCGCTCCAACCCCCTCCGTTCGAAACCACCGGTCAGCTCACCCGACCGCCCATCGAGCAGGTTCAGCCCCCGGCGTGTCAGCGCAAGGACTCTGGATCCGTCCGGAGCCAAGGCCAGCGGGGCGAGATAGCCCTCGGGGAACACCCAGAGGGGCCTCCAGTCACTGGTGCCGAGCATGCAGAAGCCCCGGATGGGGTCTCCAAGCAGGACGCGGTCGCCCGCAGCGGTGAAGTGGACCTCGCAAGGGCTCCACCCCCCCGGCTTGAGGGTGGCCATGGGAGGTGGGGGCCGGACGGTGGCGGCCAGCCGACCCTCCCGCGCGTCCCAGATCCTCGCGACTCCCGCCCACCAGGTCACGATCCAGCGTCCATCCGGGCTGATGTCCAGCGCATGCTGGTTCCTCTCCCACTTGGCCCACTGTGGCGGCTCCCAGGCTGGAAGCAGTAGCCGCTCTTCTAGGGTTGCGAGGTCCTGCTCAAGCAGCTCACCGGGCGCCTCGAGGGTATACCGATGCCCCCCGAAAATGGCCCTCACGCGCTTGTTTTCGGAGGGAGACCATGAAATCCGGCGGTCTGGACGATCGCAGCTGGCGTGTTGAACGGAGACAACCCGATCTCCATCGAATTGGACGAGCACACGGTGGACCCCGGAGCCAAAGGACCATCCGTAGGCGGGGTAGAAGCCCACGGCAAGGCTTCCCCGGTTCACCGCCCAGTCCCAGGCATAGACCGTGGCCAGTTCCAGGATGTTCGGCCTCCCGAGTTTTCTTCGGATGGAGGCCCGTGTATCCACACCCGGCTGGATGGAAAGAACATCCTCCCGGGCAGCCGTGTGGGTCACTGGGGGCACATAGAGGCACCCCACAAGGAGACAGGCTTGCAAAATCGCTACCGCCAACAAAGGCCGACCCGACGGGTTCGAAGGCATCTCTCTATCCCTCGTAGCAACGACGCCATTGAGATCCCAAATTCCACGGTGCGGGCGCAGCACTCCGGGACGGGGGGATGTCGCAGCAGGAGGAAGAGCCACATGTCTCGCCTGAAGTCGCCGCGGGCCATGAGATCCAGCCGAAGGCTGGGCGTGCTCTTGGCTTCTTTCACTCTCACCAACATGGTGATTCCACGGAGACGACGGCCACCATCGCACGCAGCCACTCCTGCTTGAAGAAGGATGCGGCCAGTATCCGTGACTCCTGCTTTCGCCACAAGGAGGAGGGGGTTGGTGTAAATACTTCATTCCAAACCTATTCGCGCGACCTCCCCTCGCGGGTTCATTCAAATAACGCATCGATTTGCGTACTGAGGACTGAAGACCAGGACCGCAGACCTTCCTACATCTGGAACCGGTGCGTGCACTCCACCCAGTTCTCGGAGTCATCGCGTCCAGAGGCGCTTCCAGACCGAAAAACAATCATCAAATCGGTTTCTAACGTCTGAACCTTTCCTCAGGGTACCGACGCTTGGCGCACGAGCCTCACAGTGATCGGATCGGCCACACCCATGCGAGCCACCCTTAGGGTCACGGCGGTGCCTGCGGGACCCCTCAGGCGTGCCACGACCTGCTCGAGGCCAAGAACCCGGAGGTCCTGCCCGTCGGCCTCGAGGAGGCGGTCCCCGGGCCTCAGCTGCGCAGCGGCGGGGCTGCCCGGGAGGGTGCGGTCCACCATCACCCCCGAGGTTCCCGGGCCGGGCACCGGCTTCAACCCCAGGCCGAGCCGCCCCTCGGGCGCCGCAGTGTCGCGGGGCACCCGGAGGAGGGTAACGGTCATGGGCTCCGGCAGGCCTGGCCGAGCCACCTTCAGGGCCACCGCCGTGTCCGGCGCACCCCGGAGAGCCACGAGCACCTGGGACAGGATCAGGGGGGTAAGGTCCAAGTCATCGGCGGCCAGGAGCCGGTCCCCCGGCTTCAGCACGGAGGCGGCTGCGGGCGTTCCCGGCTGGATGGACCGGATGACCACCCCTGGGGCATCCGCCACGGTGGCGGGGCCCAACTCGAGCCCCAGCCGGCCCACGGGTCGGAGCAGGGCCTCGGCCTTGGCCTTCATGGCGGCTGGATCCGCCCCCTGGAGGCCGTCCACCACCCGGCCATCGGCGATGAAGCGCACGGCCGGAATGCCGGTCACACGCAGCGATGTCACCAGACCGGGGCCCTCGTCCACATCCAGGCTCAGCACTTTCAGGCGCCCGCCCTGGGCCGCAGCCACGGCGGAGGCCGCCTCGAGGGCCTTGGGACAGAAGGGGCACCAGGGCGCCCAGAGGACCAGCATCACGGGGGTGGGCGCGCGTAGCACCTCGTCGCCAAAGTCCCCCTCCTCGATGGGGACCACCCCCGCGGGCGGGGGCTGGAGGAGGGCCCGCTTGAAGGCGATGAGGAGCGGCTTGCCGCCCCGCTCCACGCCGAGAAGGCAGGTGGTGTCGGCGGGGCCGTCCAGGAGCTGGGTGACCTGGATCAGGCTGAGGCCCTCCAGAGGCTTCTTGTTGATGCTGACGAGCCGGTCCCCCCGGCGGAGTCCCGTCTGGGTGACAGGCGAGTTCGGGAAGACGGACCGGATGAAGAAGCCCTTGCCCAGGGCGGCGATGGAGAATCCCGCACCGCCAGAGGTACGCCGCCAGGCCCGGAGTGCCTCGAGCTTGGCGATCTCGTCTCTCACGGCTTCGCCATCGGGGGCCTGCGGTGCCAGCTTCAGATAGCGACGGAAGGCGTCGAGGGCGGGCTTGCTGCTGCTGCGTGAAGTGGCCAGGGCGGTGCCCAGGAAGAAGTAGGGCTCGGCAGCGTCCGGCGCGGCCTTCACCGCCGCCCCGAAGGATTCGATCGCCCGGTTCAGGTCGTCGGGCGACTGGGCGCCCTGGAGGGCGGTGATGCCCGACTGGAGGTGGCCCCGGGCCGCCTCGGGTAGGGGTGTCTGGGCCATGGCCTGGAGGCCCGGCAGGAGCAGGGAGACAATCATGGCGCGCATCATTTCATCTCCGCCTTGGGAGTGGGCCCCGGAGCCAGCGTTCCCACGGCCCTCAGGGCCTGGAGGGTGTCCTGGGCCGCGTTCAGGTCCTCCGACGCCTTCAAGTTTTCCGTCAGTGCTTCCTCCAGGGCCTTCTTCGCCTCGGCCAGGAGGCGGTCTGCTTCCGCCTGGGCGGCGGGGTCTTGGGACGCGGCTTTCGCCTGCTCCCGAGCCTCGACAGCCTCCCGCCGCTGGACGAGGGTTTCCTGGCTCTTCACCCTCCGGGTCACCAGCTCCTGGATCTGAACCTCCACCCGGGCCGTTTCTTCCTGCACCAACCGCCCCAGTTCCATTTCGAGGCCGCCCGCGGGCGAGGGAGCTCCGGGCATCGGAACCGCAGGCAACCCCTCGTCGGCGCAGGGTGGGGCCGTGCCCTCCAGGGCCCGGGCGGCGTTCGTCCGAGCCACCTCGGCACCAGAGGCATCGCCCTGGGCCGCGGCCTGAGCCGCCTTCCGCGACCAGCAGGCGCTTTGCAGCAGGCGATCCGCCTGGGGGTTCACCCGCGGCTTCTGGGAGTCCAGACGCTGGGCGAGCAGGTCTCCCAACATGCGTGCCTCCTGGACGACCTCCTGCCTGCGCAGGTCCCGGAACTGGGTCTCCTGCCGGGCGAGGTCCGCCTTCACCCGCGCCTGCCACGCCTGGAATTCGCGCTGGCGGTGCGCCTCCTCGGCCCTACGCCGCTCCTCCGCCGCCCGACGCTCCGCCGCCGGATCCCGGGCGGGGGCCTGGAGCCCCTGCTGGAAGCCCTGCATGAAGCTCTGCATGAGGCCGCCCATGATCGAGGCCGCATAGCCCCGAGAGCCCCCGCCGGTGGACCGGGGGCGGTAGGTGGTGCCACCGCCCCGGGGTGCATCGAAGCCCACGCAGGAGGACCGGCGGATCTCGAAAGGCGTCAGGCCTTGCCGGGCCGCCTCGCACTGGCCGCGGGTCGAGAAGCTGCCGCGGGGTGCGGAGCCGAACATCTGGGCGGCCTCACCGGTGAACTGCACCTTCCAGTCTGCGTGTACCCTCGTCCCGGTGGCCCCTAGGAGCGCCAGGAGGATCATCTGTTGGAGGTTCATGGGGCCTCCTCCCGCTCCCACCAGCGGTCCAGTGCCTTGGGATCCACTGTCTCGGGCTCCGGAAGCGGCTGGCCGGGGACGTGGTTACCTGGGATGCGGAGGCGCTGTCCGACGGTGATAGGACGGGTGACCTTGCCCTCCCGGTCGCTGACATCCACCGTGCCTTCCAGCACGAGGCAGGTGGCGTTTCCTTGGGGCTGAGTCTCCACCAGGAACCGAGTGCCGCGTACAGCCAAGACAATGGTTTGGGTTCGGACTGTGAACCTTCTATCGGCCCTGGCCTTCCATTTCCCGATGAATGTCCCGTACTCCGACTGGAGGGAGGGGTCATCTCCCAGGGGAATGGCCACTCTTGTGTCCGGGCCGACCACCAGGGTGGCCTGCCCCTCGAAGGCCTCCAGTTCCACCCGTCCGTTTGGCCCTGTGACCAGCGTGTCTCCCGGCTCCAGCCAGGGGCGGCCCATCCCCAGGGCCTGGCGGGATCCATCCTTGGTCACCACCAAGGCCTCCCCTCGAATCGCCAGGGGGAGTGCCCGGATGGGCGCCGTGCCAGTACCCAGGAGTTGGAGCCCCTGCTGCACCCTCACCACGGCGCCTTCGGCCTTGGCCCGCTGGAGGCGGCGCTTGTCCAGGGCAGCCTGGGAAGCGGCGAGGGCCTGACGGGCCGTGGCCTGGGCCTCGTGGGTGCCCGCGGCAGTTCGGGACACCAGGTCCTTGTTCCGGGCCACGCGCTCTTCAGCAGCCTTTACCTGGACCAGCAGCTCATCCCGCTGCTTCTCAAGCTTCACCAGGAGGTTCTGGACCCAGAGCCTGCGGTCCAGGTCCGAGGCTTGGGCCACGAGCGCGCAGACGAACAAGGCCGCAGCAGACAGGCGCATGGAGTCTCCCGGGATCGCGGAGTGCTGTTGAACGCGCCCATCATGCGCTCCGGCCAGGGTCTCCTCAAGGGGCGCAGCCCCCTCCCCTTCAACCCACCGGCGGGTGAAGAGACAGCCTGAAAGGCCTCCTTACATCTGGAACCGGTGGGTGCACTCCACCCAGCTTTCGGAGCCATCGCGGTACTTCTCCCGCTTCCAGATGGGCACACGCTGCTTGATCTCGTCCATGATCCAGGCGGCGGCCTGGAAGCTTTCGGCGCGGTGGGCGCTGCTGGTGGCGACGATGACGGCGGCTTCGGTCAGGGGCACCACACCGATGCGGTGGTGGACGGCGCAGCGGGTGAGGCCGTAACGCTCGATGGCCCTCTCCCGCAGCAGGCCCAGCTCCTTTTCCGCCATGGGGACGTAGGCCTCGTAGGCCAGCTCCAGCACGGCGCGGCCTTCGTGGTGATCCCGGGCCCGGCCTTCGAAGAGGACGAGGGCCCCGGCATGGGGGTCCTCCATGACACTTCGTAAAGCCATCGCCTCCAGAGGCGCTTCCTGAACCGCTATCCAGGGAATCATGCGTGTCTCCGCTTCAAGGCCAACCATACACTGAACCGTTTTCCGAGGTTCACCATGGCCAGTCCGCACATCGATCCGAATGCCGTCTTCGACACCCTGGGCCGCCACATGCTGGTGGACGGGTTCCACCTGGTGATGGACATGGACAAGTCCCATGGCTCCTGGATCGTGGATGCACGGGATGGCCGCAAGTACTTGGATTTCTATACTTTCTTTGCCACGGCGCCCCTGGGGCACAACCACCCGCGCCTGCGGGAGGCCGCCTTCGTGCAGCGCCTGGGCGAGGTTGCCGTCAACAAGCCCGCCAACTCGGATATCTACACCACGGCCTTCGCCGAATGGGTGGATGCCTTCGGCACCCACGCGGCGCCGGACTACCTGCCCCACCTGTTCTGGATCGATGGCGGGGCCCTGGCGGTGGAGAACGCCCTCAAGGCGGCCTTCGACTGGAAGGTGCGCAAGAACCTGGCCGCAGGCAAGGGTGAGAAGGGCTCCCAGGTCATCCACTTCCGGGAGGCCTTCCATGGCCGCACGGGCTACACCCTGAGCCTCACCAACACTGCCGATCCCCGCAAGCACCAGTACTTCCCCAAGTTCCCCTGGCCCCGGGTGCCGAATCCCAAGCTGAGCTTCCCCATGGACCTGGCCAAAGTCGAGGCGGCCGAGGCGGTCGCCATCGCAGCCATTGAAGCCGCCGTGGCCCAGAACCCCGACGACATCGCCTGCCTCATCATCGAGCCCATCCAGGGGGAGGGCGGGGACAACCACTTCCGGGGCGAGTTCCTGCGCAAGCTGCGGATCCTGGCGGATCGTCATGAATTTCTGCTGATCTTCGACGAAGTGCAAACAGGCTTCGGAGCCACGGGCAAGTGGTGGGCCCACCAGTGGTTCGACGTGCAGCCCGATATCATCGCCTTCGGCAAGAAGACCCAGACCTGCGGCATCGCCGCCGGGAGACGCCTCGACGAAGTGGACGGCGTCTTCAAGGTGCCCAGCCGCATCAACAGCACCTGGGGCGGCAACCTGGTGGACATGGTGCGCGGCACGCGCATCATCGAGGTCATCCGCGAAGAGAACCTGCTGGACCACGGCGTCAGGCAGGGCGAGCGCCTGCTCAAGGGCCTGCAGGAGATCCACCGGGACTTCCCCGAGGTCACCTCGAACCCCCGCGGCCGCGGCCTCTTCTGTGCCCTGGACATCGCCACCCCGGAGCTGCGCAATTTGGTGGTGGCCACGGGCCACGAGCTGGGCATGATGATCCTCGCCACCGGCGTGAGCGGCCTGCGCTTCCGGCCCGCCATGAACCTCCGCACGGAGGATCTGGACCTGGGCGTGGAACTGCTCCGCAAAGCCGTGGCCATCGCGGCGGCCAAAACGCCTACCCTGGTGGGATGAAGATCGAGCTCTACTGCGACGGCGCGTGTCTTGGGAACCCCGGCCCCGGCGGCTGGGGGTACCTGCTCAGAGTGCATCTCGCCACGGGCATCCAGGAGAAGGAGGGCTCGGGTCCCGAAGCGGACACCACCAACAACCGCATGGAGCTCATGGCCGCCATCCAGGGCCTGGAGGCCCTCAGCAAGCCCTGCCAGGTGCTCCTGCAGAGCGACAGCCAGTACGTGGTCAAGGGCATCACCACTTGGTTGAAGGACTGGAAGCGGCGGGGCTGGAAGAAGGCGGATGGCAAGCCCGTGCTGAACGCAGACCTCTGGCAGAGCCTGGACGCCCAGCTGGCCCGGCATCAGGTCGAAGCCCGCTGGGTGAAGGGTCATGCGGGCCACCTGGAGAACGAGCGGGTGGACCGGCTGGCCAACGAAGCCGCGCAACGGCAGTGAAAAGGGCCTCCCGGGGGGCCACCAAAGGTTGGGTGGTGGGCCCTCCGGGGCGGGCTCACCGACCCGGAAAGCGGGGGTCCGGGGACATCGCGAGCAGAGGCTCCGCCTCTGTGAGCCCGATGGGCAAGCAGGAGCGCCCTGCGGGGCAGGGCCCCATAGGTGGAGCTAGCAGGCAGTCACGAGCGGATTAGCGCCGCTTCGGGAACTTGTAGACGATCTCCGGCGTCCACCCGCGGACGGGCTTCCCGTCCCGCATGGCCGGGGTATAGACGGACTTGTAGGCCGATTCGACGGCGGACTCGTCGAAGCCGTAGGTACCTTCCACCCCCTGGGTGATGGACACCTTCAGCGCCTGGCCCTGCTCACCGACGAACACCTTCAGCCGGACGATGTGCTCCTTGTCCAGTTCCCAGCGCATCTGGACCGCCCGCTGCGGGAAGGCCAGGGGCACCTGGCTCACCAACCGGGCGGGTTCAGTTTCGGCCTGGGCCGGCCGGGGCGCGGCGCTGGGCATGGCCACGGGCTTGGGCGGCTCGGGTGCAGGCTGGGGGGCGGCGTTGGGGGGCGGTGCGGAAACGGTGGTTTCCTTAGGCTCCGCGGCCTTTCGCTGTTCCGCCAGTCGCTGTTCGGACTGCTTCTGCTCCAACAGCCGCTGCTCGGCAGCCTTCTGCTGCCGTTCCAGCTCCACCTTGCGCTGGGCGGCCTCCTCCAGCTGCTTCTGAATCCTGCCCTTGTCTTCGGTGGACTTGGCCTCCGTCAGCTGCTTCTGCAGCTGAGTGGTCTTTTCGGCTTCGGCCTTGGCCTTGGCGTCCAGCTCGGCCTTCTGCTTCTCCATCTCGGCCTTGATCTGCTTGAATTCCAGCAGCTGCGCCTGGATGGCCGGGTCCACCTTGGTGCGGCCGAAGAAGATGTAGCCCAGGCCGAGGATCACCACAGCGGCCAGGCCGCCGCCGATGAGGAGGGTGGTGTTCTTCTGACCCGCCGGCTCGCCAGTCTGATCCGGGACGCCATCGATCCGGGTGGCACCGCTGCGCATCGTTTCGCCGGCGGCGGTGTAGGCCAGGTAGTTGTCTCCCTGCTCGGCCTTCATGGCCGTGGCATCCCGGTCGTTCTCCTCCCGGAACAGCGTGTGCATGAAGAAGGCCATGTTGAAGGTGGTGGGGCTGTACTCGCCGTCGTAGAGCACGCGTTCCAGTTCCGTGTTGAAGGCCTCCATGCTGGTGAAGGGCTGCCGGCCCAGCAGCAGGCGGCCCAGGAAGGCGCGGATCTCCGCGGGCAGGGGCCCGTCCTCCTGGGCGGCCTTGAGGGTGGCCTGCTCCAGCAGGGACTGGAAGTTGCCGCCCACCGGCAGACGCTCGAAGGTCAGCAGTTCGTAGAGCAGGGCGCCCAGGGCGAACAGATCGTGCTGCAACGGGTCGCTGTCGGCCCCCTGCATGTAGGCGGCAAGCTTGTGCTTCGCGGTGGGCGCCTTGGCCATGAGGCTCCTGGCCACGCTGGCGAAGGGAGCGTCCACGAGCTGGGTGGAGCCTTCGAAGCTGACCCAGACGCTGTGGGGGCTGAGTACGCCATGGCTGATGCCCTTGGCCTGCATCTGCACAATCCCCTGTGCCACGCCCTGGATCACGGTCAGAGCATGATCGACACCAAAGGGGATCTGCTCCTGCTTGGCCTTGTCGATCAGCTGGGCGAGGCTGCGGCCCGGTACGTAGTCCCAGACCACGTGGGGGGCCTTGCCGCTCTCGATGCGGTAACCCAGGCCAAAGACCCTGGCGGCGCCCAGCAGGGGCACCACCCGCCCAGCCTCGGCCAACCGGGTGCCAATGCCCGCCTGGAACAGTTCCTCCGTGAAGGTGCGGACCAGCACGTGGCGCTCGAAGGCGCTGCCCGAGATCACCACCGCCCGGTGGATGGCCCCGAAGGGATCGCTGGCCAGCTCAGAGGCCAGCAGGTAGGACCCGACGCGGGTATAAGTGCCCATGTCCATCTCCAAAGGAATGCTTGGAAAGATAGCTTGAAAGTCGTGTTTCGCCTAGCGCATCGGCACTTACAGCCTGGGAACTGAGATCCGGATCACTCTGGGATCTCCCATTGATCGCCCACGGTCCGCCAGAGGAGGATCCAGAGGTTGGCGGTGGCATGGACGCCGTTGGAAAAGGCCAGCTGCATCTGGGCGAAGGGCAGGGACAGATCATCCCAGGGGCCGATCCGCCGGCCCGTGGCTTCATCAAAGTGCTCCCGCAGGCGCCGGTTGCGGGCCTGCTTCGTCTCCAGGAGCCGGCGCAGCTGCGGGCCAGGGTCCAACTGGCTCCTGGTGGCCCAGAAGGGCTCCTGGGTCACCAGCAGGTGGGCCAGGTGTTCGTCGGCATAGGCCTCGAAGCTTTCCCTCAGCGGGCTCACGCCCTCCAGGACGGAGGGGTCCGTCAGCAGCTGGATCTGGTGGGCCAGCCTTCCCAGGTCGCGCACGAGCTCCTCGGGGCGACGGCGTTCTTCGCTGAGGCGCACCAGCGTGCGGAACTGGGCCTCCACCTGCTCCACCGTGGGGGGCTGGTCATTGCCCACACCCCGGGCACCCTCTAGGAGGGCCTGGGGTTGCGTCCGCAGGAAGGCAGCCATGCGGCGGGGCAGCAGACGGATCGCCCGGGCTGTCTGGGCTTCGTGGATCCGGGGAGACCAGGCCCCCAGGGAGCCACAGGCCAAGACCAGCAGCAGGAACCGGATCGCAGGTGGTGAGTTCACTTCGCCTCCCGCGCCAGGAGGGCCTGGGCCTCCCCCATGGGATCCATGGGGATCCCCAGGGCCCGGAGGCGGTGCAGCAGGGTGGTCCGCCGCATGCCGAGTCGCCGGGCGCTTTCGCTCTTGTTCCAACCCGTGGCCTGGAGGGACTCCAGGATCAGGTGGCGCTCAAGGTCTTCCAGGAAGCGCCCCAGGTCCTGGTCCTGGGGCAGCCGTGGGAAGGCCACCGAGGGGAGCACACCGGCGATGGAGGCGGGCAGGTCCTGGAGCAGGAGGCGCTCGGGATCGGACCCCAGGGCCATGGCCCGCTCGATGGCGTTCTCCAGCTCCCGCACATTGCCGGGCCAGCCATAGGCTTCCAGGGCCTGCAGGGCGGCGGGCTCCACCTGCTTCAGGGGAAGGCCCAGCTCCCTTGAGAACTTCCTGGCGAAATGAGCCACGAGCACCGGGATGTCCTGGGGATGCTCCCGCAGGGCATGCAACTGGATGGGAATGACGTTCAGGCGGTAGAACAGGTCCTCGCGGAACCGCTTCTGCTCCACCAGACTCCCCAGGTCCTCGTTGGTGGCTGCCACCAGGCGGAAGTCCGACTTCTGGGTTCGGGTGGAACCCAGCGGGGTGAACTCCCGCTCCTGGATGACGCGCAGCAGCTTCACCTGCAGGTTCATCGGCATGGTGCCGATCTCGTCGAGGAAGAGCGTGCCCCCCTCGGCCTGCTGGAACCGGCCGGGCCGGTCCGTGCGGGCATCGGTGTAGGCCCCGCGCACGTGCCCGAAGAGCTCGTCCTCCAGCAAGTTCTCGGGAATGGCCCCGCAGTGGATGGCCACGAAGGGGCCCTGGGCCCGGGGGCTCCATTGGTGGATGGCCTTGGCGGCCAGTTCCTTGCCGGTGCCCGAGGGCCCAGTGATGAGCACCGTGGAAGGCGAGGGCGCCACCCGGCGGAGGAGGGCCTGGAGGTTCTGCCAGGTCTCGGACCGGCCCACCATCTTGGGGCCCGGGGTCTGGCCCTGGATCTGCTCCCGCAGCCGCTTGTTCTCCTGGTTCAGCTGGGATTTCTCGATGGCGCGCAGCAGGGTATGTTCCAGTTCCTCGCTGCGGAAGGGCTTGGGCACGTAGTCGTAGATGCCCATCTTCATGGCCTGGAGGGCCGTCTCCACCGAGGTGGAGCCGGAGAGCACCACCACCACGGTGTCGGGCTTGGCCACGGCCTGGCGGGCCAGTTCGAGGCCGCTCAGGTCCGGCAGCATGAGGTCCACCACTGCCAGGTCGAAGTGTTCACTGCGCAGGAACTGCGCCCCCCGAAGGCCGGAACCCGTGCCGATCACCTCGTGGCCGTTTTGCGACAGCAGCGCCCCCACCACCTCGAGGATCGTGGGATCGTCGTCCACCAGGAGGGCCCGGGCCGGATTCATAGCTGCCAGATTCAGGGGCTGCGAGCGACCTGTCAAGGTTTGGACAGGCTCAAAGTCGCTAGACTGGCAGCCATGCTTTCCAGATCCGGCCTTTGGCAGCGCCTCTCCGGGGCTTCACTCTGGCCCTTGGCCTGGGCGCTGGTGGCCGCCAGCGCGGTGCCCTGGCTGGTGCCCGAGCGCTGGGATGGACAGGTGGCTTTCCGTTGGTTGGCCCTGGGTGGTGTGCTCTGGCTCCTGTCTCTGCCGCTGGCCTGGCGACGGCGCTGGGCCGTGGTGCCACTCGCCCTCGGTCTTGCCGCCTTCACGTTCCTTGGTCTGGCCCGCAAGGCCCGTTGGGAGTCCGCCCTGCCCGTCGGTTTCCAGGCCCTCGAAGGATCCATTGCCGCTCCCTGGTCCCTCCAGGGTGAACGGTTGCGAAGCCGATTGGAGCTCTCCAGCCCTACTTCCATGGAAGGGCTGAGTGTGCCCCTCACGGTGCCGGCGGATGGGGAGGGCCCTACCCCCGAACCCGGCACGCCCGTCCGCCTCCGGGCCGAGCTGAGAACCGTGCAGCCTGCGCCGATCTTCCTCGCAGAACGCCCCCTCTGGCGGGCCCGCAGCGACGAATCGCCCCGGCGGATCCACCTGGCTTCCGCCCAACTGATGGAAGTCACCGGCCCCGCTCGGCCACCACTCCTGCTGCGACTGCAGACTTTCGTCCGACGCCGCTTCGAGGCCCTGCCCCTGAGTCCCACCGCCAAGGATCTTTGGGGGGCCATCGCCCTGGGCATTCCGCCTGCCGATGAAGCCCACTTCAGTGTGTTCGCCGAAAGCGGCACCATCCACATCCTGGTGGTGTCCGGCCTGCAGGTGACCCTGGTGATGGCGGCCATCGAGGCACTGCTGCGGCGGCTGCGACTCCGTGGCGCGGCCTCGGGAGCCATCGCCGGGGGCCTGCTGTACTCGGCGCTGGTGGGCTTCTCGGCCCCGGTATGGCGGGGCCTCTTCATGGGCCTGGCCTGGGCCCTGGGCAGGTCCACCGGCTGGAAGCTGCCCCCGGTGGCGGGGCTGCACGTCGCCCTGCTGCTTTGGTTGCTGGGCCATCCCGGGGCGGGGGTGGAGCCCGGCTTCCTGCTGGCCTGGTGGGCCCTGCTGGGCTTGCTGTGGGGGGCAGAGCCCCTGGCGGGCCTGCTCTCCCCCATGCTGGGGCGCCTGGCCCTGCCCTTCGCCCGGCTGGCGGCGCCGTGGCTGTCGACCTTGCCCCTGCTGGCGCTCTTCCACGGAGGTGCCCCCTGGTGGGGCATCCTGGCCAACCTCCTGGTGCTGCCCCTGGTGGCCTTGCTCACCCCCTTGACGCTGGCTCTCATCCTGCTCCCCCTGCCGGGTCTCACGCAGGGCGCAGGCCTCGTCCTCACCTGGATGGGCGACCGCCTTGTGCCGATGTTGACGGGCATCGCGCCCCTGGGGACGGGCATCCTCTGGCCCTGGCTGCTGCTGGCCCTGAGCTGGCTGGTTCTGGCCCACCGACAGGGCCTGCTGAAGCGGACCCGGGCCCTGACGGCCGGTCTGGTGTTGGTCACCTTGGGCATGCTTTGGTTCAGGGGCACGGGGCGGGCCCCGGAAACGCTTTCGCTGGAGTCCGTGGACATCGGTCAGGGCGATGCCCTGCTGCTCCGGGTGCCCGGCGGCGACGCCACCCTGGTGGATACGGGCCCCGGCCCCTGGACGGGCCGACGCCTGGCCCGGCTGCTGAGCCGGCGTGGGGTGCGGGAGCCCGTGCATCTGGTGCTCACGCACGCTCACGGGGACCACGCCGGTGGCTGGGCCACCCTGTCCAGGCTCTGGCCCCTGGCGAGCACGGCCGTGCCGGTCACGGCCGACGATGAGGATCCCTGGGGGCCCTTCCGTCCGGCTCCGGACCAGGATCCGACTGGGTTGCTACGCGGAGATGCCTGGACCCGCGGTGAAGCCCACTTCAGCGTGCGCTGGCCCCCCCGGGCCTTCGCCCTCCCCGACGCCAACATGGTCTCGGCCGTGCTGCGGGTCGACTGGCGGGATCGCCAGCTCTGGCTCATGGGCGATGCCCTGACCATTCAGGAGCGGGACCTGCTGGACCTTGGGGACCCCGGCGCCTTCCGGCATCGTCTGCTGAAGGTGGGGCACCATGGCAGCCGCAATGCCTCGGATCCCGCCTGGGTGGCGGCCCTGCAGCCCGAAGTGGCCATCCTTCCCGCGGGCTTCCGCAACCGCTTCGACCATCCCCACCCGGAGACGCTGGCCACCCTTCGGCAGGAAGGGCTATCACCCTGGATCACCGGGCCCTCCTGCGGGGTCCGGGTCTCGGTCGAAGCCGGGGGCTGGCGTGTGCACACCGGCGATGGTGGTTCGGCGTTCACGCCCCTGCGAACAACCCCGAAGCCATGAGCCTCTCCACCAGCCGCCGGCTGCCCTCCTCGTGGTTGGCGGTCCACTGGGCCTGGGCATCGGGGCCCACCTCGTTCACCACCACGAGCGCCGCGCCGCAGGGCACCCCCGTGAGGCGGCAAGCCTCGAACACGCCCGTGAGCTCCAGGTGCTCCACCGGCCCCAGGTTGCCCAGCAGGGCCGCGCCTTCTGCGGTGCACGTGATGGCGGGGGGCACCACCACCGCATGGCCCGGCAGGGCACCCGGAAGGAGGGCCGGCCAGCGGCTGCGTTCGATCTTGGGGCGGTAGGCGCCGCCGCGGAGTTCCTCCAGGGAGGTGGCGATGGCCTCCGTGGCCCACAGGCAGTCGAAGAGGGACAGTCGCCGGTCGTAGCGGCCGCAGGTCCCCAGGAACACCACGGCCTCGGGCCAGCGGTCCACCACCAGGGCCGTGGTGGCCGCCGCCGCGCTGACGGCGCCCACGCCCACCGTGGCGATCTCCCAGCCAGGCGGGGTCTCCTTGGCGAGGGATCCCAATTCCGGGGCGAAGGCGGAGAGCAGCAGGCGCATGCGGTGATTCTACAGATGATCCAGCGCCCAGGTGGCGACGGGGATGGACAGCCCATTGCCCAACAGTCGGTACCGGGCTTCCAGCGACAGGGCCTCCGGGAACTGGAACCCCTCCGGCAGCCCCAGCAGGCGCGCCACTTCGGAGGGCGAGAATCGGCGGATGCCTCGAGCCGTCTTCAGGAAGGAGCCGCTGCCCACGAAGCGCCGGCCGTAGCCGCCGATGAAGCAGGCGCTGCGCTGATCCTGGGCCGTCACCAGATCCAGGCCCTGGTGGTGCCGGAGGTGCCCATCCCCCTGGAGATACAGCCGCTCATCCTCGACTGCATCCAGGAAGTCCGCCAGGGGCCGGGGCGAAAGGCCGGGCTGGGGAAGCGGCTGCAGGGGCTTTCTCGATGCCACGATGAACACCCGGGGCCGCTGGTTGGGCAGGCCGAAGCGGCTGGGGCAGGCCTGCAACTGCAGCTGATGCAGGCCGTGGGCCCGGAGGCGTTCGGACAACAGCGCGTGAGCCTCCGAGCCGAGGAAGCCCACCACGTTCTCCAGGACGAACCGCTCGGGCGGTGCCTCCCGAAAGACGTCCATCAGGTGGCAGAAGGCCCGGGAGCGGCGGTCCGCCAGATCCCGGTGGTGGCCCATGCGGCAGAAGGGCTGGCAGGGCGGGCTCAGGAGCCAGGTGTCGGCGCCGTGCTCCAGCAGCTCCCGGGGGGGCACCGTGGCCAGCTCCCTGGCCCGGGCTTCCTGACCATGGTTGAGGCGATAAGTGCCGTTGGCGGCCTCGCTCACATCGTAGGCGGCCACCACCCGTCCCCGGTCCCCGAGGGCGCAGCGCCAGCCCCCCAGGCCCGAGAACAGCTCCAGGACCCGCATCAGTGACAGCCGCCCCCGCAGCCGCCACAGGCGGCGGCCTGAAGGGTGGAGGCCTTGGCCAGGCTCAGCCCCGCCAGGAAGAGCCAGAGGGCCATGCCCAGACCGAGCACCGCATCGGCCCAGGGGAACCAGCGGCCCAGGAGGCTGCCCAGGAGCAGCAGGGCAGCCAGCTCCAGGAGGGTGCGGGTCCGGGCTGCATCCAGGGCCAGGGTCGGGTGGAGGCCGGACAGGGCGCGCTTCGCGAACCAGAGGGCGGCCAGGGCAGCGAGGGCCGCCAGCGCCCCTCCCAGAATCATCACGCCGGGCCCCGGCGAGCGTTCGCCCAGGAGTGCCGAGATCGCTGCCATGGCCATGGCCATGGCCAGGAACCGCTGGCCCAGGCTCACGGCCTTCAGCGTCAACCGTTCGCGTTCCAGCCCACTGTTGCCCAGACCCTCACGGATGCGGGCACCCAGGCTCAGGGCCGGGGGTATCTGCAGCAGGCAGGCGCCCCCGAACCCCCAGAGGGTGACGGCGCCTTCGGCGAGGCCCAGCCAGAGCCCGAGGCCGCCGAGCGTCAGGCCGAGGCAGGCCGTGGCATGTGTCAGCCAAGAGGCGGTGGAAGGGTCTGCCTTCATCGGGTCAGCTTCCGATACTTGATGCGGTGCGGATCGAAGGGTTTCAGGCCCAGCACGTCCCTGCGGTACTCCTCGTACTGGCTGTAGTTGCCGTCGAAAAACTGCACCTGGGAGTCGCCCTCGAAGGC
Source organism: Candidatus Geothrix skivensis (assembly GCA_016721195.1). Taxonomy (GTDB): domain Bacteria; phylum Acidobacteriota; class Holophagae; order Holophagales; family Holophagaceae; genus Geothrix; species Geothrix skivensis. The sequence goes on along the minus strand of JADKIO010000005.1, from coordinate 377,200 downwards.
CAGGATGTGGGTGGCCAGGCGGTCCAGGAACCAGCGGTCGTGGCTCACCAGAACGGCGCTGCCCGCGAAGGACTCGATGGCCTCCTCCAGGGCGCGCATGGTGTTGACGTCCAGATCGTTGGTGGGCTCGTCGAAGAAGAGCAGGTTGGCTTCGCTCTTCAGGGTGAGCGCCAGATTCAGCCGGTTCTGCTGGCCGCCGCTCAGCTCAGAGATCTTCTTCTGCTGGGAATCGCCGCTGAAGCCAAAGCGGCTCAGCCAGGCCCGGGCGTTGATGAGCTTGCCGCCGAGCTCGATCTGCTCGTAGCCGCCCGAGATGGCCTCGAATACGTTCTTGTCGAGGTTGAGCCCGGAACGAAGCTGATCCACATAGGCCATGCGGACGGTCTCGCCGATGCGGATGGCGCCCGCATCGGGCTGCTCCTGGCCCGTGAGCAGGCGCAGCAGGGTGGACTTGCCGGCACCGTTGGGGCCGATGACGCCCAGGATGCCGGCCCGGGGGATGGCGAAGCTCAGGTTCTCGAACAGCACCTTGTCGCCGTAGGCCTTGGAGACCCCGTTCAGCTCGGCCACGAGGTCACCCAGGCGCGGACCGCTGGGGATGTAGATCTCGAGCTCCTGCTCCTTCTGCCGGCCTTCCTCGCCGGCCAGCCGCTCGTAGTTGGCGATGCGGTCCTTGCTCTTGGCGTGCTGTCCCTTGGGTGACATGCGGATCCACTCCAGCTCCCGCTCCAGAGTCTTCTGCCGCTTCTGGTCGGACTTCTCCTCCCGGGCCAGGCGGCCATGCTTCTGCTCCAGCCAGCTGGAGTAGTTGCCCTTCCAGGGGATGCCCTCTCCGCGATCGAGCTCCAGGATCCAACCGGCCACGTGATCCAGGAAGTAGCGGTCGTGGGTGACGGCGATGACCGTACCCTTGTAGTCCTGCAGGTGCTTCTCCAGCCAGGCCACCGATTCAGCATCGAGGTGGTTGGTGGGCTCATCCAGCAGCAGGATGTCGGGCTGCTGCAACAGCAGACGGCAGAGGGCCACCCGGCGGCGTTCGCCGCCCGACAGGATGCCGATTTTGGTATCGGGATCGGGACAGCGGAGGGCATCCATGGCCTGCTCCAGCCGCGAGTCAAGGTCCCAGCAGTCGTGGGCGTCGATCTTCTCTTGCAGCTCCCCCTGCTTGGCCAGCAGCACATCCATGTCCGCATCGGGATCGGCGAACTGATCGCTGATGGCGTTGTAGTCCCTGAGCCAGGCCACCTGCTCCGCGGCACCCTCCTCCACGATTTCCCGCACGGTCTTGTCCGGGTCGAGCATGGGCTCCTGGTCCAGGATGCCGGTGGTGTAGCCCTTGCTCAGCACAGCCTCGCCGTTGAAGTCCTGGTCCACGCCCGCCATGATCCTCAGCACCGTGCTCTTGCCCGAGCCGTTGAGGCCCAGCACGCCGATCTTGGCGCCGTAGAAGTAGCTGAGCGAGATGTCCTTGATGACGGGCTTCTGGTTGTAGATCTTGCTGACCCGCATCATCGAGTAGATGATCTCGGGCTGGTCGCTCACTGTCTTGGCCATGGCTGCATCCGACAAAAAGGCCGCGCGGGGCGCGGCCTTTCCAGAATAACTGATTCAGACGTTGTGGGCGGGCTTTGCCCGATCACAACGTGGGGAGCACGAGGGGGACGCAGAGCCAGCGAAAGCGGGCGGGCGGTCCCCCTTGTTCCTGTTGATCCTATTGCGCCAGCGCCGCCTGCGCCGCCGCCAGCTTGGCGATGGGCACCCGGTAGGGGCTGCAGCTCACGTAGTCCAGACCCACCTGATGGAAGAAGACCACGCTGCGGGGATCGCCGCCGTGTTCGCCGCAGACGCCCAGCTTGAGGCCGGGCCGCGCCGCGCGGCCCTTGTCGCAGGCGATGCGCACCAGTTCGCCGATGCCCTCCTGATCGAGGGTCTGGAAGGGATCTTCATCGAGGATCTTCTTGCCCACGTATTCCGGCAGGAAGGTGCCGGCGTCATCGCGGCTGAAACCGAAGCCCATCTGGGTGAGGTCATTGGTGCCGAAGCTGAAGAACTCGGCTTCCTGGGCGATGCGGTCCGCGGTGATGGCGGCCCGGGGGATCTCGATCATGGTGCCCATCGGGCAGGTGAACTGAGTGTCTCGCTCCCGGTTCAACATGGCGATCTCGTCGAGCATCTCGGCCTTGGTGTAGGCCAGCTCCCGCACGGTGCCGATGAGGGGCACCATGATCTCGGGCAGGGCCTTGATGCCCTTCGCGGCCACATTCAGGGCAGCCTCAGCGATGGCCCGCACCTGCATGCGGATGATCTCCGGGAAGGTGATGCCCAGCCGGCAGCCCCGGTGGCCCATCATGGGGTTGAACTCGTGCAGCTGCGCCACCCGGCGTTCCACGGTGCCCAGATCCACGCCCAGGATATCCGCCATTTCCTTCTGCCCCTCTTCGTCCTGGGGCAGGAACTCATGCAGGGGCGGATCCAGCAGACGGATGTTCACGGGCAGCCCGTCCATGGCCGTGAAGATGCCTTCGAAATCCTCCCGCTGCATGGGCAGGAGCTTGGCCAGGGCCTTCCGGCGGCCTTCCGCGTCAGTGGCCAGGATCATCTCGCGCACGGCCAGGATCCGGTCCCCTTCGAAGAACATGTGCTCCGTGCGGCAGAGGCCGATGCCCTCGGCCCCGAAGGCACGGGCCACGGCGGCATCATGGGGGGTATCGGCATTGGTGCGGACCTTGAGCCGCTTGGCCTCCTGGCTCCAGGCCATGATCTTGGCGAAGCGCTGGTAGAGCTCACTGTCCCCGGCCTTCAGGCGGCCGTCCACCAGCACCTGGTTGACCTCGGAGGGATGGGCGCTGAGCTTGCCCACAAACACTTCACCCGTGGAACCGTCGATGGAAATCCAGTCCTGGCCTGCCTTGAATTCGCGATCGCCGACTTTCACGACGCCCCTTGCCAAGTCGATCTGGAGGGCCGAGGCGCCACACACGCAGGGCTTGCCCATGCCCCGGGCAACCACCGCCGCGTGGCTGGTCATGCCACCCCGGGCCGTGAGAATGCCTTCGGAGGCCACCATGCCGGAGATGTCCTCGGGGCTGGTCTCCACGCGCACCAGCACCACAGGTCCCTCCGGGGCCATCTTTTCGGCCTGCTCGGCGGTCAGGGCGATCAGGCCCGTGGCCGCGCCGGGGCCGGCGTTCAGCCCCTTCGTCAGCAACTGGCCCTCCTTGCGGAGGCGATCCTTTTCCTTTGGATCAAACACTGGGGCCAGGAGCTGGGAGAGGCTGTCGGCATCGATGCGCTTCAGGGCCGTGTGGCTATCGATGAGGCCCTCGTCCACCAGATCGATGGCAATGCGGATGCCGGCCATGGCGGTGCGCTTGCCGTTGCGGGTCTGCAGCAGGTACAGCTTCCCCCGCTCGATGGTGAATTCAATGTCCTGCATGTCCTTGAAGTGCGTTTCCAGGCGCTGGCAGGTGGCGTCCAACTCCTTGAAGGAGTCGGGCATGGCCTCCTCGAGGCTTTTCAGCCCTGTACCGGCGGCCTGGGAACGGGTGATGGGCTGGGGGGTTCGGATGCCCGCCACCACGTCTTCGCCCTGGGCATTGATGAGGTATTCCCCGTAGAAGAGCCGCTCGCCAGTGGCGGGATCCCGGGTGAAGGCTACGCCTGTCCCGCAGTCATCGCCCATGTTGCCGAAGACCATGCTCTGGACGTTCACGCCAGTGCCCCAGTCATCTGGGATGCGGTTCAGGCGGCGGTAGGTGATGGCGCGGCCCGTGTTCCAACTTTCGAAGACGGCGCGGATGGCCCCCCATAGCTGGTCCATGGGGTCCTGGGGGAAGGGCTTGCTGGTTTCCTCCTCCACGATGTCCTTGAAGGCGGAGACGAGCCCCCGCCAATCCTCGACGCTGAGGTCGGTATCCAGGTGCTTGCCAAGTCGCTCCTTGACCCTTTCGAGTTCGGCCTCAAACAGGGAGTGTTCGACGCCAAGCACCACGTTGCTGTACATCGTGATGAAACGGCGGTAGGAATCCCAGGCGAACCGGGCATTGCCGCTGGCCCGTTCCAGGGCAGCCACGGTCTTGTCGTTCAGTCCGAGATTGAGGACCGTGTCCATCATGCCCGGCATGGAAACCCTGGCACCTGAGCGTACGGAAAGAAGCAGGGGGTTCTCGGTGGCGCCGAACCCACACCCGCGCGTAGTCTCGAGCCACTTCAGCGCCTCCAGGACCTCGGCCTTCAGTCCCTCGGCGAGCTGCCGCCCATTGGCGTAGTAGGCGCCGCACTGCTCGGTGGTGAGCGTGAAGCCTGGGGGAACGGGGATGCCCAGACCCGCCATCTCGGCGAGGTTGCAGCCCTTTCCTCCGAGGAGGTTGCGCATGGCGGCGCCTCCCTCGTTGCGGTTACCCCCGAAGGTGTAAACACCTTTATGCATTCGTTCCTCCACGCGGATCATCCAGTGTATCCACCAAGGAGGATAAAACCGCTGTGGCGGCATTGATTCGGTACATAAAAAACGGGTCACCCGCAAGGGTGACCCGTTCGATATAACGTCGCAGCGACCTACTTTCCCACTCCTGTGCAGAGCAGTATCATCGGCCCTCCAAGTCTTAACTGCCGTGTTCGGGATGGGAACGGGTGTGACACTTGGGGAAAAGCCACGACGAAGGGTTAAGAAGGGATGAGAAGGGTTAGGCGAGGGCTCTGTCGAGCGTTCTCGAGGTAATGAAGTTTAATGCAATTGATTGATGAAAGGTCAAGTCTGTGGACCGATTAGTATCGCTCAGCTTAAGCCGTTACCGGCCTTACACATGCGACCTATCAACGTGGTGGTCTTCCACGGGTCTCATAGGGAGATCTCATCTTGAGGGGTGTTTCGCGCTTAGATGCTTTCAGCGCTTCTCACTTCCCGACATAGCTACCCAGCATTGCATTTGGAAACACAACTGGAACACCAGAGGTCAGTCCATCCCGGTCCTCTCGCACTAAGGACAGGTCCTCTCAAATCTCCTGCGCCCACACTAGATAGGGACCGAACTGTCTCGCGACGTTCTGAACCCAACTCACGTACCACTATTGATCGGCGAACAGCCGAACCCTTGGGACCTGCTTCAGCCCCAGGATGTGATGAGTCGACATCGAGGTGCCAAACCTTGCCGTCGATATGAACTCTTGGGCAAGATCAGCCTGTTATCCCCGGCGTACTTTTTATCCGTTGAGCGATGGCCCTTCCATTCGGGACCACCGGATCACTATAACCTGCTTTCGCACCTGCTCGTCGTCTCTGACTCGCAGTCAAGCTCCCTTATACTATTGCGCTCTACGGCTGATTTCCAAACAGCCTGAGGGAACCTTCGCACGCCTCCGTTACGCTTTAGGAGGCGACCGCCCCAGTCAAACTACCCGCCTGACATTGTCTTCCACCCGGATTACGGGTGCGAGTTAGAGATCAGCGTTAAACAGGGTGGTATCTCAAGGGTGACTCCACCGACCCTAACGAGCCAGTTTCAAAGTCTCCCACCTATCCTGCACAGTCCAACGCCAACCTCAATGTCAAGGTGTAGTAAAGGTGCACGGGGTCTTTCCGTCTAAGTGCGGGTAACCGGCATCTTCACCGGTGCTACAAGTTCGCTGAGTCTCTGCTGGAGACAGTTTCCAGATCGTTACGCCATTCGTGCAGGTCGGAACTTACCCGACAAGGAATTTCGCTACCTTAGGACCGTTATAGTTACGGCCGCCGTTCACCGGGGCTTAAATTCGTAGCTTCGCTTGCGCTGACCACTCCTCTTGACCTTCCGGCACCGGGCAGGCGTCAGCCCCTATACCTCCTCTTTGGAGTTTGCAGAGACCTGTGTTTTTGTTAAACAGTCGCCTGGAACATTTATGTGCCACCACCTCGGGCTATGAACCCTACCGTGTGCCCCTTATCCCGAAGTTACGGGGTTAATTTGCCGAGTTCCTTCAGCAGAGTTCTCTCAAACGCCTGAGGATTCTCTCCTCGACTACCTGTGTCGGTTTGCGGTGCGGACACAAATACCTCTCCTTAGCAGCTTTTCTCGGCAGTGTAGGATCAGGACTTTTCGTCAGAAACCTTGAGCTCATGGCGCCCGGACTTCCCTAAGCACCACCCTTGGAGTCTTTCGCAGAACATTCCATAGCTCTGCGTCCCTACCTTCCTGCGTCCCTGCATCGTACAAACGAGGTATTCATGGTGCTGGAATATTAACCAGCCTTCCATCGCCTACGCCTTTCGGCCTCGGCTTAGGGTCCGACTAACCCAACGCGGATTGACCTTGCGTTGGAAACCTTAGTCTTACGGCGGACAGGGTTCTCGCCTGTCTTTACGCTACTTATGCCGACAGAGTCTCTTCCCATGTCTCCAGCTGTCCTTACGGTCAACCTTCACAGACGTAGGGAATGCTCCCCTACCACTTACGTTCGCAGCTTCGGTAACATGCTTGAGCCCCGTTGAATTGTCGGCACAGACCCGCTTGACCAGTGAGCTATTACGCTTTCTTTAAAGGATAGCTGCTTCTAAGCTAACCTCCTGGCTGTCTAAGCACATCCACATCCTTTTCCACTTAGCATGTATTTTGGGACCTTAGCTGGCGATCTGGGTTCTTTCCTCTTGACTACGGATCTTATCACCCGCAGTCTGACTGCCGGACTTCACGGCGTGCCATTCGAAGATTGGTTGGATTCAGTAAGCTGGTAAGCCCCCTAGTCCATTCAGGTCTCTACCTGCACGACGAAACATCCGACGCTAGCCCTAAAGCTATTTCGGGGAGAACGAGCTATCACGGAATTTGATTGGCCTTTCACCCCTATCCTCAACTCATCCAAGCGGTTTTCAACCCACACTGGTTCGGACCTCCAATAGGTTTCACCCTACCTTCATCCTGGTCAAGGATAGATCATCCCGTTTCGCGTCTATTTCCAGCGACTGTCGCCCTATTCAGACTCGGTTTCCCTACGGCACCGCCTCATCGGCTTCGCCTCGCCACTAAAAATAACTAGCCGGCTCATTATGCAAAAGGCACGCGGTTCCGCTGGTAAACCATAGCGGTTCCACTGCTTGTAGATTGACGGTTTCAGGTTCTATTTCACTCCCCTCATCGGGGTTCTTTTCGCCTTTCCCTCACGGTACTGGTTCACTATCGGTCAGATGAACATATTTAGCCTTACCGCATGGTCGCGGCAAATTCT
>JADKIO010000005.1:0-365000 GCA_016721195.1 Candidatus Geothrix skivensis | reverse complement strand
GGGCATTCGCCATGGAAAGCAGGTTCCCGCGGATGGCGTCCAGTTCGCCGATGGATGCGGAAGACCCGCCCACGGCCAGCTCCTGAAGGCGGATGGTGGCATCGATCGCCGCGGCCACCTGGTTTTCCGAGGGCGAGAGGTAGGAGAGCGCCGCGTCGGCCTGGCGGATGGACTGGGTATTGGCCTGGATGGAGTTGTTGAAATCCAGGATGGCGGCCGAGGCGGTGGGATCGTCGCCGGGGCCAGTGATCCGACTGCCGGTGGTGACCCGGGTCCGGTTCTGGGCTAGGCGCTCCTGCGTGCGCTGGAGATCCATGAGGCTCTGGCGTTGCTGGGTGGTGCTGGCGGTTCGAAAGGACATGGTTCACCTGCCTTCAGGGCTATTTGCCGAACTGGTTCACCAGTTGATCGGTGAGCTGGTTGATGACACTGATGAAGCGCGCCGAAGCCTGGTAGCCCCGCTGCAGGGTCATCATGCTGGAAGCCTCCTCATCCAGGTTCACGCCGGAGATGCTGTCACGCTGGTTCTGAAGGGCCAGCACCAGGTTCTGCTGGGCGGTGGCGTTGGTATCCCAGGTCTGGACGGCATTGCCCACATCGCTGACGAGGGTCCCCACCACGCTGGCGTAGGGGGATCCAAGGACGACGCCACCGAGGCCCGAATTGCCCGAGGTTTGGAGGCTGGCCATGGCCTTGGCGTTGCGGTTGTCGCCCACTGCCGCGGTCACCGCGGGGGGAACCGGCGCACCCGCCGTGGCGATGAGGGAAGGGTTCGCCACCACCGCTGCATTCACGGCCAGGGCCGCCACCATCCCCTTGTAGGGGTTCGCAGCGGAGGGGCTCAGACTGGTGGGTAGCCCATTGGCGTCGTTGGCCACACTCCCCCGGAAGAAATCCGTCCCGGTGGGAGCAGCACCTCCTGGCGCGTAGCCGGATCGGTTCAGGAGGTTCACCTGACTGGTGATGCCCGCAGCCAGCTCATCGAGCTGCTTCTGGAAGCCGGGAAGGATGGTGTCACGAAGATCAAGCTTCGCTCCGAGGGCGCCTTCCTTGATGCCGCCGGTGACATCAAAGGTCCCCCCCAGCATCACGCTCGACTTGCCATCCAGGGCCCCGCCCGCCGAGGTGCTGAGGTCATAGGAGCTGGTGCCATTGACCAGCACGCCGGCGCCCGAATCCAGGGTGATCTGGTATTCGCCTTTGGCACCTTCGAAGACGCTGATGCCCACGAGTTCTGCGAGTTTGTCCGTCAGGGCCTTCCGCTGGTCCCGGGCACCGTTGTTCGCGCCGGGGGTCGCCTCGGTCATGATGCTCTGGTTGAGGTTGGCGATCTGTTTGGTCAGGGTGTTGACCTCGGTCACCAGGCTGCGGACCGACTGGTCGGCACTGTTCCTCTGGTCATCCAGGAGTTGGTAGCGCGACTTCATGGACGAGACCATGCCCTGGGCCTTGTTGATCAGGTTAGCCCGGAGGGCCGCGTTCTCGGGCTGGGCCGACAGATCCTGGACCCCCTGGAAGAAGGCCTGGATCTGCGCCGCGATGCCGGAACTGCCGGTATCTGCCAGGCTCCCCGCGATGGCATTCAGGCCCGTGTACCGCTCCTGGGCACCGGTCTGCTTGGCGGTCTCCCGGTAGATCTGGAGATCCAGGAACCGGTCGCGAATGCCTTGAACCGAGGTGAGGGAGACCCCCGTGCCGAAGTAGACCTGGCCTTCGACCTGGGAGAAGTTGGTGGTGAGGTCGGCCCGCTGCCGGGTGTACCCGGGGGTATTCACATTGGCGATGTTCTGGCCGACCACGTTGAGGGCCGACTGTTGGGCCTGGAGGCCTGAGAGCCCGAGGTAGAGGCTGGCGTTAAGTCCTGGCATAGCTATACCTTTCCATGCAACCGATGGCTGCGGGCCGGAGCCTCCGCAGGAAAACCACCCCGCCCATACACCGGGGATTCTGAAATGCCTGAGAAGGCCGCCCGCAGCGGGGACTGCAGGCCCATGATCAATGTCTGGATGGCCACGATGCGCTGCTTCAGGGCACGAGCGCTTGCCTTGTCCTCGGGCCAGCCCACCAGGTCGGACCAGCGGATCCCAGCCAAGAACACACCGGGGTCCTCGCCCTCGATCAGCTTCGTCTCGAGTGCGTCCAGCAGTTCGGGCACGGCATGCAGCATGGAAGACCTCCTGAGGTTCCTGGGGCAAGCCTCAGGCCAAGAGGTCCAGGTGCGGCCCGGCACCCTCTGCCGAGGCCTCCAGGGCTTCATCGAAAGGAAGCTCTTCCGTAGCGCCAGTCCCATGTCCCTGTTTGCCGGGGTGTTCCTGGGCACCATGCTCGCTCAGCCTGAGGACATCCGCTTCGGCCACATCCGGCACATCGAGCATGGCCTCCACCAGCTTGGCGTCGAAGGCCTGGCGCCGGGCCTGCTCCCGCTGGACCTGCTGGGCCCCTTCCAGGGCCTGCCTCACCGTCTCGACTGCGGCGGTCTGGAGGATCTGGCGCTGTCCCAGGGGACTGATCATGCCCTCACAACGGGGGTCTCTGGGCTAGGAATGGCGCCCGTGCGCCAGGTGTTCCTTGATGAGCCCATCGGCCACTGCCTCTCCGTCGGGGTGGTAGGCGTCAGCGTCCATCTGGCTCTTGATGGCTTCCACCTTCTCCATCCGGATATCCGGAACCCCCACCAGGGCTTCCTGGGCGACGGCCACGAGCCGGGCGGCATCGGAGACCTGGACGGCATCCGATGAGGAGGTGGGAGCGACGGGGGCCGACACGGGGCTGGCGGACGGTTTGGGTCCGCTCACGCCCTGGGTGCTGCCGACACCACTCGGTTTGCCACTGATGCGCATGATTACCTCGACAAGGCTCTATCGGCAGTTTGCCAAGAACCTTCAACCCGGGGGTGGTTCTTTTTTGGGTTCGCCGAGTTTTTGCTGGGCCCAGCTGGCCTTGATCCGATCCGCCAGGCCCCAGCCGTGCCCCGAGGTGACCGCCCGGTCCACCACGGCCTGGTCCATCAGGTACTCATAGGTGGACCGGGATTGCCCGGAATCCCCGAACAGGCCCGAAGGCTGCACGGTCTTCCGCATGGTCTGGAACAGCAACCCCATGAGGAGCCCCTCGAACTGCCGGGCCGCCTTGTCCGTCTTCTCGTCCTGGCTTGGCAGGGGCTTGGCCCCCTGGGCCTGGGCCAGGGCATCGACGGTGGGCAGGCCCTGCGGAATCACAACACCCTCAGCTCAGCCTGGAGCGCACCGGCTTCCTTGATGGCCTGGAGAATGGCCACGATATCCCGGGGGCTCACTTCCATGGCGTTGAGCATCTCGGCCAGCTTGCCGACGCTTACGCCGGGCTCCACCGTGATGGTCTTCGGCTTCTCCTCCTTCACGGCCACATCCTTCTTGGTAGCGGTGACCGTCTTCCCCTGGCTGAAGGGCGCGGGCTGGCTGACCAGGGGCGTCGAGGTCACCCGGATGCTCAGGCCGCCCTGAACGATGCTCACGGCGCCGATGCGGACATCCGAGCCCAGGATGACGGTGCCGGTGCGCTCATTGACCACCACCCTGGCCTTGGGCTGCAGCTGCACGCTCAGGTTCTCCAGTCGGGCCACCAGTTCCACGGCCCTGCCCTGGAATTCCTTGGGGATCTTCAGTTCGACCGTGCGGGCATCGAGAGGCTGGGCCAGCTTCTCCCCGAGTTCCTCGTTGATGGCGGCCACCACGCGGATTGCGGTGGTGAAGTCCTCTTCCATCAGGGCGTAACGGAGGGTCGCACGGCCATTGAAGTCGCCCCCCACCTCGCGCTCGATGATGCCGCCATCGGGCACCCGGCCCACGGTGGGGTGGTTCTTGGTCACCGAGGTGCCGCCGGCTGAGGCGCTGAACCCACCCACCAGCAGAGGCCCCTGGGCCACGGCGTAGGTCTGGCCATCGGGACCCTGCATGGCGGTCATCAGAAGCGTCCCACCGGCCAGGGACTTGGCGTCGCCGGTGCTCGACACGGTCACATCCAGGCGGGACCCGGCCCGGGCGAAGGGGGGCAGCTCGGCCGTCACCATGACCGCGGCCACGTTCTTCACCTTCACGGTGGTGGGGTTGACCGTAAGGCCCTGACGGGAAAGGAGGTTCGTGAGGGATTGGGTGGTGAACTTGGTCTGATCCTTGTCGCCGGTGCCATCCAGTCCCACCACCATGCCGTAGCCCAGCAGCTGGTTGCCGCGGACCCCCTGGAGGCGGGCCACGTCCCGGAGCTTGGATTCGATCTTCCGGTCCGGCTTGGCGATATCCGCGCCGCAAAGGGTCAGGGCCGTGAGGAGCAGGGCTGCGATGCGCATGGGGATCTCCTAGAACGGCCAGATGTACGCCAGAAGCCGGCTGATGTAGCCCGGCTTCAGGGTCTCGTCCACCACGCCCTGGCCGCCGTAGCCGATGCGAAGCTCGGCCACCTGCCCGGAAGTGATGGTGTTGGTGGCGTCGAGCATGTGGGGATCCAGCATGCCGGCCACATAGAGCCGCTGGGTCTCGTTGTTCAGCTGGATGTCCCGGAAGCCCTCGAAGATGAGGTTGCCATTGCCCACCACCTTGACCACCCGCGCGGTCACCACGGTGGTGAAGGTGGCACTGCGCCCGGTGCTGCCCGTGCCCGCGAACTTGTTTGTGGTGCCCGTGGCCTTGTCCGAGGTGCTGCTGCCGATCCCGAACCCGGCCAGAGCTCCAAACAAGTTGGGGCTGCTCAGCTTGTTGCTTCCGGCCCGGCTGGTGGTGACATCGGCCTTGGTGATGGCATTGGTGCTTTCGCTGATCTTGAGCGTCACCAGGTCGTTCACCCGGAAAGCCCGCAGATCGGCGATGAGGGGGCGGTCCCGCCAGAGGCTGCCTTCGCTGAGGGGGGGGCCGACCGGCACCTCATCCACATAGGGGATGGCGGGCTTCTTGGCCAGGTTGGCATCGTGGCGCTTGGGAATGGAGCAGCCGATCCCCACCAACAGCAGGGCAATAGGCAGCAATTTCCGCATGACGCACCTCCACGCCTGATCAGGGCGAGGACAGTGCCAATCCCTCAGGGGAGGGCCACAAGAATCCGATCGTGGCCTGCAAAGTCTTGATGGATCATGGCTTTGGCCCAACCGAAGCCCATGGCCCGCCGGCACAACTCGCCCCCCTGACCGGCCCCGATCTCCAGCAGGCAGGCAGTTGCCCCCCGCTCCCGGGCCTGGGACAGCAGTTTTTCGGAAAGGGCCAGCCCCCGATCCGGGGCGAAAAGGGCCGAGGCCGGCTCGAAGGCCAGTTCCCGCTGCAGGGTCGGCCGGTCGGCAGGATCCACATAGGGCAGGTTGGCCACCACCAGACCCAGGGGATCTGGCACCGCTTCCAGCAGATCCCCTTCATGGAACGCGATGGAAGCACCCAGGCTCCTCGCGTTTCGCTGTGCCACCGCCAGGGCCCCGGCGCACAATTCGGTGGCCGATACCCGCCACCCGGTCTCCAGGGCCAGGCTCACGGCAATGATGCCGCTACCCGTGCCCACGTCCACGCAGCGCTCCACCCCCAAACGCCCCCCCACGTCCAGGGCGGCTTCCACCAGGAGTTCCGTCTCTGGACGGGGAATCAGGGTGTCGGAGTTGACCTCGAATCGCCGCTCCCGAAATCGACTCCAGCCCAGGATGTAGGCCCATGGCTCCCCCAGGCTCCGGCGGCGCACCCAGCCGCTGATGCGCCGGCGCGCCTCCGCAGGGGCCGCCTCGTTCCCGTGGGCGGCCAGCCAGCTGCGGGACAGGCCCAGGCCCTCCTCGAGCCAGCGGTGGCACTCCGCCTGGGCTTCCGTCGGGTCCAGGAACCCGGCCAGGGCCGTGGCCAGGTCGAGGCGGAGCTGGTGGTAGGTCTGGGCCATCCCACCAGCCTAGCGTGGGCGGGACCGATCCAAAACGCCTGGATTCACGCCATCAGCGCCTTGGCGCGCTCCTGGCTCTGCTGGGCCACGATCTCGTGGAGGCTGCCGCCGTGGCTGTCCATGGTGACCACCAGGGGGAAGTCCTCCACCTCGATGATCCAGAAGGCTTCGGGGCTGCCGAATTCCTCCAGCATCTTCACGTCCACCACGCGCTTCACGCGCTCGGCCAGCAGGCTGCCGGCGCCGCCGGTGGCGTGGAGGTAGACGGCCCCGGTCTTCTGCAGGCCTTCGCTGGTCTTCTTGCCCATGCCGCCCTTGCCGATGACGCCCCGAACCTTGTAGGTCTCGATGACATCCGCCTGGTAGGGCTCCTCGCGGATGGAGGTGGTGGGTCCCGCGGCCACGAAGGACCAGCTGCCATCGGCGTTCTTCTTCACCACGGGGCCGCAGTGGTAGATGACCATGTTCTCGAGGATGGGCTTCAGCCACTCGGGCTTCTGTTCCTTCATGAACTTGTGGCCGATGTCCCGGCTGAGGACGACGCGGCCGTTCAGCAGCACTTCGTCGCCCACCTTGAGCTGACGGACCTGGTCTTCGGTGATGGGAGTTGTGAGTCGGATCATGGGAGCCTCACAGATCGTAGGAAGGCTGGCCGTTGGCCAAGAAGGTGAGGGTGCCGCGCCGGCTGCTCCAGCACATGTAGCTGATGCTCACGTAGAAACTGGCCGGGTGGCGGTACATCTCCTCGACATGGATGCCGAGGGCGGTGGTGACACCGCCGTAGCCCATGGGGCCGATGCCGAGGGTGTTGAGGTCCGCTGTCAGGTCCTTCTCGAAGGCATCCATCTTGGGATCGGCATTGGCTGTGCCCAACTTGCGCAGGATCAGCTCCTTGCTCTTCTCATAGCCGGTGACGCGGTCGCCACCGATGGCCACGCCGAGGATGCCGGGGCTGCAACCCTGGCCCTGGGCCTTAACCACGGCGTCGATGATGCACTTGCGCACGCCCTTGATGTCGCGGCCTGCACCCAACGCGGCGTCCGGCAGGCGGTATTGGGCGCCCACGTTTTCGCAGCCCCCGCCCTTCTGCATGACCGAGATCTCGACCTCCGGTCGGTCCCACTCCTCGAAGTGGAAGGCCGGGTGGTGCTCATGGAAGGGATCCATGTTGGTGCCGCTGTTTTTCCCGCTCAGCGACTCCACGCAGTTGGGACGCAGCCAGGAGCGCTTCGTCGCCTCGACGACGGCCGCGCGGATCTGGGCCCTGGCGGCGCGCTGGCTCAGCCCGAAGGGGTGGCGCACCCAGAAGATCACCGAGCCCGTGTCCTGGCAGAGCGGCGTCACCTGGCCATCCGCCAGGTTGATGTTGCGCACCATGTCGTTCAGGGTGTTGAAGGCGCGACTGCCTTCTTCCTCGGCATCACGACCCTTCACGATGGCGTCGATCACGTCCTGGGGCAGGCGGCTGGTGGTGCGCCGCAACAGCTCCATCACCGCCAGGGTGAGGTCCAGGGCCTTCAGGTTGGTCAGGTCTGCCTTCCAGCCGTCGGGCAGCACAGACTTGGAGGCCACCACCTCCTTCGAGGTAAGGGTGGGAACGACACATTCGGACATGGACCCTCCGGGATCAGCCCCCCATCATCCGCCCAGCCCCGCTTGGGCTCAAGTGATCAATGCCCGGTTCACTCGTGGGTCAACGGCCCCAGGCCCGGCAGAGCGCCAGGGTCAGGTCCAGCAGGGGCGCCTCGCTGCGGGACAGGGCCATGCCCTTGAGATCCCGCTCGCACTGATTCACGCGGGAGAGCAGGGCCTTGAGGCCACGGGGCTTCAGCTTGGCCAGGGCGCCGCGGTAGCCGTCCAGGAGGAAGGCCTGCTTGGGGGACAGGCCAAGGGTGCCGAGCACCTCGGCGCCCTTCAGCCCTGCCGCCTCAGCCTCCGCCAGCCTCAGCAGGCGGTCCACCTCGCGCCGGACCTGGCCCAGCATCATGAGCGGCTCATCGCCGTCTTCCATGGCCATCCTCAGCGCCCGCAGGGCCCCGGCGGCATCCCCCTTCTGCCAGGCCCCGGACCAGGCGAAGGCCTTCTGCTCCGCCAGCCGGAAGGTGACCTGATCCACCATGGCCTCGGTGACCCGGCGGTCCTCCGCCAGGAGATCCAGCACTTCCAGGGCCCGCTTGAGCAGGCCGGGATTCCCACCCTGGCGCTGGGCCAGCAGGCCGGCGGATGCTCCCTGGAGGATCAGGCCCCGCGCCCTGGCTTCGGCTTCGATGAAGCCAGGAACCTCCGCCGCGTCCAAAGCCCCCACCTTCAGGATCCGGCCGGCCTTCTGCCAGTCGGTCCAGGGCTTGGCGCCCAGGGCCTTCCCCGGGGCCGCAGGGAGGGTGCTCCAGGCCACCAGCAGGAGGTTCACGCCGCTGGGCGGCTTCTCCAGGACGGCCTTCACGGCGGCCGGCAGTTCCTTGGCCCGGGTGAACAAGTTGTCAGCGGCCGGGACCACCACGGAACGGGCCTCCGCGCCCAGCGGTGAGGCCTCCTGCAGGGCCGCCAACACCTCGGGCCAGGGGCAGCCCTCGGAGCAGAGGGTGAGGGAGAAATCCGCCCACTCGGGATCGACGTGCTTGCGCTTCCAGGCCTCCACGGCCTCGCGGCGACCATCGCCATCTTCGCCATGCACCAGGGCGAAGGCATGGTTCAGCCACGGGGCGGGCGAGGCCATCAGTCGATGCCTTCGAGCAGCTGCGTCAAGAAGCTTTCGGCGAAATCGTCCGCCAGGCTTTCGATGACCTGTAGCTCCCGGCTGTCGAAGCTGGCGAAGTTCTGGTCCACCCGATACTGGTTCGAGAAGGTGAGGCCCCGCCGGGACAGCACCACCACCCCGGTCTGCCCATCCAGCAGCTCAACGCTGGCCACCACCGCCACCTCCACCCGAGAGGCCGTACCGGCGCTGGCCTTGTTCCCTGCGGTGCCCAGGGAAAGTCCGATGGGCCTCGATTTGTACTCCTCCAGGGTGCCCTGCAGCACCCAGCGGGAGGGCTCGCCCTGGGCCACCAGCCGCCAGGGACTGGCCGCCACGAGCCGGTTTTCCAGGGCCTTGGTGAACCGGTCCTCCAGGCCCAGGCGCGGCGTCAGGTTGCGGAAGCGGGCCAGACGGATCGTCTCGCCCTGCTTGGCCCAGGGCGCCGACCGCTGCTGCCGGTCCAGCCGGTGATACCCGCAGCCCGTGGCGAGCAGCAGGCAGGCCGTGAGGCCCAGGAGGACGCGGGTCCCGGAACGGTTCATGGGTGATACACGCCGACGTAGGGCAGGTTGCGGAGCTTGCCTTCGAGGTCGAGGCCGTAGCCCACCACGAAGTGGTCTTCGATGGTGAACCCGATGTAGTCCACCGGGACCTCGACCTTCCGGCGGCTGGGCTTGTCCAGCAGGGTGCAGATCTTCAGGCTCAGGGGTTCACGGTCCTTGAGCAGGTTGCGGACCTTGAACAGCGTCAGGCCCGTATCCACGATGTCTTCCACCACCAGGGCGTGCCGACCCTGGATGCTCTTGTCCAGATCCTTGAGAATGTGGACCTCGCCGGTGCTGTGCATGCCGCCGCCATAGCTGGCGACCTGCATGAAGCTCACATCAAAATCCAGCTCCATGGCCCGCACCAGATCCGCGATGAAGGGGAACACCCCGTTCAGCAGCCCGATGACCACCAGGTCCTTCCCGGCGTAGTCCTTGGTCAACTGGTTCCCCAGCTCCAGAACCCGGGCACGGATCTGGGCTTCGGAGAGCAGGGGGGTGATGCGTTCACGCATGAAGGCTCCAGGGGGTCGGGGCTGCCGGCAGGAAAAGGGAAGTCTAACTCCCAATCCATTCAACCTCAGGAGGCCTCCCCGGGTCCATCCAGGGACGACGGAATCTGCTTGTATCTGGCCGTCGGAGCCTAACATGATGGCAGTTGTCGCTTTGAGTGAGCCTTTGATGCCCCAGACGGCCTTCCCGACCGCCGATCGGACCCCCGACCCGGGCTCGCCGTACCATACCCCCGAGGTACTGGTCTGGGTGGAACGGGCCCAGCAGGGTGACCAGGCTGCCTTCGGCTCTCTGGTTCGCCTCTTCTCCCGGGATGTCTATGGCAAGGCCTACTCCATCCTGCGGAACCACCAGGATGCGGATGACGTGGTGCAGGAGACCTTCATCCGGGTCTTCCGCGCCCTGCCCGGCTTCCGCTTCGAGTCGTCCTTTCGCACCTGGCTCATCACCATCGCCACCCGCCAGGCCCTGAACTACCGGGAGCGGGTGGCCAAGGAGCACGACAGCCTCGAGGGCCCCGAGGGCACCCTGGAACATCCGGCCCTCCGGATCGAGGAGACCCAGATGACCGCGGTGCTCGACCAGGAGGCCCGACGCCTGCTGTCCGAGGCCCTCCCGAAGCTGCCCCGGCGCCAGAAGCAGGCCCTGACGCTCAAGCTTCAGCACGACTGGAAGTACGAACAGATCGCCCAGGAGATGGGCACCTCGGTGGGCAGCGTGAAGGCCCACATCTTCCACGCCATCCAGAACCTGACCCGCCAAGTGAGGCCGCAGCAGGAGCGGAGGCCCACGGACGCGAAGCGACCGCCCAGCGGGCGAGGCCCAGGATGGGCCGAGTGAGAGGAGGCCAACACACCATGCGCGAGATCCCCATGTCCCCAGCCTGCCACGCCGCCCTGGCGGCCATCGAAACCGACCCCCTGGATCCAGGTCTGGATGCGGAGGCGCACATGAAGCTCTGCACCGCCTGCTCGGAGGCCCGGGTGGCCTATCTGGCCCAGGAGGAGGCCCCCCTGGCCCTGGCCCCCGCCGGCTACTTCGAACGCCTTCCCGGCCGGATCCAGGGCAAGCTCCCGGCCCGCTCCCGGCCGATCCATACCCAGCGCTTCTTCTGGGGGACGGCGGCGGCCCTCCTGCTCGCCGTCGGGGCCACCGCCTTCTGGGTGGGCCGCGCCAATCGGACGCCCCTGGTGGAAGCTAACCTGAGCAGGCCAGCCGTTGAGCTCCAGGACGACGATTTGACCGACACGCCCTTCCAGGATGGAGAGGATGCCCTGAGCCAGTTGACCGCCCTCTCCCAGGAAGACGCTGAAGCCGTCATCCGGGCCCTCAGCCGCCGCCCCAAGCCTTCCCCTTCGGAAAAGTGATCCTGCACCCCTAGGAGTGTTCCATGTACTTTCGAGCGGCCCTGATCCTTCTGCTGAGTGCGCTTTCCTTGACCGCCCAGGGTCGCCTCCGCCAGGACCGGCCCCGCCGGGAGGCCACGGAGCGTCCCGGCGCCTTCCGGAGGGAACGGATTGCCGTTCGGCTCCATGAGATCCGTTCCAGGCGGCTCCAGGACACCCTGGGGCTGAGCGGGGAGAAGGCCAATGCCATCGCGGACCGCTGGTCCCTCTTTGACGAGGACTCCTTCGCCCGCCGGCACCAGATGGTCCAGCTGCGCCAGCAGATGAACGCCACCCTGGTGGGCCCAGGCACCGAGGAGGAGAAGAACAGGAAGGTCCAGCCGGTCATCGACCAGCTGGCCGTGCTCCGCCAGCAGCAGGAAGGGGCCCGGAAGCGCTTCGAAGAAGATATCCGCGGCTCCCTCACGCCGGCCCAGCAGGGCCGCTTCATCCTCCTGGTGGAGGAATTCCAGCGGTCCCTCCAGGAAGCCATCCTGGAACGGCGGCAGGACCGATAGGCCTGCGGACCACGACAGCCGTACTCTAGGATGGAACTGACCCGGCCGCGATCAGAGACCCGACCAGGAATGGGAGACCCGTGAAACAGCTGTTCCTGGGACTGCTCGCAACCTGCGCGTGGGCCCAATCCATGACCGATCTGGAACTTGCCGTCCTGACAACCCCCAAGGTCGTCGTCAGACTGGGCGGGGAGGCCGACAGCGCCGAGGGCAGGAGGTACCAGGGGAAGGTCACCTGGAATGCGAACCGGGATCTGACCCTGTTTCTGTCGGGGGACCGCTCCAACCTGGCTTCCACCAACCAGGCCACCAGCCCCGATGGGAATGCCACCACGACCACCATTACCAGCCTGGGGGGCAGCTATTACTGGGGTCTCGCGGAACTGGGCCTGCAGGTCGATCGCTCCACCATGTCCAATCTGCTGAGCTCCCGGCGCTACTACCTGCAGCCCGCCCTGGACAGAGGCACCTGGCGGCTGGGACTTGAGCTCTCCACCCGCAGGACGGAGTTCGACCGCCTCCAGTTCACCGGGCGGGTGATCACCACGCCCAGTGGTCCGGTGGCAGTGACGGGCTATGCCGACCTGAGCCTCAGCGATCAGGGCATCGGGGGCAATTTTGAATTCGGCGGCGAGGTCTGGCGCTGCTTCGGTTCCTACACCCATTACACCTATGACGCCTTCGAGGGAAGCACCGATGTCACCCGGATCCGGAATGCCGCCGGGCAGGTGAGCTCCGACGTGTTCAAGGCCCTGTACGGCGGCCTGGTGGACCGGTTCAAGCGCATCGCCAATTCCAACCTGAGCACCAAGGCGGCCCTGCTGGATTCCACCGCGACCCTGGGGCTCGAAGCCAGCCTCCGCCGCTCGAAGTGGTTGCTGGAGGTCGATCAAAATGTGGATCACCTCACGGGGGAAGTCTCGGACACCTACAGGGGGGTGGCGAGTTGGAAGGCCACTTCCACCTTTACGCTGGAGGTGCAGGTGGGGGCCACCCGTTCAGAAACCTTCGGCACGGACCGCTTCCTGGGACTGGCCCTGGTCTTCCGGATCGGGAACACCTTCTAGTCCGCGTCTGGCGGAAGGACGTTGAAGGCGCTCACGAAGGCGGACCTCAGCTGGGAGGGGCCTCGAGGATCACGGGGATCACCAGGGGCCGGGTGGAGGTGGTCTTGCGGATGATCCGCCTCAGGGCCAGGCGCAGGGTGTCCCGCAGGGCCTCGCCGTTCTTGCGGACCTCCGGTGGCGCCTCGTTGTAGGCCTTGCGGGCCACACCGGCCAAAAGCTCTGCGTAAGCCTCGTCATCGGAAAGCATCACGAAGCCCCGGCTGAGGATGGTGGGCGTCGCCGCCAACTCCCCAGTCTGGGGATCCACCAGCAGGGTGGCGAAGACCACGCCGTCCTCCTGCAGGATGAGGCGGTCCTGCACCACCCGGGCATCCACCATGTGGTCCACGCCCTGGTGTACGAAGCACTTGCCCACGGGCACCACGCCTGGCATATCCACCCGGCCGTCCTTGAAGAGGCGCAGGCAGAGGCCACCATCCAGCAGGGAGATCCGCTCGGGCGGCCAGCCCAGTTCCGCGGCCAGCTTGCCGTGGGCCCGCAGGTTCCGGTAGGTGCCATGCACCGGCACCATCTGCCGGGGCCGCACGGCCTGGATGAGGTCCGCCAGTTCGTCGCGGCTGCCATGTCCCGAGGCGTGCACGGGTCCCAGTCCCTCGATGGAGGTCTCCGCCCCCAGCCGCTCCGCCGTATCGAGCATGTGTGAAATGGCCACCTCGTTGCCCGGGATGGCCCGGGCGCTCACCACCAGCCGATCGCCAGGCTCCATGGGCAGGCCCTTCACCTCCCGCCGGAGCAGGCGGGCCAGCCCGCTCATGGGCTCGCCCTGGCTGCCGGTGCACAGCACCACCAGCTCATCCTTGTCGAAGAGGTGGGCATCCTTGACGTCCACCAGGAGGTCGTCGGGCAGGTCCAGCCGCTTGAGGGACCGGGCCAGGGCAAGGTTGCGGTCCAGGCTGCGGCCCAGCAGCACCACCCGGCGACGGAACTCGTAGGCCAGGTCCACCACGGTCTGGAGGCGGTGGATGTTGGAGCTGAAGGTGGTGACGAAGAGGCGGCCCTTGGTCCGCTCGAAGGCAGCCTCCAGCCCTTCGCGGCACACGGCTTCCGAGGGGGAGCGCCCGGGGCGGCCCACGTTGGTGGAATCGGCCATGAGCAGGCGCACGCCCGCATCGCCCAGGGCCTTCAGACGCGGCAGGCCCGTAAACCGGCCATCCAGGGGCTCGGGATCCAGCTTGAAGTCGCCCGAGTGCACCACCACGCCCTGGGGGGTGTGCAGGGCAAGCGCGCAGGCGTCGGGAATGCTGTGGGTGACGGGGATCCACTCCGCCTCGATCTCGCCATCGCCGATCTTCACCCGGCCGTAGTCCTTCACGGGGCGGAGCAGCCGGGCATCCAGATCATGCTCCCGCAGCTTGTTCTCCACCAACCCCAGGGTGAAGGCGGTGCCGTAGACGGGAATGGGCCAGCGGCGCAGGAAATAGGGCAGCGCGCCGATGTGGTCCTCGTGGCCATGGGTCAACAGCACGGCCTGGAGCTGATCCGCGAAGGGTTCCAGGTAGGCGAAGTCCGGCACGATGGAATCGATGCCCGGCTGATCGTCCGAGGGGAAGAGCTGGCCGCAGTCCACCAGGAAGAGGCTCCGGGCACTGTGCACGACCAGGGCGTTCATGCCGAACTCGCCCAGCCCCCCGATGGGGATGAGCCGCAACTCATCGGCGGCGGGAGCCTCGGTCCAGGCTTCGAATTCGGGCGCTAGGGGCATGGCGATGGGAACACCTCCGGATGATGGTTCATGAGTTGACGCGTGGCAGTCAGCCATGCCGCGGGCGCGATCACTTCAGCGCGGAGCATCGGTGCCAGCCCCACTGAGCCAAGGGATTCTGCCGACAGGCCCCCCTGCCAGTTGTTGGCCAGGGTCTTGCGGCGATGGCCGAAGGAGCGGTGCAGCACGATGAGAAGGGCCCGGCGTTCCGCAAGGGTCGGGGCATCGGTGCGGGGCTCGAACAGCACTGCTGCCGAGTCCACCTTGGGCGCGGGCCGGAAGGAGCCGGGGCCCAGCTTCACCAGGCGGGTGAGCCGCGCGCATAGCTGGGCCAGCACCGACAGGGGCCCGTAGGCCTTGATGCCGGGCACACCCATGAGCTTCTGGGCCACTTCCAGCTGGAACATGAGCACCATGCGCTCCCAGGCGATGCCTTCGGTGAGCAGCCGGGCCAGGATGGGCGTGGCGGCGTTGTAGGGCAGGTTGCCGACCACGGACCAGGGATCGCCCTCCGGCAGCGATATCCGCACCGCGTCGCCTTCCAGCAGGTGGAAGTGATCCCGACCCGCAAAGCGCAACCGCAGCAACTCGCAGGCCTCTGGATCCAGATCCACGGCCCAGAGGGGTCGGCCATCCGCCAGCAGGCGCTCCGTGAGGACCCCCGGACCGGGCCCGATCTCCAGCAGGCGGGTCGCCTCCGAGCCAAGGGCCGAACCCACGATGGTGGCGATGGCGCCCTCGTTCACCAGGAAGTTCTGGCCGAAGGCCTTCTTGGGGCGAAGACGGGCGATGGGTGGAGGAGCCGACACACCTCAGCGTACCACCTCCCCAACCCCACCCATGAAAAGGGGCCCCGAAGGGCCCCATATCAAAGAAGCCGGAATGCCCCAATCAGTGCACGGTGCGCCAGGCACGCGGCTTGGGGAAGCGCTGGGTGGCATTGCCCTGGATCGTGTTGATGCCCATGGTCGTGGCACTCATGCCCGCCTTGGGATCGCTCACAGAGAGCGCACCACCCTGCAGGACCGCCCGGGTGCCGATGGCAAAGAAGTCCGACGCCACGCCGGCCCAGGTGAACTTCAGGCCGCTGACGGACAGCAGGCCGCCCCGGGAGTCCGACACGAGGGGATTCATGACATCAGTGGTGAGGTAGCTGTTGGTCGTTCCGCTTCCTCCGACACAGGGATCCGAGTCCAGGGGGGAGAAGTAGGCATAGAACAGGCTGCCTGCAACCACCAGGGGTGGGTTGATGCCCTTGGGAATGTACCCCCCCGATATGGCTGGGAAGTTGATGTAGTAGCCAAAGGAAGGTGTAATGGGCACGGGGGGAAGACCTGTGTAGGGAGCCAGGTAGTAGTTCGGGCACCCGGGAGTGATCAGGCCGAATATGGGATCCGAGCAGGAGTTCGCGGGGGTGCTGCTCACGATGTTGTTGGAGAAGTCCTTCAGATTGGCAAACCTGATGCCGTTGTCCGGACCGGCCGCCGTGTCGAAACTCCAGGCGCGGCTATCCTGCCGATCGAAGACCACGGTCAGCCGGTGATTCACGGGGACGGGATTGGTGGCATCGTACTCCCGGTCCAGGGGGTTGTTCCGGTCTCCGCTGACGAAGGCGATGCCCGCAGCGGTGGGTGCCGCTGAGCCGGTCTTGCCGACCCCCGGGAAGGAACCGACCCGGAACGGAGCGGGAAGGGTGGTGTACCGGGCCCCCTTGCCGACGGTGTCATCGTCCTGGAAGACCTTCCGGACCTTCCAGCTGGTGATCTGCGACGAGTCCTGACGGAAATCCACATAGGGCGACGAGGCAACGACGGCCTTGGAACCCCAGGACCAGAGCCCTCCCTTGTAGTCCAGGAAGTAGGCCCGCTGGGCCATGCCGGAGTTGAGGACGAACTCGAAGGGGATGATGCCGGCGCTGACGGGGCCCACGGTGGCGCCACCGATGGAACCATCGGTCAAGTCCGATGCGGCCAGCACTTCACCCGAATAGATATCGATGGCCATGACCGAGCGCCCGAGTTTGGTGTTGGAGAAATTGGTTTCAATTTCAGGGACGCTGAACCCACCTCCCAGGAAGACCGCGTCCCGGATGACGCTGTTGAACTGGACGCGCCCGAAGGCAGGGGTGCAGGAGGAGAACCCCCACTTGCTGAGGATATCCTTCACGGTACCGTTGGTGCCGATGTCGCCGAGGGGGGTCCACCGGCCACGATCCGGCTGGCGGGGAGGGAGGCCGCCTCATCGGGGACCATGGACCATTTCAGGGACGGTGTGAAGGGATTGTGGATATCCAGGGCGTAGTAGCTTCGCCCTCCCTTCCGCAACCCAATGACGGCCACGGCGCGTTCGGTGGCGTCCACCACCCCGTTGCCGGACCCGCCGCTGAGGGGAGGGAGGTCCAGGTGGTAGATGGCTGGGGTGCCATCCACCATGAACCGGTGGGGGTTGTTCGCCACGGTGATGTAGTTCAGGTTCGCGAGGAAGTCCGTCGGCATGAAGCTCCAGAGTTCCTCGACATCTCCCGTCACGATCTCCCGGGTCACGTTGGTCGCATCCAGGACCGACGTCTTCTTGGTGACCTCGCCGAAGGCGTGGAGCCAACCCTGGTTGGTGCCCACCAGGAGCAGGCGGAAGCGGTTGCCACCCACGGCCGCCAGACGGGGATAGGAACTGAGCAGACCCTGCACATCCAGCCAGTTGTACTCGATGACGGCGGGCGCGGAGTTGATCACGTCGCCCATGATGGTGGAGCGGTTGGCCGTGGGGCGAAGATCGGGCCCCGGCTTGGTGAGGTCCCCTCCCGCGGCGAACTGGATCACCTTCTGCTTGTCCAGGGGATCGGTCATGGCCGTGGCCACGTATTTCTGCAGGCCGTTGGCGGCATCCGAAAAATCGGTCCCCAGGTCCGTGAAGGCCCTCAGGGTCGTGCCTCCAGGCGTGCGGGTGTAGAGGTTGCGGTACTTCCAGAGGCGGCTATCCAGTGCTTTCTTGGCGGACCACTGGGCGGTGGTTTCGTCGGTGACGGTGGTGACGTTTCCGCTCTTGTCGATGATGACGGTCTGGCCAGTGACTTCCCGGGTGCCGAACATGAGCACATCGCCGGGCCAGATGGCGCCACCGGCGGCGGGGGGCTGGAATTTGCCCAGGTAGATCTGGTTCCCGAAGCTGGCCCCCACGAAGGGGAGGTTGGGGTTGGAGGTGACGTTCACGTTGGAGGCCAGGGACAGCTCATAGAAGGCTGCGTCGAGGCTCTTGGTGAGCTTGTCGGGATTGGTGGCGTCGAAGAAGTAGGTGGAATTGGGGGTCTTGCCCTTGCTGGGATCCGAGCTGTCCGCCAAGGTGAATTCTGTAAGAGCCGAGATGTCCCATTCCTTGACGGAGGGGTTCCCGAAGGCCGCGGCGAGGAAGAGGCGCCGCTTGCCTGCGGCTGCATCCGTGATGGTCCCCGCCAGGCTTACCCCCACGGTCATGGTGGTGATGGGCCGGGCCTTCTTGAAGGTCACCTTCTCGCTGCCGGCCCCGCGCTGCCTGATCCAGAAGGGAATCCAGTCGGAGGTCAGCCAGCCGGTGGTTCCGGGGAAAGTCTGGGTGGTAGTGGGATAGGTCGGCACCGTGAAGCCACCGTTGTCGGTCTCGCCGCCGTGGGCGGCCAGGGCCGCCAGGTTGATGATGTTGTAGTAGGGCGTGGCATTGGCGGTATCGATTCGCGTCTTGGTCGTGGCGAAGAAGGTGTTGCCTGTCTTGGCGGTGCCGAAGGTGGCCAAAGCGGGAGCAGGCTCGGAGCCCACATAGGGCGTGTTGGTATTGGTGGGAGTGCCCGGATCCGTGTTGGGCACACCGTCCGTGAAGAGCATGACGTAGGTGTTGCGGCACTCCACGGGCTTGTCGACCCCGGTTTCGACATCGTTGAAGACGTTGTTGGGGTCATTCAGCTGCGCGAGGGTGTTGGCCATGGCCGAGTTCAGGGTGGTGCTGCCATCGGCACGGTAGGCTGCCAGCCGGTTGAGCGCCACCTGGGAGTTATTGCTCAGCAACTGCCAGCCGCGCTGGGTCTGGCCGCTGGTGGCCTGGGTGAGCGGATTCCGCGTGGTGAAGTCGTTCCGGCTGTCATTGCTGGGATTCGACGCACTTTCCTGTTGATCGGCTGTGTCGGCGGGATTGCGAAATTTCAGGAATCGATAGGCCCAGAAGACCTTGTTGTAGTACTTGGCCCAGGTGCGGAAGGAGGCATCCTTGACAGCCTGGACGCGGGTGCGGGCGGGGATGAGGTTCTTGAAGCCCTGGCCTCCCGCCACGGTGGCCTGGGTGATGGTGGAGGTGTTCCAGACCCAGTTGTAGTAGTAGGGGCGGTGGGCGACATCCTTGACGTAGGTGTAGTGCACCAGTGTCCAGCCCCCGGGGAGAGCGGGGAAGGCGACCGTGCCGCCACCGAAGGTGCGAGGTGGGAGCGTGCCACTCGGAGTATTGATGATGGTGCTGCCGATGCGGTAGGTTCGATCGATCTCTACTTCCTGATTGGCGGCCGCCGGATCCAGCAGGGTGGCTTTCAGGGGATAGGCGTTGTACATCTTCAGGTACTTGCGTGCAGCTACGTCAGGGTTGGTGGTATCAGTCTGCACCACCGGGTCTGCGGGATCGAAGAGGACGGTCCAGTTGATGGGGATATCGAAGGTCTTGCCGTTGTAGGCGAACCGCACATGGGAGGCACTGCGCACCCAGTTCCGGGCATCCGAGGACTTGGGGGAGGCCGTCTCACCATCCAGGCCCGAGGTCACGGTGTAGTTCGCATCGATATTGGCCGCGGTCACCAGGGAACCGTCCGGCCGCACCAGCTTCCCGGCCGTGAGCTTGGTGAAGGCACCGCCATTACCGAGGTTCGCCGTTCCGGTCAGGTCGAGCACGCAATCGACATCGTACGGCCCGGTGGCCCCCTGCCGCATGAGCCGCACTGCCAGGTAGGCATCATTGGCGATCGTGCCACTGTCCGATGTGTCTGTGTTGGTGAAGCCCGGATGGAACATGACGCAACGCATGGATCCCGAGAAGTCGAAGACCGATACCACCTCGGGTTTCATGACCACGTTGACGCTCTGCTGGTAGAGGTCGAGGAAGTCGGTCCGGCTGCCCTGGAGCTTGGGGTCCAGCTGGGCGAAGAGGGGCTGGAGCGCGGCCACGGAGGCCAAGAGCAGGCCCGCGAGCAGACGGTGGAAGGTGGGGCGGTGGGGAATCATGGCCGTGCTCCTGGGCTACAAGACAGGCGTGGAAATCCAGACTTCTTTGGCGTGGATGAAGGTGGTGGGTCCCTGGATGACCTGGGCATCCGAACGGATGGCCCAGAGGTCAGGCGCCTGCTTCAGGGGCCCCCCCGAGGCTGGCGTGAAGGCACCGGAGCCTGCACCCTGGCTCATCATGGTGATGGGCAGCTTGCCCATGCGGGTGAGGCCAAGGGTGAAGCCCTGGGTCAACCCTGCGGCCCCGGCCAGTTGGAGCTCACCTTGCAGAGTTCCCCCCTGAAGGTAGTCCACCGGGGCGGTGAAATCCGTGGAATTGATGTCCTTGGCCCTGCCGGAGAGGGTGTCGTTCGCCAGCAGGCCAGCCTTCAACCGGACCAACTGGAGCGCGGTGCCGCTGGCCAGCTTGCCATTCTCGAGATCGATCCAGTGGATGGACCAGTTGATGCCGGAATCGGCGACATTCCGGGCCATGGCCCCCTGGCGGCTGAACCCGGAGGTGACGATCTCCCGCAGCGAGTTCCGGGACATGGCCAAGGCGGCCACGGTGAGCAGTACCAGCAGCATGAGGGCCACGATGATGGTGATGCCACCTGCCTGGGAATGGTTCAGATCGTTCTGTCGAAGGCGATGCATGGTGGGCCTTTCAGTTCATGGACAGGCCAGAGTGCCGAGGTACGAAGACCAGGCTCTGGGTCAGGTTCCGGTAGGCGAGGGTGGTGCCGGTCGTGGAATACTCCGAGCGCTGGGTGGCCGTGCGGGTGGTGACATCCACCCGCACCAGGGTGGGAATGGACCGGAACCAGTGCTCGCTGGACCGGGTCGATTTGTAGTCCGGGCGGCCCTTTGCCGCCAGCTGGGTGTCCACCGCGGCACGGATGCCCTGGTCCCACCCATTGCTGAACCCGGTATACCCCGCCGGGAGCCCACTGGGCAGCAGGCCGGCCCAGGAGACGCCGGCATCGGTGCTCAGGTAGACCTTGAACCCGGCGATGTTCTCGGAAACCACCTGCTGGGTGAGGGTGGGTGTGAAAACGGTGGCGTCGTAGGTGCCCTGGTCCCGCACGAGGCAGGGGATGCCATTGGGTACGGAAGGATCCAGCCTCAGGATCTCGATCCGGTAGCGGACCATCTGGGCGGGCAGGATGAACACGATGCCGCTGGTGGCGAGGTGCTTGGCCTTGGAGGGCAGTCCCGTGGGACCCATGCCCGTGATCATGGCATTGGGTGCCGGTCCTGCGACCACTGACACGAACTTGCCCGAGACGGACGGATCGCTCTGGATGTAGGCCGTTTCCCAGGAATCCTTGAAGATGAACACCTGGCCCTTCTTGACCTGTTTCGCATAGGAGTCGCTGCCGCAGTCGATGATGAAGGTATTGTCGTTGGCGGGATCCGGCACCACGCCCGCCACCACCAGCTCGGAAGCCGTCCGCTGGGTCACGTTGCTGCCGGCGGCCCCGGCAATGGCGCCCTCGAAGGCCAGGGACTGGTCCATGTAGAAATAGAGCTCATCCCCGGTGGCGGGATCATTGGGCCCGGCGTTCGCGATGGGCATGTTCGGAACGATGAAGAAGGGCGGCACCGTTGCACTCACCGGTGGCGGCACAGAAAGGTCCGTCAGGTACATGCAGGTGGTGTTCAGATCATCGATCAGCAGATCCACGGACATGCGGTTGCGGCGGGCACTGGAGACGCTTTCTCCCGCGGTATAGAACGTGGAAAGGCTGGATTTGTAGACATTGGCCATGCCTGCCATCAGGACCATGGTGAAGGTCAGGGCCACCAGCAGTTCCACCAGGGAGAAACCACGCTGTGATGCCTGGGAACGGGCCTTAGCCATGGGCGATCCTCCTGGACAGCGTGATGGTACGGACGACAGGGGTATTCGTCTGGTCGACCACATCCGAGAACTGGACCTGGACCGTGATGTCAGACATGCGACCGGTCGCCGCCGCCGCGAAGGGCCGCCGGGACGTGGTCACGGTAAAGAAGGGCACCTGCTCGGCCAGATCCGTCGAGGCGGGCTTGGGAATCCCGCCCTTGCTGTTGAAGGTTTCCACGAGCGGAGTTCCCGCCACGATGGTCACGTACTTCAGGGTGGGGATGTCCGCGAGGGTGGGGGCCGCCCGATTGGTGTCGGTGATGTTGAGCCAGCTGAGGCGGCCCTCCATTTCGGCACGGTCCATGACGTCCTCACCGACCAGGACCGCCGTGGAAAGGCTGCGGCTCCCCCGCGAGGCCTTCAGGGACATCACCTGGAGTGCCGTAAGGCCCAGGATGCCGACGGCCATGATGAAGGCCGTCATCAGCATCTCCACCATGCTGAAGCCGACCTGAGACCGGCGCTGGCCCGCAAGTTGAACCGCATTCCGCATCAGAGCCTCCTCCAGTTGCCGTCCGAATCCCGTGCACCAGGGTTGTAGAACTTGTAGATGGAACCCCCGTTGGCCAGTACGACGATCATCCCCATGGGTCCCGCAGGCAGGGCCCCACCCGTGGAGCTGGTCCCCACCACGGGGATGATCAGGGTGTCGGTGAAGCGTTTGTTGCTGCCGCTGATGACGACCCTGCGGGTCGCGGCCGAGAAGGTGAAGAGGTTGTTCGGATCGGCGACCAGACCGGTCATGGGCCCGGTGTTGAAGGGCTCCACACTGGTGAGGGCCTGGTTCGTCCTTCCAGCAGCAGAGACCATGACGTTGGTCCACTGTGGGGAACCCACGGCCACGAACCTAGCCCTGCTTTGAATGGGGTCGTTCGGCTGGAACCGGAAGGCGATGGCCACCGACTGACCCGCCGGACCCAGGCCAGCAGCAGGGGCGATGTTCAGAAGGAGGTTGTTGGCCGTGGTCTGGATCTGTGCATCCGTGAGAGAGGCATCGCCATGGGCCACGATCAATGGGGTGGCGGCGCTCCAGTTGCCCCAGGTGACGATGGCCACATCGCGCCCGGTGGCTGCAGCGGCCTTGTGGGCACTGGTGAGGGCACCTTCCATCTCATCCATGACCGCGCGCACAGCCCCCGCCTGCCGGTTCCCGAGCATGTACACACCGACGACGGCGAGGATGCCCACAATGGCCAGCACCACCAGCAATTCGATCAATGAATAGCCCAGTGAAGTTCGGACCCTGGCTTGGGTTGTCATCACAGGTCCTTTCGATGGCTCTAAGAATCGACTCGTCATGGCTCCTCCATCAAAAAAAATTAATCTTTTATTGGCATTAGTTTAGAACAGGAACAGGTCACACAACGAAAGATCCCAAGAGGCGAGTGTAAACTTTTTATACATCACCCAAATTGAATGGGATCCCGGTCCAGGCTGATGGGTCCGGCGGGATCCAGGGGGTGGCGGGCGAGGACTTCGCTCAGGGCGCCGCGGCTCCCCTTGAGCAGCAGGTGCAGGCGCCACTGATCGCGGATGCGCGGCACCGGGGCCTCCAGCGGGCCCAGCACCCGCAGACCCGGAACCGCCAACCGCTGGCGGAAGGCATCCAAAGCCTCCCGGGCCTCCCGGGCCGTGTCGGCCTCGGCCCGGTAGAGGGTCAGGGCCGTGAAGGGGGGATAGCCCAGGCCTTCGCGGAAGGGCAGCTCCGAGGCGGCGAAGCCTTCGAAATCCTGGGCCAGGGCATGGACGATGGCCGGGTGCTCGGGGGAATAGGTCTGGAGGATGACGCGGCCCGCCTTGTCGGCGCGACCCGCCCGCCCCGCCACCTGGGTGAGCAGCTGGAAGGTGCGCTCGGAGGCCCGGAAATCCGCCACCTTCAGCCCCTGGTCCGCGTTGATTACACCCACCAGGGTGAGCCCCGGGAAGGTGTGGCCCTTGGCCAGCATCTGAGTGCCCACCAGGATGTCCACCTCACCGGACTCGGCCGCCAGCAGGCCCGCCTCAAAGGAGCCCCGGCGCCGGGTGGTATCCCGATCCAGGCGCAGGATCCGGGCACCCGGGAAGAGCTGGTTCAGGTGCTCCTCCACCTGCTCGGTGCCCTCACCCACGCCCCGCAGATGGTCGGCGCCGCAGTCGGGGCAGGCTTCCGGCGGCACGGTTTCATGGCCGCAGAGGTGGCAGCGGAGGCGGTAGTCCCCCCGGTGGTAGGTGAGGGAGATGGCGCAGTGGGGACAGCCGAGGGTCTTTCCGCAGGCCCGGCACATCCAGAAGTTCTCGTAGCCTCGGCGGTTCAGCAGCAGCAGGGCCTGCTCGCCCCGGGCCAGAGTCTCCGTGAGGGCCTGCATGAGCGGGGGCGCGAGGATCACCTTCCGCCGCACCTGCCGGTAGGCATCGCGCAGGTCGACGATCTCCACCCTGGGCAGGGAGACGCCCACCGGCCGCTCCCGCAGGCGCAGCAGCTGGTACTTGCCGCTCTTGGCCGCCTGCCAGCTTTCCAGGGAGGGGGTGGCGCTGCCCAGCAGGACGGGGCAGCCTTCGATCTGGGCCCGCTTGATGGCCAGGTCCCGGGCATGGATGCGGGGGTGCTCCTCGGACTTGTACGAGCCCTCGTGCTCCTCGTCCACGATGATGAGGCCGATGTCGCGCAGGGGCGCCAGCACCGCGTTGCGCACCCCCACGAAGAGGTCGGCGCCGTTGAACAGCAGGCGCACCACATCGCCCTGCTTCTCCCCCGCGTTCAGGCCCGCGTGGCCCACGGCGATGCGGCCCGGGAAGCGGGCATCCAGGCGGTCCAGCAGGCGGGCCGTGAGGCCCACCTCCGGCACCAGCCAGAGCACCCGCCGCCCGGCGGCCAACACCCGCTCCGCCAGCGCGAGATACACCTCCGTCTTGCCCGAGCCCGTGACCCCCTGGAGCAGGTGGACACCGAAGGTGCCCAGAGCCACAGCCTCGACGGCCTCCCGCTGTTCGCCGCTGAGCACCACGGAGCGGTCAGCCCCGATCTCCCGGTGCTGGGAGAGCAGGTCCACCCGCTTCATGCGGGCGACGAGGCCCCGCTTCTCCAGGGTGCCCAGCACGGAGGCGCCCACGCCCGCGGAGGCCAGCAGCTCCGGTTCCATCAAGGCCCCGCCCGCCTCTTCCAGGAGCAGCAGGACCTTGGCCTGGGCGGGGGACACCCGCGGGGGATGGGGGGCGCCCGTGAGGCGCACCTCCGTGAAACCCGCACCCCGCAGGGCAGGCCGATGCAGCAGCGTAGGCAGGATGGCGGGTTCGTGGTGCCAGGCTTCACCGAGATCCGCCAGCACCGCCCAGGCCCCACGGTCGCGATGGATGGAGAGGCGCTGGCCATCCTCGTCGGCCTCCCAGTGGGGCAGCACGGAGGGCGGCAGGCTCAGGGGCAGCAGGTGGGCCTCGAGGCAGCCGTAGTAGCGGGCCGCGAAGGCCTGCAGCTCGCGCAGCTTGGCCGGCAGCAGGGGAAAGGGATCCAGGACCGCCTCGATGGGCCGCAGCTTGGCCGCGGGCGGCGCGAGATCCAGCCCCATGGCCAAGCCCACCGCCAGGCTGTTTCGAACCTTCACCCGCACTCGCACCCCCACGGGCAGTCCCTCCGGCGCCAGGTAGGTCAGGGGCGGCAGGGGCCGGTTCAGCTGGACGCGGGTGGGGACAAGTTCCATGGGTGCCCAGGATACACTTGGCCCATGTTCATCCTGGGCCTGGAATCCTCCTGCGACGACTGCTCTGCCGCCGTGGTGGAGGAGACCGCCGCGGGTCCCGTGCTGCGCTCCCTGGTGCGGGAAAGCCAGGACGCCATCCATGGTCCCTTCGGCGGGGTGGTGCCCGAGCTGGCGGCGCGGGAGCACCTGCTGCAGGTGCGGGCCGTGATGGCCGGGGCCCTGGTCCAGGCGGGGGTGGGTCTGCAGGACATCGACCGCATAGCCGTCACCCGAGGGCCCGGACTGGTGGGCAGCCTGCTCGCCACCTTCAGCGCCAGCAAGGCGGTGGCCTGGCACGAGGGCATCCCCTGGGTGGGCGTCCACCACCTGCTGGGCCATCTGAATGCCGCCCGGTTCGCTGCGCCGGACCTGCCCTTTCCGGCCCTGGTGCTGCTGGTCTCCGGGGGCCACACCCACCTCTACCTGGCGAAGGACTGGACCTCGCTGCAGCTGCTTCAGAAGACCCGAGACGATGCCGCCGGCGAGGCCTTCGACAAGGCTGCCCGCATGCTGAACCTGGGCTATCCCGGCGGTCCCCTGGTGGATGCCTGCGCCCGGTTGGCACCCCGGGCCGCCGATCCCTTCACGCCGCCGAAATTCCGCGATGGCAAGGCCTCCTGGAGCTTCTCGGGCCTGAAGACCGGGGTGAAGCTGCGGGTGGAGCGGAACCCCCGCCTGGCGGACGCCGGAGCGTCCGACCCGGAGGTGCAGGGCCTCTGCCGCAGCCTCCAGGAGGCCATCGCCACCTGGCTGCTGAAGCCTCTGCCCGGCTGGGCGCAGGAAGTCGAGGCCCGGAGCCTGGTCATCAGCGGCGGGGTGGCCTGCAACTCAAGGCTGCGCTCGGAAGCCGCGGCCCTCGCCGCCCGGACGGGGCTGGCGCTGGCCATCCCGGAGCCGCGCCTCTGCACGGACAACGGGGCCATGATCGCCGCGGCGGGCGCACTGCTTGAACCCGAGGCCGATCCGTGGAGCCAGAACGCCGATGCCGACCTGAAGCTGGGAGCCTGAGATGGACGTGACCCGAGAGGATGTCCTGCGCTGCGCGGCCCTGGCTCACCTGAGCCTGCGGGAAGAGGAGCTCGAGCCCATGCGCCTGGCCATGACCCGGATGCTCACCCACGCGGCCAGCCTGGACGAACTGCCCCTCGATGGGGTGGAACCCATGCTGGCGGGCCTGGGACGCCCCCTGCCCCGCCGGGAGGACGTGCCCAGCGATACCTTCACCCAGGCCGAAGCCCTGGCGAACGCCCCCGAGCAGGACCGGGGCTGTTTCGTAGTACCGAAGGTGCTGTAGCCATGCAGCCCTGACCCGGCGATTGCCTGGATTCTGCCTGCCCTCAGCCGGATGAGCGGGATCCTAGGACTGGACCCTATTCGCCGCCCGAATCGCCGCCACCCCAGTCCCCGCCACCGGAATCGCCGCCGCCCGAGTCGCCCCAATCGCCGGAGCCTGAGCTGGACTCGCCCCAATCGCTGGAGGGGGGCTCGGAGGGCCCGCCGCCCCAACCATCGCCCCGGCCGGAGCCGTCCTGATGGTGGTGATTGCCGCCCCCCATCATGCTGCCGAGCATCATGCCCGTGAGCAGGCCGCCCATGCCGCCGCCGGGCTGGCCAAGGCCGCCCTGCTGCATGGGGACGGAGCCCTGCATGGGCGCGTCCAGGCCCAGCTGGCGCCGGGCGGAAGGGGGCAGCTCCTCGTCCTTCAGGCTTTGGACGCCGGCCACGGCGCTACAGTAGTTGCAGGTCCACTTCACGGAGCGCAGGCCATCCCACTCCTGCTTCATCTTTTCGCCCGAGGCGCCACAGCCGGGGCACTTGGCATAGGGACAGGGGAAGGTGTGGGGTTCCAACGGACCCGTGGGCAGGGCGCGGCGGGAGGCGCCCAGCTGTTCGGGACGGTCCTGCCGGCCCCGCAGGACGAAATAGAGCACGGCGCCGATGGCGAGAAGGACGAAGAGCATGGTCATGGGAACCCCCCAACCTTCCAAGGCTACTCCGGAACCTGTGACGCGGTGTAGGCGGTGGTCCGTGTATTTCGCCCGATGGAGTCGGGCTGCGAGTGCAGGTCCCCTGCGCGAGCAGCGGGGGCCCTGGGGGGACATCGCGAGCGAGCGCAGCGAGCAGGCGGTCCCCCCGGACAGTATTAGCTGGCATCATCAGCTGCATGCAACCTCGCATCCTGATCCCGGGGGACCGGCCCTGGCGCGTGCTGGGCCTGATGTCGGGCACCAGCGCCGACGGTGTGGATGTCGTTGCCATCGAGGTGGATCCAAGGGGCTTTGCGAACGGGCAGCCCTTCCGGCGGCTCCTGGGTCACCACCCGGAACCCTATCCGGCTCCGCTGCGGGAGCAGGTCCTGGCGGCCGCCTCCAACCACCTGGACTCCGCTGGCCTTTGCATTCTCCAGCGGCGCCTGGGCGAGCACCACGCCGAAGCGGCTTCCAGGCTCTGCGCCACCCTGGAGCTCCGGCCCGACCTGGCCTCCCTCCATGGCCAGACCGTGCAGCACCATCCGGACCACGGAGCCAGCCTCCAGCTGGCGGATCCCTACCTGCTGGCGGAGGCCCTGGCCTGCCCGGTGGTCTGGGACCTCCGCCGCCGGGATCTCGCGGTGGGGGGTCAGGGCGCCCCCCTGGTGCCCCTGCCCGAGCGCTGGCTCCACGGCGCCGGGCCCTGGATGGCCCTGAACCTGGGTGGCATCGCGAACCTGACGGTCTGGGACGGCAGCACCACCTGGGCCTGGGACACGGGGCCCGGCATGTCCCTGCTGGATCTGGCAGCTGAGCGCTGGCTGGGGCTGCCCTTCGACCGGGAGGGCGCCGCGGCCCACGGCGTGGTGGCGGAGGCGGTCCTGGCCCGCTGGCTGGGCCACCCCTACTTCCAGATGGCACCGCCGAAATCCACGGGGCGGGAATTGTTTGGCGAGGCCTGGCTGCGGGAGGAGGCCGCCCTGCTCGGTTCCCTGCCCCTGTCCGACCGGCTGGCCACCCTGGCGGCCTTCACCGCCGCCGCCGTGGCCCAGGAGGCTGCCCGCCTGCTGCCCTGGCCCGGGGGCCTGCGGGTGCTCATCAGCGGGGGTGGGGCCCGGCACCAGCGGCTGCGGGCCGAACTGGCCGCTCGGCTGCCCCTGCCCCAGGAGGACGACATGGTGTTCCCGTGCGGGGCCCGGGAGGCCGTGAGCTGGGCGCTGCTGGGCGCCGCCAGCGCCCTCGGGATTCCAGGCAACCTGCCCGAGGTCACCGGCGCCGAGCGGTCCGTGGTGCTGGGGAGCTGGGTGTGGCCGTGAGGTGGGCCCGCTGGATCGACCACCTCCCCCTCTGGATCGTGCTGGGGGCCACGGTATCGACCGGCCTCTACGAGCCAGGCGAGTTGGTCGTCATGGCCCTGCCGCTCCTGGTGGCCCTGGCGGTGGAGGGGCTCCGCTGGGATGTGGGCCGCCACCACCGCTGGCTGGAGATCGGAGCCCTGCTGTTCTTCCTGGGCGACCTGGCCCTGGGCCGCGGCCTCTATGCCGTGGCCATCCACACGCTGTTCCTGCTGGCCGGGGTCCGCCTCGTGCTGCCACGGGAAGCCACCCAGCGGCGCCAGTTGCTTTTGATAGGCTTCCTCCTCTTTCTGACCACGGCCATCGGCACCACGGACATCACCTTCCTGGCCTGGACCCTGGCCTGGGCCTGCGGGGCCACCCTGAGCCTGCTGCAGCTGACCTGGGAGCCTTCGGCCAGTCTCCGCCGGGGCTCCCGGTCCCACCCCCCCTACGCCCTGGTTCCTGCCTGGGTGGGGGCGGCCCTTCTGTTCGGCACGGTGTTCTTCCTGCTCCTGCCGCGGCTGAGCCTGGGTCTGCGCGCCGGGCTCCTCCCCGGCGCGTCCAGGTCCTTTGGCAAGGCGGGCCTCGGGGATCGGCTGGATCTCGCCGGGGGCGGGCCCATCGAGCCGAACCCCGAGGTGGCGGTGCGAATCGCGCCGCCCCAGGGCATCGATCCCACCGGGGACCCCGGCTGGGCCCAGGGGCTGGGGCTGCTGCGCGGCATCACCCTGGAAGCCACCCAGGGGCAGCGCTGGGAACCCGGCGCCACGCCGTCCTACGCCTTCGCACCCGCCTGGAACACGTCCAGCCGCCGGGCCGAGTTCCTGTTCTACCCGAGTCCCCAGGGCCTCCTGGCCCTTCCCTCCGGATTGGTGAGGCTGGAGCCCGCGGACCCCCTGATCGCAAGGGGGCCGGGGGCCAGCTACCGCTGGCGGTACCAGCGGGCCCGCTCGGTCCCGGTCACCGTGACCTGGAACGCCGCCCTGCCCGAGCTCCGGGAACCCTGGCTGTCGCCCCGTCGCGCCGAGTTGCTGACGCGGCTGGAACCGGCCCACGAGGCCGCCCGGCGAGCCAGCCTGCGGCTCGCGCCGGGCATCCAGCCCACCCCCCAGCTGGCCCAGACGCTGGAATCGGCCCTGCGCCGATTTCGCTACACCCTCGACAACCCTTCAGGCCAGGCCCCGAATCCGCTGGAGGATTTCCTGGAGAGGACCCAGGCGGGCCACTGCGAGTACTTCGCCTCGGCCATGGCCCTCATGCTGCGGGCCCGGGGCGTGCCGGCCCGGGTGGTGAACGGATACCGGCTGGGACCTTGGATCCCGGAGGGAGGCTATTTCCGGGTGAGCCAGAACGAGGCCCACAGCTGGGTCGAGCACTGGCACGAGGGCCGCTGGTGGACCTCTGATCCCACGCCCCACGGCCCGGTGGCTTCGGTGGGTGGCAGCCAAGGACTGCGGGCCTATGAGCGTTGGCTGGATGCCCTCCGCTACCGCTGGGATCGCCACGTGGTTCGATTCTCGGACGATGA
This sequence comes from Candidatus Geothrix skivensis, assembly GCA_016721195.1. Lineage (GTDB taxonomy): Bacteria > Acidobacteriota > Holophagae > Holophagales > Holophagaceae > Geothrix > Geothrix skivensis. The sequence goes on along the minus strand of JADKIO010000005.1, from coordinate 334,929 downwards.
TCAGCAGCTGGGCCTCACCTGGATCCAAGGGCGGCTGCAGGGCTGGGAGTGGCACTGGAAGGCCCCCTCGAAAACTTGGAGCTGGACCCTGGGACTGGCCGCGTTCGCCTGGCTGCTCTGGCGGAATCGCGCCCGCTGGCACCGCCGTCCCGAGGGTCCGGGCCGCATCCGCGCCCTCCGCCCCCTGCTGGCCTGCACCCACCGCACCGTCGCCGTCGAGCCCGGGGATACTGCGCGGTCCTGGCTCCTGCGGCTGGGGGCCCTGCGGCCCGAGCGGCTGGGTGAGTTGCGGTTGCTGGCGGATGCGGTGGACGCAGAAGCCTACGGTCCCGGTGCGGCAGCGGCCACCACCTTGGCGAAGGCGGAAGCCGCGGCATGGCGGGGCTGGAACCCCGTGGAACCTAGTTCTTCGTGAACTTCTCGAAGGCCTTCATGAACTCCATGGGCAGCGGGAAGACGATGGTGCTGTTTTTCTCCGTCGCGATCTCGGCGAGGGTCTGCAGGTAGCGCATCTGGATCGCGGTGGGGTTCTGGCTGATCTTGTTGGCGGCCTCCAGCAGCTGCTCCGAAGCAAGCAGCTCACCTTCGGCGGCGATGACCTTGGCCCGCTTCTCGCGCTCCGCCTCGGCCTGCTTGCCCATGGCCCGCTGGATCTGCTCGGGCAGGTCCACGCTCTTGAGCTCCACGCTGCTCACCTCCACGCCCCAGGGCTCCGTGGAGCGGTCGATCATCTCCCGCAGGCGCAGGCTGAGCTTCTCCCGATCCGCCAGCAGCTCGTCCAGGCTGACCTCGCCCAGAAGCGAGCGCAGGGTGGTCTGGGCGATCTGGCTGGTGGCGTAGTAGTAGTTTTCCACGCCCAGGATGGCCTGTTTGGGATCCAGCACCTTGGAGTAGACGACGGCGCTGACCTTCAGGCTCACGTTGTCGCGGGTGATGATGTCCTGGCTGGGCACTTCGAGGACGGTGGTGCGCAGGGACACGATGACCGCCTTCTGGATGGGTCGCCAGATGAAGACCAGGCCGGGGCCCTTGAGGGTGTCACCCACCTTGCCGAGGGTGAAGACCACGGCCCGCTCGTACTGGTTGATGACCTTGAGGCAGCTGAGGGACCAGACCACCAGGAAGAGGGCAGCGGGACCGAAACAGCCGAGGGAGGCAAACAGGGTGTCCATGGAAACTCCTTGGGAGGCCCCCATGATGCCACCGGAACGGGGAATAAAAACAACCACCCTCTCGGCTATCCTGCCTGGGGGCACTCGACCTCACTGTGGGAGACGACATGCGAACCAGGATGCTGGCTCTATCACTACTGGCGACGACCGGGCTGTGGGCCCAGGGTGTCCGCGTGAACGGCGGTCTGCAGGCGGGTCTGAGCCTGCCCACCGGGGATTTCGCCGACAAGAAGGCCTCCGACGGCAACTACCTGGGTGCCAATGATGGGGCGGGCGCCCATTTCGGCGGCCACCTCGATTTCAATTTCACTCCGCACCATCAGCTGCGCCTGATGGCCCAGTCGAACGGGTTTGCGAGCAAGAAGCAGGACACCTTCAGCGGCGGCTTCTATGACGGGACCCGCCAGAACACCTTTGGCGTCGCGCAGTTCGGGGCGGACTATGTCTTCAACGCCGGCTCCCCCTCCCGCGGCGGGTATTTCCTGGTGGGCGTGAATGTCAACCGGGTCATCGCCAAGGCCGAGTTTTCCTTCTACGGCGACAGCGAGGTCACCCAGTCGGGCCGCCCGGGCCTCCGCATCGGCGGTGGCTACACCTTCAACCGGGTGTTCAGCCTGGAAGGGCACCTCAACAGCGTGTCCGTGGAGAAGAACGGGATCGATGGCCTGGGCTACGACGCCATCACCTGGCTGGCGGTGAGCGCGGTGTTCCGCTTCGGCCGCTGACCTGCCTGCTACCTCCGCACGAACGGATTGGACTCCGCCTCCTCCCCGAGGGTGGTGGCGGGGCCGTGCCCGGGGATGACCAGAGTGGCGCCATCCAGCACGTAGAGCTCCCGGCGGATGCTCTGCTCCAGCAGCTCCCAGCTGCCGCCCCACAGGTCCGTTCGGCCCACGCCGCCCCGGAAGAGCGTATCGCCCGCCAGCAGCACCCGGCCCTTGGCGAATTCCCCGTGGAAGCAGCAGGAGCCTGGCGTATGGCCGGGCGTGTGCAAGGTCGTCAAGTCGAGGTGGCGTTCGCCAGCCTGCAGATCCGTCATCTCGGGCTGGGGAATGGCGGGCATGCCGAACATGCCCGTCTGCTGGGGCAGGGCTTCGATGAGGAAGGTGTCGTCTCCGTGCAGATGGGCCGGGCACTGCCAGAGTTCCTGCAGTTCCCTGGTGGCACCCACATGATCGAAGTGGGCATGGGTATGCAGCAGGGCCATGACCTTGAAGCCCAGGGCCTCCACCCGCTTGCGGATCTTGGCGCCATCCCCACCGGGATCCACCACCACTCCAGAGCCCGTGGCGGGATCCCAGAGCAGGGAGCAGTTGCAGCCCAGGGGGCCCACGGGGAAAGACTCGAGGTTCAGCATGCTGCCAGTGTCGCAAATTCACGGCGAAGCGGCGAGAGCCCCCCGGGCCATTCCCTTTGGCGAGGCAGCCATCTAAAGTGAGCCCATGACCCCGACTCCCGTTGTCCGCGCCTGGGCCCTGCTTCCTGAGGAAGCCCCGCTGCTCCATCGCCTCCTGGTGCTGGCTGTGATCTTGCTGGTGGGCGCCTTCCTGCTGAATCGTCTCCGGCGTGGTGGCAAAGCCTTCCAAGTCCGCCTCCACGGCGTCTGGAAGGCCCATCTGCCCAGCGTCCGTCTCGGCAGCCTGGAGGTGATGCCTGCTCGGCGGCTGGGAGCCCTTCTGCACCGCATGGCCGGGCTCTTTTTCGGATTCCTGTCCCTTGTCCTGGCCTACATCCTCATGTCCCTCTCCTTCGGCCTGTTCAAGGCCACCCAGGGCCTGGCCGGTCGCCTGCTGCTTAGCCTGAAGGACCCGCTGCTCAGCTTCGCCACGGCCCTGCTCGACTACCTGCCCAAGGGCCTGGTGCTGGTGCTGGTCGTGCTGGGCACCCGCCTTCTGCTGGGTCTGCTGAAACCCCTCTTTGAAACCTTGGGGCGGGGCGAAACCCGGGCCGAGGGTTTTGATGCCGAGTGGGCCAAACCCACGTATACCCTGGTGCGACTGGGCGTACTCGCCTTCGCGCTGGTGCTGGCGGTGCCCTACATGCCGGGCTCGGGGTCTGAGGCCTTCAAGGCCGTCTCACTCTTCGTGGGCCTGCTGGTGTCCCTGGGGTCCAGCGGCACCATCGGCAACTTCATCTCCGGCGGAGTGCTCACCTACATGCGCGCCTACCGCAAGGGCGACGTGGTGAACTTGGGGCAGCACACGGGCATCGTGGTGGATCACAACCTGGTGATTACCCGCCTCCTCACTTTCAAGCAGGAGGAGATCGTCCTCAGCAATGCGGCGGTGCTGAACGGCCCCATCCAGAACTTCAGCGCCCGCATCCAATCCACGGGTCTGCTGCTGCACACCACCGTGAGCATCGGTTATGCCGTGCCCTGGAAACAGGTGCATGAACTGCTCCTCATGGCAGCCCACCGAACGGACCTGGTACTGAAGGACCCTCCGCCCTTCGTGCTCCAGACCGCCTTGAATGATTTCTACATCACCTACGAGCTCAACGCTTCCACCTGCCATCCCGAGCGCCTGCCCTGGCTCTACTCCGACCTGCACAAGCACATCCAGGACACCTTCGCCGAGGCAGGCGTGGAAATCCTCAGTCCCCACTACGCGCAACTGCGGGATGGCCACGGCGTGGCCCTGCCACCGGGGCACGGCGCTACCCCGCCTGTGGCGGGCTTCCGGATTCATCCAAAGGAGCCCTAGCCCATGCCCGACTGGCCGGCCGTGACGCTGCGGCTCATGCGCCGCCCGCATCAGCCCCCTCCATCACCCAAGGCCTGACTGGAGTCCCGTGGCCATCCGAACCAACCTCGAGAAATCCCCGGTCCTGCAGCGCAAGCTGGGGGACCTGCCCCTGCGCCCCGGCTGCTACCTCTACCGCGACGAGGGCGGCAACCTGCTCTACGTGGGCAAGGCCAAGGTGCTGCGGAACCGGGTGAAGTCCTACTTCCAGCAGAAGCGGCTGGATGCCAAGACCCGGCGCCTGGTGGCGCGCATCTGGGACATCGAGCTCATCGTCTGCGAGACCGAACTCGAAGCGCTCATCCTCGAGAACAACCTCATCAAGGAGCACTGGCCGCCCTTCAACATCCTGCTGAAGGACGACAAGAGCTACCCCTACGTGAAGCTCACCTGGAAGGAGGCCTTCCCCAAGGTCTTCGTCACGCGGAAGGTGCGCAAGGACGGCAGCCTCTACTTCGGGCCCTTCTTCCCCGCCAGCACCGCCTACCGCACCGCGGAGCTGGTCTACCGCTTCTTCCAGATCCGCGACTGCGACATCGACATTGACGGCAAGCGGGGCCGGGCCTGCCTCAAGTACCAGCTGCACCGCTGCACTGCCCCCTGCATCGCCGCCGTGGGCCAGGAGGCCTACCGGGAGCAGGCCAAGGAGGCGCGGCTGTTCCTGGAGGGCAAGCGGGACGAGCTGAAGGCGAGGCTGGAGGCCGCCATGTGGAAGGCCGCCGAGGCCGCCGCCTTCGAGCAGGCCGCCCAGCACCGGGACGCCCTCCAGCAGGTGGACGCCTGGTTCACCCGCCAGAAGGCCGCCAGCGCGGACCTGGATGACACGGACGTCTACGGCAGTGCGCTGCTGGACGGCCGGGCCTGCGTGCACCGCCTGATGCTGCGGGAGGGCCGCATGATGGGCCGCCAGGAGTACGTGCTGGAGGACATCGAGGCCTTCGATGGCGCCGTGCTGGCCCAGGTCCTTCAGCGCGTCTACAGTTCCGATCCCGTGCCTGCCAAGCTCCTGGTGGAGATCGAGCCCGAAGAGGGTGACCTGCTCCGGGATTGGCTGTCGGGCCTGCGGGGCACCAAGGCCCGCATCCATGTCCCCCAGAAGGGCGAGAAGGTGGAGCTGCTGGCCATGGCCCAGGAGAATGCCCGGCTGGCCCTGGAGCGAAAATTCGAACCGGCCCGGCTCAACGAGGCGGTGCTCGAAGGCCTGCAGGCCTTCCTGGGCCTGAGCCACCTGCCCCGCCGCCTCGAATGCTTCGACATCAGCCACGGGCAGGGCCGGGAGGTGGTGGCCAGCTGCGTGGTGTTCACCGATGGCGTGCCGGACAAGGCCCGCTACCGGCGCTTCAAGATGACCAACGAGCAGAACGATGACTTCGCCAACATGCAGGAGGCGGTCACACGCCGCTACAAACGCATGCGGGACGAAGGGCAGGAGTTCCCGAACCTGGTGATCATCGATGGGGGCCTGGGCCAGCTCCACGCGGCGGAGGCGGCCCTGAAGGATCTGGGGCTGGAGCAGCTGGAACTGGCCAGCCTGGCAAAAAAGGAGGAGCTAATTTTTCGGCCCGGTTCAAGCGCACCCCTGAAGATTCCGAAATCCTCGCCGGTGCTGCAGCTGCTACAGCGCATCCGGGATGAGGCCCATCGCTTCGCCATCACCTACCACCGGGCCCTGCGGGCCAAGCGCACCCTTCAGACCGAGCTGACCCAGGTTCCCGGCATCGGTCCGGCCACGGCGAAGAAGCTGCTCCAGGCCTTCGGCAGCGTGACCGCGATCAAACAAGCCTCAGAGACGGAGCTTTCCAGCCTGCTTGGCTCCGTTGCCGTGCGACGAATTGTCACATGGCAAAATAGTAATTTAAATTAAAACAGTATTTATAAAATTAGCCAACCAGGGCACCTTCAACCACTCGGAGTCCATGGGCCTCTCGGTAGGTGTGCGGGCAAGACCGCACACCCACCCAGGAGGTACCCATGAAGATCACAAAGTTACTTGCCGCAGCCCTCGGAGCGGCGCTCACCCTTGGCGCCCAGACGGCGGACCGCACCCAGGACCGGACTCAGGACCGAACCAAGGATCAGGCCCAGGACCGGACCAAGGATCAGGCCCAGGACCGGACCAAGGATCAGGCCCAGGACCGGACCAAGAATCAGGCCCAGGACCGGACTCAGGACCGGACTCAGAGCCGCCTGCGAAAGCAGGACGGCAGTTGCGGACAAACGCCGGGAACCGGCGCAGGTCAGCGCCTAGGCCGATCATCCGCAAATCGAACTGGCCGGGGCCGTTGACCAACCTTGTTGTCCCTCCTGCACAGGAGTCCAGATGATGAAGAGATCAGTCCTCCTGTGGGCCCTCCCAATGGCTCTATACGCCCAGGAGGATCCCGCCTATCCAAGGACTCCCCTGACTTCCACGGTCACCCGGGTGGCCGTGGGAGGCTACGATCAGTCGTTCTCGAACGACCTGGGCCGCCGGAAGGGGTGGACCGTGGACGCCGCCATCTACCCTGCTCATGGCGGTCCCTGGGAGTTCGCAGCCATAGGCTTCGATCAACCCGAGGGAAAGGGGACGATGCTCATCGCAGGCAAGGAACTGCTCATCGGAAAAGCGTCCTCAGCCTATTTGGGACTGAGTGGTGGAAACAACAGCGACTTCCTCCCCCAGTTCGCGGCGGACCTGGATGTTCGCCTCGACCTCGCCGCAGGTTGGAGACTAGATCTGGCAGGCGCCCTCACCAGATTCGCGCAACAGGAGGAAATCCGGATGCTTCAGTTGGGCCTGGCCTACCAGGGCGCGGAGTGGTGTGTTTCAGCCAAGGCCCAACAATTGACCTACGAGCCCGATGGAGGCAGCGATCTCGGAGGCATCTTGAATATCCGTTTGGGCGGCAGCGACTTTGGCGTCTGGCACAACCTCCGCTTGGCTGCGGGCCGGGGCATCCTCGGGAGTACCGCCACCGGCGGGGGGCTGTCCGCGTCGATCACTCGATCCGCCATGACCCCGTTGTCTGGTGTCGGCGGCCGATTCGGCAGGCGAAGCACAGGCACGAATACAAGCACGGGCACTACCCCTATCACCATGACGAGCCTCACTGCGTCCTCGGATCCAATACCCCAGGAGCGGCTCGCCAGCTTTACCGGACACTGGCCCCTGACGAAGCGATTCGCGCTCAAAGCCGAAGCCACCTGGGGTGAGAAGGTCTCCACCTACACGTACTGGGGAGGCAGCCTTCAGATCATCGCCACCTTCTGAACCATCACTTGGCAACCTCGAGCTTCTCGAGCTCGATCCGAGCCGCGTCGCTGCCCTTCTCCGCGGCCTTCCGGTACCACTGGAGCCCCTTTTCCCGGTCCTGGGGCACGTTCAGGCCGTAGTAGTACATGACGCCGAGCATGCGCATGGCATGGGCATCCCCGGCCTTGGCCTGCTGGAGGTAGACCTCGGTGGTTGAGGCGCCGGTTTCCCCGGTCCCCAGAGTCCCCGCCCGGACGGACGAGGCGCCTGGGGAGGTGCGAAACCACCCGGCGCTGACGAAATAGGCGACGGCACTCAGGGTCACCAGCACCGCCAGCCCGAGGGGCAGCTTCCAGGCGAAGGATCTGCCCGACCCGGGCTGCTTGACCTGCGGCTGGGTCTGCCCTTCGATCTCCAGGGGCTGGTCCACTTTCTGCACGCGGATGGGGGGTTCGTCCCCCTTCGGACGCATGAGCCGCTGGGTCTGGTTGGGATCGGTGCCAGGATCCAGCCGGGGCAGCTTCAGGGTCCCCTGGGCACTGAGGAGTTTCGGGATGTCCACCTGCACCGTGCTGCGGGGATCCACGGGCTCCCCTGCAGGCAGGCGGAGCGTGTCCTCCAGGGAGGACTTCGGGGTGGAAGGATCGCGGGCGTCGGGCGCGGACATGCACCCTCCTTTGCGGATGGGGTCCCCCAGCATAGCGGATGTCTCAGCTGTCCAAGGCCCTTGCCCAGCGAGGGAACCGGGGGACCAGAGCCAGGAAGAGCAGGGGTGTCATCAGGATGAAGCCCCACACATGGCGGGGCGAGTGGCTTCCCACCAGCATCCAGTAGATCAATCCGCAAAGACAGCTGGACTCGAGGGCCAGGGCCGAAACCAGGCCTTCCCGGAAGATCACGGACGGACGCTGGGCCTCGGGCACCTCCCGGAAGGCCTGGAGGGCGCGGGTGGACCGCCACCACACCCAGGTGGCCGATAGGAAAACGAATCCAGTCAACAGGTAGCCCACCTGCTCGAGGCCCCCTTCGGGGGGCTGGGTACCCGCTGGCACCGCGCCCGATAGGAGAAGGGCCGCGATCAGGCCAGGGGTCCCGAGGCAGAGGGCGAGTCCCGCCCCATAGGCCACCCGGTGGGGGGACCGGAGGGCTTCGGTCCCGCCGCTCACGCGGCCTCGGCGGCCTTGATGCGGATTTCGCCGAAGGTCTCGCCCTGGACCAGGGCGATGCGGCCCGTGCGAACCAGTTCCAGGAGGGCAAGGAAGGTCAGCACCAGCTCCTCACGGTTGTTCACCTGGCCCAGCAGGCCCTGGAAGGGCTTCCAGAGGCCGTCCTGGAGGCTGCCGAGCACCTCCATGACCCGCTGCTCCAGGGTCTTGGGCTGGGTACGGACTTCCACCGGTGGGGGCGGCATCAGGCGCTTGAGGGCCTCCCGGTAGGCGCCCAGCAGATCGAAGAGGGTGGCGCGGATGGGTTCCTCCTCCACCCGCTTGTGATCATCCAGATCGATGCCGGGGGCGAAGGCGATCTTCTGCCAGTCGGATTCCCGCTCCGAAAGAACCTGGGCTGCGGCCTTCACCTGCTGGTAGTCCAGCAGCCGCTGCACAAGGGTCTCGCGGGGATCCTCCTCGCCGCAGGCCTGGGGCGGCCGGGGCAGCATGAGCCGAGACTTGATCTGCAGCAGCTGGGCGGCCATGGCCACGAATTCCGCGGCGATCTCCAGGTTCAGCTCCTCCATGAGCTTCAGGTAGTCCATGTACTGCCGAGTGACTTCGGCCATGGGCAGGTTCAGGAGGTCCAGCTTCTGCTCGTGGATGAGGTGCAGCAGCAGGTCCAGGGGCCCGTCGAAGGCCGAGAGGTGCAGCGCCAGGCCACGGAACTTCGTTTCGAAGCCCTTGGGGGGCTCGAAAGTCCTCGAAACCGCGGGCACAGGCAGGACTTCAGCCACCGATTCTGGGAGTTCCATGGGGGTCTCGGACATGGCTCCATTCTACATCGCGATCCGGCACCTCATTCGCCACTGAAAAAGCAATTCGAACCACCGATAAACACCGATGAACACCGAAAAAAGAACAAGAGTCATTCATGCAGTTATCGGTGTTCATCGGTGGCTAATCGGCTTTAGTCTTTCCCCTTAAATTTGTTGCCAAGGTGATTCGGTGGCCAGTGAGCGACAATGGAAGTCCATGGCCCGCCCTCCCGTCCTCCCCGGCCCCCGACCTGAATGGCTGAAGATCCGCATTCCCGCGCCGGAGGTGGTGGCGGAGGTGGAAAGCCTCATTCGGGAGCAGCGCCTGGTGACGGTCTGCGAGGAGGCCCGCTGCCCCAACCTGCATGAGTGCTGGGGCGTCCACCGGACCGCGACCTTCATGCTCATGGGGGACACCTGCACCCGGCATTGCGGGTTCTGCAATGTGGGCAAGGGCCGCCCCGGGGAGTTGGACCCCCAGGAGCCCCAGCGGGTGGCCGAGGCGGTGGCGCGCCTCGGGTTGAGATTCGCCGTGGTCACCTCCGTGAACCGGGACGACCTGGAGGACGGGGGCGCTGGCCATTTCGCGACGACCATCCAGTGGATCCGGACCCTTTCCCCCCCTTGCGGGATCGAGGTCCTGATCCCCGATTTCAAAGGCAACGAAGCGGCCCTCCAGACCGTGCTGGGGGCCCGCCCTGACGTCCTCAACCACAATGTGGAGACGGTCCCGCACCTGTACCGGCGCGTGCGCCCCGACGCCGACTACGAGCAAAGCCTGACGCTCCTGCTGCGCACGGCGACCTGGCGCGATGCCCACTCGCCGGACCTGCGCGTCAAGAGCGGCATCATGGTGGGCCTGGGGGAGACACCGGAGCAGGTGCTGGAGTTGATGGCCGACTGGCGACGAAGTCGCGTGGACATCGCCACCATCGGGCAGTACCTTCCACCTTCGGAGCTGCACCTGCCCCTGCACCGCTTTGTGGAGCCCTCTGAGTTCGATATGTACGCCCGGAAGGGCCTCGAGATGGGCTTCCAGCGGGTGGAGTCGGCGCCCCTGGTGCGCTCGAGCTACCACGCCGGAAACGATTTCGGGGGCCGGAGCCCCCGAAATCAGGCGTGATGGGCAATTAGACCCTGGTGGTTTCGCCGGCTGCCAGGAACTGCTTCTGGAAGGCTGTCCAGTCCAGCGGGCCGGCAGCATCGGGACCATTGGCGGTCCGCAGGCGGGCGATCTCGTCCTGGTACCAGTCGATGACGGGCTTGCCGATCTTCAGCGACGTCAGTTCCGAGGCCAGGTCGCTGGGGGTCATGAGGCAGACCCAGCCACGGTCGTAGGGGCTGTGGGTGAGCTCGCCCGGGTTGTTCTTCAGGCCGGCATTGTCGTGCTCGATTCGACCCGAGACGGGTGCCAGCACCTGGACCGTGCCCGTCGCTCCCTTCAGGGTGAAGAGTGGCTCACCCTGCCGGAAGGACTTGCCCCGCTCGGGAAGCTCCACTTCCTTGATGGTCCCCAGGGCCTTCCGCATGAAGTCGTCGATGCCGATGCGGACCTGGCCCTCGGGCTCGATCCGCACCCAGGCGTGGCCGGCGGAAAGGAAGGCACCGCCGGGAACGCAGAACTCAGCGGCTGGCACCACCTCGGCCATCTCGGGGGAGACCATGCGCACGGTCGGGCGCTGGGCCGCCTGGATCCGAGCCTCGCGCTTGATGACCAGCTTCTTCGCGAAGTCGCCCAGCTCATCTGCCGTGAAGGGCTTCTGGACGTACTCGCAGGCACCCTGCTGGAGGGTCTGGACGGCGGTCTCGATGCTGCCGTAGCCCGTGATGACGACCACATCCACGTCCGGCCGCAGGTGCTTCACGCCCTTCACCACGTCGACCCCATCCATGTCGGGCATCTTCAGATCCGTGAAGACGAAATCGTAATCCCGGCGCTGCACCAGGCCCAGGGCCTCGGGGCCATGCTCCACCGTGTCCACGCTGAAGCCCTCCAGCACCAGGATCCTCCGGAAGGAATCCAGCACCACGGCCTCGTCGTCCACGGCGAGGATGCGGGCCTTGGGATTGGGCACCTCCACCCGCTTGAGGCTCTTGGCCTCGTGGGTGAAGTCGAGCCGGATCGAGGTCTTCAGGACGGCCTCGCGGTCCTGCCGTTCCTTGCTGTCGCGCATCCGGCGAAGGGTCGTCCGCACCAGGAAGTCGATGCCGACGAAGGCCACGAACATGATGATGATCAGGACGGCGGTCATGGGGACCTCCTAGGTGAGTGGGGGAAGAATGGGTGAACTGGCTTCCGAGTCTGAGGTCGAAGGTAGCCGAAGGGTGAAGCAGGTGCCCTTGCCGATCTCGCTCTGAACCTCCAGGGAGCCGCCGTGGGCTTCGGCGATGCCCCAGCTGACCGCCAGTCCGAGCCCCGTTCCATGGTTTCCTTTGGTGGTGAAGAAAGGTTCGAAGATCCGGGGCAGGTCTTCGGCGGCGATGCCGCGCCCGCCATCCTCCACCAGGATCTCCATGGAGGCACTGGGTCCAGGGCGTGTCGCCGCACGGATGCGGCCCCCTTCGTTGCCAATGGCATCCGCCGCGTTCAGCAGGAGGTTGACCACCACCTGCTGGATCTGGTTCCCATCTGCGGAGACTGTGGACAGGTCCGGGTCCAGGTCCAGGGAGAGGTCGACCTTCTGCAGCGACAGCTGGGTCATCACCACGGAGACGGCCCGGCGGACCACTTCGTTGAGATCCGTGGGCTTGCGGGCCGGGGCCGCGGGCCGGGCGAAGTCCAGAAGTCCCCGGATGATGCCCCGGCAACGAACGGTTTCCCGCACGATCACGTCGAGATCCTCGCAGGCAGAGGCGTCGTGGTCCATCCGCTTCCGCAGCAGGGAGGCATAGCTCAAGACCCCGGTGAGCGGGTTGTTGATCTCGTGGGCCACCCCGGCGGCCAGGCGGCCCACGGAAGCCAGTTTGTCCGCCTGGGCCAGCTGGTTCTGAGTATCGGCCAGGTTGCGGATCATGGCGTTGAAGGCCTTGGCAAGCTTGCCGAGTTCATGCTTGTCGTTCTCGGGGATGGTCACCGTGAGATCGCCCGCACTGACCCGCCGGGTGCCCTCGACCAGGGCGGCGACCGGCCGCACCACCAGGCGGCGGTTGAGCCACCACAGCATGAGGCTGCCCCCCAGGATGGCCAGGACGGCCGAGACGGAGATGACCCGTCGGCTGTGGGCAATCTCCTGATCGACCTCGGCCAGGGACACGTTCACGTCCAGCACCCCCAGCAGGCTCTGCTTGGAGCTGTGGGCATGGCAGGAAGCCGTGGAACAGGAGGACTCGTTGGGAATGGGGTTGATGACGCCCAGGACCCGGGTGCCATCTGCGGCGCGGAAGGTGCGGGCCCGGGCCTGGATGCCCAGTTTTTCGAGGGGCCTTCCCTCCGCGTGGCAGGCATAGCAGGCCTCGCCCTTGGGATCCAGGCTGGTGCCGATCTCCTCGCTGGCGGAGGAGAACATGATCCGCCCTTCCTTGTTGAAGACGCGGACCTTGCGGATGCCCTCCTCCTGCAATCCGCCCACGGCCCGGATCTGCCGGTGAAGGTTCTCCCGCCGGTTCTCGAGCATGTCGAAATGGGTGGCGCTCTTGATGGTCTCGCTCAGCTGGTCGGCGCTGCGGGTGCGCTCGGCCAGCAGCTGGGCGGTCTGGGACCTGAGGATCACGAAGGCCATGCAGCCGATCACCGTCGCCGTGGCAAGTCCGGCGCCGAGAATCAGACGTGTGCCAATGCGGGTGCGCATGGCCTAGGCTCCTTCTTTCGACTCCCTGGACGGGGCCCCCTGGCCCTCGGGAAAGATGGGGAAGGTGCGCACGGCGAAGGCGAAGACCGCCATGCCGGTGGCCACCAGGCCCACGGAAACGATGATCTCCATGCCCGAAGGCAGGTACCGGGTCCCGGACGCGGCTTCCATGCCGGTGATGCTGACGTTCAGACGGTTCATGACGAAGCCCAACACCGCCAGGAAGGCTCCCCCCACCAGCCAGTCGGGGTGGCTGCGAAGCTTACGGAAGGACATGAGGGCTACCGGCAGGATGACGCCCAGAGTGAACTCCAGGAGGAACATCTTCCCTTCGTACCCGAACTCCAGGATGCTCCCGAAGGCATGGTTCCGGCGGATGGCCTGTAGCCGCATCAGCCCGTAGATGCCCAGGGCCACCACCATGCCCCGGGCCAGGGGCTCCAGCAGGTCCATCTCCAGGTGGCGATGGAAGGCCCGCCCGCTGAGGTAGGACTCGAGGATCACCATCCCGATCCCCGCGCCGATGGCGGAGATGTAGAAGTGCAGGGGCAGCATGGGGGAATACCAGAGCGGGTGCAGCTTGCTGGGTACGATCAGGTACAGCGAGCCCAGCGAGGACTGGTGCAGGGTGGAGAGGATGACGCCCAGGATGACCAGGGGCGTGATGAGCTTGTGGATGATCCGGGCAGGCGCATGGAAGCCGAAATACTCGAGCACCACCGGGGAGAACTCCACCGCCAGGACCGTGGTGTAGAGCATGACGCACCAGGCCACCTCGAACATGACGGAGTGGGGGTTCCAGTAGACGATGGCGTGCCAGATGCGCCAGGGCTGGCCCAGGTCCAGCAGCAGCGCCACGATCACGAAGGCATACCCGAGGAAGCCGGTCAGGATCGTCGGCCGGACGATGGGTTCAAACTTCTTGAGGTTGAAGAGGTGGACGACGGCGGTCAGGGTGAAGGCGCCAGCCGCCAGACCCACCCCGCAAAGCAGGTCGAAGCCGATCCAGAGGCCCCAGGGGAACTGATCGCTGAGGTTGGTGACCGCGCCCAGGCCCTTGGTGAAGCGGATCACCGTCACCGTGCAGAAGGCCAGGAAGAGAATTGCGGCAACGATGGTCCAGAATCCCGGGCGGAAGCGGCGTGTGGCAAGTGTGGCGGCGGTGCTCATGACCGATCCTCCCGTCCGTTGTCATGGTTGGTGGCATCCGCCACGCGCTCGCGCCGGGCCGTGATCCAGTGGACCCCGTAGAGGAAGACGCCCCAGACCCCGACGAAATCCGGGATGTTGGAAAGCACCTGCCAGGTGCGCATGGCGGGCGGTTCAGCGGGGAGGTTGGACTTCAGCCCCAGCTTCTCGAAGGGCACGTTGGAGATCATCATCACCGAAGTGCCGCCAGCTTCGGTGAGTCCGTAGATCTGGTTCACGTAGGCGCCCGGCTTGGTACGGAGGCGGGTGCGGGCCTCCCAGATCAGGTCTTCCTTTTTGCCGAAGGTGGTGGCCTCCACGGGACAGGCCGTGGCGCAGGCCGTGGCCAGTCCTTCCTTCAGCCGACCGGCGCAGAGGATGCACTTGCCGACGATGGGCACGGCGCTGTCCCACTGGTATTTCGGGATCTCGAAGGGACAGGCCATCATGCAGTAGCGGCAGCCCATGCAGCGCTTGGCGTCGTAGACGACCGGGCCTTCGGGGGTCTTGACGAGGGCGGCCACCGGGCAGACCGAGGCGCAGGTGGGCACTTCGCAGTGCATGCACAGGCGGCGGATGTTGGTGCCTTCCTTCTCCTTGACCGTGGTCCAGGTATAGGCGGTCAACACCTCCTCCACCTTGCCTGGCAGCTTGTTCTGCTCCTTGCAGGCCGAGCTGCAGGCGCCGCATCCGATGCAGCGTGTGGCGTCAAAGAGAAGGCCCATGCCCATGGGTGCTCCTGCTTTCTCAATCGCCTCGAGGGGGAATTCCCAGGGGTTCGACTGGAAGCATGCACCCTGGAATTCCTATAGTCAACCCATAGGTGGCAAATAAAAACGATATTATTGTCATTATTAATACAAACCCCCAGGAGGTGGCATTTTCCATGGACCACGAGGGGGCTTTTGCCTGTTTAGATACTGGCCCTCCAGGTGTGCAATGGTCCCAGACCCCGCATTTCCTTCATGGTTAATCCCCGTGCAGGAAAAAAATGGGCAAAGGGCCTTGCCCCCCTCGTCCCCGAGCCGAAGCCCATCTTCCCTTTTTTGCCTACTAGAGCCAGGGATAGCCGAGAAAGCTTCCCGTCAGGTAGAACCGGCGAGAAAAAGGCCCCGCGAATGCGGGGCCTTTTTCTCAATGCCTGAGGACGGCTGGCTAGTACATGTCTTCCATGCCGCCCATGCCGCCGGGGCCACCCGCAGGGGCAGCCTTGGGCTCGGGGATCTCGGTGATGATCGCCTCGGTGGTGAGCATCATGGAGGCCACGGAAGCGGCATTGCGCAAAGCGGTCTTGACCACCTTGGCAGGATCGATCACACCGAAGGCCACCATGTCGCCATAGGAGTCTGTAGCGGCGTTGTAGCCGTAGTTCCCCTTGCCTTCGCGGACGGCGTTCACGACCACGGAACCTTCCACGCCGGCATTGGTGGCGATCTGGCGGAGGGGCTCCTGCAGGGACTTGCGGACGATGTCCACGCCGGTGGCCTGGTCGCCGGTGACCTTCAGCTCGTTGAGCTTGGTCAGCGCACGGAGCAGGGCCACGCCACCGCCAGCCACGATGCCATCCTCGACGGCGGCCTTGGTGGCATGCATGGCGTCTTCCACGCGGGCCTTCTTCTCCTTCAATTCAGTCTCGGAGGCCGCGCCCACCTTGATGACGGCGACGCCACCCACGAGCTTGGCCAGGCGCTCCTGCAGCTTCTCCTTGTCGTAGTCGCTGGTGGAGGTCTCCACCTGGGCGCGGATCTGCTTGACGCGGCCCTGGATCGCCTCCGTGCTGCCGGCACCCTCGATGATGGTGGTGTTCTCCTTGTCGATGACCACCTTCTTGGCGCTGCCAAGGTCAGCCAGGGTGAGGTTCTCGAGCTTCAGGCCCAGGTCCTCGCTGATGGCCTTGCCGCCGGTGAGGGTGGCGATGTCCTCGAGCATGGCCTTGCGGCGGTCGCCGAAGCCGGGGGCCTTCACGGCGGCCACGTTCAGGGTGCCGCGGATCTTGTTCACCACCAGGGTGGCCAGCGCCTCGCCGTCCACGTCCTCGGCGATGATCAGCAGGGGGCGGCGGCTGTTGACGACCTGCTCCAGGAGGGGCAGGAGGTCGCGCATGTTGGAGACCTTCTTCTCGTAGGCGAGAATGTAGGGGTTCTCCAGCTCGACCTTCATCTGGTCGGGGTTGGTCACGAAGTAGGGGCTGAGGTAGCCGCGATCGAACTGCATGCCCTCGACCACGGTCAGCTCGGTGTCGCGGCCCTTGGCCTCTTCCACGGTGATGACGCCATCCTTGCCGACCTTGCCCATGGCCTCGGCGATGATGCGGCCGATCTCTTCGTCGCCATTGGCGGAGATGGTGCCGACCTGGGCGATGGCGTTGCCTTCGACGGGCTTCTTGATCTCGTCGATGGCCTTCACGACGGTTTCGACCGCAAGGTCGATGCCTTTCTTGATTTCCATGGTGTTGGCGCCGCTCACGACGGCCTTGATGCCTTCCTTGTAGATGGCGCGGGCCAGCACGGTGGCCGTGGTGGTGCCATCGCCGGCGACGTCGGAGGTCTTGGAGGCGACCTCACGGACCAGCTGGGCGCCCATGTTCTCGTGACGATCCTTCAGCTCGATCTCCTTGGCGACGGTGACGCCGTCCTTGGTCATGAGCGGGGAGCCGAACTTCTTCTCGATGAGGACATTGCGGCCTTTGGGGCCGAGGGTGACCTGCACCGCGTCGGCAAGCTTGTTCACGCCGCGCAGGATCGCCTGACGGGCGTCTTCGGCATAGATGATGGACTTGGCCATGGGTAACTCCGGAATGGGAAAGGTTGGATGCGAGTTGAGTCAGGCAGACAGTGGTCGGCCGAGCGCCGACGGCCGTGTCAGCTCATGATCGCCAGGATCTCGTCCTCGCGAACGATCACGTGGTCGACGCCGTCGATCTTCACTTCCGTGCCGCTGTACTTGCCGATCAGCACCTTCTGGCCAGCCTTCACGGACATGGGGTTGCGGGTGCCGGTGTCATTGATCTTGCCTTCGCCGACGGCCACCACCTCAGCCTCCATGGGCTTCTCTTTGGCGGTGTCGGGGATGATGATGCCGCCCTTGACGGTTTCGGCGGGATCGACGCGCTTCAGCACCACGCGGTCGGACAGGGGCTGGATGGCCATGGGACCTCCTTGAGAAGGAATGAGGTTGGGAACGATCAGGTCTGTTAGCACTCACCAACAGCGAGTGCCAAGTCTCCCATCCAGTCCAGGTGGCGTCAAGGCCATTTATTTGCCTTCAGGGTAATATTTTAGTGAATTTACGAAGATTTTCTTCCTCGACTTGTATGATCTGAAAGCCCCACCCTATTCCGGATTGAGGTGTAGCCTCAGATATATGGAAACGCTGACCACCCTGCGCGAATTGCAAGCCACCCTGGATTACCTGGCCACCATCCAGCGTGAGTTGTCGGCACTCCCCCCGGACCTGGCCAGCCTGGATACCCGGGTCAAGGCCGCAGAGAAGCAGATCGCCGAAAAGACCAAGGCCCTGGACATGGCCAAAGCCCAGATCCTCGTGAAATCCAAGGAACTGACCCAGGCCCAGAAGGACGAAGACCGGGCCCGCGCCGCGGTGAAGACCACCAGCCAGAAGGTGCACTACACCGCCGCCATCCGGGAACTGGATGAGAAGGAGCGCCTGAAGGCCTCCGTTTCCAAGCCCCTCAAGGCCCTGGAGACCACGGTCCAGACCCTGGAAGCGGCACTCGCCCTGCTGGAGACCGAGCGCGTCGCCGCCCAGGCCCAGTTCGACGAGCTCCACGCCATCTTCCTGGAGGAACACGCCAACCAGGTGGAGGCCCGCAAGCAGCTCACGGCCAAGCGGTCCAAGCTGGAAGCCAAGCTCACGTCGGCCGAAGTGGCACGCTTCCACCGGCTGGCCGGCGCCCGCCAGGGCCGTGCGGTGGTCATGGTCGAGAACGGCGCCTGCTCCGGCTGCAACGTGAAACTCCGGGGCCCCATCCTCTTCCAGCTGAAGGAAGGCAAGACCCTCCTCACCTGCGAGTCCTGTCAGCGGACCCTCTTCCTGCCGTGAGCCTGCAGAGCCGCGTCGAGGGCCTGCGAGCCCGCATCCAGCGCGCCTGCGAACGCGCCGACCGCGACCCCGCCAGCATCGAGCTGCTGCCGGTTTCGAAGAAGCAGCCCCTGGCCCTCATCCGGGAGGCCGCAGCCCTGGGCTTCACCCGGTTCGGCGAGAACTATGTGCAGGAGGGCGCCGACAAGGCCGCCGCCACCCCGGGCCTCAGCTTCGTGCTGCTGGGCCCCCTCCAGCGGAACAAGGCCAGGCCCGCCCTCCAGTCCTTCGCGGCGATCCAGAGCCTAGACCGGCCCGAGCTTGCCGGACGCCTGCGCCACCTCGCCGAAGAGCTCGATGTGGTGAGGCCCGTCTGGATCCAGGTGGACCTCTGGGACGAGGCCACCAAGCTGGGGGGCTGCACCGAAGCGGCCCTGCCCGCCCTGCTGGATGCCCTGGGTGGCGACACCCGCCTGCCCCTCCAGGGCCTCATGGCCATCCCGCCCCCGGAAGAGGCCGGCGCCTTTGCCCAGCTGGCGGCCCTGCGGGAGCGCCTGCAGCAGGAGCTGGGCCTGCCCCTCCGCCTCAGCATGGGCATGAGCGGTGATCTGGAGGAGGCCATCGCCGCGGGCTCTGACCAGATCCGCATCGGAACGGCCTTCTTCGGCGAGCGCCTCTACTGACTTCGAAGCATCCCCCAAAGACCGCTTGGCAGGGAACTGAGGTCCCGCTTGGCGCCAGGGCGCCTTTGCGTTGATCATTTCCCTTCGCCCTTGGAGCCCCCATGACCACGATCCAGACCGCCACCGCCACCCTGCCCCTTGCACCGGAAGCGCTGTATGCCTTCCTTGCGGATCTGTCGAAGCACCGGGCCTTCCTCGAACCCGGCGCCCTGAACTTCCAGGGCACGGCCGACACCCACAGCTACGTGATCGAGATCATGGGCATGAAGATGCCCCAGGAGTTCGTGGCCAAGACCCGCGTCCCCGGCCAGCTCCTGACCCTGGTGCCCGGCGCGAAGAAGCTGTTCGACCACGAGCTCCGCTTCGAGATCGCCGCCGCCGGCGAAGGCAGCACCCTGCGCCTCGTGGACGAGGCCGACATCCCCATGATGATGCAGATGATGGGGGCAGAAAAACTCCTTCAGGGCCAGCTGGACAGCGCCCTGGCGGGCATCCAGGCGCTGGCTCAGGCCGGCCAGATCGCTTGAGCTCTGATTCACGGTCGCGGAGCCTTCAGTCGGCGGTCAGGAATTCCTGAAAGGATCTATCTGCTCGTGGCATGTCCTGGTATCGGGCCCCTGATCTGCCCGGCACCCACCCTTCTGGAGGTCCCATGCGCACCGCCCTGCTCCTCGCTGCCCTGCCCTCGCTGCTCGTCGCTCAGGAGACGCCCACCACGCTGAAGGACCAGAAGGCGCTGGCGGTCACCATCTACAACGACAATCTGGCCCTGGTGAAGGACACGCGCGAGGTGCGGCTGCCCAAGGGCGAAGCAAAGCTGGCCTTCCAGGAGGTGTCGGCCCAGATCCGGTCCGAGACGGCCCTGCTGAGGAACCTCACCCATCCGAAGGACTTCTGGGTGGCGGAGCAGAACTTCGACTTCGACCTGCTCACGCCCCAGAAGCTGCTGGAGAAGTACGTGGGGGAGAAGGTGACCATCGTACGCAGCGTGCCCAATGCTGATGGCGCCGGGGCCAAGGAGATCCGCGAGGAGGCCACGGTGCTGGCCACCAACAACGGCACGGTGCTGCAGTTCGCCGACCGCATCGAGACCAGCGTCCCCGGCCGCATCGTCTATTCCAAGGTGCCCGCCAACCTGCGGGCCCGGCCCACACTCGTCATCAGCCTCAACAGCGGGGTGGAGAAGACCCAGCAGCTGGAGCTGAGCTACCTGACCGGCGGCCTCTCCTGGCGGGCCGACTACGTGGCCAACCTGTCCTCGGACGAGAAGACCCTCGACCTCAGCGGCTGGGTGACCCTCACCAACCAGAGCGGCGCCGCCTACCCCAACGCCACCCTGCAGCTGGTGGCGGGGGACGTGAACCGGGCGCGGGATCGCCGGGTGGACCAGATGGCCATGCTGTCCGCAGGCGTGGCCCGGGCCGAAAAGGCCGCACCAAAGATGGCCGAGGAAAGCCTCTTCGAGTACCACCTCTACACCCTGGACCGCCCCACCACCCTGGCGGTGAACCAGACCAAGCAGGTGGCCCTGCTCAGCGCCGGCGGCGTGCCGGTGCGCAAGGAGTACCTGCTGCAGGGGCAGAACCACTACTACTCCGGCAGCTACGGCGATCTGGGCGAGAAGCAGAAGGTGGGCGTGTTCGTGGAGTTCGACAACAAGGAGGCCAGCCGCCTGGGCATGCCCCTCCCCAAGGGCATCATCCGCGTCTACAAGCGCGACAGCGAAGGCCGCGCCCAGTTCGTGGGCGAGGACAACGTGGACCACACGCCCAGGAACGAGCTGGTGCGCCTGAAGCTGGGCGATGCCTTCGATGTCACCGCCAAACGCAAGCAGACGGACTTCCGGAGCCTTGGCCGCCAGGGAAAATTCGGCTCCGTGTACGAGTCGGCTTTTGAAGTGGAGCTGAAGAACGCCAAGAAGGAGGCCGTCACGGTGAACCTGCTGGAGCCCATGCCCGGCGACTGGGAGGTGCTGCAGAGCAGCCACCCGTTCACCAAGGAAGCCTCCGGCACCGCCCGCTTCAAGGTCGCCGTGCCCGCCGAGGGCAGCAGTACACTCACCTATCGCGTACGGGTGAAATGGTGAGCCACGTCCCTGTCATGCAGCAACGACCCTGGCCGAAGCGGCTCCTGCTCCTGCTCCTTTTCATGGCCCCCGGGTTCCTCCGGGCCCAGTACATCGGTCCTCCGGCAGTCCTGGCCCTCCTCGGGGAGTGGCATGTCGGGCTCACCCAAGTGCCTTCGGATCTGAAGGGCGTGGCCACCGATGGGCCCCGGCGGGCCTTGGGAGTGTCCTTCCCCTTCCGGATCGTCCCGGCCTGGCAGCTCCGGGTCCGCTACGATGATGGCCTTTTCTCTGGTTCCCAGTCCTTCACCTCTGGGCCCGCCAATGCGACCGCCACCACCTCCGTGAAGCAACGCCAGGCCAGTCTGGATGCGGTCTATTCCCCTGGCGGCGATCGGTGGACCATGCACCGCCCGTACCTCTATGCGGGTGCTGGGCTGGGCATCATGCAGACCTGGCACGAACGCACCCTGATGGGCTATGTGGCGATGCCGGGACTCCCACCAGCAACTCAGGAACAGACGTGGTCCCCCGTCGGCCGCCTATTCTTGGGTGTTCAGGTGTTCCGGAGCGTGGCCCTGGAGGCCCAGTTTCAGAGCAGCACCCACCGGTTCGAGGGTGTCCGCTACACCGATGCCTGCGCCACACTGGGGCTGCGGGTCTGGCCGGCCGTGTTGTTCGCCAGGGATGCCTCGGCTCGACCCGACTGATCCATACTGAATCCCCATGCCCCTCCCCGCCCGTTTCCTCGCCCGCCTGCGCCGCCTGCCGCTTCGCCTGCGGGGGCGGCTGGGTGGCGGCACGGAGGGCCTGCATCCTTCCAAGTTCAAGGGGGCGGGTCTCACCTTCGTGGAGAACCGACCCTACGTGCCCGGCGATGATCCGCGCTTCATCAACTGGCCCCTGACCGCCCGCACTGGCGAACCCATCATGAAGCGCTTCGAAAGCAGTCGGGACCTGGTGCTCTGGCTGGTGGTGGATCCCTCGCCTTCCATGTTCCTGGGCGACCCCGTGTCGCCCCTGCGCTGGGCCATGGAGCTTTGCGGGGCGGCCTTCGCCACCCTGCAGGCCACGGGGGACCGGTTGGGTCTGATCGTGCCCGGCGACGGTCGTACGCCTGCCCTGCGCATCGCTCCCAAGCGCGGCCGCATCCACGGCCTGCGCATCCTGGAAACCCTCGCGGACCGAGGCCCTTCCATCCCCACGGAAGCCTCCTGGCGGGAGGCCCTGGGCCACTGGGGCGAGCATGGCAAGGGTCACCGGCTCTGGCTCTTCAGCAACGGCGCCGGCCTGCAGGGACTGGCGCCCCTGCTGAAGCCCCTGGCCACCCGGCACCGCCTGGTCTGGTTCCGGCCCCGGGATCCCGGGGATCGGCATGGCATGTCCTGGCCCGATCCTGGGTTCACCTCGGCCATCGAACGGCAGCACTGGGATCTGCTGGAGGACCCCGTCGTCCGGCTCAACGCCTGGCTCCGGGCGGGAGGGGCGTGATGCCAATGGTTGGCTCCGGCTGGCGTGTTGGCTTGCTCGGATTTCGCATGCGACATCCGAGCTGTGGAAAGACAGGAGTTCTTCTGCTGGCCGGGGGTCTGTTCGCGGGAGCTGCACCGACCTGGAAGGCTCCCGCGGAGTTCAAGCTCGGTGAGCTGCAGGTGCTGGAGCTTCGCGAAGAGGATCCAGCCAAACCCACCCTCCCTCGCCCCACGGTGGAGGATCGCCTCGGCCCCCTGCGGCTGCGGGCCATGGAGCCGCTGCCGGACGGCCGGGGCTGGCGCTTCCAGGTGCAGGCCCTGGAGCCCGGCCTGGCGGTCATTCCCGCCCTGGACTTGGGCAACGGCCAGCGCAGCCCCGAGCTGCGGCTCTGGGTGCCCCGCAGCATCCCCTTTGGCGGGCCCTGGGTGGGCTTCGGCGGCGGCAACGAGGACCAGCTTCCGGCCATCCCCTTCCCCTGGACCTGGGCCAGCCTGCTGCTGCTGCCGCCCCTGGGCCTGGTGGCCTGGGGGATCCGCCGCTGGCAGCAGGGCGCGGCCAAGCGCAACCTGCACCACGCGATCCACGCCTTCCGGCGCCACTGGCCCCCCGTCAACCGGGAACGGGCCACCCTCGACCAGCTCCACGACCTGGGGCGGGACCTGCTGGCCGCACGGTTCGGAGAAGCGGCCCGGGCCTGGGGCCCGGCGGAGCTCCAGGCTCACCACCTGGGCCCCTGGGATCAGTGGGCCAGGAGCCTGGACGCCGCGCGGTTCGGGCGCAGCGAGCCCCCTTTCCCGGCGCCGGAACCGCTGGTGGCGGCCCTGGACGCCAGGAACAACGAGCGAGGCGCGCCTTGATCGCCCTGCGCCATCCCTGGCTGCTGTTGCTGGCTGTGCCGCTGGTCATCTGGGCCTGGCGCGTGATCTACCGCTGGGGCATCCCCGCCTCCAGGCCCGCCAGCACCCTGGCCCGGCTCAGCTCCCACTGGATCCCGGTGCTGCTGGCCCTGGCCCTGGGGCTGGCGGCCGCCGGGCCCGAGTGGCGCACACCGCTGCGGGGCACTGCGCCGGTGGTGGACTTCGCCGTGGTGCTGGATGGCAGCAGCAGCATGCGGATTCTCGACCGGCCCGACGAGGACCGCTGGCACGCGGCCCGGCGGACCCTGGCCCAGTTCGTCCTGGGCCGCCCCGATGACCGCTTCGCCCTCATCCTCTTCAGCGCCCACCCCGTGACCCTGAGCCCCCTGACCTCCGATCACACGCGCCTGCTCCGGATGCTGGCGCGCCTGGACATCGACAGCCGGGATGATGGCACCGCCATCGGCTCGGCCCTCATGACCGCCGTGCGCCGCCTGGAGGACAGCCCGGCCCGCAGCCGAGTCATCCTGCTGCTCACGGACGGGGTCCAGAACCGGGGCCGCGTCACGCCCCAGGAGGCCGCGGAGGAGGCCCAGCGCAATGGCATCCGCATCCATGCCGTGGCCATGGGCACGGACGGGGAAAGCCTCGTACCCCTGGAAGGGGGCGGTTTCGCCCGACTCAAGGTGGAGGTCGACCACACCAGCCTGAAGCAGGTCGCCCACCTTACCGGGGGTGAATCCTTCAGCGCCGAGGATCCAGGCGGACTGGCCCGGAGCCTGGCGGCCGTGGACAGGCTGGAAAAGACCCTCCTGCCCGTGGATCCGCCTTCCGAAGGCCGCCCCCTGGCCCTCTGGTGCCTGCTGGCGGCAGCCAGCCTCGCGCTGCCTCTGGCCATGGACCTCGCCTTCAAGCGCGGCCGGCGAAGGCCGGCCTGGGTGCAGGGCCCATGAGCCTCCCCTTCTCCCATCCCTGGATCCTGGTGCCCGCCGGGGCCGTGATCTTGATCGTCATGGCCCTGGCCCTGCGGGCCCAGCTCCGCCCCGGGCTGGGCGTGCAAGTGGTGGGGCAGCGCCCCATCTGGCAGGGGCTGGGGCTGGCCCTCATGGCCGCGGGCCTGGGGCTGGGGCTGGCGGAACCCCGCTGGGGACTCCCCGAGTTCCCCCGGCTCACGGTGCATGTGGCCCTGGACGCCAGCCGGTCCATGGCCGTCCCGGACGCGAACGGCCGCACCCGCTGGGACGCGGCCGTGGCCGCCCTGGACCGCATCTGGTCCCGGCCCCAGCCGGGCCTGCGCTGGAGCCTGGATCTGCTCACGGGGGATGCCATCCCCATCCAGCCCCCCGGCGAGGACCGCACCCTGCTGCGGGAGGCCCTGCGGGCGGTGGTCCCCGGCGAGGTGGGCTCTCCGGGCACCAGCCTGGGGCGCGGCCTGCCCCAGGTGGCCGCCCAGGTGGAGCGGGATCTGCCCGCGGTGATCCTCCTGCTCAGCGACGGTGAAGAAACCTGGGAAGCCGCCGAAGAAGCCCTCCAGCACGCCACCCTGCCCCTCCAGAAGGCCCGGATCCCGGTGTGTGTCATGACCTTCGGGGATGGACAGGCCCATGCGGTCCCTCCCCGCCCGGGAGCTCCCGCCGGAGGCGCTGAACCCACCACCAGCACGGCCCACCCGGAGTTCCTGGGTCGCCTGGCCCAGGCCACTGGCGGGCAGGTCTTCGCGGATGGCGAAGCGGCAGCGGCCGGGCTCCAGGCCCTGGCCGCCGGGAAGCTGCCTCTGCCCGCCAGCCGTTCCCTGCAACCCGCCCATCCCGAAGTGGGTGCCTGGCTGGCCCTGGCTGGGCTGGTGCTGTGGCTGGCTTCCGCCGGGAAACCCCTCGCCCGGTGGCGTCCCATCCTCCTCGCCCTGGCAGGCCTGGTTGCGCCGCCTCTGGCAGGCCAAGCCCCCAGCCAGACATGGGCCCCCGGCGGCGTGAAAGCCTGGCTGGCCCAACGGGCCATCGAAAGCGGCGACCTGATCGGCGCCCGGAAATGGCGCCCGGTTGACGCCAAACCAGCCCACCTGCTGCTGGCGGCGCACATCGACTTGAGGACCGGCTTCCCCGAGGATGCCCTGAAGGCCCTCACGCCCCTGGTGGGCCAGGGTTCCCCACGGCCCATCCCGACCTGGCGCGCCCCGGCCCTGTTGCTGGCCGCCCGGGCCCACCTTGAAGCCCAACGCCCCGACGAGGCCAAGGCCCTGTTGGAGCGCCTGCTGCTGGAGCAGCCCGGCCAGGCCGAGGCCATCCACAACCTCCAGACCCTGGTGAGGGACGCCACCCCGCCCCCACCCCCCAATCCCAAGAAGCCCCCGCCGCCGCCTCCGCCCCGTCCGAGCATGGGGGCCCAGCAGGACGAGTTGGAGGGCCTCAAGCAGCGCCTGCCCAAGCCGCCGAAGACACCGGGTGGGGTGAAGGATCTTTAGGAAGCAGGTCGGAGACTGGCGGCTGGGTGGGCCGGCACCGGATTCAGAAAACAGACGCGGCCCCGAAGGGCCGCATCAGGAAGCATTACCTCCAGGCTCCAGCCTATTTCGCGTTCAGCCAGGCCGCGAACTCGGTCCCACTGCGGAAGGCGCCCACCTGGCGGCGGAGCTCCTTGCCCTTGGCATCCAGGATCACCATGGTGGGGAAGGCGTTCAGCTTGAACTCCTCAGATAGCCTGGTGCCCTCCGCCACCGGCGTTCCATCGCGCTTCTGCACCAGGGCGGAGAAAGGGACGACTTTGGAAAGGGCGGCCTGGGCCTCGGCGGTGGGGAACACGTTTTTCTGGAGGTGGATACAGGGACCGCACCACTCAGTCCAGAGATCCATGAAGATCACCTTGTTCTCGGCTTTGGCGCGCTTGAGTGCGGACTGATAGTCATGTTCCCACTTCGCGGTCCCCTGGGCGGAGAGCGATGCGGCGGCGAGGACAAGAGCGGCGATGAGCTTCATGCGGGAACTCCAAGGTAGGCGGATGCTCCGCTCTGGATGTTGGATGGACTGGAACGGGCATTTGTTCCAGGCACCAGCATAGCCGAGGCTAATCCGCTCGGTGGCTCTCCCGTAATCCCACTCGACCCGGCAAGTGCCGACCAAATCCTTCCAAGGAGGCCGCCCATGCGCGCCATCATGATCCCGCTGGCCCTGGCTGCCAGCCTCAGCCTTCCCCTGGCCGCGCAGAGCGCGCGGTTCATCAAGGTGGACATCGTCTCCAAGACCGTCATGCAGCACCACGCCAAGCACAAGAACGCGGACGGCCCCACCGAAGTCCACATCCGCATGCCCATCAGCCTGGCCAAGGGCGTGCTGGACATGGTTGGCGAGGGTGAGATCAAGGTCAACGGCGAAAGCAAGAAGGGCATGAAGCCCGATCAGCTCCAGAAGCTGCTCTCCGACTCGAAGCCGGGCGATCTGCTCCTGGAGATCACCACGGACAAGGGCGATCACGTCCGCGTCACCGTCGAGTAACCGGGAGCCCGCGTCCAGTCAGCCCAAGCCCCGCACCCGCGGGGCTTCTTCGTGTACGCTCGGAGGATGGAATCCACGACCGAACTCCGAGTGCGCTATGCCGAGACCGATGCCATGGGGATCGTCCACCACGGGGCCCCGTCCGCGCCCGCAAGCGGAGCGCCGCGGAAGCGGGAGGACAGCGCGGGGCGCTGTCCGATATGGGGGTAGTCAGAGTGGTGGATAATCCAACCATGGAATCCCTGACCGAACTCCGGGTGCGCTACGCCGAAACCGACGCCATGGGCATCGTCCACCACGCGACCTACCCGGTGTGGATGGAACTGGGCCGCAGCGACTACCTGCGCCAGCTGGGCCAGAGCTATGCGGAGTGGGAGGCCCGGGGCGTGCGCCTGGTGGTGAACGAGATCCGAGTGCGCTTCCGCCAACCGGCCCGCTACGACGAACTGGTGCAGGTGCGGACCTCGCTCCTGGAAGGAGGCCGGCGCCGCATCACCTTCGGCTATCGCATCGAACGGGAAGGCATCCTGCTGGCTGAAGGGGAGAGCGTCCATCTGGTGGCGAGTTCCGACAACCGGGCCCGCGTGCTGCCGCAGGATCTGCTGACCCTGATTCAGCGCCCCTGAGGTGTGGGCGGCCCGTCCATGCAGATGGACAGCAGGCCCGTCAGGGCATCCATGACCCGTCGGCGGCCTTCGCTGAAGGCATCGGTCTGGAAGCTCTGGAAGCTCACCAGCCCCGACGGCCGGGAGCCCCGCCCCAGGGGCACGCCGTACCAGGAGTGGGGAATGAGCCCCGTGGCCTGTTCGGCGGCGGTGAGCAGGCTGCCGGCGGCCCGTCCTTCCTCCAAGGTGCGGATGTAGACGGGGCGGCGGCCCGCAAGGACCCTTTCCGATAGGCCACTCCGATCCGACAGGCGCCTGGAAGGATGGTTCCGGAACCGGCCCCCCTCGTGGTACAGCACAAAGCGGAGCAGATCCTGGTCCCAGTCCGCCAGGGCCACATAGAAGCAGGCCAGTCCCAGGGGCTTGAAGCACACGTCGAGGAGGACCTGGGCCTGAGGCTGGACGTCCATCCCCGGCCGAAGGTGCTCGAGGGCTCCCAGAAGGAGTTCCCGGTCCTGGTCCAGGTGGCGGACCAGTTCCCGGGTGTCCTCCAGGCTGGTCTGCAGGGTGCGGCATTCCGTCTCGAGTTTCCGGACCTGCTCCTCGCGCTTGGCGAGCGCTTCGTCCTGCTTCCTGCCGCCGAATAGTTGCATGGGGGCACCAGGGGGGCTTTGGCTGGAAGGGGAAAAGATGGTTTGCTAGAGCGTATGAAGAAGATGCGCCAATCCCTCTCCTTATTCAACACCCTGACGCGTCGCGTGGAACCCGTGGTTCCGATCGCGGAGGGGGAGATCTCCCTGTACACCTGCGGTCCCACTGTCTACAACTTCGCGCACATAGGCAACCTGCGGACCTTCCTGTTCCAGGATCTGCTCAAGCGGACCTTCCAGGCCGCCGGCTACCGGGTCCGACACTGCATGAACATCACGGATGTGGAGGACAAGATCATCCGGGATTCCCAGGCGGACCTGCCCGCGGTCGCCTCCAACCAGGACAGGCACAGCGCCATGAAGGCGCTCACCGATCGGTTTACCGCCATCTTCCTGGAGGATCTGGGTACCCTCCAAGTCCTTCAGGCTGACTACTTGCCAAAGGCGACGGACTACATTCCCGAGATGATCCGA
Source organism: Candidatus Geothrix skivensis (assembly GCA_016721195.1). Taxonomy (GTDB): domain Bacteria; phylum Acidobacteriota; class Holophagae; order Holophagales; family Holophagaceae; genus Geothrix; species Geothrix skivensis. The sequence continues at coordinate 306,503 of JADKIO010000005.1, read as the reverse complement.
TTGGTCCAGGCCCTCGAAGTGAAAGGCCTGGCCTATGTCCGCGATGGCAGCGTCTACTACCGGATCGCGGGGCTGCCCCAGTACGGCTGCCTGGCCCACCTGGACCGGGAAGGGATGCAGGCGGGCGCTTCCGTGGATGCGGACGAGTACGAGCGGGACTCTGTCACCGATTTCGTGCTGTGGAAGGCCGCCAAGCCCGGAGAGCCTTCCTGGGACAGCCCCTGGGGCCCGGGAAGGCCTGGCTGGCACATCGAGTGTTCGGCCATGGGCATGGAACTGCTGGGCCCTCGGGTTGATATCCACAGCGGTGGCGTGGACCTCATCTTCCCCCACCACGAGAATGAAATCGCCCAGAGCGAAGGCTGCCTGGGCCACCGCTGGGTGAACCACTGGGTGCATGGCGAGTTCCTGATGGTCGAAGGCCAGAAGATGGCCAAGAGCCTGGGTAATTTTTTCACCCTGCGGGATCTCGTGGCCAGGGGCGTGGATCCCATTGCCCTGCGCTATGCCATCCAGAGCAATCACTACCGCAAGGTGCTCAACTTCAGCTTCGAGGGATTGCGTGCCGCCGAGAACGCCTTGAAGCGCATCCGGGCCTTCCGGAAGCGCATGGAAGGCCAAGGCCAGGCCGGAGGAGGGCCCTGGGCGGAGGCCCTGGATCCGTTGGTCCGCCTCGATCAGGCCCGGCAGGCCTTCTGGTCGGCCATGGCGGATGACCTGAACACCCCGGAGGCCCTGGCGGCCATCTTCACACTCATCAGCGACCTCAACGCCCAGGATGACCATGTGGCGCTGACCCACAGTGAGCGCGGGTCCGTCCTGGCCTTCCTGGACGAGACCGATGCGGTGTTCGCAGCCTGGCCTCACGAGGCCGCCAACCTCGAGGCCGAGGTGGAGGGCCTCATCGAGGCCCGGCGGGCGGCCAAGGCTGGGAAGAACTGGGCGGAGGCCGATCGCCTGCGCGACCAGCTCAAGGCCATGGGCATCATCCTTGAGGACCGCAAGGACGGAAGCTCCGGCTGGCGCAAGGCCTAGCCTCGGGCAACGACCCCATTGGGGCTGAGGGGCCGACAGGGGCCTGGACTAGCGGCTCAGCCGCTTGAGGGCGATCTGGATGAACTCGGGAGGCCCGGGGAGAAGACCCGAATCCGCTGCGGCATTCTGGCCGGGCTGGGTGAGCAGGAAGTGGATGACCTCATGGACGGGACCAGGCAGGGGGCTGCCAGGGGTCCGGTTCAGGTACGCGTAGTACAGGCGGGGCATGGGGTACTTGCTGGTGGTGACGTTCTCCTGGTTCGGGAACCGAGCATCCTCTCCCCGGAGCGGAACCACGGGGAGCACCTTGTTGGCGACATACCAGGACGCCATGGTGCTGATGGCGATGCCGGTCTGATCGGTCATGATCGCCTCGGCCAGGGCGGCGGCATCATCGCGGCTGAGGATGCCCGGCCGGTAGGTCCCGTTCAGCAGGACCTTTTCCTTGACGGAGGCGTTGGTGGCCGTACCTGGGGCCCTGGTGTAGGCATTGATGGGCAGCTTGGCCCATTCCCCCCGGAGGCCCAGGTCGCCCCAGACGACGGCCGGTGCCTTCGCTCCACTCAGCCTGGTGGCAGAGAAGATGGCATCCAGCTGCTCCATGCTGATGGAAGTGATCGGATTGTTCTTGTTCACGAAGACGATGTTGGCGTCCATGCAGATCGGAATGCGCATGGGCTGGTAGCCGTACTTGGCCTGGAAGGCCTTCGCCTCATCCTGACTGAATTCCCGGGCGGTGATGATGAGGAGGCTGGTGCCATCCATGAAGGCCTTCACGGCATCCTTGGTCAAGCCTGGTCGGAAAACCAGGCTCCCCTCGGGGTGGAACTTCCGAAACACACTGGCCCACTCCTCTCCGAGTTCAGAGAGGGCATCGGTTCCCACAAGATCAATGGTGCCCTTCAATTGGACCAGGGGCTGATAGGCCGGAATGGAGGCGGCCAACTTGGCCCGGGCCTGGGGCGACTGGGCCGGAAGCGCACTGGCGCAGGCCAATCCCACCAAGAAAACCAGTCCGGAAACCAGATGAGAGCGGTTGATTCGCATGGGGAATCCTCTAGTTCAACTTCAGCATCAAGAATGCCAAGACTTTCACGCCACGGACAATCGGCCTGGAATCAATATCGGTATGAAGGCCTATGAATTAAAGGCCCAGCGGGTCATGATCCTACACCCGCAGTTTATGAGGTTCCCTTTCCCAATTGTAACTGTGACCAATGTCACGCTTTTTTTCACAAGTCACGCGCGCCGAGACGTGAAGACTGGAACCTGGCGATATCGAGTCCCACCAACCTGCAGACCGTTTGACGAATCCACGATTCCCGATGCACAGGCCCCCATGAAGCCCTTATCGCTCCGATTCCACCACTGCCTAGTCTTCGTCCTGCTCGGCGTCTTCTCAGGTTCTCACGGGACCTCGCAGGAGGTTAAGAAGTTCAGCCTCCCGGCGCCTCATGCCAAATCCGGGGTGCACTGTTTCAACTGCCACCAGGAGGAGAAGCCCACGAAGAAGGCTGTGGCCCCGGAGTCCTGCATGGTCTGCCATGGCGACTACCCCGCCATGAAGGTCACGACGAAGGACGCAAAGCCCAACCCCCATGACTCTCATCTCGGTGAAATCCCCTGCACGGACTGTCACCGCCAGCATCAGCCCCCAGTGGTCAAGTGCCTGGACTGCCATGCGGGCAAATACAAGTTCAAGGCACTTTAGCCGCAGGCCATTCCTGCAAGGCGGAAGAGACCTGCTCCGGTAGCAGTTCCTCCAGGCATTGCCTCCGCTGGCATTCTCGTTCCCGGCAGGGCGAACAGCCGATGCCGGTGCGAAGGATCCGACCGGCGCCTGGGGGAAGGCCAGCCACCACGGGGTCGCTGGACCCGTAGAGCCCCAGCGCTTGAACACCGAGCACCACGGCCAGGTGGAGCAGGCCCGTATCCGGGGCCACCACCCGGTCTGCCTCCCGAAGGGCCGAAGCCAGCTGCCAGAATCCGAGACGGGGAAGGGCCGCCACGCCCGTCGTCTCCGGCAGCCAGTCCCGGAGGGCCTCCTCCTCGGGGCCCAGGGACCAGCGCAGATCGAATTGATCCTTCAGCCGACGAGCCAGGTCCACCCAGTGGTGCAGGGGCCAGCGCTTGATGGCCCCTCGACGGGAGGCGCCGGGCACCAGAACCACCCGGGGTTTCTGGTCCTGGTGCCAGATGACCCCGGCCCCAGGGAGCGAGGCCTGTCCCAGCACGGGGCGGAACCGCCCCAACCCTACGATGCCCCGGCTGCGCCCAAAGGCCTCTGCCAGCCCCAGGGCCTGCTGGTAGCGGGTCTGGTGCATGAAGGCCAGGGGATGGGATTGCAGGTGGCCGGCAAATTCCTTGGTCACCCCATCCCCCCAGCGCTCCGGGATGGCCGCCAGCTTGGGGATGAGGGCAGCCTTCAGGATGCCGTGGAAGTCCAGGCTGGCCTCGCCATCCCGCAGCAGCGCCGCCACGCGCTTCAATTCGCCGAAGGCCGAGAGGGGATTGGACAGCTGCCTTCGCCGGACGATCACCGGTTCCAGCCAGGGCAAGGGCTCCAGCAGGAAGGCGTGGCGGTCTTCCACCACGGCCCGGAAGCGGGCCCCGGGAAAGGCTTGCCGGAGGTTGGCCCAGGCGGGCAGCACCCGCAGGATGTCGCCGAGGGCGGAGAGGCGGAGCAGAACCAGATCCATGCACCCATGCTACCGTCCACTTTCGCTAGGCTGGAGCCATGACGTCTTTCGCCGCGGACCAGTCCAAGAATCCTCCCCCCAAGAACTGGCTGGATCAGCTGCTCCGGCGGTTCTCACGGATCGCCTATGGCCTGGCGGTGCTGCTCATGTACACCCTGGCCTCCACGGCCCTGGGCCTGGCTCTGGCCCCGGCTCTGTGGCTCTGGCCCCTACTAAAGGGCTGGGCCAGCCACCAGGCCGGACCCTTGCCGTGGATCCTTTCGGGCTTCGCCCTGGCCTTCTGCTTCTTCCTATTCGGGCTGGCCCTGCTGGTGGTGATCCCGGTCTACAACTGGGTCCTGCCCACCCGGGTGAAGCCCTTCAAGGGTGGCTACTACACCCTCCACGCCCTGCCCTGGTTCCTGCACAACGGGCTCTTCTACCTGGTTCGGTTCACCTTCCTGCCCTTCGTGACACTGACCCCCTTCGGAGTCTGGTTCCTGAAGGCCATGGGCATGAAGATCGGCCGCCATGCCTTCATCAACACCGAATACATCAGCGATCCCCAACTCATCACCATCGGCGACGACGCCGCCCTGGGCGGCAGCGTGCGGATCTTCGCCCACTATGGGGGCGGGGGCAACCTGGTCATCGCCCCGGTCACCGTGGGCCACCGCGCCACCCTTGGCCTGGCCTGCTGCGTCATGGGGGACGTGATCATCGGCGACGATGCGACCATCCTGCCGGAAAGCGTGCTGCTGCCGGGAAGCCGGGTGGGGGCGGGGGAGACCTGGGGCGGCGTCCCCGCGCGCAAGATCGACCGGAAAGAACTGGACCGCATCAAGGCCGAGATCAGGGGCATGGCCGAGACCCTGGGGTGAGGCCGCCAACGGTCTCTGGTGCCCAGCCCAACGGGCGCCCGGCTCAGGAGGCGGCTTCTGCCTCTCAAACGTTGGGCTTAGCGGCTGAAAAGGTTGGCCAACCTTGTTGCTAGGCTCAGCCCAACGGGTGCCCGGCTCAGGAGGCGGCCTCTGCCGCCTCCTTTGCCACCCGTTTGGGCTTCGCGACCGGGGCTAGCTATGTCAGGGCAATCCCGGAACAATGGAGGCTTCCTGCGGGGCCGTCCCCCCTTCATCAGTGGTTGAACCGATGCGCACATCCACCCTTCTTTCACTCCTCCTGGTCCCGGCAGCCCTGCTGGCCCAGGCCCCTGCCCCAGGGCCCACCCTTGGCGACCGGGTGAAGGCCGAAAGGCCCGAAGTAGAAAAACTGCTGGTAGAGCTCAAATTCTCCGAAGCCCTGGCCCGTGCCACTGCCCTTCTGCCCAGCACCAAGCCTGCCTTCGACAAGACCGACAATCAGACTCTGGTGAGGAGCGTTTCTGCCAACCTGGACCTGGCCTCGGCCTACCGACTGGCGGCGGAAGCCGCTGACTCCGCTGGTGCGTGGGAAAAGGCATTGGAGCATGCTAAGGCCGCCCAGACCCTGGCCCAGGAGAGCTTCCAGGGCGTGAAGGAACCCTTTGGCAATACCGTGGCCTACTACAAACAGATGGGGGCCCGGGCCAAGCAGGTCCTGGAAGAGAACGATATCCGTCTGAAGGAACTGAAGGCCAAGAGCGTCCCCGATCCCGGGGAGAAGCAGGAGTTGGAACTGGCTAGTGGCGTGGAGAAGGAAGTCGTGGACAGCGCCAAGTGGGTGACCTTCTTCCAGACCTATCTGGATGTCACCAAGCGCGAAAGCACGGCCTACGACGCCATCGTGAAGGTGATGGAAGACAAGCTGAAGGGCGAAGCCACCCAGGTGGAAGATTACAAAGCCGGGAAAGGCGACAGGCTCAAGTGGGTGGAAGCCGTGGTCTCCAGCCCCGCCTACCTGGAGGCCCAGGGAGACAAGGCCGGGAAGGCCCGCTGGCTCCACCGTCTCGCGACCATCGATCCGGAGAGCAAAAAGGTCCAGCATCAGCTGAACCTCCTGAATGGCAAGGCGGTTGCGCCCCCCGTCAAGAAGGGGAAGAAGGGCTGATCTCCTCCAGGGAATCCGCCCAGGTGGTCGACGTGCCTTGTAGTCTTTAGGCATGTCCCGCCGCATAACTCCCCGCATCCCCGCCCAGGCACGCACCACAGATCGGCGGGAACCCACGAAAGCGCAGAAACCCCAGACCCCCGGGCTCCGCCCCTTCGAAACCTTCGAAGGCACCTTCCTTGGCCATCCGGAGGGCGCTGGGGGCTTCCTGAGGCTGGTGGGCCTGCCCAAGGTCCGCGGCGCGGACCTGCTGGTGGACTGGCGGGATGCCCATGGCGCCATCCACGGCGACCGCGTGGTGGCCGAGGTCTGCGGGGAAGGCTGGGATGGCCGCCTCAAGGCCCGGGTCCTGGAGGTCAAGGGCCGCGGCGACATCCCCCTGCCCGGCACCCTCCAGAAACAGCCCTGGGGTTGGCGTGTGGTGCCTCTCGAGCCCCGGCTGCCCCAGGTCATCTCGGTGCCAGCTACGGACCTGGCGGAGGACGGGGAGCTCGTCAGCGTCAAGCTCGATCCAGACCCGAATGCCCAGCAGCTGCGCGGTACCGTGGTGGCCCGGCTGGGAAAGAAGACCGACCTGAAGATCGAGAACAGGCTCACTGCGGCCCTCTTCAACCTCCGCACGGCGTTCCCGGATGCGGTCATGGCGGAGCTGGCGCCCTTCCCCACCGCTCCCCTCCCTGAATGGATTCAAGGGAGGGAAAACCTCCGGGACATCCTCACCTGCACGGTAGATCCCCCGACGGCCAAGGACTTCGACGACGCCATCAGCCTCGAACCACTGCCCGAATCCGAGGGAGGCGGCTGGCTGCTGGGCGTCCACATCGCGGACGTGAGCCACTACGTCAGGGAAGGCGGTCCCCTGGACGAGGAAGCTCGCCTGAGGGGCACCTCGGTCTACTTCCCAGACGAGGCCATCCCCATGATCCCCGAGCGCCTCAGCGGCGATCTGTGCAGCCTGAGGGAAGGCGTGGACCGGCTCACCATGACGGCCTGGATGACCCTCTCGCCGGACCTGGAAGTGGTGGAAACACGCCTCACCGAAAGCATGATCCGGAGCGCCAAGCGGCTCACCTACGATGAAGTGAAGGATGCCTGCATCGATCTCTCCAAGCGGAAGCGGGCGGAGCTCGGCGAGCCCCTCTGCGCCCTGCTGGACCAGGCCCTGGTGCTGTCCCGCCGCCTCACCAAGAAACGACTGGGCCGGGGCGCCATGAACCTGGATACGGAAGAGGCCGAGTTCATCTTCGACGCGGAGGGCCGGCCGGTGGACGCCCGGCGCTACCCCCGCCATGATGCTCATCGCATGATCGAAGAGTTCATGCTGCTGGCCAACGAGGCGGTGGCGAGGTTCTTCACCCGGAAGAAGATCCCCGCCATCTACCGCATCCACGACGAGCCGGATGCCCTGAAACTGGAGATCTTCGCGGAAGTGGCCCGTACCTTCGGGCTGCTCAAGCCCAAGGAGACGCCCACGCCAGAGCACCTGAACGCCATGCTCGACAAGATCCGGGGTGGCCCCCTCGAAGCCATGATCAACACCCTGCTGCTGCGCAGCCTGAAGCGGGCGGAATACAGCGTGGATAACATCGGGCACTCCGGCCTGGCGCTCCAGGACTACCTCCACTTCACCAGCCCCATCCGTCGCTACCCGGATCTCCTCGTCCACCGCCTGCTGCGCAAGGTGCTTCGCGGACAGCCCCTGCCGGAGGGCCTCCACAGCCAGCTCGCGGTGCTGGCCAAGGGCGCCAGCGACGCGGAACAGAAAGCCACCGAGGCGGAGCGCGAGAACGACAAGTGGAAGGCCTGCCTTCTGATGAAGAGCCGCCTTGGCCAGCGCTTCAAGGGCCGCATCCAGGGCTATTCCGCCAAGGTGGTGTTCATCACCCTGGACGCCCCCTTCGTCGAGGTGGGGGTGCCCCTGGCGGCCCTGGGCGGCAACTTCTGGGTGGACGAGCACCGGACCAAGGCCACGGGGCTCCGGGGTACCGTGGTCCTCACCATCGGCGATGGGGTGGAAGTCGAGATCACCACGGTGGATGAGGACTTGCGACGCGTCAGTGCATGGATGACGGAGGCCAAGGCCCAGGATGCCCACGGCAAGGCCTTCCAGTTCGTGCCGACCCTTGCCGCGCCCGCCGTGCTGAGGGAAGGAGACCTCGAGAAGCCCCGGGGCAAACGCCGCGTCAGTGCGGGAGGCGAAAGAAGCCGCAAGGATGCCCCTGCCGTCGGGCGTCCCCCCAAGAAGGTCCGCCAGGCCACCGGAAAGTCCCGGGAGGCGAGCCCGAAGCCACCCAAAGGCAGCGTCCGGGGCGTCGGCAAGCGGAAGGGCCGATGATTGTCGCGCCCTCGCCGGTCCGTTGCCTGGGCGTGGATCCCGGTTCCCTTGCCTGTGGCTGGGCCGTGGTGGAGCGCTTCGGGTCCCGGATGACCCTGGTGGAGGCCGGCGTCATCCGCAGCCCCCGGGGGGCGGATTTCGATCAGCGCTGCCTGCGCATCCACGAACGGCTGGCGGAGGCCATCTCGGCCCACAGCCCCGGGTTCATGGCCGTGGAATCCCCCTTCGTGGAGAAGAATGCCGCCACCGCACTGAAACTGGGGCAAATCCGCGGAGGCATCCTGCTGACGGCCGCCCTGCACGGCCTCCCGGTGGGTGACTACAACCCCATGCAAGTGAAGAAAGCCGTCAGCGGCTACGGCTGGGCCGACAAGGGCCAGGTGGGCAAGATGGTGATGACCCTGCTGAACCTGAAGGAGCCCCTGGCCGCCGATGCGGCGGATGCGGCGGCCGTGGCCATCGGTCATCTGCTGGCCACCCGGCGGGCCTGATCGCCCCCTTGAACGACCGGAAGGTCATGTTTTTCAAGGGAAACCTGAATTGTCACGCACCTCGTGACAAAAATATCCGTAACCCATGACATTTCTTGTGATGCCTATCACTAGCCTAAGTCATCGCCTAACACGATCATGTTGTCCAGGAAGCTTGCGGAGTCACCATGCACTCGGACACCACAGTACGCCAGCACAACCCGGCCTTCTGGACCACCGCTGAGCGGCTGCACGAGGTCTTCCACCAGTTGGAAAGGCAGATGAGCAGTTCCCCCCGCAGCTTGGCCGTGCTCCGCCAGGTGCAGGCTCTGGAGGCCGAACTCGAAGCCGAAGTGCTGCACCGGAGCCGCCGCACTGTTGCCGCCTGATTCCAATTCCATCCCAAGAAAAAGCCCGGCGCTGCCGGGCTTTTTCTTTATGCCAGGCGGGCCCCGGGGGATCAGCGGCGCTGGACTTCCAAGAATGCACGGGAGTTCTCGGGCTAGGTGCGGCGTCGTCCCAACCTGAGGTAGAAGCCTGGGCCTGGCTCCGCCGTGCCAAGGCGGGGGGTCCTGGGGTAGGCGCGCAGCGCGGCACTCGCGGACAAAAAAGGGGCACCCCGAAGGGTGCCCGCAAGTCTCGGCCTATTGTTCTCAGGCCGGAAGGGGCAGGCGGAAACGGTCGCCCCGTGCATGGGAGGAGAGCCTCCTCCACACCCCCAGGCTAGGCCGGGAGCCGCCGCCTTCAAGGGGAGAGGGCCACCGCTGCAGGCGGAAATCCGTGCCTAGTCGAGAAGACCTGCGAGGCCGCTGGCCGTCCTCACCGGCGGAGCACAGGTGCGGCCGCGGCAGACGAAGGCCAGGGGCTGCCCTGTCGCGCTGGCCCGTCCTTCATGGAGAGGCAACAGTTGGTCGGGGGAAACCGAAAGGACCCGTCCCGGCAGGAAGCGGCTGTGCACTTCGAAAAGCATCGCCCGGACGCCGGGATCGGCCGGCTCGCCGGAAAGGGCCACGTTCAGGGGTTCCCGCAGCACCTGGTCCAGCACGCCCAGGAGGCCCAGGAAGGCCCGCGGAGCCCGCTGCATCCAGGCTCCAAAACACCGGACCGTGCCCTCTGCGGCCACATGGAAGTCCTCCCGCTGGAGGTGGCGGGACAGGCGCAGCAGGGCGCGGGCCGCCAGGGTGTTGCCGCCGGGGATGGCGTTATCGAAGCCCGGTTTCTGCCGGAAGATCAGGTCGGACTGGTTCGCCTCGGTGCTGAAGAAGCCCCCTTCGGCGGCATCGTGGAAGCGGGTCAGCAGGCCCTCCCCCAGCGTCTCTGCCCACCGCAGCCAGGTCGGATCGAAGTCCGCCTCGAAGAGATCCACCAGGCCCTCCACCACGGCGGCATAGTCCTCGAGGAACCCCGGCGTGTGGGCCCGTCCCTGCCGCCAGACGCGCAGCAGGCGTCCCTCCCTCCAGAGCTCCTGGCGCAGGAAGGCGGCACAGGCCTGGGCCGCCTCCAAGTAGCGGACATCCCCCAGCACCTGGAAACCCCGAGCCAGGGCCGAGAGTGCCAGTCCATTCCAGGCCGCCAGGACCTTGTCATCCTTGCCGGGTCGCACCCGACGGTCCCGCCAGAGCCGCAGCCTCTCCCGCAGGACCTGCTCCTCCCTCTCGGGAAGGCGCTCCGTGGCGCCGCAGGAGAAGCGGTGGAGCACGCTGTGGCCATGCTCGAAATTCCCGCCGACCGTGACGCCGAAGGCGGCGCAAAAGCGCTGGCCATCCTCATGCCCCAGGGCCTCCCGGATTTCCACGGGAGTGAAGACGTAGAACCTCCCCTCCTCGCCTTCGCTGTCCGCGTCCTCGCTGGAGTGAAAGCCCCCGCTGGGATCGTGCAGATCCCGGAGCAGGTAGTCCAGGGTCTCCCGGGCCACCTGGGCGTAGCGGACTTCGCCGGTGGCCTGGTGGGCCGCCAGATAGCAGCCGATGAGCTGGGCATTGTCGTAGAGCATCTTCTCGAAGTGGGGCACCAGCCACTGGGCATCCACGCTGTAGCGGGAGAATCCGCCCCCGAGGTGATCGTACATGCCGCCTTCCCACATGGCGTCCAAGGTGCGGAGAACCATTCCCTGATCCTCCCGGGTGCCACGGGCCAGGAGCAGTTCCACCGCCATCTGCTGGGGGAACTTCGGGGCAGGCCCGAACCCTCCCCACCGGGCGTCGAATCCCCTGCGGAGTTGGTCAAGGGCGCCGGCGAGCACCTCTTCCCCTGGGCTCTCCTGGGCCGCCTCCAGAGTGGCCTGTCGCCGCAGGTCGGCGGTGAGCTGGCCCGCCTGGCGGATGACTCCCGCCCGATCCTCCTGCCAGAGCCCGGCGATCCGGGTGAGCAGGGGAATGAACCCGGGCATGCCTCCCCGGGGTTCCGGGGGGAAGTAGGTGCCCCCGTAGAAGGGCTCCAGCTCGGGGGTGAGCCACACGCTCATGGGCCAGCCGCCCCGGCCCGTGAGCGTCTGCACGGCGTCCATGTAGAGGTCATCGAGATCAGGCCGCTCTTCCCGGTCCACCTTGATGCTCACGAAGTGGGCGTTGAGCACCTCAGCCACCGCCGGGTTCTCGAAGCTCTCCCGCTCCATGACATGACACCAGTGGCAGGCGCTGTAGCCGATGCTGAGGAAGATGGGCTTCTGTTCCTTGCGGGCCCGCTGCAGGGCCTCCTCGCCCCAGGGGTGCCAGTCCACAGGGTTGTGGGCGTGCTGGAGCAGGTAGGGACTGAGGCATTCGGACAGGTGGTTGGGCATAAACTTGACTCCGTCGGTCAGGATTATGCCTGAGGAACCCCTTTCCGCAGGAGGAAAGTCCTCGACGCCACCTACAATGATGGTTTGGTCCATCCCGGAGTCCCATGTTCGACAGCCTTACCCAGAAGCTCAGCCAGGCCATGAAGGCCCTCCGGGGCCAGTCCAAGCTCACCGAAAGCAACCTTGAGGCAGTGCTGCGCGAGGTGCGCATGGCCCTGCTGGAGGCCGATGTCCACGTGAGCGTGGCCCGGACCTTCCTCCAGCGCGTGAAGGAGAAAGCCCTTGGCGCGGAGGTCATGCAGGGCCTCAACCCGGCCCAGGCCTTCATCGACATCGTCCACCGGGAGCTGGTGGAGATCATGGGTGGGCAGGCTCCCGAGCACCCCCTCGGCTTCGCCTCCAGGCCCCCGACGGTGGTGATGATGGTGGGCCTCCAGGGCGCGGGCAAGACCACCACCTGCGGCAAGCTGGCCCTCTTTCTCAAGAAGCTGGGCAACTCTCCCATCCTGGTGCCGGCCGACGTGTATCGGCCCGCCGCCATCGAGCAGCTGCACATCGTCGCGAAGGATGCGGGCGTTCCCTCCTTCCACACGGATCTCAGGGATCCCGTCGCCATCTGCGCCGCGGCGGTGGCCGAAGCCCGACTGAAGGGCTGGGACGTGGTGGTGCTGGACACCGCGGGCCGCCTTCACCTGGATGAGACGCTGATGGAGGAGTTGGCCCGCATCAAGGCCGCCACCTCCCCCGATGAGATCCTCTTCGTGGCGGACGCCATGACGGGCCAGGACGCGGTGCGCAGCGCCACGGCCTTCCACGAGAAGCTGGGCATCACGGGCGTAGTGCTCACCAAGACCGATGGCGACACCCGCGGTGGCGCGGCCTTCAGCATCAAGCAGGCCACGGGCCAGCCCCTTAAGTTCGTGGGCGAGGGCGAAAAGCTGGAGGACTTCCAGCGCTTCCACCCGGACCGCATGGCCCAGCGCATCCTGGGCATGGGCGACGTGCTGAGCCTCATCGAGCACGCCAAGGACCGGATCGACGAGAAGGAAGCCGAGGTCATGGCCAAGCGCCTGGCCAGGAATCAGTTCACCCTGGAGGACATGCGCAAGCAGTTCCAGCAGGTGCAGAAGATGGGCTCCATGAGCAAGATCATGGGCATGCTGCCGGGCGTCACCAAGGAGATGAAGGACCAGATGGCCAGTGCTGCCACAGACAAGCGGGTCAAGCACCTGGAAGCCATCATCAATTCCATGACCCCCGCCGAGCGGGCCAACCACAACCTGCTGGACGGCAAGCGCAAACGTCGGATCTCCTCGGGCTGCGGCCGTCCCGTGAGCGAGATCAACCAGCTCCTCAAGCAGTTCGTGGAGACGAAGAAGATGATGGGCCAGATGAACGATCCCAAGTTCATGGCCCGCATGCAGCGCATGGCGAAGATGGGCGGCGGCCCCAGCCTTCCCTTCTAGGAGCCCATGGCCCAACCCCGACCTGCCCCAGCTCGATCCCGGATGTGGCTGCTCCTGGCGGTGGCGCTCACCGGATTCGGGGTGCTGGGCCTGGTCCTGGCCAGGTTCGCCGCCCCGGACCGGGTGCTCATCCTGGCCTCACCCCTCCCCGACCAGGGGAGGGATCTCGGCCCCGGCATGGAAACCCTCCTGGCGGACTGCCTGGAAGTCCTGGTGGGTGCCACGGTCACCCACGCCCCATCCATGCCGACCGCAGACGACCTGAAGCGGATGGCGTCCGACACCCGGCTGCTCCGCTTCCAGGGCCAGCGGGAGGGCATCAACCTGGCCCTGACCCTGGAATGGAACACCGCGAAGGGACTGCTCTCGGACCAGGGCTGGATCCAGGAGGCGATCCCCGCCCAGCCGCCCGCGAAAACCATGGAACAAGTCATCCGCCAATGGCCCATGGCCCTCCGCCATCGGCAGATCGAGCACCTGTTCCCCGCTTCTCCGGAACGGTTCTGGCTCCTCATGCATGGGCTCTCCATTCGCGATGACCGGGCCGCCGTGGAACACCTGCCCATATCCCAGAAGCTGGTGGAGGATGAACCCAGCTGTGCCACCGCCTGGACCGCCCTGGGGGATCACCTCTATCGCAGCCTGTGGGTGCAGCCGGACCGGGCGGGCATCGGGCTGAACTCGCGAAACCACCACGCCTTCCAGAATGCCGTCAGCCTGGTGCCGGGGCATCCCCGGGCGACTTTTCTCTGGTCCCTGATGCTGACGGACACCGGGAACCAGAGCTTCGCCCTGCAGGTGCTGAGGGATGCCGTCCGCCTTCGGCCCGGCACACCGGATCTGTACCTTGGCATCGCCTACGCCGGCCGGACGTCGGGGCTGCTGGAACTGGCCCGCAGGGCACTCGGCCGGCGCGGGGACCTGCTGGGTCCCCTGGCCACGCCTTCGGCCTGGTTCGCCGAGACCACCTACCTCTACCTCGGCGACCTGGAAGCGTTCAGGCGGGACCTCGACCGGGGGGCCGAACGGCCCCAGGACGCCAGCATCCTGTTCTACCGGGGCTACTTCGCCCTGCTCCAAGGCGACCGCCCCGGAGCCCTCGACCTCATGCGCTCAGGCAGCGCCCCAAACCTGGCCCCGGCCCCGTTCCGCGACCTGTGCCAGGCCTACCGCGCCCATCTGGAGGGTCGGGCCACCGAGGGCCTGCAGTTCCTGCGGGAGCTCGATGAGATCCGCGGCAAGCTCCGGATCCCGGACGGCGAGTGGACCTTCAAGGAGGCCGAAGCCTATGCCCTGCTGGGCGAGGCCGACCGCGGCGTGGACTGTGCCACCCGCGCCTTCGTGCAGGGCTTCAGCACCTCGGCCTGGTACGAGGGCTCGCCCTTTCTCGCCCGGGTGCGGGAGCATCCCCGCTGGCCGACCCTGCGCCGGAACATCCGGGAGAGGCAGGAGGTCCTGTCCGGAAGCTTCCCTCCCGGCGACTTCCAGCTGTAGGAACCCCAATTTGCCCTTGGGAATTGGGGGATTCCGAGATACACTTTCCTGCTCAGGGAGTGCCCATGCTTTCGATCCGTCTTGCCCGCAACGGCGCCAAGAAGCGCCCGTTCTACCACATCGTCGTTTCCGAGAACGATCGCATCCCCACTGGCCAGGCCCTGGAAATCCTGGGTTTCGTGAACCCCATCGCCGGTTCCGGCGAGGCCGTCCGCATCGACGTGGACAAGGCCAAGTCCTGGCTGCTGAAGGGCGCCCAACCCTCGAAGACCGTGCTCGATCTGTTCAAGAAGAACCAGGTCCTCTAGCCCGTCTCAGATCCACGAAAGCCGGGCCTGTGGTCCGGCTTTCTTTGTTCTCCCCGGAGCCGCCATGAACCTCGAAGCCTTCCTGCGCGATGTGCTGACGCCGCTGCTGGACCATCCGGAGGCCTTCCGCATCGAAATCGAGGGCGAGGGCCGGAAGCGCGACGTCCTCGTCTACGCCGACGCCAGGGATCGTGGACGCATCATCGGCAAGCACGGGCGCATGATCTCGGCCCTCCGCACCCTCTGCAAGACCGCCGGGGAAAAGGCCGGACTGTCCGTTGATCTCGAGCTGTACGACGGGGACGAGGCCTAGGGTGCTGCTCGCGGGCCACCTCGCCAAGATCCAGGGGCTCAAGGGCGAGTTCCTCTTCCATGCCCTCATGGATGCACCTGAGAAGCTGGAAGGCCTGAAGGGACTCGTGCTGGCTCCGCCCCACCAGGACCTGGAACATGCCGAGCCCCTGGCGCCAGCGCGGCCGGTGAGCCTCCGGGGCTTCCGCTGGCACCAGGACCGGCCCTGCCTGGCCTTCACGGATGTGCCGGACCGTACGGCGGCCGAGCCCCTCAAGGGCTGGGCCCTCTGGATGCCCGAGGCCGCGGCCACCCTGGAGGAGGGAGAAACCTTCCGGCACCAGTGGATCGGCTGCGAGGTCTTTGTGGCGGGGCGCAAGGTGGGCGAGGTGCTGCGCCTGGATCCCGGACCGGCGGGCTATGACATGGTGATCATGCGCGATGTCCGGCCCGGCAGGACCGGCCAGCGGGACATCCCCTACATCAAGGCCTGGTGGACCCTGGATCTGCCGGGCCGCCGCCTGGACCTGGATCCCCCCGAAGGCCTGCTGGACGTCAATCAGGTCGGGGACTGATCCATGTCCCGGTGGCTGCGGTTCAAGCAGACCTTCGGCATGCGCCTCTTCGGCTGGCTGAAGATCCCCCTGCTGGCTTCGGTGCGGCCCCGCGTCCTGGAACTGTCCGAGACCTGCTGCGTGGTCCGGATCCCCCTCCGCCGCTGGACGAAGAACCACCTGGGCTCCATGTATTTCGGCGCCCTGGCCATCGGCGCCGACTGCGCCGGAGGCCTGCTGGCCATGGACCAGATCAAGCGCTCCGGCGGCCAGGTGTCCCTGGTCTTCAAGGCCTTCCAGGCTTCCTTCCTGAAGCGGCCCGAATCCGATGTCTACTTCATCTGCAAGGAGGGGACGGCCATCCGGGATCAGGTGCGGAGGGCCCTGGAGTCCGAGGAGCGCATCACCGAACCCATGCACATCCAGGCCGCCGTGAGACTTCAGGACGGCAGCTTCGAACCCGTGGCCGAGTTCACGCTGGAGCTGAGCCTCAAGCGGAAGTCCTAGGCCACTCGCAGCTGCAGCACGAACTTCTGGATGCCCGCCAGCAGCATCTCGATGGCAATGGCGGTCAGCACCAGCCCCATGAGCCGCTCGAAGGCCATGGTGACCTGCTCCCCCAGGAAATCCGCGATCTTCTCGGCGAACCCCAGCACCACGGCAGAGATTGCCATGGCCACGGACAGGGCTCCCAGCCACTCCCAGAGCCGGAGCGGCTCCCGGCTCACCAGCAGCAGCACCGTGGCGATGGCGGAGGGGCCGGCGATGAAGGGGATCGCCAGGGGCACCAGGAAGGGTTCCCCGTGGATGGGGTGATCGGCCCCCCGACCGCCGGGATTGGGGAACACCATCTTCAGCGCGATGAGGAAGAGGATCACGCCGCCGGCGATGCCGAGCGATGTGTCCGTGAGGTGCATGAGCCTCAGCACCCGTTGTCCGAAGAGGGCGAAGAAGATCAGGATCACGAAGGCGAACAGCACCTCTCGGACGATGATCCGTTGGCGCCGGGCTGGATCCACCTGCTTCAGCAGCCCGATGAAGAGCGGGATGTTGCCCAGGGGATCTGTGACCAGGACCAGCAGGACGATGGCCGAGATGAAGGAGGAGGAATCCATCGAGGCTATTTCAGGTCGAGCTCGAAGGGCATGCGGGCGTAGATGCCGCGGGGATCATTCAGCGCCGAGAGCCTCTCCACCTGGATCTTGAAGGTTTCCACCAGCTGGTCCACGGGTCCGGCCTTGGCGAGTTTCCTGGGCTTGCCCTGGCCGATGCTCTTGAGCAGTTCCTTGAAGGCATCGGGTTCCCGCTCCGGGCCCACGACCTGGAAGTCGCCCTCGGCCTTGGCCAGCTTCGCGGCATGCTTCACGGCGGCCCCAAGGCCCCCCAGCTCATCCACCAGCCCGAGCTTCAGGGCCTCCTGCCCGGACCAGACCCGGCCCTGGGCGATCTCATGGACGGCCTCCTTCTTCATCTTGCGGCTGTCGGCCACCTTCGCGATGAACTGATCGTAGATGTGGTCCACCACGCCCTGGATGAGCTTCAATTCAACCTCGTTCTTTGGGCGGGTCAGGGTCATGGGATTGGCCAGCTTGGCGGTCTGCACGCCGTCCCAGGTGATGCCATGCCCATTGGCCAGCTTCTTCACGTTGGGCAGCAATCCGAACACGCCGATGGACCCGGTGAGGGTGGTGGGTTCCGCGAAGATGCGGTTGCCATAGGTGCTGATCCAGTAGCCGCCGGAGGCGGCCAGGTGGCCCATGGAGACGACCACCGGCTTCACCTTCTTGGTGAGCACGACCTCCCGCTGGATGAGCTCCGAGGCTGCGGCGCTGCCGCCGGGGCTGTTCACGCGGAGCACCACGGCCTTGATGCGGTCATCCAGGCGGAGCTTGCGGAGCTCGCGGCTGACCCGCTCCCCCCCTACCTGGGCCGACTTGCCTTCGCCATCCACGATCTCGCCCTCGGCCACCAGCACGGCGATGCGGGTCTTCCCCGTCTTCGCATCACCGGGAATGGCCGCATAGGTGGCCAGGTTGATCTGGGGGAAGTCCTTGTCCTTGGCCTGTTTCCCGGCCAGCTTCTTCAGCTCGTCCAGCACCTCGTCGTAGGGGGCGAGACGGTCCACCAGCCCAAGCTTGAGGGCATCCTCGGCCTCAACCAGGCCCTTCTCGTCCGCGATGGACTGAAGCTCGGCGGGGGTCTGCTTGCGATCCTGGGCCACCGTGGCCTTCCATTCGCCCCAGATGTCATCCAGCAGCTTTTGGACCTGCTCCCGGTTGGGCTCGCTCATGCGATCCGTGATGAAGGGTTCCACGGCGCTCTTGTACTTCCCGACGCGGGTCACCTGCACCTCCACGCCGTACTTCTTGAAGGCCTCGCCGAAGAACATGGGCTCCGCACCCAGGCCGTTCACTTCCATCGCCCCAAAGGGGTTGAGGAAGACCTTCGTGGCTCCGGCGGCCAGGTAGTAGTCCCGCTTGCTCCAGCCCAGGTTGTAGGCCAGTACCGGCTTCGTGGCCTTGAAGCGCTGGATGGCCTCCCGCAACTCCCGCAGCTGGGCGGGGCCCGCGCCCTGGAGGTTCCCCGTCAGGAACAGCCCCGTGATGCGGGAATCAGTGGCAGCCCGGTCCAGGGCCTCGATGGCCTGGGGGAGGGACTGGGTGTGGCCGCCTCCACCCCCGAGGGCCTCGTTCAGGGCCTCGCCCGGCTCAGTATCGCGTTCCCCGTCGATGAGGCTGGTGCCCAGGTCGAAGACCAGCACGGCCTTGCCGGGGACGGTGGGTTTGCTGGAGGATCCAATGGCCGCCAGCAGGCCGAAGAACAGCAGGAAGGCCAAGCCTCCCACCACCATCAGGGCCAGCAGCGTGGCGAAAAAGCTCTTGAAGAAGTCCTTCATGGCGGCTCCGGAGACAACGCTCAAGGATGGCATGAAGTGTCAGGCTTGGCGCAGCTTCCCCGCCAGGGTCAGGAAGCCATCGAGGAGCTTCGGCACCATGGCGGCGGTCCGGGGGTCCGTGGGGGCACCGCCCCCGTCCAGCTGCTGGTCCGCATGGGGGACGGTGATCGCTTCCGGCAGGGCCAAGGCACCCATGTTGGCCAGGGTCGCCCGCCAGGCCATCAGTCCCCGGGCTCCCCCGAAGGCGCCGGGGCTGGCCGCGCTGAGCAGGACCGGCAGACCCGCCCAGGGGCTGGGCTTCAGGGTGCTGAGCCAGTCCACTGCATTCTTCAGGTGACCAGGAATGCCCGCGTTGTACTCCGGAGACACGATGACCAGGCCCTGGGCTTCCAGCAGCGCCTTGTGCAGGGCCAAGGTCGCTGAGGTGGGGGCGAGGCCGTCCTCGTAAAGCGGCAAGCGCAGGGCCTCCCCCATGAAGGCCGAAACCTGGTGGCCCCGGCTCTCCAGTTCCTGGGCGAGATGCTTCAACAGTCGTGCATTGAATGAAGCCGGCCGAAGACTTCCACCCATCAGCACCAGTCGCATGGGACCTCCTGAGAGTGCCTAATAAAACCCCCACGTGGTCGCGCGAGGGTCGCCGGGCGAGCGAGGCGAGGAACGCGAGTCAAAGCGTAGCGGGTACTACGCGCGACGGAGGCTCCGGCTCTGCGAGCCGGAGGCGAGCAGGAGCGGCGCACCGCGCCGCGATAGCTGGAGGTGACGCTGCATCGCCCTCCGCCTATCGGGCCCTGCCTTGCAGGGCCCTCCCACTCACTTTCGTTCGCGGAGGCGGAGCCTCCCCGCCGGCCCTCGCCCGGAGGGATGAAGCCGGGCAGGCGCCCCGCGGCGTCACGTCCCTTGAACAACGAACCACGTTGCCCTGCGGGCCCTTCCTTCTCGGTATCGCCTGCGGCGATACGCGAGACGAACTGATATCTGCGGTGCATCCTGCCTGGCTTCATCGCGGCCTCGTCGGGGTTTTATTAGGCGCTCATAATGTGATCTGGATCAATCTTGACTTGTTTGGTAAACTTTTTCATCCCTGGGAGGATGCCTTGTCCAATTATGCTGAAGAAATGGTGGCTCCGATGCGCGAGGAGCTTGTCCAGGTGGGCTTCCAGCAACTGCTGACCCCGGCCCAGGTGGACGCGGCCCTGCAGCAGCCTGGCACCACCCTGCTGCTGGTGAACAGCGTGTGCGGCTGTGCCGCCGCCGGTGCCCGCCCCGGTGTGGCCGAGGCCCTGCGCTCCCATGGCCTTCGCTTCGACCGGATGGTCACCGTCTTTGCGGGCATGGAGAAGGAGGCCACGGCCCAGGCCCGGGAGTACTTCGAAGGCGCGATGCCCACCAGCCCCCAGGCCGCCATCCTCAAAGACGGCCAACTGGTGCACCTCATGCAGCGCCAGGATTTCCTGGGCCGCAGCCCCGAGGAGATCGCCGCCACCCTCAGCTCTGCCTACCGCCGGACCGTTGCCGCCAGCTGAGTTCTGGCCAGAAGGTCGCTGTCGGCAGGTTCAAGCGATTTACAGGGACCCTCTGCCGAAGGCCTATGACCTCTGGGACGAGCTCCCGTTCGAGTTGAAGTAGGCTGGTGGCAGGAGATGTCGACTCGATGCTCAAGCCTTTGTCCCACTTCAGGATCGTGGACCTGTCCTGCGTGCTCGCCGGCCCCTTCGCGACCCAGCTGCTGGCGGATTTCGGCGCCGAAGTCCAGAAACTGGAACCTCCGGGCGGCGATCCCACCCGGGGCTGGGGGCCACCCTTCGACGAAGGCGAGGAGGGCGAGAGTGCCTACTTCCGCTGCGCCAACCGCGGCAAGCAGAGCCAGTCCCTGGACCTCCACACCGACGAGGGGCGGACCACCCTCTTCGAGCTGCTCAAGGATGCGGATGTCCTGGTGGAGAACTTCCGCTCCGATTCCGCCGACCGCCTGGGCCTGGGCTGGAAGCGCCTCCATGGAAAATTCCCGAAGCTCATCCTGGCTTCCGTCCGGGGCTTCGCCTCGGATGTCGCCGCCTCCCGTAGGGCCGGCTACGACTTCATCATCCAGGCGGAGAGCGGCTGGATGGACATCACCGGAGAGCCCGACGGCCGGCCCATGAAGGTGGGTGTGGCCCTGGTGGACGTGCTGGCGGGACTCTACTGCGCCAATGGCATCCAGGCGGCCCTGCTCCACCGCGAGCGCACCGGCGAGGCCATCCACATCGAGGTCCCGCTCATGGAAGCTGCACTGGCGGGCCTGGTGAACGTGGCGGCCGGCTCCCTCATGACCGGCAAGCCGCCCCAGCGCTGGGGCAACGCCCATCCCCAGATCGTGCCGTATCAGTCCTTCCAGTGCAGCGATGGGGACGTGGCCATCGGCGTGGGCAGCGACCGCCAGTTCGAGGTGCTCGCCCTGTGGCTGGGCCTGGATCTGGAGGCCCGTCCCGAGTGGAGGAAGAACCGCGGCCGCGTGCGGGATCGCGAGGAACTGGTGGCCCTCATCGAGGCCCGTACCCGCACCTCCACCCTCGATGAAGTGATCGCCATGTGCGAGGCCAACGCCATCCCCGCCAGCCGGGTGCGCAGCGTCGACGATGTGCTCTTCCGGCAGGGGGGCACCCTGCACAACCTTCTGCAGCCCCTCTATGACGTGAACACCAACACCATGGTGCCGACCCTTGCCTCGCCCCTGCTCCTGAACGGCGAGCGCGCCTGCGCCTCCCTGCCTCCGCCCCGCTGGAAGCCATGAAGCGGAGCCTCCGCCTCGTCCCCATCGGGGCTCGCCTTCCCAACCAGAAGGCCGAGGCCCGCCTGCGCCAAGCCTGGCGGTTCGTCGTGGGCCCGGCCCTGGCGGACCGCACCAAGCCCCTGCGGGTGGAGCGCGATGTCCTGGTGATGGGCTGCTGGGAGCTGACCCGCATCGGGACCCTGAGAGAAGCCGCCGTGGCCGTCTGGCCCCAGGTGCGGGAGCGCATCCGCCGCGCCCTGGGCCTGAACCTCATGGGCCTCCAGATCGTACCCTGCGATCCCCCCGTCGAAACCAGGGAACCCCCCAAGGATCCCGACCCCCTCCGCCGGGCCCTGCGCCTCCTTGAGGCCAGGCGCCAGGAACGGATCCGCCTGGGCCTTGAATCCGATTAGCCAAGCTGGACGCCTCCGCCGGTTTCCAGTAGAGTCAAACCTTCGTCGGGGCGTGGCTCAGCCTGGTAGAGCGCTCGGTTCGGGACCGAGAGGTCGGAGGTTCGAATCCTCTCGCCCCGACCAGATAGGCAAAGGGCACCCCGTGGGGTGCCCTTTGCCTATCTGGATGAACCGAACAAGGGATTCGGACCTCCGAGTGGGCTTGCGGAGGCAGCGCGGGGCGCTGCCGGGAGCAAGACCGGCGGCTGGCGCCGCCAGACGCGGTTCGAATCCCGCACTGATGGGTCGGCCGCACCGTGGGAGAACGGCCAACCTCCGAGTGGGCTTGTGGAGGCGCCACTCTCCAGCTGATGCACCCTGCCCCGCAGAGTGCTCCCGCTCGGCCCTTGGGCTCCCGGAACTGGAGCCTCTGTGGCGCCGGAGCAAGACCGGCGGCTGGCGCCGCCAGACGCGGTTCGAATCCCGCACTGATGGGTCGGCCGCACCGTGGGAGAACGGCCAACCTCCGAGCGGGCTTGTGGAGGCGCCACTCTCCAACTGATGCACCCTGCCCCGCAGAGTGCTCCCGCTCGGCCCTTGGGCTCCCGGAACTGGAGCCTCTGTGGCGCCGGAGCAAGACCAGCGGCTGGCCCAGCCAGACGCCGTTCGAATCCCGCAGTGATGGGTCGGCCGCACCGTGGGAGAACGGCCAACCTCCGAGCGGGCTGGCGAAGCCAGACGCGTTCGGATCCAGGCCCTGGTGGGTCGGCGCCAAATACGGAGGATGGCTCGACCCACCCAACATGATGCTCAGGCCGCGAAGTGGTCAGACCACCAACTGCGCGCAATTGCCCGCAGACTCAATGTTTCGTGGCGCGTCAATCCCCTGCTCTCAAGCTACAATGAGCGGTTCCGCCCGTCGGGCGGGGAGCGCGCCAGATGACCGATGTCTGCACCGTCATGACCACCTGTGGCAGTGAGGAAACCGCCCTCACCATCGCCGCCGCCCTGGTGGATCAGGCCTACGCTGCCTGCGTGAACATCGTCCCCAGCATCAAGAGCTACTACTACTTCAAGGGCGAGACTCACCTCGACGAGGAAGTCATGCTGATCATCAAGACCACCACCGCACTCTTTCCCCAGGTTTCGGAAGTGATCACGGATCTGCATACCTACGAGGTCCCGGAAATCCTCATGTTCCCCGTGGAGGAGGGCTCCGAGCCCTTCCTCGACTGGATCCGTCAGAGCGTCAACCGCCTGGCCTGATTCGAGCCACCGTAGCCCCAGGAGCCCCCATATGGAACAGACCCTCTCTCTCGAATTCCTGAGGGTGGTTGAGCAGGCCGCCATCGCCTGCGCCACCTCCATCGGCCACGGGCGGCGCAAGCACAGCGACAAGCTGGCGGTGGAGGCCATGCGGACCGCCATGGAGTCGGTTCGCATGGACGGCACCATCGTCATCGGCGAAGGCGAGCGGGACGAGGCCCCCATGCTCTACATCGGCGAGAAAGTGGGCATGGGCGTGGATCTGGATGGGGACAATCCCGCCGTGGACATCGCCGTGGATCCTCTGGAGGGGACGAACCTCTGCGCCACCGGCGCGCCCAATGCCATCGCTGTGCTGGCTGCCACCGAGAAGGGCGGCCTGCTCCACGCTCCGGACCTCTACATGGAAAAGCTGGTGGTCGGGCCCTCAGCCAAGGGCAAGGTGAGCCTCGACGCGCCTGTCCATGAAACCCTCCAGATCATCGCCCAATCCCTGGATCGGCAGGTCTCCGAGATCACGGTCACCGTGCTCGATCGCGAGCGCCACGCCCAGCTCATCGCCGATATCCGCAAGGCCGGCGCCCGCATCCAGCTCATCGGCGATGGCGACCTTAGCGCCGCCATCAGCGCCGCCGTCAGTGGCACCGGCATCCATGCGGTCATGGGCACCGGAGGGGCCCCCGAGGGTGTGCTGTCGGCCGCGGCCTTGAAGTGCCTCAACGGCGAGATCCAGGGCCGCCTGAAGGTGGACACGAACACCGCCAGCCGCGAAAAGGCCGAGGCCATGGGCGTGGACTTCAACCGCATCTACTTCACCGAGGACCTCTGTCCCGGCAAGGAGATCGTCTTCGCCGCCTGCGGCGTCACCCATGGCAACCTGCTCAAAGGCGTGCTGCACTTCGGGCATGGCCTGCGCACCTCCAGCCTCATCCTCACCTACGGCGCCCGCCAGGTGCGCTTCATCGACACGGTCCACATCAAGGAAGGCGAGAACGTCACCGTCCGGTTCTAGCGGCTCATGGCCGAGAGCCTCCGCACCCGCCTCTTCCGCTGGGGCCTGAACCTCTGGCCCTGCTACTGGGGCACGGGCGCCCGGGTCACCTTCATTGCCAGTGACTGGCGGGAGGTCCGGGTCCGCCTGCCCCTCTCCTGGCGCACCCGGAACTACGTGGGCACCATCTTCGGGGGCAGCCTCTACGCTGCAGTGGATCCCTTCTACATGATCATGCTCATGAAGAACCTGGGGCCCGGAGTTGCCGTCTGGGACAAGGCCGCTGCGATCCGCTTCCGAAGGCCAGGCCGCACCGCACTCACGGCCACCTTCCGCCTGGACGAAGCCGAGCTGATGGAGGTCCGCCATCGGCTGGCGGTTGAGCCCAAGCTGGACCGGAGCTACACCATCCAGTTGCTGGATTCGAATGGCGTGCTTCACGCAGAAGTAGAGAAATTAATATACTTATCTCGAAGCAAATCTTCCTGATAGGCTATTAGCATCATCTTACGATGTTAGCTCTAATACTCAAAAACTGACGAATCGTCAAAGCAGGTCCCGGAGCAGCCCGCCGCTCCCAAGCCAGTTCCTATGCTGGATCTCCAGGAGTCCCCATGCGCTTCCATTGCCTTGCCCTCCCCCTGTTGGCGCTCGCGCTGCAGGCCCAGCTGCCCTACAAGGGCTTCAATCCGGCGAACCTGGACCTCGCGGTGAAGCCCACCCAGGACTTCTTCCAGTACGCCACCGGTGGCTGGGCCAAGCGCACCCGCATCCCCGCCGAGTACGACCGGTACGGCGTGGACCAGGAGATCGACACCCGCACCCACCAGATCCTGAAGGAGATCATGGAGGCCGCCGCCGCAGCCAAGGCGGCACCCGGCTCCGAGGCCCAGAAGGTGGGTGATTTCTTCGCCAGCGGCATGGATGAGGGAGCCATCGAAGCCCGGGGCCTGGCGCCCCTGCAGCCCCTCTTCGCCCGCGTGGATGGGGTGAAGGATCCCGCCAGCCTGACCACAGTCCTCGGCGAGTTCCACCGCCTGGGGATCTTCGCCGCCTTCTCCTTTGGCGTCGAGCAGGATGACAAGGAGAGCAGCCGCTACTCCATGGTGCTGGCCCAGGGGGGCCTGGGGTTGCCGGACCGGGACTACTACCTGAAGGACGATGCCAAGTCGAAGGAACTGCTCGCCTCCTACCGGGCCCATGTGGCGAAGATGCTGGGTCTGGCGGGCTTCGACGCCAAGGATGCCGACTGGATCCTGGCCCTGGAGACCCGGCTGGCCAAGGCCAGCATGACCAAGGTGGAGCAGCGGGATCCCAACGCCATTTACCACGCCATGACGCCGGCCCAACTCCTGGCCGCCGCGCCGGGCTTCCCCGCGAGCCTCTACCTGAAGGCCCAGGGCCTTGCCGCTCCCGACCGGTACGTGGTCCGCCAGCCCGCCTTCCTGGCAGAGCTGGGCCGCATGATGCAGGAACTTCCCGCTGACCAGTGGCGCGTCTACCTGCGCTGGAACCTGCTCCGGAACACGGCCCAGGCCCTGCCGAAGGCCTTCGACCAAGAGGTCTTCGCCTTCTACGGCACCAGGCTCCAGGGCACCACCGCCCAGCATCCCCGCTGGAAGCGGGTGATGTTCGCCGCGGACCAGGGCATGGGCGAGGCCCTCGGCAAGCTCTATGTGCAGCGGGCCTTCCCCGCCACCAGCAAGGCCAAGGTGCTGGAGATGGTCGAGAACCTCCGCGCCGCCCTCAAGGCACGCATCCAGGGCCTGGAGTGGATGAGCGCCCCCACCAAGGTGAAGGCCCAGCAGAAGCTCGCCGCCATCCGCGTGAAGATCGGCTACCCGGATGCCTGGCGTGACTATGCTGGACTCCACATCCAGCGCCAGCCCTACGTGCTGAACCTGCTGGAGACCCGTCGGTTCGAGTTCCAGCGGCGCCTCGCGCATCTGGGCCAGCCCATCGACCGGAACGAATGGGAGATGACGCCCCAGACCAACAACGCCTACTACAGCCCCACCATGAACGAGATCGTGTTCCCCGCCGGCATCCTGCAGCCGCCCTATTTCGACGCCACGGCGGATGACGCCGTCAACTACGGCAATATCGGCGCCACCATCGGCCACGAAATGACCCACGGCTTCGATGACGAGGGCCGCCAGTTCGATGCCGATGGCAACCTCAAGAGCTGGTGGACGGCGGAAGACGAGAAGGCCTACAACGCCCGCGCCGAGTTGGTGGTGAAGCAGTTCGACGCCTACGAGCCCCTGCCGGGCCTAAGGCTGAACGGGAAGCTGACCCTCGGCGAGAACATCGCCGACCTGGGCGGCCTGAAGATCGCCTGGGACGCCTGGAAGCTCAGCCAGAAGGGGAAGGCTCCCGTAGGGTCCATCGAGGGCTTCACCCCCGAGCAGCGCTTCTTCCTGGGCTACGCCGAGACCTGGCGCACCCTCACCCGGGAGGAGGCTGCCCGCCTGCGCGTCAACACCGATCCCCACAGCCCCGCCAAGTTCCGGGTCAACGGCCCCCTTGCCAACCTGCCGGAGTTCTTCGATGCCTTCGGCTGCAAGCCGGGGGACCCCATGATGCGTTCCGCGAAGGACCGCCCCACCATCTGGTAAGCTGCCCCTTCCATTCAGCACTCCTTCAACAAGGATCCCCATGCGCCTGCGACCCCTCGTGCTTCTCGCCAGCCTCCTCGCCGCCGGAGCGGCCCTGGATGCCTGCACCAACCTGCTCGTGACCAAAGGCGCGAGCAAGGATGGCTCGACGATGATCACCTACTCGGCCGACAGCCACACGCTCTACGGTGAGCTCTACTTCAAGCGGGGCAGCCGCCACCTCGCCTCCGAGATGCGCGACATCATCGAATGGGACACCGGCAAATTCCTCGGAAAGATCCCCGAAGCCCCGGTCACCTACACCCGCGTCGGCAATATGAACGAATTCCAGGTTGTGGTAGGCGAAACGACCTTCGGCGGACGGAAGGATCTGGCAGGGCCCAGCGGCATCGTGGACTACGGCAGCCTCATGTACATCGCCCTGGAGCGGGCCAAGACCGCCCGCGAGGCCATCCAGGTGATGACCGGTCTGGTCGAGACCCATGGCTATGCATCCAGCGGCGAGAGCTTCTCCATCGCCGATCCCAACGAAGTCTGGATCCTCGAGATGATCGGCCGGGGCAAGGGGCAGAAGGGCGCCCTCTGGGTGGCCTACAAGCTGCCCGACGGCACCATCAGCGCCCATGCCAACCAGGCCCGCATCCGCCAGTTCCCCCAGGACGACCCCAAGACCGCGCTGTTCAGCAAGGATCTGATCTCCTTCGCCCGGGACAAGGGCTGGTTCAAGGGGAAGGACAAGTCCTTCAGCTTCGCTGATACTTACGCGCCCCTCAGCTTCGGCGCCCTGCGGGCGTGCGAAGCCCGCGTATGGAGCATCTTCAACCGCGCCGCCAAGAGCCAGAACATCCCCATGGACTTCGTGAAGGCCGAGAAGGGTGCCAAGCCCATGCCCCTCTTCGTGAAGCCCGACCAAAAGCTCGATGTGCGCGACACCATGGAGCTGATGCGCGATCACTACCAGGGCACCGAGTTCGACATGACCAAGGATGTGGGCGCCGGCCCCTACAAGCTGCCCTACCGCTGGCGGCCCATGGGCTTCAAGATCGACGGCCAGGACTATGTCCACGAGCGGGCCATCAGCACCCAGCAGACCGGCTTCTCCTTCGTGAGCCAGAGCCGCTCCTGGCTGCCGGATCCCGTCGGTGGCGTCCTGTGGTTCGGCGTGGATGATACCTACACCACCGTCTACGTGCCCATCTCCTGCGGCATCAAGGAGGCCCCCAGGGCCTTCGCCGAAGGCACGGGGAACTTCAACGAGTTCAACTGGGACAGCGCCTTCTGGACCTTCAACTTCGTCACGAACTACACCTACACCCGCTGGAGCGACATGATCGTCGACCTGCAGAAGGTGCAGCGCGAGTTCGAGGGTGGCTACCTCACAGACCAGGCCGAGGTGGACCGCATGGCCCTCGACCTCCACAAGCAGAACCCGGCCCTGGCCAAGGACTACCTCACCCAGTACGCCGCCAAGTCCACGGAGAAGCTCATGGCCCGCTGGAAGAAGCTGGGCGAGTTCCTCATCTGGAAGTACCTGGACGGCAACGTGCGCAACGAGAAGGGCGAGGTCACCCACCCCAAGGCCCCCGAGGACTGGCTCCGCTGCATCGTCAAGGACCATGGCGACGTCATCAAGGTGAAGAAGGTGGAGGGGCTCGTCCCTGATGAGGATTAACGCAGGGCTGAAAACCTGCGGTTTTCGGTGAGAGAGGCCCCGCGCTGCGGGGCCTCTCGTTTATGGCTCTCTTTTCCTAACTCAGGCCCTGCGCAGCGGGGCCTGAGCCCAGCCACCACACTTGTGACGCCCGCCAATCCACGCCCCATGGGATCATGGGCGGCCATCACGAGGTTCCCATGCATCGCCCGGATCCCCATTCCCACTACGATGCCGCCCAGCCCAAGGCCCGCCGTCTGCGCCTGAAGCTCGGTGTGGATTTTGCGGACAAGCGCATCGCTGGCGACGTGGTGCTGGAGTTCGGACGGGCCATCGCCGGGCCCCTGGATCTGGATACCAAGGGCCTGGAGATCCACTCGGTGCAGGTGCCGGGCCATGGCCCCATCCCCTGGGACCTGGGCGAGGCGGACCCCATCCTGGGCCAGCGCCTGCGGATCGAAGTGCCCGAAGAGACGACCGAGATCGCCATCTCCTACCGTACCGGGGTCGACGCCATGGCCCTGCAGTGGCTGGAACCCGAGCAGACCGAGGGCAAGGTCGCACCCTATCTCTTCAGCCAGTGTCAGCAGATTCACGCCCGCACCATGGTGCCCTGCCAGGACACTCCCGTCGTGCGGGTGGCCTACCAGGCCGAAGTGAACGTGCCCGAGGGCCTCACGGCGGTGATGTCCGCAGGCCCCGCCGGGGATGAGGCCCTCGGCAATGGCCGCCATCTCTACCGCTTCACCATGCCCCAGCCCATTCCCTCCTACCTGCTGGCCTTGGCCGTGGGCCGCCTGGAAGCCCGGGACCTCAGCCCCCGGGCCCGGGTCTGGGCGGAGCCGGAAACCGTGGCCGCCGCCGCCTGGGAGTTCGCGGGGGTGGAGGACATGATCCTGAAGGCCGAGGGGCTCTTCGGGCCCTACCCCTGGGACCGCTACGACATGCTCGTGCTGCCGCCCTCCTTCCCCTATGGCGGGATGGAGAACCCGCGGATGACCTTCCTCACCCCCACCCTGCTGGCGGGGGACCGCAGCCTGGTCGATGTGGTCGCCCACGAGCTGGCCCACAGCTGGACCGGCAACCTGGTCACCAACGCCAGCATGGAACACTTCTGGCTGAACGAAGGCTTCACTGTGTGGGCCGAGCGCCGCATCCTGCGCATCCTCCACGGCGAGGGTGCCGCGGCCTTGGGTTGGGCCATGGGCCAGAAGGCACTGGAGGACAGCCTGGAGCGGTTCAAGGATCAGCCCGAGCTCACGGTGCTGCGCATGCACCTGGAGGGCATCGACCCCGATGACGCCTTCTCCAGCATCCCCTACGAAAAGGGCGCCCGGCTGGTGGCGGCCCTGGAGCAGGAGGTGGGCGAGGAGCGCTTCCTGCGCTTCATCCGCGAGTACATGGATGCCTTCCGCTTCACCTCCATCACCACCGAGCAGTTCTGCACCTTTGTCGGCGCCAAGCTGCCCGGGGCCCTGGAGGCCGTGAATGCCAAGGCCTACCTCGACAAGCCGGGCCTTCCGGATTCCTCGCCGAAGTTCCGCAGCGTGCAGCTGGACGCCATCTCGACCCTCGCGAGTGGCTGGAGTTCAGGCTCGCGGCCAAGCGCACAGCAGATCGCCGCCTGGAAGCCGGCGGAGCTGCAGGTCTTCCTTCAGAAGCTGCCGCGCCAGCTTTCCCAGTCCGATTGCGTCTGGCTGGACGAGCACTTCCAGCTCATGGGCCGGGGCAACCACGAGATCCTGGTGGAGTGGCTGACCCTGGCCGCCGCCGCGGACTATGAGCCCGCCTTCCCCCGCCTCCGGGAGGTGCTCCTGCGGGTGGGCCGCATGAAGTT
Source organism: Candidatus Geothrix skivensis (assembly GCA_016721195.1). GTDB lineage: Bacteria > Acidobacteriota > Holophagae > Holophagales > Holophagaceae > Geothrix > Geothrix skivensis. The sequence continues at coordinate 276,668 of JADKIO010000005.1, read as the reverse complement.
CCTGCGGCCGCTCTACGGGGCCCTGGGCCTCCATGCCCGGACCCGGGCCCTGGCCCGGGAGATCTTCGCCGCCGCCAGCCCCGGCTACCATGGCCTGTCCCGCCGCGTGGTCCAGTCCGTCCTTGAAGCCTATCCCGCCTAGCGCCCCAGGAGCGTCCATGTCCCACGGATCCGAACCCCAGGTCATCAAGGGCCTGCCCGAGAACGCCCGACGGGCCCTGGAACCCGGCGAAGCCTACGTGCCCCTGGTGCCCCAGGACGGAATGCCGGAGACCACCCCCCGGGCCATCGTCCTGGGCCTCATTTTCTGCGGCATCTTCAGCATGGCCGCCGCCTACCTGGCCCTGAAGGTGGGCCAAGGCATCGAGGCCGCCATCCCCATCGCCATCCTGGCCGTGGGTCTGAGCCGCTTCTTCCCCCGGAAGAGCACGATCCTGGAGAACGTCATCATCCAGAGCATCGGCGCCAACAGCAGCCACGTGGTGAGCGGCGCGGCCTTCACCATCCCGGCCCTCTACGTGCTGGCCAACACCCCAGGCAGCGGCGTACCCAACCCGACCCTGTGGCAGGTCTGCCTGGTGAGCTTCCTGGGCGGCTGCATCGGCATCCTCTTCATCCTGCCTTTGCGCCACCACTTCATGGTGGAGAACCACGGCATCTTCCCCTGGCCCGAGGCCACGGCCACGGCCGAGATCCTGGTGACGGGCGAGAAGGCTGGCAACCAGGCCACGGAGCTGGCGGTGGCCGCGGGCATCGGCGCCCTCTACGACAGCCTCACCAGCATCTTCCGGGTCATGGGCGAGAACCTCACCCTCAAGAGCATGTGGATCGGCACCGCCCTGCGGGAGAAGTTCTTCGCCTTCAACTTCCTCAACAATGCCGCGACGCTGGGCATCGGCTACATCATCGGCCTGCGCTACAGCGCGGTGATGGCCGCCGGATCCCTCTTCAGCATGTTTGTGCTGGTGCCCCTCTTCCATGCCATCGGCCAGCACGTGCCCGTGGTCATCGCGCCGGGCACGAAACTCATCGCCGACATGAGCCCCGAGCAGGTCTTCTTTTCTTACATCCGCATCATCGGCGTGGGGGCCATCGCCGGCGCGGGCGTCATGGGCGTGCTCGCCTCCATGCCCAACATGATCCGCTCCATCATCAGCAACATGAAGGCCCTGCTGGCGGGGAAGGAGCCCGGCGCCGAGGCCGTTGTCGTCAAACGCACGGACCGTTCCCTGCCGGGCGGCATGATCGCCGTGGGCCTGGTGGCCTGCGCCGTGGGCATCCTGCTCTTCCTCTCCTTCGGCCTGGGCATCAAGCAGGCCCTGGTGCCCGCCCTGGTGGCCACCTGCGTCATCATGGTCATCGCCTTCTTCTTCGCCCCCGTGGCGGCCCGGGCCATCGCCACCATCGGCACCAACCCCATCAGCGGCATGACCATGCTCACCCTGGTGATCACCGGCGGCCTGATGCTGAAGCTGAACTTCTCCGGGGGCTACGGCATGTTCCTCACCATGATGGTGGGCGGCATCGTGTGCACGGCCCTGGCGGCCTCGGGCGCCTTCAGCACGGACCTCAAGATCGGCCACTGGATCGGTGCCACGCCCGCCCGCCAGATCGCCTGGAAGTTCGTGGGCACTTTCGTGGCCGCCCTCTTCACGGGCCTGGCCATGTGGCTGCTGGCCAACCAGAAGCTGCCGGACGGCGCCTACGCCATCGGCACCAACGCCCTGCCCGCCCCCCAGGCCAGCGCCATGAAGGCCATCCTCGAAGGGATCTTCGGCACCGTCTCCATGCCCCTGCGCTGGTACGCCTTCGGCCTGGGCATCATGCTCTCCATCGTGCTGCGCATGGTGGAGCTGCCGGCCCTGGGCTTCGCCCTGGGCATGTACCTGCCCATCGAGCTGAACACGCCCCTCTTCCTGGGCGGCCTCATGTCCTACTGGGTGAACCGGCCCAAGAAGGGCACCTCCGAGGCCGATGCCAAGGCCCGGGAGAACCGCGGCGTCCTCATCGCCAGCGGCCTCATGGCCGGCGGCGCCATCATGGGGGTCATTGCCGCCGCCGTGAAAGCCAAAGACACCTGGCGGGAAGGCTTCCCGGTCCTCACCCTCCATCAGGCCGAAGGGCCCCTGGGCGAGTGGATCGGCCTCGGGGCTCTCATCGCCCTCTCCCTTTATGTGGTCGTCTACAGCCGCCGGGCCAGGGGCGAGGCGTAAGGAGAAACTCCACCCGAGGATCAGAGCAGCCACTTGACCTGGCCACTCGGTGAAGCCGCGGCCGAGACCCAGGTAATGGCTCCAGCACTTCCTGAGGGAGCGGGCGACGGCATGCCATCGCCCACTCCCCCTGAGTGCTACCAGAACTTGTCCGTGCCGTGGCAGCTGGTGGTGCAGCCACGGGTGGTCGTGTTGTAGCTGGTCAGCTGGCTTGTGCCCCCCAGGGAGGCGCGGGCGGCCGCGGTATCCATCGCGCTGGTCTTCAGGCCCACGAAATGGGCCGGCGCCAGGCGGGTGGTGTTGTGGCAGGCGACGCACCCAGCCGAGACATGGTCGCCCTTGCTGTGGCGGCCTGAGCTGGGGCTGTTGAATTGAGTACTGCCTGAGGTCGTATGGCACGCGGTGCACTGCGTGTTCACGTTGATGGTGGCCGACCAGGCGACGGACTGGCCCCCGTGGCAGCTCACGTTCGAGCAGGTCTGGCTGGTGCTGTTGAAGGCGGCCGTGCCTGTCTTGGCGTTGTAGGTGGTGCCGGGGAAGGCGACCTCCCCGGGAGCCACGCGCAGGCCATTGAGTCCGGGACGGTTGTTCCCGTGGTCATAGTGCGTGGTGGAGCCGGTATCGGAACCGCTGTGACAGTCCACGCAGGCACCGGCCAGTTCGGCCAGGGCGTTGTGCTTGGCATGCTTCCCGGCGACGTTCGGGAAGGCGGAGCCGGTGGGCGGCTTGCTGTGGCAGGAGGCGCAGCTGGTGATGGTCAGGGGTGAACCGGCGGTGTGACAGGTCACGCAGGTGGGGGCCGTGGTCATGGGCGACACACCACCCGTGAGGGCGTGGCAGGCGCTGCAAGTGGCGTCGAAGGCGGTCTGGTTGACGGCGGTGTGGGTCGTGGTCCGGAAGGGCACCACATGGTTGGCTCCGCCGGCCCAGGGGAAGTTCACATGCGTCTGCCCGTGGCAGGTGAGGTTGCAGGTCTGGTTGGTGACGGTGTAGGTGCCGCCGGCGGGGAGGCTGACCGTGGAACTGGCCGGCCCTTCCATCTGGGTGGTGGCCAGGGAGGTGAAGTGGTTGTTGGCTCCCGTGCTTCCATTGGCCATGTTGTGGCACTCGATGCACTGGGCGTTCACCCCCGCGCCGAGGTGGAAGGCATGCTGGCCAGAGTAGGCACTGTTGTTCTGCGGCACGCCCTGGGCGGTGCCCAGGCTGTGGCAGGCGCGACACCCGGCCTCGGTGTTCACGGCGATGGTGCCCGTGCTCCAGCTGGGTGTGAGGAGGCCCCCGTGGCAGCTCACGTTGGAGCAGGTCAGGGCCGCTGGGTCGAAGGTGGCCGAACCCGTCTTGCCATTGAAGGCGGCCAGGAAGGCTGTCTGGCCGGGGGGTACCCGGAGGGCATCCTTGCCCGGTCGGGCATTGGCGTGGTCGTAGTGGAGCTGGGTGCCCGCGTCGGCGTTGTTGTGGCAGGAACTGCACTGGCCGGTGATGCCCGCCAGGGCCTCGTGCTTGGTGTGAGAGCCGGCGATGTTCGGGAAGACGCTGCCGGACGGCGGGCGGCTGTGGCAGGACGTGCAGTTGCCCAGGGTGAGGGGCGAGCCTGCCTGGTGACAGGTGATGCAGAGTGGCGCACTGCTATTTGGAGAGCTGCCGGACACCGCGTGGCAGTTGGCGCAGGTGTTGTTGAAGGCCGTCTGGGTGTTCACGCTGGTGTGCACGGTTCCCGTGTAGGGCACCGCGTGGCTGCCCCCGCCGGTCCAGGTGTAGGTGGCGCCATGGGGATGGCCGTGGCAGCTGAAGGCCCCGCCACTGCCACAGGACTGGCTGGCGATGGTGTAGGTCGCCGCTGGGGTGGTGGTGCTGAACGCGACGGTCTGGCCGGCCGGCCCCTCCATCTGGGGCGTGTTGAGGAACTTGAAGTGGTTGAGGGCCCCGGTGGTGCCATTGGTCATGCTGTGGCATTCCACGCACTGGAGGTTCTGGGAGGAGTTCAGGTGAAGGGCATGCAGGCCCGAATAGGCGCTGTTGTTCTGCGGGGCGCCCTGGGCCGTGCCGAGGCTGTGGCAGGCGCGGCAGCCCGCCTCGGTGCTGGAGGCGAGGGTTCCATTCAGCCAGTTCGGCGTGATCTGGCCGCCATGGCAGCTGACATTGCTGCAGGTGAACTGGGTGCTGTTGAAGGTGGCGGCCCCTGTCTTGGCGTTGTAGGTGGGGTCCGTGGCCACCTCGCCTGGCGACACCCGCAGGGAGTTGTGCCCGGCCCGCCCGTTGGCGTGGTCGTAGTGGACCAGGGTGCCCGCATCGGAGCCCTGATGACAGGCCGCGCAGATGCCGGTGAGGTTGGCCAGACCGTTGTGTTTCCCATGGCTCCCCGCCACGTCCGGGAAGGTGCCGCCGGCCGGCGGCTTGGCGTGACAGGAAGTGCAGTTGGCCTGGGTGAGGGGGGAGCCCGCCTGGTGGCAGGCGTTGCAGAGCGGAGCGGAGGTGGCCGGGGACGCACCAGATACGGCGTGACAGACCCCGCAGTTGCTGGTGAAGCCGGCCGGGGTCACCGCGGTATGGGTGGTGTTCAGATAGGGCACGGGATGGTTCGGCTGGCCGGGGCCATTCACGTGGCAGGCCACGCTGTTGGCCGTGGCCGAGAAGCAGCTGGGCGCCGCGGGATCCGGTGCCGTGCGGCCCTTCGTTCCGTCGTGGCAGAGGGCGCAGGCCACATCCCGGTTGCCCGCGTTGCGGTGGGACGGCACATAGCCCGGGAAGGTGGTCACGGGCGCGTTGTACCAGACATCCGAGTGGGCCTTCCCCTGGGTGTGGCAGGTGGTGCACTTGGTGGTGGCGCCGGTGCCGCCCGCGAAGCTCGGGGTACCCGGAACCCCATGGCAGGTCTGACAGGCGATCAGGTCGGCCTTGGCCTGGAATCCATGGAAGGCGCTGCTGGTGGCATTGGTCCAGATCGCCCCCAGGGCATGGGGCGCCGCCTCGGCGCCATGGCACATCGTGTTGTTGAAGCAGCCCGGAGCCGTGCCGGCTGGAGCAGGCGTCGCGGGATGTCCGGCGGGATTGCTGGGGGACCCGGGGAAGTGGCACTGCACGCAGACGGGCGCATTGGAGGCATCCGTGGTGGCGTGGTTGGAACCCGCAACGTTGTGCCAGGGTTTGGCCGGATGGGGCGCCGCGACACCGTGGCAGGTGGTGCAGGCCTTGGTGGTGCCATCCGAGGCCTGGAGGCCCGTCGCGAAGGTTGTGCCGTGGCAGAGCTGGCAGGCGGCCAGCCCTCCGCCCGTGGCGGTCTGGGCCTGCTTGGCGCGGGCACCGTGGTTCCCGGCCAGCACGTAGCCCGGCAGGGTGTTGTGGTGGCAGGCCGCCGTGTTGCAGGAGGGCTCCTTGAAGGGGCCGCCCTGGAGGTTGCTGCCATGGCAGGTCTTGCATGCATTCACGCCGGCCAGGGCGCTGCCCGGGTGGCTGCTGATCCACCCGGCAGGGTGCACGTTCCCGTTTCCGGTCCAGGTGTAGGAGGCGTGGGGTTCGCCGTGGCAGGTGACCGTGCAGGTCTTGGCGGTGGCGTTGTAGGTCCCGCCCGTGAAGACCACCGTCTGGCTGGCCGCACCTTCCATGGTCAGCGTATTCAGGGTCGTGAAGTGCGCCAGGGCACCGGGAGTGCCATTGGCCATGCCATGGCACTCGGTGCAGAGGATCCCTGCGGTGGAGTTCATGTGCAGGGCGTGGAAGCCTGAGGAGGCGCTATTGGCCTGGGGCGAGCCCGGAGCCGTGCCGACCTGGTGGCACTTGGTGCAGTCGGTGGCTGCGTTGATGGTGCCGCCCGCGGCCCAGCTGGGCGTGATCTGGCCCCCGTGGCAACTCACGTTGCTGCAGGTCTGGGTGGTGGAGTTGAAGGTCGCGGCGCCGCTGGTCGCGTTGAAGGCGGCCAGGAAGGCCACGGAACCGGGAGGCACGCGCCTGGCGTCTCGGCCGGGACGTCCATTGGCCGCGTCGTAGTGGGTCAGGGAGCCGGTGTCGGAGCCCTGGTGGCAGGACCCGCAGACACCCGTGACGGTCGCCAGGGCCTCGTGCTTGGCGTGGACCCCGGCGATGTTCGGATAGGCCGATCCCGTGGGTGGCTTGGCATGGCAGGAAGCGCAGTTCGTCACGGCGAGGGGCGACGCCGCCTGGTGGCAGGCGTTGCAGAGAGGAGCCGTCGTCGGTGAAGTGCCGGACACGGCATGACAGGAAGCGCAGCCCGCCGTGAAGGTCGCCTGGGTCACCGTGGTGTGGCCGGCCGTCAGGAAGGGCACTGCATGGTTCGCCTGGCCGGGGCCGTTCGCATGGCAGGCCACGGCCGCGTGCTCGGAATTGCTGAAGGTGGCGCTAAAGCAGCCCGGAGCGGTGGTCAAGGCGGAGGTCCCCGTCTTGGTCACCGCGTGGCAGATGACGCAGGAGCCGTTGGCATTCAGGGGATCCACCGCATCACGGTGGGAGGGCACGTAGCCGGGGAAGGTGACTTTGGGTGCCAGGTACCAGGTCGTGGAATGGGCCCCGGCCCCGGTGGTCTTCGGGTGGCAGGTGGAGCAGGCGGTGGGCGCCGTCCCACCGTCGAACTTGGTGGTGCCGGGCGTCCCGTGGCAGCTCTGGCAGTACTTCAGATCCTGCTTGGCCTCGATGCCGTGGAAGGCCGCGCTGGTGGGGTCCTTCCAGAGGCTGCCGAGGGGGTGGGGGGAACCGGCATTGGCGTGGCACAGGGTCGCGTTGTAGCAGCCGGGCTGGGTGCCGGCGGGCGCTGGGGAGGCGGGATGGCCGGCCGGGTTGCTGGGGGAGCCTGGGAAATGGCACTTAACGCAGACTGCGGCATTCGCAGGGTCTGTGGTCACATGGGTGGAGCCGGCCGTGCGCCAGGGTTTGGGGGGATGGGGGGCCGCCACACCGTGGCAGGTGGTACAGGCGTTCATCGAGCCATCGCTGGCCTTCAGGGAGGCAGCGAAATTGGTACCGTGGCAGATCTGGCAGGAGGCGAACCCTGCACCAGTGCTGTCAGGTGCACGCTTGGCCCGCAGGCCATGGCTGCCGGGAAGCGCCCAGCCGGGGACGGGGTCGTGGTGGCAGGCCGCGGTGAAGCAGGAAGCCTTGGCGATGCCGCCGGTCAGATCCTGGCCATGGCAGGTCTTGCACTGATCGAGCGTCGTCAGGGCAAGGCCGATGTGGGAGGTGATGAACCCCGTGGGATGCGCGCCCTGGGCATTGACCAGGTTGAGGTCCCCGCCCCCCTTGCGGCTGGTCGAACAGGTCACCAGGCCCACCAGGCAGAGAACCACTGCGAGGAAACGCGCGTGCCGTGTTGTCCGCTGGTCCTTCATGGTGTCCATCCCTCTTGAATGCAGTGCTGGAGCCCTGGGTCCTGGGTTCGAAGGGCGAGCGTCACTTGTGGCAGGCTGCGCAGCGCTGGTTGTTGGCCCGGCCGTGGCAGGTGTAGCAGCCCACCGGATCGATCTTGCCTTCGATCTGGTGATACGAGAGGTAGCCCGCCCGGTGGGGGACTGCCCGATCGGGCCGGTTGCCCAGCAATACCGCCGGGGGGATCATCGTCTTGCCGGAATGGCAGTCGGAGCAGAAGGACTGGCCGTGGCAGGAGGCACAGGTGCCTGCGTCCCTTCCGGCGGAGAGGCCGTGGTCCTTCAGGAAGGTCGGCGTATGGTCGAAGGAGGCATAGGGCTTCCGGGCACCGCTGAGGAGTTCGCTCTCGTGGCAGGACGAGCACAGGGGGCGACCGGGCCCCAGCTTTTCCGGATGGCTTGGGGCGAAACTGGCTTCCGGAGACAGGAGCGAGCAGGCGCTCAGAAACCCCAGGCAGAGCGCCAGCACGAACAGCAGGTAGGGTGACGTTCTCCAGGTCCTCACTTGCCACCTCCCTTGTTCCCGCCGAAGTGGAACTCGATCCTCAGCAGGCCTCGGACCTCCTTCTTGTAGAGCGAGTTCATTCCGTAGCTGACATCGCCGGAAAGGGTGAAGGCCTTGGACGGTCGGATGCCCACCGAGGCCACACCCAAGTAGGCCTTGGGCTCCCCGTTGAGCAACGGATTGTTCCGATCGTCGAAGGAGTAGCTCACCGCGTCGAGGCTGAGGTAGTAGCCACCGCCGTCGTGCAGCAGCCAGAGCCGGGCCTCGCTGTGGGAAAGACTGTAGAAGGCCACGGTGCCACCGATGAGGGGCACTTCGGCGGCGGTGATCCGGTGGTAGGCCAGGCCCGACTTGAGTTTGAAGGTCGTGGGAATGATCCGGAACTCGGCCCCGGACCGGGTGCTTTCGCCATTGGATTCCCGTTTGGCCCGGCGGTAGTCGGCGACGAACTGGTAGGGCTTGTCGACGCCAAGGGTCAGCAGCGCCGACTGGGCTTTGTATTTCTCGGTCTCGATCTGGCGGAAGAGGGAGGGGAGGTTGGTCCCTGCGAAGAAATCCTTGAAGTTCCGCTCGGCATAGTGGCCGGAGAACTGGATGCTGCGGGTGATCTTCCAGCTCAGCTTGTAGTCCTGTTCGGCCAGCCGGGATTTCTTTTCGGTGCTGACCGCAGGTTCCTCCTTCTTCTGATTGAAGGCCACGCGCCCACTCACATCGAAGGAGGCATGGGGAGATGCGGAGGTCCGCACCCAACAGCTTCCGGGAGCGGTCCTCCAGGCTCGGCTGGCTCGGGTCAGCCTTCGGCGTCGCCCCGTCCTGAAGGGCATGACACACCAAGCTCCCCATAGCGGGAAGCCCGCCAGGCCAGTCGTCCGCCGGTGATGAAGTCCCGGGAGGCGGCCTTGGGAGCACTTTCCGAATCGTAGACCACCGGCTTCCCGCCGAAGAAGGCGAAGGTGAATCCGCCTCGGAGGTCCGCCCGGGCGCTCACACCATCCACCAGCTCAAGGCCGGCGGCCCCCTGGGCAGCGAAGCGGCCGAGCTTCACTTCGCCGTTGGACTTGGGGGCGTGGTACTGGAGGTACCCGTAGGTCAGGTCCCCCTCGCTCTTCCCGCCCAGGGAGCTCTGATCGGCAAAGTCCGACTTGCCCCAGCCGAAGAGGTGGAGGGACCAGCCGGTGTCGCCAAGGCCCCTGGCGTCGATTCCCACGAACTGGGTCAGCGGCACGTAGCGGTTCTTGCTGAGGTTCGGGTAGTCCTGGTTCCAGTAGCGCGCCACGGTGGTGCCGTAGGCTTCCACCTCCGCGGCGAGGGCGGTCATGGGCACCAGGGCTGACGCGGCCAGGACCACCGCCGACGCTGTTTGCATCCTCATCCTGGCCATGGCAACAACCTCTGTGAAATGCGGTGGAAGAGGAACATCGACGAATCACCCGGCTGACACTCGTGGACAAGAACTCCTGCACCACCTCGGGATATGTCCCCAAGCTGGGCGCAGGTTGAATTCAGGCCGACTTCACATGCAAAGCATGGTCAGAGCATACGCAAGTCCTTTATCTTCGCAAGGACAACCCCCCTGTTTGTCTGATTTACATTCTCAATATGAATAGTGCTTAAGGTCTAGTTCCTGGGACTGCGGAGCCTGGCCAAACCCTAAACCATCCTCTCCCTGCAAGATGTCGGAACCGGCACCGATCTCCGCCAGGTGTCCATGCATCCTTCTGGTCCGGAAACATGTGACGGATGCAAGGTTGGCTGTCCTGAGAAATTTCTCGGCAACTGACTGCGTCTTTCGTGAATGTCAGGATGAACAAACGGACTAAAGGGGTGGCCCACATGGTTTGCCGCGCCAGGACGAGGTTGGAAAGGCATCAACGGAGCATTGGATTCCCATCTGATATCGACCTGGCCTCCGTGTTTCACTCTGAAACCGATGCCCTTAGGATGGCGCCCCAGAGCAGCCCCACCCATGGCTTGGACACGCTCCTCACGCTCCATTTGAGAGGCCAGGCACAGTCTTCTTCCCCCACCGGCCATCGGCCGGGTCCGAGATTGGCACTTCAGGCACCGTCCCCGATGGATTCAAGGTGTTGTTGAAGCACCTTCATGCTGAATGGTTTGGTTAGGCCAGGAGACTCCGCAGCAACCTGGGCAGGCTTAGCGCCAGGATGGGGCTTGGTGAAAACCACCTGAACTCGAAGGCAGGAGCAGCCATGCTGTCTCGCGTATTGGCAGCGCCAATACCGGGAACACCACCAAGGGGATGCGGTTTTCCCTCGTGGTCTTCGGGTGATTCTAGCTATGCCTCGAGACTCACCAGCAAGTCCCGCGTCACACCTTGGGTTCCGACCACCATGTTTCCGCTTTCGAACCAGCCCTGCCCTCCCTCCCAGTCCGTGATCACGCCGCCGGCCTCCTGCACCAGCAGGGCCCCGGCGGCAAGGTCCCAGGGCTTGAGGCCCAGCTCGAAGTAGCCGTCGAAGATGCCGCAGGCAACATGGGCGAGATCCAGGGCGGCGCTGCCGGCCCGGCGGATGCCCTTGGCCCTCGGGAAGACTCGGCCGAGCGCCGCGTTGAACCGGGGCCAGCGATCCCCCAGCTGGTAGGCGAAGCCCGTGGCCAGAAAGGCGCCATCCAGGCCCGCCTGCTGGGAGACCCGCATGGGATTGCCATTCCAGGTGGCCCCCTGGCCACGCACGGCCAGGAAACAATCCCCGCGCAGGGGATCCAGCACGCAGCCGGCCACCGGGCCTTCTGCATCCCACAGGGCCACGGATACGCACCAGTGGGGGAAGCCCTGGACGAAGTTCAGGGTGCCGTCCAGCGGATCCACGATCCAGCGGGTTTCCGCGTCACCATGGCTGCCCCTTCTTCGCCAAGGAAACCGTATCAGGGAAGCGCTGAGCCAGCTCGGCGCGGATGGCCGCCTCGGCGGCGCGGTCGGCCTCGCTGACCACATCGTTCTTGGTCTTCTCGGTGATGGTGGCGGGGTCGAGCTTCCGGAAGTAGCCCAGCAGCACCCTGCCACCAGGCCTGGGCGGCAGCCACGCAGGCCTCCCGTTGCGCTTCATGCATGGTCATTCCCCTGCCCGATTCTGTCATGGCCCCTCGGCCCTGCTCCTTCAGGGCCCGGATCAGCCCGGGGAAGACGAACCAGTGGAAGGGCCGGACCAGGTGCCAGTAGAACAGGCCCACCAGACCGTGGGGCTCGAAGAAGGCGGTCTGTTCCAGCCTCGTGCCTCGCCCTCGGGCCGCAGGGTGAACTGGAGCCAGGCATGGCCATCCAGCCTCATCTCGGACCGAAGCCGGAGGAGGTGGTTCCGCTCCAGGGCCTCCACCCTCCAGAAATCCAGGGGATCGCCCACGCGGAGCTCGCGAGGATGCCGTCGCCCCCGGCGCATGCCCACCCCGCCCAGGGCCCGGTCCAGCAGCCCCTCAGCTGCCACAGCCAGTTGCCCGCGGGCCAGCCGTTCTCTCCTCCGATGGAGCAGATGGCCTGGAAGACCAGGTCGGGCCGGGCCTTCACGTGGCGCGAGTAGCGCTCCAGCAGCATGCCTCGTGGGCGCCCAGGGCCCGTCCTTCGGGCTCGCCCGCCAGGCTGGAGGCCCAGGTGGTCTCCACCGCGTCCTCCTCCAGCCGCTGGAGCGCCAGGGCCAGTGCCTCGGCGTAGGACATGGGCCGCACCCGGAAGACCTCCAAGGCCCTGGGATCCCTGACCACCACTTCGGTGTTCATGCCCTCGATGAGGGGTCCCGCCAGGGCCAGGGGGATGGGCGTCACCAGGTCCACCCAGAGCACAGACAGGAAGGGGAGCGGTACCTTCATGGGGATGACCACCCTGCGGAGTCCCCTGGGCCTTGGCATAGGCCAGCATCATCTGGCGGTAGTCGAGGACATCCTTGCCACCGACTTCGAAGATGCCGGCCACCTCCGGATGCTCGAGGGCTTCCGTCAGGTAGGCCAGCACATCCCGCACGCCGATGGGCTGGCAGCGGGTGTTCACCCAGCGGGGGGTGATCATCAGCGGCAGCCGCTCGGTCAGGTGGCGGATCATCTCGAAGCTGGCGCTGCCGCTGCCCACGATCACGGCGGCCCGGAATTCCAGCACCGGCACCCCCGCCGAGCCCAGAGCCACACCCACCTCCTGGCGGCTGGCCAGGTGATCGCTGCGGTGGCCCTTGGGATCCCCCAGGCCCCCCAGGTAGACGATCCGGCGCACCCCGGCCTTCGCGCAGGCCTCGCCGAAGACCTGGGCCTGGCGCAGGTCCCGCCCCCGGAAATTGGGCCGGTCCTCCCCCATGGCATGCACCAGGTAGTAGGCCTGGTGGACGCCCTGCAGCGCCTTTCCAGGTCCTGGGCCTGGGAGACATCTCCTGGACCAGCTCGACCCCGGCCAGGGCCGCCCCGCCAGCCGGTCCACGTTGCGCGAAAGGCAGCGCACCTTGTGGCCGGCCTTCAGCAGCCGGGGCAGGAGGCGGCCTCCGATGTAGCCCGTGGCCCCGGTCACCAGGATGAGCGGCCCCGTGGGATCACCCCGCTCAGAACCCGCCAGCTCCGGCTCGCTCATGCGGGCACCAGGTCGGCGAAGACAAAGCCGTCCCGTTCGACCACCTCGCCGCCCCGGACCTGCACGGCTTGGCGGAACATGGGGCCGTCCCAGGCGAAGGTGTGGAACTCCCCGCTCGCCACAGGGATCCACGGTCGGCGGGAGTTCTGCCAGCAACTCGGCATCAAAGGCCCGGCCCGCGAAGCTGGGTTCCAGGGCCCGGGGATCCACGCAGACCAGGCTGGCCTTCAGCCCGGCGGCCACCATGTCCCGGGCGAGGGTGGCCGTATCGGAATGCCAGATGGGGAAGAGCGGCCTCAGGCCGTCCCCGCCAGGTTCTGGACGCGATACTCCCGGATGTCCTCCAGGAAGAGGTCCCCGAAGGCCATCGCCTCGATGCCCTGAGCCACGGCCTCAGAGCAGACCTGGGCCATGCGGGCCCGGTAGGCCTCGTTGGAGCAGGGCCAGGGCAGTGGCACCTTCCAGAGGGGCAGGCCCACCGCCTCGGCCTGGGCCTCCAGCAGGGCCTCCTGCACCCCATGCATGGCCACCCGCTCGAAGGTGGCGTTGGTGGCGGTGAGCAGGCCCACGACCTCCACCTCCCCCACCTGCCGCAGCACCTGCAGGGCCCAGGCGGCATCCTTGCCGCTGGACCAACTCAGCAGAGCCTGGGGTCGGGTCATGGAAACTCCGGGCTCAGTATGTACTCTCCAAAATCCTGACGAATTTGGTAAACTTTAAGGGGAGTCCACCATGCCCAAGGTCATCAACATCGAGCCCACACCGAATCCGGATGCCCTGAAGTTCCTGGTGCACCCGGCCATCCTCAAGGCCGGATCCCGTTCTTTCAAGGACTTCGGCTCAGCGGTCGGGGATCCCCTGGGTTCCTGCCTGTTCGGCCTGGGCCGGGTGACCTCGGTGTTCTACATGGATCGCTTCGTCACCGTGAACAAGGAGCCTTCCGCCGAGTGGAGCGATCTCATCGATCCCATTTGCGAGGCCATCGAGGACCTGAAGCTGCCCGACAACGATACCGGCGAGGCCGGGGGCCAGGTCACCGGCGGCGATTCAGAGGCCACCCTGGAGCGCATCAACCACCTGCTGGACACCTGCATCCGTCCCGGCCTGGCCGGGGATGGCGGCGGCCTGGAGGTGATCTCCTTCGATGGCCAGACCCTCGAGATCAGCTACCACGGCGCCTGTGGCTCCTGCCCTCCGCCGCCAGCGGCACCCTCCGCTACATCGAGGGGCTGCTCCAGGAGGAAATCAGTCCCAGCCTCCGCGTGGTCAGCTGGTAGGTCCTTGCCGACGGCAGCGCTTGCGCCCTGGGAAAAGCCGGGCAACCTAGAGGCAACTCTGGAGACTGTTCTGTGGTGATCAAGCCCGTCAAGCGTCGCGCCGGTTCCACGGACCACCTTGCGGCGCTGTCCGATCTGCTGCAATCCAGCCTGACGGATTCGGCCAAGCTCTTCGAGGCGGGCTTGGCGCTGCTGGTCCAGGCCCTCGGGGTGGACCGGGCCCTGCTCACCCGCACGACCACACTCGGTTTCGAAGTGTTCTGGTGGGCCACGGCCCCAGGGCAAACATGGACGGCATCTTCGAGGCGCCGGAGAAGGGTTTCTGTCCCTTCGTGGTGGCCCACCCCGACCGCTCTCTCACCATCAAGGACGCCGCCGCGGAAGCCCGCTGGCGCAAGTCCCCGGGCTTCCTGGATCTGGGCATCCGCGCCTACGCCGGGGTGGCCCTCAAGGTTGGCGACCAGCCCCATGGCACGATCTGCGTCCAGCATCATGCGCCCCGGGCCTTCACCCGCGCCGAGTTGGCCCTGCTGAAGACCATGGGGCATCTCATGTCCCGGGCCCTGGAGTCGGAGAACCTGAAGCGCGAGCTTCAGTCGGCCCTCGATGCCCTGGAACTGAGCAGCGCCATCGTGGAAGACAGCGCCCTGCTTTGCCGGCGCTCAGGCCTTCCCAACCGGAGATACCTCGATATCTGGTTGCGTTCCTCTCTGTTCATGGCCCGGCGGCGCCGGGAGCCCATGGCCCTGGCCCTGTGGTCCCAGCCCATGGTGGCGGGCACCAAGGGTTGCCGCTCCTCTGGAACCACGGCTGAAGCGGGTGTCCAGGCTCGGCGCTGGCCGCTGCCCCGCGTCCGTGGGATGATGGAAAGCTCTGGTACGACCGGTACAAGCCCGGCTCTTTGGAGGTGGATGTTGGACACTCCGACCCTGGTGAAGGCGGCCCTCAACGCGCTGGATGGACAGGAAGGCCCCAGCCGTGAGGATCTCTGCCACTGGATGAGCTGATGCACCTGGGCCGCCTCCCTGGACGACAAGGCCCCGAACTATTTGAAGCAGGCCATCGGCTGGTCCTATCACGCGCCCTGCGCCGGGCATGACGGCATCCAGCTGGCGGCGGGACTGGCCTTCCGGCCCGGGCGGGACTTCCTCTTCCTACTACCGCGACCTGCTGACCTGTCTGGCCGCGGGAATCACCCCCGAGGAGATCATCCTGAACGGCATGTCCAAGGCCACCGATGGGGGCGGTGGCGGCCGCCACATGAGCGACCACGTCGGCAAGCCCGCCATCGGCATCCAGAATGTCTCCAGCCTCACGGGCAACCACACCCAGCATGCGGTGGGGCTGGCCCGGGCGGTCACACTACCAGCGGGATGCCATCGTGTTCTGCAGCCAGGGCGAGTCTTCCCTCTCTGAAGGCTACTGCTTCGAAAGCATCAACGGGGCCGATCGGGAGCAGCTGCCGGTGGTGTTCGTGGTCCAGGACAACGGCTACGGCATTTCCGTGCCCAAGCGGGACCAGAGCGCCAACGAGCACATCTGCGACAACTTCAGCGGCTTCCCCAACCTGCGGATCATCAAGTGCAACGGCCTGGATTTCCCGGATTCCATGCGGGCCGTGGAAGAGGCCCTGGCCTACGTCCGCACGGGCAAGGGACCTTCAATGGTCTATGCCACCTGCGTGCGCATCGGCAGCCACTCGAATTCGGACCGGCACGAGCTCTACCGCGACGAGGCCGAGCGGGCCGAGGCCAAGGCAAAGGACCCCCTGCCCCGCTTCCGCGAGTACTGCCTCGATCACGGCCTCAGCGAGGATGAGCTTCAGGCCATCGAGATCGACAACCAGGCCCGCACTGGCCGCCCACGAGAAGGCCATGGCCGCCCCTAGCCCTGACCCGGCCAGCATCCACGATTTCGTGATCCCGGCGGGTTGGGTTTCGGACCAGTTTCCCGATGGGACCCATCAGGAAACGGGCCCGACCCTCAGCGTCATCGCTGCCCTGAACCAGACCCTGAAGGAGGAATTCCGGCACAACCCCGACACCTTCATCTGGGGCCAGGACATGGCCAACAAGGAGAAGGGCGGCATCTTCAACGTGTCAAAGGGCCTGCAGCAGGAGTTCGGCGAAAAACGCGTCTTCAACGGCCCCATCGCCGAGGATTTCATCGTCGGCACCGCCAACGGCTTCTCGCGGCTCGATGACAAGATCCGCGTCGTCGTGGAGGGCGCCGAGTTCGCCGACTACATCTGGCCCGCCGCCGAACAGATCGTGGAGACCAGCCACGACTACTGGCGCAGCAACGGCCAGTTCTCGCCCAACATCACCATCCGCATCGCCTCCGGCGGCTACATCGGCGGCGGCCTCTACCACTCGCAGAACGTGGAAGGCTGGCTCACGACCCTGCCCGGCATCCGCGTGGTGGTGCCAGCCTTCGCCGATGACGCCGCGGGCCTGCTGCGGACGGCCCTCCGCAGCCGGGGCACCACCCTCTACCTCGAGCCGAAATTCCTCTACAACGCCAAGATGGCCCACGCCTTCATCCCCCCGGATTTCGCCGTCCCCTTCGGCAAGGCCCGGGTCCGCCGCGAGGGGACGGACCTCACCATCCTGGCTTTTGGCACCCCGGTGCACTTCGCCCTGGAAGCCGCGGCCAGGCTGGAGAAGGAAGACGGGAAGTCCGTCGAGGTGATCGATCTCCGCTGCCTCAGCCCCCTGGATACGGATGCCATCGTCCGGTCCATCCGGAAGACCCACCGGGTGCTCATTGCCCACGAGGACAAGGTCTTCGGCGGCTTCGGCGGTGAGTTGGCGGCCATCGCGGCCTCCGAGTGCTTCGTCTGGCTCGACGCCCCGGTGGCGCGGGTGGGCTCGGAATTCACGCCCGTGGGCTTCAGCCGCATCCTCGAGCGCGCCACCCTGCCCAACACCGACAAGGTCCTGGCCGAGGCCCGCAAGGTTCTTTCATTTTAATCCTTGGAAATAAAACCGCAGATGTCGCAGATGTCCGCAGATAGAGATCCTCATTCCATCTGCGAAGTCTGCGTCACCTGCGGCTAACACCTCTATTTCTCTTTTACAGTATTGGCCACCGCACAGGAGCGCTCATGCAGTTCGGTCCCTGGGATGTCCAGATCGTCAGCGGCGGCACCTTCCGGCTGGATGGCGGGGCGATGTTCGGCACGGTGCCCAAGCTGGTGTGGAACAAGCTCTATCCGGCCGACGAGGAGAACCAGATCCTCGCGGCCACCAACTGCCTGCTGATCCGCGGCGAGGTGAACGGCCAGCGCCACGTCATCCTGGTGGACAACGGCAACGGCGACAAGGAAAGCGACGCCTTCATGGCCCGGTTCAAGTTCCAGGGTCGGGGCGTGCTGGACGCCAGCCTGGCAAAGCTCGGCGTGAAGCCTGCGGATATCACCCTCTGCATCCTCACCCACCTGCACTTCGATCACGCGGGCGGCAGCACCCGCTTCGATGCGAACGGCAAGCTCGTCCCCAGCTTTCCCCAGGCGCGGTACGTGGTGCAGGGGAAGGATCTCGCCGATGCGAAGCAGCCCCACCTGCGCGTGAAGGCCAGCTACCTGCCCCAGAACTGGGAACCCCTGGAGTCCGCGGGCCTCCTGGATACCGTGGAGGGCGCCACCGAGCTCCTGCCCGGCCTTTCCGTGCGCCCGGCCCCTGGCCACATCGAGGGCCTGCAGAACGTGGTGATCGAAGGGGGTGGTCGGCGCCTGGTCTACCTGGCGGACCTCATCCCCACTGCCCGCCATATCCAGCCCGCCTGGGTCATGGGCTACGACTTGGACGTGGTGACCTGCGTGGACGAGCGCCTGAAGGTCCTCGAAGAGGTCAGCGGCACCGGGACCTTCTGCGTCTTCGAGCATGATCCCGATATCCCCGTCGGCACGGTGGACCGGGATGCGAAGGGCAAATACCTGGTGACGCCGACGAGCCTCTAGAAACCCATCTGGAGGAACCTGGTCTGCAGATCAGGCGCGCCAGGACCCCCACCGCGCCCAAGGGGAAATCCTCCACGACAGGTTGTGCAGGCATCGGCCAGGCCCACCATTGGGTCAGGAGCCTCCGGCCTGGGCCGGGGTCCGTCCCGACCCCCACCCACAGGGGCACCCCTGGAGGGAGTCCATGGGCGGTGGCTTGGAAGGCAAATTATTAAATAATTTACAAATTTTAGAATAATTTGTTGAATTTTTAGATTAATTTCTTATACTTTTAAGCTAATAGTCAGCACGTTGGGTGCGGACACCTCTGGAGGCATTCCCATGGCGAACCTTGGACTTCGGGACTTTCTGGAAATCTCCTATGACGAGTTGGAGCAGCTGAACCTCCAGGCCAAGCAGCAGCGCCTGGATCGCGTCGATCCCGAGAAGATCCGCGAAGAGCGGATGAAATACCTCGAGGGGGAGAAGCGCATCAAGGCCGTGACGGTCTGCTTCACGGATATCGAGGGCCGGCTGCACATGCTGGACTACGACAAGAAATACCTCTTGAAGTCTTCGGATAACCTCACCTTCGACGGCTCCTCGGTGCGGGGCTTCTCGGCGCAGTCCGAGAGCGACCTCCGCCTCGTCATCGACTGGCCGGCCTTTTACTGGCTGCCCAGCGATGTCTTCGGACCCGGCAAGGTGCTCGTCTTCGGGTAAGTCCTCAACCAGGACGGCACCCCTTCATCGCCGATCTTCGGGCTCGCCTCCGGGCCTATACGGACGAGATGTTCAAGAAGGATGGCACCATCCTCAACGCCGCCAACGAGGTCGAAGGCTTCCTCTTCAAGGGGCCTCGATGCGGAGCGTCGCTTCCACGAGACCGGCCTTTTCGAATACGTCTCCACCGGCGGCTACTACCACAGCCTGCCGGGCGATCCCTCCGCCAGTTCATCGACACCGCGGCCGAGGTCCAGCGGGCCATGGGCTTCGGGAACGAGAAGGACCACCCCGAAGTGGCCCCCTCCCAGTTCGAGATGAACTACACCTATGCCGAGGTCAATATCGCCGCCGACCAGGTGCAGCTCTACAAGCTCCTCTCTCGCCAGGTGGCGGCCCGCATGGGCATGACCGCCAGCTTCCTGCCCAAGCCCGTGGCCGGGGTCAACGGCAATGGCATGCACACCAACATCTCCATCGCCAAGAAGGGGAAGAACCTCTTCTACAAGAAGGACGGCAAGGATGGCCTCTCGGAACTGGCATGGGATTTCACCAATCGCATCCTGGCCAACGCCTCGGACCTCTGCCTCATCCTGAATCCCAGCGTGAATGCCTACCGCCGCCTGGATCCCCACTTCGAGGCGCCCAACCAGATCAAGGTGAGCCCCACGGACCGCGGCTCCATGGTGCGCATCCCCACCGGCAACGAGAAATCCACCCGTATCGAGGTCCGCTCCATCGGGCCCGATGCGAATCCCTACATGATCTACTACGCCCTGCTCCGCACGGGGATGGAGGGCCCCGCCAACGAGGTGGATGAGGCCAAGCGCGCCCGCACCCGCTTCCTGCCCGACAACATCTTCGATGCCATCCGCCTCTTCAAGGGCAGCAAGTTCATGGCCGAGCTGCTTGGGGAGACCGTCCATGAGAAGTTCACGGAGATCAAGGTGGCCCAGGCCGAGCGGTGCCCGAAGGCCCTGGGCACCCGCGTGAAGGCTTCGGAAATCCAGTTCCACCACGAGATCACCAACCAGTACCTCTGGTCGCAGTTCTGACCTCCGGTCCCCAACCGGGGATCCTCCGAAGCCGTGGCTCGTGGCCCTTCCGCCACGCTCCGCGGCTTCGACGCGCCCTGGCTTGGCCTGGGGTCGGTGGAGAGGGGCCGCTCCAGCAGGGGAACACCGGTCCCGCCGGGGGCATCCAAGGAGTCAACCCCGGAGCCCCCATGCGCGAATGGATCTTGCTTCCCGCCCTGGCCGTCCTCCTGGCCTGCGGGCCGAAGGGGGGGGGCCCGCCCGCTTCCCCGCCGCCACCCCCACCGCCTGGCGGTACCTTCGTGGTCACCCCGGTGGCCACGGGGCTTGCCCAGCCCACGGCCATGGCCATCGCGCCCGATGGGCGGGTCTTCGTCTGCGAGCAGGGCGGCACCCTGCGGGTCGTCAAGGGCGGCGTCCTCCTGCCCACCCCTTTTGTGACCCTCTCGGTGAGTGCCACCGGTGAACGCGGTCTCATCGGCGTCACGGTGGATCCAGCCTTCGCCACCAACGGGTTCCTGTACCTCCACTACACCGCCCCGACGCCCAATCCGCACAACCGGATCTCCCGGTTCACGGCGACCGGGGACGTGGCGCTGGCCGGCAGTGAGACCATCCTGCTGGATCTGGACGATCTCAGCACCGCCACCAACCACAACGGCGGGGCCCTGCACTTCGGGCCCGATGGCAAGCTCTACCTCGGGGTGGGCGAGAACGCCAACAGCGGCAACGCGCAGCTTCTCACGAACCTCCTGGGGAAGGTGCTCCGCCTGAACCCGGATGGCAGCGTCCCGGGGGACAACCCCTCCTGGCCCAGACCACCGGGAAGAACCGGCTCATCTGGGCCCTGGGTCTGCGAAACCCCTACACCTTCGCCTTCCAGCCGGGCACAGGCAGGCTGCTCATCAACGATGTGGGCCAGAGCACCTGGGAGGAGATCAACCTGGGGCGGGCGGGCGCCAACTATGGCTGGCCCACCACCGAGGGCGTGACCACCCATCCGGCCTATGATTCCCCGGTTTTCGCCTACCCCCACAGCGGCGGAACCGTGAGCGGCTGCTCCATCGTGGGTGCGGCCTTCTACCAGCCAGCCACCGCGGCTTTCCCGGCGGCCTTTCAGGGTCAGTTCCTGTTCATGGACTACTGCGGGGCTGGATTCGGAGGCTGGATCCCGCCACGGGAATGGTCACCGACTGGTTGACGGGCTTCACCAACCCGGTGGATCTGCGGGTGGCGGAGGATGGCTCCGTCCTGGTGCTGTCCTGGGGCGGTGGCACCCTGCAGCGGGTGACCTACACGCCCTGACCGCTCTTTTCCAGGATCAGGTCGATTCGGGGAAATGCTCCCGGCACTCCGGGCAGATCCCGTGGGTGAATTCGGCGGCCGAATGGTCCCGGATGTAGGCCTCGATCTGGATCCAGTAGCCCTGGTCATCCCGGATGTTCTTGCAGTTCGCGCAGATGGGGAGCAGTCCGGAGAGGGTCCGCACCTTGGCGAGAGCACCCTGAAGGTCTTGGATGAGCTGCTCCCGCTCCTGCTCGACCCGCTTCCGCTCCGTGATGTCCTTGGAGATGCAGACCACGGAGGTCACCCGGCCGACGGCATCGAGGAGGGGCTTCACCGAGGTGAGGAAGAAACGATCCACCTCCCGGGCCATGGGCACCCGCACCTCGAACACGATGGTTTCCGCG
The DNA here is from genome assembly GCA_016721195.1 of Candidatus Geothrix skivensis. GTDB lineage: Bacteria > Acidobacteriota > Holophagae > Holophagales > Holophagaceae > Geothrix > Geothrix skivensis. Next base: position 255,349 of record JADKIO010000005.1, on the reverse strand, counting down.
GTGGCGAAGCTCCGCTTTACGACGGCCATGCGCTTCTCGGCCTCCTCCGGAGGGAAGATGTCGTAGATCCGGCGTCCGATGACGTCTTCCGGCTCCCGGTCGAAGTGGGTGGAGAAGGCCCGGTTCACATAGCGGTAGGTGCCGTCTTCGAGAATGTTGAAGATGGGGTCCGTGGACTCGTCCAGGACGCTTTCCAGGACCCTGGCGCGATCCCGCTCGGCCTCGGCCTCAGACCCTGGTCCCGGCGGGTTCCCATCCTTCCTGTCCATGGCGCCCCCAACTCACCTTTCGACAGCCCCAGGCTCGTCCTGGAGATTCATGAACGGCCGGAGACGGATCAGCAGTCTTGGTCCGGGCCTATGACCAGCCACTCGCCCAGGTGCCTTCGCAGATCCCTCAGGTGAAAGGGCTTGGGCATCAGGCCCACCATGGAATGACAGCGGACGAGGTGCCTGACCGTTTCATCGACCCGGCCGGTGGCGATGAGGACCGGAAGATCAGGCAACATGGCCCGCAGGCGCGGCAGGGTGGCGGCACCGCCCAGACCAGGCATGTTCATGTCCAGGATCACCATGGCGGGGCGGAGGCCCATGGCCAGCGTGGCCAGGGCTTCCTCGCCCGACGAGGCCATGACCGGGTCGAAACCGAGATAACGCAGCATGGTCCCCATCGTGTCCTGCATGAGGGCATCGTCGTCCACATGGAGGATTCGGGGCTGCCCCACCCCCGCCTGGGCATTCATGCCTTGGGGGTCCACTTCGACTTGAACCGGCTCTGGGCTGGCGCCGGGGGTGTCGCTCGCTGCCACAGCGGGTTCCTTTTCGGAGGTCAGGGTAAGCGCAGGGATTCCATGGAGATAGAGCCCAGTTTACACATGACGCCGCGAGAGTCGATTCCAGCGAGGGAAGCATCCTAGAATGCTTATTTACAGCTTTTTACATTAGGTGATCTGGAGTGGGTTCTAAAATCCAGGTCCCCTCTTTGTCGTATGGTGACTATCGACATAGGAGCATGACCGAATGGAAGACCAGCTCAGATTCCTCCGAGGCCTCGAGCCCAGGAATGCGGGTCAGGCTTCCTATGCGGCCATCCTGAAGGCGGCGGCGGGCCTGTTCCAGCAGTTCCCTGCGGACGCCATCACCCTGCGGGACATCCTGACCCTGTCCGGTGTCAGCAACCAGACGCTCTACAACTACTTCCCCGCCGGACGAGACGATGTGGCCCTGGTGCTCTTCGACCACTTCCAGAGAGATGTCGTCACCGCCTTCAACCACTCCAATCGCGCCATCGACTGGGAGACGCTTCCGGATCCCGCCGCCATCACCCGGGTGCTGAGCGCATCCCTCGCCCGGGCGGCCATCGGCAATCTGAAGGAGAACCTCCGGCTCCAGGCGACGGTGTTCGAGTATCTCAAGGCCCATCATCTGGACTCATCAGCCGCCCCCACCCAGGGCCTGGAAGAGGCCCTGGGCCAAGAGATCCTCCTCCGCTACGGCAGCCGTTTCTCCCGACCGGAACTGCCCAAAGTGGTGCGCCTCAGCGTCCGCGTGTTGCGTGACATCGCCGAGGTGGCCATGACCCACCCCGAGTTCCCCCTGGAGGGACTGGAGTCCAAGGCACGGAAGCTGCTCCGGCCCCTGCTCCAGTCCGGAGTGAAGGGCGAGGGGCCCATCAGCGGGAACCACGAGTCCCTGCCCGATATTCCGGTGCCCATGGCCATCGTGGGCGCCCCCATCAGCCCCGCCAGGCGGCAAACGATCCTGGCCCGCATCCTGAAGCGCAAAGCCAAGCCCTAGCTTCCGCTGAGAGTCGGGCCACAGGTCGGCCGAAGCGGGAGCGCCGACATGATGTCGCCGCCCGTTGGCGGGGTCGGCCGAGGGACCGGGGCCTCAGGTCCCGGGGTCCAGCCGCACCGCCACCGGGGCCGCCTCGCGGTAGACTGAAGCCGCACAGACCGAGGCAACCATGGCTTTCACCCCAGGCAGCAGGCGCGGCGCCATGGCCGACATCAACATGACGCCCCTCATCGACGTCATGCTGGTGCTCCTGATCATCTTCATGATCGCGGCGCCCATGATGACCACGGGCGTGGACGTGAAGCTGCCCGAAAGCCGCACGGGCCGCAACCTGGAGAGCGAGGCCCTTACGGTCTCCATCACCTTCGACGGGCGACTGCAGTTCGATAAGACCTTCCTGGCCCTGCCGGTGCTGGCGAACCAGCTGAAAGCCAAGGCCCAGAGCGGCGGCAAACGCCCCGTGCTGGTGCGGGCCGATCACAACGTGCCCTACGGCCGCGTCATCCAGGTGGTGGATGCCATCCGCGAGGCGGGCTTCACCCAGGTGGGCTTCGTCACCGCCGCCGCCCCCGCGGCCGCCCTCGTCGAAGCGAAATGAGCCAGGATCTCCAGGCGTACCTCCGCAGCCGTACCAGCCTGGGCGAGCTGGCCTGGGGTCCGGGACTGGCCCTGAGCCTGGCCCTGCACCTGACCGTGGGCGTGGCTTTCTTCTGGCCCCGGGGCGGCGCCTCGGACAAGGCCGATGAGGTGAAGGTCACCTGGGTGAACCTGCCCGCCGCCATGGCCGGGGTCTCCGGCGGCTCGGAGGCCATGGCGGTGGGCAAGTCCGGCGAGCGCCTCCGCCGGGTGGAAGAAGTGGCCCCGGTCCGGACCACCGCCCCTTCGGCCACGGCGCCCGATCCCTTCGCCACGAAGACCACCCAATGGTGGGCGGCGTGGACGGCGACTTCCCCTTCGCCTGGTACCTGCAGCAGGTGCAGGTCCGCATCACGAGCAACTGGAACCGGGTCTCCAGCAGCCAGGGCCGGGTGCAGATCTACTTCCGCATCGCCAAGGACGGCAGCCTCGACCGGGTGCGCGTCGAACTCCCCAGCGGCAATGCGGCCCTGGACGAAAGCGCACGCATGGCCGTCCTCCGCTCCGGCCCCCTCCAGCCCCTTCCCGAGGGCTTCGAAGGGCAGTACCTGGGCGTGCGGTTCTGGTTCACATACCTGGGGAACTGACTCAGGCCTTGACGCTGAACGACACTTTGCCTGTGGGGATGCATTCGAACGTGGCCAGCCCCCTCCAGGTGATGACCGCCGGCACACCCTTGACCTTGTAGGTGAGCACCCAGCGGCCCTCACCCTGGAGGACCCATTTGGGCTTCGGTCTGGGGCTGATGACAACAGGTCCAGGCTCCGGTTCCAGGACGGCCTTCAGCCCTCCAGCCTTTCTGCCTGTGAATTCCAGCTTGAAGGCGCCCGAACCAGCCTTCTTGGTCCCGGCCACCTCCCAGGAGCCTGTGCTCCTGAAGATGAACAAGAGGCTGTTCGCCGCCTTGGCAGACGCCTTCGGATTCGTCGGGCTCATGCACGCACCTCCTTCTTCGCCGTGATGGTTTTTGTGGATAAGCAGGCCAACAATGTGCCCGGGCGATGCCCCTGTCAAGATTCCCTCCGCCAGGCTGAGATGAGAGCCCGGGTTTCCTCGTGGTGTTCGGGATCCTCACACCTGGGATCCGCGAGGGCCAGCGACAGGGATTCGAGAGCCTCTGCCTTTTTTCCCTGCTGACGCTGCAGCCAGGCCTGGGCGCGCCAGACCTGCGGCCGGTTTCCTGCGATGCGCAACGCCTCGGCGATGAGACGCTCCGCCTCGACGGATTGAGCCTGTCGCACCCTGCACTCCGCGAGTGCGGCCAGGGCCGCCGCCTGGTTCCCCGGCGTACCGGCCTTCCGCAGCAGTTCCATGGCCGCTTGCAGTCGCCCGGACGCCAGGGTCAGCCTCCCTTGGGCCCTCAGGACATCCCCCAGTCGGTACAGGAGGCGCCCCTGGATCTGGGTCAGTTGGTACTTCCTGGCACCAATCAGGGCAGTCTCGAACCGGGTATTAGCTACTTCAAAGGCTCCCCGCATGAAGGCCACGACCCCCAGGTTCACCAGTACCCGGTGCTCGCCTTCAATGTCCCCAAGCTGCCTCCGCAATTGGAGCACCTCCTGGAATACCCTTTCGGCTCCATCCAGACGACCCTCCTCCAGGTCCAGCAGGGCCAGGTTGCTTCGGCTGATCGCCTCGAACCAGGGGTTCTCCAGGCCGCGGGCTTCACCATCGGCCGCGAGGTACTGGCTGCGAGCTGCGGTGCTGCGGCCCCTGTATTTCTCCAGATTGGCGAGGTTCACCAAGATCGAGAATCGAAGCGCATGGTTCCCGCTTGACTGGGTCTTTTCAAGCGCTGAGTTGAACATGCTCGCCGCAGATGTGGCGTCCTCGCGGATCAGCCAATGGTCCCCAAGCTGGTTCAGAACCAGTGCCTGAAGGTCCGGATCCCCGATGGCCACACTCAGAGACAGGGCCTCCTTCAGCAGGTCCTCTCCACTCAATGTCTCCGGATTGCCGTTCCTCCGCACCAGATGCGCCAACTGGACCAGGACCTGAACCTCGGAATTCCGGTCTCCGGAGTCCCGGGCCGCGGCCCGGGCCCACATGAACGTGGAGAGGGCCCGGGAATCCCCCGCGAGCATCAGGGTCCAGGCAAAGTGCAGGATGGCAGGTGCGAATTCCGGTGCCTTGAGCGCAGCCCTTTCCAGGAATGGGATCGCCTGGGTGAACGCCCCCCGGTCCGCCAGGTCACGGCCACGACCATAGGCCTCAAGAGCCTCCCTGGGGGGCACGGCCTGGGGGGACGTGTCCCGGTGCAGCGGCGAGATGGCCCGGCTGAAATCATTGAACACCGAGGACACCGCAAGGTTTGGCTCGTAGCCCGAGGCAGGGCTGGGAACATCCCAGCCGGATCGACGATTCCCTTTCCGATCCAGTAGCCTCACCCTCAGCAGGGGCTGGTCCGAACCAGGAACCAACAGCACTTCGCCCATCAGCACCAGGTCAGCGCCCGTCCGGGCCACGATGCGTCGGATGAAATCCTGTTCGGCCTCCTCCTCAAGGGCTCCGAGTCGCGGGCGGATCCCCTGCCCCGATCGGTCCGGGATGCGATCCGCCACGATCTGCACCTTGGGCAGGCTGCGCAGGACATGCTCAAGCAGCTCCGTGGTGGTGATCTCCACTGCGGGCGTGAGGCCCGTCATCGGGGTGAGATTCCGGATCGTCGTGACCACCATCCGTGCCGGGCGCCTGACTGAGAACTCGGGGATGGCCCCCCGGCCATAGACCCACGCGCCAAGTCCAACCAGAAGCAGGGTGAGCGCCGCCGTAGCGGTCGCCCACCACATTGGCGAGGCCGGCGCCTGGATCCGGCCCAAAGCCGTGACCACTGCCTGGGCCCCAGGACGGGACTCAGGGTCCTGGGACAACAGGCGGTCTACGAGGGCCCAGAGGGCGGCCTTTGGCCCAAGGACGGGATGGGCACCCGAACCGGCGCGCCGCTTCAGCAGCCTTCGGGCCCAGGGGTTACCGTCCACCTGGTGGGGATGATTCGGCTCACCCGTGAGGGCCATGAAGGCCAGGACGCCCAGGGCGTACATATCCGCCCGGGCGGACCCGCCCTCCCCCATCAGCAGCTCCGGCGCCAGAAAGCCGCGGGTCCCCAGGATCGTGCCCGGCTGGCTCAGGGCGGTGATGGGATCACTGGCTTCGACGGTCGAATCCTCCTCGCCCCCAGGTGAGGCTCCCGGGTGTTCGGAATCCTCCGCAGCGGCTGCGCCCAGGGACTTGGCCAACCCGAAGTCGAGGATCTTGGCGGCTCCCTCCGGCGTGATCAGGATGTTCGAGGGCTTCAGGTCGCGGTGGATGACGCCCTTGCCGTGGGCGGCCGCCAGGGCCAGGGCCACTTCCTTCAGGAGGCGCAGCACCTGCGGCACCGGCAGGGGGCCCCGCTCGATCATCTTCGACAGCGGCTCGCCATCCACCCATTCCATGGCCATGACCAGGGTTCCGGAGTGATCCAGCCAGTCATAGACATGGCAGATGCCCGGGTGATCCAGCTTGGCCAGGATCTGGGCCTCCCGCTGGAACCGGATCAGGGCGGCCTTCTCGCCGGCGTGGTCCGCGCGAATGACCTTGAGGGCCACGCGGCGCTCCAGGGTGCTGTCCCAGGCCCGGAAGACCTGCCCCATGCCGCCTTCGGCGACAAAGTCATCCACCCGGTAACGGCCAACCACATCACCAGGCCGAAGTGAACAATCAGTCAGTTGAGCCATGGGAGCTGCAGGAGAGTTACACCTTCAGCTGTCGACCATTCCGCCCAGACGAAGGCCCTACAATGCTTGAAACAGATGCAATGGTAATCCTTCCTTAACGGCTGTCTAGGCCCCACCTGGGCAGCGCTGCTTGAGCGACTACACTCTTCAGATGATCCATCCCCTTCCCTTGGCCTGGGCAATCCTCCTTCTGCAGCCCCAGCCGCCCTGCACCCTGACCCTCGAACCCCGGGAGGTCCGACCGGGCGATTCCACGCTGCTGACCTGGACCTGCCCCCAGGTGCCGCTGGTCAGGCTGGAACCGGGTGGCATGGTGCTGCCCGGGAAACACCAGGTCACCCTGAGGCCCGCCTACACCACCACCTATCGCATCTTCGACGCCCGGCTCGGCGGCCAGGAGCTGGGCCAGACCGAAGTTCGCGTCATTCCCGGCCTGGCCCTCGGCGAGCCGGCTCGGATCTGCACCTTTGACGCCAGCACCAGGGCCGTGCTGCCGGGGGAGCCCGTGGTGCTCAAGTGGGAGTGCGCCGGCAGTGCCAAGGTGCGCCTGGAGCCCGGCGGCCTGGAGCTGGACGGCAAGAGCGAAGTCACGGTCACGCCCCTGGAGAGCACCCGCTACACCATCACGGCGAACAACGCCGCGGGGGGCCAGAGCCGCACGGTGGAGGTGTCGGTGCTGGGCCGGGTGACGGCCGCCCTGCCGACCGCCTCGGCCACGGTCTGCACCTTCGAGGCCAGCCGCACGGTGGTGAAGCCCGGCGAACAGGTGGACCTGAAGTGGCTCTGCCAGGGCAACGCCAAGGTGCGCCTGGAGCCCGGCGGACTGGAGCTGGACGGCCAGTCCAGCATCGCCGTGGTGCCGGAGCGGACCACGGTCTACACCCTGAGCGTCAGCAACCTCCTGGGGGGCTCCTCCCGCAGCCTGGAGGTGCGGGTGGAGGCGCCCCGGCGGGTACTTACGGAGAAGGATCTGCTGGATCCTGAGGAGGCCCTCAAGCCCCTGGACCGCATGGACCTGCCCGAGGCCCTGCACCGGGGGGAAACCCTGCGGGAGGCGGCTCCGGAAGGCTCCTGGACCCTGCGGCTGGTGGTCTCTGGTCGGGCCCTGGGCCTGAAGCAGGTGGCCCGCGCCGCCGGTTCCAGGGGTGCAGACATCCTGATCCTGCCCTACCTCCGGAAGGATGGCTTCCGGCTCTGGCAGGCCTGCTTCGGGGTCTACGCGAGCCGCGCCCTGGCCGCCAGGGCCTGGGCCAAGGCCCCGGAGACCCTGCGCAGCACCTTCAAGGACGCCTTCCCCCAGCGGCTGCACTAGACTCAGCCCCGGGCCGATGCCCCTACGGCCACCCCGCTGATCCTGAATCCGCTCGGTCGGAACTGGGCCAGGAGGCCGCTCATCCCAATCTTGGCCCGACAGCCGAACCCCCAGGACCACCCGCCTCTGGACCGGAACTCCCCTAGTGCGGCCGGCTCCCGCGCGGCCCCGGCCCAAATCCCGCCCGCCCTGCCCCCCTCGCCCCCCCCCCCCCCGGCCCGGCGAGCCCAGGCGGCGCCGGGCCGACGTCAGGGACTCCCAGCCAGGGCACCCGGGGCCCGAGGCGGACCCGCCAAGAAACAGGACTAACTTTCCACCCCGGCTAGTGGTTCGACCCCATACCCGCCCGTGGGAGACACCCCCCCGAACAGAGGCGTCCCCATACCAGGCGAAGGCAGGTCTGGGAAACCCATCACGAACGGCCCCTGCCGGGATTGGGCGATTCCCAATGGGGGCTGGCTAGCCGCGAGTGACCTCCAGCGTGAAGGCCTCCCCCACCATGTTGAGGTCGAGCGTATCGACGATGAAGTAGACCGTGCGGCTCTCCTTGCTTGGATTCTTGTAGGTGGCCTGGGGCTCACCGGTGGGGATCCGGTTCTGGAGGAGCCCCTCCTCCTCCCGGCCCCAGGCATTGACGCCCAGCACCCGGAACCAGCCCTTCCGGCCTTCCACCACGTGGGCCTTCACCGTGCCGCCACCGGGCACCTCGATGGCATAGGCCCGCCACCCGCTCAGGTCCGGAACCTTGTCCTGCACCCGGACGCTGCCGGCGGGCAGCTGCAGGGCCGGAATGGAGGGGCCCCGGCGGGCACTGCGCCGGGCCTGGCCCAGGATCCCCTGTTCGGCCCCGGCATCACGGACCGGGGGAACCATGGGGCCCCGGGGGGCCTGGGCCAGTTCCCTGGCCTCTACCTCAGGGAGAGTGGCCGGGGGAGCCTGCAAGGCGAAGAGGGGGATCGCAAGGAATAGGGGATTCATGGGCACCTCCATGGCTTTGATGCCGCCACAGGGGGCAAAGTTTAGGCCTGGCTGGGGGGAAAGGGGATCAAGAACTCCGGGCCTTAAGCAGCGCCTCGAGAAAGGCAGGATCCTCGAAGAGCAGCCTGACGCCGTTGGCCAGGGCCTTGTCGAGGGCGAGCTTGGCGTTGTTGCCACCCTGGATCTGGATGTTCGACTCGATGCCCTGGGCGCCGATCTGCTTGGTGAAGAGGGTAATGTCACCAGCCCTGTTCTTCACGGCGACCGACATGTTCAGATCGGCCACCGAGTCGCCGGCGAAGAACCCGGTCTTGTGATCATTCCAGAAGCGCGTGATATCCGATTGGATCGAAACGATGGCCTCCGTGCCGATCTGGAATCCCCGGGCCTTCAGCTCGGCCTCGAGCGCACGCCTGATCGTGATGGCGGGATCCTCTTCGGCGAGGATTGGCGCCATCTCCATGCCGAACCCATTCTTCTTGCAGCTCACCCGCGTCCTGTCCGCCCGGAGGTCCTTCACGGCCACCTGCACCGTGATCCCTTCGGCGCCCTGGACCACCTGGGTTCCGGCCATGGGCCGGTATTCCAGGCTGATGCGATCCGTCGTCAAGGCACAGCCGGTCGACAGCAGGCTGGCAACCAACACTGCGGTTAGCTGGAGAGGCTTCATGGCAGCTCCTCTTGCAATGGGGAAGGCCGATGCCCGACTTGGCGAGGATCGGGAACACGCTGGCCCTTGGGGGACAACCGCTGCAGGGATTCTAGACCCATTGGTCGCGTCTGACATCAACCTGCGTCGCATCCGGGCCGGACGGTCGACCCTTTCACAGCTTTCGGAGCAGGTCCTCCGCCACCCGGCCCGCGGCCCCTGGCGCGCCCAGGTGCCCGCGCACCTCCCCCAGCTCGGCGCGAATCCGCCTTGCCGCTGCCGGCTCCAGCAGCCGCGCCAGCTCCACCCCCAGTCGCTCGGCATTGACCTCGTCCTGCAACAGTTCGGGCGCCACCAGGCGACGGGCCACCACGTTGGCCAGGCCGAAGTGGGGGACCTTCACGATGCGCCGGGCCAGTTGGTAGGTGAGGGCGTTCAGTCTGTAGACGATGGCGAAGGGCGTGCCCAGCAGGGCGGTCTCCAGGGTGGCCGTGCCGGAGGCCACCAGGGCCGCTTCCGCGTAGGCCCGGGCGGCATAGGTGCGGCCCTCGACCAGTTGCACAGCGGCACCGCCGCAGAAGGAGCGGATGAAGGCGGGAGCCAGCGTGGGCGCCACCGGCAGCACCCACTGGACCTCGGGGCGCTCTTTCTCCCAGCGCCGGGCCAGCTGGGCCATGGGCGGCAGAAGGCGCTGGATCTCGCCACTGCGGCTGCCCGGCAACAGGGCCACCACTGGTCTGCGCGGATCCAGCCCCGTCTCGCGGAAGAAGGTTTCGCGATCGCATTCAGGCTTCACCAGTTCCACCAGGGGATGGCCCACGAAACGAGCGTCCACGGGCAACCCGAGGAACAGCTCCGGTTCGAAGTCGAACAGGCAGTAGAGGGTATCCAGCGTGCGGCCGATCTCCGGGATGCGCCCCTTCTTCCAAGCCCACACCTGGGGACACACGTACTGGAACAGCTGCACGGCAGGTTGCTGCTTGCGCAGGGCCTTGGCCAGCCGCAGGTTGAAGCCCGGGTAGTCGATGAGCAGGGCGCCAGAGATGCCCTCTTCCTCCGCAGCCACCAGGATCTGCTTGAAGAGCCGGTTCAGCCGCGGCAGGTGCTTGATGACCTCGATGAAGCCCACCACGGCCAGGTCTTTCACGTCGGCCAGCTTGCGGTCCAGGAAGGGCGTCATGCGCGGGCCGCCCACGCCGATGATCCGCAGCTCCGGTCGCCGCGCCTTCAGCTCCCGCAGGAGCTCCGCGCCATGCAGATCGCCGGAGTCCTCGCCGGCGACAACGAGCAGGGTCTGCGTCATGGGCGAACCCGCGGCTCGCCAGACAGCAGGTGTTGACCCAGCACCACACCATCATCCGGCACCACGGGCCGGCCCAGGGCCGTGGCGGGCATCTGGGCGGGGAACAGCACGGGTGGGTGGGCCATCTCCAGCGCAGAGGCCTGTGCAAGGAACACCTCCGGGCTCCCGGCGGCCAGGGCCATGTCCCAGCGGTAGCCCAGGGACTGCAGCGGATGGAGGTCCGTATGGGAGTCGCAGACGCCGCACCAGAGCCGATCCGCCAGGATCTCGGCGTCCTGGATGCCGGGGTGCCAGCAGAATCCGACGGCCTCGCCATGGGCTTCGCGGAGCAGGGCCAGAACGGGCGTCTCGGCCCCGGCATCCAACCGCAGGGCCAGCTTGGTGCCGCGCCCCGAGGTGGCCTCCAGCAGGGTCTCCAGCTGGCCCAGCAGGCGGAAGCCGGCTTCCCGGTTGGTCGGCTTGCGGACGGGCAGGACCAGAAAATCGAGGCCGAGCCCATGCCTGAGCACCTCCAGCGCCTCTTCGACGGGAGCCAGGCCCGGCAGATGCATGGCATGGATGGCCAGCCCCCGGCGCACGGCTGGGGGCCATCCGGCCCCCAGGATGCCGTCCCATTGCAGCGTCAGGGGCGCCAGGGACAGCCAGGGCTCGGGGTCAATACTCGACGGAAGCAGGGGCACGAACCGCATGGGTTTATCATGGGGTATTGGAGGCACCATGGGCCGCATTTTCACCCTGGATGAAGCGAAGGCCATGATGCCCCAGGTGATGGCCACCACGGGACCCGTCTACACGCTGGCCGCCAGTCTCGCCGAGGAACTGAGCCAGGCCGAAGAGGCCCAGGACGAGACCCGGGCGGAGGACTTGCGGGAACGCCTGCAGACCCTGGTGCAGAGCTGGCAGCAGAGCATGCAGGACCTGGAGGCCGAAGTGAAGGGGCTCTGGCTGGTGGATTTCGATTCCGGCGACGGCTACTGGTGCTGGGCCTATCCCGAAACCGAGCTGAGCCACTGGCACAGCTACGAAGGCGGGTTCCGCTCCCGCGTGCCCGCTGACCAGAGGCCGGGCGTACAGGCCTAAGGGCGGAGCGGGAGCACAGGCCCACTTTGCCGCAGGCGAAGCCCGCAGGGCCACGCACAGGATGTGCGTGGTGAGGAAGAAGCAGGAGCGCCCAGCCTAAAAAATCGGAGCCGGCCTGCCGGCGATCCTGTTCCGCCAGGGGTCAAGTCAGAGCAGCTTCGTGGATTTCCACATGCCCGGATACAGGTCCTCGCCGCAATCCGGGCAGAGGCCATGGCTGAACTCCGCTTCGGAATGGTCGCGGATGTAGGACTCGATCTGGGTCCAGTAGCCCCGATCGTCCCGCACCTTCTTGCAGCAGGCGCAGATGGGCAGCAGGCCACTGAGCTGCCGCACCTGGGACAAGGCCTCCTGGAGGGCGGATTGCTCCGCCAGCAGACGCTGATGCTCGGCATCCATGCCCTTCCGGTAGTGCCGCCGGAGGACCTCGAACCAGCAGGCGACCACGGCAAGGATGATGTAGACCGTCACGAACCGGGTGGTGAACTGCCCGGAGTAGACGTGTTTCCTAGCGCCCAGGTGCGGCAGCCAGAAAATGCAGCAAGCCCCCAGGAACATTGCCACGGTCCAGACCAGACCTTCGATGGTGCTCAGGAGAAAGAAGGCGATCAGCGGAAACGTGAAGAGCCACATGGCCTTGGAGCCGTCGTTTCCCCCGATGACCGCCATGTAGAGCAGCATCCCGGCGAAGAACACGATGTTGATGCGGTAGAGCCAGACGCCACTCTGGAGCCGTTTCAGCAGCGACCAGGCCAACACCAGACTCAGGGCCATGGCGAAGACCACCCCCCCCAGGGCCCAGTTGGACTGGAGGCAGTTGTAGACCCCGAAGGCCAGCATGGTGGGGACACCGAGCAGCAGGAAGGCCATGAAGAGTCGAAGCCGCGTCTTCTCCTCCGAGTCGAGGGGAAGGCCCTCCACCATGGCCGAAATGCGCCCAGAGAGTCGGCCTGACACATTCATGAACCAGCGAAACATGCGACCTCGATTGCAAAGACTTCGAAGTGCTGCAAACGATCGAGTCTGCGGTGGCCTCCGAAGCATCACCCAGGGTCCCTATCGGATCACAACAGTGGCAGGATGACTCATGAGGTTGGAAGGGAAGTGTTTGCCTAATATTCCTGGAGTCCTGGATGCCCACAGGTTCGCGAAAATCCCTTGAATCCCCGGCACTGGTCCCTGATTTCCGCGCCCTCGTCCTGGCGGTGGTGAAGCGGATTCCCAAGGGGAAACTGGCTTCGTACGGCCAGGTGGCGGCGCTGGTGGGCTTCCCCCAGCGACCCCGGCAGGTGGGCATGGTGCTGTCGGGACTGTCCGAAGGCACGAAGCTGCCCTGGCACCGGGTGGTCAACAACCGGGGCTACGTGCCCAGCCGGGGCCGCTGGTGGGGTGCCTTCGAGCAGATCGGGCGGCTCCGGGACGAGGGCATCGAGGTGGACGACCTGGGCAACCTGGACCTGGAGGCCCATCGGTGGGTACCCCGCTCATGAATCGGATTGGGCCTGTGGCACCGGGCTCAATCCGCGGACCATCAGGTAGACTGGACATCGGAGGACCTCCATGAAGGTGCGTGTGTCGGTTCAGTTGAAGTCCGGGATCCTGGATCCCCAGGGCAAGGCCGTGGAACAGGGCCTGCATGGCTTCGGGTTCGAAGTGGAGCACGTGCGCATCGGCCGCCTCATCGACATGGACGTGCCCGGCACGGACCCCGCGGAAGTGAAGGCCAAGGCCCTGGCCATGTGCGAGAAGCTGCTGGTGAATCCCGTGATGGAGAAGGCCTCCATCGAGGTGCTCTGATGCGGGTGGCGGTACCCGTCTTCCCCGGCTCCAACTGCGATCACGATGCGCTCCACGCCTGCGGCACCGTCATGGGCTGGGAGACCATCCCGGTCTGGCACCAGGAAACGCGGCTGCCCGAAAACACTGAGCTGGTCTTCGTGCCCGGCGGCTTCAGCTACGGCGACTACCTGCGTTGCGGGGCCATCGCGGCCCTGGCCCCGATCATGGCGGACATCAAGCGCCATGCGGACGCCGGCGGCCTGGTGCTGGGGGTCTGCAACGGCTTCCAGATCCTGTGCGAGGCCCAGCTGCTTCCCGGTGCCCTCCTGCGCAATGAATCCCTGCGCTTCATCCACACGGACGTCCACCTGCGGGTGGAGCGCGCCGATCTGCCCTTCACCCGGGCCATGAAGCCCGGGGCGGTCTTCCAGGTCCCCATCGCCCATGCCGAAGGCAACTTCACCCTTGATCCCGCCGATCTGGCGGATCTGGAGGCCCGGGGCGGCGTCGCCTTCCGCTACTGCTCACCCAGGGGCGAGATCGGCGCCAGCCACGTGCCCAACGGGGCCATGAACGGCATCGCGGGCATCGTGAACCTCCGGGGCAATGTGCTGGGCATGATGCCCCACCCCGAGCGGGCCGTGGATCCCAGGCTCGGCCCCACCGGCGGTCTGGGTGTGTTCAGGAGCCTCGCGGAGGCCTTCGCCGGGGTCTGACGGGGATCACAATGCACAGGAATGTGAAATTCCCTCGTCATTGGGAAAAATTTCCTGTCATCCTTCCGGGAATGCCTCGGTAGGCATCTCTTTTTATTCCTGAGCCATGAGCGAACCAGAAACCAAAAACCTCCTCACCTACACCAGCGGGCCGCTGCGCCTGGCTGTGCTCAAGCGCGACCCCGTGCCCACGAAGATCCTTCCGGCCCGGGATGCCTGGACGCTGCTCCAGCCCACCCACGCGGTGCGGGTCTGCACCGGGGAAGATCGCGAAGAAGGCGTCATCCGCTCCGGCGACCTGACCCTGCTGCTGCCGGGCTTCGGCCACACGCTCAAGCGCCACCACCCCAATACGCCCTTCGGCTTCACGGCGCTGTTCATGGAGGGGCCCTTCCCCGAGCCCCTGCTGTCTTCGCTGCAGCACCCGCCGCGCAAGTGGCAGGAGTCCAGCTTCGCCGTGTTGCGCAGCCTCAGCCTGAAGCAGCTCTTCAGCATCTTCACCCAGGAGCTGGCCAACCCCGATGGCGTCCAGCTCATGACCCGGGAGCTCTTCCTCATCCTCCTGGGCGCCGAGCTGTCCCGCCTCACGGAGAAGGAAGACCGGGGCCGCTTCCCCTACCGCCTCAACCGCTCCACCCTGCAGCTGGTGCTGGATCACATGGAAGTGCATCTGGGTGCCAAGAACAGCGTACCCGAGCTGGCCACCATGGCCCGCTGCACACCCGACCACTTCATCCGCCTCTTCCGCGAGGCCACCAGCACCACGCCCCACCAGTACCTCATCGAGCGCCGCCTGCAGCGGGCCGTCACCCTGCTGGCCAACGGCGAGCGGCCCAGCGACGTGGCCAAGATCCTGGGCTTCTACGATGCCAGCGCCTTCACCCGCGCCTTCAAGCGGCGCTTTGGCGTGCCCCCCAGCGAGTACGCGCAGGAAGCCTACGAGCGGCAGTTCCCGAAGAAATAGCCACGACCTAGATCTGCTCTACAAGCAAAAGCCCGGCTGAGCCGGGCTTTTGCGCGGGGGTCCGGGGGTGTTCGCGCAGCGAGGAACCCCCGGAGTTATTTGGCAGCCTTCTCAGTGACGGCCTTGGCCTTGGTGGCACCTTTCTCCGCGCCCTTCTTGGTCTTGCCCTTGGCCTTGTCCGTGCCGGCCTTGGCGGCACCCTCGCCCTTGGCGGTGGTGGCCTTCACCTTGTCACCGGCCAGGGGCACGCCGCCGGCCTTGGCATCCACCTTGGCCTTGGCATCCGTGGCCTTGGTATCGGCCTTGGCCTTGGCCTCGTCGGCCTTGGCGTCCGCCTTGGCCTTGCCCGAGTCCACGGCGGCATCAGCCTTGGCCTTCAGTTCCTCCTTGGAGGGAATCTGGGCCGAGAGCGCCAGCGTGGCGCCCAGCAGGAGCGGAAGGATGAGCTTCATGAGTACCTCCATTCATGGTGATTTCACAGCAGCTTAACGCCTAGAATGCGAACGGTTATGGCTTGCAGACCTTGCAGGCCTTGTAGCCGGCCTTGGTGGCCTCGGCGGCACTGGCGAAGGCGGCCTTGTTGGCATCCTTGATCTTCGCGGCGGACTTGCAGTCGGCCTTGTGGAAGGTCTTGGAATCCTTGTTGGCCACGATGCCTGTGGCGGCCGCAGGGGCGGCCTTGGCGGCGGGGGCCGGCTTGGCCACGGGCGCGGCGGCGGGCTTGGCCTTGGGGTCCGCGGGCTTGGCCTTGGGATCCTGGGCGATGGCCACCACGGAGGCGGCGAGAAGGAGAGCGAGCAGGGCACGGTTCAAGGAAGCTCCTCGTGGGCTGGGTTGGGTTGGGGGGAAGGACCGGCCTCAGGGTACCTGGATGGTCGCCAGGAAGCGAGGGGCCTTCCGGGCCCGTGTGGCCAGCTCGAAGGCATGGGCCAGACGCAGCAGCCGACCCTCCTGCCAGGGTCCGGCCACGAAGGATAGTCCCACAGGCATGCCGAAGGCCAGTCCAGCGGGCACCGTGATATGGGGAACGCCGGCCACGGCCGCAGGCGTCGAAAAGCTCAGGCTGGAGCTGTCCCCGTTCAGATGGTCGATGAGCCAGGCCGGGCCTCCTGTGGGACCCACCAAGGCGTCCAGCCGGTGCTGCTCCAGCAGGGCCGTGATCTCCCGGCGGGCCTGGCCACAGGTTTCCAGTGCCTTGAGGTAGGCGGGCTCCGTCAGGGGTCCCTTGGCCTGGGCCTGCTGGAGCAGTTCCTGGCCGAAGAAGGGCATCTCTTCGGCGCGCCGGCTTTCATTGAAGGCCATGAGCCCGGCCAGATCCTGGATGGCCCCGCCCCGCCCCGCGAAATAGGCGTTCAGGTCGGCCTTGAATTCGTGGAGCAGCACCTCGAGCTCCGCCTCATCGTAGGCGGCGGATTTCAGCTCCACCTCCACCAGGGTGGCGCCCTGGGCCTTGATCACCTCCAGGGCGGGCAGGATCACCGCATCCACGTGGGCGTGGACCCCCAGCAGGTTCTTCACCACGCCGAGGCGCGCGCCTTTCAGGCCATCCTTGGTGAGGAAGCGGGTGTAATCCGCGTCCTTCCGTCCATCCGCCTCCCGGGTCGCGGTATCCCTGGGGTCGCTGCCCGCCAGGACGCTCAGCAGGACCGCCGCGTCCCGTACCGTCCGGGTCATGGGCCCGGCGGTGTCCTGGGTGTGGGAGATGGGGATGATGCCGCTGCGGCTCACCAGGCCCACGGTGGGCTTCAGACCCACCAGGCCATTCGCATTGGCCGGGCTTACCACGGAGCCGTCGGTTTCCGTGCCCACGGCCACGGCGCAGAGGCTGGCCGCCACGGCGGCGCCAGAGCCCGAACTGGAACCGCTGGGGCTGCGATCCAGGGCGTAGGGGTTCCGCGTCTGCCCACCCCGACCGCTCCAGCCGCTGCTGCTGCGGGTGGAGCGCAGATTGGCCCATTCGCTGAGATTGGTCTTGCCGAGGATCACCGCACCCGCCTCCCGCAGCTTCTTCACGAGGAAGGCGTCCTCCCTTGGCGGCGGCGCGTCCACCAGGGCCAGGGAGCCCGCCGTGGTCTTCATGCGATCAGCCGAATCAATGTTGTCCTTGATGAGCACCGGGATGCCGTGCAGGGGCCCCCGCACCTTGCCCGACCTGCGCTCCGCATCCAGGGCCCTGGCGATGGCCAGGGCCTCCGGATTCAGCTCGATCACAGAGCGCAGTTTCGGACCCGCCTGATCGAGGGCCTGGATGCGCAACCCGTAGCGGCGCACCAGATCCACCGAACTCCACCGCCCGGCCCCTAGGCCCGCCTGCAGGCCCTCCACCGTGGCCTCCTCCAGCACCAACCCCTTGGCCCCAGGTGCAGTCTTCGGACCTCCCAGGAGGGCCGTCGCCCCCAGTGCGAGGCTCGCGCCCAGGAAGCTCCGGCGATCGACGGGCAGGGAGCCAGCAGCAGGTGACATCGAGACCTCCAGCAGGGAGAACCCAGGATCATACCCACCAACCCGGTTCTCCGCGCTTCAAGAAGGGAATGCCGCTACACTTCGTCCCACTCCAGGCGGCAGCCCGTGCAACGAGGTGGACATGCGAACCCAACCGTTCCTGCGACTCCTGGTCCTCCTTCCGCTGGCTGGCCTGCTGTTCGCGACACCGCCCCTTCCCTCGGAACAGCTCGCGCTGCTGGCCAAAGGCCACCGCTTCCAGCGGGCGGGCTGGATCTACATCCACGCCGAGGGCCCACCTCGCGCCCGTGGCTTCCAGCATGGGTTCCTGCTGGCTAAGGAAATCGCTGACGGCCTGAAGAAGACGCGAGCGTCCTGGGAACACCTGAGCGCCCTGCCCTGGGATTGGTATGTGGCCCGGGCCGACGCCCTGCTGACGGCCAAAATCGATGCCGAGAATCTGGCGGAGCTCGAGGGAATGCTGGAGGGGCTGGCCTCGGCTGGCATCCGATCCTCGCGGGCCGAACTGGTGGCCTACAACGCGCAAACGGAACTCTTCGGCTACTGGTGGCCCCAGGAGTTCAGAAAACTCAAGGAAGGGGCCAAGGTCCCCCTGCCCGAATCCTGCAGCGCCTTCATCGCCACCGGCAGCTGGACTGCGGATGGGGGCGTGGTGCTGGGCCATAACACCATGCAGGACTACCACCTGGCGCCCCCAAACGTCGTCCTCGACCTGGTACCAGAAAAGGGCCAGCGCATCCTCATGCAGACGACCCCAGGCTGGATCCACAGCGGCACTGATTTCTGGGTCACCTCGGCTGGGCTGGTGGGCGCAGAAACCACCATCGGGGCCTTCGATGGCTTTGACCCGAGCGGCCTCCCCGAGTTCTCGCGCATGCGCCGCGCCTCCCAGGATGCCGCCACCATCGACGACTGGTGCCGGATCATGCAGGCAGGCAACAACGGGGGCTACGCCAATGCCTGGCTGCTGGGCGATGTGAACACGGGTGAGATCGCGAGGCTGGAACTGGGCCTCAAGGTGGTGAGCCTGGAACGGACCATGGACGGCGTGTTCACCGGCTCGAACATCGCCGAGAACCCCAAACTCCTGCGTTTCGAGACGACCAGCAACGAGGTGGATATCCGCGCCTCCAGCGTGGCCCGGCGGGTGCGCTGGAAGCAGCTCATGGCCCGACACAAGGGGAGGCTCGACCTGGCCCTGGCCCGCCGCTTCGAGGCCGATCACTTCGACGCGTTTTATGGTCGCGAGCGCATCGGCGGTCGCTCCCTCTGCGCCCACCACGAGCTGGACCGGGATCCTGCGGGCAACTGGCCTGGGGTGCCCTACGGGCCGGCGGGGACCCTGGATGCCAAGGTGCTGGATGCGAAGCAGGCCAAGGCCATGAGCTTCAGCGCCCGCTGGGGCGCGGCCTGTGGGCGTCCCTTCGATGCGGCGGCCTTCCTGGCCAAGCATCCCCAATTCGAATGGATGAAGGATCTCCTCGACAACCGCCCAGCCCAACCCTGGACCACGTTCAGGGCCGGGGACCGGAAATAGGATCGGGGATCCGCCGATACCCACCCACCATTGGCCGATTCGTCCTTCCCCAGCTTTCCGATCCAGCCGATGTTGATGGGTGGAGGGTTCCCATGGCCGCGTTCCTGCTCTGGCTCATCCTGCTGGTGGTCTGCTGGCCCCTGGCCCTCCTGGCCCTGCTGCTCTACCCCCTGATCTGGCTGCTGCTCCTGCCCTTCCGCCTCCTGGGCTTCGCCGTTGAAGGCGCCTTCGGCCTCGTACGGGGACTCTTCCTGCTGCCTGGACGCATCCTGGGGGGCCGGAGCTGAGTCGGCATTGACAGAATGGCAAGCGCTTCATGGGAATCCCTGGAACCCAGGGAGAGAGGCATACCTCCAGCGGAGGCTCCGCAAGGCCGATGGAACCTGCCTCCGGGAGGCTTCGGAGTTTCCTGCGCCGGCGGGTTGGCGTCCAACGCGCTGGCCAGGCTGGCACGGGAACGCCATCTTTGTTGATTCGTGGATCTAGAATGATCGGGTCCCGTGGAGGTCCCGTGTTCAGCGGTTTCGAGCAGGCCAGGCAGTTCATCCAGTCGGAGTCGGTCCGCATGATCGACCTGATCTTCAGCGACCTCTGGGGCCGTTGGCACCACGTGAGCATCCCCGCCTCCCAGTTCACCGAATCCCTCATGCGCGATGGGGTGGGCTTCGACGGCTCCAGCGTGGGCCTGAAATCCGTGAAATCCGGCGACATGGTGCTGATCCCCGACCTCGCCACGGGCTACATGGATCCATTCTGGGACATGCCCACCCTCAGCTTCATCTGCTCCGCCTTCGAAGCCGACACCAAGGCCCCCTTCTCGGTGGATCCCCGCAACATCGCCATCCGCGCCGAGGCCTACCTGCGGGAGACGGGCATCGCGGACCAGAGCATCTGGGGGCCCGAGTACGAGTTCTACGTCTTCGACAAGGTCAGCTACGAGAATGGGGTGAACACCGCCTCGTACCGGGTGGACAGCCGGGAAGCTGACTGGCACAGCGGCGAGGGCGGCCACGGCCACTTCATCCCCCTGCACGGCGGCTACCACGCCATGGCCCCCAAGGATCAGCTCTACAACCTCCGGGCCGAGATGTGCATGGAGCTGGAGCGCATGGGCGTGGACGTGAAGTACCACCACCACGAGGTGGGCGGGCCCGGCCAGTGCGAGATCGAGACGCCCCTCTTCCCCCTGCTGAAGGCCGGCGACGCCACCCAGATCGTGAAGTATGTGGTCAAGATGGTGGCCCACCGCCGGGGCCAGACGGCCACCTTCATGCCCAAGCCCCTCTACGGCGAGGCCGGCAGCGGCATGCACTTCCACCAGATGCTGATGAAGGGTGGGAGGAACCTCTTCTACGACGAAAAAGGCTACGGAAGGATGAGCCAGGAGGCGCTCTGGTACATCGGCGGCATCCTGGCCCACGGGCCCGCCCTGCTGGCCCTCACCAACCCCAGCACCAACAGCTACCGCCGCCTGGTGCCAGGCTTCGAGGCCCCCATCAGCGCCTTCTTCTCCCTGGGCAACCGCTCCGCGGCCATCCGCGTCCCCAAGTACGCGGACCAGCCCGAGACGGCCCGCTTCGAGTTCCGGCCCCCGGATGCCACCTGCAACGTCTACCTGGCTCTGGCGGCCCAGCTGCTGGCGGGCATCGACGGCATCCAGAAGCAGATGGATCCCACGGCCCTGGGCTTCGGTCCCATCGACCAGAACATCTTCAACTGGTCCGAGGAGCAGCGAAGAAAGGTCAAGAGCCTGCCCACCAGCCTCACGGAAGCCTGCGACGCCCTGGAAGGGGACATGGACTTCCTGCTGGCCGGGGAGGTCTTCGAGCGGCTCCAGCTGGAGGACTACCTGCTGCATCTGCGGGCCCAGGAGGCCGCCGTGCGCAACCGGCCCCACCCCTATGAGATGGCCCTCTACTTCGAGGCCTGAGCGATCCCGACCGGTGGCGCGGATCCCCCCGGGATCCCATATTGGTCCCGGTCGCGGCCCGGCCGCAGACGCTCAGGGCCGCGGGGGAGGTCGTCATGGAAGTCTTCCTGGACCCGAAGGAACTGGAACTCCTGCAGCGCGTTCTCGACAACCGGCTCGAAGACCTGCGCAGGGAGATCCACCACACGGACAGCCGCATCTTCAAGGCCCAGCTCCGGGCGGACGAAGCCCGGATGGAGGGCATCCTGGCCAAGCTCAGGGTGCAGGCCGCCATGGGGATCTAGGCCCCCCTCCGGCGTTCTGCCTCAGAGGGGCCCGCGCATGAACTCGAACTGCACGTGGCCCCTGGTCTTGTCTTCGGTGGGTCCCGCCGTCTTGACGGCCACGCTCTCCTTGGCGCCCAGCGCGACCGGCGTGACATAGGCGACCTTCGGGTTCTTGGCAGCCCCTTCGAGGGCCTTGGCGGCCTTCTCCAGGTTGAAGCCCGTCTTCACCTGGAGGGCATCCAGCTGGCGGATGACCTTGGCTGCCTCGAGGTAACCCGCAGCCGGGGAGGACCCCACCGAGAGCCGGGCCTTGGAAGCCACATCGAAGGTGAGGATGAAAAAGCGACAGCCCCAGTGGCTGACCGTCACCATGTCGCCGGTGGCCAGCGCGGCGGTCTCCACGGCCTCCCGGGCGCCCGGAAGGACCTTGGCGGGCTTCGCGAAGGTGCGGGCCGTGACCCCGGGCTGCTTGTCCCCAAAGACCGGCCTGGGCACGCTGCGGAGACAGGGCTTGGGAGCGGTCGCAACCGCGGGCTTCCCGTGGCCCGCGGGCTTGGACTGGGCCAAGAGCCCCGCGCCGAGGAGGGCCAGCAGGACTGTGGACAGGGAGCGAACCAATGGCGTGGTGACGCCAGCAGGTGACGGACGCGATCAGCCCAGGGCGATTTCCAGGGCGTTGGCATGCAGGCCTTTCAGCTCCGTCGCGTCCACGTCCAGCAGGGGCTGGCCATCCACGGCCACCGTGAGGCGGGGGCCGCCGGTGGTGCCGATCTTGGCGAAGGGCACGCGGTGGGTGGCGCAGAGGGTGGCCAGGCTGCCTTCGCCCTCGGGGCTCACGGACACCACGATGCGCCCCGTGGATTCGCCGAAGAGCAGGCTGTCCAGGCGCAGGGCGCCCTTTGTCAACATGAGTTGGCACCCCATCTCGCCTCCGAAGGCGCTCTCCAGTGCCGCCACCAGCAGCCCGCCCTCACTGGTATCGTGGGCGCTGCGGACGAGGCCCAGGCGGATGCCCTCGCGCACGCAGGCCTGGAGGCGCAGCTCCTCGTCCAGGCGCAGCTCGGGGCAGGCTCCCTCCACCTTGCCCGTGCGGAGCCTCAGGTACTCGCTGCCGCCCAGCTCGTCGCGGGTGACCCCCAGCAGGAAGAGGCCATCGTGGGCGGCGCGGAAGCCGGAGCCGCAGATGCGGTTGCCCACCCTGGAGAGGGCCGTGGCGTCCGGGGCATCGATGGCCACCTGCCCGGCGCAGTCCTCCACCAGGCCCACCGCGGCGATCATGGGTGTGGGGAAGATGCTCTGGCCTTCGGTGTCGTTGTAGAGGCTCACGTTGCCGCTCACGATGGGGACGTCCAGCGCCAGGCAGGCCTGGCGGATGCCCAGGCAGCCCTGTTCGAAGGTCCACATGTTCTCGGGCTTCTCGGGGTTGCCGTAGTTGAGGCAGTCCGTGAGGCCGATGGGCTCGGCGCCCACGCAGGCCAGGTTGCGGCAGGCCTCCGCCACGGCGTGGGCCGCGCCCCAGAAGGGATCCAGGTAGCAGAAGCGGCTGTTGCAATCGCTGCTCATGGCCACGGCCTTGCCCGTGTCCTGGCCCGCCTCGTCCTTCACGCGGATGATGCCCGCGTCGCCGCGGCCCATGCCCAGCAGGGTGTTGCTGCGCACGGAGCCGTCGTACTGCTCGAAGATCCACCGCTTGCTGGCCACCGTGGGGGCCTGCAGGAGCTGCCGCAGGGTGCGCTCCACGTCCGTGGGCTTGAGGTCCGAGGGCAGCGGCGCGGCGTTTACCGCATCGAGGTAGCCTGGGCGCTGGCGGGGCCGGTCGTACTTGGGCGCCGCGTCCACCAAAGGCTGGATGGGCAGGTTGATGACGGGCTCGCCGTGCCAGCTGCCGATGAAGCGGCCGCTGTCCGTGACCTCGCCCACCACGCAGGCATCGAGGCCCCACTTGTGCAGCACCTCGATGATCCTGGGCTCGCAGCCGGGCCGAGCCACCAGCAGCATGCGCTCCTGGCTTTCGCTGAGCATGAGCTCGAAGGGCGTCATGCCCTCTTCGCGCTGGGGCACCTGGTCCAGGCGGATCTCCAGGCCCGTGCCGGCGCGACTGGCCATCTCGAAGCTGCTGGACGTAAGGCCCGCGGCCCCCATGTCCTGGATGCCGATGACCCAGTCGGTCTTGAAAATCTCCAGGCACGCCTCCAGCAGGAGCTTTTCCGTGAAGGGATCCCCCACCTGCACCGTGGGGCGCTTCTCCTCGCTGCCTTCGCCGAATTCCGCCGAGGCCATGCTGGCGCCGTGGATGCCGTCGCGGCCCGTCCTGGAGCCGATGTACATCATCTTGTTGCCGATGCCCGAAGCGTAACCCTTGAAGACCTTATCGCTGCGGAGCACGCCCAGGGTGAAGGCGTTCACGAGAATGTTGCCGTTGTAGCTGGCGTCGAAGCCCGCGTCGCCCCCCAGCATGGGAATGCCCATGCAGTTGCCGTAGCCAGCGATGCCCGCGGCCACCCCCTTCACCAGGCCCTTCATGCGGGGGGCGTCCAGCTCCCCGAAGCGCAGCGAGTTCAGGTTGGCCAGGGGCCGGGCGCCCATGGTGAAGACATCCCGCAGGATGCCGCCCACGCCCGTGGCGGCCCCCTGGTAGGGCTCGATGAAGCTGGGGTGGTTGTGGCTTTCCATCTTGAAGGCCACGGCCCAGCCGTCGCCGATGTCCACCACGCCGGCGTTCTCGCCGGGGCCCTCGATGACCCGGGGGCCCTCCGTGGGCAGGTTCTTCAGGTGGATGCGACTGGACTTGTACGAGCAGTGCTCGCTCCACATGGCGCTGAACACGCCCAGCTCCGGATAGGTGGGCAGGCGGCCCTCCAGGAGCCGGAGGATGACCTGCCACTCGTCCCTGGACAGCCCCAGCTCCAGGGCCAGGGATTCGGTGACGGCCGGTTCGTGGGCAGCAGGCATGGAGGCTCCGGAAGCCTTGATTCTAGCGGCCCCTGCCCGGTTGAACGAGGCTTGACTGTCAGCTGGAAGGGCCTTCCTTTTCCGAAGGCATCATGGGCGACTCACCGCCCTCATAGACCCGCCGCAGCACCCCCTGCACGAGGCGCTGGAAGAAGGTGCCCCGCTCGGGGTTGAAGACGATGGACACGGAGGCTTTGAGCTCGCTGCCCAGCTCGAGGAGTCCGCCGCCGTCCACGGCCGTGCCCAGCAGCAGGAAGGGCGCCCGTCCCAGGATGGTCTCGGTCATGGTCTTGATGCGCCGCCGCTCGTCCAGGCTCAGGCTGGGGATGTGGTAGAGCACCAGGGAGGGCCGCTGGTTGAGGGCCTCCTTCAGGGCCGCCATGGTGGGCGGAATCCGCCAGAGGGGCTGGAGCCCCCCCAGCAGCTCCTGGAGAGAGCCCTCCAGCCCCGCGTCCCCCGAGACCAGCAGCAGGCCTGAAGGATGCCCGGCGGACGCCTTGGCGGCGCCGGGGCTGGGCTGGCCCGTTTCCACGCCCCGCCGGGAGAGGCGCTCGAGATCCTCCTCCCGCTTCTCGAACACCCAGCGGGAGAGCGGGTGCAGGATCACCTCGTCCAGCTGGGGGCGGAACTCCACGCCGAAGGTGCGCCCGTTCACGTGGCGCAGCTTCACATTGGTGTTGATCCGGATGAGGTCGGTGAGCTGGATGGTCACCGCCATGTCCTCCCCGGGCTCCAGCTCGCCTTCCTGGAAATCCCTGGTGCTGTAGACCCGAACCCCCGTGGTGCTGATGTCCACCAGGGTGCCGATGACCAGGTCGAACTTCGGCGTGCTGAAGGTCACGGGCACCCGGCCCAGGCGATCCACGCGGTACGAGCCCCGGTGATCCTCTTCGTTCAGCACCTCCGGCATCGCCAGGCGGAGGGTCCGGCGGCCATCGTGCATGCCAAAGCCCTTCAGCTCCGTGGGGGCCTCCAGGAAGCTGATGCCATGGGGGAACCGCAGCTTGAGCCCCGCATTGCGCAGCCCGAAGGTGGCATCCTCGCGCCCCATGGTGGCCGCCACCTGGAACTCGCGGCCCTCGGTCTTGACGAAGGAGGATTCGAAGCGGAGGTACGGAGTGACCAGGATCAGCAGCTCCCGCCGATCGCAGGCGCGGCGGAAGATATCAGCGATGGTCTCCGAGTTCCGGATCAGGTTGCCGGCCAAGATGCCTCCAGGTGTTCTTGCCTCCATCATGCCAGGAGCGTGTCCATGCGATCGATAGGGGCTGCATGGATGGCAAAGGGTTTCCAGGCAAGGAAGTGGGCGCAGGGCAAGGGGCGGCGTAGACTGGAAAGCTCTGGATTCCCGAAACAATGACGCCGCCCCGGACCCTACTCGCCTACAGCGCCCCCCGGAGTGGCTTCGGGGACGAGTGGATGACCTTCCTGCCCATCGGTCTGGGCTACCTGCAGGCCATGCTCAAATCCCGCTCCCTCCCCTGTCGCCTGGCCAACCTGAGCGGCAAGACCCGGAAGGAGGTCCTGGCCTATTTCCGTTCCCAGGCACCCGCCGTGGTGGGCATCTCCATGTTCACCTTCAACCGCAAGCGCTCCTGTGAGCTGCTGGCCTGGGCCCGGGAGGCCTGTCCCCAGGCCATCCTCCTGGCCGGCGGGCCCCATCCCACCCACCTGGCGACCGAGGTCTTCGAGGACTGCCCGGCCCTCGATGCCATCGTGCAGGGCGAGGGGGAGACCCCCCTCCTGGGCCTCCTGGAGCGGCTGCGGGTGGCCCCGGGGTCGGACCTGTGGAAACAGACGCCGGGCCTGATCCTCCGCGGTGGCCCCACCCTGCCCCAGCCTCCCCTGGAGGACCTGGATGCCGTGGGGATCCCCGCCGAGCACCTGGAGGCGGACTTCCTGAACGACGTGGGCCAGCTGGCCTACCTCAGCACCAGCCGCGGCTGCCCGGCCACCTGCAACTTCTGCAATACGCCGGAGTTCTGGGGCACGTCCATCCGCTTCCGCAGCGCCGCCTCGGTGCTGCGGGAGATGCGTCTGCTGCGGGAGCGCCACGGCCTCACCTACTTCAGCTTCCGGGACGATACCTTCACCGCCAACCGGGACCGGGTGCTCAAGCTCATGGACGGCATCCAGCAGAGCGGCCTGCACCCCCTCTGGAACTGCCAAAGCCGGGTGAACCTGGTGGACGAGGACCGCCTGGTGGCCATGAAGCGGGCCGGCTGCGAGTTCATGCAGTTCGGCGTCGAGCACGGCAGCGAGCGCGTACTGGCCCTGCTGGACAAGGGCACCAACCTGCGGCATGCACGAAGGGCTTTGGACCTGGTGCGCAAGGTAGGCATGAACCTGGGCATCTACCTCATCACGGGCATCCCCGGCGAAACCTGGGCGGATGTGGAGGAGACCGCCGCCTTCATCCGCGACACCCGGCCCAGCGACTGCCAGATCAGCCCCCTGGCCCTCTATCCCGGGACGCGGATGTTCGATCAGTACCGGGCCGAGGGCCGCATCCAGCGGGACTTCTACCGGGTCAGCGGGGACGCGGAGATCTTCGCCCGGGTGGATGGCCATACCGAAAAGGCCCTGCGCCACCTGGACCAGGCGGCCCAGCGGGCTCGGCCCAAGGCCCGCTTCTCAACCGCCGAGTTCGCCGAGCAGAAACGGTGGCTGGGCTTCTGCGCCGTCACCAACCTGCTCTGCGGCGAGGCGGCGGAAGAGGAGGGCCGGTGGATGGAGGCCGAGGCCGAATACGCCGAGGTCATCGCCCGGGAGCCCGCGAACCCCTGGGGCTTCCTGAAGCGGGCCCTGCTCCGCGAAAGGCTCGGCCAGCTCAAGAAAGCCCGCGCCGACCTCGCCGAGGTGCTGGCCCTGGCGCCCGGGAATCCCGAGGCCACAGAGCTGGCCCGGTTGTGGGGCCTGGCCCAGGGCCAGGCCCGCCCGAAGAAGGCCGCCCACGGGCCAACCGCGGAGATGAAGGGCGCCGAGGCCTACCTCAGCCGGCCGAAGCTGTAGCGAGGAGGACACCATGACCCCAAACCCTGTCATCCGGTGGATCGCTGTCTGCTTGCTGCTCGGCATCCCCCTCATCGCCCAGCCCAGCCCTGAGCGACAGGTCCGGATGGTCGTCAAAGCCACTTCTCCCAGGTTCCCCAAAGGCAGCTTCGCGGAGAAGCCCAAGGTCATCCACCGCCTTGGAGATCGTTTCGCGCGCATCGAGGAGGAGTCGAATCCCGACACCAAGCTGCACCTGCTGATCGTGTGCAAGGCTCCGGATACCTGGATGGTGAACCGGGCCGACGGCACGGGGAAGCACCTTGTCGATCCCGATCCCAAGGGCGAGGTGAGGTTCCCCATGTTCCCGAAGGAAGGTATGCCGGTGGGCTTTCCACCCAGCCTTGCAAACCTGGAGTTCGGCCGGGAGGTGCAGTATTTCGATTCGTTCAAAGCCCCCTACACCCCCATGAAGACGCCGATGGGGGAGATGGTGAAACAGGTGCTGGGGACTGAGGATTGGACCCTCATCCTGGTCCGGAAGGAGGAGAAGGGTGTGCCGGCTTTCCTGTTCCTGATGAACAAGGAGGGCATCTTTACCGTCTACGAATACCTCGAGTTTCAATTCCTGCCATCGCCCGATCTGAAACTGTTCGAGGCCCCTGCCGAAATCCGCTATGCGGAGCAGTCCGCGTCCTGATCTGCCCCCGCCCTCAGGGCCCGCCGCCACTCGATCCAGCCCAGCACGCAGAGCACCTGGTACACCAGGTAGAGGGCGCTGGTGACGTAGAGCCCCTTGTAGATCAGCAGGCCCACCGAAAGGCAGTTGGCGGTGATCCAGACCAGCCAGTTCTCGAGCCACTTGCGGGTCATCATGAACTGCGCGACCAGGCTGAGGGCCGTGATGAGGGAATCCAGCACGGGCACGGTGCTGTTGGTGTAGCGCCGGAGCAGCCAGGCCAGCAGCGCAGTGAGGCCGATCACCGCTCCGGCCAGCAGGGCGGCCACCAGGGGTCTCACCCGCGCCACCTGCAAGGCGCCGTGATCCCGCCCGCCGTGGAGCCAGCTCCACCAGCCATAGAGGGAGATGGCGATGTAGAAGCCCTGCAGGCCCACGTCCGCGTAGAGCCCTGTGCGGTAGAACAGGACGATGAACACCAGGTTGTTTGCGATGCCGATGGGCCAGTTCCAGATGTTCTGGCGCACCAGCAGCGCCACGCAGGCCGCACCCGTGATGAAGCCGAAGACCTCCATCAGGGAGGGCATCAGTCCTCGTGCTTGAGGTTCGGGCTGCGCTCCAGGATGGTGAGCACCAGACGCTCCAGTTCGTCCACCAGCAGGAAGCGGAGGGTGGGGTCCTTCCGGCCGTGGTGCGGGGGCTCGGCCCCGCCCCGCAGCACGAAGAAGGGGCCCGAGCGCTCCAGGCGCGAGACCTGCTTCCAGAGCAGCCGGCCCGCCCCGAATTTCCGCGCCAGGGGCGCCGGCAGGGCGTTGTGCTCCACGCTCAGGCCCAGGTCGTCCACCAGCACCTGGGAGCCCTCGACCGTCAGCACGCAGACCAGGGTCCCCAGCAGGAGCAGGCTGCCGGCCACCACGGCGCCGATGGCCGCGGTCACCGCGATCCAGAAGGACCAGGTGGGCTCCCCGGCGGATTCCGCCACCTTGAGGGAGGCCCGCAGTACCGGCAGCCGCTCCATGATCTGGGCCAGGGCCCGCACCCCCACCAGCCAGGAGCCGGCGAACAGGAGCATGGCCATGGCCCGCTGGGCAAAAGAGGGCCGGAAAACGAGGGGGGAGCCTGCAGACATCTGGGACCTAGGCCTGCATCTCGGCCACAATGGCCTCCGCCGCGGCGGCGGGGTCCGCCGCATGGGTGATGGGGCGCCCCACCACCAGCCAGGTGGAGCCGTGCTTCAGGGCCTGGGCGGGCGTCATCACCCGGGCCTGATCCTGGTTGGCCACGCCCGCGGGGCGGATGCCCGGCGTGAGGCGGTGGAAACCCTCCCCGCAGGCCTCCCGGATGGCCGTCGCCTCCCAGGCAGAGCACACCACGCCGGCACAACCCGCCTGGCTGGCGAGCTTCGCATAGGCCAGGGCCAAGTCTTCAGGCTGGCCCGCATGGCCCAGGGCCGCCAGGGCCTCCCGGTCCAGGCTGGTGAGCACGGTCACGGCCAGCAGCTCCGTCCGGCCCCCGGCCCGCCGGTGGGCGTGGATGGCCTCCACGGCGGCCTCCAGCATGGCCGGCCCCCCCTGGGCATGGACGTTGATCAGGCGCGGATCCAGCTTCAGCAGGGCCTCCAGGGCCCGCCGGACCGTGGTGGGAATATCGTGGAGCTTGAGATCCAGGAAGACCGGAACCCGGGCCTGCAACTCCTTCACGAAGGCCGGACCCTCGGCACAGAACAGCTCCAGCCCCACCTTGAGCATGCCCACCCGACCGGACAGCCGATCCGCCATGGCCAGGGCCTCCTTGGCCGTGGGGACATCCAGGGCCACCACGAGTCGCTCGCGGGCGGTGAGGGTCAGGGCGGGTGCAGGCAAGGGGACTCCCGTATGATGCGGAGGACCATTCTGCCATCAAGAGGCCCCCCATGCCGCTGCTCGCCCTGCAGACACCGCCCGCCATCGCCGCCCCGGCACCCGCCGGCCAGGAGGCGGAGAACGCCCTGCTGGAGGCCTTCGACTGGGGTCAGCCCCTCCCGCCGGCCCCGAAGCTGGGGGGCAGGGCCATGCTGGAGTACCGCTGGCTCCGGGCCGCCGCCACCTTCGATGCCGCCCGGGCGCTGCCGGCCAATCCCTTCGCGGCCGGTCCCCCCCGCGGCGAGGCCGAGGCCCTGCACGCCCTCCTGAAGGCACCGAAAGACCAGCTCGCGTCGGGCCTGAAGGCACTGCCCCTCCGGGAACCCGGCACCGCCCTGGCCCTCTGGCGCTGGGGTCGGCTCCAGGTTCGGACGGGCGCCTTCGATGCCACGGTGCGGCGAGCCTGGGAGGGCCGGTTGCTGGGCGAGGGGCCCACCCTCACCCGAGGCTACGCCCTGCGCCATGCCCTCTGCTGGGCCCTGGCGGAAAAGGACGAGGATCGCCTGGCCGGGCTCCGCGCCCTCGCCGGGGAGGACTTCGCGGAGGTCGTCCAGGGCTTCCAGCGGCTCTTCGGGCTGCTGGGCGGACCCTCCCCCGTCCTGCGGGTGTGGACGCTGCCGGGCTTGGACTACCGGGATCTTCGGCTGGACGAGCTGGGCGCCAGCCGCGCCTGGATTTGCCCCCTGGAAGATGGTTCCCTGCCGGAGGTGCCCGGAGGCACGGTCTGGATCATCCCCAGTGCCACGGGGAGCCTCGGCGAGCGGGACGCCGGCCTTTCCGAACCCCTCCTGCACGAAGGCCGGGCTCTGGTGGAAAGGCTCCGGCCCTCGGGGCGGACCGCCTTCTTCGCCCCCAGCCGAGCCGCCTTCGAGGCCCTGGGGCTGGCCTGGTTTCCCATCCTCATCGACCTGGATCCCAAAGGAGCCATCCAGGCCATCCGCATGGGGGATGCGGCGCCGGGCAAGCCTTAGCAGCTACCCGATCCCGCAGCCCTGCAGCCACCCCGCCACGGCCCCCCAGACCATCTGGGACCAGTAGTGGAAGCCGCGGCGCACGGGCCTGGGCGTATAGCTCGCATGCAGGCGGTCCTTGAGCATGGGGTAGTTGCCATCGGGATCCAGGACGGCCGCAGCCACGGGGGATCCGAACTCGTAGGTGATCCAGCGGTCCTGCCCATCCCAGACCAGCCGCTGCTCCTCCCGGTTCTCCAGCCGCACCCAGAGGGTGATGGGCACCCGGATGCCGCCTTTCCGTTCGAGGGTGATGGAGCCCACCTTGCCCGGCGTGGCGGGCTGGGGGGCCGCGAAGACCGGTGCCTTGTCCGAGAAGAGCCAGCCGCCCTGGGTGGTCTCCCGTTCCTTCACGCCCCGGATGACGTAGTCGAGGATCTCGGTTCCCTCCACGAAATCCCGCCAGAAGCCGCCCAGATCCCGGCCCGAGATCCGTTCGGCGATGCGCCTGAAGTCCTGGCGGGTGGGGTGCCGGAAGGCCATCTCCTGCGCGTAGGCGCGCATCACCTGTTCCATCACGGGGCGGCCCAGCAGGGCCTCCAGCTGGTTGAGCACGAGGGTGGACTTGTCGTAGGCCGCGATGTAGGAGCTTTGCATGCTGATGGTCTTGAACCCGAACCGGGTGAGGGGGTCGCTGCTGGGTTCCATCCAGTAGCCCGCCCACGCGCCGAAATCCGTCCCCACCTGGAAGCGCCGCCCCCCCAGCAGGGAGTGGTAGCTCCGCTCCATGGCCTTGTGGGTGAACCAGCTGGTGAAGCCCTCGTCGAGCCAGGGCTCCTCGAACTCGTTGCTGGCCAGCAGGCCGTAGAAGAACTGGTGGCCGAACTCGTGGATGGCCACCCCCTCGGGCACCAGCCGGAGCCCCAGCGGATCGAAGGCGACCGAGCCGGACGTGATGAGGGTGGGGTACTCCATCCCGTCGGCGCCACTGGCGTCGTCGGGCGTATCGATCACCGTGAGCGTGGGATAGGGATACTTGAAGTACCACTCCTCGCTCCACCGCAGGGCATTCTCCACCGCCCGCCGCTGCCGCTGGAAGTTGCCCCGGTTGGGGCCATGGATGTAGTAGAACACCTGCACCCCGCGGTACTCGAACATGGCGGGCTTCCGCCAGCTCTCCTCGGGCATCACCGCCCAGGCGAAGTCGTGGACATCCTCCGCATGGAGGCGCCAGATGACGTTCAGGGGGCGCTGGGGGTCCTTCTCGATCTCCGTCACGAAGTTGGTCTGGGTGCCCGTATGGGCCAGGCCCAGGGCATTGGGCAGGGACAGGGCCACGTCGTAGACGCCGAAATCCGCGAAGTACTCCGTGTTCGCATGGTAGGCGTGGCAGTTCCAGCGGTCCCCCTGGTAGACGCCCACCTTGGGGAACCACTGACCGGACATGAGGAAGTTCCCCGCCCACCCGCTGCGGGCGAACACTTTGGGATAGCGGTTCTCCCAGGTGATCTCGAGGTGGATGGTTTCCCCTGGGGCCACCGCCCGGGGCAGATTCAGCCATCGCACCGTTTCGTCTTCGCCATCGTGACCGCTGAGCTCACGCCCTTCCATCCGGGCGCTGATGAGGCGGCAGTACCCCCAGGACGCGGCCTCCCGTGACCGTTCCTGACGGGTCGGGCCCAGCCTGCCCTCGCTTTCCTTCATGAGCAGGCTCTGGGGGCCCTTAAAGGCGTTGAGATACAAGTGCAGGGGCAATTCCCGCGTGGGGGCCGTGCCGGTGTTCCGCCAACTGAGCGTCTCGCGCCCCTCCAAAGTCTTGTGCTCAAAATCCAGCGTGGCCTCGATGCGGTAGTTGGCGATCCGGGGGGAGCGGGGCTTGTCGAACCACTGTTCCGTCGTCCAGGTCCGCGGCCCCGCCCCCAGCCCCAGGGCCGCGACCATCATCAGCAGAGCCACCAGGCGGCGTCCCATCGAAACTCCCGAGCGTCCGTCGAGCATACCAAGGTGGGAACAAGGTGCGTCCTTGCCCTTCCCACATTCCCTGCTACACTCGAATCCCTACCGCGGGGTGGAGCAGTCCGGTAGCTCGTTGGGCTCATAACCCAAAAGGTCGTAGGTTCAAATCCTGCCCCCCTACCAACCCCGCCCCGTTGCCCGGAGCCCCGGGCTCCCGTCGCGCCCCCCCCCCGAACCTTCGGCAGGATTTTGACCCGCGGGGGGGTGGGGGGGGGACCCGACTAGGTCTCGGCCGGGAGCAGACCAGGGGCCCCGCCGCCCCAGCCCAAAACACAGCCGGCGGGTGGGGCCGGAAAGGTAGAGAGCGACGGGACCTGCGAGTTGGATTGCGGAGACAGGACCAGATCGCGTTCAGGGAAGAATTTGATTTTTAGAATGGAGAGTCTGCAGCTTCTCAGTAGGTGGAGGCATAGAAGCAAGGCATCCCTAACGTGGCGGCGGCGAAGGCCAGCGTTCTCCACAATAGGTACTGACGCCCGAACTGATCACCCGGGTCTTCCGGGCGGGGGCGGGGCGGAGACTGGGGCTAGAACTGGATTTGCCGGACCAGGCTACTTGGCAGGCACGCGCTTCAGGGCCTCGAGGACCCGTTCGGGGGTGAAGGGCACGTGGGTCACCCGCGCGCCGGTGGCGTCGAAGACGGCGTTGGCCAGGGCCGCGGCCACCGGCACCACGGGGGGCTCACCGATGCCCTGGGTGGTTGTGGTGCCGCTGTCCGCGAAGACGACCTGGATCCGGGGGATGGCGGAGAAGCGTGGCAGGAGGTAGGTGTCGAAGTTCTTGTCGAGGATGTGGCCGCCCTTGAAGCGGATCTCCTCGCTGAGGGCCTGCCCGATGCACATGGTAATGGCGCCCTCGACCTGCTGGCGGGCCCCGTCGGGGTTCACCACGAGGCCCACGTCCACGGCCTCGAGGAAGCGCTCCACCCTGACCTTCCCGGTGGCCTTGTCCACGGCGACCTGGGCCACGGCCACCACCAGGGCCTGGCGCCAGGCGCCGCAGGCCAGGCCGATGCCTCGGCCCGTGGGCCCGGGTGCGGGCTCCCAGCCGAAGGTCTCCACCGCCAGGTCCAGGAGGCGCAGGAGGCGGGGGTCGTTGGCGAGGCGGCGGCGCAGGGTCACGGGATCCAGGCCGGCCTTGGCGGCCAGCGCGTCCAGCTGGCTTTCCCGGGCGAACGCGTTGGTGTGGGCATTGGGGGCACGCCAGGCGCCGATCTTGAGGGGGTGGAGGTCGGGAACGGCCGGAGCCTGGTACCGGTTCGTCTGCATGTCGTAGGCAAACTCGGCCTCACCCTGGGAGACACCGGCCACGATGCTGTCCCAGAAGGTGATGGCGCCGCGCCCGGCGTCCAGGCCGGAGCGGATCTTGACCACGGCCGCCGGCCGGTAGCCGTCCAGGAAGAGGTCCTCCTCCCGGTTCCAGGCCAGCTGGATGGGCACGCCGGGAACCTGACGGGCGATGCGGGCGGCTTCCGACGGCCCCGGTGGCCACGAGCTTGCCACCGAACCCGCCCCCCACGAACTGGGCGACGATGCGGACCTTGTCCGGGCCCAGCTTGAGGGCCTCGGCCACGGCATCCCGGAAGACGAAGGGGGACTGGGTAGAGGACCAGACCGTCATGCGGCCCTCCTCCCACTTGGCAACGGAGGTGTGGGGCTCGAGGGTGGCGTGGCTCTCGTAGGCGTTGCGGTATTCCCCCTCCACCACGGTGGCCGCCCGCTTTTCACCGGCGACCACGTCGCCACGGGAGATCATCACGCGCTGTCCTGGGGCCGCCTTGTCCACGAGGTACTGGTAGATGCGTCCATCGTCCACGTCTGGTTCGGTCCCCTCGAAGGTGCCCTTCACGAGGGCGAGGGCCTTGCGGGCGGTGTCGGGCTGGGGGTGGAGCACCGCCAGGAGGGTGCCGTCCCGCACGATGCGGACGCCGGGAACCCGTTCGGCAGCCGCCGTGTCCGCGGTGACCAGCTTCAGGCCGTGGGCCGGGGGCCGCAGGATGCAGGCGTGGAGCGTTCCGGGAAGGCGCAGGTCACCGGCGTACTGGGCGGCTCCGGTGGTCTTGGCGAGGGCGTCCTTGCGGGGGAAATGGCGCCCGATCACGGTGCATTCGGAGAGAGGCTTGGGCTTGACCTTGCCCAGGTGCCGCTCCATCTTCCGGCCTTTCACCAGCTCGCCAAAGGTGATGCGGCGCTTGGGGGCCGCCTTCACCCAGATGGCGCCATCCTTCAGGGCCAGGTCCGCCGTCGCGGCGCCCAGGGCCTTGGCAGCCATGCCCAGGAGCACCGCCCGCGCCTCCGCGGCGGCGCCTCCGGAGGACGGGGGCCGTATGCCACATGGTGAGGGAGCCGCCGGTAGGCAGGTCCCAGGGACAGAGGTCCGTGTCGCCCAGGAGCATGTCCACCTGGGCCGGATCCAGCTCCAGCTCCTCGGCGACGAGCATGGCCAGCACCGTCATGGCGCCCTGCCCCAGCTCGGTCTTCCCCACGAAGCAGCCCACGCGACCGTCGGCTGAGATCTTCAGGTAGGCGTTGAAATCCTCGGGGTAGGTACCGGGCCGGGTCGGCTCGACGGGCGCAGCGCCGACGGGGGTCATGAAGAAGAAGGTGAGCGCGCCCGCAGTGGCGCCCTGGAGGAAGGTCCGCCTTCTCATCGCACACCTCCCTTGGCCTTGCCGGCCGATTCGACCGCATCCAGGATCCTCACGTGGGCCCCGCAGCGGCAGATGTTCCCCTCCATGGCCTCGACGATCTCGGTTCGGGTGGCCCTGGGTTTCTTTTTCAGGAAGGCCCAGGCGGCCATGATCATCCCGGAGGTGCAGAAGCCGCACTGGAAGGCGTGGTGGTCCTGGAAGGCTTTCTGAACGGGGTCCAGCTTATCGTCCAGGGCCAGTCCCTCGATGGTGAGGACGGACTTCCCGGCCACGTCACCCAGCGTCGTGGAACAGGAGAGCACGGCCTCGAAGTCCACGAGCACGGTGCAGGCCCCGCAGAGCCCGGCCTCGCAGCCCACCTTGGTGCCCGTGAGGCCCAGCTCGTCGCGCAGGACCCAGACCAGCATGCGGTCACGGGGGCTGCTGACGGTGACGGGCTTGCCGTTGAGGACGAACGAGACGGTGGCGTCCATGGGGGAACCTCCGGGGGCAAGGACCTGATGCGGGAAGGCCCCATGATAAACCCGGAACCGGGGGTCGACGCCAAGGATAGGAAACCGAGGCCGCCAGCATCCATCTGGCCGTTAAAGTCTGCGCCGGCCTCCCACACGGTGCCCTCCGGAGCAAGTTGGAGAGGGCTGGGTGGGCCCCCTGGAACTCATCCGCCCGGAGGAACCGGGCCGAGTTTGAAACGAACCCGGTCTGCCTTCATTCAACGTCCAATACCTGCCATTGGATCAGTAAGGTTCAGGGTAAGCCAATGATTCTGGGCCACTGACATTCCACGGCCTGGGTGATCATGAGGCTCGAAGGTCTTTGGGCCGCGGTGAGGCCAGCCTCCGCCCAACTCGGACCCGCCTAGCCACGACGCTGAAGGCCACAACGGGAAGTATCGATGGTTCTGACTCCCCCCCGGGGAAAGGTCAGGACGGGTCCATGGAGTCCAAGTACCCGTTCGATGCCATCCAGGACGCGCTCGAGGCCGAAGTCGAAGCCCTCTTCCATCGTACGCGGCTTGCCGGCGCGAACCGGCAACGGCGACGAATCCGAAATGCCTCCCGATGGCGAGGTGAGAATGGCGGACAGGTTCGGATAGCGCGGGTCGTTGATGGCGCGACAGAGGTCTGCACCAACCGCCTTCGCCCACGCGTCGGCTGAAATACCGCGGGACAGGGCTCTGGCCAGTGATATGGCCGTATCAGAGGCTCCGCTGACGTACGCATGGACCACGCTGAGCATGTCCATCCTGTCCTCGGGACTCAGAGCCGTGTCAGCAATGGTCTGCAGGAACGCTTCGTGCCAGCTCAGCCAGTTGGGTCCATGGGGAGCCGCGACGAACGGCAACTCCGCCAACCAGGGCCGTGAACACAGCATCGCCCGCTTCGCATAGGCCCAGTGCTTCACTTCCTGACGCCAGCCCTCGCGCGGGCCGCTCCTTTGCGGCGGCCTCCCCATGGCAGCGTCGACGGAAGCGTCGATCAACGCCTCCTTGTTCGGGAAGTAGCGGTAGAGCGCCATCGTGCTGAACCCGAGTCTTCCTGCGACCGTGTGCATCGTAAGGGGCAGCCAGACCGTCCCCGTCTGCCACGCTAATCGCGGCCTGGACGATATCCTCGCGGCTCAGCTTGGGTTTCGTCCCGCGACTTGGCCTGGGCTGAGCCTCCCAAAGCAGTTGGCTTCGCCTTCGAAGCTCCTGACCGGCGCTTTCAGGGTTGGTGGATGCCTGTGGGAGGTCCTCGCGGCGTCGCGCAGGGTTGGCCCCAGTGCCTGGCGGATGCCCTTGGCCAGTCTTTCCCGCCATGTCACTCCCCTCCAAGTAAGAATTTACTTGCATGAAACTGCGTACAGCATACACTATTGTTTGTGAGATGAAGTCTCATCCCAATGTGGAGATCACAATGTTCAATGGTTTATTTATTTCCATCACCCCATCACCCACCGTCCGAGTCCGTTGCCAGGGGTTCATGCGCACGGTATTCGGGGCCATTGGGGCAGTCGCCATGCTCCTCGCCTCGACGCGCCCCGCCGAAGCCCAATCACCACCCCAGCCACCTGCAGGTTGGGAGTTCTATGTCTCCGGCGGCTGGCTCCTGCCCACCGGCGCTCAACGGGCCAGCATCAAGCGGGCAGACCTGACCGCAGTGGTCGTGTCCTATGTCCCACGCCCATCGTTCGCCATCACGAGCACCTTTGAATGGGCGCGGAGCCACGACCTCGCCATCGCGGGCGAGCCCAAGCTCGACGTCTTCATATGTGATGTCGGGGCTGAAGCGCGGGGCAATCAAATGCCCTTAGGCGGCGCCTGGAAGGTCGCGCCTTTTGTCGGCATCGGCGGCGGCGCTCGAAGTTACAACATCCCCAAGCTCCCCGTCGATCCCACCTACAACCTCGCCGCCTATGGCAGCGTCGGCGGCGAGTTCTCCATCCACCGCGTGCATCTGCGCCTCGAGGTCCGGGACTATGTGTCCAGCTTCAAGCCGCTCGCAGGAGGCGCCAAGGCCGCCACGCGCAACGATGTCGTCGTCATGCTCGGTCTTCGTTTCGTCAAGAAAGGAGCTTAATGGGCGTGCAAGCAC
This sequence comes from Candidatus Geothrix skivensis, assembly GCA_016721195.1. Classification (GTDB taxonomy): domain Bacteria; phylum Acidobacteriota; class Holophagae; order Holophagales; family Holophagaceae; genus Geothrix; species Geothrix skivensis. Next base: position 217,509 of record JADKIO010000005.1, on the reverse strand, counting down.
CATTCAGTCCAGGTCGTGGTCAGGCGGTGCTTCTACACCGGCTTCGCTCTCCGCTCATCAACTCCTTCGTTCGATTCAAAGCTCTTTACCTGGCACTCGCGTCACCACCGCAACCCGTACGCAGCAATACAGGAGGCACACCATGTCCTTGAAAGATGTCACGGCGGCCCACAGCCGCCGCGGAGTGACGATGTCGGCCAATTCGAGCGCAAGCTACCCAAGGAGGATTGCCATGAAAGCCATTGCTCGGTGCTGCCTAGTCAGCTTTTCCTTTCTGCTCTTCGCGACCCTGCCCCTGGCCGCCCAGGTGGGCTGGTCCCAGCAAGATTCCCGGCAAGGACGAAGGCGCTCCAGCCATCACCGTGGCGCTCTACTACCCCAGCCCGTCGAAGACCCGGGACACCCCCATGGGTCCCTTCATGATCCACGCCGCCCTCAAGGGTGGGTCGGAACCAACGGTCAAGGGGCTGATCGTGCTGAGCCACGGACTGGGCGGCTCGGAACTCGCCCATAGCCGCTTGGCCGAGGCCCTGGCCGCGCGGGGCTACCTGGTGGCCGCCCTTCGCCATCCAGGCGACAACTGGATGGACGGTTCCTTGCTGAAGAAGACCCCAGAGCGCTATTTCTTCGAACGACCGCGCCAGGTGACCCGGGTCATCGATGCCCTGCTGGCCGACCCGCTCTGGAAGGACCGCATCGCCCGCGACGCCAAGGGCCCACGAATCGGCGCTCTGGGCCACTCGGCCGGGGGCTACACAGTCCTGGCCGTGGCCGGGGGTGTCCCCGACCTGGCCCAGGCGAACCGCCACTGCCGGGAGGACGGTAAGGACGATCCGTTGTTCTGCCGCACCGGTAGCTCCGAGCGGCCCGCCGTCCCACCCCAGACTGGCCCAGCCCTGAAGGATGCTCGGGTGCGTGCGGTGGTGGCCATGGCCCCCGTGGGCGTCCTGTTCACGGCGGAGTCCCTGGCCAAGGTCCAGGTCCCGGTGGCGATCTATGCCGGGGTGCAGGACCGCTGGCTGGTGCCGCGCTTCCACGCCATGTGGGTCGCGAAAAATCTATCTGGTTCGGAGCTTCACATGGTGCCCAACGCCTGGCACTTTGCCTTCACGGATACACCCAGCTTCCCCATTCAGACCCCGGATGGCGACATGGCCGCCGATCCAGCCGGATTCGACCGAGCCGCCTTCCTGAAAACACTGGGGCCAGAAATTGCGGACTTCTTCGACAAGACACTGAAATAGGTCCCAACCCAACAAACGTGGAATCTTCCGCCATCCGCTCCGGTTCATTTGATGATGAAGAAGGAGCGGGCCGAGCGGCAAGCGCTGGAGGTGGAGGACGCAACTGGATATCGCATCCGGAGCAGACCCGGGGACTGCGCAGCGGGACCCGGGTCAGATCACAATCTCGTGAGTCGGGGAGACAGCCGGAGAACACCGGCGTTCGAACCAGCGATGCCAACCGTCAGTTGCCGGGGCCCGCTCCATCGAATGTCCAAGGCTCAGCAACTAGGGGGACAACCTCTGAGCCTGCTCCGGCCGCCCTCCGGGCTGCCGCTTCCCCAGCCAGCCAGCCGGTGGAGCAGGCGATCTGGAGGTTGTAGCCGCCGGTGTTGGCATCCAGATCGAGCACCTCCCCGGCGAAATATAGGTTCTCGATTTTCCTCGATGCCATGGTCCGGGGATCGATGTCCTTGAGGGACACGCCGCCGGCGGTGACGATGGCCTCCTCCCAGCCCCCGTGGCCCGTCACCTCGAAGCGCAGTTCCTTGAGCAGGCTCAGCAGCTGTTTCAGCTTCGCCCCCTGCAGCCTGGATGCCGGCCCGGCCGGATCCAGGTGGAGGGCCGCGCAGAACGCGCCGATGAGGGGTGAGGGCAGGAGCGTCCTCAGCAGCTGGGCACAGCTGCCGCGCTGAAGGGTTGCGAGCTCCCGGAGCAGCCGCGTCTCCAGCTTCACGGGCTCCAGGGCCGGCTTCAGATCGAGGACCACCTCGGCCTTCCGTCCGCTGGCCAGGGCGGCGACGATCTGCCGGCTGAGCCGGAGCACGCTGGCGCCCGCCAGCCCCTTGGCAGTGAACTCCGCCTCCCCGAATTCGCTGGCCTGCTTCCTCCCGTCGATCCAGAGGGTCAGCTGCACGTTCTTGAGGGTGAGCCCCTGGGCGCCTGGGAAGGTGGGGTGGGTCTCGATCCGCACCAGGGAGGGCCGCAAGGGTTCGATGCGGTGCCCGGTGGCCTCCGCGAAGCGGTAGCCGTCGCCGGTGGAGCCCGTGGCGGGATAGGACTGCCCACCGGTGGCGAGGATGGCGCACCGGGCTTCGATCCGCTGGGGGATCGGCGAGGACCTGCGCAGGACCATGAGGTCCGTCAGGAGGCCCCCCTGGATCACCAGGCTTTCGACGCGGGCGTGGGGGACGATCTCGACCCCCTGGCCCCGGGCCCAGGCCACCAGGGCATCCGCCACATCCCAGGCCAGGTCGCTGGCGGGGAACACGCGGTCACCCCGCTCCACTTTGGTGGCGACCCCCTGCCCTTCCAGCAGGGCGATCAGGTCCTGGTTGAAGAAGGCCTGGAAGGCCTGGCGCAGGAAGCGGGGCTCCGGATGGATCTCCTGAGCTGCTCCTCGAGGGCCCGCATGTTCGTGATGTTCGCCCGACCCTTGCCCGTGATCCGCAGCTTGCGGGCCGGCTTCTCCATCTTCTCCAGGAGCAGGACCCGGGCCCCCAGCATGGCGGCCCGTCCCGCCGCAAGCAGCCCCGCCGGTCCCGCGCCGACCACCACCACGTCCCAGGCCGCCGCGAGGGGCTTCACCCCTGCTCTCGCGGCTCGCAGAGCACCAGCTCCATGCGGCACCGGGCGCAGTCGAAGCGGCACTCCAGGCGGGTGGGGCCGTTCTCCAGGTAGAAGGGACCCGGGGGCTCCGGGAGTCGGGTCCAGGGTTCGGGGTTGGCATGCAGATGGCACCAGCCCAGCTCGTACTTCACGCAGTGCCGCGTGGTCATCACCACCCGGCCCGCGAGGCTGTCCTGCAGTTCCGCCGCCGGCTCCAGGACCTCACCGCCGGCCCGCTCGTAGAAGTCGCGGGCCGCGCGGTTGGCGATGTTCCAGGTGAAGTCCAGGCCCGGCAGCGGCAGGGGGTTCAACTTCAATGCAGGAACCCGGCGCCCCTCCCGGACCCGGGGGCCTTCCGCAGGGCCTCGAGGGCTTCGGCGGCCTCCCGGCGGAGGGCATTGAGCACGCTGACGGGCACGAAGCGCGGCTCGGCCACCTCCAGCCCGGCCAGTTCAAAGGGCGTGTTCCCCAGGCGGCCCATGGCCTCCTGGAGGGCCCTGGCGGCGGCGGCGGCATCGCGGGGCGCCGCGAAGTCGCCCGGGGTTTTGGCCTCCGCCGCGAAGCCCGCAGGGTCCTCCAGGCGCAGGCGCACGGCCCCCTCCGGGAAATCCAGCGTGGCCTGCACCGGGATGCGGCGCTCCACCTTGGCGCTGCGCAGGGCCCTGAGCCAGTGAAGGTCCAGGTTGCGGTGGAGGCGGGTGCCGGGCTTGATGCGGGAGGGATCCTGCACGAAGAGCTGGCGGGGCTCCACGGCATTGATCACGGTGCCTGCCACCTCGGCGCCATCCACGAAGGCGAGGCCATCGCCGGGATGCAGGTCCACGGTCGAGTCCAGCACCACCCGATCCCCCTGGATGGAGCGCACCTCGCCGATGAACTCCCCCAGGTGCTTGCCTGATTCCGGGTTGCCCATGGGCCGGCGCTCCCCGTCGATGCGGTAGGCGGACAGCCCCCGCTGAAAGGTCTTGGTGGGATCGGGGGTGAAGGCCTGGCGCACGGAGCCGAGGGAGGCACGGCCCAGCTCCGGTCGCCGCTGCAGGAGTGCATCAAGCTTGCGGCGCAGCTGGCTGACCACGTTCTTCACGTAGTCCGCATCCTTGAGCCGCCCCTCGATCTTGAAGCTCAGGATGCCCGCATCCGCCAGCCCCTCCAGGTGGTCGGAGAGATCGAGATCCCGGATGTTCAGGAGGTGCTGCTCCCGCACCAGCACGCGGTTCGAGGCATCCACCAGGTTCCAGGGGGCCCGGCAGGGCTGGGCGCACTCCCCGCGGTTGCCGCTGCGGTCGCAGATGGCCCCGCTCAGGTAGCACAGCCCGCTTTCGCCCACGCAGAGGGCCCCGAAGACGAAGGCCTCCAGTTCCATGTCCGCCGCCCCGTGGATGGCCCGGATGTCCTCCAGGCTGAGCTCCCGGGCGAGGATGGCGCGGCTGAAGCCCGCACTGGCCAGGAAGGCCACCCTTTCAGGGCTGTCGCAGGCGGCCTGGGTGCTGGCGTGCAGGGGCAGAGGCGGGAGATCCATCTCCAGGAAGGCCATGTCCTGGATGATGAGGGCATCCACGCCGGCCTCATAGAGAGCCCAGGCCTGGCGCCGGGCTGCCTCCAGCTCGGCATCGAAGAGGAGGGTGTTGAGGGTCGCAAACACCTTCGCCCCCCAGAGGCGGGCCTCCCGGGTGACCTGCTCGAAATCCTGCAGGCCGTTCCCCGCCCCCTGCCGGGCGCCAAACTGGGGTCCGCCCATGTACACCGCGTCCGCCCCGCAGCGCAGCGCGAGGATGCCCTGGTCCGCGTTCTTCGCGGGGGCGAGCAGTTCCAGTGCCATGGAATGAGGGTACCAGCCGCCGGACCTCCGGACCAATCCGGGGAGGAAGGCAGGGGGTACCCGGCCCCCCGGAAACACTCGAAATGCCGGAAGTCCCGGTGCTCAGACCTAGCCCGCGGTCAGGACCCGATTGGGGACTGGGGCCAGGGCCGAGGCTGTGGCATTGTCTCTGTAACCATCCTTGCCACCCGATAGTCCTGCCCCCAGCCCGGGGCCGGCTCCGCATGAGGTCCCCGATGCGACCCACCAGCTCCCAGACCCCGGACACCCAGCCCAACCGCCAGGAGCTTTCGCCCATCTTCCTCCTTGAGCGGGCGGGCGAAGTCTACGCGGAGCGCCCCGCCGTCACGGACGGTGACCAGCGCTACACCTGGCGGGAATGCCGCGGGAGGGCACGGCGCTTCGCCTCCGCGCTTCGAAGGAGTGGCCTGCAGAAGGGCGATCGGGTGGCCTTCCTCGCCTTCAATTCGGAGCCGCTTCTTCTGGCCCACTTCGCAGTCCCCCTGGCGGGGGGCATCCTGGTGGCCATCAACACCCGCCTCAACCCTGAGGAAATCGCCTACATCGTGAGCCACAGCGGGGCCACCCGGGTCTTCGTGTCGCCGGAACTGGAGCCCCAGCTGGCCAGCGTGCCGAGTTCCATTCCCCGCGTCGTGCTCGGCCCCGAGTTCGAGGTCCTGCTGCGGACCGGCTCCGAGGCCCCCGTGGCGCCCTGGCTGGTGAGCGAGGATGAACCCATCACCATCAACTACACGTCGGGCACCACCGGGCGGCCCAAGGGCGTGGTCTACCACCACCGGGGAGCCTACCTGAACGCGCTGGCGATGGTGCTTGATCACCGGGTGCAGGCCGAGTCCCGCTACCTCTGGACCCTGCCGATGTTCCACTGCAACGGCTGGTGCTTCACCTGGGGCTTGGCGGCCGTGGGCGCGGAAAGCATCTGCATTCCCAGGATCGAGGCCGGGCCCACCTGGCAGCTGTTCGATGGGGGCGTCACCCACTTCTGCGCGGCCCCGACGGTCTGCACCATGCTCGTGACCGATCCGGCCGCCCACCGGCTGGAGCGGCCCGTGCGGCTCTTTACGGCAGGCGCGCCGCCTTCGCCCACGCTCATCGCCCGCATGGCGGAGCTGAACTTCCAGCTCGACCACGTCTATGGCCTCACGGAAGTCTATGGTCCCTTCACCATCAACGTGCCGGCCCCTGGACAGGAGGCGCTGCCGCCGGGGAAGCAGGCGGAGCTGCGGGCCCGGCAGGGCACGCCCAATGTCTGCGCCGGCGAAGTCCGGATCGTGGACCAGGACATGAATGATGTGCCCCGGGATGGCATGACCATGGGCGAGGTGGTGATGCGCGGAAACGTCGTGATGACCGGCTACTTCGAGGATGCTGAAGCCACCGACCGGGCCTTCCTGGGCGGCTGGTTCCACTCCGGCGATCTCGGCGTGCACCACCCGGACGGCGCCATCGAGCTGCGGGACCGGGCCAAGGACATCATCATCTCGGGGGGCGAGAACATCTCCACCATCGAGGTGGAGCAGGCCCTGGTCTCCCACCCGGCCGTGATGGAGTGCGCCGTCATCGCCGTACCCGACCCGAAGTGGGGCGAAGTGCCCAAGGCCTTCGTGACGCTCAAGCCCGGGGCCTCGGCCACCGCCGAGGAGTTGGTCGCCCACTGCCGCACCCGCCTCGCCAATTTCAAGCTGCCCCGGCACATCGAGTTCGGCGCCCTGCCCAAGACCTCCACGGGCAAGATCCAGAAGTTCCTGCTGCGCGACAAGGAGTGGCAGGGGCGCAAGAGCCGCATCAACTGAAGCATGTCTGGGCCCATTGAGGTGGATCAATGCTGATCGACGAGGCGGTCCGGTTCCTGTCCCAGGTCCCGCCCTTCCAGTTCCTGGAAGGACCGCTGCTGCGGGAGCTGGCCCAGAGCCTGACCATGGCCTTCCATCCCAAGGGCGAGGTGATCCTCCACCAGGACGGTCCCGTCAGCGAGCACCTCCAGATCATCCTCAAGGGCGGGGTCAAGATCACCCTCCGTCCCGAGGGTGGAGGCGAGGAAGTGGTGGTGGACTACCGCGAGCGGGGCGAGACCTTTGGTCTGGTCTCCCTCATGGGGGGGCACCAGCGGACCACCATCGTCGCCGTCCAGGACACCACCGCCTACCTGCTGCCGAAGGCGCGGTTCAGCGAGCTGGTGCACAGCCACCCGGCCATCACCGAGTACCTGCTCCAGTTCCACCTCACCAAGTACGCCGACATGACTTCCCGGGAGATCCAGGGCAAGAGCGTGTTCCTGGAGAGCAGTGACCACCTCCTGTTCACGGCCCAGGTGGGGGAGATCTGCCAGCAGTTCACCACGGTGGTGGAAGCCGACACGAGCATCCGCCAGACGGCTCGAAGGATGGTGGAGGAGCGGCAGAGCGCGGCGCTCGTGGTGGGTCCCTCCGGGGAGCCGATAGGCATTCTCACCGATTCCGATTTCCGCGCCAGAGTCGTGGCCGAAGGGCAGCCCATCGATGGCCCCGTCTCCCGGGTGATGAGCCACCCCGTCGTGTCGGTGGATGAGAAGGATCCCTGCTTCGAGGTGATCCTCAAGATGCTCCAGTGCGACATCGATCACGTGGCGGTCACGCGGGAAGGCGCCATCCGGGGGGTGGTGACGAACCACGACTTCCTGGTTCTCCAGGGGCGGAGCCCCCTGGCCTTCTCCGAGGACATCGAACATCAGACGACCCTGGAGGGACTGGCGCCGGTTTCCCGCAAGGCCCTGTCCATCATCGGCGTGCTGCTGCGGGAGGGTGCCCGGGCCACCAACATCATCCGGATCATCTCGGAGCTGAACGACCGCGTGGTGCGCAAGGTCCTCGAGTTCGCGGAGCGCGAGTGCGGGCCGCCCCCGGTGCCCTACTGCTGGCTCGCCCTGGGCAGCGAAGGGCGCAAGGAGCAGACCTTCCGCACGGACCAGGACAATGCCCTGATCTACGCGGATGTCTCCGAGGTCCAGCGGACCAGGGTCGCGGAGTACTTCCGGCGCTTCACGGTGTACCTGCGCAACGGCCTGGTCCAGTGCGGTTTCGAGGCCTGTCCCGCCAACTACATGGCCAGCAATCCGGACTGGTGCCAGCCGATCTCCGCCTGGAAGCGGTACTTCAGCACCTGGATTTCCGAACCCACGCCCGAGGCCGTGCTCAAGTCGCTCATCTTCTTCGATTTCAGGCCCCTTCACGGCGACGAAGCCCTGGCCTGGGAGTTGCGGGAGCACTTCGGCCGGCTCATCCCGGACTATCCCGCCTTCCTGGGTTTCCTGGCCAACATGCTCGTCCGGAACCGGCCGCCCCTCGGGTTCTTCGGGAGCGTGGCGGTGGAACGCAGCGGGGAGCACAAGGATGGCCTGAACCTGAAGATCAAGGCCGTGGCCCCCCTGGTGGACATCGCCCGCCTCTTCGCGCTGGAGAAGGGCCTCCAGCAGGTCTCCACCATGGACCGGCTGGAGGCGCTTCGGGGCGGGACGTCCCTCATCGCGGAGCTGGTGGACGAGCTGGCGTACGCCTTCGAGTTCGTCACCCTGCTGCGGGTGCATCACCAGTACCGCCAGCTGGAAGCCGGGCAGCCCATCGACAACTTCATCCACCTGGATGGCCTGAGCAACCTCGAACGGCAGTCCCTGAAGAAGGCCTTCCGCCTCATCCTGAAGATCCAGGACCGGGTCATGGATCGCTACAAATCCTTCATCATCTGAGGCAGGAGCATGGGTCTTCGGGCATGGACGCGGGCGAAGCTGGGCATGGGAGCCTCCGGGGCGGACCTGCCGATCCAGGAGCTCCGGTTCACGGTGCTCGACACGGAACTGACCGGCCTGGATGAGCGCCGGGATGACATCATCTCCATCGGGGCCCTCCACATGCAGGGGAGTCGCATCGAGCTCGGGAACACCTTCCAGGAGCTGGTGAAACCCGGGGCCATCCTCGATGGGCGGACCGTCGTGATCCATGGGATCACCCCCTCGGAGCTGGAGGCCAGGCCCCCCATCGAGGAGGTGCTGGCCTCCTTCACGGAGTACGCCGAGGGGACGGTCCTCGTGGGTCACTGCCTGTCCCTGGACCTGGGCTTCCTCAACCGGGATGCCAGGCGTTTCAGGAGGGCTCCCTTCCGGAACGCGGCGGTGGATACGCTGTCCCTGTACGGCTGGCTCCGGCGGCGGTCCAGCGACCACCCCGCCTTCACCCTCGACCTCCCGGCACCCAGCCTCTTCGATCTTGCGGCGGCCTTCGAGATCCCGGTGGAAGCCTCCCATTCGGCCATCGGGGACGCCTACGTCACCGCCCAACTCTTCCAGCGCTTCCTCCCCCTGCTGCAGCAGGCGGGCGTCGGGACCCTCGCGGGCCTGCGGAGGGTGGGGAATCCCCGACGGCAGCTGGCGAACCTGGCCGCCTCGGACGGGCACACCCATTTCTAGCCTCCGGAAGGAAACGGCCGGGAAGCCCCGGCCGTTTCCTCGCAGAGCTCAGAGCCTCAGTGCTTGGTGGAGGTGGAGGCGCCGAAACCCGTCTGGGCTCGCACGTACTGATCCTCGAAGGCCTCGATCTCAGCCTTGGCGCGATCACTGCCATCCAGCTTGGAGAAGATGAAGGCCAACAGGAAGGCGATCGGCATGGCGAAGATGGCCGGCTGCCCGTAGGGGAAGAGTGCCGCCTTCTTGCCGATCACATCCACCCAGACCGACTTGGAAAGCACCACGAAGATCACGGCGGAGAACAGGCCGCCATAGCCACCCCAGAGGGCGCCCCGGGTGGTGAGGCCCTTCCAGTACATGGAGAGGATGAGCACCGGGAAGTTGGCCGCGGCCGCCACGCCGAAGGCGAGGCCCACCATGAAGGCGATGTTCTGCTTCTCGAAGAGGATGCCCAGGACGATGGCGATGAAGCCCAGGCAGATGACGGCGATCCTGGACACCTTGATCTCGGTGGTTTCCGAGGCCTTGCCCTTCATGATGACGCGGGCGTACAGGTCATGGGAGATGGCGGAGGCGCCCGCCAGGGCCAGGCCCGAGACCACGGCCAGGATGGTGGCGAAAGCCACCGCCGCCAGGAAGCCCAGCAGCAGGTTGCCGCCCACGGCCTTGGCCAGGTGCATGGCCACCATGTTGCCACCGCCGATGAGCTTGCCGCCGATATTGCCGCCCTCGAAGAAGGAAGCGTTCTGGCCGACGATGATGATGCCGGTGAGGCCCAGGAGGAAGATGACATTGAAGAAGTAGGACACGAAGCCCGAGGCGTACAGCACGGACTTCCTGGCCTCCTTGGCGTTGGTGACCGTGAAGAACCGCATCAGGATGTGGGGCAGGCCGGCGGTGCCGAACATGAGGCCCAGGCCCAGGGAGATCGCTGTCACGGGGTCGGCGAGGAGGCTGCCGGGATACATGAGCTTGGGGCCGAGCTTGTGCACGGCCGTGGCCTGCTCGACCACGTTGCTGTAAGAGAAGCCGAAGCGGCTCATGGCCAGGATGGCGACCAGGGTGCCGCCGATCAGCAGCATGCAGGCCTTGATGATCTGCACCCAGGTGGTGGCCACCATGCCGCCAAAGATGACGTAGATCATCATCAGGATGCCCACGGAGAAGATGGCGATCTTGTACTCCAGGCCGAAGAGCAGCTTGATGAGCTGCCCCGCCCCGACCATCTGAGCCAGCAGGTAGAAGCAGACCACGGTCAGGGAGGAGATCGCGGCCATGGTGCGCACACTGCCCTGTTCCAGGCGGTAGGCGGTGATGTCGGAGAAGGTGAAGCGGCCCAGGTTCCGCAGCCGCTCGGCCATGAGGAAGAGGATGATGGGCCAGCCCGCGAAGAAGGCCAGCATGTAGATGTAGCCATCGTAGCCCTGACCGTAGACCATGGCGCTGAGACCCAGGAGGGTGGCGGCCGACATGTAGTCGCCGGCGATGGCCAGGCCGTTCTGGAAGCCGGTGATGCCGCCACCGGCCGTGTAGAAGTCGGAGGTGGACTTGGTGCGGCCGGCGGCCCAGTAGGTGATCCCCATGGTGAGGGCAACGAAGAGCAGGAACATGATGATGGCGTGCCAGTTGGTGGGCTGTTTCTGCTGGATGCCATCCAGGGCCGGGCCCGCATAGGCCATCGCTGAGGTGGCTAGGAGGCCGAGGATGCTGCAGATGTGAGTCAAACGGCGCATCACTTGTTCTCCTTCCAGGCGTCCTTGATGAGGTCCTGGGTCAGGGCATCGAACTCGCCATTGGCGCGGATCACGTACACCGCCGTCAGCACCCAGAAGAAGATGAACATGAAGAGTTCCACGGCCACCCCGATGGTCACCATCGAGCCCGGCATGATGGGGCGCCCCAGCAGGGCGGGCTTGAAGGCCACCACCAGCACGAACCCGTAGAACATGGCCAGGACGATGAAGGCCAGGGTCCAGGCGAACCGCCCCCGCCGGGCGACGAGCTTCTGGAACTTGGGATTGCTCCGCATATGTTCGTACATCTCGCTGCTCATGGCAGGCTCCCTCCTTTGGGTGGACGTCACTGGCCATTCCTCCCGTAGGGGAATAGGCGCATACCGTCATGAATTTGGATGAACTGGGCCAAGGTTACTCGGAGCCGGCCCGCTCCAGCAATGCCCGGCAGGAGAATGTGCTGTTAAGCACTCTCGGGGTCGGCTGAAAGGCTCCCATGGGCGGCAAGTGATTGCAGCGTCAGGACGCACTGCCTCCTGCGCCCTGCAGAAACGGACGACCCTCTACTTCACCAGGTACAACTCCACCTGCCTGGGCACGAAGGTCACCCAGCCGTCATCCGAAAGCCACACCGGATCCTCTGCCATCAGGTAGACCACCTGGCCATCCCACTCGGGAATCGCGCTGCGGCTGTTGAGCTCCAGGGCCAACCAGCTGCCCTTGCGGAGGAGTTTTGATGGAGCCTGACGGCCGAGGGTGCTGGCATCGATTGCGGCCCCCAGTCCGTGGCCCTGGTTGCCCAAAGGGTGGCTGTAGATCTGGGCCTCGATGCCCGCGACCTTCATCCGGGCCAGGGCCGCCTGGTAAACCTCGGCGGCGCTCCGGCCAGGCCGGGATTCCTGCATGACGGCGTCCTGCACCGCATGGGTGCGGGACAGAGCGGTGCGCAGGCCTGCGGGGGCCTCGGACTCACCCTCATGCAGCACGTAGGCCATCTTCTGCCAGTCGGTGTTCAGGCCCAGGTAGGTGATGCCGAAATCGATGTGGAGGAGATCCCCCCGCCGGATGACGTCGGCGTCCTTGGCGACGGCGAGAAACCCCCGGGAGAGCTCCGGTTTGACGGACCGGCGCTGGATCCGAACATCGGGCCGGAACCAGGTGCTGACCCCGGCGGCCTCCAACTGGTCGTACAGGAAGCGGCGAAGGTGCCCGGCCGTGGTGCGGCCCGGCGTGATCACCTCACTGGAGAGAGCCCGCTTCACCAGGCTTTCCGTGAACCTCACCATATGCAGGTAGGGGGCCTTCTCCTCGGGCAGGCGGGTATCCAGGTACTCCTCAATCAAGGGTTCGGCGGCCACAAAGCGCTTCTCGGCTTCGGGGCCGAGGCTCTCCACCAGAAACTGGTAGCCACTCCGGGTCAGGCTGCGGGTCACACCCCGCTGGCCATCGATGGACAGGGCGATGGTCCTTGGCTGCGCCTCCGCCACCAGGCTCGCGAGGGCTTCCTTCATGGGCCTGGCGCCCTGGATCACCTCGAAGAACCTGGCATGGGGCTCTTCGAAGTAGGTCGTGAGGGCCACCTTGCGCAGTCCCTTCTCGCCCGTGTCCACGAAGACGAACAGGTCGCGTCCCCCCACCACGGGCCCCGGCGGAGCGATGAAAGGCGTCAGGGGATCCTCGTGGAATTCTTCGTTGACCACGATCCACATGGAGATCCCGTGCCGGCGCATCATGGGCAGCAGCAGGGCGTGCTTCCGGGCGAGCCAGTCCTCCCGGAGCGCGAACTGGGCCGACAGCGGGAGCCTGGCGAACTCCTCGAAGCGGGTCGGGGTACCGCCAGCAGCCGGGAAGATGGCAAGCGCGGCGGGGAGGATCAGCGCCAGAGGTCGCAGAAGCATGGTCAAGGGTGACTCGCTGGGAACAGGGGAAGCACCAGAATGGGTGGGACCACCCACCTACTTCGACTCATCATTCCAGGGTTGCACGACGAAGCGCAGGCTGCCGCGGATGCCGGGCGTGCTGAGGCTGGCGAAGGGGATCCTCACTTCGATCTTCCCACCCCCGAGCGTCACGGCCTCGACCACCTGATCGGCGCTGCCCTTGTTCTGGGACTGCCAGACGTAGCTGACCTTCCAGGGCTCCTGATCCGTCCGCGGCGGGACCAGCTCGAGCACGATGGCATCCCGGAACAGGTAGCCGCCCTCGTAGTGCTTGTCGAGCCAGAGCTTGCGGTCGACCTCGTAGTCCGGCACCCGCACGCCGAGGGTCATGGCGTAGGACAGGGAGCGGCGGCGCGGATTGACCTTGGCCCGGTTGGCCAGGAACACGGTGGAGACGTACTGCTGGCCATTCTTCCGGGGATCCGCGACCCATTCCTGGTGGCTCATGCAGGCCACCGAATCCTCTTCGGCGGTGCGCCGGGTCAGGTACCAGGGCTTGCCCCGGGGGGAGGCCAGCACCTCGAACTGGTAGAGCGCATTGACGGCGGTACCGGCCTCCGCCGCCTGCTGCACTTCCTTGGGCAGCCGGATCTCCTCCACGTCCACCCAGATGTCCACCCGGACATCCCCGAAGAGGAACCGGGTGAGGTTCTGGTAGGCCTCCTCGCTGTTCACGATGCCGAAATGGCCCGAGTGGGACCGGTAGGCGAAGGCCTTGGCGCAGGGTTCCCCCGGCGAGCCATCGGGCCGCAGCCCCTTCAGGGTGGCGTTCTCGATGCGCACCAGCCCATCGCTGCCGTGGCCGGCGAAGGTGCGCGACAGGCCCAGGGCCACGGCGTAATCGGCCCGGTTCGTGCCCACCATGCAGAACACCCGGCTGGAGGGGAAGCGGTCCTCGGGAAGCCAATTGACCTGCCCGGACTTCTTGTAGGAGGGCTTCAGATCCAGGTATTCCGCCATCTGATCCCGGTTGAAATTGTTCATGTCCCACTGCCCGAGCCAGGCGGGGACGTTCACGCCGGCCACGTCGATGCCGTTGTGGGGCGTGGCGTACGTGAAGAGCTTGTCCACGTAACGGCGGGCGCCGGCGGGGTCGTTGGCGGGGTTCTGCAGCAGGCCCCGGCAGACCAGACCGCCCATGGAGTGGGCCACCAGATAGCAGCGGAAGTCCTCGGGACTGACGCCGTTCTTGGGGTTGGCGCAGACCAGGTCGCGCACCTTGAGGATGAGATCCCCCAGGCCCGCCGAAAAGGTCTTGATGGAGGGGGTCTTGCCCGAACCCAGCAGGTGGGAGGCTTCGTCGTAGTAGCGGTAGATGATGATGGACCGGCTGCCCAGCTTGTTGTCCGGGTCGGCGCTCCACTCCGGATCCAGGATGTCGTAGCCGTCCTCGTAGACATCCCCGTAGCCGAAGTCCGAGCCCAGCCGCAGCACCGGCGACTCGAAGATGTACTTCCGGGGGGGGCTCTTGATGTCGGGGACGGCGCGGTAGACCGTGGAACCCAGATTGAACCCGCAGAAGGGATCGGCCGTGGTGTCGTCGATCTCGCCGCCGGTCATCGCATAACCGCGCACGTAGATGATGGGAAAAAAGGGCGAGTTGGGATTGGCCATGGAATTCTCCCTCGACTGGTCATGGAGGTGGGTCGGGCGTGGTGCCGGTCTGGTGCTTGCGTTTCGGATGGGTGTTTCGGCCAAGTGGTCCGGTGAAGGCGACGCTGATTGTAGCGATGTCCCTGATCCGTAAAGTCGTTTTTTTGCCGCGCCCTCGTCCGGATTCTTGGCCCTGATCTTGATCCCTTCATCCGGAATCATCCCGACGCCCCGCCGGCGGTGGTGCTTCCTCGGGCCAGGCTGGGCCTGGGTTGCAGGCTCGTTGGGGGTCGCCATTCGGTTCCTGGGAACAACGCCCACCCCAGCCCTGGCACGGTTCGCCACGCGGGCCTATCCCTGGCTACCTCGGCGGAGCTATGCTGGCCCCTCCCTTCCGAGGAGTCTCTTTCAGATGGTCGTGAACCTCCGCATGAACGGGATCATCCCTTCCGCCAGCCACAGGCCCTAGCCCATGCCGCTCCTCCGCCCCATCGCCACCCTCGCACTGGCGGCCGCGGTCCTGCCATGGCTCCAGGCCCAGGTCCCGGCCAGGGACGCGGCGGACCTGCAAAAGCAGCTGGATCGCCTGCAGGTGGTGGGCAGCGTGCTTTACATCGCCGCCCACCCGGATGACGAGAACACCGCCGTGCTGGCCGCCCTCTCCAAGGGCCGCAACCTGCGCACCGCCTACCTCGCCCTCAATCGGGGCGGTGGGGGCCAGAACCTCATCGGCCACGAGCTGGGGGATGCCCTCGCGGTCATCCGGACCCAGGAGCTGCTGGCGGCTCGGCGCATCGATGGCGCCGAGCAGTTCTTCACCTCCGCGGTGGATTTCGGGTATTCCAAGACCGCCGAGGAATCCCTGAGGATCTGGAACCACGACCAGGTGCTGGGGGAAGTGGTCCACACCATCCGCAGCATCCGCCCCGATGTCATCCTGACGCGCTTTCCCCCGGACGAGCGGGGCGGCCATGGCCACCACACGGCCTCGGCCCTGCTGGCCATCGAAGCTTTCAAGGTCGCCGCCGATCCCGCCCGCTACCCGGAGCAGATCCGGGCTGGCCTGCGCCCCTGGCAGGCCACCCGCCTGCTCTGGAACCACTACCGCTTCTCTGATGATGCCCCCAAGCCCCCCGCCGGCAGCGTCAAGCTGGACGTGGGCGCCTACGATCCCCTCCTGGGCCGCGCCTACAGCGAACTCGCCGCCGAAAGCCGCAGCCAGCACCGCAGCCAGGGCTTCGGTGGGCTGGCCCAGCGGGGCCAGCGGGAGGAGAGCTTCGAGCTGCTGGCGGGCACCCCCGCCAAGGCCGATCTCTTCGATGGCATCGATCTCGGCTGGTCCCGCTTCCCGGGCACCGCCCAGGTGGCGGCCCTGCTCAAGAAGGCCCGCGGGGCCTTCCGCCCCCAGCAGCCCGCCGGCATGCTGCCCCTGCTCCACCGCGCCCTGGGGGCCATCCGAGCCCTCCCCTCCGGGCTGCAGGCGGAACCCCTCCTGCGGTCCAAGGCCCAGGAACTGGAGGAACTCATCCGCGCCGCCGCCGGGCTGTGGGTAGAAGCCATTGCCCACCGGCAGAGCGTAGCGCCCGGCGATTCGCTCACGGTGAACGTGGCCGTGCTTGGACGCGGGGGCAGTGCGCTCGTGGTGGATGCCTTGAGCCTGGAGGCCGTGACCCCCACCAGTGCCCGGACCCTGGAAGTCCGCAAGGAGGACAAGCCCCTTCTGGAGAACCAGCCCATGAAGGCCGCCTTCACCTTCACGGTGCCCGCCGGTTCGCCCCTCAGCCAGCCCCACTGGCTGGGGGGGCCAGGAACCGCCGAGTGGGCGGGCCTGCCCGAGGCCCCCCCGCCCTTCCGCCTGCGGGTCCAGCTATCCCAGCCTCAGGGCCGTTTCGAAGTGGTGGTACCCGTTCAGTACCGGCATCGGGATCCAGTCCTGGGCGAGCGCTACCGGCCCCTGGTCCTGCAGCCCGCCGCCCTGGTGAACCTGGCGGAGAAGGTACAGGTCTTCGCAGGGCCCGAGGCAAAGGAGCTGCGCCTGAAGGTGGTCGCCGGAGCTTCCAGCCCTTCAGGCCGGGTGCGCCTCCGCGTGCCCGCGACCTGGAAGGTCGAGCCCAGCGAGCAGGCCTTCAAGCTGACCCGCCCCGGTGAGGAGCAGGAGCTGGCTTTCCACATCACCCCGCCATCTGCCCCGGCTGCCGGGGAGCTCGTGGCTGAGGTGGACCTCGGCGGCGGCTTCACCACCGCCCGCAGCCTGGTGAGGCTGGACCATCCCCACATCCCCCTGCAGACCCTCCTGCCCGAGGCCAAGGCGCAGCTGGAGCGCTTCGACCTCAAGCACAATGGCCACCGCATCGGCTACGTCATGGGCGCCGGGGACGATGTGCCCCAGGCCCTGCGCCGCCTCGGCTACGAGGTGGAGCTGCTCAGCGACGAGGCCCTGGCCCGGGAGGACCTCGCCCACTTCGATGCCATCGTGCTGGGCATCCGCGCCTTCAACACGCGACCCGCCCTGGGGAGCCTGAAGGACCGCCTCCACGCCTACGTGGCGGGCGGTGGCACCGAGGTGGTGCTGTACACCGTCAACACGCGCTTTCCCGGGATCAATGCCGCCATGGTCACGGATGCCATCGGCCCCTACCCCTTCAAGGTGGGCCAGAAGCGCGTCTCCGACGAGTCCGTGCCCGTCCGCTTCCTCCAGCCGCAGCACCAGGCCTTTCACTGGCCCAACGAGCTCACCGCAAAGGATTTCGAGGGCTGGGTGCAGGAGCGGAGTCTCTACCACGCCGAAGGCTGGGACAGCCGCTACACCCCCCTCCTGGGCATGGCGGATCCCGGCGAGCCCGAGGATCAGGGCGCGCTGCTCGTAGCCCCGCACGGCAAGGGCCACTACGTGTACACGGGCCTGGCTTTCTTCCGCCAGCTGCCGGATGGCGTGCCCGGCGCCACCCGCCTCTTCGCCAACCTGCTGGCCCTGGGGCATGCCCCATGACGGAGCCCAAGCATGTGGATGGCCCGCCCCTCCTGGGCTCCTGGAAGCGCATTTATGCGGTGGTGCTGGGCGAGCTGCTCCTCTGCATCCTGCTCTTCCGGCTGTTCTCCTGGGTCTATTCGTGAGCCGCCTCGACTGGTTCGTCCTGGTGGGCGCCCTGCTCTTTGTGGTGCTGTGGGGCCTCTACAAGGGGCGGGGCGCCACCACCGGCGAGGGCTACATCGGCGGGGGCCGGGATCACCGCTGGTGGCTCATCGGCCTGTCCATCATCGCCACCCAGACCAGCGCCATCACCTTCCTCTCCACGCCGGGCCAGGCCTACGTGGACGGCATGCGCTTCGTGCAGTTCTACTTCGGCCTGCCCATCGCGGCGGTGGTCCTTTCGGTCACCCTCATCCCCCTCTACCACCGGCTGAAGGTCTCCACGGCCTATGAGCTGCTGGAGGCGCGCTTCGACCTGAAGACGCGGCTGCTGGCCGCGATCCTCTTCCTGATCCAGAGGGGCCTCGCCGTGGGCCTCACCATCTTCGCCCCGGCCCTGGTCCTGTCGGTGCTGCTGGGCTGGAGCCTCCACGTCAACATCCTCATCGTGGGCCTGCTGGTCATGATCTACACGGTGACCGGGGGCACCAAGGCCGTGGCCTGGGCCCACAGCTCCCAGATGGTGATCATCGCCTGTGGCATGATCCTGGCGGGCATCATGACCGCCCACCGGCTGCCGGCCCATGTGAGCTTCGGCGATGCCCTCCACGTGGCCGGGGGGCTGGGGCGCTTGAATGTCATCGATGCCCACTTCGATCCCAACAACCGCTACAACCTGTGGTCCGGACTCATCGGGGGCTTCTTCCTCATGCTGTCCTACTTCGGCACGGACCAGTCCCAGGTGCAGCGCTACCTGGCGGGCAGCTCGGTCACCCAGAGCAGACTGGGCCTCCTTCTCAACGGCATGATCAAGGTGCCCATGCAGTTCCTCATCCTGCTGTTGGGGGCCCTGGTCTTCGTTTTCTACCAGTTCCACACGCCGCCCCTGTTCTTCAACCCCGGCCCCGTGAAACAGGTCATGGCAGGTCCCGACGCGGCCGCCTACCGCGCCCTCGAGTCGGACTTCGCCGTGGCCCGGGGCCTGCAGAGCCAGCGGGCCGAGGCCTACGTCCAGGCCCGGCACAGCGGGGACCCGGCTCAGGCCGCCGAGGCCAAGGCGCAGCTGCAGCAGGCCCATGCCCAGAGCGAAACGGTTCGTCGGAAGGGCGTGGCCCTCATCGAGAAGGCCAACCCCGGCACCAACCCCAGCGACACGAACTACATCTTCCT
Source organism: Candidatus Geothrix skivensis (assembly GCA_016721195.1). Taxonomy (GTDB): domain Bacteria; phylum Acidobacteriota; class Holophagae; order Holophagales; family Holophagaceae; genus Geothrix; species Geothrix skivensis. Next base: position 198,837 of record JADKIO010000005.1, on the reverse strand, counting down.
GGCCTACGTGCTGAGCGCCCTGCCCGTGGGCTTGGTGGGCCTGGTGATCGCCGCCGTGTTCTCGGGCTCCATGTCCTCCATGTCCGGCGAAATCAGCGCCCTGGGGGCCACCACGGTGGTGGATCTCTGGCGGCGCCTGGTGGGCGGCAGCCAGGGCCAGCGCGAGGTGTGGGTGGGCCGCATCGCCACCTTCGCCTGGGGCTGCTTCGCCATGGCGTTCGCCGAGTACGCCGCCCGGCTGGGCTCCCTCATCGAGGCCGTGAACATCCTCGGCTCCCTCTTCTACGGCACCATCCTGGGCATCTTCATCACGGCCTTCTACGTGAAGCGGGTCCGGGGTGGCACCGCCTTCTGGGCGGCCCTGGTGGCCGAGGCCGGCGTGCTGCTCTGCTTCGCCTTCACGTCCATCTCCTTCCTCTGGTACAACCTCATCGGCTGCGTGGCGGTGGTGGGCCTGGCCTGGGCCTTCAGCCTGTTCCAGCCCCCCGGTCCGGAGGCCATCCCCCTCGCGTAGCCTGGGGGCCTGGCGCCTTACTCTCCCCGCAGCACTTCCATGGGCTTGGCTCGGAGCACGCGGAGGCTGGTGGCCAGGCCCACGGCCAGGGTGAGCAGGGCCGAGGCGCCCAGCAGCAGCAGGCCCATGGCGGCGCTGGGGTGGGTGGGCAGCTCCAGCACCCGGCTGGTGTAGGCCCGGGCCAGGAGCCAGGCCAGGGCCGTGGCCAGGGCGGCAGAGCTGCCACCCAGCAGTACGAACTCCCAGGCGAGGCTGCGCAGCAGGGTGCCGTGGGAGGCGCCGATGGTGCGCAGCAGGGCCAGGTCCCGCTGGCGCCCGAGGCGCCCGGCGATGAGGCTGGCGACGAGCACCAGGAGGGCCGAGGCGAGCATCAGGGTGGCCAGGGAGCGGGTGATGAGCGCGATGATGTCCAGCACCCGCCCCACCTTCGCCATCACCTCCGTCACATCGATGAGGGTGATGTTGGGGAAGTCCCGGGCCATGGCCGCCTGCACCCGCCCCTTGGCGGCAGAATCGGCTTCCGCCGCCAGCAGGTGCACCGTGGGGGCATCCTTCAGCAGCGAGGGGTGCAGCACGATGAAGAAGTTGGGCTGGAAGCTCTGCCACTTGACCTTGCGCAGGCTCGTCACCCGGGCCTTCACTTCCAGGCCTGTGATATCGAAGGCCAGTTCATCCCCGAGCCTGGCCCCGATGGAGTCCGCAAAGCCCTGCTCCAGGGACACCTCGTCCAGGGAGGGGCGGCCCGGCTCCCAGAACTGCCCGGCCACAACGGCTTCGGAGTCGCCCAGGCGATCCCGCCAGGTGAGGTTCTGCTCCCGGTTGCGGAAGCCTTCCCCCCGCTGCTCGCCGGGATCCTCGCCGGCGCGCTGGGGTGGCCGTTCCTTGATGGGCTTCCCGCCGATGGCCGCCAGCCGGGCCCGGACGATGGGCGCCGTCATGGGCTCCCGACCCGTTTCCGTCCGGAGCCGTGCGGCCACCTGGTCCCGCTGGGCGGACTGCACATCCAGGAAGAAGAGGTTGGGCCGGTTGCCCGCCCCCCGCTGGGCGGCGATGGGCGCGACGATATCGTCCTTGATGAACTGCGAAGCGGTGGTGAGGAAGACCGCCAGGCCCATCACCGCCATCATCAGGGCCGTCAGTCCGCGCCGGGCGCCCAGCTGACCGAAGGCCAGGCGGAGGGGCAGCGGCATCCGATCCGCGCCGCGCCGGTAGACCCAGAGCAGCAGCCGCGCCGCGCCGTAGAGCAGGAGGAAGAGCAGCGCCATGCCTCCGGCGGTGGCCAGACCCACCGCCGGGCTGGGGGCGTTGCGGACGATGAGGAGCACGGCCAGCAGGAAGGCCAGGGCCGCGCAGCTGCGGCTGAGCCAGACCCGGCCTCCCTGCAGATCCGCCCCTTCCCGCAGCAGGGTGAGCGGCTTCACTTCCCCCAGCCGCACCAGGGGCGGCAGCGTGAGCAGGGCGATCATGAGCACCGCCAGGGCGGTTTCCAGCAGGGGCGGCAGCGCGGCGCTGCCCTTGCCGATGGCGGCAGGGAACAGATCGCCCAGCCAGCGAGGGATGAGCGCCGCCAGCCCCAGGCCTGCGGCCATGCCGAGGACCAGGGCCAGGCCCAGCAGCAGCAGGGTCAGCAGCCCATAGATCCGGGCTGGCTCCATGGGGGCCACCCCCAGGCAGCGGAGGATGGCCGCATCCCGGGAGCGGGCCTCCAGGAAGGCCGTGAGGATGGCCCAGGCCCCGAGCATGGCCAGCAGCAGGGTGGCGAGACCCAGCTGCTGCACGAAGCGGTTGAGGTTGCGGATGGGCCGGGCCAGGGCGGTGGCGGCCTCCTCATGGCCCTGCAGGCGCAGCCGCTGGATCGCCGGGCGAAGGAGGTCCGCGAGCCCAGCGCGAACCTCGGCATCATCGGCGCCGGGCGTGAGGGTGAGGAGCAGCCGACTCGTGAACCGCGAGCGCTCCGTGAGCAGGCCCAGGCGCTCCGCATCGGCTCTGTCCAGCAGGACCCGGGGGCCCATGGTGAAGGCGCTGGCCTGGCGGCTTTCATCCAGGGCGATGACCCCTCCCACGGGCAGGGAGCCCTCCCCCAGGCCCAGGGCGGTGTGCGTGGCAAGCGCCCCCTTTTGGGATGGCTGCAGCGTCCAGGTTTCCGCCAGGCTCCGCTCCACGAAGATGGCCCCGGTTCCACCCACTCGCAGGACGGGTGCCCCACCGGGTGCCTGGAGTTCCAGTCGCCCCACCAGGGGATAGGCCCCATCCACGGCGCGCACCTCCACCAGGCGGCTGAGGACGGCACTGCCGTCGCCGGTGTGGGCCATGCTGACCATGTCGCAGACCAGGCTGTGCCCCTGGATGCCCGGCAGCGAGGTGGCGCGCCTGAGCACCTCCTCCGGAAAAGCCCCCGTGGCGGTGATGGCGAAATCGGCCCCCAGGAGGGCACGGGATTCGCTCCGGATCCCGCTGAGCACCCGGGCGCTGAACCCGTAGGTGGCGAAGAAGGCCGCAAAGCCCACGGCCAGGCAGAGGGCGATGACCAGGAGGCGGCCCTTCTGCCGCGAAGCCTCTCGCAGGGCCATGCGCAGGGCGAAGCTCATGCGGCGCCCGGAGTGACGCGGCCCCGTTCCAGCGCGATGTGCAGCCCCAGGCGTCCCGCGAGGACCGCATCGTGGGTGACCAGCACGAGGGTGGCGCCGAGGTCCCGCTGCAGTTCCAGCAGCAGGTCGAACACGCGGTCGGCGTTCACGGGATCCAGGGAGCCCGTGGGCTCATCACAAAGCAGAATGGGCGGCCGTGCCACGATGGCCCGGGCCAGTGCCACTCGCTGGCACTCGCCCCCGCTGAGCATGGCGGGCAGGTGCTCCGCGCGGTCCCGGAGATCCACCCGCGCCAGGGCGTCCAGGGCCTTGGCCTGGGCATCGGCCAGGCCGGCGATCTCGGCGGCGATGACCACGTTCTGCAGGGCGGAGAAATGGGGGAGCAGGTGGTAGGCCTGGAAGACGAAGCCGAGGTTCTGGGCCCGGAAGCGCGACAGGGCAGCCTCGCTGAGGCCCGTGAGGGACTGTCCCGCCACGATGACTTCACCCGAAGTGGGCTGGTCCAGGCCCGCCATGAGCCCCAGGAGGGTGCTCTTGCCGCTGCCGCTGGGGCCCTGGATGGCGGCCGAGGCCCCCGCGGGAATGTCCAGGCTGACATCCTGGAGCACGCGGAGGATCTCGCCGGAGGGGGACACGAAGGTTCGGGAGACGGAGCGGATCGAGATCATGGCGTGCCCTCAGCCTCAGACTATGCGACCCCGACCCTGCCGGCGGGAAGGGGTCTGTGCGATGCTCTGTCCATGCGGAAGCTCTGGTTCCCAGTCCTGCTGTTGATCTCCCTCATCGTTGGGTGCGACCGACAGCCCAAGGGCCCGGTCTCCGCCGGTCTTCCGGTGGCTGCAACCGAGCCCTCGCCCCAGGCGGTCCAGGGCACCCTGGTGTTCCTCGGGGACAGCCTCACGGCGGGCCTGGGGCTGACGAAAGAGCTGGCCTTTCCGGCGCTCATCGAGGCGCGGCTGCGGGCCGAGGGGCGCCCCTGGAAGGTGGTGAACGCGGGCATCAGCGGTGATACCACCGCGGGCGGGGCGGCCCGGCTGGACTGGATCTACAAGCAGCGGGTGGACGTCTTGTTCCTCTGCCTGGGTGCCAACGATGGCCTGCGGGGCATTCCCGTCGCCGAGACCGAAAAAAACCTGCGGACCATCCTGGACCGGGCTCGGCGGGAGGGCAGCCGGGTGGTGCTCGCGGGCATCCAGCTGCCGGAGAACTACGGCGCCGAATACCGGACCTCCTTTGCCCGGATCTTTCCGCGCCTCGCAAAGGACTACCGATTGCCCCTGCTGCCCTTCCTGCTGGAAGGCGTGGCCATGAATCCCAGGCTGAACCAACCCGATGGGATCCACCCCAATGTCGAGGGCACCCGCCTCGTTTCCGAACAGGTCTGGAGGGTCCTGGAACCCGTCCTTCGCGACTTTCCTAGGGCCAAGGGACCCGGACAAACTCAACCACAACCCTGACGGCCCGTGCGAAAGGACCTCCGGGGGTGGCCCGGGCCTTCGGCTTGGTCGGGAGGTCCATTTTCGAGGAGTCACCCGGCACCTGAAGATCCAGCCAGGGTCAGGCTACTTGGCCGGTGGCGCCGCCGCCTTGAGGAACCAGACGGTCTGGATGAGGCCATCCTTCACCTCGTAGATGGCCGTCCCGGCGAACCGGGTCTGGCTGGCATCCCACCGGTGCACGAAGGTCTCCTGGTCGATGACGAAGGGCCCGTCGATGGCCCGGTTGGTAACCTGCACGGCGCTGTCGGGACGCCGCTTGAACATCTCGGCATACCTGGCCTGCAGGACCTCGCGCCCCTTCATCGTGTCGGTGGTCTCCGGCAGGGTGCGGATGGCCACGTCGGGAGCATAGGTGGCGGCGAAGGCCGCCGCGTCCCTGGCGTTGTAGGCATTCAGCTGCCGCTGGACCACGTCTTCGGGGCTCGGTTTGAGGAGGCTGGCGGGTGCGTGGGCATGTCCCTCCTTCACCACCAGGTGGATGCGCCGGGTGTTCAGGATGTCCAGCAGGGGATCGGCGTCCAGCACCAGGAGGTCCGCCCGTTTCCCCGCTTCGAGGGAGCCGAAGTCCTGCTGCCTGCCCAGCACCTTGGCGCCATTGATGGTGGAACAGGCCAGGAGTTCCATGGGTGACAAACCCGCCAGGGCCATGAGCTTCAGCTCGGTGTGATAGGAAGCGCCATGGAAGGCGGCGGGGTTGCCGGCATCGGTGCCCGTCGCAACGGTGACGCCTGCGGCCACCAGGCGACGCAGGTTGTCCAGGGCCACGGGCGGGGCCTCCCAGACCTTGCCCTCCTGGATGGCCCTGGTGGCCGCGTCATCGAGCTTCAGGGGCAGGTGCATCAGGTCGAACAGGGTGCCCATGACCCGGGGGTTCGCCAGCTCGTACTCCCATGGATCGAAGGCGTAGCGCCGGGCCCGGAGCATGGGCCCACCCCGGAACACCACCAGGGTGGGGATGAGGATGACGCCCCGCCGCTTCATGTCGGCCATGAGGGAATCGGGAATGGGCTGGTCGAGGACGCTGTGCACCAGGATGTCCGCTCCGGCCTGCACCGCCTCGATGGCACCGGCCAGGGTGGTGGAGTGGACCGCGACCCGCAGGCCCAGCTTCTTCGCTTCGTCATAGGCCGCCTTCTGCACCGCCGTGGTGGGACCTTCGGAGACCCACATCTTGAAGAGATCCGTGTGCAGGGCGGCCTGGCGCCGCACTTCGGCCCGGGCGGCCGCCTCCGTGGTGCCGGCGATCACCGGGGGATCATTGCCCGTGGTGAGGAAGTGGGGGCCGCCGGTCCGGCCCTGCAGGGGGCCGGGGGTGAGGAGGGGCCCGGCCACCCAGACATGGGGCGCCAGCGGGGTCTTCGCCGCCAGATCCCGGACCTCGAAGTTCCAGTTGGGCCCGCCCATATCGATGACGCTGGTGACGCCGCAGCGGAGGTAGCGGGCGAAGGTATCCGGCAGGTCCCGGCGGATCTGGGCCTGCTCCTCCTCGTAGCTCCGGAAGGCCCGCAGGTCCCGGCCATCAGGACGAGTGTAGAGCCCGCCCGACTGGAAGAAGTGCATGTGCGCATCCACCAGGCCAGGGATGATCCACTTCCCGGTCACGTCCACCCGTTCGGCCCCTGGGGGGAGCTTCACCTTCGCGGCGGGACCCGCCGCCAGGATGCGCCCGCCCTGCAGCAGCACGACGGAGTCGGGGATGGGTTTCGCGCCGGGGTTCACCAGGGTCGCCCCCAGGTAGGCCCGGGGCGTGGCCTGGGCCAGGAGGAGCGGCGATGGCAGCACCAGGGTCAGCACCAGTGCTCCGAGCGGTCCGTTCAGGTGCAGTGTCATGGCGTTCCCCCTGGATGCTGGGGCTCATGATAGTGCGCTCCGGCACCGCAGGCGCTTCTTCCTCCGCCGAGCCCAAGGTACCTTCGCAACCTGTTCCCGGGACCAGACCGATCTTGGCACTCCGCCCGGCAGGCCCTAGAGTTCAACCATGTCCGAATCGCGCGTGGTGCTCATCAAGATCGCCGGGATGTTCCTGCTCATCCTGGCGGGCTGGCTGGCGCGCCGCCGGGGCTACCTGCTTGAGGAGGCCAGCGGCATGCTCAGCCGCATCGTCGTCGACGCGGCCTTCCCCGCACTGGTCTTCACCCAGATGCTGCGCACCGTCGACGCCGCTTCCTTGAGACAGGACTGGCTCCTGCCCCTGCTCCCCCTGCCCCTCGTGGGTCTCGCCTACTTGGTGGGGCTGCTGGTGGTTCCCTTCTTCGGGGGCAAGGCACAGCGCAACACGGCCCTCTTCCTCATCAGCAGCCCCAACTGGGTCTTCCTCCCCCTGCCCATCGCCGAGGCCCTCTACGGCAGCGCCGGCGTGCGGGTCATCCTGCTTTCCAACCTGGGCGCCCAGCTCACCCTCTGGTCCGTGGGCGTGTGGATCCTCCATGGCGACATCGCCCAGGCCCTGCGGAACCTCCGGACCAATGTCGGCCTCTGGGCCACGGCGGCGGGCATCCTCGTGGCGCTGCTCTTCCCCGGCGCCCGGGAGCTGGGCAACCTCCATGCGAACCCCGCCTCCCTGGGCGGCATCGCCGGGGTCGCGGTCTTCGACGCCCTGAGCCTGCTGGGCAGCCTCACCATCCCCCTGGCACTCCTGGCGACCGGCGCCCAGCTGGGCGCCGTGCCCATCTCGCTCCGGGGGCTCCCGACGGCCCTCTGGGGCGTGCTGCTGGGCCGCCTCATCGCGGCGCCCCTGGCTACGGTCGCCCTGGGTCTCCTCCTTGCTGCGGCGGGCTTCCGGCTGCCGGTGATCACCGGCCTGGTGCTGGTGGTGGTGGTGGCCATGCCCTCGGCCATCGTCTGCAGCGTGATGGCGGAACGCTACGGCGGCGACACCCAACTGGCGGCTCAGGGGGTCTTTCTGACCACCTTGTTCAGCCTGCTGACGGTGCCGGTCATCTTCTTCCTGGTTTCCTGAACCCGCGAGGGTTGGAATTGCTCAGGTTGCTATGGCCTGAGACCTCAGCAGCCAGGTCTACTCCTAACCGAAAATTCCCTTAAACAGGGCTGGCATCCTTTTCAGATGGGACTATCATCTTTTTTGAATCAGTTTCGGACTATCGTATCCTAATAAACCCCATGGAGGTCCCCATGACCTTGATGCTCAACCGTCGGACCTTTCTCCAGGCGGGGTTCACCACCGCCACCATCGGTGCCACCGGTCTTCCCCTCGAAGCCCTGCCCGCCGAGGCCAAGGGCTGGAACTGGGAGCGGGGCGTGTGCCGCTTCTGCGGCACCGGCTGCGGCATTCGAGTCGCCTCGAAGGAAGGCCGGGTGGTGGCCGTGAAGGGCGATCTCCAGAATCCCGTGAACCGCGGCCTTCTGTGCGCCAAGGGCTACGCCTGCGCCCAGATCCTCTATGGCCAGGACCGCCTGAAGCGCCCGCTCCTGCGCAAGAAGAACGGCCAGTTCGACAAGCAGGGCGACTTCGAGGAGGTGTCCTGGCAGGAGGCCTTCGACGTGATGAAGGACCAGTGGTCCAGGGCCCACAAGGCGCTCGGTCCCACGGGCGTGGCCGTCATGGGCTCCGGCCAGTACACCATCCAGGAGGGCTACGCCGCCGTGAAGCTGGTGAAGGCGGGCTGGCGCTCCAACAACCTGGATCCCAACGCGCGCCACTGCATGGCCTCCGCCGTAGCCGCCTTCATGCAGACCTTCGGCATCGACGAGCCCTCGGGCTGCTTCGATGACATCGAGCTCACGGACACGGTGGTGACCTGGGGCGCCAACATGGCGGAGATGCACCCCATGCTCTGGGCCCGGGTCATCGACGAGCGGCTCCGCCGCCCCGGCTACCGGATCTTCAACCTCACCACCTACGCCAATGCCACCTCCGAAGGCGCGGACGTGGAGATCATCTTCAAACCAAATACGGACCTGGCCATCTGGAACTACCTGGCCCGGGAAGTGGTGAAGCGCGGCGCCGTGGACAAGGACTACGTGGCCAAGCACTGCGTCTTCGCCGCGGGCCCCACCGACATCGGCTTCGGCCTGCGGGAGGACTCCATCAAGGCCTACGCCGCCGAGAAGGACACCCAGGCACGGCAAAAGACGGTGGTACTAACCAAAGAGGAAGCCATCGCCAGGGGCCTGGATCCCGCAACCAGGCATGAGCGGACCCAGTCGGCATCGGGCAGCCCCCAACGCCATTGGCTCATCTCCTTCGAGGAATTCCAAAAGGGCCTCGAGCCCTATTCGCTGGACTTCGTGGCCGCCCTGGCCAAGGGCGACCCGGACGAATCCCTGGAGGCTTTCAAGGCCAAGCTGGTGCAGCTGGCCGATCAGTACGCGGACCCCGCCCGCAAGCAGGTCTCGTTCTGGACCATGGGCTTCAACCAGCACACCCGTGGCACCTGGGTGAACGAGCAGGCCTACATGCTGCACCTGCTCACGGGCAAGCAGGCCCGGCCCGGCGCCGGCGCCTTCTCGCTCACCGGTCAGCCCTCCGCCTGCGGCACGGCCCGGGAGGTCGGCACCTTCGCCCACCGCCTGCCCGCGGACATGAACGTAGACGATGCGGCCCACCGCCAGCACTCCGAGGAGATCTGGAACCTGCCGCACAACACCCTCAATCCGAAGATCGGCAGCCACATCGTCCAGATGATGCGGGACCTCGAGGATGGCAAGGTCCGCTGGCTGTGGGTGCAGGTCACCAACCCCTTCCAGTCCTCGGCGAACGCCAACCACTGGATCGAGGCCGCTCGCAAGATGGACAACTTCATCGTGGTGTCGGATGTGTACCCGACCCTGTCCTCCAAGGTGGCAGATCTCATCCTGCCCTCGGCCATGATCTACGAGAAGTGGGGCGGCTACGGCAACGCCGAACGGCGCACCCAGCTCTGGCGCCAGGTGGTGCTGCCCCCCGGCGAGGCCCGCAGCGATGTGTGGCAGATGATGGAATTCTCGAAGCGTTTCACGCTCAGCGAGGTCTGGGGCGAGCAGCCGGTGCCCGGCCTGGAGGCCGAAGGCTACGAGAAGGGCAAGCTGCCGTCCGTCCTCTCAACGGCCACCGCCCTGGGCTACAAGCCCGACAGCACGCTCTACGACGTGCTCTTCGCCACGCCCGCCGCGAAGAAATTCGCCTGGCCCGATCCCGTGGCCGACCGCAAGCCGAACTCCACCGTGGTTCATGCCGGCATCAACTGGTTTCCTGAGAAGGCCCTGTTCGAGGAGTACCGGCGCTTCGGCCTGGGCCATGGCCACGACCTGGCGCCCTTCGATGTCTACTTCAAGCGCGACGTCTCCGGCCTGCGCTGGCCGGTCGTGGATGGCAAGGAAACCCTCTGGCGCTTCAACGACCAGTATGATCCTTACGCGAAGAAGGGCTCTGGCATCGACTTCTACGGCAAGGCCCTGAAGAAGCTCCCCTCTGGCACGCTGGAGGGCCCCAAGCCCGGCGATCCCGTGGCCCTGCCCGGCAAGGCCAAGATCTTCTTCCGGCCCTGGCAGGAGCCCCCCGAGTCGCCCGACGCCACCTATGACCTGTGGCTCTGCACCGGTCGGGTGCTGGAACACTGGCACTCGGGTTCCATGACCCGGCGCGTGCCCCAGCTCCACGCCGCCGTGCCCGAAGCCCTGCTCTTCGTCCACGCCAAGGATGCGGAGAAGCGGGGCCTCAAGGCCGGCGACCTCGCCTGGATCGAATCCCGCCGGGGGAAGATCCAGGCCCGGGTCACCCTGGAGGGCCGCACCAAAATGCCGCGGGGGATGGTCTACGTGCCCTGGTTCGACGAGGGGGTGTTCATCAACAAGGTCACCCTCGATGCCACCTGCCCCATCTCCAAGGAAACGGACTTCAAGAAATGCGCCGTCCGCATCACCAAGGTTGTCTAGGGGAGCCCACCATGAGCCGACACCTTCTTCCCCTGCTCTTCTGCGCTGCCCCCCTGCTGATCGCAGGCCCCCCGGCCAAGCCCGTGCCCGACCGCGATCTGGGGCTGTCTCGCACCTCGGTCTTCGAAGTGCCCGCACCGCCCCTCTTCAAGGACGAGGCCTCGGGCCCCGGCGAGAAGGCGCCGCCGAAACGCATCAACAAGGAATACCCGCCCGTCATTCCGCACAGCCTGGCCGATTGCGTCCCCATCACGCAGAGCACCAACCTGTGCCTGGATTGCCATGGCGTGCCGGGCCCCAAGAAGAAGGGGGAGGCCACTCCGGTACCCGCCAGTCACTATGTCGATCTGCGCCACGCCCCGGACAAGAAGGGCGCCAAGGTGGTCGGCTCCCGGTACGTCTGCCTCTCCTGCCATGTGCCGCGCACCGATGCGCCGCCGGCCGTGGGCACCACCTACCGGCCCTAGGCAAAAGCCAACTCGATCAGGCCATGCATTTGGATTAAATCGTCAGAATGTGGCGAGGAAAATAAAATTCTTGATGCCTGACGGACCGCCCGACTCCTAGAATCGACCCCAACTCCGGAGTCGATATGGATGCCATTCCTGGTTCCCCGGGCGGCGAGAAGAGGGACAGTGGGCCTGCGGCCCTGTCCTGGCTGTTCACCCTGGCGATCGGCGCCAGCTTGTGGTTCATCCTCCGCAGCCAGGGGAACAACCTGGGTTGGCCCTGGGTCCTGGCCGCGCTGCCGCCCCTCATGGTCGCCCAGCATGCCTTCTTCCTGCACTCGGTGAAGAGCCGTAGCGTCAGCCCCCAGAAGGGCGCAGGGAAGTCAGCCATCCTGACGGTGGATTTCGAGGCCCTGGAAGGGGCCTGGCGGCGGTACTTCGCACCAGGCCAGATCCTGCTGCGCTTCGGCGTGCCGGCTCTCTTCCTTGCCTCTGCCTGCGTGTTGCAGGCCGGCCTCTTCTTCGGCGGCTGGTTCCCGCAGCTTTCAGCCAGCGAGGCCACCAGCCAGCAGCTCCTCGCCGCCGGCCGGTTCGGGCTGGCCGGCGCCTATGCCTATGTCATGGTCCATCTCGGGATCCGGAACTTCCGGGCGGACCTCACGGGCGGCGGCGCCATGTGGTGCGCGGTGACCGTCGTCCTGGGCCCGGGGATCGCCATCGTGGCCGCCCTCGCCCTGCCCCTCAAGGAGAACGAACAGTTCGCCCGCGCCGCGCTGTTCTTCCTTGCCGGGTTGTCTCCCCAGAAGGTCATCGGCTACATCTCCGATTCCGCCCGAAAGGCCCTGGGCGATGGGGCTCTTTCGGCTGCCGTGCTGAACAACAAGAGCCTGCTCTGCATCCGGGGGATCACCCTGGACATCCAGGACCGCCTGCGCGAAGAGGGCATCGAGGATGCCTACGCGCTGGCCTTCGCCGAGCCCTACCACCTGCTCCGCAACACCAATTTCTCGCCCCGGCAGATCCTCGCCTGGATGGACGAGTCGCTGCTGTATTTCTTCCTGCCGGACACGGCCGAGTGGCTCATCCGTCAGCATGGCCTCACGGGGGCCATCGACCTAGCCTACCTCGGTCACCTGGCCTCGACGGCCCCCGACGGCCCCGCCGCCAAGGTCCTCGATACGCTCTGCACCAAGGTGGGCATGCCCCTGGACGAATTCCAGATGCTGCTGCAGCGCATGTTCGAGGACCAGCAGCTGATCCAGATCTGGAATCTCTACAACTCCATGGATGTCTGGCAGCCGAAAGCCTTCGAGATGGAGGGGTAGCCCGCTGCATTCCAGGAGAGAATGCCGTTGTGCGCTACGTCGAACCCCTCTTCCGCCCCCCCAGCGAGGCAGATTCCTTCATCCTCCAGGCGACCCTGGGCTGCTCCTGGAATGCCTGCACCTACTGCGCCATGTACCGGGGCAAGCGCTACCAGGTGCGGCCCCTCGAGGAGCTCCAGGCCGAAATCACCGAAGCCGCGGCTCGGTACGCCGAGGACGTTCGCCACGTCTTCGTGGCCGATGGGGACCCTCTGGCCATGGACCTCGACCACTGGGAGCCGATCCTGCGCGCGCTGGCCACGGCCTTCCCGCGCCTCCGGCGGGTGAGTACCTATGCCACCGCCCGGAACCTGCTGGAGAAGTCCCAGGACCACCTGCGACGCCTGCGGGAGCTGGGGCTGTCCCTCCTCTACATCGGGCCCGAATCCGGCGACGAGCTGACCCTCCATCGCCTGGCCAAGGGCGCCACCGCCGCTGAACATGCGGAGGGGGCCCGCAAGGCCCGGGAGGCGGGAATGGAGCAGTCCCTGATGTTCCTGCTGGGGGCCGGTGGTCGGGACCGCAGCGAGGCGCATGCCCGGGCCTCGGGCCGACTGGCCACGGCCATGGACCCGCGCTTCCTGTCGACCCTCACCTTGACGGTGGTCCCGGGCACGCCCATCCACCGGCTGGAGGACCAGGGTCGCTTCGAGCTGCCGGACACCCGGGGCCTGCTCACCGAGCTGCGCTGGTTCATCGAGGAGGCCCAGCCCAGCTCGGCCATCTTCCGCTCCAACCACGCCTCGAACTACCTGCCCATCGGCGGCCGCCTGCCCCGGGACCGGGAAGCCATCCTGGCGGCCATCGACAAGGCCCTGGCGGGCGGCACCCCCCTGCGGCCGGAGTGGGCCCGGGGGCTGTGAGCACCGCGAACCGGCTCGCTGCCGTCTAGCCTTCGAGGTACCAGACCCGGATGATCTTGTCCTGGTCGATCTGGTAGATCGCAGTGACCGTCACGGGGTTGGGACCCATCCCTTCGGCCTGCTGCTGGTCGATGACGTAGGCCCCCTGGCGGATCCGCTTCAGGACCTTCACCCTCAGCTCCGGATACCGCTTGAACAAATCCGCGTAGCCCTTGCGCAGAGCGACGGTGCCCTTCTCGGGGTTCACATTCCCGTCCATGGTCCGGAACTCGATGTCCTTCCCGAAGCAGGCCACGAAGGCGTCCAGATCGTGGGCGTTGTAGGCGTCCACCTGCTTCTGGATGAGCTCCTCAGGCGTGATACCAGCCAGGGGAAGTGCGCATGCCACGAAGGTGACGGCCAAGACCAGCGGCTGGATCATGCGGGATCCTTTCGATTCGGTCCTGAGCCTAGCAGGGTCGCCGGATTACAGGATCACCGTGGAGGCCTCACCCTCCTCGTGAAGGAGGCGGTCCAGGTCCTTCCAGGAGAAGGCGAATCGGCCATGCAGGGCATAGTCCTCGCCCCAGGAATTCATGGCCCAGACCAGCTGCTGCTCCACATCCACGCCCAGCAGCTCGAAGGCATGGCCGCCCCGCACGGAGCCGCTGAGCTTCACGAGGCCATGGGCATCCGGCTTGTCGAAGCCCTCGTACCAGTTCAGACCAACCTCCACCGGGCCGATGGTGGAAAGGGTCTTCAGCACGTCATCCAGCCCGAAGCACCACTTGTAGCCCTTGACCAGCTTCAGGTCCCGGAGGGCCTTCATGGCGCCCAGCACCGTCGAGCCGTTGTCATCGGGGGGGTAGATCCCGGCGATGGTGTCCAGGTGGGTGGCCAGGGCGTAGATCTTGCGGGCCAGCGCCTGCGTGTGCCGCCGCCCCGGCTGCCGGTAGGGTGCCGTGGCGAGCACGCCCACCGCCCCATTGCCCGTGCAGGAGCCCAGCTCACCCTGGGCGAATGCTTTCGTGGGCCGCTTCCAGATCCGGGTTTCGATGACGGCCTTCTTCGGCAGTTCCACCGGGAAATCCCTGCTGCGCTCGTCGAAATGCACATGGCGCCCCAGCCGCCCGCCACGCTTCGACGAGTGTTCCTGGATCACATGGATGCGGTGGGTCGGGGTCGCCAAGGGGGCCTCCTGAAGTGGGATGGAAAGCGTCGAAAGCCGACCTGCTGCCTGGCGGACTCGCCAAAGCAGGCATGGGGCACGTTGATTGCAATAAAAGGACGAGTTGCGGATGGAAATGGTGCATTGGCCATGCAAGGGAGCAGTGTTCTGAGGCAATATAGACCGAATCGATTGTGCTGCAACAGATAATCAATGCATGTTTTTTATGAATTCTTCCTGAAAAGTCGCCGCCCTGGCCGGAGGCTCCGCGCTTCCGGATGGGATCCCGGCGCGTTCCAGGGAGGTCGCTGCGTGGGCAGGGCGCCCCGGCAAGCGCAGCGCTGGAGCGGCCCAGGCTGAGAAGGCTCAGCCGCCCCTCCGCCCCGGAAGGGCTACCCAGAGCAACCGACCTTGATATCGTAAAAAATCAGCATTGAAGAATATTTCCCAACCAATGCTATGGTGTCTGGACCATCAGCCATTCCCATCAGAGGGCCCCATGAAGATTGCCGTACCCAGGGAGATCCGGGCGGACGAGACCCGCGTCGCGCTGGATCCTGACGCCTGCAAGAAGCTGCTGGCCCTCGGCCTCGAGGTGGCCGTGGAAACCGGTGCGGGGCTGGCGGCCAACTTCCCCGACCGGGCCTACCAGGAGGTGGGCGCCACCATCGCCCCGGATGCCACTGCTCTCCTGGGTGGCGCCGACTTCGTGCTGAAGGTGAATGCCCCCCAGGCACGCCCAGACGGAACCCATGAGGTGGATTCCTTCAGGCCCGGCACCATGCTCCTGGCCTCCATCTTCCCGACGCGGAACCTGGATTCGGTGCAGCGGCTGGCCGCGCGCAACCTGACGGCCTTCTCCACGGACTGCATCCCCCGCACCACCCGGGCCCAGGCCATGGACACCCTGTCCAGCCAGGCCAACATCGTGGGCTACAAGGGCGTACTGCTGGGGGCTCTGGAATTGCCCAAGTACTACCCGATGTTCATGACCGCCGCGGGAACCACCCTGCCGGCCAAGGTCTTCGTCATCGGCGCGGGCGTGGCGGGCCTCCAGGCCATCGCCACCGCCAAGCGGCTGGGGGCCAGCGTCACGGCCACGGACGTGCGTCCGGAAGTGAAGGAGCAGATCGAATCCGTGGGTGGCAAGTACGTGGGCATCGACCTCAACCAGGGGGCTTCCGCGGGCGGCGGCTACGCGGCTGAACTGTCGGCGGAGGACAAGGCCCTGCAGGCGAAGCTGCTGGCGGAGCACTGCGCCACGGTGGACGTGGTCATCACCACGGCCCTCATCGGGGGAGTCTTCGCCCCAAAGCTCCTGGACGAGGCCATCGTGAAGAGCATGAAGCCCGGTTCGGTGATCATCGACCTGGGAGCCGATGGCGGCGGCAACTGCACGCTGTCGAAGCTGGGTTCCACGGTGGTGGTCCACGGCGTGAAGATCGTCGCGCCCCTCAACCTCCCCGCCACGGTGCCCACCCACGCCAGCATGCTTTTCGCGCGCAACCTGCTGAACTTCATGACCGCCTTCTGGGACAAGGAAGGCCAGCGCTTCAACCTCGACTGGACCGACGACATCCTCAAGGGCTGCGCCGTGACCCACGAGGGCAAAGTGGTCCATGGGCCCACGCTGAAGGCTTTAGACCCGACTCAGGGAGGGAAGGCGTGATGATGCTGCTTGCTCTTTCGGAACACCCGGCTCCGGCCGCCGGGGGCGGACATGGGGAACTCGATGTCATGGGCGCCCTCTTCGTCTTCATGCTCGCCACCTTCATCGGTGTCATGGTCATCCAGCGGGTGTCTCGGCTGCTGCACACGCCGCTCATGAGCCTCACCAACGCCATCTCGGCCATAGCCGTGGTGGGCGCCATCATCGTCTCCGCCGGCAAGGACTACCCCGGCTACATCACGGCGCTGGGCCTCGTGGCCATCTTCTGCTCCACCACCAACATCGTCAGCGGCTTCCTCATCACGGACCGCATGTTGAAGATGTTCAAGAAGCAGGAAAAGGTGGCCAAGTGAGCGCGGAGACCTTGGTTCAGATCCTTTACCTGATTTCCACAGCCCTCTTCATCCTTTCGCTGAAGTGGATGAGCGACCCCGAAACGGCCCGCAAGGGCGTGTTCTCCGGCGTGGGGGCCATGACCCTGGCGGTGGTGGGCACCCTCACCGGCGTGCTGGCCACCGGCGGCACCCACTACTGGTGGATCCTCGGCGCTTTCGCCTTGGGCGCGGCGGTGGGCTACCCCCTGGCCCAGGTGCCCCTCACGGCGGTGCCCCAGCGGACCGCGCTCTCCCACGCCTTCGGCGGCCTGGCGGCCGGTCTGGTGGGCACGGCCAAGTTCTTCCTCTACTACGGCCAGAAGAACGAGGCGGCCCTCACCCCCTTCATCGTGGTGGCCCTGGTGGCCGAGATCCTGCTGGGTTTCCTCACGTTCACGGGCTCCATCCTGGCGGCGGGCAAGTTGCAGGAAGTGAAATGGATCCCCCAGCGCCCCGTCACCTACCCCGGCCAGAACGCCAGCAACCTGGCGCTGTTCGGCGTGGCGCTAGGACTTGGCGTGGCCCTGGTGCTGCACCCCCTGGCCCCCTGGGCCCCCTACGCCTTCGGCGGCATCATCCTGCTGTCGCTCGCCTTCGGTGTGCTGCTGATCATCCCCATCGGCGGCGCGGACATGCCCACGGTGATCTCCATCCTCAACGCCTATGCGGGCCTGTCCGCCGTGGCCATGGGCTTCGTGCTGAACAACAAGCTGCTCATCACGGCTGGCGCCCTTGACGGCAGCTCGGGCCTCATCCTGTCGGTCATCATGTGCAAGGCCATGAACCGCTCCTTCTTCAACGTGCTGTTCGGCGCCTTCGGCCAGACGACGGCCGCCAGCGGGGAAGGTGAGCAGAAGGCCTACAAGGCCGACACCGTGGAAAGCGCCGCCATGGTCATGGAGCAGGCGAACCTGGTGGTCATCGTGCCCGGCTACGGGCTGGCCGTGGCCCAGGCCCAGCACAAGGTGCGCGAGGTCTACGACCTGCTGAAGAAGAAGGGCGTCACCGTGAAGTTCGCCATCCACCCGGTGGCGGGCCGCATGCCGGGCCACATGAACGTACTGCTGGCGGAGGCCGAGATCCCCTACGACGACCTGCTGGAGATGGACGAGATCAATGGCGACATGCCCCAGGCGGACGTGGTGCTGGTCATCGGCGCCAATGACGTGGTGAACCCCGCCGCCCGCAGCGACAAGAACAGCCCCATTTATGGCATGCCCATCATCGACGCCGACAAGGCCAAGGCGGTCTATGCCATCAAGCGCTCCAAGGCCCCGGGCTTCGCCGGCATCGATAACGAGCTCTACTTCCTGGACAAGACATTCATGCTCTTCGGCGATGCCAAGGCTGTGATGGGCGAACTGGCGCGGAAGCTGGCGGGCGAGGGCGGGCACTGAGCGCTGTTTCAAACTGATCGAGAACGCCGGACGGGAACGCCGGCAGCCGGACACGGAAATGGACTGGCCTGGGAATGCCTGTATGCCTTGGTTCAGAGCGTGGAGGTGGGGAACACCAGCAGGGCCTCCAGGGGTAACTGTTTGCCGATCCAGACCACGCAGTTGGTCTGCCCATCCACAACCACCTGTTCTTAGGCGGCACCACCACGGCCCATCCCTGCGCCTTGAGGCATACGGCCAGCTCAGTGCCGACGGCCCACCAGGACGACTCCGCCGAGCAGCAGCAGGGAGATGATCGTGAACATGCCCGCCGCGATGAAGAACACGGAGGGATAGTCGCCGGGGATTCGCAGGGTGCCCCCGGCCGGGGCGCGCAGGAAGGCATTGAGCTCGGCAGCCAGGCGCTCCTGGTCCCGGAACCCGCTGCCAGTCGAGGCACTGAGCCAGAACCTGCCTTCCCGGGTGTGGAGGATCAGCCGGGTGGTGGCCGCAAACGGATGCAAGCCGGAGGACCGCTCCACCTCGGCCCGCAGCAGGTCAGCTCCCCCGAACGTGAGTTCCTCCCGGGGGTGCAGCAGGCGCGAGGTGGTCAGCGTCCACTGGATCGGCCGCACTTCCGCCTGGCCCTGCAGGCTGCGGTGGACGCTGAGCCGATCCAGCCCCCAGAGGCCCAGCCCAAGCCAGAGCGCCAGGAAGACCACCGTCCATGGGCGGGTCTTGGCAAGGCCGAGGAAAGTGGGGCGCATGGCGGATCTGGTCCTGTCCGGGGTGAGCTGACGGCAGCTCAACCATTCTGACGCGCCTGGCCCTCCTGTCGTTTCCGAATCTGGCGCCGGTGGACACCCAGGTGCAGGCAGGCCATGCGGAGCGCCTGGGCCAGGGTGATGGGTCCGGCCACCGGGTGCTGGAAGACCGCCCGGCGCTCGCCCTCCGCGTCCAGGCCCTCACCGTGGGTGCGGAGCCAGCGCAGGTGACCATCCCACCGCTTGCGCAGCTCTTCCAGGGGAACCTGACCCGTGGGGACCATGCGGCGGGTGGGCACCTTCACCGGAATGCCAAACCGCAGGATGGCCATGACCACCTGGAAGAGGATCCGCTGCTTCAAGCTGCGCGGCCGGTCGGTCAGCTCTGTGGTGGGGGGAAGGCCCTGGAGGATGGCCGCCTCCGCCAGCACCAGATGCTCCACGATCTCAAGGATGGACCAGGTGTCCGGCTGGGACCGGGCCGATATGGCATCGGCCCCCAGGGCCTCCACCCCATCGAGCAGGGCAAGCCGTTCGTGATCCAAAGCGTCGATGAGGGCCTGCAGGGAGGCGGCCAAGGTCAGGCCTTGAACAGCGGCTTGTAGCTGTCCCGGTGGTGGTAGGCCAGCAGGCCATTGGCCAGCACCAGGAAGGCCGCGATGGGCAGTCCTTCCGGACCGAGGAAGGCGTGGACGAGCAGGATGTTGATGACGATCGGCGCGATGACCACCGTGGCCAGGGGAACGAACCGCCCGGACAGGAAGGCCAGGCCGCAGACCAGCTCGGTGACCTTCACCGTGGGCATGAGGTAGCGCGAAGCCTCCAGCCCATCGCTGAAGACCTTCATGGCACCGGTGGGCGGAGGCGGGGTGATGAGCTTGAACAGGTAGGTGATGGAGGCGAACAGGAACAGCAGCCCCATCAGGCTGCGGACAACGATGACGGTGATCTTCATGGGACCTGCCTCCTTTGGGGAGAGGCCATTCAATCACACCCCCCCGGGAACCGCCAACCACCGGGCATTGAGGGCCCTTCCATCGGCAATCAAGGAGGTGGCATCTCTCGATTCGAACCTTGGCCTGGGCGGCCGGGCTCACTCGAACCGGTAGTCCTCGGGTACCACGACGATGCCCCGGTCGGAAAGGGTGAACCGCTGCCTGTCACGGTCGGTGTCAAAACCGATCATCTCCCCGGGGGGGATGTCCACGTGCTTGTCGACGATGCAGCGGCGCAGCCTGGCGCCCTTGCCCACGGTGACGTGGTCGAACAGGATCGAATCCTCCACCACCGCCTCTTCGTGGATGTGGACCCGGGAGGCCAGGATGGAATGCCGCACGATGCCGCCGATGATGACGGTGCCCGCGCCCATGATGGAGTTGGTCATCAGCCCATCCTTGCCGTTCTCGCCGGGCACCATGCGCGCCGGCGGGTTCTGGCCGTGGTAGGTGCGGATGGCCCAGTCGTCCTGGTAGAGGTTCAGGGGGGGCACGGGCTTGAGGAGGTCCATGTTGGCCTCGTAGTAGGCGTCGAGACTCCCCACGTCGCGCCAATAGCGGTCCGGGGTGACCCGTCCCCGGGCACCGCCGAATTCGTAGGCGTAGACCTTGTGCGTGTGGATCATGCCGGGGATCAGGTCCTTGCCGAAGTCGTGGCTGGAGTCTTCCCGAACGCTGTCGGCCCGCAGTTGCTCGATGAGCAGATCCTTGGTGAAGACGTAGATGCCCATGGACACCAGCGCAGTCCCAGGGTCTCCGGGCATGGACTTGGGCTGTTCGGGCTTCTCCTGGAACTCGATGATCCGGCTGCTTCCGTCGATGGCCATGACGCCAAAGGCGCTGGCTTCCCCGATGGGCACCTTCATGCAGGCGACCGTCAGGTCCGCGCCGGTCTCGGTGTGGGCCGCGACGAGGGCCGCGTAGTCCATGCGGTAGATGTGGTCGGCGGCGAGAATCAGGATTTTGTCCGCCTCGTTGCGTTCGAGCAGGAAGAGGTTCTGGTTGATGGCATCGGCGGTGCCCGCGTACCAGGAGGCGCCTGTGCGCATCTGCGGGGGAACCACGGTGATGTACTCGCCGCACTCGGGATTGAAGATGCTCCAGCCGTCCCGCAGGTGCTTGTGCAGGGAGTGGGATTTGTACTGGGTCAGCACCAGGATCCGACGCAGCCCCGAATGCAGGCAGTTGGTCAGGGTGAAGTCGATGACCCGGTACTTGCCTCCGAAGGGTACCGCCGGCTTGGCGCGGTCGGCGGTCAGCGGCAGCAGGCGCGATCCGCTGCCGCCGGCGAGGAGGATGGTCAACGTCAAGTCGGACATGAGGACACCTTCTATCCCTAAATCGTGGGCCATCCAACCAGGGCTCCCTGGTCGGGGTGGACGCGGCCTTTCGGACTGCTGTTCGTAGGCTCAACATGAAACAAGTCCGGCCCTGGAGCAATGAAAAACGGGCGCTAGTCCTGAAGAAATCGGGCGAAGTCGGAAACGGCGGCGCGTTCGGTCTCAAGGGCATTCTCCGGGGCCGAAGGATCCGCGTACCCGAGCGCCATGCCGCAAACCAGCATCTGCAGAGGTTCAAAGGCCAGTTCCTCGGCAATGACCCGATGGAACCTCGTGAAGGCGGCCTGGGGGCAGGTGTGCAGGCCCCGGGCCCGGGCGGCCACCATGAGGTTCTGCAGGAACATGCCGTAGTCCAGCCAGCTCCCCTGCCCCATCCGCCGGTCGATGCTGAAGATCAGGCCCACCGGTGCGTCGAAGAACTGGTAGTTGCGGCCATGCTGGTCGTGCATGGCCAACCTGTCCGCCTTGCCGATCCCAAGCAGGCCGTACAAGTCCCAACCCACTTTGCGCCGACGTTCCAGGTAGGGCGCCACCCATTCCCTCGGGTAGTAGTCGTACTCCGGCTGGTGGCGCTCGAGTTCCACCGGGTCGTGGTGGATGGCCAGGAGGCGCGCCGATAGCCGCTCCTTCGCTCGCCCCGTGAGGACGTGGACCTGCCAGGGCTGGAGGTTGGTGCCCGAGGGGGCCCGGGAGGCCACCTGCAGGATGGCTTCCACCGCTTCCCGGGACACCGGCCTGGGGAGGAAGGCCCGCACCGACCGACGGCTGGCGATGGCGTGATCGACGGCCGCGGTCTCGGTCTGGCTGGGTGGCTCGAAGGGGTTCACCGGTGGCTCCAGCTATGTATTGAGAGGGTCATCGCAGCCCATGGGCGGCCTTGAACTCCGCCCAGTCCCGCTTGGCCTTGAGGAAGGACTCGACATCCGCGCAGAGCAGGAACGGATTGGTGCTTCGCTCCCAGGCGAGGGTGGAACTGGGCCTGGCCCCGTAGTCGTGGCCTGGCCAGATGGTGGTGCTGTCCGGCCACTCCCGCAGCAGTCGCTGGAGACTGGCCCATTCGGTGCGCCCATCGGCTTCGCCCTGGGTGCCGCCCACCTTGCCCACGAAAAGCAGGTCCCCCGTGAACGCCGCGTCCTGGCCCTCCACCAGGAAGGCCAGGTGGTCATGGTAGTGGCCGGGTACGTACCAGGTGCGAAGGGAGAAGGCGCCGAAGGGGATCCGGTCCCCATCCTTCAGCGTGAGATCCACCGGCCCGGGATGCCCTGGGCCACCCGCCACCATCGCGCCGGTCAGCGTCTTCGCGGTTTCGTTGCCGTTCGCATGATCGGCGTGGCCGTGGGTATTGAGGATGTGGGTGATCCGCAACCCCTGGACCCGGGCCCGGTCGACCACCGCCTCGGGTGTGTAGGAAGGATCGATGACTACACCGACCCCGGCCTCGCGGTCCCCCAGGAGGTAGCCGAAGTTGCGATCACCCCCGACCCGGATCTGCTCGAAGATGAAGCGCATGGGCCCCCCTGGCTTGGGATCAGGATGGCACCTGAGGGCCCGCCGAGTCAGCCCTTCCGGCCCACCGGGCAGCCCCCGGAGCTGCACTTCCCACAGCTGCCACCCTGGGCGGGCCTTGTGCCCACGCCGAAGTCCTGGAGGGCCCCCCGGATGAAGTAGAGCGCGGACAGGCCCACGGCGGAGGCGACGAAAAGGGTCTGGAAGCTCATGACCGCCTCATGCGAAGCCCATGGCCCGGCCCAGGGTCACAGTGGCCCAGGCCAGTCCCCAACCCAGCACCAGGCCATAGGCCACGGTGAAGGAGGCCCAGCGCCAGCTGCCGGCCTCGCGCCGGATCATGGCGATGGTGCCGATGCAGGGCGTGTAGATGAGGGTGAAGACCATGAAGGCCAGGGCCGTGAGGGGCGTCAGCCCCGAGCCATCCCTGAGGGCCACTTGCAGTGGGCTGAGGCGCTCGCCCTCTTTCGGTTCCTCGCTGGCCTGATGGATGACGGCCATGGTGGAAACCACGATCTCCTTGGCCACGAAGCCCGCGGTGAGCGCGATGACATCCTTCCAGGCCTCGGCCCGCTTGTGATCGGGATCGAGGATGGGCCGCAGGATGGGCTCCACCTTCTGGCCCAGCCGCGCCGCCAGGCTCGTGTTCACGATGCGGCTTTCATGGGCGAGCTGGGCGGCCTTGAGGCGATCCTCCGCTTCCGCCACGGGCAGGTTCAGCGCCACGATGGCCTGGCGCTGCTGCTGGTACTCCAGGGTCCACTCGCGGTTGGCGATGCCCGGGTAGCGCGACAGGAACCAGATCAGGGTGGCGCCGGCGAAGATGGTGGTGCCCGCCCGCGTGAGGAAGATGGAGCCCTTCTCCCACATGTGGATCAGGGTGGCCTTCAGCATGGGCAGTCGGTAGGGCGGCAGCTCCATGACGAAGGGCGAGCTGGGCCCGCTGAACAGGGCGCTGCGGAGGAGCCGCCCCATGAGCACCGCCAGCCCCAGGCCCAGGAAGTGCATGGCGATGATGGCCAGGGCCGCCTTGAAGGGCGAGAAGAAGGTCCCGGCGATGACGATGTAGACCTGAAGACGGGCCGAGCAGCTCACCAGGGGCGTCACCAGCATGGTGATGAGACGGTCCTGGGGGCTTTCGATGGTGCGGGCGGCCTGGATGGCTGGCACATTGCAGCCACTGCCCATGATGAGGGGGATGAAGCTTTTCCCGTGGAGGCCCATGACGTGCATGAGCCGATCCATGATGAAGGCCGCCCGGGCCATGTAGCCCGTGTCTTCCAGGAAGGCGATGCAGCCCATGAGGATCATGATCACGGGCACGAAGACGATCACCGCGCTCAGGCCGGGGATGACGCCATCCACCAGCAGGCTGGTGAGCTCACCCGCGGGCAGGCGGGCGGAGGCGAAGGTCGACAGGGCCTTGAAGGCATCCGCGATCCAGTCCTGGGGGATTTTGCCCAGGATGAAGGAAAGGGAGTACATGAGGGCCAGCACCCCGATGAAGATGGGGATGCCCAGGAGGCGATGGGTGAGCAGCGCGTCCAGCCGGGCCGTGGGTGATTTCTTGTCGTCCGGCGCCGAGGCCACTTCCTTGACGAGGCCGTGGGCGAAGCCGTAGCGGCGCTCGGCCACCAGGGTGGCGCCATCGGCGCCCAGATGCGGCTCCAGGAAGGCGAAGCTCCTGGCCAGCTGCTGCGTGATGGCTTCGCTGGCGTGACTCTCGCCCACCACGCGCTTGGCCTCGACGTTGTTCTCCAGCAACTGGAGCGCCAGCCACCGGGGCGGCATGGAGGCTTCCAACTGCTCGTCCCGGCAGATCTCCGTCTGCAGCTTGGCCAGTTCGCCTTCGATATCGTGGCCGTAGTCCACCGTGATGCGGCGGCACCGGTTGGATTCGCCCCGGGCCATCTTGCCCAGCAGTTCCTTCAGTTCGTCGATGCCCTGTTCCCGGTTCCCCACGGTGGGGATGATCGGGCCGCCCAGCAGCAGTTCCAGGGCAGGCACATCGATGCGGACGCCGCGGTTCTCGGCGTCATCCACCATGTTCAGGACGAACGCCACCGGCTTGCCCAGTTCCAGCAACTGGGTGCTGAGGTAGAGGTTGCGCTCCAGATTGGAGGCATCGAGCACGTTCAGAACCAGGTCCACCTCAGGCGAGGCCAGGAAGTGCACAGCCACCCGCTCGTCCTCGCTGCGGGCCGCCAGGGAGTAGGTGCCCGGAAGATCCACCACCTCCATGGTGGTGCCCCCATGCTCGAAGGTCCCGCTCCGACGCTCCACCGTCACGCCCGGCCAGTTGCCGACGTGGTGGCGGGCCCCAGTGAGGGCATTGAAGAGCGTGGTCTTCCCGCAGTTGGGATTGCCCGCGAGGGCGACTGTGAGTGTCATCCGGCCACCGGTTGCACGAGGATGCAGGAGCTCTCTTCGCGCCGGAGCGAAAGGTGGTAGCCCTTGATCACCAGTTCCATGGGATCACCCAGGGGGGCGAGTTTCTCAACCCTAAGCCGCGCACCTCGGATGAACCCCATCTCCAACAGCCGCTGGCGCACCTGCCCCTTGGCCTGCACGAGGACGACTTCACCCTGATCTCCCGGCTGGAGAAGACTTAAAGGTATTGGTGGATTCTGAGTCATAGTCTCAACTCCAACATTCAGTGTAGCCCACACCCAGGGTGGAACAAGGTGCCGGTAAAAGGATGTGATCTCTGTCTAAACTGGACCGAATGAATACCACCAATCCCCTGACCCTGCCCAATGCGCTGACCCTGTTGCGGATCCTGGCGATCCCCTTTTTCGCCATCGCGGTCTGGTACGGCCACCACTGGCAGGCCTTTATCTTGTTTGCCTCGGCGGGCCTCACGGACCTGCTGGACGGCTTCATCGCCAGGACGTTCAACCAGAGTTCCGAACTGGGGGCCATCCTCGACCCGGCGGCGGACAAATTGTTGATGACAACAGCCTTCGTCCTGCTGGCCTGGCGTACGCAGGGGATGACCGCTCCCATTCCTGTATGGGTCGCGATCTTGGCCATCACTCGGGATCTGGTGATCTCCTTTTATGCCTTTGCCTCCGTGGACCGCCTCAGCGATAGCAAGTTCCACCCGAGCTTCCTGGGGAAACTCAGTACCGCCATGCAATTGATCGCGGTCTCCCTTGGCCTCTTCTTCAATGCCCTGGGCTACCGGCAGTGGATGGACCCCTTGCTGCCGGAGATGTACTGGGTGGTGGCTGCCCTGGTGCTGACATCTGGCATCCACTACTTCATGCGCGCCACCCGGGCCGCTGCCACCTGATGCTGGACCGGGGGCGGATTCCGCTGCGCTTTGTGCTGATTGCCTTAGGGGCCCTGTTGGCGCTCTGGCTGCTGCGTAGGGCCTTGGCTCCGTTCTTCGTAGCCATGGTTCTGGCCTACCTGCTGGCCCCACCGGTGAACCGGTTGGCGCGCTGGCTGGGCCGCCCCTGGGGTGTGGTGGCTGTCATGCTCGGGCTGGTCGCCATGATGGCGACCCTCCTGATGGTCCTGGGTCCGTGGCTGATGGACCAGGGAGCGCATCTGGGCGCCTCCCTGCCCCGCTGGAGGCAGGCATTGGATGACAGGATCCTCCCCTGGCTCCAGGCCCACCCCACCTGGCAGCTGCGCCTGGATCAGGCCCTGGATGGTCTGGACCCTGCGCTGTTCCTCCGGGGTCTGCGGGCCACAGGTGGGGGCGTTCTAGGTTGTTTCCTCGACCTGCTGGCCCTGATCCTCGTGCCCTTGATCCTCTATTTCCTGCTGTTGGAGGGGCCAGGCCTCGTGGACAGGCTGCGGGACCTGACGCCCCCGCGCTACCGGGAGCGCTTGGACCGCATGGTCGCCGCCATCCATCAACGACTCGGCGGCTACATCCGCGGCCAGGCTGCCGTGGCTGCGGCCATGGGAGTACTGCAGGGCTTGGCCTTCGCGACCCTTGGGGTGCCCTACGCCTGGTTGCTTGGCCTCGTCGCTGGCCTCTCGAATGTCGTACCCTACTCGCCCTATTTCACCGCCCTGCCCCCAGCCCTGGTTCTGGCCTATCTGGATGGTGGATCCCGTGGGCACCTGCTGGCCATCGCGGCCGTGTTCATGGTGGTTCAGAAAGCCGAGGGGTTCTATTTCACTCCGGTCTGGGTGGGCCGAGCCAGTCGCCTGCATCCACTGGAAGTGTTGTTGGCCCTCACGGCATTCGGGTTCTGGTTCGGGGTCCTGGGGTTGATCTTCGCGGTCCCCTTGGCCGTGGTGCTGAAGGTGGTGCTTGAGGAAGTGCTGCTGGACTACAAGGCTCATCCCTGGTTTAGCGAAGCACCCTGATAGACTGGACTTTCCGCGTCGGGAGACGCCGAAGGAGCTGCCATGAGGAAGTTCACCCCGAAGGGGTCTGGAACTGCGCCCGCCAAAGCCAAGACTTCCGCCCGCCAAGCGACGAATCGGTCGGGGTCCCGCCCCGAGGCTCGGCCCGTTCGCCGTCCCGCTGGATCATCGGAGGACCGCCCTGTCCGCCGACCGGCGACTCCCTCCGAAGGTCGGCCCGTTCGCCGCACGATGGCCAACGCCGAGGACCGGCCAGTCCGCCGACTTGCTGCCCCTTCCGAGGACCTGCCTACCCGCCGTCCAGGCACCCATTCCGAGGATCGGCCGGTTCGCCGGCCCGTGGCCAAGGCCACGGAGCGACCAGCACGCCGGCCCGCTGCACCTGTCGAGGACCGGCCAGTCCGTCGTCCGGCCACTCGCTCCGAAGAGCGGCAGGTCCGTCGTCCCTCCACGCATTCCGAGGAACGTCCCCTTCGCAGGCCTGCCACCCGCAGCACCTCCCGGCCCTCCCCGGCGGCTCCGGTGAAGGCCAAGCCGTCCAACCCTGCCGTTCCCCGGAAGACCGGGCCGCGGCCCGGTGGTCCCGGCCAGGAGCGCCTCCAGAAGATCCTTGCCGCGGCCGGCATCGACAGCCGCCGGGCCTGCGAGCAGATCATCCTCGATGGCCGGGTGCAGGTGAACGGGAAGACGGTCATGGAGCTGGGCTCCTGCGCCGATCCCCGCCGGGATGTCATCACGGTTGATCTCATCGAGATCCAGCGCGAGGCGCCGGTCTACATCCTCATGAACAAGCCCAAGGGCTATGTCACCACGGTCAAGGACGACCAGGGCCGCCCCACGGTGATGGCCTTGCTGAAGGGGGTTCCGGGCCGCCTCTACCCCGTGGGCCGCCTGGATTTCAACTCCGAGGGCCTGCTGCTGATGACCAATGATGGTGCCCTCGCCCAAGTGCTCATGGGGCCCGAGCACGAAATCCCCAAGGTCTACCTGGTGAAGGTCCACCGCAATCCCCGCCCGGAGCTCCTGAAGGAGTTCCAGGAGGGCTTCCTGCTCAGTGGGCGTCGGCTCAAGCCCTGCCACATCGAGGTGGCCGAGAAGGGCGACAACCCCTGGCTGAAGGTGACGCTCACCGAGGGCAAGAACCAGCAGATCCGCCGCATGTTCGCCGCCGTCGGTCACCCCGTCAGCAAGTTGCGCCGGGTCCAGTTCGGGCCCCTGGCGGATCCCTTCCTGAAACCCGGGGCCTGGCGCTACCTCAGCCCCCAGGAGATCGCGGCCATCAAGAGCCTCTAGGCTACGCCCTAGGAAATGATGAGGCTCCTGACCGCCAGGAGGACCTCTTTCAGGAAGAACACCAAGGCCGCGACGAAGGCAGCCATGGCCAGGATGAACAGTGATGCCACCGCCATGCCCACGCTGGCCTTCAGCACGGCGCCCAGGAACATCGTGGCGATGCTGACACAGACCAGCAGCGCCGCCGCGGTTCCAA
This sequence comes from Candidatus Geothrix skivensis, assembly GCA_016721195.1. Taxonomy (GTDB): domain Bacteria; phylum Acidobacteriota; class Holophagae; order Holophagales; family Holophagaceae; genus Geothrix; species Geothrix skivensis. The sequence continues at coordinate 170,697 of JADKIO010000005.1, read as the reverse complement.
AGGTGATGGCCATGTTGACCAGGTGGCGCCGGCGGGCGAGGGTGTGCATCTCCGCATGGATCCCCGCGACCCGGTCCTCGGGCGCCGATTCCAGCCGGTCGTAGAGGGCCCTCACCCGATCCACGATGCGAGCCATCCGCGCGGAAAGGACCCCCAGAATGGTACCGATGGACGTCAGCAGGAAGACCGGCGCCACCGAAACCTGGATGACATGAGAGATGTCGTAGATCGTCTGATCGGATACGGGAACGGGCATGGCTACAGTGCTACCAGCTATGAGACAGGTACGCTAGAGCGCCTCTTCCTCGAAATCGAGCATGTGGCCGCTCTTGCGGGCCTTGGTCTTGAGGTAGCGCAGGTTGTGGGGATTGGAGGCCAGCTGGTGCCGCTCCCGCTCCACCTCGATCCCGGCACTTTCCAGGGCGCCGATCTTCCGGGGATTGTTGGTGAGCAGCTTCACCTTGGTGATGCCGAAGAACTTCAGCATCTCGACTGCGCAGTCGTAGGTGCGCAGGTCGTCGGGGAAGCCCAGTGAATGATTAGCCTCCACCGTATCCATCCCCTGCTCCTGCAGGGCATAGGCCTTGAGCTTGTTGAGCAGGCCGATGCCCCGGCCCTCCTGGCGCAAGTAGAGCACCATGCCCCCATGCTCACCGATGTGGCGCAGGCCCTCTTCCAGCTGCTGGCGGCAGTCGCATTTCAGGCTGCCCAGCACGTCACCGGTCCAGCACTCGGAGTGGATGCGCACGGGGATGCGCCGCCGGGCGTCGATCTCACCGCAGACGACAGCGATGTGTTCCTTGCCGGTGGCGTGCTCCAGGAAGCCATAGACCACGAACTTCCCGAAGATCGAAGGCACGTTCGCCTTGGCGATGAACGGCACCTTTTCCGCCTGCAGCTTGCAGAAGAGCTCGAGCTTGGGGGCGCTGCTGGGTTCTTTGGGGGACATGGGGTTCCGGGGGGATGGTGCGGACACCACTTCGATGCCGCTCAGGGGAACTTGAAGTCTGATCTCAGGGCGTCTTCTCAGCAATCCCTGATTGTCTATAAATTAATTTAGACAATATCCAATCTGGTCTGGGCCACCACAGCTTCTTCTACCTGCAGCATGAAGGCCTCCAAGGGTTGGGAGATCTTGGCACCAGAGGCCAACCGGTGGCCCCCTCCCCCGAATCGGCGACAAACCGCGTTCACGTCGACCCGTTCGCGGGAGCGCAGGCTCACCTTGGCCCGGCCATCCTCCGTCTCCGAGAACAGGGCGGCCACCTCGACCCCCTTCAGCTTACGGGGTTCATCCACCAACTCGTCCAGGTCCTCATGGGTGGCCCCGCAGGCCACGAGATCGGCCCTGGTCACGGAGACGTAGGCGAAACGGCCTTCGTCCCGCAGCTGAAGTCCGCCCATGGCCCGGCCGAAGAGCCTGAGTTTGGCCGGGGTGGCGGTCTGGTAGAGGGCAGTGTAGGTCCGGGCGGGGTGTACGCCCTGGGCGATGAGATCTGCGGCGGCATGATGGACCTTTGGCGTGCTGTTGGAGTGCCGGAAGTTGCCCGTATCACTCACCAACCCCGCGTAGAGGGCCTGCGCCATCACCGCCGGCAGCTCGCCTCCAAGCCGCGGACGCACCAGGTCGTACACCAGCTCGGCACTGGCGCTGGCGGTGGGATCCGTGAATTCCGCATCGAAACCCTTCGGTTCGTCCTTCAGGTGATGATCGAGACAGGCCCGGCTGGCCTTCGTGGTTTCGAAGCATGGGAAGAGCGGGCCCATGCGGTGGGGTTCCGAGGCATCGATGAGCAGCCAGGCATCCGGCCAAGTGGCCAAGTCCCGGTGGAGGCCCTGGGGTTCGAAGGCCTCGATCCAGCCCAGGGGGTCCAGGAAGCGCAGGTTCTCAGGCAGCGCCGGGGTCACCACGATCCGGGCCTCCTTGCCGCTGGACTTCAGGTGGGCAGCCAAGGCGATGGCCGCCCCCACCCCATCCCCATCGGGGTTTTCGTGGGTGGTGAGCAGGAGCTTGGTGTGGCGGTCAAGATAGGTGGCGAAACGATCCAGCATGCGTCCAGGCCTCGATCACCAGGGTAACAGGGCCCGACGGGGCTTCTGCCCCTTGGCAGCGCCCAGGCCGTTACCCCCGGCGGCGCAGGCTTGTGGAGGTTCCCTTGTCTCTCCATCGGCTCCGCCGATACGCGAGACCGCGCCGACCCACCGTCGCGTCACAGATGCTCCTTCTTGCTCTCCAGGCTACCGGGCTTGAAAGCCTTCAGCTCGTGCACCACCTCCGCCAGCATGGCGCGCTTGAGCGCGTAGGGCAGGAAGGCGCTCTTGAAGCCCATGATGATGACTTCCTTGATCTCGTCCAGATTGAAGCCCAGCTCCTCATGGATCACCTGAAGTTCACGACTGACGGTGGTGTTGGTCACCATGCGATTGTCCGTGTTCACGGTGACGCGCAAGCCCAGATCGTAGAAGAGGCGGATGGGATGGTCGACCATCTTCTTCACGGCCTTGGTCTGCACGTTGCTGGACGGGCAGCACTCCAGGGGGATGCGGTGGTCGTTGACATAGTTAAGCAGGTCGCCGTCCTCGATGAGCCGCACCCCGTGGCCGATGCGATGGGCGCCACAGAGGTGGATGGCCTGGTGGATGCTCTCAGGCCCGTATGCTTCCCCGGCATGCAGGGTGCAGTTGATGTTGTTCTGCAGCACCCGGCCGAAGGCGTCCTTGTGGCGCTTGGCGGGGAAGTTCTCCTCGGCCCCGGCCAGGTCGTACCCCACCACGCCCTTGTTCTTGAAGGCCACCGTGAGATCCGCCAGGCGCAGGGAGATGTCGGGCGAGATGTGCCGCATGCCGCAGAGGATGACGCCGGTCCGGATGTTGTACTGACGCTCGGCCTGCGCCAATCCCTCCAGCACCGCCTGGACGATGGCGTGCAGCGTGAGCCCCTTCTGCTGGTGGAGGATGGGACTGTAGCGCACTTCCATGTAGCGGACATTTTCCTTGGCCGCATCTTCTGCCAGTTCGAAGGACGTGCGGACCAGGCTTTCGTAGGTCTGCATCACGGAGAGCGTCACGTCGAAGGCCCGGAGGTATTCCACCAGAGACTTGCAGTCGTCGCCCACCTCCACGAAGGGTCGAAGGCCTTCGATGGAATCGGCGGGCAGTTTCACCTTCTGCTGTTCCGACAGATCGAGGATGGTCTGGATGCGAAGGCTGCCGTCCAGATGGACATGAAGGTCCGTCTTCGGAAGGCACTGGAGGTCCTGAAGCGTCAATTTGGCCATGCCCAAGCCTAGCGCCTCGCGCGGCCGTGGGCTATGGGTTGTGGGAAAGCAGGAGCCCGCCTACGTACTAAGCTGACTCATCCGGTGGGCCAGGACGGAGTCATCCGTGGCCCGGCCCTGGCAGGCCGTGCAGAGTCCGAAGATCTGGTGGCTGTGATGCATCGGCTTGAACTCGAACTCCTTGCAGATCTGGTCCTGGAGGGCCTCCAGATCGGGGCGGAAGAACTCGATGATGGCATCGCAGTTCAGGCAGATGAGGTGATCGTGGTGTTCGTTGCTGTGGACCGCCTCATAGTGCGCATGCTGGTCGCCGAAGCTGCTCTTCCGAACCAGGCCGCATTGCACCAGCAAGTCCAGGGTCCGGTAGACCGTCGCCCGGCTGACGGCCTTGCCCTTCTGCTTGAGCGCCATGTGCAATTGGTCGGCGTCAAAGTGGTGCGCCTGGCTGAAGACCTCTTCCACCAGTTCCAGGCGTTCGCCGGTCAGCTTCAATTGACGGGAACGCAGAAACGCCTCAAACCGCTGCTGCTCTTCGGGCCTTTCGATCTTGGGCTTGCGCATGGGGATCCTCGGCGGGAAGTCTACCCGAGTTGGTTCAGGATTCGCATTTTACAATGACAGACATAAGCGATATAATAACAATTCTGTATACATACTGGAGTCGCCATGGCCATGGTCGTTATCGAATCCCCCAACCTGTCCTCCGACCAGAAGGCCCGAATCGGGGAAAGGGTTATCACGGCCCTCCAGCATGAAGGCATGGCTCCCGGTTCCATCGTCGTGCTCTTCCGACCGGAACGGGGGGACATCTACCTGGACGGATTGCTGATCCAGGCACAGGTGGCCGCCCCTGTCGTGAGCTCTCCTGCCCCTGCTCCGAAGGCCATCGCGGCCGCCCCAGAGTCCGCCCCGGCGTTCAAGACCAAGGCCCGCCGGTCCAAGCCCGAGCTCGAGGGCCTGAAGGAGCAGCTCATGGGCGCGCTTCAGCAGAAGGGCTCCCTCAGCAGCTTCGAAGCCCAGGGGGAACTGGGCCTCAAGGAGTGCGACTGGGCCCCCGCCACCCTTCGCCGCCTGTTCACGGAGCTGGAAGAGACCAGGCTCATCGTCAAGAACGGCCAGAAGCGTGGCACCCGCTATGTCTGGAAAGGCATCGCCAGCACGCCCCAGGCCGCACCTGCCGTTAAGCTTGTGAAGGCCGAAGAGGATTAGGGCTCGCCGGGGGTTCTGCCAGACTCGCAGCATGGAATGGTTCGCCCGGGACTTCGACCACCCCGCCTACTTCAGCATCTATGCCGACAAGGCTGCGGACGCGGCCTTGGAAGGCCCGGCTTTGGCGGCTCTCCTGGACCTTCCTCGTAGGAGCCGGGTACTCGATCTCCCCTGCGGCTGGGGGCGTCTGCACCCCTACCTCCGGGGCCAGGGATTCGAAACCATTGGCGGGGACCTCAGCCCCATGAACCTAGTGAAGCACCGGGCCTGCCATCCTGCCCCCCTTGTTCGCCTCGATTTCCGCGCCCTTCCCTTCCGTCCCTCCTGTGTCGATGGCGTGTTCTGCGCCTATACAAGTTGGGGCTATTTCGCCACGGAGCCGGAAAACCTGGGTCAGTTGGCCGAGTTCGCGAGGGTGCTCCGTCCCGGTGGGGTCCTGCTTCTGGACTTGGCCGGCCGCAGCTTCCTGCAGGCAGCCATGACCGAGGTTGATGGCATCTGGCTGGATTTCCCGGAGGACGGCTATCAAGAACGGGCCCACTGGACTCCCGATGGGCGGAGGATCCTCACCGAGCGCACCTGCCAGGGGGCTTCCTTCTGCCATGACATCTGGATTCCCACCGATGCGGAGGTTCGCGCCTTCCTCGCGAGGGCAGGCTTCGAGGTTGGGCGGGCCTTCGGGGGCCTGGATGGCCGCCCCTGGGAGGAAGCTGCCGAGCGCTGGATCTACCGGGCCATTAAACGGTGAAGCGCCGGACGGCCAACAGGTAGCTGCCCATGCCCAGCCCACATAGCCCAAGCGCCCAGGGGAGGCCCAAGCTCTGAACGAGGGCCCCGCCCAACAGGGGGCCGAGCATGAGGCCCACCGAATAGGCCAGATTCAGGATGGAAAAGGCTGAGGCGAAGCTCTGGCTCCCTTGGCGCTCCACCTGGTCGGCCACGGCCGGACTGCAGGGACTCATGATGAAGCTGGCGGTGGTGCCGAGGGCCATCATGGCCAGCACCACCATCCAGGCCTTCGGGAGCAGGACCGGCAGGGGCAGCAGGATCATGACCAGCACCAGTCCCATGCGCAGCACCCTCAGCCGACCAATGCGATCCGAAAGCCTGCCGATGAGCGGCGAGGTGATGGTGTGGGACAGGGCCGCTGCCGCGAAGCACAGCCCGATCCGGGAGGAGCTGAGGCCCAGGCGCTGATCCAGATCCAGCGGCAGGGTGGATTCCAGCAGGGCCCAGAGGGCCGATCCCAGGGCCATGGCCCCCGCGAACAGCCGGATCACCGGGTTGGCCAGCAGCAGGCGGATGGGCAGGCGGGGCCCCCGATCCGGCGCCTCCACCGGCAGCAGGAAGGCGCGGCCCGCCGCGTCCAGGGCCACCAGGGCCGCCCCGAGCAGGAAGGGGGCGGAGGGCCCCACATGCTGATCCAGCAGACCCGAAAGAGGTGGACCGATGAGCACGCCGAGGTTGGCCGCAGCAAATGCAGTGCCCATGGCCTTGCCCCGGGATTGGGTGGGGAAGTGATCCGCCAGCAGGGCCATGCCCGGCAGCCAGGTCGCGGATCCAGCGACCCCCTGGAGGAACCGGGCCAGCACCAGCAGCCAGTACTGCTTCGAGACCGCGAACACCAGGGTGGTCACTGCCAGCCCCACCAGGCCCCAGAGCATGACCGCCCGCCGGCCATGCCGGTCCGTCAGGATGGCCACGGGGAAGGTCGCCAGCAGAAGGGCCACCGCATAGCTGCCGAACAGGATCCCCACCTGCATGGGATTGAGGGCCAGGTCCCGGGCGTACCTGGGCAGCAGCGGCACCAACAGGTAGTAGAGGAGCATGTCCACATGGAAGGCCAGGGCCGTCACGAGGAGCGCGGCGGTGGGGGCTGCGGGTCGGCGCATCCCCCACTATTGCAGGCTGGCTTCAGCCCCGTGCCATCTCCACCTTGGGATAGGCAGCACGGAAGCCGCAAGCTTCATAGGATCGCTGGCTGGCGGTGCCCGGGGCCGTGGAAGCGCAGGCCCGGTCACAACTCAGGGCCTGGGCAAAGGCCAGCCGGGCCCAGATGAGCGCCTTCTGGAGGCCCCGGCCCCGGAAGCGCGGGATCACGCTGCTGCCCGACAGGAGCGCCACCCCATCGACGATCCCCAGCATGCCGCCTCCGGCGGGCTGGTCGTCGACAAAGGCCAGGAACCCCCAGGCGTCCGGTACCTCCAGGGAAACCCGGAACGGCGGCTCCAGGGTCTGCACATCATCGCGTTCCAGGAACCCCGCACTCACCACCCGGTTGTACAGATCCGCTTCCCGGGGTTCGGCGATCCGGATCAGGGCCGATGGCGGGCGAACGGCGAGGTCCAGGAGGGAGCGGGACCACAACTGCTGGAAGTGCTGAAGGCGGTAGCCCCGGGATGCCAGCAGGCTCCACAGGGAAGGATCCGCCGCCGGGCTCAGTTCCAGCACGGTGGGCGAGCCCAGGAAGGCCTCCACACCGATCAGTTCCTCCTCCGATAGGGGTTCAAGTAGGCCGAGGGCCTGGTTGAGGGGATGGGCTTCCCCCCGGAAGTGGGCGAAGCCGCCGCCCACCGGCAGACTGCGACCTCCATCGGCCTGGTTGAAGCGCTCGTTTTGAAGGGCCTGGGCACGCTCGAGACGGCGGGCCAGGGCCTGGAAATCTTGGTACATGGGTTACTCCGAGGGGTTGGGGCAGGGCCGACCTTCACAGGCGACCCGGGCTCTATCGGTTCAATCCAGACAACAGGACCCTCGCGCCAATTCCAGGCGCGACGCTGTGGCGATATCGGGGGAAGAACAGAGGCCTACTCGGGGAAGAGACCCAGGCTAGCCCAGAACCAATCCTCTGAACAGCGCGGAACCCCTGGATGAGCCAACAGCCGCACGGCTCCGCCGGGCGGCTGCGCGGGGGCCCGGGGGGAGGCTCCGTGTCCACGAGCGCAAGCGAGTGGGAGCAATGCGAAGCATTGCGTCACATGGAGGCGCGCAGCGAGCCCAGAGCCCCCGGATGAAATAAGCACGGCCCCCCCCCTTTCGGGGGCCGAGGTGGACCGGTAAGCCGGGTTCTGTCGTGGAGCGTCATTCCTCTGGGATGGATGTCGCCACCCACCTCGTGCGACCTACCCGCCGGCTCGGTCGGGTCAACCCTCGCCGCTTGCGCGGTGCGCCGGCCTATTTGGTCTTGCTCCCTGGGGGGTTTGCCGTGCCCGTCCTGTTGCCAGTCCGGCGGTGGGCTCTTACCCCACCGTTTCACCCTTGCCTGATCCGACCCGTGTTTCCACCGGCCGGCCATCGGCGGTTTGTTCTCTGTTGCACTTTCCGTCGGGTCACCCCGCCCTGGTGTTACCAGGCCCAGCACCCTGCGGAGCCCGGACTTTCCTCTGCCCTTGCGGACAGCGACGCCCTGATCCACACACCCACGGTATCACCTCAGGGAGAAGTTCAGGGTGAGGCGGAAGGAGGCCGCCACGGGCCTGCCCCCCTGTCGTGCGGGCTCGAAGCGCCACTGGCGCGCCGCCTGCAGGGCCACGTCATGGAACACCGGATGGCCCTGGAGCACCTGGACCTGGACGGGTTGGCCCTGCTCGTTCACCGTCAGCATGAGGACCACCGGTCCCTGGAGGCGGGACCTGCGGGCGAAATCCGGGTAGATCGGGTCCACCCGACGCAGCACGGCAAGCCCCAGGGAAGTGAAGTCCTGGACCGTCGACCCGGCGTGGGCATCCCCCGGGGTTCCCCCCTGGGAAGGTGGGGTCCCAGGCCCACTCCGCCCACTGGCGGCCGGATCCAGCGCATGGTTTTCCGTTGGCATTCCGGCCGGTGCCTCACTGGGGACCTCGGGGGCCACGACCGGCGGGACGGGCAGAACCGACTCCACCACACCGCCCCTTCCCGAAATGCCCCCGGTGGCAGGAATCATCACCCGGAGTTCAGGCGGTTCGTAGACGACGGTGGGCCCTGGCCCCGGAGGAATCACGGCTGCCAGCGGAGGTGATGGGGCAAGGCTGGAGAGCGCCACCATGGCGGCCACGATCAAGAGGTAGAGGAGCAGGGAGAGCATGGCCGCACGCAGATGGTCCGCCGGGGGCGCGGCGGCAGCGATGGCGCAGGGTTGAAGGGTGGGTGGGAGGTCGGTGAAGACAGGCCGATGGCTGCGCTCAGAGGCGAAAGGGAACATGGGATCTCCTGTGGGTGGCGGCCTGAGGCCTCCCACAGATCCAGGATCCATGCTGGACGGAGCCTGGCTGGTGGCGATCCAGGGCCCCGGAGCACGCACCGACTGGGGGAGGTCCAAAGATCGCTTGGAACAGGTATCGGCGGGACGAGGCGGCTGTCAAGCCGAGTCGTGCGAAATAACCTCAGGGTTCTTCCACAGATGTCCCAGCCTCCTCGATTCGGATGGCAGCGGCATCAGCCAACCCTCCCGCTGGAGATCCTCAATTAAGGTCCAGGCCGCTTGGTAGGGATCCCCGGTAGCCCCACCCAGCACTTCCTCCCGCAGGCGGACCTGGTAGGGCACGAGGTCTGGATGGAAGGCGCCGGCCAGGGCCGCGTCCGGCTGGAATAGCCTCAGCAGCAGGGCTTCGGGGTGGGCGTGACCGATGGCGATGGCGCAAAGCGCGGCACCCCCCGAACCCATGGTGGCGCCGGCCTGGAGGAGGCGATCCCGCAGACCGCCCAAGGCTCCCGGGTCCCCGCCGAGGCCTAGGCAGCGCATGGACAGGGGGCTTTCGAACCTTGCAGGCACCGCGCCGTCCCCCAGCAGCGGACAGGGTGGACGCTGCCCGCCATGGGGCAGCCAGGGCAGGAACCACTCATGGGCATGGATCTCCTGGAACCAGGAGTGGGCCAGGCGGAGGCATGGATGCTGTGTGCCACCACCCTGCCCCGGTCCCAGCCAAAGCACCTGCTGGACACGAACCATCGGCCGTTCCGACTCCTGGAAGGCATGGTCCCAAAGCTCCGGCTCCACAGCGAGTTCCAGGCCCAGCCCCGCCAGGAACCTGGGCAGTCCGGGATAGGGATGGGGCAGCCTGAGGTGCACGCCCTCCGGGGCGATGCGCATGTCCAGCCCCGGGAAACAGGAGGCCAGCGGGCTGTCCTTGAGCAGGGCCAGCAGGGCGAGGCGGTGACTCTCCGTCCTGAGGGAGACCATGAGCTGCAGATCCCAGTCCCGTCCCGTCGGATCACAGCGCCAGGACTCCACTGCCGAGCCCTCGGGGTTATGCAGCGCGTCCTCGCCGAACAACAGGAGCTGGAGCCCTCCCCCGGGATCCCGGCGGCCCTTGGGGGGCCGGACCTTATCGACCCCCTCCAGCAGCCTGGGCTGGCGCTGGGCTCGGGCCCAGGCGAGGCCGTTCCAGGTCAGGGGGGCTTCTTCCGGCACCTCCATCAGATTGGACAACCCCTCGGAGATCACCTGCCGGTAGGCCTCGGTCCGCCGGATTTCCTGGTGACGGGCGAGGATGTCCCAGATTTCATCGATGTTCTGCTGGCTGTTGCGGGCCAGCCCGTCGCCGACCTCCGTCAGGCGCAGGCCCATCCGGGTGAGCCGCTCCTGCTCGGGCGTGAGCTTGGCCGCCACGCCCCACTGCCGGCCATGGGCAGCCTCAAGGGCACGGGCACGGGCACCGATTTCATGCAGGGAGAGCTCGGCCCGCTCTGAGGTTTGCCGCACCTGGTCCACCAGGCCCAAGTGGGCTTCCAGGCCCAGTTCCAGGTCCCGCCCCTGCAAATCCAGGTGGCCTGCGGTCCGCAGCAGCTCATGAACATCCGCGAGGAGCTTCTGGGTGACTTCCTGCAGGTCCCATAGGCCTGCGGTCTCGTGCTCCAAGCCGGCCTGGTACTCATCCAGGGTCCGCTCCATGCTGGTTGCGCCTTCGGCGGTCCGGTCGGCCAGGTAGCGCAGGCGTCCGCCGATGGCTGCCATGCCTGCGCTGCCCGAATCCTGCTGGGCCAGGATGGCGGCATTGACGGCCAGCAATCCCGTCTGCTGAGCCACATGGTCGAGTTCCTTCAGCGAGCCCTGGGCCCCGCCGAAGGAGCGGATCCGCGCCTGGGCCTCATCCCGGAACCCCTCCAGGCGGCGGGCCAGAGCCTCCGTCTGATCCCGCACGCCATCGGCGGATTCCCGCAGCCGGCGCAGCCCCTCGGTCCGGGCCTGGGTGTTGTCGATGAGCCTGGGCGTGTGGGCCACCAGCCCCTTCACCGACAGGGACAATCGCGCGCTCTGGCGGAGCCCGGCATCGGCCAGCCGGGCCAGGGCGTCCTCTTCCCGGCGCAGCCACGGGAAGGTGTCCTGCAATTCCTCCAGCAGGTTCTCGAATTGATCCAACCCCGACCGCAGCTGGTCCAGGGTGCTCCGGAAGGCCTGTCCCTGCAGCCGGGACTGATCCGCCCGAAGGCGGTAGTTCAGCTCGATCTGATCCAGTCGGAGCGTGTCCTCGATGGCCGCCTTCAGGTCCCGGCCCAGGGACGCCAGCCGCGCCATGCCCTCTTCCCGGATCCTGACCTCCACCGCATGCTGCCGCTCGACGGCCCCCAGAAGGCCGTCCAGCTCGCGCCAGTCCCGGGCCAGGGCCTGCCGCAGGCCTTCCAGCTCACTCGCCTTGGATCGGTTGTCCTCGATCAAGGCATTCAAGGCCACCGCCACCTGGCGATCCTCCTCCCGCATCCCAGCCGGCGCCTCCAGGGGAGCCCGGCTGCCCCCAAGAACCTGCTGAGACCAGTCCAGCAGGGACCCCTCCCGGGTCAGGCTGCGATGCCAGCGCCACCAGTGAAGTCCGGCGAGGAGCAGGGCCCCCGTCGCCATGATCAGGAGGGCGCCCTCCAGCGGCGTGATGGCCGAGGCGTATCGGAAGAGCAGGTAGGCCACCACTCCCAGCAGGGGCAGAACCCCCACATCCATCGAGAGCCTGATGCCCGACAGGTTTTGCTTGATGGACCCGACCGGTCCAGTGCCCATGTTCTCAGCCATGGGGGATGGATCGGCTGGTCCCGGGAGGAAGGCAAGAATCAGACGGTCCGCCAGAGGACCTCATAGCTTCTCAACCCACCCCCCAGTTCCTGGAGGAGCCGGGCCCTGAGGAGGGCGGTGACCGCCCCCTGGGCCCTGTCGGCTGGATCAGGGGGGGGTGCCCCATCGGCCCCCTCCGTCCGCAGGCGCCGGAGGTACTCCCGGGTGCCGGTCGGCAGGGCCTCCGCCGGATCCACGGGCGTGCAGGCCGAACAGCACCAGCCGACCTCGGGGCTCAGCAGCGCCAGGGGGGCCGCCTCGTTTCCGCAGCGGCCGCAGACCCGGGGATGGGGCAGGAGGCCCATGCAGTGGAGGAGCCAGTGCTCGGCATAGGCCAGGATGCCCAGGGCATTGCCGGGATGGGCCTTCAGGGCCCGTGCGCAGGCGCTGAGGAGGCGGTAGAGCCGGTCATCCTCAACCCCCTCCCGGGCCACGCGATCGAAGAGGTCCGCCAGGCAGGCCATCACCAGGCTGGATTCCAGGTGGCCCAGGGTGAGGGGGCTGAACTGGAGCTCGCAGCGGGTGACCCGCTTCACCTCGGTGTGCTCCTTGCCAAAGAAGCTCACCTTCACCATGCCCAGGGGCTCGAAGGCCGCCACCCACTTGGCGGTGGGTTTCTTCACACCCCGGGCCACCCCGGAGAGCCGCTCTCCGTGTTCGGAGAGAAAGGACACCACCGCCCCGCCCTCGGCAAAGGGCACGGCTTTCAGGACGATGGCCTCACAGGTCCGAATCACCCTTCCAGTCTGCCCGCATTCAACCCGCCCCCAGGGCCCGGGTCTCTGGTGCAGGGGCCTCCCAGAGCCCCCACCAGGAGCCATCCATGAAAACCCTTCCCAGTGCTGCTTTGTTGCTGGCCCTCCTGGCGCTTCCCCTGGCGGCCCAAAGCGGACCGGGGCGCGGCCCCCGGCTCGAACGGATCAGCCAGGCCCTGCAACTGACGGAGGCCCAGAAGGCCAGCATCCTGACCATCCGGGAGAAGCACCGACCAGCCCTGATCACCCGGCGGGACGCCGTCAAGCACGCCCGCATCGACCTGCGGACCGCCCTCAAGGACCCCGCCATTCCAGACGCCCAGCTTCGCACCCTCTACGACAGGGCCTCCTCGGCGCGGTTCGAGCTGATCCTGGCGCAGCGCTCCCTCCGGCGGGAGGTGCAGGCCCAGCTCACGCCGGACCAGCAGTCCAGGGCGGCGGAACTGCGGGGTGTGGCTCGGGCGAGGCTGACGGAAGGCGTGCGCCACCGTCGGCGGTCGGCGGCCTTGGCCGGCTGAACCTCGAAGGCACCGATAGACTGGGGGGATGCGCGCATCCCCCTTCTTCGTCCTGGCCCTGGTGGGCCTGTCCCTGCTGGGCCAGGAAGGGGCCACCCGCACCTTCCGGCAATGGCTCGGTGGTCAGGAGGTAGGGGGGCAGGTACTGGAGACGAAGCGGGTGGGCGGCGCTTGGGAAGTCCACTTCCGCGAATGGATGGTCCTTTCGCGCCTGGGCCAGGAGATCCGGCAGGAAGTGGTGCAGACCGCCCACCGGACCCCAGAAGGAACGCTCTCCTTCACCTGGCGGGTGCACCTCTCTACCGAGCCCTTCCAGGGCCAGGCTTCCTGGTCCCCGAGCGAACCCAGCATTCTCGTCGTTCAGCCAGCCCAGGGACCGGCCACCCGACAGGAGGTTCCAGCCGGTGCCACCCTCTGGCCGGAAGAGCTGGAGAGCCGGCAGAAGGAGGCCGCGAGGATGGGCCGCCCCATTCGGGCCACCACCTTTTCCTTTCCCTTCCAGCAATGGAATACGCGCGATTTGGCGCCCCAGGGCCCGGCCCCTCTGCCTGGCTTCCCGGACGCCGTGCGATTCACCGGGCAGGAGCGCGAGGGAACCCTCAGCCTGCCCGTGGAGGTCTGGATCTCGCCCACGGCGGGGGAGGTGCGGCATCGGACCGAGCTGAGCGGTCTCGAGGTCCTCACCCAGCGCGCCGAGCTGCCCCCGCCGGTCCAGTCGAAGCACCCCTCCAAGGGGCTCTTCGAACAGACCCTCCAGAAGCTGCCATCTCATCCCTTCCAGCCCTGGCTGCAGGACCTGATCCTGCGGGCCGAGGGGCCCCTGCCTTCCCTTCCCGAAGACGCCCAGCAAAGCCGCCTTCCAGGGGGGCGATGGCAGCTGCGACGGGCGGTGCCACCCAATCCTGCCGAAGCGGCCCAACCCCCGGTGGTTGCCAAGACCCCCCTCGAGCACGAACGCTACCTGGCCCCTGGTCCCCTGGTCCAGTTCCAGGATCCGGCCTTCGAGGGCCTGGTCCGCCGCATGGCGCTGCCGACCGGCCTGTCCCGGTGGGAGCTGGCGCGGCGGGTGAACACCTTCGTGTTCGAGTGGATCACCGAAAAGGATTTCACCGTGGGCTTCGCCTCGGCCCTGGAGGTCTGCCGCCAGCCCCGGGGCGATTGCACCGAACACGCCGTGCTGGCGGTGGCCCTGCTCCGGCGCCTGGGCGTACCGGCCCGGGGCGTCACCGGCTGGGTGGGCTTGGGTGAGCTCCTGGGCCTGCACTTCTGGGTGGAGGTCCAGCTCCTGGACCGCTGGGTACCCATCGATCCCACCTTCGATCAGGCCCCCGCCTCGGCGCTGCGCATCAAGCTGGGTGACACGGACCTGGCTGACATCGGCAGCGTCCTATGGGACGGTGCGACGATGGACCTATCGCGGGTGCGATGGCTGCCGGAAGGAGCGGAAACCCTCAAGGCCCGTGGGGATCAGATCAGCGGTCCGGGCGGCCTGCTGTTGCGACTGCCCGGCGGGGGCTGGAAGCTGCAGGCCGGCGTCCTCAGCCTGCGGGGCTCCCATGGGGGCCCCTGGAGGGTGCAGGCCGTGATCCGCCCCGGCGATGCCCAGCTCAAGGGGGCGCGCCGCCTGGCCGGTGCGCGGACCCTCCGGCAGGGCTGGTGGCAACCCGGATCCCGCCTCCTTTGGATCGAACTGGGGGGAGGTCGGTGGCTGCAACTAGAAGGGGTTTCCGAGGTCGAGGCCTTCGAACTCCTGGATCAGCTGATGGCGCCCACCAGTTCTTCCTGATGGCCAGCCTGCGAGAGGCAGTGCTCCCGCAGCTGCTCCAGCTGGCTGGCCATGGCCAGGCATTCCGCTTCGTCGCAGCAGCTGGTGAGACGCACGGCCATGGACTGCACGGGCTCGTCCAGCCGTTCCATGAGGCGGCGTCCCTTGGGGGTGATGACCACCCGGCTGACCCGGCGATCCTTGGGGTCCGCCACCCGCTTGAGCAGGCCCTGCAGCTCGAGACGATCCACCAGCCGGGTGACGTTCGCGAAGCGGTAGATCATGCGCCTTTCGATCTCATAGATCGGATGGCCCTTGGTGGGGCCGCCCCGGACGATCCGCAGCACGTTGTACTGCTGGATGGTCAGGCCCTGGGTCTCGAACAGCTGCTCCTGGACCCGGACGACGGCCTCGCGGGTCAGCATCAGCTGCAGCATCAACTGCACCCCGGGGGCCGGCAGCTTGGACATCTGGAGTTCTTCTTGCAGGGACATGGCTACCTCGGATGACTTTGGGGGCAAGGATCAACCCATCCATGGGATTCTGGAAGGTCCGAGGAGTGCTTCTTGTCATCCATCGCCCTGAGTTTGATCAATGTCACGAAACGATATGGCGCGACACCCATTTTGGATGGACTGAGTTTAGGTCTCTTCCAGCAGGAGAAGGTCGGCCTCATCGGCCGCAATGGCGCGGGGAAGAGCACCCTGTTCCGCCTCCTCTCCGGGGATGAATCCCCCGATTCGGGTCAGGTGGTAGTCACCCAGGGCCTGCGCATCGCCCGCCTCAGCCAGGAGCCCCATTTCGCCCCGGGCGCCACCATCCGCGAGGCCCTGGAGGCCTCCCTGGCCGATCATGCCCTGCTGCTCAGTCGGCATCAGGAGATCCACGACGGGGTCCACGCTGCGGGATCCGAGGTGGCGGCCAAACTTTTTGACGAATTGCAAACCATCGAACACCAGCTGGATCACTGGGGCTGGGACCTGCTGCCCCGGCTCAAGGCCGCCGCTACCACCTGGGGGTTGCAGGACCTGGATGCGGAGGTGGAATCCCTGTCCGGCGGGTGGCGGAAGCGCGTGGCCCTCGCCCAGGCTTGGCTCAAGGAGCCCGATGTGCTGGTGCTCGACGAGCCCACCAACCACCTCGATCCGGAACAGGTGGAGAAGCTGGAGGCCTGGCTCCAGGGCTTCCCGGGCGCCCTGCTCCTCATCACCCACGACCGGCACCTGCTGGACGGCGTCGCCACCCGCATGCTGGAGCTGGAAGAGGGGAACCTGCGGAGCTACGAAGGCGGCTACAGCGACTACCTGCTGGAGAAGTCCGACCGGGAATTTCGTGAGTCGCGCCTCACGGAACACATGCAGAACCGCCTGCGGCGCGAGATGGCCTGGCTCCGGCGCGGCGCCAAGGCCCGGACCAGGAAATCCAAGCTCCGCATCCAGGAGGTGCTGGATCTCAAGGACACCGTTGAAGACCGGACCCGCCTGGAGATCCGCCAGGGCCTGGCCTTTGCGAAGGGCGGCAACCGCAGTGATGCCCTGATCCGCACCGAAGGCATCCAGTTCGCCTACCCCGGCGGCGAGGAGCTGCTGGGGAACCTGGATCTAAACCTCCAGCGAGGCATGCGCATCGCCATGCTCGGCCCCAACGGGTGCGGGAAATCCACGCTTCTGAAGGTGCTGCTGGGGGAACTGACGCCCACCAAGGGCGCGGTGGTCCGGCATCCCAAGCTTGCGGTGACGGCCATCTCCCAGGGTCGCGGCGAGCTCGATGGCCACCGCAGCATCCTGGACAACCTCGCGGACCGGGCGGCCCTCGTGGACTCCGGCAACGGCAGCCTGCTCGCCCACGTCTACCTCACCCGCTTCGGCTTCCCGGTGGACCAGCAGTCGCGGCCCGCCTCGACCCTCAGCGGCGGGGAGCGCAACCGGCTGCTGCTGGCCAAGGCCATGCTCAGCCCCGCCGATCTGCTGGTCCTGGACGAACCCACGAACGACCTGGACATCCCCACCCTGCAGAACCTGGAGGAGGCCCTGCTGGACTTCGGCGGCACCCTGGTCCTGGTGAGCCACGACCGGTTCTTCCTCGACCAGGTGGCCACCCACACCCTCGCCTGGAACGAAGGAGGATCCCCTCGCTGGGAGCTCTACGAGGGGCCGCCCAGCACGGTGCGCAGCCTTCGGCAGGCCCGAGCGGCGGAACAGGCGCCCGAGAAGCCCGCAGCCCCCAGGCCTGCAAGGGGCGTTGAAGCGGCCAGGCCCCAGAAGGCCGGACTTTCTCAGAAGGAGCAGCGCCGCCTCCTCGAGGTGGAACAGGCGCTGGCGGCCCTCCATCGGCGGATGGCGGAACTCGACGGCATCATGGCGGAGCCCACGGCTTTCCTCAGGCTGGAGAGCCCAGGCCACTCGGCGCTGAAGGACAAGGAGGTCGCCCAGGGGGAGTTGGAGATCCTGGAGCTGGAGTGGTTCGACCTCGAGGAGAAGCGGACCAGGACCTGATCCCGTCACAAGTTCACCTTCGGCCATGCCTCCCCAGGGCCTTTTAGATACCCTGGAGCCTGGACTTTCCCGGAGTGCCCATGCGCCTGTTCCCTTGCCTGCTCCTTCCCGCAGTAGCCCTGGTGGCCCAGGCTCCGGCCAAGGTCGATCTCGTCCAGCGGTTCAACACGGAACTGCCCCTGGTCAACCAGCTGATCAAGGAACACAAGACCGCGGAGGCCATGGCCAAAGCCCAGGGACTGCTGCCCGCCGAACCTCCCAGGTTCGATGGCTCCACCATGCCAACCCTCGCCCAGAGCGTCGATGACACCCGCGGCATGGGGGCGCTGTACGGGCTGCTTGCCAAGGCCGCTTCGGCCACGGGACGCTGGGAGCAGGCCGTCGAGGCCCAGGAGAAGCGGGCCCAGGGCGCCCGGGCCACCCTGGCCGAGTTCGACAAGGCCCCCATCATTGGCCAATGGAGGAAGGCCGCCCAGGATTCCAAGGATTTCGTTGCGAAGAACGAAGCCCGCAAGCAGGAGCTTGAAGCCAAGGTGGCCGCCTTCAAGGCCGAGTTCGACGAGATCAAATCCTCCAAGAAGAAGCTCACCAAGGATGAAGCCACCGCCTTCAATGCAAGGGGGGCCCAGATCAGCCAGGACGAGCAGGAACTGGCCCAGATCGCTGCGGCCCTGCCCATCCACCAGAAGAACCTGGCCAATGCCCCGAAGGTCTTCAAGGTCATCGACGAGACCCGCAAGGAGGTCGAAGGGTTGATCAAGACGGCGGATGAAGCCGCCGCGAAAGCCAAGAAGGCGATCGCCAGCCAGAACGACGAGATCACCCAGTTCAACACCCAGCAGGTGATCAAGAAGGTGAAGATCGTCGGCAAGAAAAACTGGGTCGATGCGGTCCTCCGGGCCCCTGAGAACATCACCAAGCAGGGCGCCCCGGAAGACCAGGCGGCCTTCCTGAACCGTCTCCTCGTGCTGGATCCAGGCAATGCCCTTGCCCAGAAGGCCCTCGACAACCTGAAAGCCGGCAGGGAAGCCTTCGCCAAGACGCCCAAGCCTGCGAAACAGGGCGGCGCGAAGAAGTCCTGACCCCGCATCGACTGCCCTTTCGTGGAGCGCTCATGACCCGCCTTGGATTCCTGCTTGCCTGCACCCTGGCCATGAGCCTGGGTGCCCAGAGCCTCACCGACCGGTTCAAAGAGGTCCGCGGGCCCTGGGAAGCCCAGTTGGATCGAGGTGAAGCGGCCACCGTCCGGAAGGGCGTCGAAGCCCTGCTCGGCCGGGAGGGACTCACGGTGAACCCTTCGGACTACAACGATATGCACGCGCTGGTGGCCCTGCGCGGGCTGGCGGGTCGTGCCTGCGTTTCCGAAGGCAGCTGGGAGGACGCCGTCATCCACTTCCAGAAAGCCCAATCGGCGGCCGAGGAGAACCTGACGACCGCGGAACCTTTCCTGGCCAAGACCCGCATGGAACATGAGCTCAAGCTCAAGGAGTGTCAGGAGGCCATGGCCAAGCAGGCGCCCCGGCTCAGGGAGATCGAAGATGCGCCAGGGCTCACCCAGGACCAGATGAAGCTTCGGCAGCAGCTGAAGATCTTCATGAACGAGCAGCAGGCGGCCATCGCCCACAGCGAACGTGCGCTGAAGGATATCGAAGGCATCCTCCTGCGATTGCGCCAGGCCAAGGAAACCACCACGAAAACCGCCGCCGATTGGCAGGCCTTCCTGGTGGCAGAGAAGGCAGAGATGACCGAAGTGGGCGGAGTCACCCCCTTCGTTGCCGGCAAGCTGGAGCAGGTGAAGACCGATGATGCGCGCCCCCGGCCGGAACGCCTCTCCTATGCCCGTCGGCTCCTCAAGCTGGAGCCAGCCAACAAGGATGTCCTCCGCCTGGTCAATGGCTTGCTGGGCAAGGAGGAGGACGCCGAACCGGTGAAGCCGAAGAAGAAAGCGAAGAAACCCGCGCCGAAGAAGTAGTGCCCAGAGAATGGCTCAACGACACGGCCCCTCCCGGGGCCGTGTCGTTGAGGGAGTTTGCCAGCTAGAAGACAAAACCGAAGCCGAGTTTCACGAAGTCGGTGCTGGGCGGATTGCCGGCGCCGACGTCGTTTCCGGTGAGGGTCTTGTGGAAGGTCGCTTCCATGGTGAACCGGAGTCCAGCGTCGTAGCCGAAGCTGTGGCCAATGCCGATGGAGCCACCCAGTCGGCTCTTGTGGGTGGTATCGACATCGTAATTGTTGTAGTAGTAGCTTGAGCTCAGGTCTCCAAAACTCCGATCGAACTGTTCGAAATCGGCGGAGAGTCCGGCCACGAAATAGAGCCCTCGGTGACGGAAGGCCGTGCCCTGGGGGAAGATCTGCAGGTCACCACCGATGGCGAACATCGAGTGCCGGAGGTTGATGGTGTCAAAGCCCTGGGCCCGGTTGGTGCCGTTCTCGGAACTGCCGTTGAGGTTCAGGCGAATGGCCAGGGTACGGTCCATGGGAAAGCTGACGGTGAAGCTGCCGCCCAGGCCGACATCGTAGGTCTCCTTCTGAACTGGCACCAGGATTCCGGAGGAATTGAGGTAAGGGGGGTAGGTCTTGGTGCCGAACTCCCCCGTGGGGATGCTCAGGTTCAGGCTGAACCCCATGTGGGGGCGCTGGGCCTTGAGGGCAGACCCTGAAGCTAGGATCAGGGGAAGCACGAGCAGGGATGCGGCGTGGCGCATGGGACCTCCAGGTTGGATGCAAAGGATACGTGCGAACGGTATGCCAGATTACGCCAAGTGGCGTCAATCCTTGGATGCCACGAACCTCCCCCGGGTTGAAAGCTGGCTGCTTTCGCGGCGTTTTGCCTCGACTGGGTGCGGTATTGCAACGGCGGGCTTTGGGTGAGGCCAGGGATGGCCTACTCTGGATTGGACGGGGACGATTCATGGCCTGGAAGCAGGATTTGGCAAAATTGAAGCAACAGCTCGGCCCGGAGGCCCCCCTGCCTGCGCCGAAACCTCCACCCAAACCAGAACCCAAGGCAGCCCTCCCACCCGCCCTGGATGACGAAGACGCGGTATTCCTGTCGGCCATGGGCTTGAAGCCGGCCACCCCCCGGCCAGCCAGGGTCCAGCCCAGCGAAGGAACCGCTCCCCCTGCCACGGCCCCCAGCGCCCCGGTGCCGGAGTCCTTCCAGGAGGCGGTGAAGGAACTTAAGGGATTCAAACCTCTTCAGAGGGGGCCCCTGGAGCGGCCAGCCCCCCCCAAGTCCGTCGTGACTCCATCCCCCAGCATTGATCCCGCGTCGCCGGCGCTGGTTGAGAAGCCCGACCTGGTTCCAACTCCCGCGCCACAGGAACCCCCTGTCCAGAGGCCAGCCCTCCCATCCCAGCCCCTCATGCCCCTGCGTTTCCAACTGGCCGCGGGGATGGCCATCGAAGTGGATGGCACCATCGATCTGCGGGGGCACTCTCTCACAGATGCCATGGACCGCCTGAAGGATCGCCTGGGAGATGGCACGGTCCTCGGGTGGCGGAGCCTCCAGGTCACCCTTGGCCAGGATCCCGCCCTCCACGATGGGCTGCTGGCTCTCCTGGCCTCAGGCGAGGCGCCCATGGTGGTCCGATTCGCCCAGGCCCCCGTGCCCATGGGCGGCACCCAAGCCTGGCTGTTGTATTTCGGCACCCCTTTCATCCAGCCCTGACATTCCAACCTGGAGCCTTGACCATGAGCTTGTTGGCAGTGGGAAGCGTGGCCTTCGATGACCTGGAAACCCCCTTTGGGCGCCGGGAGCATGCCCTGGGCGGCTCCGCGACCTATTTCTCACTGAGCGCCAGCCGCTTCCATCCGGTGCGGATCGTGGCCGTGGTGGGAGAGGATTTCGGCCCGGACCAGATGCGGGTCTTCGATCGCAGGCCCATCGACCTGACCGGCCTTTCCCGGGTCAAGGGGCTGAGCTTCCACTGGAAGGGGGCCTACGGCTATGACCTCAACGAGGCCAAGACCCTGGCCACGGACCTGAATGTGTTCGCGGACTTCCGTCCGGACCTCCCCCCCAGCTACCGAGACTCCCAGTACCTCTTTCTCGGGAACATCGACCCGGTGCTGCAGCTTGATGTGGTCCGCCAGATGGCCGCCCGCCCCAAGTGGATTGCCCTCGATACGATGAACTACTGGATCAGGGGTGCCCGCCCCGCCCTGGAAGCTGTGCTCAAGGAGGTGGACATCCTCCTTGTGAATGACGCCGAAGTCCGGGAACTGACCCAGGAGCACAACCTCATCAAGGCCTACCGGAAGATCCAGGCCCTGGGCCCCCGCATCTTAGTGGTCAAGCGGGGCGAATATGGCGTGGCCCTCTTTACGCCAGAGGGGATTTTCGCCGCCCCCGCCTACCCCCTGGAGAATGTCTTCGATCCCACGGGTGCTGGCGATACCTTTGCCGGCGGGTTCCTCGGCTACTTGGCTTGGATCGAGCGGACGGATGTCACCGCACTGAAACATGCGGCCCTGGTCGGGTCCGTCATGGCCAGTTTCACCGTGGAGCAGTTCTCCACGGAACGGCTCGAGCAGATCAGCCAGGACGAAGTTCGCAACCGACTGTCATTATTTTCAGATATGATCCGGGTCGAAGACCTATAATCAGCGCTATCCAATCCTGACTGGGGGTTACTGATGCACCAGCCCACTCGCCTGCTCGCCGGCCGGATGCCTTCCCTTGCGGCGAGATCCTGCCTTCTCGCGGCCCTGGCGTTCCTTGTCCCGGGTTTGAAGGCCCAGCAGGCCGCCACCGCCGATCCCGTAAAGGTTGAGGCGCATAGTTCCAAGTGGGACTACCCCAAAGAGATCAAGGTCCCCGAAGGCTCCCGGACCCACATCGTCCAGAAGGGCGACACGCTCTGGGATCTGTCCGGAAAGTACCTTGGCAATCCCTATGCCTGGCCGCAGATCTGGGAGCTGAACCAGTGGATCAAGGATCCCCATTGGATCTACCCCGGCGACCCCCTGATCATCGACCTGGCCAGGGCCGTGGCCACCGCCGGGAACCTGCCCGAGGACGTGGCCAACCTGCAACCCGACCAGCAGCGGCGGGCCGATCCTTCTGCCGTCCGCCGCCCGGAGCTTGGGTTCTCCTTCCAGGACTTCATCCAGCTGCCCTTCGTGGCCTCCAACGGGGCTGAGGCGCATTACAAAGGGCTGGGCGCCTTCACCATCACCTCGAATAAGCGCGAGGATCGTCAGTACCTGGGCGAGGGAGAGACGATCTACCTGAACGGCGGCTCGGACCAGGGCGTGAAGGCGGGAGACCGCTTCCTCATCCTCAAGACCGCCGTCAAGCAACTGATGCACCCCACCATCCCCAAGAAGCCCTTGGGTGACGTCATCCATCAGATTGGCGTGGTACGGGTCACCCTGGCACAAGCGAAAGGCTCGGTGGCGGTCATCGAGCGCAGCCTCGATACCGTCCAGGCGGGGGATCGCCTGGTGAAATTCGACGAGCCCTCGAACATCCCCCTGAAGCTGAGGACCGACCTGGCTGAGCCGGTCAAGGTGGCCGCCAACGCGGCGATGGTGGTGTATTCCAGAGGGGGCAAGCAGTATTCTGCTGGTGGGGACATGATCGTCGTCGACAAGGGTACCAATGATGGCATCAAGGTCGGTGATGTGCTCCTCGCCACCCGGGTGAAGACCTTCCCCGTGGGACCCGATGGGGAGAAGGTGCCCGCCACCTCCAGCACCACCTACTACATCGGACAGGCCCTGGTGGTTCGGACGGATGCCCAGACCTCAAGCTGCCGAGTGCTGCGTTCCATCGAGGAGATCAAGAACGGGGACACCCTCACCCCCTGATCTGCCTTCCGGCCCTGTAAAAGCCCCCGCCCAGGGGGCTTTTGCTTGGGGGGTCGGCACCTCAGGCTCGCTGGCGAAGTTCGACGAGGACCCGTGGCCCACGGCTGGGCAGCGCATAGGGATGGGGCGTCGCGGTCCAGGTCTCCGGAAGGGGCTCCTGAGCCCAATCAACCCCCTTCAGGGCGAAGAAGGGGACGCCAGGGCGCCCATGGCGGGCCCACCAACCCGCAAGGGAGCCCAGGGGTGCAAGGGCCTTGGCCGTTCCCCAGTCCGCCCCCAGGGACGGAAGGTCCTCCAGTCGGCCATGCACCGTCCTCAGATTGGGGATGGGCAGTTCCATGGCGGCCTGCCTCAGGAACGCAAGCTTCTTGAGGGAGGCGTCCACCCCCAGGATCTCCAGGTCCGGCCTGGCCAGGGCCAGCACCACTGCCGGCGAGCCCATGCCTGTGCCTAGGTCCGCCACCCTTGAACCAGATGGCAGTTCGGAAAGGAAGGGGAGAAGGACCGCCGCATCCAGGAGCAGCTCTTCCCGGCGCGCTCCTGGGGGCAGGGCCGTCAGGGCATGGGTCCGGTTCCACCGGTCCAAAAGAACCAGGAAGCGACCCAGGGTTGCCGAGAGTTCGGGTGGAAGGCGAGGTTCCATGGTCTCAGCATGCCAGGGTCATCTCTGGAAAAATTGATTTCAAAAAATGACGTTCTTTATCCTTTGTTTTCAATATTTTAAAAAATTTTTATCCAAAATTTATTTAACAGTCGTCTAAAATGAAAGCCACCAGCATCGATCCAATTCCTTTAGCTAGAAATACGACATTGACGAATGCTCCAAAATATTTCACAATTAGTGCCCTTTGATTGATCTTGACAGAGGAAATGGCCATGACACAGACTCGCCCTCCATTCGTGATTGACTGGTCTAGCCGAAGCAAAATGCGTGGGCCAGGCGAGCAGTCCCTCGGGAAACTCCTGCACGGCCTTCGAGATCGACTGGCACCAGATGCACAAGGCATTTCCTTGACCTATGTCGATGATCGCGGCATGAGAAAACTCAATCGCGAACATCGTGGAAAAAACCTGACAACGGATGTGCTGAGCTTCCCCTCCAGCGTGGAAAAGGGGGCCTTTCCTCACCTTGGCGACATCGTCATCAGCCTGCCCACGGCCGATAAAATGTCCAAGAAATTCGGCGTCAGCCGCCGGCGTGAAGTGGAGACGCTGGTCATCCACGGTTTCCTTCACCTCTGCGGCCATGATCATGAGCTGGATCGAGGCGAGATGATGGCGCTCCAGGCCCAACTGGAACGGGAACTCCTCGAAGAAGAGCCCCTGGCCATGAGCCTCAAGCGGGGACGCAAGCCGGGCAGCAAGGTGAAAAAGCTGAAGGACGGTTCCCGCGTGGTGGTCACCGGCCGGGCCGCGGCGGCTCTCGTGCGCCGGGAACGCGTGAAGAAGGACAAGAAAGTCAAGGTCAAGAAAGTCCTTCTGAAGCCAAAGGACCCGGCTCCCAAGCGGGGTCCAGGGCGACCCCGGAAGGAAGCCACGTCTCCGCCCCCCCCCAAGCGGATCGTCCGTCGCCGTCGGCCGGCCCCGTCCCGCAGCGGCGTGATCGGATAGGGCCTACCGAACCTCGGCATAGCCAATGCCCCCGAAGGCCGATAAAATGGCCCTTTGGTCCGGCCTCGGACCGTGCCCTCCGGAGTCTCCGTGATCAACCTCCTGCTCGGCCTGGGCGCCGCCCTTGCCGTGATCCTGCTCGCCAGCCTGCTGAGCATCAAGCTCTGGATCAGCCTGCCCCTGGGCATCCTGGCGGGGGCCGGCCTCTTCATCTGGCAAGGCCGCAAGATCCAGCAGGAGTTGGAAAAGATCTTCGCCCGCGCCGGTGAGTTGCTGAAGAAGCAGCAGTGGGAGAAGGCCATCGAGACCATGAAGGAGGGCTACCGGTTCTCCTCGCGGCAGTTCCTGGTGAAGGGCAGCATCGACGGGCAGATCGGCGTGGTGCAGTACCTGCGGAAGAAGAACGAGGAAGCGGAGCCACTGCTGCTGGCGGCCTCCATGCAGCACTACATCGCCAAGGCCATGTTGGGCATCCTTCAGTGGAAGCGGGGAGACAAGAAGAAGGCCAAGCAGACCTTCGACCTGGCCCTGAAGGCGGGCAAGAAAGAGAGCCTGCTGTATGCCGTCTATGCCTATGTGCTGCTGGAAATGGGCGAACGCAACCGGGCCATCGAGATCCTCAACAAGGGCCTGGAGATCTGCAAAGGCGATGAGCGCCTCATCACCAACCGCAACCTGCTGCAGAACGGCAAGACCCTCAAGATGAAGGTCTATGGAGAGCAGTGGTATCAGTTCCTCCTTGAGCGGCCCATGATCCGCCAGGAGGCTCCGTCTTTTGCCCGGATTTCCCGTCGTGCCCTTCGTGGCTGAGGACTGGCTTCGGAATCGCCGCTAGGCGTCAATTCCGAAGTATTGAAAGGACTTTTTTTCCTACTCAGCAAACGCGAAGCAGTTGCTGAGCAATACGAACGATTGAAGGAGTTCATCCATGTCCGGCCACAGCAAATGGTCCACCATCAAGCACAAGAAGGGCGCCGCGGATGCCAAGCGGGGCAAGGTCTTCACGAAGATCCTCAAGGAAATCACCGTGGCGGCGAGGCTCGGTGGCGGCGACGTCAACGCCAATCCGCGCCTGCGATTGGCCGTGGACCAAGCCAAGGGCAGCAACATGCCCAAGGACAACTGGGAGCGGGCCATCAAGAAGGGCACCGGCGAGCTCGAGGGCGTGACCTACGAAGAAGTCATCTACGAGGCCTACGGCCCCGGCGGCGTGGCCATTCTGGTCGAGGCCATGACCGACAACAAGAACCGCACCACCCCTGAGATCCGGAGCTACTTCACCAAGTTCGGCGGGGAACTGGGTGCCATGGGTTCGGTGGCCTATCTGTTCGCCAAGCAGGGTCAGATCGTGGTCGAGTCCGAAGTCTCAGAGGACCAGATCATGGAGGTGGCCCTGGAGGCCGGGGCCGACGACGTCCTCAACGAAGGCGAAGCCTGGGTCATCAAGACCAGTCCCGAGGCCTACCAGACCGTGAAGGATGCCGTGGACGCGGCCAAACTACCGGTCATCGAAGCGAAAATCATCATGGCCCCCAGCACCAGCAGCGCCCTCGAAGGCAACAAGCTCACCAGCTTCCTCAAGCTCGTTGACCTGCTCGAAGACAATGACGATGTGCAGAATGTGTGGCACAACGCTGACTACGAAGAGTCCGAAGACTGAGGTTCCGTGCCACACACCCTACTGGTGGACGCTGAGCGGCCGGGGTTCCCGGCCGCACGCGTCTCTGGCTGCCCCCGATCGCATGCCGCACCGCGGCCTGCTCCCACTCCCCCGCTTCGCAGGCTCGCGGAGGGGGCCCCCGGCACAACGCTGACTACGAAGGCCTGAGGATTGAGGTTCCAAGTGGCTCAGGGCGCCAAGGCGCCCTGAGTTAACCCTGCGCTGAAGGCGCAGGGCAGTTCGAGGTGATGGGCTGAAACTGGCCCAATCAGCGCGCCACTGGGCCGGCAGTCGCCGCCACGGGCACAGGGGGCGCCTTGGGGGCTTCCCTGCGGAACAGGCCCTTGTTGAACACCGTGAAGGTCACGGCCATGAAGAGCACCACCACCAGCAGGGCAGAACCGCGCTTGCCCACGGCCAGTGCCTTGGGCGTCATCTCGGACAACCCGATGAGGACGAAGACCAGCGTGAGCT
Source organism: Candidatus Geothrix skivensis (assembly GCA_016721195.1). Classification (GTDB taxonomy): domain Bacteria; phylum Acidobacteriota; class Holophagae; order Holophagales; family Holophagaceae; genus Geothrix; species Geothrix skivensis. Next base: position 144,100 of record JADKIO010000005.1, on the reverse strand, counting down.
TGATGTGGAAGTAGATGCCGGCCTTGAAGGGGTTCTGACCGTTCTGCATGAGCACCACCAGCAGCGCGATGCCGACCAGCAAGGCCAGCCGGAAGGACCAGGCCACCACCTTGGCCCAGACCGTCGCCGCAAGGCCCTGGAGGTCCTCCCGGCCTTCTTCGAATCCCGAGAGCAGCAGGGCCACCACTGCCGCACCGCCCCCGAAGGCCAGCGCCAGGAAGTGAATCCACTTCAGGATGTTCACTGCTTCAAGTTTCAAATTCATGGTCGCCTCGAGGTGAGGGCTTCAGGGTAGCAGGCCTGCTAGGCTCGATTCATCGGGGGGTGGCCATGTCCAAGCTAAGAGTCGCCGTGGTGGGTGTGGGGCACCTTGGGCAGCATCATGCCCGGATCGCCGCTTCGGCGCCGGAGGCCATCCTCGCCGCCGTGGTCGATCCTGATCCCGTCCGGGGTCCCGAGATCGCCGCCAAATTCAGCGCCCCCTGGTCCGCCTCCCTGGACCAGGTGCTGGCCGACGTAGACGCCGTGCAGATCGCCGCGCCCACGGGCTTCCACCATGCCCTGGGCCTCCAGGCCCTGAAGGCCGGCAAGCACATTCTGATGGAGAAGCCCCTGGCGGCCACCCTCGATGAGGGCGTGGCCCTCCTGAAGGCCCTGGCTGAAGCACGCGCCTTGAACCCCGGCCTCGTCGCCCAGGTGGGCCACCTGGAGCGCTTCAATCCCGCCGTCACCGCCCTCCGTGAGCGCGGCTTCAAGCCCCGGTTCCTCGAAGCCATCCGGGTCTCGCCCTTCCCAGCCCGCAGCCTGGAAGTGGACGTGGTCATGGATGTGATGATCCACGACCTCGACCTGCTCCGGGCCCTGGTGGGCCGCCCGGTGATCGACGTGGAGGCCGTTGGCGTTCCGGTGCTGACACCCTATGCCGACCTGGTGAACGCACGCCTCAAGTTCGAGGGGGGCGCCTTCGCCACCGTCACCGCCAGCCGGGTGGCGCGCAAGAAGGAGCGCACGCTCCGCGCCTTCGGCGACAAGGAGTACGCCAGCCTGGATTTCGCCGCCCAGAAGCTGGAGCTGCTGCGCCTGGTCATGGGTCCCGATGGCCCCGAGGTGCGGCCGGAGACAGCCGATATCGAGGAGGGCGAGCCCCTGCGACTGGAGATCGAGGCTTTCCACGCCGCCTGCCTGGGACATAGCCAGGAAGGCGTGACCTGGGCCGAGGGCCAGGAGGCCATGGGCGTGGCGGACCAGGTGCAGAAGGCCGTCGCGAAGAGCCTGGCGGAGATGAGCCGGACGTGAACCGGTTCTACGACCTCGCCTCCCTGGCCAAGCCCCTGGTGACGGCCCCGCTGGCGCTGGCCTTCCTGGACCTGGATGCGGACCGTCGTTGGACCCTGGGGTTCCATGACCGGGAGACCCCGCTCACGGTGCGCCAGCTGCTGTCGCACACTTCGGGCCTGCCCCCCTGGCGCCCCTTCACCGGCGAAGCCCTGGCGATCCAGCTCCGGCGGGCGGTGGCGGGCCACCCCCTGCTCCGTCCCGCCACCCTTGGACTCGCCACCTACTCCGACCTCAACTACCGCCTGCTGGCCGAGCTGCTGGAGGGTGAAACAGGTGTTCCTTTTTCCAGGCTTGGACAAGCCACAGGTCTGGATCCTGCCCCCTGGCGGAATCCCCCCACTGAGGTTCCCGAGGGTCCCGACGCGGCGGCCTGGGCCCTGGCCACCGAGGACCCACTTCCATCGAGGGACCGCCACCTGCCCCAGGATGCCAACGCCCGCGCCGGCATGCGGGGCCACGCCGGTTTCGGCGCCAAGGCACCCCAGTTCCGCGAAGCGCTGGCCCGCTGGATCGCCGCCGGCTGGGCCGATCGCATGGCCACCGACGTGGCTGAGGGTGAGAGCGGCACCCGCTGGGGGCTGGGCCTGCAGGTGGCCTTCGGCGGCGACGGAAGGTTTGGACAGCTGCTGTCCAGGATTCCCGCGGGCACGGGGCTCCAGGTTCTCGAGGATGCCAGCGAAGCGGCTCCGACCGCAGCGCCTTCCCTTCAGGAGGATCCGGGGCTGCCCTCGGGCTGGTGGTTCCACCTGGGCTACACGGGCCCGGCCCTGTTCTACCGGCCATCGGACCGGTCCTGCATCAGCCTGCTGCTGCACCGTCGGGGTCCCGACGGCGAGCTTCTGGAGGCGGAGGAGCTGCGGGCCCGCCGCTGGAATGCCCTGGCGCGATTCGTGGGACAATCCGGCGGATGAAGCCCTTTCCCCTCCCTGCCCTGGTCCTGTCGATCGTTTCCGCCATCGCCGCCCAGCCCCCGCTGAGAATCGGCCTCGACACCCAGGCCACGGAATGGGTCATCGCCCTGGAGGGCGGCGGCCAGGTCTGCGACCGGTCCGGGAAGCCCCTGCTCAGACTGGCAGCCGAGGAGAAGCTGCGCCTCTGGTGGGACAGTCGAGGCGTGTCTGACCCCACTTCCGAATACCGCATCCAGGTGGGCCGCCCCCACCCCGCCACCGAGGCGGCCGCGCTGATGAAGCGCCTGAAGGAACTGGGGGAGGCCCCCGACCGGGTGAAGGTCCCCGACGCCGATACCTGGCGCGTGCTCACGGGCCACTTCAGCGAAGCGGCAGAGGCCGAGCCCGTGCTCCAGAAGCTTCAGGACCTGGGCTTCGACGAGCTGTGGGTGGCGTCTGAGGCCCGGCCCAGCAGGCCCCGGAAGGGTCGGGCCTTGTATGCCATCACGGACCGCTACGAGCGGCGGGCCCTGCCACCGAGCGGCGTCTGGCTGAAACCCGCCGGCGAGCTGACCACGCTGCAGGGCAAGGGCCGGTACCGCGGCAAGGTCGAGGTCTTTCCCAATGCCATGGGCCGACTCACCGTCGTGAACACCCTGGACCTGGAGACCTACCTCCGCGGTGTGGTGCCCAAGGAGATGGGCGCCTGGGAGTTCCCGAATGTCGAAGCCCTCAAGGCCCAGGCCGTGGCGGCCCGCACCTATGCGGTGGCCAACCGGGGCAAGCGCGCGGCGGATGGCTTCGACATGGGCGATACCGTGGCCGACCAGGTCTATGGCGGCCGCGATGGCGAGCAGTCCCTCACGGACCGGGCCATCCAGGAAACCGAAGGCCTATTCGCCACCTACGGCGGCAAGCCCATCCAGGCCCTCTTCATGGCCAACTGCGGCGGCCACACCACGGAGGTGGCCAACGTCTTCGGCGGCGACGCGCCCTACCTCCGGGCGGTGTCCTGCTACCCCGCGAAACCCCTTACCCTTCCCTATGTCTCAGGCGTGGCCGTCACCACCGAGCCCCAGCAGCCCTGGCTCAGCTGGGAGCTGCTGCGCCTGGCCTCCCTCAGCCCTTCCATCGAGTGGCTCTCCGGCGAGCGCCTGGCCAGGCCTGCGAATCCTGAGGAACTGAACCAGACCTTGCGGCTCCTCCAGGGGCGCCTGGCCCTCGAAGTGCGGCCCCTGGCACGGGAGGGGAACCTGCTGCTGGCCCTGGCCAAGGCCTTCGGCTTCCACCGGCTCGTGGAGGGCCAGGAGCGGCCCCAGGACGCGGCCTACTTCCTGCCCGATTCCCTGCCCGAGGACCGCCTGCTGGCGGCCTTCCTCACCCGGCGAGGGGTGGTCCCCGCCTCGATCTGGTCCTCCCGGGAACCCCTCACGAGCCGGCAGGCCCTGCAGGCTCTGGGGCGCCTCTGGCAGGAGCTGGAGCCCTTCACACCCGGCGAAGGCACGCTCCTCCTGGACCGCCAGGTCCGCCGGAAGCGGGGCGGACCGGAGCCCCTGCCCCTGGCCCCGAAGCTCCTGCTGGTGGAGGAGGCCCCGGACGGGAGCCTGAGGCTCCTGCCCAGGGCCGAGATTCAGGTGGGCGACCGACTGAAATGGATCCCCGGCGAGGACGGGCCCGCCCAGGTGCTGATCCGGCGCCTCGATCCCGACGGCGCCGCCTGGGACCGGTATAACCCCACGGCCCACTGGCGAGTGGAATACACCGAGTCGGAGCTGCTGGCGACGGTGCGCAAGCGCATCAAGGTCCCGGGAATCCGTGAATTGAAGGCCCAGCACAACGAGCATGGCCGGGTGCTCGACCTGAGCCTCGTGGATTCCCAGGGGGCCTCGCACCGGGTGCGGGGCATGCACATCCGGGGCCTCCTGGGCCTCAAGGACAATGTCTTCCGCTGGCTCACGGTGGGCCAGGGGGCCAACCGCCGCTGGATCTTCTACGGGCGGGGCTGGGGCCATGGCCTGGGCATGTGCCAGACCGGCGCCTATGGCATGGCCCTGGAGGGGTCCACCTTCCAGCAGATCCTGCAGCACTACTACCCTGGCATGAACCTCCAGCGGGTGGATTGAGGGCAGACGGGCACTTCGATCCGGCCATTGACGAAGCGTTCGGAGCGACCCAGGTTTGCTTTCGAGGGGGGGTGGGCATGGTCATGGATGCGTGGATCCTCGGCGCGCCGCTGAAAGTGTTGCGGCAGGAGGATCACCCCTACCGGGAAACCACGCTGGCCACCCTGGGCCGCCACGAGCTGGGCCTCTGCCGCCGGAACACGGAGGCTGGCCCCAGCTGCGAGCTCTTCCTGGATGGCCGGTCCATCTTCCTGGCCGGATGGGCCGCTCCGGACCGGGCCTGGTTTGAGCTCTGCCGAGAGCTTGGCTACGAGCCCGCCCGGCACTGGGACTGGGACCCGGCCCTCCTCCTGTTCCAACAGGTGGTGCCGGCCCTGGCGGCGGATTGGCATGAGCCGCCCGTGGCCCTGAACGCCCTGGGCCTGCCGGAAGGCGTGCTCAGCCTGGCGGGGCTGCGCCAGACCTTCGCCGAAGCGGTGGCCGGGCTGCGGCGGGAGCACCCGGGGCCGGTCGGCGCCAAGGTGGCCGAGACCTTCGAATGGCTGCCCCTGCGGGCCGTGGTATTCCACGATGATGCCCAGGTGCCCCTGGACTTCGAAGGCACCGGCCCCTGCGGCCGGGTCTCCCTCTGGCTCGGCATCCACCAGGACCGGCCCGTGGTCCTCGGCGGGCGATCCCCCGCCTCGGGCACCGGCCGCTGGGTACCCGAGGGCCTCGGCGACCGCCCGGCCACAGAGGCCTTTCTTGCGGCCGCGGGCCTGGATCCCGAGCCCCCCAAGGGCTTCGACGCGATCTTCCACGGGGCGCTGGAGCGCCTCTGCCACTGGATGGAAGGGCCCCTGGACGCCTACCGGCGCACCTATCCCGTGGGCATCTCCTGGCACCACGGCCGGCGGGAGCGGCTGCTGGGCCGCACCATCGTGGATGTTCGCGCCGGCGAGCCCCCCATGCTCATCTTGGACGATGGCACCGAAGTCGCCATTGAACCGGACCCGGTGCCATCCTGGGGGCAGGGCGGCATTTGATCTGGTTCTATACGGCCATGTCCAGTTGCTCCCACTTCACCCCGAAGTGATCGAGGATGCCCTGGCGTTCGGCCCGCTCCTGGTCCGCGATGCTGGTGTAGGGGTGGCGGAACACCACGCGCCGCACGCCGCGCCGCACCAGGGCACGGCAGCAGATGAGGCAGGGCTCGTGGGTGACGTAGGCCGTGGCCACACCGCCATCGCAGAAGCCCAGGGCATTTTCTTCGGCGTGGCTGGTGTGCAGGCAGCGCTGGCCGGGCTTGCAGGTTTCCGGCGTGCAGTGGGCCATGCCAGGCAGCGCCCCGTTGAAGCCCGCCGCCGCCACACCTCCATCCGCCCGCAGCAGCACCGCGCCCACCTTGAGGCGGCAGCAGGTGCCAAGCCGACTCAGCTCCAGCGCCATGTTCATGAAGACTTCATCCTTGAGCTGCGAGCGGGACATGGCCACCTCTGATTGACTCCCATCATCGCAAGAACCCTGGCCCGGGGTGTTAATATCGGTTCTATACAACTGAGCGCGCGGCGACGCGCTGCAGGGAATGCGAGGGAATGCCAGATGAACCCCACTCTGCCGGATCGCATCGCGTTCCTGGGCGGCTACCTGCCCCGGCTCTGCGGAATCGCCACCTTCACGCACGATCTCTGTGAGGCGGTGGCAGCCGCCGCGCCTGCAGCCACCTGCTACACAGGCGCGGTGAATGACCGGCTGGATGCCTACCATTACCCGCCCCGGGTGCGGTTCGAGCTGGACGAGAAGGATCTGGATTCCTACCGCCGCGCGGCGGATTTCCTGAACTTCGACAATGCAGACGTGCTTTGCGTCCAGCACGAGTTCGGCATCTACGGCGGCTCGGCCGGGAGCCACCTCCTGGCCCTGCTCAAGGAAGTCCGCATGCCCGTGGTGACCACGCTCCATACCGTTTTGCGGGAACCCAATGCCGCCCAGCGGAAGGTGATGGAAGAACTGGTGCGACGCAGCGACCGGCTGGTGGTGATGGCCCACAAGGGCGCCGAGATCCTGAGGGAAACCTACGGCGTTCCCGATGCCAAGGTGGATCTCATCCCCCACGGCATCCCGGACATCCCCTTCATCGATTCGAGCTTCTACAAGGCCCAGCTCGGCGTGGAAGGCCGCATGGTGCTGCTGACCTTCGGCCTGCTTGGACCCGGTAAAGGCATCGAGGCGGTCATCGAAGCCCTGCCCGAGATCGTGAAGCGGCATCCGAACGTGGTCTACCTGATCCTGGGGGCCACACACCCGCACCTGGTCGCCAGGGACGGTGAAAGCTACCGCCTGGGCCTGGAGCGTCTGGCCGAAGCCCGTGGCGTCAAGGAACACGTCATCTTCTACAACCGCTTCGTTTCGCTCGAGGATCTCAAGGAGTTCATCGGCGCCACGGACATCTACCTGACCCCCTACCTCAACGAGGCCCAGATCACCTCGGGCACGCTGGCCTATGTCTTTGGCGCAGGGAAGGCCGTGGTGTCCACACCCTACTGGCATGCCCAGGAACTACTGGCCGATGGGCGGGGCATCCTGGTGCCCTTCCGGAATCCGCAGGCCATCGCGGATGGCGTGTGCACCTACCTGGATGACCCGGCCCTCCTGCAACGGACGCGGGAGAAGGCCTATCAGGTCGGACGGGAGATGATCTGGCCCGCCGTATCCCAGCGTTACCTCGAGTCCTTCCAGCGGGCCGGGGCCGACCGGAAGGCCGCCCCCCGCAAGGCCTTCGCCGGGTGGACCCTGGCCAGCCGGCCCTATGACCTGCCCCCTGTCCGGCTCAACCACATCGTGCGCATGAGCGATGCCACGGGCATCTTCCAGCACGCCATGTTCAATGTGCCGAACTTCCACGAAGGCTACTGCACCGATGACAATGCCCGGGCCCTGATCCTGTGCATCCAGTTGGAGGAACTCGGGGGCCGTCCCCCCGAAGAGCTGCTGAACCGTCAGGCCACGAGCTACCTGGCCTTCCTCGCGGCTGCCCTGAACCAGGAGACTCACCGCTTCCGCAATTTCATGAGCCATGGACGGCAGTGGCTGGAGGAAGCTGGCAGCGAGGATAGCCATGCCCGGGCCCTATGGGCTCTGGGCACCTGTGCCGGGCGCTCCAGCAACGAGGGACACCGGCGTCTGTCAGTCCTGCTCTTCGAGCGCGGACTGCCGGTGGTGGTGGAGTCGTTCACCTCGCCCCGGGCCTGGGCCTTCACACTGCTGGGCCTGCATGAGTTCCTGGGCCGCTTCCCCGGCCATCCCCAGATACTCGCGGCCTGCACCCTCCTGACGGAGAAGCTCGTGGTGCTCTGGCAGGCCTGCGCCACGGACGAGTGGCCCTGGTTTGAGCCCATCGCCTCATATGACAACGCCCGCCTTTGCCAGGCCCTCCTGCTCAGCGGCCAGCGGATGCCCCACCCCGAGGCCCTGGACATCGGCCTCAAATCGCTGCGGTGGCTCGCTTCTCTTCAGAAGACCCAGGCGGGCCATTTCCGACCCATCGGCAGCAACGGGTTTTGCGAACGGGACGGGGCCCGCGCCGATTTCGATCAGCAGCCGGTGGAGGCCCAGGCCATGGTGTCCGCCTGCCTCGAAGCCTTCAGGGCCACCCAGGACCCGGCCTGGTCGAAGGAGGCGAAGCGGGCCTTCGAGTGGTTCCTCGGCCGCAATGACCTCGGCCAGGCCCTCTATGATTCCAGCAGCGGGGGCTGCAGCGACGGCCTGCACCACGACCGCGTCAGCGAGAACCAGGGCGCCGAATCCACCCTCGCCTTCCACCTTTCCCTCGCCGAAATGAATCTCGCGGAGCACCTCATCGCACACCCACTGAGCTTCAACTGATGAATTCCATCGGCCTTCGCCACCATGACCTGACCATCGGACCCGAGAGCGCCCGGGTCATCCTGCGCCCCTTCATTCCTTCCGGAACCCGCCGGATCTCCGCCATCATCAGCCGCGCCCTGCTCTTGAGCGAGGAGGAAACCAAACGGGACCTCGATGCGGTACTGAAGGATTTCGATTCCCGTCACGTCGATATGGAATCGCCCCTTATGGCGAACTTCGAGAAGGTCGCCCAACACGTGCCCACCCAGCGACCCCTGTCGATGGCGAGGAGGCTCCTCATCGGCGCCCTGTTTTCCGGCGAGTACGCCCTGGAGTCCGCCGCACTCTTCAATCCGTCCATCGTGCCGCATCCGGACCAGGAGGGGGTGGCCACCGGCGCTTTGCGATTCATCCTGAGCCTGCGTGCCACCGGCGAAGGACACATCTCCTCCATCGAGTTCCGGACGGGGCTCATCGATCCCCGGGGTGGGATCCACCTGGACCGGGTCTCGCGCTACGTCACCGTGCCCGAACTGAACCCCAACCCCAGCTACAGGAAGAATCCCTTCGTCCAGAAGCTGCATGAGATGGGTTTCGACAACGGGGCCTCCGCTGATGTCATGGCGCCCCTCGCCGAGGGATTCACCCGCAACCAGCTCTACGACAGCGTGCACCAGGTCCGGCAGCAGACCCAGCCTGTCACCCAGGGGCTCACCAACACGCTGACCTGCATCCAGTGGCTCGCGGACTCCAACTACGAGATGCACTTCTCCCCGACACTCGCCATGAGTGAGCGCATCATCTTCCCCGTATCGGCAAACGAGAGCAACGGCATCGAAGATGCCCGTTTCGTGCGATTCCTCGATGAAGACGGCAGCGTGACCTACTACGCCACCTACACGGCCTACAACGGGCACGCCATTCTCCCCCAGCTCATCGAGACCAAGGATTTCCTCCACTTCCGGGTGCTCACCCTCAATGGCTCTGCGGTCCAGAACAAGGGCATGGCCCTCTTCCCGCGACGGATCGATGGAAACTACGCGATGCTTTCGCGCCAGGATGACGAGAACCTCTTCATCATGTTCTCGGACAATCCCCACTACTGGAGCGACCCGGAGCTGCTTCTCCAGCCCGCGGAAACCTGGGAATCCGTCAAGATCGGGAACTGCGGATCGCCCATCGAAACCGAGGCCGGCTGGCTGGTGCTGACCCACGGGGTCGGTCCCATGCGCAAGTACTGCATCGGGGCAGTCCTGCTCGACCTGGAGGATCCCAGGAGGGTGATCGGACGTTTGCGTGACCCGCTCCTGGTGCCTGAAGGTTCGGCCCGGGAGGGCTACGTACCCAACGTCGTCTACAGCTGCGGCTCCATGCTCCACGGCCGGGAGCTCATCCTGCCCTACGCCATGAGCGACCGGGCCACCGCCATCGTGAGTGTTCCTCTGGACAGCCTGCTGGCGACTCTCCTGGCCTGATTCAGCCTGCTGCCGGGAGACCTCACCCAGCTCTGCAACCTCTGCTCCTCCAGCGACCAAGGATGAGGCTAGAATGAGTGTTCATGCCAGTGGTCCCGTAGCTCAGCGGATAGAGCGACCGCCTCCTAAGCGGTAGGTCGTGGGTTCAATTCCCGCCGGGACCACCATTCCGGTCGGTCCCATGCTTCGCCTCTTCGACGCCCACGGCCACCTGCCGAACACGGATGCAGATCCACCGGATCATCTGCGGGTCGTCTGCGGGACCTGCGAGGCCGACTGGGATGCGATCCTGGCTCACGGGGCCGCCGACGGGCGGGTCCTCCCCATGCTCGGTCTGCATCCCTGGTTCGTGGAGGCCGCCTCGCCGGATTGGGCCCCGAGGCTGGAGTCGATCCTGCGGGCACACACTGCTGGGGTGGGGGAATGCGGCCTGGATTTCGCCCGAAAGCAGACGGATCAGGGGGCCCAGGAGGCCGCCTTCCGGATCCAGCTGCGGCTGGCCCACGCCCTCCACCGTCCCATCGCGCTGCACGTGGTGCGGGCCTGGGGGCGGGTGGTGCAGCTGCTGAGGGAGGAAGGAGTGCCCCCGGCGGGGGCCATGGTGCATGCCTTCTCGGGTAGCCCCGAGACGGCCCGCACGCTGCAGTCCATGGGGGTCTTCCTCTCCTTCTCCGGCGATCTCCTGGATGCGGGCCGATCCAAGCTGCGGGAGTCTTTACGGACCGTACCGGCCCACCGGCTGCTGCTGGAAACCGACGGCACCGCGGACCTCGCCCTGCTCGTCCTGCGGGCGGCGGAGCTCCGGGGCGTAACGGTCGAGGTGCTGGCCGCCCAGACCTGGGAGAATGGTCAGCGGTGTTTCCAGGGGTTGCTGGCATGAGGTGGTTTTCCCGCAGCGAACTGCTGCTTGGCGAAGCGGCGTTGGAGCGGTTGCGCCAATCCCGCGTGACGGTCTTCGGCCTGGGCGGGGTGGGCTCCTACGCCGTGGAGGCCCTGGCCCGCGCAGGCGTTGGCCATCTGCGGCTCGTGGATCACGATGTCGTCGGTCCCAGCAACCTCAACCGCCAGCTCTTCGCCCTGCGCTCCACGATCGGCCGGCCCAAGGCCGAGGTGGCCGCAGAGCGCGTGCTGGACATCAACCCCGACTGCGTCGTGGAGCCCCGCGTGACCTTCATCCACACGGACACGCTGCCGGATCTGCTCACGCCGCGCCCCGACGTGATGATCGACGCCATCGACTCCATGACCTGCAAGGTGGCCCTCATGCGCACGGCGCACGAGGCCGGCATCCCCATCGTCACGGCCATGGGCGCCGGGGGCCGCCGGGACAGTAGCCAGCTCTTCGTGGGGGACCTCAGCGACACCCGCCTCTGCCCCCTCGCCGCACGGGTGCGGAAGGAGCTGCGCAAGGTGGGCATCAGGTCAGGCATCCGCTGCGTCTACTCGCTGGAACCTGCCGACAACAAGCGCCTCGCCAACCCCATGGACATCGAGCCCCATCGCGGGCCCGGCCGCCAGCGCCGCCCCGTGGGCACGATCTCGTACATGCCCGCCATGGTGGGGCTCATGGTGGCCGAGGAAGTGCTGCGCCTGCTCCTGGCAGCGCCAGATTGAGCTAGTGGACTTCCACCGCCTGCCGGAGCACCGCCATGAACTGGGTGCTCTGATAGGGCTTCGGCAGGAAGCCCGCCAGGCCCTTGCCCATGAAGTCCGCAAGGACGTCCTGCTCGCTGTAGCCGCTGGTCAGGACCACGGGGACCTTCGGATCCACCCCTTGCATCCGCAGGAAGGCCTGGCGGCCATCCATGTGGGGCATCGTGAGGTCCATGAGGACCACGGCCAGTTCCTTGTGGCGAAGCTCGAAGATCGCCACGGCCTCCAGGCCGTTGGAGGCCTCCAGCACCTGGAAGCCAAGGGATTCGGCCAGGCCCCTTGCCACCGCCCGTGCTCCTGCTTCATCTTCCACCAGGAGCAGGGTGCCGTGCCCCTGCCACTCGCCCGTCGTTCGCCGCGGCGGCAGGTCCTCCACCCCCAGGGAGAGCGCGGGAAGGAAGAGCTTGAACACCGAGCCGTGGCCCACCTCACTGTAGACCTTGAGGCCCCCATGGTGGCTCCGGAGGATGCCCAGCATGGCCGAAAGGCCCAGGCCTCGCCCCGTGAACTTGGTGGTGTAGAAAGGATCGAAGATCCGCTCTCGTACCTCCGGGGACATGCCGCAGCCCGTATCGCTCACCTCCAGCGTCACGTACCTCCCCGGGGACAGCGGCAAGGAGGGAAGCAACCCCCCGTTGGTGGTCGCATCCACCATCTGCACGCCAGTCCGGATGGTGATGAGTCCACTCATCTCCTCGCCGCTGCTTTCGTCACCGATGGCCTCGGAGGCATTGGTGACCAGGTTCATGACCAGCTGCTGCATCTGGGAGGGATCGGCGGAGATGAAGGGCAGGCTGGACGCAAGGTCGTAGCGCACCACCGCCAGCTTGGAGAGGGAGACGGTGAGGAGCTGGGTCATCTCCACCACCAGCCGGTTCAGGTCCACCTCGATGACCTGGAAGCGGCCCTTCCCGGCGTAGGCCAGGAGCTGCCTGGTGAGATCGGCTGCCCTCAGCGAGGCCTGCTCGATCTGCTGGAGGTAGGGCATGGCCGGGCTTTCCGGCGGCAGCTGGAGGGCCCCCAGGTTCGCGTTGCCCAGGATGGCCGTCAGCAGGTTGTTGAAGTCGTGGGCGATGCCGCCGGACAGGACGCCCAGGCTCTCCAGTTTCTGGGACTGCCGCAGGGCCTCTTCCGATTCCTTCTTCAGGGTGATGTCGGCCCGGATGGCGATGTACTGCTCGGGCCGGCCATCCTCGCCGAGGAAGGGCACGATGGTGGTGTCCACCCAGTAGAAGCTTCCGTCCTTGGCGCGGTTCTTGATCTCGCCCTTCCAGACGCCGCCGGCCTGGATCGTGGCCCAAAGCTGCGCCATGAAGTCATGGGGGTGGTGGCCGGAATTGATGAGCCGGTGGTCCTGGCCCAGGAGCTCCTCCCGGGAGTACTTCGAGATGGCGCAGAACTTCTCGTTCACGTAGGTGATTCGGCCCCGGGCATCCGTGACCGCGACGATGGCGTGCTCGTCCAGGGCGCGTTTGAAGTCCTGCAGTTCGCGGAGGGTCCGAGCCAGCCGGGACGAGCCCCGGGCGGTTCGCCCCGAAGGAGCGGGCTCCCTCTCCAGCCCTTCCGTGTCTCCCTGCCTCAATGTCATGAATGCTTCCCCGTCTGGAGCTGGGATCATACAGAATCCATCTCAGAATCGAAGAGCATTCTTTCCAAAAATTGTGTTAATTGTGTTAACAATTGATATCTATTTATTTACACATTGGTCCAGAATCCCCCGGCCTACCTGCGCCCCCTCCAGGCCCATGGCCTGATCCGTGCCGGTGTGGGTGGCAAGCGGGCAGGCTAGCGCCCGGTCGGCGCGTTGAATTCCTCGTAGGTGCCCTGGAAATCCTCGATGCCATGGTCGGTGAGGTGCCAGATGCGGGTGGCCACCTCGTCGATGATGTCCTCGTCGTGGGTCACGAACAGAAGGGTTCCCTCATAGCGCTGCAGGGCATCATTCAGGGCGATGACGGCTTCCAGGTCCAGGTGGTTGGTGGGCTCATCCATGACCAGGATGTTCGGCTTCTGCAGCATGAGCTTGCAGAACAGCAGACGGCAGGACTCGCCGCCGCTCAGCACGTCGGTCATCTTGTTGCCTTCCTCGCCCCGGAAGAGCATCTGGCCCATGATGCCGCGGATCTGCTCCTTGGTGGCCTCGGGATCGAACTGGTGCAGCCAGCTCACCAGCTCGTAGCCCTTGGGAATGCTTTCGGCAAAATCCTGGGAGAAGTAGCCGACGTTGGCCTCGTGGCCCCACTTGACCTCGCCCCCATCCAGCTTAAGGCCCAGCTCGGTGACCTGGGGCGCGTTGGCCAGCAGGGCGTTCAGCAGGGTGGTCTTGCCGATGCCGTTGCGGCCCATGAGGGCGATCTTCTCGCCCCGCTGCACCATGGCCGAAAAGCCCTTGATGACCTCGTGGCGCCCCCCCGTCCCATCCTTGTCCGTGTCATAGCCCTTCTTCACGCCTTCGAACTCCAGGGCATAGCGGCCGCCGGGCTTGTTCAGGCTGAACTTGATGAAGGGGCGCTGGATGTTGCTGCGGGCCAGGTCGCTGGGCTGGAGGCGCTCCACTTCCTTGCGGCGGCTGTTCACCTGGCTGCTGCGGGTGCCCGCAGCGAAGCGCTGGATGAACTCGTTCAGCTGTTCGATCTTCTTCTCCCGCTGGGCGTTGTCGGACTCGATGCGCGACCGGACCTGGATCTTGGCCATCACCATGTCGTCGTAGCCGCCGGTGTACTGGATGATCGTCTGGTAGTCGATATCGGCGATGTGGGTGCAGACATTGTTCAGGAAGTGGCGGTCATGGGAGATCACCACCACCGTGCCCTTGTAGCGGCTGAGGAAATCTTCCAGCCAGTGGATCGAATCCAGATCCAGGTGGTTGGTGGGCTCGTCCAGCAGCAGGGACTGGGGATTGCCGAAGAGGGCCTGGGACAGCAGCACGCGCACCTTCTGGCCACCCTGCAGCTCGCCCATCTTGCGACCGTGCAGGGCCTCGGGAATGCCCAGGCCGTCCAGCAGGACGGCGGCATCACTTTCGGCGGTGTAGCCATCCTCGTCTGCCACCACGCCTTCGAGCTCGGCCACGCGCATGCCGTCCTCATCGGTCATCTCCGCCTTTTCGTAGATGGCGTCCCGCTCCTGCAGGGCCTTCCAGAGCCCCGCGTTGCCCATGATCACCGTATCGATGACCCGGAATTCATCGAAGGCGAACTGATCCTGGCGCAGGATGCCCATCTTGCGGGGCCGGATGACGTTCCCCATCTGCTGTTCCAGCTCGCCCGACAGGATCTTCATGAACGTGGACTTCCCCGACCCGTTCGGCCCCGTCAGGCCGTAGCGCCTCCCTGGGTTGAAGGTCGTGGTGACATCCTCGAACAGGATCTTCGCGCCATAGCGCATGGTGACGTTCTGCACTGCAAGCATGGAAACTCCCGAACCGAGTATTGTAACCCGGCGGGTCAGGATTTCCGAGGGGCGTTCTCTGCCGTGGTGGGCTCCAGGCTCCGCCTGGAGCAAGGCGGCTGTGCCGCCGTACCAATCTTCTCCCTACTTAAAACGGCGCCAGAGGCGCCGTTTTGAAGCCGTGCCGAAACGATCGGCGGAACCACAGCCGATCAGAACGGAATGTCGTCATCCGGGAAGCTGCCACCGGCGCCGGCCGGGCTGGGGGCGCCGTGGTCCTCGAAATCCTGGGACCCGCCACCCGAGGCCTTGCCGCCGTAGCCGCCGGAGTCGCGGCCGCCCTCATCCGCCCGGCCCAGCATGACGAAGTTGTCGCAACGGATATCACAGGCGGTCTTCTTGACGCCAGCCTGGTCGGTGTACTCGCGGTACTGAATGCGGCCCTCGACCATGATCTGCTTGCCCTTGCGCAGGTACTTCTCGGCGATCTCGGCCTGCTTGCCCCAGACCACGATGTTGTGCCACTCGGTCTTGCTCTGCTTTTCGCCGCTCTGGTTCTTCCAGGTCTCGGTGGTGGCCACGGAGAACCGGGCCACGCTCTGGCCCGAAGGGGTCGCCTTCAGCTCGGGATCGCGCCCGAGATTGCCGATGAGCAGCACTTTGTTCAAGGATCCGGACATGTGTCCTCCTTTTGAATAGGCGGAGCTCTCCGCCTCACCGTCGACTCAGACCATCTGAGGGGGTGGTAGGGTGATGAGGTTTGCGCCGAGGAATGGACATGTCAAGCGGCAACTCAAAGCTCCTGGTGAGCTGTAAATCCAAGTCGGGCGCGGAGAAGCATTACCTCCCTGCCCTCCGGGCCGCCGGCTGGACGGGGCCCATCCTCCTGGTGGCGCCCGGCGATCCCCTGCCGGAGCTGTCCTCGGCGGCAGGTCTGCTGCTCACGGGGGGCTACGACATCCATCCCCGCCACTGGGATCCGGCGGAGCCGGTCCATCCGAAGGCCGAGGTGGATGCCGAGCGCGACGACTACGAGCTCCCGCTCATCCATGGGGCCTGGGCGCAGAACCTGCCCATCCTCGGCGTCTGTCGCGGCGAGCAGGTCCTCAACGTGGCCCTGGGCGGCAGCCTCATCCAGGATGTCCCGGAGCACTTCGGCTGCGCCCCCGAGCTCCACCAGCACGGCACGCCGGAGTTCCCCGACATGCACCACCGGGTGCAGTTGGCGCCGGGCTCGCGCCTGCGGGCCCTGCTGGGCGAGGATGTCTTCCTGGTCAACAGCCGCCATCATCAGTCCGTGAAGCGCCTGGCGCCACCCCTGGTGGCCGTGGGCTGGCACCTGGACACCAGCCATGCTGAGACCGGGCCCATCATCGAGGCCGTGGAAGCCGCCGATCCCACCCGCTGGGTCTTCGGCGTCCAGTGGCATCCCGAGAACCTGGTCAACCTGAAGGGCCCGGCGGGGGACGCGGCGCGGGATCTGTTCGCCGCGTTTGTTCGAGCTGCAAAGCAGGGACAGGATTAACAGGGTTCTGAAGGATTAACAGGATTTCGAAAACCAGGACTGCCCCTTCTTTTTCAGTTGCCTGAATCCTGTCAATCCAGCTTTTCCTCCTGTTGATCCTGTCCCAGTTTTTTCGTTGGAGTCCCGATGTCTACCCCCATCCGCTTCGAGATCCGCGACCGCATCGCCACGCTGACGCTGAACCGACCGGACAAGCTGAACGCGCTGGTGCCGGAGATGAAAGAGGGATTCGAAGAGGCCCTCGCAAAGGCGGCGGAGCCCGGTGTGAAGGCCCTGTTCCTCCGCGGCGAAGGTCGGGCCTTCTGTGCCGGGGGTGACATCGGCTGGATGGCGAAGGCCCTCGCTGAAGGCCGCTGGAGTGAGCTGGAGGCCCTGCTTGATCTGGGTGCTGCGGTGGCCTTCACCCTGGCCACCTTGCCCAAGCCCGTGGTGGCCGTGGTGCAGGGCCCCGCTGCCGGAGCGGGGATGAGCCTGGCCCTTGGCGCCGATCTGCGGATCGCCACAACGGAGGTCCTCTTCAGCATGGCCTTCGTGAAGCTGGGCCTCCATCCCGACTGGGGCGGCAGCGTGGGCCTGTCCCGGCTGGTGAACCCCGCCATCGCCGCCGAGCTGATGCTGACCGGCGATGCGATCGACGCCGCCCGCGCCCAGGCGCTGGGGCTCGTCAACCAGCTGGTGCCGGCGGATCACCTGGAGGCCGCCGTGGACGCCCTGGCCCGAAGACTCGCCGCCGGCCCCGCCGCGACCTTCGCCCGCATCAAGGCCACCCTGCTGCGGAACCAGGGGCTGGATGCCGAGAGCCTACGCGCCCGCCTGGAGGCCGAGGGCACCCAGATGAAGGCCGCCATGCGCCACCCGGATGCGAAGGAGGGGCTGGCGGCCTTCCTGGAGAAGCGGGCGCCGAGCTTCGCTTGAAGGCGGACCACGCCCACTCAGGCGGTGGCCCCCCTCAGGGATTCGGAGCCGTCTGGAAGAGCGTCCGGATCTGCTCCAACTCGGCCCTGATTTCCGGCGCTTGCCGGCGCGGATCGCCCAGCGCTCGGGCCAGCGCCTCCAGGGCCGCGGCGGGGCGGCCCAACCGTAAGGCCTGCCAGGCCCGGGCCCGGTGGACATAGGGCGAGTCAATGCCAGCCGGAACGAGGGCCAGCCGCTCGCCGGCCCCCGCCAGGTCGGGCTTGGGCTGACGGAGGAGGCACTCCGCCTGCCCCGCCAGGGCATTCCAGCGCACCTCGGGCGTGACCCCCTCGGAGAGGAGCCCCAGCACCCGCTGGTAGCCATCCCGGGCCCGGGCCAGCTTCTGCTGAAGACGAGCCAGCTCCGCCACGTAGAACTGGCACTCGGCCTCTACGGTCCGCTGGCCCGAGGCCTGTGCCAGCGCCAGGGCGCGATCGTGGAATGCAGCGGCTTCAGCCGCCTGTCCCTTCATGAGGGCCAGGATGCCGAGATTGCGCAGACAGGTGATCTGGCCCACCTTGTCGCCCACCGCCTGCCGCGTGGCCAGGGCCTTGGTCAACAAGCCTTCGGCCCGGGGCAGGTCCTGGGCCATGAGCGCGACCACCCCCAGGTTGTTCATGGCCAGGGCCTCGCCCCAGCGGTTCCCCAGCCGCCCCTGGAGGGTCAGGTTGGTGCGGTACAGGGCCTCCGCCGTGGACAGCTCCCCCCGCTTCAGGGCCAGATTGGCGAGGTTGTTCTGGGCCAGGGCGAGGTAGATCTGATCCCCGGTCTGCTGGCTGAGGCTGAGGGATGTCTCAAACAGGGCCTTCGCCTCCGCGTCCCGGCCCCGTTCAGCGGCGATGAGGCCCAGGTGGTTGGTGGCGATGGTCTCCCCGTCCCGGTCCCCGATGGCCTGGGCCAGGGCCAACTCCACCGCCCGCAGCCGCTGGGCTTCGTCCAGGTCCCCCTGGTCCTTGGCGAGGTAGGCCTTCAGGCCCAGCGCACGCCCCTCGGCCCAGCGATCGCCGGTGGCCCGGGCGGACATCAGGGCCCAGTTGGCCACGGCCAGGGCCTGGTCGCGCCCCAGGCGGCGCAGGCAGGCGGCGTAGGCCGACACGGCGCTGGAGAACCCCGGGGCCTTCAGGGCGGCCTCCCGCAGGAAGGGCTCGCTGCCTTTGAAATCCCCCTTGAGGAAGAGCGCCTTGCCATTGGCGTAGGTCGCGAAGGTTTCCGGTGGAACGGGAGGATTCCCCAGTTTCCCGGAGCGGAGCGGGTCCACCTTCCGCAGCAGGTCGTGGACCGCGGGATCCACCAGGGCCAGGGGGGCGAAGGCTGCCTGTTGGGCCGCACTCGAGGACCCGGAGAACCGGGCCCTCCCGGTCTGGTCCACCAGTGCGTAGGTGAGGACCAGGGCGTGGGCCGCCGGATCCCTGCTCAGGGTGCCGCGGACCAGCAGCCGGGCCCCCAGGGCATTGGCGATGCGCAGCTGGCTGGCGGGCTCCAGGCTTTCGGCGGGACTGAGGCGGAGGCTGGTGATGGCGCGGGTGACCGATTCCGGCTCCACCACCGTCAGGCTGGGGGAGGTGTGCAGGGCATTCGCTAGCAGTTCCGTCATGCCCACCGCCACGACGGCGTCGAGGCCCACCTCTCCGGTGGCGTTGCGGACGGGCATGACCGCCACTCGGGGTGGGCGGTCCGTGCCCAGGTCCGCGATGATGCTGCGCCCGAACAGGGCGTAGCCCAGGCCCAGCAGGAGGAGGAACCCTGCTGCCGCTGCCCACCAGACCGCAGGCCTTCGGACCAGCAGCCGGGACAGGGCCTCTGCCACCTGGGAGCTCGCGGGCCGGGCCGAAGCCTTGGTGTGCAGCATGGCCCTCAGAAGGGTCTTCAGGGGCCGGGAAAGCCTCCGGCCCCGCAGGGTCTGGAGCTCACCTTCGATGGTCGCTGCCATGCGGTCCCTGCCCTCTCCCAGGAAGGGGTGATCGCCCAGGATCAGCTCCCAGGCCACCACGCCCAGGGAGAAGACATCGCTTTTGGGACCCACCTGACGGCCGCGCATCTGCTCCGGTGAGGCATAGGTGGGGCTGCCCACGAAACTGCCCGCCTCGGTCATCTCCCCCCAGCCGGAGCGGGAGGATGCAGGCTGGGAGGAGCCATGGCTGGTCCGCTCCCCCGGGACCGAGGCTGGGTAGATCGCCTGGGTGGCACCCTCCCCGGAGCCCCCCTCTAGGTTCGGCAGCCGGGGTTCGCTCCCGGTATCGGTCTCCCCTTGCAGGTGCGCCGCATCCACCAGTCGGGCGAGCCCGAAGTCGAGGACCTTCACCTGGCCGGCGGCGTCCACCATGACATTGCCGGGCTTCAGGTCCCGGTGAACGATGCCCTTGGCATGGGCGGCTTCCAGGGCGAGGGCGATGGCATGTAGGGTCACCAGCTTCTGCCTCAAGTCCATGCCCGGGGCCACCTTCAACAGCGTGTCCCCTTCGATGTACTCCATGGCGATGTAGGCGCTGCCACGGTCCTCCACCCAGTCGTGGACCTGGCACACGTGCCGGTGGTTGAGCTGAGCCAGGGCCATGGCCTCCCGTCGGAAGCGCTCCGTGGTGACCGCGCATCTGGTCTCGCCCAGCCGGATGGCCTTGAGGGCGACCCGCCGCTCCAGCACCGGGTCCCAGGCCAGGTAGACGGCTCCCATGCCCCCTTCGCCCAGGAGCCTCTGCACCTGGAACCGTCCTACCAGCGTCTCTGGCGCAAGCAGGCCTGGCCCCACCGGGCCTTCCGCCCCTGAAGGCGCTGATGTTCGCGGGGGCTCGGTCATGGCCGGACTGGATTAACGGAGCTGCCGGCTTTGGGCGGCCTCGATGAGTTCCTTGATGCGGCGGGCATCCGCCTTGGTGTGGCCGTGGCTGGTGAGGGGGTCGCTGCCGCCGGTGCTTTCCACCGAGATATCGGCCCACAGAAGGCCCGTGTCGATGCGCACACTGGCCACCTTCGAAAGGTGGATGCTGATCTCGTTCACCGAGAACCAGGAGCGCTTGCGTCGGATCACGGCCGTGTCCGTGATTTCAATGACAGTGGTGAACAGGTGGTTGCCCTGGGTCCAGCGGCTGGCCTTGAACGTTTCGGTAGCCATCAGAGGGCCTCCTTCGCGGCGGTGGCCACGGCCTGGGGCGTGACACCGTAGGCTTCCAGAAGCTTTTCGGGCTTGCCGCTCTGACCGAAGAGATCCTTCACCCCCACGCGCCGCACGGGCATGGGGTGGGCCTCTGACAAAATCTCCGCCACGATGCCCCCCAGTCCCCCATGGACCTGGTGTTCCTCGCAGGTGACCACGGCCTTGTGGGTTTTCGCCAGCGCGATCAGCGTCTCGCGATCGAAGGGCTTGAGGGTGGGCGCGTGCAGCACCGTGGCTTCGATGCCATCGGTGGCCAGAAGCTCCGCAGCCTCCAGGCAGATGGAGGTGCCCAGACCGCAGCCCACCAGCAGCACATCCTTGCCCTGGCGCATGACCACGGCCTTGCCCAGCTTGAACTGGTAGTCATCGGCATGGATGCGGGGGAACTTGTCCCGGGTGAGGCGCACGTAGACGGGCCCCTGGTGGGCGTAGGCGAAGCGGACGGCCTGCCGGGTCTCGATGGCGTCGGCCGGGGACAGGACGGTCATGCCGGGGATCATGCACATGAGGGCCAGGTCCTCCAGGCACTGGTGGGTGCCGCCATCCTCGCCCACGGTGAGGCCTGCGTGGGTGGCCACGATCTTCACGTTCTGGCGGCCCACGCCCACGGCCTGGCGCACGAACTCGTAGGCCCGGCCCGTGGCGAACATGGCGAAGGTGCTGACGAAGGGCACCACCCCCGTGGTGGCGGCCCCGGCGGCGGCGGCCACCATGCCCTGCTCGGCGGCGCCCATGTTGAAGAAGCGCTCCGGGAAGGCCTTGGCGAACTTGCTGGTGCGGGTGGAGCCGGCCAGATCGGCGTCGAACACGATGATATTGGCACCCTCGTTCCCCAGCTCCACCAGGGTCTCGCCGTAGGCATCCCGCAGGCTATCCATGACCCCACCCACCTTGCCGCCCACCCCCGCCGTGTCCAGACCCGCCATGACCACTCCCGTCGAAGCATCCATTCTACGCGAGGCGAGTCCGGGCCGCCGTCACGGAAACCCCGCTTCGCGGTGCGGTTCTGCCCCTCGCCCGGGCGGGTTCCCCCAACCGAGTGCAGAGGCCGTAGGCTGAAGGGATGGCTCTGCGCCCCCGACCCTCCGCCCTGCTCTGGGGCCTCCTCGTCGCCCTGGGCGTGGCCCTGGTGGTGGTGCGCCTCCGCGCCCCCGGATCATCGGCCCTGCCCTGGCTCACCACGGCGCTGTTCCTGCTCCTGTCCTTGCGGGTGCTCACGCTGCTCTGGGACTGGCGACAGGCGCGGATTCCCGGGTCGCGCCTCCTGCTTCCCCTGGTGATCCTCCTGGAGGGCCTGGGGCTGGTGCTTAGCGGTGCCTCGCAGCTGGCCCTCCGGCTGCGCCTGGGCACGGCCCTCCTGCTGGAAGTCCTGCTGCTGCTCCTGGCGGTACGGGCCTGGCGGACCGCCCGCACCCTTCCCGGAACCTGGCCCGAAGATCGCATCACGGCGGCCTTCGAGGCCTTTGTCCCACCCAGGGCTGCCCGACTTCTGGCGCTGGAGCTGGTGATGCTCGGCAGCGCCATGCGGTTCCTTCTCGGTGGATTCCGGAGCCCAGCCCCACCTGGCTACAGCCTGCACAAGGAGACCTTTCTCCGTGCCTTTCTCCCAGTCCTGCCCCTGCTGATTCCCACGGACCTCTTCCTCATCCATGCCCTGTTCCCCCGAATGGCACCCTGGCTGCGCTGGGTCCTGCACGTCTCCACCCTCTATTCGGTGCTCTGGATGGTGGGCCTCTACGCCACGCTGAGGCAGCGGCCCCATCAGCTCGATGGAACCCAGCTCAACCTGCACATGGGCCTGCTCGGCTCCCTCCACCTGAGCAGAGAGCAGGTCGTTTCGGCCGCGGCGCTGCCGGAATTCCAGGATGACTGGGCCAAGCGTCAGTACCTGAAGGGCATGCACAAGCTCCTGAGGACCGGTGCTCCCGCCGTGGAATTGCGGCTGTCAGAGGCGGTCAGCAGGATGGGACTGCTGGGCCCCGGCTCCCGCAAGCTGGATCGCGTGGCCGTGTCCGTGGACGATCCCTCCGCCTTCCTCGCCGCCCTGGGCCGCCCATGCGCTTGAGCCTGCCCATCGATCCCCTGCTGCCGCAGATTGTCGAGAGCCTGCGCGAGCGTCCAAATCTGGTGCTGCAGGCGGATCCCGGCGCAGGCAAGACCACGCGGGTACCCCCAGCCCTGCTGGGGGCGGGCCTGCTTGAGACAGGGGAATGCTGGATTCTCGAACCCCGCCGCCTGGCCGCCCGCCTGGCCGCCACCCGCGTGGCGGAAGAGCTTGGCGAGCCGCTCGGCCAGCGGGCGGGCTATGCCGTGCGCTTCGAGCAGAAGGTCTCGAAGGCCACGCGGCTGCGCTTCGTCACCGAAGGTCTGCTGCTGCGGCGCCTGCAGGGGGATCCCGCGCTGAAGGGCATCAGCGCCGTGGTGCTGGATGAGTTCCATGAGCGGCACCTGCACACAGACCTGGCCATCACCCTGCTGCGCCGCCTGCAACGGGAAGTCCGGCCCGACCTGAAGCTGCTGATCATGTCCGCCACCCTGGACCCTGGCCCCGTGGCCGCCTACCTCGGCGCAACCGTCATGAAGAGCGAGGGTCGGGCCTTTCCCGTGGACACATCCTTCCTGCCCCGACCCGATGATCGGCCCGTCGATCAGCAGGTGGCAGACGCGCTGGAGTGCCTCTATGGGGAGGGCCTGCGGGGCCATACGCTGGTGTTCCTGCCGGGTGCCGCCGAAATTCGCGCCTGCCTGAGGGGCTGCGAGGCCCTCGCCCTGCGCCGGGGCCTGAGCCTGCGGCCCCTGCATGGCGAGCTGTCGCCGGAGGCCCAGGCCCACGCCCTGGAAATCACCGCCACGCCCAAGGTCATCCTCAGCACCAACGTGGCCGAAAGCTCCGTCACGTTGGATGGCATCGGTGCCGTGGTGGACTCCGGGCTGGGTCGCGAGGCCTCCCACTCGCCCTGGTCGGGCCTGTCGGGACTGCGCACCACGCGCATCAGCCAGGCCCGCTGCGTGCAGCGCACGGGCCGGGCCGGCCGGACGGGGCCGGGCCGCTGCCTGCGCCTGTACACCGAGGCCGACTACGGCGCCCGCCCCGCCTTTGATGTGCCGGAGCTGCAGCGCTCGGACCTGGCGGAACCCCTCATGGCCCTGCACGGCATGGGCATCGCCGATCCAGCGACCCTGGACTGGTTCGAGGCGCCTCCCGCGACCTCTCTCGGCGCGGCGGAGACCCTCCTCACGCGCCTGGGCGCCCTCCGGGACGGCGGCCTCAGCCCCCTGGGCCTCCGCATGGCGGACCTGCCCCTGCACCCGCGCC
Organism: Candidatus Geothrix skivensis; assembly: GCA_016721195.1. Classification (GTDB taxonomy): domain Bacteria; phylum Acidobacteriota; class Holophagae; order Holophagales; family Holophagaceae; genus Geothrix; species Geothrix skivensis. Next base: position 120,439 of record JADKIO010000005.1, on the reverse strand, counting down.
TGGCGAGGCTGGCCATCGCCGGCGAGGACCTGGGCATTCCCCAGCTGGCCCTGCGCGCCGCCGCCCTGCTGGAAACCGGGAACCTCTCGGCCCGGCAGGGGCTGGCCACCCAGCAGGGGCAGGCCTGGGCCCCCGTGAAGACCGGCCACGGCACAGACTCGGACCTGCTGCTCCGCCTGGATCAATTCGAGGAGGCGGAAGCCGCTGGCTTCGGCGCGGGCGCCTGCCGGGCCGCGGGCCTGGATGTCGCGGCGGTCCAGCGGGCGCGGCGGGCGGTGCAATCCCTGGCCAGGTTCCTGCACTCGCCCGAGGCGCCGACGGATGGCGAGTCGCGGCTGCTGAAGGCCCTGCTGCTGGCCTACCCCGACCGCGTGGGGCAGCTGTCCGCCAACGCCACCTGTGCCTTTGCCGGAGGTGGGGGCGCCAGGCTGGACCCCGCCAGCCGCGTGCGGCGACCTGGGCTCATCCTGGCCCTGGAGGCCGAGGCCGTGAAGCAGGGCACCGGCAGCCAGACCCTCATCCGTCAGGCGTCGCGCTGCGAGGCCGACTGGCTGCTGGAGGCCTTCCCCGAGCGCCTGGAGGACATCGATGAACTGGTATTCAGCCCCTCTGCGGGACGGGTGGAGCGCCGCACCGAGATCCGCTACGACGGCCTGACCATCGACGCCGGCCGGGGTCCCGCGGATCCGGCGGATCCCCGGGTGGCCGTGCTCCTGGCCGAGGGATTGCGCGACCGTCCCCTGGACGAGGTGCCGACCCGGTTCCTGGCCCGCCTGGCCTTTCTGAGGAAGCACCGCCCCGAGCTCAACCTTCCGGAGGACCTGCTGGGTCTGCTGCTGGCGGGCGCCTGCCGGGGCCGGTCCACCCTGCGGGAAGTCCAGGACGTGGACTGGCCCGCGGCCCTGCGCCAGGCCTTTCCCTCGGACACACTGCGCCTGCTGGATGCCTGGGCCCCCGAGGCCATCCAGCTGCCCAAGGGCCGTCCCACCAAGGTGCACTACGAGGACGATCCCCCCTGGATCGCCTCACGCCTCCAGGATTTCTGGGGCCTCAAGAAGACCCCCGCCGTGGCCGGGGGCGCCGTGCCCCTGGTGCTGCACCTGCTGGCCCCCAACCTGCGCGCCCTGCAGGTCACCCAGGATCTGGCCGGCTTCTGGCAGCGGGTCTACCAGGAGCTGCGGCCGGGGCTGTCCCGGCGCTATCCGAAGCACCATTGGCCGGAGTGAGGGTACCCTTTCCCCATGCCCACCTTCCGCCCCATCCGCCCCGAGGACGACGCGGCCGTGGCCGCCCTCATCCGCCAGGTGATGCCGGAGTTTGGCGCGGACGGCCCCGGCTTCGCCATCCACGACCCGGAGGTGGACCACATGTGCGCGGCCTACTCGGTGCCGGGGTCCGCCTACTTCGTCCTGGAGGATGAAGGGGGCCAGGTGCTGGGCGGGGGGGGCATCGCACCCCTCCTGGGGGGGGAGCCTGGCGTCTGCGAGCTGCGGAAGATGTATTTCCTGCGGTCGGCCCGCGGCCAGGGCCTGGGGGAGGCCCTGCTGAAGCACTGCCTGGAGGTGGCCCGGACCCTGGGCTACCGCACCTGCTACCTGGAGACCCTCACGGGCATGGACCAGGCCATCCGCCTCTACCAGAAGCTCGGCTTCCAGGCTCTCTGCTCGCCCCTGGGCCGCACGGGGCACGGGGGATGCGATCACTGGTTCGCGAAGGAGCTCGGGTGATCGCCGGACTCGGAACGGACCTCTGCCCCCCGTCCCGCTGGCGCCACCTCGTGGAGCGCTTCGGGGCGGAGAAGTGCACCGGTCGCATCCTCCACCCGGAGGAAGCGGCCTACCTCCTGGGCGGAAACAGGCAAAGGCTGCCTGAGCGCCTGGCGGGGCGCTGGGCCCTCCGGGAGGCCTTCGGGAAGGCCCTGGGGACGGGGCTGGAGGGCTGGTCTTGGAAGGAACTCCGCTACATCAATGGCCGGCTTTGGGCGGTGGGGGCCCTGGCCGAGCTCCTGGCGGCCCGGAAGATCCTGACCCTCCATGGGAGTGTCAGCCACGATGGGGACCTGGCCCTGGCGGTGGTGATCCTGGAGGGTTAATGCTGTCCGGGGGGACCGCCTGCTCGCTTCGCGAGCGATGTCCCCCCGGAGCCCCCGCGCCTGCACCGGGCGAAGCCCGGTCCCGGCGCCTGATGCTGTCCGGGGGGGAGGCTCCGCCTCTGCCCTCCGCGTAGCGGAAGCAGGAGCCTCGCGGGAGCGAGGCGCTCGGCGGAGGCCTGCTCGCTTCGCGAGCGATGTCCCCCCGGAGCCCCCGTGCCTGCACCGGGCAAAGCCCGGTCCCGGCGCCTGGTTTCGGACCAAACTCAAGGCTTTGGACGGGGGGCCGATCCCACAGGCAGGACGACCAGATGGATCCCCTCCAGGCCAAACAGCAGATGACCCTCGCCGAGTTCCGGAGCCTCCGGGACTTCATTTATGCCAAGTCCGGCATTTTCTTCAGCGAATCCAAGCAGTACTTCCTGGAAAACCGCCTCAGCAAGCGGATCACCGAGCTGAAGCTGCGGAGCTACGGCGACTACCTGGCCCTGCTCCAGGGCAGCCAGGGACCCGCGGAACTCAAGCGGCTCTTCGTGGAGATCACCACCAACGAGACCAGCTTCTGGCGGAACCCGCCTCAGATCGAGGCCTTCCAGAACATCGTGCTGCCGGACGCCGCCAAGCAGGCCCGGGAGCGGGGCCAGAACCGGCTCCGGATCTGGTCGGCGGCCTGCTCCAGCGGGGAGGAGCCCTATACCCTCGCCATGATCTGCCATGAGCTGAAGGACACCGTGCTGCGGGGCCTCACCGTGGAGATCACGGGCACGGACATCAGCGACAAGGTGCTGGCCCAGGCCCAGGATGGGATCTACAACAGCTACACCCTGCGCAACCTCACTCCCGAACAGCTCCAGCGCCACTTCGCCCCCCTGGGGAAGGACCTCTTCCAGGTGAAACCCGAGGTCCAGCGGCTCACCACGCTCCGCAACTTCAACCTGGTGGACTACCCGGCCTACCGCCAGCTGGGGGCCTTCGACGTCATCTTCTGCCGGAACGTCCTCATCTACTTCGACGAGGCCGTGAAGTCCCAGGTGCTCAAGGGCTTCCACGGCCAGCTTCACCCCAAGGCCTACCTGCTGGTGGGACACAGCGAAAGCATCCATGCTTTCAACACCGGTTTCGAACTGCTGCACTTCAGCAAGGCCATGGGATACCGGAAGAGGACCTGAACGGCCAGGAGCGGACCATGCCCATCACACCCCAAGAACTCATTGCGAACCTCGGAGACCTGCCCCCCCTTCCCCAGGTGGCCTCCCAGGTGCTGCGGGTGTCCGCGGACCCGGATGCCAATGCCGAGGACCTCCGCAAAGTCATCTCCATGGACCAGGCCCTCACCAGCCAGATCCTGAAGATCTCGAACTCCGCCATGTTCGGCATGGTCCGGGAGGTCACCACCCTCACCCAGGCGATCATGACCCTGGGCTTCTCCACCATCAAGAGCGTGGTCATCGCCAGCTCCGCCAAGAACCTCTACCACCGTGGCGCCGTGGGCCTGCAGGAGCGGCTCATCTGGGAGCACGCGCTGGTCTCCGCCATGGCGAGCCGGGCCTTCGCCAAGAGCCTCCGCTTCGCCCGCATCGAGGAGGCCTTCATCGGCGGCCTCCTGCACGACATCGGGAAGTCGGTGCTGGGGGTGAAGTTCCCGGAGCGGTACAGCACCCTCCTGCGCACCGTCTACAACGAGAACGGCGTCTGCCTGAACCTCGAGCTGGACACCTTCGGCTTCGACCACGCCATGGTGGGTGAGGCCCTGGTGAGCCAGTGGAACCTTGCCTCCAGCCTGCAGTCGGCCGTGCGCTGGCACCACGATCCCATCCACGCGGAGGCGACCCATCGGGAGCTGGCCGCCATCGTGGCCCTGGCCAACCACCTGGCCCTGGAGGAGAAGGTCGGCATCGGCGATCCCGCGCATCTGGAGGACGCGTCCCTGCAGGCCATGGAGATCCTCCAGCTCGGTCCCGAGGCCCTGGGCGGCATCAAGGAGAGCGTCAAGGCTGCCATCGAGCAGGACAAGTCGATGATCGCGGAGTTCTAGATGATTTCCCGGGAGCAGTTCATCTCGCGCCTGAAGGCCAAGACCCTTCCAAGCCTCCCCCTCACGGTGGTGGCCCTGGGCGAGGCCGTGCAGGACGAGCGCTGCACCGTGGACCGCATCCTGGCCATCCTGTCGAAAGATCCCTCCCTGTCCGCCACCCTGCTGCGCCTGGCCAATTCGGCGCTCTACGGCAGCGAGGGCTCCATCATGGATCTGCGCACCGCCGTCCTCCGCCTGGGCTTCGATGCGGTGGCCAACCTGGGTACCGGGGCCGCGGTCATCAAGACCCTGAAGGGCGGCACCCACCTGGATGCCCTGAAGCTCTGGCAGCACAGCGTGGCCGTGGGCCTCACCGCCAAGGGGGTCTGCATCCTGGCCAAACGGCACGGCCAGGCGGAGACCGCCTTCCTCACGGGCCTGCTGCACGACATCGGCAAGATCGCCCTGGATACCTGCTACCCCGAGGAATACACCCGCGTGCTCCAGCGGGTCGCCGACGGTGCCTTCTTCGTGGACGCCGAGCGCGAGGTGCTCGGCATGAGCCACGCCGAGGCCGGCGCCCTGCTGGCGGCAGAATGGGCCTTCCCCCAGGCCATCATCGACGTGATCCGGGATCACCATGATCCCAAGCCCGAGGACTTCCTGCCCAACCTCATCCACCTGGCGGACCTCCTGGTGCGCACGCGCATCCCCATGGGCCCCGCGGACGAGCGGCTGATGATCTCGCTGGACGACCTGCCGGCCTTCAAGGCGGTGCTGGCCGGCTCCCTCCACCAGGATCTGGACGTGGAACGCATGACCTTCTCCATCGACGACGAAGTGGACCATGCCCTGGCCTTCGTCGAAGTGGCATTCCGGGACTGAGGGGATCATGACCATTCGCATCCTGGTGGTGGACGACAGCCCCTTCATGAGAAAGTCCCTCCAGAAAATGCTGGAGGAGGCGCCGGACCTGCGGGTGGTGGCCACGGCCCGGGACGGCATCGACGCCCTGGAGAAGATCGCGGAGCACAAGCCCGACCTCGTCACCCTCGACATCGAGATGCCCCGCATGGACGGCCTCACCTGCCTCAAGCGGATCATGGCGGAATTCCCGCTGCCGGTGCTCATGGTGTCCAGCCTCACCCAGGAAGGCGCCCAGTCCACCCTGGACGCCCTGTCCCTGGGGGCCCTGGACTTCATCCCCAAGGAGAGCGGCTACGCCAGCGCGAGCATCATGCAGATCCAGCACGATCTGCAGGAGAAGGTGCGGCGCCTGGCTTCCAGCCCCCGGTTCCACCGGTTGCCCCAGGCGCCCCATGCCCCTCCGGCCGGGGCTCCCCAGCCAGCGACAGCCCCACCCTCCGTCACCCCCACGCCCCCACGACCAGCCACCACCCCCAAGGCACCGCTCCACCCGGGCACGGGCCTGGCTTCATCCCCCCAGGCGGAGCTCCTGCTCATCGGGAGCTCCACGGGCGGGCCGAAAGCCCTGCAGGACATCCTGCCAACCCTGCCCGCCAACCTGCCGGTGCCCTGCCTCATCGTCCAGCACATGCCCAGCACCTTCACCAAGCCCTTCGCAGATCGGCTGGATGGCCTCTGCCAGGTGCACGTCAAGGAGGCCGAGCAGGGCGAGCCCCTCAAGGCCGGCACGGTCTACATCGCTCCCGGGGGCATCCACATGACCTATGGGGCCCGGGGCCCCAAGGGCTGCATCGAGCTGAGCCCCGAACCCGTTTCCTCCCTCCACCGCCCCAGCGTGGACGTGCTGTTCCTGAGCGTCGCCGAGCTGTTCCGGGGCCAAGTTCTCGCCGGGATCCTCACGGGCATGGGCTCGGATGGCGCCAAGGGCATGGAGCAGCTGAAGAAGAAGGGCGCCCATACCCTCGCCGAAGCCGAAGAGAGCTGCGTGGTCTACGGCATGCCCCGGGCCGCCGTGGAGCGGGGCTGCGTGGATCTCGCCGCCCCCCTGGGCGAGATTCCCGGGCACCTGCGTCGGCACTTCCGGGTCTGACCCGCCCATGGCTTGGACACGCTCCTGATGCAGATCCCCGCGACCCTGGGGTCCCTGGGGATCCCGGCCACCGCGGCCCTCACGGCCCCTGCCCTCGCCAGCCTCCTCCCGGGCCAGACGGTGGAGGCCACCCTGGTGGCCGTTCTGCCCGAGGGCCTGCTGCTGCGCCTGGCGGACGGGAAGCAGTTGGAGGCCCAGGGCAGCCTCCCCTTTCCGCCGGGTAGCGCCCTCACCCTGAAGGCCCTGCCCCTGCCCGAGGGCGCCGGCATCCGCCTGCAGGTAGTCCGGGCCACGCCTCCCCCCAGCCCCGCCCTCCTGGCCCCCCTGGTGCATGGCGAGGCGGCCCCCCTGCTGGCCAGGCTCCAGACCGGCGCCCCCCAGACCCCCCTGGCCGAGCTGCTGCGGGGCCTGCTTCAGGCCGGGGTGGCCCTGGCGGAGCAGCCCGAGACCTGGTCCACCTGGATGAAGGCGGGCATGAAGGCCCTTTCGGATCCCGCCACCTCCCCGGCGGAAGCCGCCTTCCACCGGCTCCAGGCCAAGGAGGGGACGGCCTGGTTCGAGCTGCCCCTGCCCTGGGCCCCGGGGGCCGAGCCCCTGCGGATCTGGATCGAGGGCGGACAGGAACCGGATGGCCCTGGGCGTGAAACAGTCCACCGGGTCTTCCTCAGTGTCCCCTTCAGCGCCCTGGGGGAGGTGCGGCTGGGCCTGGAGCAGCGCCAATCCGGGCTGCGGGCGCGGCTCTGGCTGCAGGATCCCGCCCAGGTGGCCAGCCTGAAGGCGGATCTCGAAGGGGAGCTGGCCAGCTTGGGCCGGACCGTGGACCTGCAGGTGCTGCCCTTGCCTCCGGGCACACCCGATCTCAGGGCCCTGGCCGGAGGCAGCCCCCTTCAGGCCATGGGGTAATTCAGCCCTTGCGCAGCTGCTTCATGAACTTCGGCAGGCGGTTCAGGGCGGCCTGGGCCTCGGTCCATTCGCGGTGGGGGCGGGCCGGGAAGCCCGTGACGAAGCTGCCCTCTGGGAGGCTCTTGGCCACCACGCTGTTGCCACCCACCACGCTGCGGCTGCCGATCTCGATGTGGCCCACCACGCCCACCTTCCCCGCCAGCGTCACGTAGTCGCCCAGCTTCGTGGAGCCGCTGATGCCGCTCTGGGCCACCAGCAGGCAGTGGCTCCCCACCTGCACGTTGTGGGCCACCTGCACCTGGTTGTCGATCTTGGTGCCCATGCCGATGCGGGTGGGCCCCAGCACACCCCGGTCGATGCAGACACAGGCGCCGATCTCCACGTCATCGCCCACCTCCACCCAGCCCACCTGGGGGATCTTGGCGTGGCGGCCCTCCACCAGCACGTAGCCGTAGCCATCGCTGCCCACCACGGAGTTGGCGTGGATGATCACCCGGTTCCCCATCCGCGTCCGCCGGTAGACCACTGCCCCCGGGAACAGCTCGCAGTCGTCGCCCAGCACGCAGTCGTCGCCGATATGGACGCCGGGGTGCAGGCGAGAGCCCCTGCCCAGCACCGTCCGGGCCCCCACCGTGGCACCAAAGGCGATGGTACAGCCCTCGCCGATCCGCGCCGTGGGATGCACGGGGAACTCGCTCGACTCGGGGGCGGGCTCCGGATGGAGCCAGCCGATGGCTCGGGCAAAGGCCCAGTAGGGATGCGCCACGCGAAGGACCGGGCGGTTCCCCAGTTCGACGACGGCATCCACCAGGATCAGGCCCGCCGGACTCTCCTTGGCCTTGGCGGCGTACTTGGGGTTGGCCAGGAAGCTCACGGAGCCAGCACCAGCCTCCTCCAGGGGCTGTACTTCGGAAATCCGTCGTTCCGGGGGACAATGCTCCAGGACGCCACCCAGTCGTTCGGCCAGATCCTGCGCGGTCAGGGTCGTCTCGGTTCGGGACATGGGGGCCTCCTCATCGGTCTTCAGTCTTTCAGTCTTCGGTCTTCAGTTTCCAGTCATCCGTGCGGAATCCCATCATGCATCCTGTCCTCTTTGAGATCGGCTCCTTCCCCCTGGGCACCTACGGGTTGCTGCTGGCCATCGCGTTTTTCGCGGGCACGGCCCTGGCGAAACGGCAGGCCCGGCTGGACGGTCTGGCCCCGGCCGCCATCACGGACCTGGCCATCGCCATGCTCATCTCCGGCATCGTGGGGTCGAAGCTCCTGATGGTGGTGGTTGATCTGTTCAGCGGCGTGCCCGCCCGGGACGTGTTCTCCTTCGCCACCCTGCGGGCGGGAGGCGCCATCCATGGGGGAGTCATCGCCGCTGCGGCGGTGTTCTTCTGGAAGCTCCGCAAGGGCCAGGGACTGCCCCTCAGGATCACCGGCGACGCCCTGGTGCCCGGCGTGGCCCTGGGCCAGGCCATCGGGCGCCTGGGCTGCTTTTCCGCCGGCTGCTGCTTCGGCACCGAAAGCCACGCGTCCTGGGCGACCACCTTCACGGATCCCCTCGCCCATTCCTTCAGCGGGACCCCCCTGGGCATTCCCCTCCATCCGGTGCAGCTCTACAACACCCTGGCCAACCTGCTGGTCATGGCCGTCCTGCTGCTCGCAAGGCCCAGGCGGGCCTTCCAGGGCCAGATCTTCGCCCTCTACTTCCTCGTGGAAGGGTTCGGGCGGGTGATGACAGAGACATGGCGGGGGGACGTGGACCGGGGCACGGGCTGGCTGCACTGGGCCTGGCTCAGCACGGGCCGACTCACGGGCCTCGCCTTCATGCTGCTGGGCCTGGGCCTCTGGGTGTTCTGGAACCGGCGCAAGACTTTCGAACGTGCATGAAAAATGAAATAGTGGGTCTCCTACGGGGGATTGAGAGAGGCAAGAGGGAAGGCCTGCGCTAGGCTGGGTCGGCCCATACTGGGGAATTGGCACCACCGAAGGCTAAGGAGTTTTTTGAACCACCGATGAACACCGATGGACACCGATACACCGATAAAAGCATGAGAACTGCAATGAAGGCTCAAGGCGAAACGGCAGTTCGAAAAGCCCCGTCTCCCTTCAGCACCTTTTATCCTTATCAGCTTTTCATCGGTGTTTCTCGGTGTTCATCGGTGGCTAATGTGACTTTCCCGTTGTTGTTTTAAAAACGAATCAGTGTAAGGAGTCTTGATGATCAGTCTGCGCGCCGAGGACGGCGCCCCCCGCCTGGACCGCTTCCTGGCGGACCGCTTCCCGGAGATCCCCCGGGCCCGCTGGGACGTGCACGTGCGCACCGGCGCAATCAAGGTCAACGGCCAGGCCGTGACCAAGGGCGGCGTGAAGCTGCGGCCGGGCGATCTGGTGGAGACGGAGCTGCCGGCGGTCGCGCCGCCGGCCGCGCACCTGGAGGCCGAGGACATCCACCTGCCGACGCTGTTCGAGGATGCCCACCTGTGGATCGTGGACAAGCCCACGGGCATGGTCGTGCATCCAGGGCCGGGGCATGCCGGCGGCACCATCGTGAACGCCCTGCTCCACCGGCTGAAGACGCCGGCAGTGCTCGAGGTGGCCGTGGAGGACGAGCCAGCGGAGGACACCGAGGAACTCTCCTCGGGCTGGCCGGGTCTGGTGCATCGCCTCGACCGCTACACCACGGGCTGCCTCTGCCTGGCGAAGACCGCGGAGGCCCAGCGCGCCATCCAGGACCAGTTCAAGGCCCGCACCGTGGAGAAGCGCTACCTGGCCCTGGTGCGCCACTCGCCGAAGCTTCCGCAGCTTGGCAGCCTGCTCATCGCCGAGCCCATCGCCCGCCACAAGCACGACCGCCTGCGCATGGTGGTGGCGGCCGGTGGCCGCTCGGCCCAGACCCGCATCCGCGTGCTGGCCCGCACCACCAGCGCCGCCCTGGTGGAGTGCGAGCTGCTGACGGGCCGCACCCACCAGATCCGCGTCCACCTGGCCCACCTGCGGGCGCCCCTCATGGGGGATCCCCTCTACGGCGGCCCCGGCAAGTGGAAGGACGTGGATGGCCTGCCCCTCCTGCTGCCCCACCCGGCGCTCCATGCCTGGAAGCTCGCGGTGGACCACCCCGTGACCGGGGTGCGCATCGAAGCGGAAGCTCCCATCCCCGAGCCCTTCCGAGCCCTGGCGGCCTCCCTGGGCTTGCCCGGGTTCTGAACAAGCTTCATCATCGCGGTGGGTTTCCACCCGGGGGTTCCATGATCGCCACCGTCCTGGCACCGATCACTTGGGAAGACTGGATGAAGGCGTACGGCGCCCGCTCGGGAACCGCCCTCGCCCTCCTCTGCTGCCTCATCCTCCTCCTGGTGGCCCTGCCGCGGATCGCCTCCTGGTGGCGAGCCCGCGGCCGCCCCGTGATGGATCCCGTGCAGGCCAGCGACCTGGTTTCAGGCTCCGGCGCACTGGTGGTGGACCTGCGCAGCCCCGAGTCCTTCCGGTCCGGCCACATCCGGGGCAGCCTGAATGTGCCCTTCAAGGATCTGGCCGCCCGCTTCGCCATCCCCGATCCCAAGGCCCGCCGGTCCCTGCTCCTGGTGGACGAGACCGACCAGCTCTCCCACCTCGCCCTCGATCAGTTGAGCGCCCGGGGCTTCGGCTGGGTCTACGTGCTGAAGGGGGGCCTGAAGGCCTGGCGCCGGGCCAACTTCCCCATGGCGAAGTAGGCCTACTTCTTTGGTTCTTCCGAGCTCGTCGGCTTGGGCGGATCCAGCGTTGCCGCGAGGGCGGCCGTCGGTGCGCTCTGGAAGGCCAGGTGCATGATCCACCAGCGCTTGCCATCCCACACGCACTGCAGGGCGTTGATGCCGGTGTAGAGCACGGGCCCTGCGGATTCCAGCCGGATCTCGTAGGGGGACCAGACCTGGGCGATGCCCTCCTGCTTCTGGACGGAGACCGCCGTGCCCTTTTCGAAGAAGCCCCTCTCCCACTGGGGGATGGCAAAGGCCAGGAAGGCCTCCAGATCCATGGGGCGCATGAAGGCGCCCTGGACGGGGTGCTTGGCCGCCACCGTAAGCCGGGCCTGGAGGTGGAACAGGGCGCGGATCTTCTCGATATCGCGCTTCTGGTCCTTGGGCCCGGAGATGAAGGCATAGAGCGCGGCCGTCAGCGCCTCGGGAGTGCCGGTCTCGGCGGGGCTCAGCTCCGCCCGCACCAGCTCCTTGATGGGACTGGAGCTCATGGGGGGCAGCGTGGGCAGCTCGCCCACGGGCTTCTTTGCGGGCGGCGGCCCCTGGGCCACCAGGGACAGGGCGGTGAGACAGAGCAGCGAACGGATCACGGGGCCTCCGGAGGAGATGACTTTGTCATGACTGGGCTTCTTCGGGGAGTCCCCAGCGGTCATACAGGAGGAGCAACAGCAGGCCCGGAATGGCCGCGGCGGCGCAGAGGGGGAAGTAGAGCGTCCAGCCTACCCGGTCGGCCAGGAAGCCCGTTCCCCCCGCAAACAGGGTGCGGGGCAGCGCCATCAGGGCACTGAAGAGGGCGTACTGGGTGCCGGTGTAGCTGCGGTTGCAGCTGCCCATGAGCAGGGCCGCGAAGGCGCTGCCGCCCATGCCGTAGGCCAGGTTTTCAAGGGAATTCGCCGCCACCAGCAGGGGCAGGCGGGGACCCAGCAGCGAGATGACCCAGAAGCCGAGGATGCTGCCGGCCTGCAGGAAGCCGCAGATCCAGAGGGCCTTGCGCAGGCTCATGCGGGTGAGCATCCAGCCACCGAGGAGCCCCCCCAGGATGATGGCCACCATGGCCGTGGTCTTCTGCACGGTGCCGATCTGCATCTTCGTGAAGCCCATGCCCCGGAGCAGGAAGGGGATGGTCATGGATTCCGCCAGCCAGTCCCCCAGCTTGTAGCACACGGCGAAGGCCAGGAGGTAGCCGATGCCCTTGCGCTGGAGCAGGTCCTTCAGGGGTCCGGCGATGGCTTCCCGGAGGGTGCGGGGCGCCTTGGCCACGTCATCGGTGTTGCTGGCCAGCCAGGTGCCGGCCATGCCGAGCACCGTCAGAAGGGCCATGCCCAGGTACGTGGTCCGCCACCCGAAGGCCTGGGCCAGGATGAGGGCCAAGCCCCCGCTCACCAGCATGGCCACGCGGTAGGCGGCGATGTGGATGCTGTTGCCCAGGCCCAGGTGCTTCTGGTCCAGCGCCTCCGCCCGCCAGGCATCCACGGCGATATCGAAGGTGGCGCTGGCCACCGCCACCGCCAGGGCCAGGATCACCACGCGCAGCAGGTCCAGGTGGGGCTGGGTCCGGGCCAGCAGCACCAGGGCCAGGGCCATGGCCCCCTGGGTGGCCAGCATCCAGCCCCGGCGACGCCCCAGCCCCGGCAGGGCGAAGCGGTCCAGGAAGGGCGCCCAGAACACCTTCAGGCTGTAGGGCAGGGTCACGAAGCTGAAGAGGCCGATGGTGGCCAGGCTGAGGCCCTCGTCGGTCATCCAGGCCTTCAGGGTCGATCCCGTCAGGAAGAGGGGTAGCCCCGAGGCGAAGCCCAGGAGCACAAGGGAGACCAGTCGGCGCGGCGGCATGGGAGATGGTAGCGGGACCGCAGCCCTGCTGTCCGGTTGGTGGTGGTTCAGCGCAGGGGCGGCTCGGGGCCCGCGTGGGTGTGCAGGTCGTGGACCAGGTGGCCCCCGGCGTGGCCCGTGAGGCCCAGGGCAAGGACACCGCCGGCACTCAGCAACAGCCAGACAAACATCAGGCCCAGCTCAAGGGGACGGGTCAGCTCACGCTTCCGCAGCAGGGGCAGACCCCACAGCACCGCGAAGGCCAGCGCCAGCATCCCGAAGACCAGCGTCGTCTTCTGGGCCAGCAGTTCGTGTTCCCGCACTCCGGCCAGGAGGGCCGGCGTGGCGCGGGCGTAGCGCTCCACTGCCTCGCCGCTTTCCATGGCCAGGAACAGGCCGGCCACCCCGAGCACCAGCAGCGCCAGGGCCGAGGCGTGGATGCCCCGCCGCTGGGCGGGCCACAGCAGGCCCACCAGCACCAGCAGCGGTGCCACGGTCAGCAGCGCAATGGGGAAGTGGACGAGGGCCGGGTGGATGTGGTTCCAGGGCGGCATGGGGCTCCTGCGGTTGGGGTCACTCAGTCTACGCGGGCCAGCAGCAAAGCGGAGCGTGCCCTTAGATCCTCACGGCGCATGCGCCGCTAGGGGAACCCCCGGACAGTTAATAACCCTGGAGGAAGTGACAAAGCGAGGCACGGCCCCGCCGGGCCGAGGGCGGGGGTCCGGGGGGAGGCTCCATGTCCGCGAGCCAAGAGGGGAGCGGAAACGGCGCATGGCGCCGCGTGACATGGAGGCGCGCAGCGAAGCGGAGCGTGCCACTAGATCCTCGCGGCGCATGCGCCGCGAGGGGAACCCCCGGAGAGCATTAATCCGCCAGGGTACTGAGGTCTCCCGGGTCCTGCCCCAGGGCCTCGGCCTTGAGGGCCCGGCGCAGGATCTTGCCCGAGCGGGTCTTGGGAAGGCTGGCGCGGATCTGGATCTCGCTGGGCATGGCGATGCCCCCCAGGTCCTCGCGGACGTGATCCTTGAGGCTGGCAATGAGGCCGGGGCCCGTGGCCATGCCCGCTCGCACCACCACGAAGGCCACGATGCGCTCGCCCTTGATGGGATCGGGCAGCCCCACCACCGCGCTTTCGGCCACGGCGGGATGGCGGATGAGGGAGCCTTCCACATCGGAGGTGCCGATGCGGTGGCCGGCCACGTTCAGCACATCGTCCGAGCGGCCCAGCACGGCGAAGTAGCCATCAGGATCCTTCACGGCCACATCGCCCACGGTGTAGAAGCCCGGGATCTCCTTCCAGTAGTCCTCGTAACGCTTGTGATCGTTCCACACGGTCCGCAGCATGTAGGGCAGCGGGAACCGGATGACCAGCAACCCCCCCTGGCCATCGGGCACCGGCGTCCCGTCCTTGTTCACCACCGCCAACTGGGCGCCGGGCATGGCCTTGCCGGCCTTGCCGGGTCGGACCTCGAAGGTGGGCAGGGTGCCGATGACGGGGCCAGCGATCTCGGTCTGCCACCAGTTGTCCACCACCTGCCCGTTGCCCTGGCCCACCAGGTGCGCCTGGGCCCAGCGGTGCGCCTCGGGGTTGAGGGGCTCCCCGGCGCAGGCCATGAGGCGCAGCCTGGAGAGATCGAACTTCCCGGGGGCCTCGGAACCGTGGCTCATCCACATGCGGACGGCGGTGGGGGCCGTGAACATCACGTTGACGCCGAAGCGCTCGCAGATCTCCCAGGTCACCTCGGGGCTCGGGAAGTCAGGGGCACCCTCGCGGCAGAGCACCGTGGCGCCAATGCTCATGGGGCCGTAGACGATGAAGCTGTGGCCCACCACCCAGCCGATGTCGGAGGTGCTCCAGTAGATGTCCCGTTCCTGGATCTGGTAGAAGGCCCGGCTGAGGTAGTTCACGCCCACCAGGTAGCCACCCGTGGTATGGACCACGCCCTTCGGCTTCCCGGTCGTCCCGCTGGTGTAGAGGATGAACAGGGGATGCTCGGCGTCCACCATCTCCGGATCGCAGTGGATCTCCCGGCCCCGCTGGATGTCGTAGAAGTCCTTCTCCCGCTCGCTGGCAAAGGTCACGGGGGCGTCGCCGGGCCGGGAGCCCCGCCGGTGGACGATCACGTGATCGACGGAAGCCAGGTCGCGCACGGCCTCGTCCACGATGGGCTTGAGGGCGATGGCCTTGCCCCGGCGGTAGGTGAAGTCGGAGCAGACCACCACCTTGGCCCCGGCATCCTCGATGCGCGTGCGCAGGGCCAGGGCACCCATGCCCGCGTAGACCACGCTGTGGATGGCGCCGATGCGGGCGCAGGCCAACATGGAGATGATGCCCTCGGGGGTGAGCGGCATGTAGAGGATGACCCGGTCCCCCTTCTGCACCCCCAGGCGCTTGAGGGTATTGGCGAAGCGGTTCATCTCGCGGTAGAGGCGGTTGTAGGTGTAGGTGCGCTCATCGCCGTCCTCGCCCACCCAGATCAGGGCGGCCTTGTTGCGCCGGTCGCTGTGCACGTGGCGGTCGATGCAGTTCACGGTGGCGTTGAGCTTGCCGCCGATGAACCACGCGTGGTTGGGCGGGTTGAACTCAAGGACCTTCGTCCAGGGCTCGGCCCAGTCCAGGGCCTTGGCCTTTTCCGCCCAGAACGTGGCTGGGTCATCCTCGGCCAGGGCCCGCTCCACCTCGTAGTTGATGGCCGCCTGCTTGGCCAGCCAGCCGCGCATGGGGATGGGGGCTTCGCCCTTCTGCAGCGCCTCGATGGTCGCCTGCTGAGTGATGCTGATTTCCACGTCGCTCATGGACGACTCCTGGCTCGAGAGGATGTGAGTGGAAGGCTTTGGGTTTGGAGGGAAGGTAGCATGGAGCCCGGCCCCTCCCGGAGAGAACGATGACGGGAATCACAGGGGCCCCTACCTGCTGGAGGTCCCACCATGGCTCAATCCACGCACGTTCCAGGGACTTACGATGTTCACCCGAGCATCGTCTACGTACAGGCGATCCTGGCCAATCTCAGCGCGAAGACCGGGCACACGGCGGAGGAGTGGTCCGACCTCCTGCGCAGGGAGGCTCCTGCAGACCCCAAGGCCTGGCTTAAGGCCAGGGGTCTCGGGGCGACCCAGGCCGGGCTGGTGCTCAAACGGGCCAGCGTTGATCCAGGCCACGCCTTCGATGACACCCCGGAAGGCTACCTTGCCGCGGCTCCGGGTCATGTGGATGGTCAGTACAGCGGCAGGAAGGCCACCCTGCGTCCCCTCTTCAAGGGCATTGTCCAACTCGTCCGCGGCCTGGGGCCGGACGTGAAGGTCTGCCCCTGCGAAACCATCGTGCCCTTCTACCGTGAGCATGTCTTCGCGGAAGTGAAGCCCTTCGCGTCGCGGCTCGACCTGGGACTCGCTCTGGGGGATCCGGCCTCGGTGCAGGATCCCACTGGCAGCCTGAAAGAAACCGGCGGCTTCGCGAAGAAGGACCGCATCACGCACAAACTCGAGGTCACCGGCGAAGCTGATCTGAAGATCGCCCTGCCCTGGCTGATACGGGCCTACGAGGGTGACCAGGGCTGATCAATCGGACCCGGTCGCCCATCCGAGAATCGTTCTCCTCCCTGGCATGGAGGTGATCGAAAACCTCAGGACATGGGCTTCGGGCGGCTGGCGGGGGCACGATGCCGTTCATGCGGAGGTACTCCACCATCTGGCCGTAGTGATCCATGCCGTGGAAGGAGAGCAGTGTGGCCATGCCGATGGGGGTCAGGTCCGGGCCCTGGCCGAAGGGGTTCTTCACCGAGCGCCCGCCGTTCTGGGCCGTGATGCTCTGGATGGCTTTGCGGGCGTAGGCGAAGGAGTCCTTCATGTACTTCACGATCTCGGCCTTGGTCTTGAGGCTGTCGGGGCCCATCTCCGGATTGCCCACTTCGGCCGGAGGCTTCTCGCCCAGGATCTGGGCGGCGAGGAAGAAGTTCACGGCGGAAACATGCTTCACCTGCTGGGCGAAGGTCTTCACGCCCTTGAACTCGCCCTGGGTGGGGGCGAAGTCGAACGTCTCCTCGGGCATGGCCTCGGCGGCGCCGATGAACTGGGCGGGCACCCACTGGTAGGTGCCGTCCATGGCCACCCCCACGGTGGGCTCGACCGCGACGGGTGTGGGAGTCTTGGAGGCAGGTGCCTGGGCCGCCAGCGGCAGTGCAAGCAGGAGGGAGAGCATCGTCTTGGTCATGTCTGCTCCTTGGAATGGGGAGGCCAGCCTACACCAGGAGGTTCATTCGTGTAACAACATTGATATTCGTGAACGGGCCCGGCTCCCACTGGCCGGGCAGTCCAAAGCAATTGCGGGTCTGGGCTTATGCAATCGCCACGCTCACGTGGTTCACCTTCACCAGCCCCTCCAGGTCCTTCGGAGCAATCCCCACCAGAAACCCCCGGCTGCCACCGTTGAGGTAGATGCGCGGCAGGTCGAAGATGCTGGCCTCGGCGTGGATGGGCAGGGCCTTCTTCGTGCCCAGGGGGCTGGTGCCCCCCACCAGGTAGCCACTGTGCCGGTTGGCCACTTCGGGCTTGCAGGGCTGCACGCTCCGGGCTCCGATCTGGCGGGCCAGTTCCTTCGTGCTCACTTCCCGGTCTCCGTGCATGAGGATGAGGAGCGGCGCGCCCTGCTCGTCCTCCATCACCAGCGTCTTGATCACCGCATGCTCCTCCACCCCCAGTTCCTGGGCGCTCACCCTGGTGCCGCCGTGGTCCTGGTAGCGGTAGAGGTGCTCGGTGAACGGGATGCCCGCCTGCTTCAGGAGGCGGGTGGCCTGGGTGGAGGGCGCCTTGGACATGGGCCTATCATTCCATGACCAGGGGAGGGACCTTGAGCGCAGCTGTCGTCCTCGTCACCGGCGCCTCCCGGGGCCTGGGTCGGGAAGTCGCCCGCCGCCTCGTGGACGAAGGCTTCACCGTGCTGGCGGGCGTCCGGGATCCCGCCGGGATGAAGCCCCTTCCAGGCGTCGAAGTGCTGTGCCTGGATGTGGCCGATCCAGCTTCCATCACGGCCGCCGCAACCACCGTGCAGGAGCGCTTCGGCCGGCTGGACGTCCTGGTGAACAACGCGGCCATCCTGCTGGATGACCGGAGCGATGTGCTCTCCCTGGATGGGGACCTGCTGCAACGGACCCTGGAGACCAACTGCCTGGGGCCTCTGCGCCTGGCCCAGGCCTTCGCGCCGATGATGGCCAGGGGCGCCCGCATCGTGAACGTGAGCAGCGGTGGCGGCCAGTTGTCCGTCCCCTCCACCTGGTCGCCCGCCTACTGCATCTCCAAGACTGCCCTCAACGCCCTCACCGTGCAGCTGGCCGAGGCCCTGAAGCCCCGGGGCATTGCGGTGAACGCTGTCTGCCCGGGCTGGGTGCGCACGGACATGGGCGGTCCCGAGGCCCCCCGCAGCCTTCAGCAGGGTGCCGACAGCATTCTCTGGCTGGTGCTGAAGGCCAATCCCGGGCTGACGGGTGGCTTCTGGCGGGATGGCGCGCAGATCCCCTGGTAGGAAGTCAGGGCTTCGAGCGGTCTCGCAAGGGCAGCTCGGGATACATCTTCGCCATGCAATCCGGGCAGATGCCATGGGTGAAGGTGGCGGCGGAGTGGGCCTGCACATAGGACTCGATCTGATTCCAATACCCGGCGTCATCCCGGATCTTCTTGCAACTGGCGCAGATGGGCAGAAGGCCCTGCAACACCTGAACCTCTTCCAGGGCCCGCTCCTGTTCCCGCTTCCAGGCCAGATGCAGCAACCAGGCCAGGCCAGAGGTGAGCAGGGTGAACAACCCTGCAAGCGTCCAGCTCCAGCGTGCCACGGTCCGCCACCGGGCCAGGTAGTCCTCTGAGCCCAGGCCCACGTGGATATAAAGCGGGTACTGACCGACCCTGGTGAAGGCGAAGGTCCGCTCGACGCCATCGAACCCACCCTGGGCCTTGTACACACCCGAGGTGTGCCCCTGCTGGAAAAGGGTCTGGAAGGCAAGGGAGATGTCCCGCCTCCCGACCACCTCCCCCAAGGCTTTGTTGACCGGATACTTGGCATAGATGTCGAGCTGTCTGCCACGCAGGGTCACGGTGCCGTGGGGACCCAGATCGATTCTGGACATGGCTTGGGTGAACTGCTCCAGGGTGATGGCCGCGTAGGCAACTCCCGCGAACGCGCCGTCCAGTCGGTCGATGCGTCGGGCAAGGATGATCACCCACTGTCCGCTGATGCGCCCCACCACGGGCTCGGAGATCAGCAAGCCGGCCTTGGGGTTCTGCCGGGCCTCGGCGAAGTAGGCCCGGTCTGCCACGCTGAACGCGCTGCCGGGCTGGACACCGATGCCGTGGTCGATGCGTCCCTCGGCATTCGCGGTTCGGATGGAGCTCAGCTGCGGGAACTGAGTGAAGAGGCTGGCGATGTAGGCGTTCAATGCCTCCTTTTGAATGGACCCGGTGCCCATCTGGCGGGTCATCTCGCCCCGGAGTGAGAACAGGGCCAGGTCGATCCTCTGGAGGTCCCCGGAGAGTTGGCGATCCAACACTTGGGTCAGGTTCTGGGCCATGCGGCCGGCATCCTCCTCAGCGCGGCGGAGGTGCCATCGAAGGATCACCACCGTGCAGGCCAACACCAGGAGGTTCACTGCAAGGAGGACACCGACCACCATCCTGATGCCGCCGGCCCCGTGGCCCCTGGGTCCAGCTGCCACCGAAGGAAATGCCAAGAAGCCTCCTCGACCTGACGACACCGGTCGCCCTGCCACAACCTTGCAAGGACATCATCGTCGGCCTGCCTGGATTCTTTAGGATTCCGTCATCAATCTAACCAGGCCACCCGCAGGAGAGGTCCCTCACGGCATGGCCAGGAACGTCGCCTCTTCTGGGATCTCGAGGCCAAAGGATTCGCGCATGAGAGGGATCACCTCCTCCGGCGCCAGTTCGCGGCCTACAACCTGGTCCCCTCGAATTTCTGCGTAGGCGCGGTTGCGGAGAATGCGCCGCACCTCGGGGCCCGGCAGCTGGGCCGTGAGGGTCTTGAGGAAGCGGGATCCGGGATGGGTGCTGGTGTAGTGGTTGGCCATCTCGAAATCGACGGGGAAGCGCGGCTCGGGCTCGAAGGCGTAGAGATCCTCCCAGGCGCCGTGGTGGAAGGACTGGAGCACGCGGAGCACCCCCTCCTCCCCCACCCGGTAGGCGTTCAGGAACTGGGGGTGGGCTTCGCCATCGATGGGCACCGGATGCAGCAGGCCCTCCCCGCCGAAGCCCACGTCGCAGAGCCAGGGCGCGCCCCCCAACCTGACGATCAGCAGCATGTGGGTGCGGGGCAGCACCTCCGTCGCCCCCAGCCGCACCCGCGCCTCGCAGGGGATGGCCTCGAACCCGAGGGCTTCCAGCACCGCGAGGAACAGGGTGTTGTGCTCGAAGCAGTAGCCGCCCCGGCGGCGGGCCACCAGCTTGGACTGCAGGGAGGCCAGGTCCAGACGGATGGGCAGGCCCATCTGGATATCCAGGTTCTCGAAGGGGATCGAGGTGGCGTGGGCGAGGTGCAGGGCCTTCAGGCCCGCCAGGTCCACTGCAGGTGCGACCTCGAGTCCGATGCGCCGGAGGTAGGCCTCCAGGTCCAGCTCACTGGACATACTGAGCCACTCCCATGCCGAAGGACCAGTCCGCCAGGTCGTTCTCCACCAGGCAGATCAGCACGTCCTCCGGGCGCAGGCCCGGTGCCTTCACCAGGTTCTCCACGATGCGCCGGTAGAGGGCCTGCTTCATCTCCACGGTGCGGCCCTTCCGCAGGGTGATCTGGATGGCCACCCAGTCCGGCGTGCGCTCGATGCCCAGGTAGTGGGGATCGAAGAAGAGGCCCACGGCGTGCTCGGTGAGGATGTGGAAGCGGTCGTGGGGGGGCACGTTCACGGTGCTTTCCATGGCCTCCTGCACGCCCTCGGACAGGGCCTGCCGGTAGGCTTCGGTCACGCCGCTGCGGTGGGAGATGCGGACGAGGGGCATGGGACCTCCTGGCAGAGGGGGAATGGTCTAGTGTCGGATCCCCCGGGTCCATGCGGAAGGGTCAAGGAAGGGCCAGCTGGGTCAGTTCCGCTCCCGGTAGGTGACCGTGGCGACGGTCTGGCCCTGGCTGCGGCCGATGGTGGCCATGACGTGGCGCTTCATGCCCTTCCACTCCCCGATCACGATGCCCCCTTCCGGATTGCGGATGGTGTTGACTTCGAAACCGCCGGCCTTGAGGGCCTTCTCGAAGCTTTCCATCACCTGGGCGGTGGAATCCTGGGTTTTCTGCACGATGGTGCCCGTGATGCCGTCCTTGCCCGCGAGGCTCATGAGGCCCTCCACGGGGGTGGCCGGGTAGGTGGGCAACCAGGAGGGGGCCTGTACCTTGGTGCCAGCCCCGATACTGGTCTGGCCTTCGGGCCCCTGAATCTGCACCACGCCCGAGCCCCCCTCGGGCCCCTTGAACCGGATCTCCGAGCCCTTCTCATCCCTGAAGGACAACCGCCCCTGTTTGATATCGGCGGCATCCATGGTGAGGGTTTCTCCGGACTTCCGGTTGCGCACGGTGAGGGTGCCCTTGGCGTAGTCCGTGGACACCACCTCGAGCTCGGGATTGGCCCTGACCAGCAGCTCAGCCGCCGCCACCGCGGGGTTGCGCTGCAGATCCCCCACCTTGCTCCGCATCCACATGGCTATGCCGATTCCCCCCAGGAGCACGAGCAGCAGCAGCACGCCACACCCCCCCAGGATCCAGGGCCACACCTTGCCGGACTTTGGCGGTGGTGCCTGGGCCTGGCCCTGGGGGGCCTGAACGGGAGCGGCCTTGGCCGCCGGTGGAGGTACCAGCGCGGCCAGTTCCGGGAGGGACTGGATGGGGGACCAGCCTGCCATGCCTTCATGCCAGACCTGATCGGAGGGCCGCAGGCCCCCCGAGGAGATCAGCGCGCGCAGCTGCTCCTCGGGGATGGGCCCAAGGGAGGCTCCATTCTGAATGTAATGCCAGAGCACGCTCATGGGTGTCCTTTCCGAAGTGGGGGACCAATGTGGGACGGCGGGAGAGGTGTTCCTAGCGATTCTTCCAGGCCAGCAGGTTCCGCCGGATCTGGGCCGCGTGCACCTCGAGGTGCTCGGCATAGAGGCGCAGCCAATCGTCGGTGCCGTAGGGGCCGCTGTGGCTGTGGCGGCCCACGCGGCCCCAGGCCTCCTCGGGCAACCCCGCCAGCATGGCGGAGGTATGGGCACGGGCGGCTTCCACCAGATCCAGCGCCAGCTCCGGATCGGAGGCGTGGTAGTCGAAGCGCCGGGCCCACACTGCCTCGTCGTAGCCCACGATGAGCGGCTCGGGCTCCGCCAGCAGCAGGCGGATTCGGATGGCCGAGTAGGTTTCGGAATCCGCGCAGTGGACCACCACCTCGTGGGCGCTCCACGCACCCTCGGCCGGTCGCCAGGTACGGGCCTCCCGAGGCACCTCGCCCCAGGCCCGGCGCAGCAGGTCCGGTCCCGCCGCATAGCGGCGCAGGAAGGATTCCCGGGTGGCGGCATCGTAGGGCATGGGACACCTCGCCACCAGCATGGTCCCGGTTGGGGGAAAAAAAGAAGCCTCATCTAGCGATGTAATCATGGTTTCATAAGGCATTTCTCCCGGAGACCGCCATGCGCCCACGCCCCCTGACCTGCCTGGCCCTGGCTCTCAGCGCCAGCCTGCTCCCGGCCCAGCGGCCCACCCAGGCGCCCCCTCCGGCCGCGGCTGGCGCCAACGGAGCGGCGCGCCCGGCGACGATCCAGGCGCCGGAACCCAGCGAGCCCAAGCCCTACGACAAGGTCATCACGGCGGAAGCCAAGAGCCAGGAGGGCCTCATCAAGGTCCACCAGGTGAAGGGCAGGACCTACTTCGAAATCCCCAAGGCCCGGCTGGGAGAGCAGCTGCTGCTGGTGGTCTCTGCGAACCGCACCCCCGCCAACATCGACCACGCCGGCCGCGTCGTGGACAACGGCGTGGTCCGCTGGGTGTTGAAGGACAACCGGGTGCTGCTGCAGCAGGTCTCCCACGCCATCGTGGCCGATCCCGGCAAGCCCGTGGCCAAGGCCGTGGCCGCCGCCAGCGCCGACACCATCCTCATGAGCTTCCCGGTGGAGACCTTCGCCAAGGACGGTTCCCCGGTCATCGAGGCAGGGCGGCTCTTCACGACGGAAGTCCCCGAGCTCAGCCCCCGCCAGCTGCTGGGGGCCCAGATGTTCGACCCCGCCCGCAGCTACGTGAACAAGGTCAAGGCCTTCCCGGCGAACCTCAATGTGGAGGCCATCCAGACCTACAGTGTCCCCTTCAGTCCCGCAGGAGCTCCTCCACCCGCACCCGGCCCCTTCGGCACGCCAACCCTGCGGCCCGGCACCAGCGGCACGGTCGCCATGTTCTACTCCTTCCTCCAGCTGCCGGAAAAGCCAATGCTGCCGAGGGTCTTCGACGAACGCCTGGGCTTCTTCAGCATCCGCCACACCGACTTCGGGCGGGATGAGCACGAAGCCAGCCGCCGCACCTACATCACCCGCTGGCGCCTGGAGAAGAAGGACCCCACCGCCGCGCTGAGCGAACCCATGAAGCCCATCACCTTCTACATCGACCGGGCCACACCCCAGCAGTGGGTGCCCTTCGTGAAGAAGGGCGTGGAGGCCTGGCAGCCGGCCTTCGAAGCCGCGGGCTTCAAGCAGGCCATCGTGGCCAGGCCCGCGCCCACCCTCGAAGAAGACCCCGACTTCGATGCCGGCGACGCTCGGTATTCGGTGATCCGCTGGGTGCCATCACCGGTGGCCAACGCCTACGGCCCCCACATCAGCGATCCCCGCACCGGCGAGATCCTGGAGGCCGACATCGTCCTCTACCACAACATCCTGCAGCTCCAGCGGGACTGGTACTTCACCCAGGCGGGGGCGGTGGACAAGCGGGCCCAGAGCCTGCCCCTGCCCGACGACCTCATGGGCGACCTGCTGGCCTACGTGGTGACCCACGAGGTGGGTCATTCCCTGGGCTTCCCCCACAACTTCAAGGCCAGCTCCCAGTACCCCTTCGAAAAGATCCGCGACAGGGCCTGGGTGAAGAAGATGGGCCACGTGTCCACCCTCATGGACTACTGCCGCTTCAACTACGTGGTGCAGCCCGAGGACGGCTTCGAGCCCGCGGACCTGATCCCGAAGCTGGGTCCCTACGATGTCTTCGCCGTGAAGTGGGGCTACACCCCCATCCCTTCAGCCAAGACCGCCGATGACGAAAAGCCCGTGCTCAACGAGTGGCTGAAGGCCCAGGAGCAGGAGCCCTGGCTCCGCTTCTCCACGGCCGGCGCCGCCGGCATCGACCCCGGTGAGCAGTCGGAGGCCGTGGGCGACGCCGATCCGGTGAAGGCCACCACCCTCGGCACCAAGAACCTCCAGCGCATCCTGGGTCACCTGCCCAAGGCGGCGCTGAAACCCGGCCAGGACTTCCGGGAGTTCAGCCACCTCTATGAAGCCATCTGGGGCCAGTGGCGCCTCGAGCTGGGCCACGTGGCCCGGCTGGTCGGTGGCTTCGACTCGGAGAACAAGCACGCCGGTCAGGAGGGCGGCCGCTTCACACCCATTCCAAAGCTCCGTCAGACCGAAGCCGTGAAGTACCTCGGTGGCGCGATCTTCAAGACCCCTACCTGGCTGCTGGACCCGGCCCTGCTGGCCAGGCTGGAGCCCGGCAGCG
This sequence comes from Candidatus Geothrix skivensis, assembly GCA_016721195.1. Taxonomy (GTDB): domain Bacteria; phylum Acidobacteriota; class Holophagae; order Holophagales; family Holophagaceae; genus Geothrix; species Geothrix skivensis. Next base: position 96,166 of record JADKIO010000005.1, on the reverse strand, counting down.
GGCAGCTGCGCCTCCTCGCCGCCCAGCGGGGCGTGCTGGGGACCCTGCTGGACCGTGCCCGCCTGACTCGCCTGGAAGAGCAGGAAGGCCTGCTGGGGGACAAGGCCTACACCGCCAGCCAGCTCCTGGTCGATCTGCGCGCCAGCCTCTTCACCGAGCTTTCGTCCCCCGGGGCCAAGGTGGACCCCTACCGCCGGAACCTCCAGCGGGCCTACCTGGAGCTGCTGGGCAACCTGCTCAACCTGCCCCCCACCCCCAGCCTCGCCATGGGCGGACTGGGCATGGGCCTGCTGCCCGTGAACCTCAGCGATGACACCCGGGGCGCGGTGCGCGGCGAACTCAAGGCCCTCCTGGCGCTGACGGGCAAGCCCACCCAGAACAGGGCCACGCGGTCCCATCTCGATGACCTGAAGGACCAGATCGCGCGCATCCTCGATCCCCGCTTCCAGGCCGCCCCCGCCACCTCGCTCACCGGGATCTCGGGTCGCCGCGCAAGCGAGACCTGCTGGCCAGGCCTTGCGGATACCCTCGACTGACCACCCGGAGGAACCATGCACCCCCTGCTCCGCCGCGCCCTTCTTCCCCTGGCCGCGGGACTCGTGATCGCGGCGCCCCTGCAAGGTGGTGACCGCGTCACGGGCCGGGCCTTCGCCACCCGCTCGGAAGTGGCGGCCCAGCATGGCATGGCCTGCACCAGCCAGGCTTTGGCGACGCAGATCGCCCTGGATGTGCTCAAACAGGGCGGCTCAGCCGTGGATGCGGCCATCGCGGCGAACGCGGCCCTGGGCCTCATGGAGCCCACGGGTAGCGGCATGGGGGGGGACCTCTACGCCATCGTCTGGGACGCCAAGGGGAAGAAGCTCCACGGGCTCAACGCCAGCGGCCGCTCCCCGATGTCCCTCCCCCTCGATCACTTCAGGCATCTCGGGCTCAAGCACATCCCGCCCCACGGCCCCCTGCCCGTGAGCGTGCCCGGCTGCGTGGACGGCTGGTTCGAGCTGCACAGGAAGTTCGGCAGGCTGCCCATGGCCCAGGTGCTGGCCCCGGCCATCCGCTACGCGAAGGAGGGCTTCCCGGTTTCCGAGCTCGTCGCCTACTACTGGGACCGCAGCGTGCCCACCCTGGGCCGGTTTCCGGGCTTCCTGGAGACCTACACGGTGGACGGGAAGCGCGCGCCGAAGCACGGCGAAGTCTTCCGCAATCCGCGGCTGGCGAAGACCCTGGAGCTCCTCGCCAGGGAAGGTCGCGACGCCTTCTATAAGGGGGAGATCGCCCGGAAGATCGACGCCTACATGAAGGCCCAGGGCGGATTCCTCAGTTACGAAGATCTGGCCGCCCACCGTTCCGAGTGGGTGGCGCCCGTCAGCGTGAACTACCGGGGCTACGACGTGTGGGAGCTGCCCCCCAACGGCCAGGGAATCGCCGCCCTCCAGATGCTGAACATCCTCGAAGGCTATGACTTCTCGAAGATCCCCTTCGGCAGCCCCCGGCACGTCCACCTGTTCGCCGAGGCCAAGAAGCTGGTCTTCGAGGACCGGGCCAAGTTCTACGCCGACGCGGCCTTCATGAAGGTGCCCCTGGCCTGGCTGCTCTCGAAGGAGTACGCCGCCCAGCGCCGGGCCCTCATCAGCGACACCCGCGCCGCCCGCCGACTGGAGGCTGGACACCCGCCCCTGAAGGAAGGGGACACCATCTACCTCACCACCGCCGATGGCGAAGGCAACCTGGTGAGCCTCATCCAGAGCAACTACCGGGGCATGGGCAGCGGCATGACGCCCGGCGACCTGGGTTTCTGCCTGCAGGACCGGGGCGAGCTGTTCAACCTGGCGGAGGGCAACGCCAACACCTATGCACCGGGCAAGCGCCCCTTCCACACCATCATCCCGGGCTTCATCACCAAGAACGGCGAACCCTTCCTGAGCTATGGCGTCATGGGCGGCGAGTTCCAGCCCATGGGGCACGTGCAGATCGTCATGAACCTGGTGGACTTCGCCATGAACGCCCAGGAGGCCGGGGACGCGCCGCGCATCAGCCATGACGGCTCCCCCGAACCCACCGGCGAGCCCGGCAAGCTGCCGGGCACCATCCAGCTGGAGAGCGGCTTCCCCTACGAGACCGTGCGCGAGCTCATGAACATGGGCCACGGCGTGGGCTGGCTGTTCGGCGGCTACGGCGGCTACCAGGGCATCCGCTGGGATCCGAAGCAGAAGGTCTACTTCGGCGCCTCCGAATCCCGCAAGGACGGCCAAGCCGCCGGGTACTGATCGAGAAGCCTCAGAGGTACTCGAGGGGGTTCAGGTCCCAGTCCGCCGGCTCCTCGAAGCACTCGATGTGGAAGGTGGAATCAATGAGGCTCAGATCCCTGGGGGGCAGTCCGTAGCGGCGGGCGGCGTCGTAGATGACCCTCACCACGGGCCGCAGCAGGTCCTCCTGCTGCTCCACCACCACCGCCAGGCGGTCGTCGGACAGCCGCACCAGGCTGCCCACGGGGTAGATGCCCAGGGCCCGGATGAAGAACTGCACCAGCTCGCCATCCAGGTGATCACCGCTCCACTCCAGCAGCTTTTTCAGTGCCTCCGAAGGCTCCATGCCCTTGTGGTAGACCCGGTTGGAGGTGAGGGCATCGTAGACATCCACGATGGCGGCCATGCGCCCGGGCCTGGAGATCTGGTCGCCACTGAGCCCCAGGGGATAGCCGCAGCCGCCGAGCTTCTCGTGGTGTTCCGAGGCGATGCGTATCACGGTTTCCGACATGCCGGGGGTGCCCTCCAGCAGCTCCCTGCTGAGGGCCGCATGGGACTTCATGATGGTGAATTCCTCCTCCGTCAGCCGGCCGGGCTTGTTGAGGATCTCGTTGGGGATCTTCATCTTCCCCATGTCGTGGAGGAGGCCCCCCAGGCCCGCCTCCTGCACAGCAGCGGCGTCCAGGCCCAGGGCGTGGGAAAAGCTCACCATGAGGGCACAGACACTGACACAGTGCTGGAAGGTATAGGTATCGGCCTGCTTGATGCGGCCCAGGCTCAGCAGGGCCCCGGGGTTGCGTAGCACTGAAGCGTTGATGTCATCCACCACCACCAGGGCCTTCTCCGGATCCACCTGCCGGCCCAGGCGCACATCCTGCATCATGTCCTTCACCACGCCCTGGGCCTCGCCGAGGATGCGCCGGGCTGCGCCGGATTCCTCCTTCTGGGAAATCCTGGCGGTGGGGAGGACCGCGCCCTTGGTCCCGGAGGCCTCCAGCCGGACCTGCAGCACTTGCTGGACCTCGGCCTCCGTGGGCGCACCGAGCAGGTCCGCTCCCTTGCCCGTATCGATGTAGACCTCGTGCATGCCCTGCTTGTGCATCTTCTCGATCTGGCCGGGCGAGTTGACCAGGAACTGCTGGCGCAGGAACCCGTGCTGGAGCCAGCCGCAGTTCAGGTCGTGGATGTACATCCCAGGCTTGAGCTGGTCCACGCGCACCCGCTTGATGGTCATTCAAACCCCCAGAGCTTCCACCCCCCTGGATCGGCCCGGGACCCCGCAAGGTTGAGTTGAGGCCGTCCCACCAGGATTCGCCCGGTTTTGTCAAACTCCCGCGATGTAGAATGATGGTTCGGACCGCGGCCAGCGGCGTTTTCAGGGGGGTCGACCGTGCTTCAAGCCTATCGCCAACATGTCGCCGAGCGTGCCGCCCTGGGCATCCCGCCCCTGCCCCTCACCGAGGCCCAGACCTCCCAGCTGGCCGATCTGCTGGCCCACCCGCCCGCCGGGGAGGAGGCCTTCCTCCTGGACCTGCTGACCCATCGCGTTCCGGCCGGCGTGGATGACGCCGCCCGGGTGAAGGCCGCCTTCCTGGCCAATGTGGCCAGGGGTACCGAAAAGGTCGCCCTGGTCTCCCGGGAGAAAGCCACCGAACTGCTGGGCACCATGCTGGGCGGCTTCAACGTCAAGCCCCTCATCGACCTGCTGGATGATGCCGTGGTGGGCACCCTGGCTGCCGAAGGGCTGAAGAAGACCCTCCTGGTCTTCGACGCCTTCGCCGAGGTGAAGACCAAGGCGGATGCCGGCCAGGCGAATGCGAAGGCCGTGTTGAAGTCCTGGGCCGAGGCCGAGTGGTTCACCGGCCGGCCCGAAGTGCCCCAGAGCCTCACCCTGACGGTCTTCAAGGTCACCGGCGAGACCAACACCGACGATCTGTCTCCGGCGCCTGACGCCTGGAGCCGCCCGGACATCCCGCTCCACGCCCTGGCCATGCTCAAGAACGCCCGGCCCGGCATCACGCCCGACGACCCCGGCAAGATCGGCCCCCTCAAGCAGCTGGAGGCCCTCAAGGCCAAGGGCCACCTCATCGCCTACGTGGGCGACGTGGTGGGCACCGGCTCCAGCCGCAAGTCCGCCACCAACTCCGTGCTCTGGTTCACCGGGGAGGATATCCCCTGCGTGCCCAACAAGCGCTTCGGCGGCGTCTGCCTGGGGGCCAAGATCGCCCCCATCTTCTACAACACCATGGAGGATGCCGGCGCCCTGCCCATCGAGCTCGATGTGAACGGCATGGACATGGGCGATGTCATCGAGCTGCGCCCCTACGAGGGCAAGGCCCTGAAGAACGGTCAAGTGATCGCCGAGTTCAAGGTGAAGTCCGATGTCATCTTCGACGAGGTCCGCGCCGGCGGACGCATCCCCCTCATCGTGGGCCGCGGCCTCACCACCAAGGCCCGCAAGGCCCTGGGTCTGCCCGAGTCCACGATCTTCCGCTTCCCCGCCATCCCCAAGGACACGGGCAAAGGCTACACCCTGGCCCAGAAGATGGTGGGCCGGGCCTGCGGCACCACCGGCATCCGCCCCGGCACCTACTGCGAGCCCCACATGACCACCGTGGGCTCCCAGGACACCACGGGCCCCATGACCCGGGACGAGCTGAAGGACCTGGCCTGCCTGCAGTTCTCCGCGGACATGGTGATGCAGTCCTTCTGCCACACCGCGCCCTACCCCAAGCCCGTGGACGTGTTGACCCACCGGGAGCTCCCGCCCTTCATCACCAACCGGGGCGGCGTGTCCCTGAAGGTCGGCGACGGCGTCATCCACAGCTGGCTGAACCGCCTGCTGCTGCCCGATACCGTGGGCACCGGCGGCGATTCCCACACCCGCTTCCCCATCGGCATCTCCTTCCCCGCCGGTTCGGGCCTGGTGGCCTTCGCCGCCGCCACGGGGGTCATGCCCCTGGACATGCCGGAATCCGTGCTGGTGCGCTTCAAGGGCGAGCTGCAGCCCGGCGTCACCCTGCGCGATCTCGTGAACGCCATCCCCTACTACGCCATCCAGCAGGGCCTGCTTACCGTCGAGAAGAAGGGGAAGAAGAACATCTTCAGCGGCCGCATCCTCGAGATCGAAGGACTGCCCAAGCTCAAGGTGGAGCAGGCCTTCGAGCTGTCGGACGCCTCCGCGGAGCGCTCCGCCGCGGGCTGCACCGTGCGCCTGGACCGGGAACCGATCATCGAGTACATGACGTCCAACATCACCCTCATGAAGTGGATGATCGCCAACGGCTACGAACACCGCCAGACCCTCGAGAACCGCATCAAGGCCATGCAGGCCTGGATCGCCAAGCCCGAGCTGCTGGCCCCCGATGCGGATGCCGAGTACGCCGCCATCATCGAGATCGATCTGGCGGATGTGAAGGAGCCCCTCCTCGCCTGCCCCAATGATCCCGATGACGTGAAGCTGCTGTCCGCCGTGGCCGGCGACACCATCGACGAGGTGTTCATCGGCTCCTGCATGACCAACATCGGCCACTTCCGCGCCGCCGGAAAGCTGCTGGACGGCAAGACCGACATCCCCACCCGGCTGTGGATCGCGCCCCCCACCAAGATGGACGAGTACGTCCTCACCCAAGAGGGCTACTACGGCATCCTGGGGCGCACCGGCGCCCGCCTGGAGATGCCCGGCTGCTCGCTCTGCATGGGCAATCAGGCCCAGATCCGCAAGGGCAGCACGGCCATGTCCACCTCCACCCGCAACTTCCCCAATCGCCTGGGCATCGACACCCGGGTCTACCTGGGCTCGGCCGAGCTGGCCGCCATCTGCGCGCTGACCGGGAAGATCCCCACGGTGGCCGAGTACATGGCCCAGATCGGCGTGGTGGATGCGAAGGCCAAGGACATCTACCGCTACATGAACTTCGATCAGATTCCCGACTTCCGTGAAGTTGCAGACACGGTGACCGTCTAGTTCCTTGCTCAGAAAAGGGCCCGGGGGCAATGCCCCCGGGCCCTTTTCTGAGTGACCGCTGGCGCGGTGTATGGTAGTGTCATCAGTTCTTACACCACCTTTCGGGGGGTTCCCATGGGGATCTTTGAGGGCCACATCCGCGTGCACGAGGGCGACCGCTTCGCCCTGGTGGCTTCGCGTTGGAACGACTTCATCGTGGAGCGCCTCATCGAGGGCGCCAAGGACTGCATCCTCCGCCACGGTGGGGACGAAGAACAGATGGACCTCATCCGCGTCCCCGGCAGCTTCGAGCTGCCCCAGGCGGCCAAGCTCGCCGCCCAGAGCGGCAAGTATGCGGGCGTCATCGTCCTGGGCTCGGTGATCCGGGGCGGCACGCCGCACTTCGACATGATCGCCGCCGAGGTCACCAAAGGCGCCGCCCAGGTGGCCCTGGACACGGGCCTGCCCCTGGCCTTTGGTGTGCTCACCACCGACAGTGTGGAACAGGCCATCGACCGGGCCGGCGCCAAGATGGGCAACAAGGGCTGGGAGGCCGCCCAGAGCGTCCTCGAGATGGTGGACCTGACCCACACTCTCGGCGGGAAGAAGAAAGGTAAGTAGATGGGTGTTCGTCGCCGGGGGCGCGAGTACGCCCTCCAGATGCTGTATGCCATGGACCTGACGGGCTACGCGCCAGACCAGGTGTTCGCTGGGTTCTATGCCATCCAGGACTTGAACCGGGATGCCTTCTACTATGCCCGGCGGCTGGTGGACGGGGTCCACGGGCAGCTGGAGGAGATCGACGCCGTCCTGACCAAGTACGCCGAGCACTGGAAGATCCACCGCATGGCCGCCGTGGATCGGAACCTGCTCAGGCTCGGCCTCTACGAGCTGATGTTCGTGAAGGAAGTGCCCTTCCCCATCGTCATCAACGAGGCCCTCGAGATCGTGAAGGACTTCAGCGACCAGGAAGGCACACAATTCCTCAATGGCATCCTGGACGCGGCCCGCAAAGAGTTCCGCCCGGAAGAAACCGGCCCCCGCACCAAGAAAAAGGCTCCGCTGGAGGAGCCCGCCGAAGAATCGTGATCTCACCGGCTTGCCCCGGTTTGATATGCTCGATCCCTTCCCCAGCCTGACCCGACCGTTGGAGCCCTGATGAGCACCTCGCGCAAGACGTCCGCTGCCATGAAGAAAACCCCAGCCTCGCGACCCGCAGCCAAGACCACCCCCATCGCCAAAGCTTCTGCCCCGAGCCCAGCCAAGTCCTCCCCCAAGGCTGCCGTCCAGACCATCGGACTGGAAGAGATCAAGTCCCTCATCGCCCTCGTGGGTCGGGAGCCCTTCCAGGAATTCGAGTTCGAGGCGGGCGACATGCGCTTCCGCATCCGCAAGGACGGTCCCCCGGCCCCGACGGTCCAGGCTCCTGTGGCTCCCCTGTCGGTGATGGCCGCCCCGGCCCCCATGGTCCAGTACGCTCCCGCCGCCGTTCCTGTGGCCCTGGCTCCAGCAGCCCCCGCAGACGAGCCTGGCATCCACTACGTCACCAGCCCCATCGTGGGCACCTTCTACCGCGCCTCCAACCCGACCGCCACCCCCTTCGCCTCCCCGGGTGACTTCGTGAAGCCTGGCCAAACCCTTTGCATCATCGAAGCCATGAAGCTCATGAACGAGATCGAAAGCGACGTGGCCGGCGAAGTCGTGAAGGTGCTGGTGGAGAACGGCACGCCAGTGGAATACGGCGAGCGCCTGTTCGCCGTGAGGATTGGCTAGGCCATGGGCGCCGCCATCAAGCGCAAGACCGTACCGGCCCCTGCGGCCCCCCTCGACATTCCACCTTTCAAGAAGGTGCTCATCGCCAACCGCGGGGAGATCGCCCTGCGGGTGATCCTCGCCTGCAAGGAGATGGGCATCCAGACCGTGGCCGTCTACTCCGAGGCCGACCGGAACGCCCTCCATGTCCGCTTCGCCGATGAGGAAGTCTGCATCGGGCCGCCGCCCTCCTCGAAGTCCTACCTCAACATCCCCCAGGTCATCGCGGCGGCCGAAGTCACCGGCGCCGAGGCCATCCACCCCGGCTATGGCTTCCTCAGCGAAAACGCGCACTTCGTGGAGGTCTGCCTGGCCTGCGGCATCACCTTCATCGGGCCCAGCGCCGAGATCATCCGCAAGATGGGCAACAAGGCCCAGGCCAAGGCCACCATGCTGGAGGCGGGCGTGCCCCTCATGCCCGGCAGCGACGGCCTCGTCGAGACCGTGGAGGAAGCCCTGGTGGTGGCCGAGCAGATCGGCTACCCGGTCATCGTCAAGGCCAGCGCCGGCGGCGGTGGGCGCGGCATGCGCATCTGCAACAACGCCGAGGAGCTGCCGGATCTCTACAACACCGCCCGCAGCGAAGCCAAGGGCGCCTTCACCGATGACAGCGTCTACATGGAGAAGTACCTCCTGGAGCCGCGGCACATCGAAGTCCAGATCATGGGCGACATGTTCGGCAACGTGGTGCACCTGGGCGAGCGCGAGTGCTCCATCCAGCGCCGCCACCAGAAGCTCATCGAGGAAAGCCCCAGTGCCATGCTCACCCCCGAGCTGCGCCAGCGCATCTGCGACACCGCCGTCCGCGCCGCCAAGGCCGTGGGCTACTACAACGCGGGCACCATCGAGTTCCTGCTGGACAAGCGCGGCGACTTCTTCTTCATGGAGATGAACACCCGGGTCCAGGTGGAGCATCCGGTCACCGAGCTGGTCACGGGCATCGACATCGTGAAGGAGCAGATCCGCATCGCCGCGGGCCAGAAGCTCAGCTTCCGCCAAGAGGACGTGGTCCAGAAGGGCCATGCCATCGAGTGCCGCATCAATGCCGAGGATCCCTTCAAGTTCACCCCCAGCCCCGGCCGCATCACCGCGCTGCACTTCCCCGGCGGCCCCGGCATCCGCGTGGACACCGCCATGCACCAGGACGCGGTGATCCCGCCCCACTACGACTCCATGGTGGCCAAGCTCATCGCCTACGGTGCCAACCGCCCCGAGGCCATCGCCCGCATGCGCCGCGCCCTGGACACCCTGGTGATCGAAGGCATCAAGACCACCGCCCCCCTGCACCGCCGCATCATGGACCACCCCGATTTCGTCGCCGGAACCTTCTCCACCAAGTGGATGGAGACCTTCATGGAAGAGCTGAAGCGGAACCCGTCAGGGGATCCACGCTAGCGGGTCGCGAGTGGACAGCGCACCAGCGCTGTTCCGAGCGGGGACCCGCTGTGGATCCCATAACAACCAGGTTGGCCTCAGTCTCGAAGCGGATGCGGGTCGCGAGGCAGGCGACTGAATGTCGCCTGACGAGCGGGGCCCCCTGATAACAACCAGGTTGCCCCTGGTCGGACAGGCCCCGGGACCTGTGGATCCCATAACAACCAGGTTGGCCTCAGTCTCGAAGCGGATGCGGGTCGCGAGGCAGGCGACTGAATGTCGCCTGACGAGCGGGGCCCTGCACCGCTGAGAATAACAACCAGGTTGGCCCGAATCTTCATGCGGGTCGCGAGTGGACAGCGCGTTGGCGCTGTTCCGAGCGGGGGCCCCGCACCGCTGAGAATAGCAACCAGGTTGGCCTCACGCTTGCCCGACCAGTTCAGGAACACCGAGGCAGGCGACTGAATGTCGAAGCGGATGCGGGTCGCGAGCGGACAGCGCACCAGCGCTGTTCCGAGCGGGGCCCCGCACCGCTGAGAATCACGAACAGGTTGGCCACCACCTTCCCCAGTGCCATTCATAAACGCCGCGTAATCCGATAGACTGGAACCCGCGCCGCCTTAGCTCAGTTGGTAGAGCTCCAGCTTTGTAATCTGGTGGTCACCCGTTCGATTCGGGTAGGCGGCTCCAGTTCTTCGGACTTCCCCTCCCTTCGGAGAGCTTCGACGGACCAGAATCTGGCGGGAGTGTTGGCTGTCCCCGGGGAGTCCTTCCATGCCCAACCCTGATCCCACCACCCCCGTCATCACGCTCTGCCGGGAGTTCGTGCGGATCCCCAGCCTCTCGGGCCAGGAAGGCGCCCTGGCAGCGCTGGTGGCGGAGCGCATGCGGGCCATGGGGCTCGCCGTGGAGATCGACCGCTTCGGCTCGGTACTCGGGATGCGGAAGGGGGTCAGACCCGGCCCCACGGTGCTGCTGGACGCCCACCTCGACACCGTGCCGGTGACGGAGCCCACGGCCTGGGCCCACGACCCCTTCGGCGCAGACATCGACCAGGACCGGCTCTGGGGGCGGGGCGCCGCAGACACCAAGGGCTCCCTGGCGGCCATGCTCTGCGCCGTGGCGGACCTGGAGGACTTCCCGGGGACCCTCATCCTTTCGGCCAGCGTCTGCGAGGAGAACTTGACCTCGGCCGCGCTGAACCACGTGCTGGATCGCCATCCCGTGGACCTGGTCCTCGTGGGCGAACCAACCTCCCTGCAGCTGGGTGTGGGCCAGAAAGGCCGGGCCGGGCTCCTGGTGGAGGCCCGGGGCCGCAGCGCCCACACCTCCCGCCCTGAGCTGGGGGACAACGCCATCTACAAGCTGGTGGAGGCCCTGGCCCGGATCCGGACCCTGCCCCAGCCCGAGGATCCGGCCTTGGGCCGCGGGGTGTGCGAGCTCATCGAGATCGCCTCCGAACCCAGGCCCTCCCCGGGCATGGTGCCCCACCGGTGTACTGGTCGGCTGGCCCTGCGGCTGCTCCCCGGCGAAACGGCCCCATCGGTGCTGGCGCGCCTCGCGCCCTGCCTCGAAGGACTGGAGGGCGTCACGATTCGCCTGGCGGAGGCCACGCAGCGCTGCTACACCGGCCAGGAGCTCACCATGCCGGACTGCGTCCCCGCCTGGAAGAACCCGGACCTGTCGCTCCAGGCCCGGCTCCTGGAGGCCCTGGGCACCGCCCCCTTTGCCGCCCCCTACACCACCAACGCCTCCGCGGCGGCGGCTCGGGGCCTCCCCGCCTTCCTGCTGGGGCCCGGCTCCATCGAGCAGGCCCACGGGGTGGACGAGTGGATCGCCCTCGACCAGCTGAACGCCGCACCGGCGGCCTACGCGGCCGTCCTCAGGGCCTTCCACCAGGCCTGAACTCTTCCGCGGCGCGGATCGGCATCCAACTACACCTTTCGTGGGCCCCGAAGTAGGGTTTTGCCCCATTGGTGCCGGACCTGCCTGGGCCGGACACTCATGACATGACCGAGGATCTGTCCCCCCTGCAGCCGCCCGAGTACCGCTACCTGGTCGGGGTCGGGTGCCTGGACTGCAGACACCTGATCGATCTGGTGGAGAGCACCTGCGAGGCCTTCCCGGGGGGCATCCCCCTAGACATCCTGCAGGACCGCGTCAGGCATGATGCCCACTACCCCGGGGATCGGGGCATCCACTTCGAGAAGGTCTAAGAGCCAGTCCAAGCATGCCTAGGCGCGCGCCCTTCCGCGCTATCCTCTGACCATGTTCCTTCCGCTCTACCTGGGCGTGCTGCACGCCGTGGAACCCGACCATGTGGCCGTGGTGACGGGGGTTTCGCTGTCAGGGGATCGCCGGGGCGCCTGGAAGGTGGGCCTCGCCTTCGGCCTGTCGCACATGCTCGCGGTGGCCCTCCTGGCCGTGGCGGCCACCTTCCTCGGACGCACCCTCCTGGGGGATGGCTTCTTCCTATGGATGGACCGGCTGGCCTGGGCGCTCGTCCTGCTGCTGGGTCTTTGGAATCTGGCTGCCGCCCTGGGTCTGCGCAGCCTGGCCCTCCACAGCCACTCGCACCGCCACGGCCCCCTCACCCACGAGCACCCCCACCCCCATGGGCATCCGGTGAGGCGGATTCGCTTTCGGTGGAAACACCGGGCTCGGTCCGCCCGGGCCGCGGCCCACGGCTTCCACCACTCCGCCGCCTGGCTGGGCGCCTTCTTCGGGCTGGGGGGCGTGCGCGGCTTCACCACCCTCCTGCGCAGCACCGGCATCAGTGGCCAGTTCCAGTTCCTGCAGGCCCTCCTGCTCTTCGGCCTGGGCATCACGGCCATGTTCACCCTGCTCAGCGCCCTCTCCGGCTGGCTGGCGGCCCGCCTTGGCACCCAACTGCGCTACCGGCGCACGCTCTACGCCCTGTCGGGCGCGGGTAACGTGGCCGTGGGGCTCTACCTCCTGATCAAAGCATGAGCGGAACCCGCCCCAGCCTGCTGCGCTCGGCCGCCGTGGTGTCTTTCATGACGCTGCTGAGCCGTCTATCAGGCCTGGTCCAGACCTTCTTCCTCAGCCACATCCTGGGGGCGGGCGCCGCGGCGGACGCCTACGCCGTGGCCTTCCGCCTGCCCAACCTGCTGCGCCGCTTCACGGCCGAAGGCACCATGACCGCCGCCTTCCTGCCCACCCTGGCGGAAGCCGAAGCCGCCGAAGGGGAGGCCGCCGTCAAGGCCGTGGCCGGGCGCTTCCTGGGCACCCTGCTGGCCATCCTGCTGCTGGGCGTGGTCCTGGTACTGCTCTTCATGGGGCCCCTGGCGGGCTTGCTCACCTTTGGCCGCCCGGCCGTACAGGGTGAACTCACGGCCCGCCTGGGCCGCATCATGTTCCCCTACCTGGCCCTGGTGAGCCTCACGGCGGGCTTCACGGGCCTGCTGAACCTGCGCCACCGCTTCGCCCTGGCAGCCTCGGTCTCGGTGTTCTGGAACCTGGCCTTCATCGCCTTCGGCTGGACCACCCTGCGCGTGATGGAGCGCGGCGGCCCCGTGCCCTTCGAGACGGTCGCCGTCGTCTGCGCCTTCGCCGTGCTGGCGGGGGGAGTGCTGCAGCTTCTGGTGGTACTGCCGGCGGTGCGCAAGGAAGGCTTCGGCCTGGCCTTCGGCTTCCACCTGCGGGACCCCTGGGTGGTGAAGGCCCTCAAGCGCATGGGCCCGGGGCTGCTGGCGGCGGGGATCTATCCCATCAACGCCCTCATCAGCACCACCCTGGCCTCCAGCCTTCCCAACGGCGCCCAGATGGTGCTCTACAACAGCGGCATGATGGGCGAGATGGTGCTGGGCCTCTTCGCCATGAGCCTGGCCACCGCGGGCCTGCCCACCCTGTCGCGCCAGGCCGAGGCCCGGGACTGGCCCGCCCTGAACCAGAGCCTCACCCAGTCGATCTCCGCCTCGGCCCTGCTGGTGCTGCCGGCCTCCGTGGGCCTGGCGGTGCTGGCGCGGCCCATCTGCGCCCTGCTCTTCCGCACCGGCGCCTACACCCCAGGCGCGGCGGACTGGACGGCGCTCACCCTGGTGTTCCAGGCCGTGGGTCTGGTCTTCGTGGCGGCCCAGCGCTTAAGCAACCAGGCCCTCTACGCCCTCAGGGACTACCGGGGCCCCGCCACCCTGGCGGGTGGAACCCTGGTGCTGAACGTGGTCCTCAGCTTCCTCCTGCTCAAGCCCCTGGGCACCGGCGGCCTGGCCCTGGCCAACGGCCTCGCCAGCCTGGCGGGCCTGCTGGGCGTGCTGCTTCGGCTGCATCCCCGCCTGCCAGGCCTGGACCTGCGGCCGCTCCTGGTGGCCACTGGCAAGGCGCTCGCCGCCGCCCTCCTCATGGGCCTGGTGGCCTGGGGCGGCGCAGGCCTCCTCGCCGTGGATGCCCCCCACAGCTTCACGCGCCTGGCCCTGGGACTCCGCCTGCTGCCCCTCATCGCCCTGTGCGCCGTGGTCTACGGGGGGGTGGCCACGGGCCTGGGACATCCCCAGGCCCGGGATCTGGCGGGAAAGCTGCGGCGGAAGCTGGGCTGGGACTAGGGAACGCCCCGGCCTTCAGCCCTGACCGGCCCCGGCCCGCAGCTCCCTCCGGAGGGCCTTGCCCACGGCGTTCTTGGGGATCTCGGCCAGGAAGCTGAAGCTGGTGGGCACCTTGTAGTTCACCAGCAGGCGGCGGCAGTGGGCGCGAAGCTCGTCCACGGCAAGTTCCTTCCTGGCGACGATATAGGCCCGCACGGCTTCGCCGGTGTCCTGGTGGGGAATGCCCACCACCGCCACATCCGCCACGTCCGGATGGAGGGCGAGGCAGGCCTCCACCTCGTTGGGATAGACGTTGAATCCGCTCACGATGATCATGTCCTTCTTGCGATCCGTGATCTGCAGGTAGCCATCCTCGTCGAAGGAGCCGATGTCGCCCGTGCAGAGCCAGCCGTCCCGCAGGGTCCGGCTGGTCTCCTCGGGCTGGTTCCAGTAGGCCTGCATCACCTGGGGTCCCTTCACCAGGATCTCGCCCCGGGCCCCCATGGGCAGGTCCTTCCCATCATCGTCGGCGATGCGCACTTCCGTGCCCGGCAGGGGCAGTCCAACGCCGCCCACCTGGGCCATGGTGCGCCTCAGCCGGTCCCCATGGCGCACGGCGGTGTTGTAGGTCACCAGGGGGCTGGTCTCGCTGAGTCCGTAGCCTTCGATGACCAGGCAGCCGGTGAAGTCTTCCCAGCGCTGGAGAACGGAGGGATGGGTCTGCATGCCGCCGGCGAAGACCCCCCCCAACCTGCGGGTCATCTCTGGCCGGAACCAGCTCTCGTCGAGGAGTCCCTTCAGCAGCGTGTTGACGGCGGTCATCCAGGTGATTTCGTGGTTCTTGAAGGCCGGGTGGAGGTTCTTGAGGGGCCGGGGATTGGGCACCAGGATGCTGTGGCTGCCACTGTGGAAGCCGTAGAGCAGGTTGATGGTGAAGGCGATGACGTGATACATCGGCAGCACCGTGAGCACGGTCTCGTCACCGTAGTTCAGGTAGATCCGCGTGATCTCGCCGATCTGTTCCAGGTTGGCCAGCATGTTGCCGTGGCTGAGCATGGCGCCCTTGCTGATGCCCGTGGTCCCCCCCGTGTACTGGAGCAGGGCCAGGCTGTCCCGGGTGGGCGCGACCTTCCCTGTCATCGCCAGGGCCCCGCGCTGGGAGCCGAGCTTCAGGGCCTGGGGAAGCCGGGTGAAGGGCATCGCAAGGGGCGGAACCAGCCCCGACAGCCTCAGCTTGGCCTTGATGAGCGTCCGCGGGAGCAGGGGGAAGAAATCTGCCACGCTGGTGACCACGACGGTCTTCACGTCGGTGTCGGCACGGACGGCATCCACCTTGTCCCCGAAGTGGTCCAGCACCACCAGCACTTCGGCGCCGCTGTCCTGGAGCTGCTGCTTCAGCTCCCGGGGCGTGTAGAGGGGGTTGGTGTTGACCACCACGCAGCCGGCCTTGAGGGCACCGAAGGCACAGATCGGATAGGCCAGGGTATTGGGCAACATAATCGCGACCCGCGCCCCGGGCTGCAGTGCGAGGTCATGGCCAAGGTAAGCCGCAAAGGCATCCGAAAGCCGATCGACCTCCCGGAAGCTGAGGGAGGCCTCCATGCCATTGGGCAGGACCAGGGTCTCGGCCTTTCGGTCGCCGTACCGCTCCGCCGCGGCCCGCACCAGCTGCCCCAGGTTCTCGAAGGGAAAGGGCTGGGCCGCGTGGCCGACCCCCGCCGGAAAGTGCGACCACCATACGTGCTCTGAACTCACGGATCCGCCCTTGTGCTCTGAATTCCTGAAGGACCGATCGCTCGGTCGACCTGTCCACCTGGTGTGGAGCCGGTCTTGATTCTAGACGCTCATGCAAAGCTGGATGAAGGTCATCCGACGGGGCGAACGAAAAGCGGCCGGGCAGGCCCGGCCGCTCCGTTGACTCATCAGTTCATTTTTGCAGTTCGGTGGTCATGACGGCGCCGCCCGCGCCGGGAAGCACGGCGCTGACCTTCACGAGCTTGCGGGTGGCCTTGTCGATCCAGGCCGTGGCCCCGCCGGGATCCCCCTCGGTGCTTCCGGTCTCGATCTTCCAGGTCTGGAAGGTGCCTGCGGCAACCTTCAATTCTTCCGAGCCCACGACCTTGGCCCGCTGCGGGGAGACCTTCTGCTTCTGGACATCGAAGGTACGGTAGGTGGTGCTGAACCCCTCCGCCAGCGGCAGGCAGGCGATGGATTCGAAGGCCCCGGAGCCGTCCGCGAAGAGGTCGCCGCCGAGGTCCGCGGAAATGGGCTTCGCCGGGCCATTCATGGCCATGGAGCCGGTGGCCTTGCCTTTCGCGAAGGTGAGCTCGATGGCCACGGGGCCCTGTTTCACGCTCCGTTTCAGGGGGATCAAGCTCCCCATGGCATAGGTGCAGGCATCGGTGAATTCCGTGGGCCCAACCTTGGCCGTGCCCTCCACGATCCACATCCCGGCCTCGGCGCGGATGGTATTGGTCATGGTGACGGGGATGCTCTGCCCACCCATGGCCAGGGCACCGGCCCAGGTCGTCGAACCGGCCGTGAACTCGGCCACGGGCTTGGGCGAGGCCGTCGCGACCTCCACCTTCTTGGCCAGCACCACGGTCTTGGGATCCACCGTGATCTCAGGCAGCCGCTTCATGACATCGGCCTTGCCACCCTCCTGGTGGCGGGCCTGCAGGTGCTTGGCGAGGAACTTCTCCGCAGCCGCCATCATGGCCATGTTGTTCACGGGGCGCTGGAAGCCGTGGCCTTCATCGGGCGCGCAAATATACTCCACGGGAAAGCCGCGGTCCCGCAGGGCGATGACGATCTGCTCGCTCTCGGCCTTCTTCACCCGGGGATCATTGGCGCCCTGCACCACCAGGAGGGGGGTCTTGATCTTTGCTGCGGAGTTCAGGGGAGACTGCCGCTCCAGCTGCTTCTTCCCTTCGGGGGTGTTGGGGTTGCCCATGCGCTCGTGGAAGATGATGCGGAAGCTCTCCCAGTAGGAGGGAATGGAATCCAGGAGCGTCAGCAGGTTCGAGGGCCCCACGATGGGTACCGCCGCAGCATAGAGGTCGGGGGTGAAGGCCACGCCCGCCAGCGCGGCGTAGCCGCCGTAAGAACCGCCCATGATGCCCACCCGCTTCGGGTCCACCGTGCCAAGGGCCACCAGATGCTTCACGCCCCAGGTGATGTCGTCCTGCATGAGGTCGCCCCACTGGTTGTTGCCCGCATTGAGGAACTTCTTCCCGTAGCCGGTGGAGCCGCGGAAATTGGGCGACAGCACCGCGTAGCCGCGGTTGGCGAGGAACTGTGCGTAGTTGTTGAAGCCCCAGGTATCCCGGGCCCAGGGGCCGCCATGGGGGAAGACGATGAGCGGCAGGTTCTTGCCCGGCACACCCTTGGGCAGGCTGAGGTAGGCGGGGATTTCCAGGCCGTCGCTGGACTTGTAGCGGATGGGCTCCATGGCCACCAGGTGCTCGCGCGACAGATCCTCGCGGGAGACATATTCCAGGCTCAGCTTCTTGGTGCGGCGATCGAAGAGGTAGCGCGAGCCGGGATCGCGGTCGCTGTAGGCAGCCACCATGACCAGCTGCTCGTCGGTGGTCATGGAACCCAGGCCGATTTCGCGGCCCGGCAGCTGCTTCTGGATGAGCTTGTAGTCGGCTTCCCAGGCCTTGTTCTTCCAGTAGATCCGGGTGCGTTCATCCTCGTAGGTGGTGGCCAGCAGCTCGTCGCTGAGGTCCGAGAAGATGGCATTGCCGAAATCCACCCGGCCCTTGGGATCGGATTCCAGCTTCTCCTCCTGGCCGGTGGCGGGGTCGAAGAGCACCAGCTCCAGAAGGTCCCGATTGCCCTTGTTGGTCTGCATGTAGACCCGCTTGCCATCCTTGTGGAAGGCCACGGGGCCTGCGGACTCGAACACGCTGCACTCGTAGACCTTGGTGAAGCCCGCCGTGTCCACCCGCAGAATCTCGGTATCGCCCTTCTCCGTGGTGCGGAGCGCCAGACGCAGGTTGGCCTGCTTGTCGAAGACCCAGCCCGCGATGCGCTCGGTATTCTTGCGGATGAGGGCCCGCTCCCCCGTGGAGATCTTCACCTTGTAGACGTCATGCCAGGCCGCATCCCGGTCATTGAGGCCCACGTAGATGGTGTCGGGGTCGGCCTTGGGCACGGACAGGATCTGGGCCCGGGCGCCCTTGGCGGCAGTCAGGTTGCGGGCCTCGGGGGCGTCCTTGCCGGGAACCGGGGCCGCCGCGGGATCCACGGCGTAGACGTTGAAGTTCTCATCGCCGTCCCTGTCCTGCACGAAGAGGATCTGCTTGCCGTCCCGGCTCCAGAAGAAGCCCGGGATGGGCCGCTTGGGATCCGCCGTGATGAGCCGCCCCTTGCTGTAGGGCTCCCCCACCTTCTTCACCCAGACATTCCGGGTGTCCTTGTAGGGCTTGAGGAAGGCGATCCACTTCCCGTCCGGCGACAGCTGGGCGCCGGCGATTTCGGGGTTGCCGAAGAACTTGTCCCGGTCGATGAGGGGGGGCAGCTGGTGCTTCTGGGCCTCCACGGCTGGGGCCATGGGTCCGGCTGCTGCCAGCGGCAGGGCCAGGGCCAGGACAAGGCCTGGCCAGGCAAGGCGGGACATTGATCCGGGGCGCTTCATGCGGAGGCTCCTTGAGAAAGATGGGTGGGAAAGATAGGCTACGCCGGAATTCGCCCAGGGTTGAGTGGAACCTCCTGCCGGATGCCAAGGGGGGCCGGACGGTAGAATCCAGGGGGCCAGCGGCTGGCCATGGGGGGGGCATCGGATGAAGGCGGTCATCCAGCGGGTGCAGCGGGCCACCGTTCGCTGCGGGGAGCAATCGGCCACCATCGGCCCGGGACTGCTGGTGCTGGCGGGCCTGGAGACCGGCGACACGGAGGCAACCTGCGCCTGGGTCGCCGCCAAGATCGCCACATTGCGCATCTTCGAGGATGGGGACGGGAAGATGAACCTCGGGCTACCCGAGACGGGCGGCGAGATCCTCGCCATCAGCCAGTTCACCCTGGCCGGCAGCCTCGCCCGGGGTCGCCGCCCTTCCTTCGATCGAGCCATGGAACCCGAGGCGGCACGGGTGCTCTTCCAGCGGTTCCTCGATCTGCTGCGGGCCCATTACCCTCGACTGAAGACCGGCTTCTTCCAGGAGCACATGGAAGTCGAGTTGGTGAACGACGGCCCTGTGACCTTCATCCTGGAGCGGTGAAGGCAGCCTATTCGGTCATGGTGTAGGCGCCGTCTAGGTTGTAGACATGGGTTTCCAGCACCCGCTGGCTGCGGGCCTCATCGACATGCGCCTTCCGGATGAGGCTCAGGCAACAGGCCATCTGGACCTCGGTGCTGGAGGGCTTGCCGTGGAGGGTGAGGGCGTAGCGCGACAGGTCCCGCACCATGACATCGAAGATCTGATCCACCAGGTCGTCGGAGATCTCCAGCAGTGCCGCGTTCTCGAGGATCAGCTGGCCGTAGACCACCAGGGTGAAGATCTCACCCACCGCCAGCAGGAAGTCGATGTCTCGCTGCTGGGCGGCGTCCGGCGTGGCTTCCAGCAGGAGCTTGCGGAAGACCTTGATCTGCTCGCGGAAGATCTGGACGTTGGGAAGGTCCCGGCTGGCATAGGCCTTGCGATAGTCATGGAACTGGATCTTCCCGAGCCCCTTGGCGGGGCCCTGGTCGAAGAGGAAGTCGTCGTTGCGGGCTTCCAGGCGGCGCGGCACCTCGGGGTATTCCGCGGGGCTGAAGAAGTAGTTCTGCATGAACTTGACGATGAGGGCGATGTTCACGTGGACGGTGCCCTCGAGCTTGGGCAGGGCGCGGATGTCCCGGGTGGCCGCCTCGAAGTACATGTCCTTTTCGAAGCCCTTGGCGGCGATGACATCCCAGAGCAGGTCGATGACCTGCTCGCCCTGGGTGGTGACCTTCATCTTCACCACGGGGTTGTAGAGCAGGTAGCGCCGATCCTCCTTTGAAGCAGCGCGCAGGTAGTCCGAGGCCCGCAGCGCGAAGAGCCGCATGGCGACCAGGCGGGCGTAGGCGTCCAGGAACATCTGCTTCACGTGGGGAAGGGCCGTCACGGGCTGGCCGTAGAGGATGCGGCCGGAGGCGTGGTTGATGGCCTCGTAGAAGGCGTGGGTGCAGATGCCGATGGTGGCCCAGCCCAGGTTGTACTTGCCGATGTTCACGGTGTTCAGGGCGGCGTTCCAGGCCTCGTCGCCCCGGGACAGGAGATCCGCCTCGGGGACCGGGTAGTCGTTCAGCTTGAACTCCGCCACGTAGGACTGGGTGGCGGTGATGTTCTTCACCAGCTCGAAGGCCGGGTGCTGGCTGTCCACGGCGAAAAAGACATACTCTCCGGTTCCCGGCAGCCGACCGAAGGTCGAGACGATGGCCGCCTCGTTGCCGTTGCCGATGTAGTATTTGTCGCCCTGGGCCCGGTAGCCGCCATCGGCCTGGGGCACCAACAGCAGGTCCGTGGCATAGATATCGGCGCCGTGCTCCTTTTCCGAAAGACCGAAGGCGAAGATGCCGCCTTCATCCAGCAGCCGCGCGGCCCGGCGCTTGAGGGGCTCGTTGGCGCTCATCCAGATGGGCCCCAGGCCCAGGATGCTCACCTGCCAGGTGTACCAGTAGCAGAGGCCGTAGAAGCCGAGCACTTCGTTGAACGCGCACAGCCGGGAGGTGTCCCAGCGGCAGTCGGGACCGCCGTAGCCTTCGGGCGTGAGCAGCGTGGCGAAGACTTTCTCCCGCTGCACGAAGGCCAGGAAGTCGGCGTACCACACCCGCTCCCGGTCGTCCTCCTTGAGGCGGCGCTTGCCCTTGGCCTCGAAGAAGGCCACGGTCTTGGCCAGGAACTCGTTCAGCTTGGGATCCGGATGCTCGGCGCGCAGCCGCTTCGGGTTGAAGAGGAGCATGGCGGCCTCCTTGGGCCAGGGTGGGGTCGTGGGATGCAGGGGACGGTTCCCCAGGATCACACGGCCACGAGGTCGAATTCATCTTGTCCCTGGGTAGCCTGTGAGTGGTTCCTGCTGCCGTTTCTTTCCATCCCTGCTTCAATGGTGCCAAGACCACAATTACGGGAGCAGCCATGACCATCAAGCCCACATGCAAGGCGGGAGTCTACCTCGCGGTCTCGGTGCAGGCCCTGTCCCTGGTTGCTCAGACCGAGGTGAAACCCCCGCGGGAATCCTGGGCGGCGGAAGCCCGCCCCGTGGCTCTGGGCCGAACCCCCGGCCAGGTGACCCTCTTCGACGAGGACGACATCCTGCGTTCCGGCGCCCGTACCCTGGGCGCCTTCCTCCTCCGGGAGCTGCCGGGCCAGGTGCAGAGCCAGGGCGGCGCGGGCCTGGCCTCACCCATCTACCTGGGGGGCAGCCGCCCCCAGGACACCCTCATCCTGGTGGACGGCATGCCCCTCATGGACCCGGGCCGGCTGGGCCAGGACCTCAGCGAAGTGCCCCTGCTGGGCGTCACCCGCATCGAGGTGATCACGGGCTCGCCGGGCTCGGGCCCCAGCGGCCAGGGCGGCACCATCGCCCTCTTCACGGGCCGGCCCCTCAAGCCCGGCGCCTCGGGGGATCTTGGTGGCCTGGGCGGCAACAATGGGCAGGGGCAGAGCACGGTAACCCCGGGCTTCGCCTGGGAGGGAGGCTACCTGCGGGGCGGCAATCAGAGCGCCCAGGAGAAGCAGACCCTGCCCACGGACCGGCCCTACCGCCAGGTGACCAATTTCTTCGGCCTAGGCCAGACCTGGGGACCCGCCGTGCTCAGCCTGGCCTGGCGGGGCAGCTACTTCGGCGTCCCCCAGCCCTACCAGAACAACTCGGACAGCACCCGGACCTACAACCCGGCCCGGGAAAGCAGCCAGCGGAGCGACAGCGGCCAGCTGCGCCTGGACTGGAACCTGGGCCCAACCCTGAACGTGGAAACGATTCTGGGCATGGCCCGGTTCCGGCATGAGGAGCCCAAGGTCGGCTCGGCCCTCCCCACCCCCTTCGAAGGTCGGCAGACGCGGTTCCAGTCGGTTCTGCACCTGGTGACCGGGCCCCGCTCGGGGCTGAGCCTGCGCCTGGAGGGCCAGGACACCCGCCAGGACGGGGATGTGAACCCGGCGGTGCTCGGCGCCGTGAAGGGGACCCAGGCCGCCTTCGGCCTGGACTGGCACTTCGAGGCCCGGCCAGGGCTCCGGCTGCTGGGCCAGGCCCGGGGCACCCGGGACCGCCAGTCCCTGGTGCTGGGCGGCACCGACCGGGAGGTGCTCAGTGCCTCGGGCCACAGCCTCCGCCTGGGCTTCAACCAGGAACTGGGCGCCGGGCTCCGGCTCTACGGGGCCGGCAGCGTCGGCCGAACGGCACCGCAGCTGCTGGAGCAGCTGCGCAATGGCAGTGTCGCCGGTGCCGCACCCCTCCGCATGGAGCAGACCACGACCCTGCAACTCGGCCTCGGCTGGGGCCAGGGAAACTGGTACGGCCGGCTCGAAAGCCAACAGCAGACCGGCAAGGATCTCATCGCCCCCAGCGGCACCAGCTTCGCGAACCGGGACCAGGTGCGGGCGCGGGGCACGGATGCCGCCCTGGGCTGGCGCACCGCCAAGAAGCTGGGGGTGGAGGCCTTCCTCCGGGCCCAGGAGGCCCGGGATATGAACGCCCCCGAGGGCCAGCAGTACCGCACCCTGGCCGCCCAGCGGCGGCCCTTCTCCGCCCACGGCCTCAAGGGCTTCATGGGCTGGAGCCAGGTGCAGGCGGAGCTCCACTACACCCAGCAGGGTCGCCAGTACTCCACCTACGGCGAGGGCACCCCCGCAGCCGCCACGGGTCTGCCCCCCACCGTCCGGCCCACCAGGGTGGTCTACCGGAACATCGGCACTTCCACGCTGGTGCAGGTCGGCCGCCACTGGACCTTCATCCTCCGGGGCGAGAACCTGCTGCAGCCCCGCACCGACCCCACCCAGTGGGCGAACCGGCTGCGGGAGGGCCAGGATGACGCCTTCGTCATCGACGGCTACCCCGCGGCCACCCCCACCTACTCCGTGGAAGCCCGCTTCCGATTCTAGAAAGGGCTCAGGGATAGATCAGCTTGTCCGTGGCGAAGCCCAGTGCCCTGGCCCGGGCCAGCAGCTGCTCGAGGGTCTGTGGATCCAGCCGGGGCTCCCGGCTGAGGATCCAGAAATAGGAACGGTCCGGCCCGCAGACCATCGAGTAGCGGTCCGGGTCCAGGGCGATGATCGTATAGGCGCCATAGAAGGGCCCGAAGAACGAGACCTTGAGGCGCCCTTCGGTGGGGGTCCCCAGGAAGACGGCCCGGCCCTCGGCCTCCTTCCAGGTGCCCCGGGCGGCGTCCCAGCCCCGGTTCAGCACCTTCACGCTGCCGTCAGCGCGCAGGCTGTACAGGGCCGTCACCTGGGTCAGGCCCCGCTCGAAGCGATGATCCAGCCGGGCCACCTCGTGCCACTGGCCGAGGTAGCGCTGCAGCTCGAAGCCCTGCACGGGGGTGATCCCCTCTGGGAGCTGGGTGCAGGCGGTGATGACCAGGGCCAGTATCACGGCCAGCACCGGCACGGATCGCTTCATGGGAACCCTCTGGGAAAGTTGGCAGGTCGCCTCGAAGGACCTGGGAACACACTCTTATGCCACGGAACCCGCCCACACCCCCGCGAATTTGGACAGCAGGGGCCTCAGCGCCCCAGGCCGGCCTCGAAGGCCCGGAGGACCATCAGGAAGGCGTCGGGCGCGTCCCACATGATCCAGTGCCGGGCCCCGGGGAAGTGGATGAGCCTGAAGCTGGGCAGGTGCTTGAACCCGAACTGGGCCAGGCGCAGCGCCTCTTTGTCCGGATCGGGTTCCCGGGCTCCCGCCGCCAGCTGCAGCACCGGCAGCCGCAGCTGCGCCTGTCGGGCGGCCAGGGGATCCAGGGACATGGCCCGCAGGTAGGCCTGGAGGCTGGGTACCGGCACCTTCAGGGCCTCGGTCACCACCTGGCTGGTCTGGGCCTGGCCGGCCGTCATCAGGCCCAGGAACATCCTCAGGGCCTGCTCGGCATTCGCGCCCAGCGCCACCGCCGTGGGTTCCAGGTAGGCCTCGGGGATGGGACCAAGGAAGCTGTCCACCAGGACGAGCCCCCGGAACGCGGTCGGATCTTCGAGCACGGCCCTGGCCCCGATGGGGCCCCCCATGGAATGGCCCACCACCAGGCAGGGGGCCAGGCCCTCCTTGCGCACCAGGGCGGCCAGGTCCCTGGCCACGGCGCCGAAGTCCGCCCGTCCTTCCAGCACCACGGGGCCGGGGCTGCCGCCGCTGCCCGGCAGGTCCACGCTCAGCACCGTATGATCCCGGGCCAGCTCTTCGGCCACGCCGGACCAGACCGACCGGTTGCCGCCGAGGCCGTGGATGAACAGGATGCCTGGGCCCTTGCCGAGCTTCTGGAAGGTCGGCGGGGCCGCCTGCAGACCCACCATGACGAGAGAAAGCAGCAGGGCTCTGCAACTCATGGAACCTCCGGGGATGGACCCAAGTTGATGGGAAGGGGATCCGGTCTAGATATCGAAGTCAAGGCGGGGCTGCAGCCCAGCCAGCCGTGATTATGACCCGCACCGGGTCCCGACTTCACGGTCACGAAAGGGATTTCGTCTCATGCGATCGTTACTCGGACCCACACCGGGTCCCGACTTCACGGTCACGCATGGGGTTTCGACCCACGCGATCGTTACTCTGACCCGCACCGGGTCCCGACTTCACGGTCACGCATGGGGTTTCGACCCACGCGATCGTTACTCTGACCCGCACCGGGTCCCGACTCCGCACGCTGCACTGCAGCGTGCTCCGTCACCCGGTGGGGTCAGACCTTCGGCGCCGCCAGCCCGAACTCCGCCCAGCCCTCCTTGGTGGGCCCGTAGAGGCTGGGCACGTGGAGACCCGCCTGGCGCATGAGGACGGTCATCTGGCCCCGGTGGTGGGTCTGGTGGCTGACGAGGACATACAGGGCAAAAGCGCCGGTCCAGGTCTCGCCGTAGAGGGTGAAGTTGCGGCCCAGTTCGGTGTTGCTCCAGCTGCCGATGTGATCCAGCAGGGAGTCACTGACGGTCCGATAGGTGGCGGAGATCTCGGCCATGGTGGGCGGGGGGGGCGTGGCGATGAAGCCGTCGGGGCCAAGGCCTACGGGTCCCTGCACCTTGAGGCCCAGGTTCTGGGGCAGCTCGAGGATGGTCTCCACCAGGTGCCAGGCCATGCGCCGCAGGTCGCGGTGGCCGGCGTCCACGGCCTGATGGGCCGCCGCATCGGGAATGGCATTGAAGACCGCCAGGGTCTTCTCCGCCTCCTGCTGCCAGATGGTCTTGAAGTCGTCCACGCGACGGAACATGCCAACCTCCAGGAAAGCTGCCGGGAAGCATAGCGCAACGCTGGAGCGAACGCTCAAACTGGCGTGACGGCCCTCCGCTTGACCGGCCAGATGTCTCGTCGCCGGGCTCGGGCGAGGCGGATGATGAGCTCAGAGCGCAGGTCCTCGGGCGCCACGATGGCGTCCACATGGAGGTCGGCGCCCAGCTTCTTGAGGTTGATGTCTTCGTTGTACTCATCGCGGAGCTGCTGGACGTAGGCCATGCGCTCCTCTTCGGGCTTTTCCGCGATCTTGTTGGCGAACACGGCGTTCACGGCGGCCTCGGCGCCCATGACGGCGATGCTGGCGGTGGGCAGGGCCAGGGTGGCATCCGGGTCGAAGCCCGGACCGCTCATGGCGTAGAGACCAGCGCCATAGGCCTTGCGCACCACCACGCAGAGGCGGGGCGTGCTGCAGCCGGCCATGGCGCTGATCATCTTGGCCCCGTGGCGGATGATGCCCTGCTTCTCCACGGCGCTGCCGATCATGAAGCCCGGCACGTCGCTGAGGAAGACGAGGGGAAGGCCGAAGGCATCACAGAGCGTGATGAACCGCGTGGCCTTGTCGGCGCTGTCGACGAAGAGCACGCCACCCTTCACCCGGGGCTGGTTGGCCAGGATGCCCACGGGCTTCCCATCGAGCCGCGCCAGGCCCGTGATGATCTCCCCGGCGAAGAGCTTCTTGACCTCCAGGAAGCTGCCCTCGTCCACCAGGCCTTCGATGAAGTCCTTCATCTGGAAGGGGGCCATGATGTCCGGGGGCACGATGGCGCCCAAGGCCCTCGCCTTGGGCGAAACCGCCTTCGGCGGGATCGCGGGCAGCGCGTCTTCGCAGTGCTGGGGGAAGTACGACAGGTACTGGCGGCAGAGTTCGATGGCCTCGGTTTCGGTCTTGCACAGGAAGTCGCCGCAGCCGCTCACGGAACAGTGCATGCGCGCCCCACCCAGGTCCTCCAGCGAGATCTTCTCCCCGATGACCATCTCCGCCATGCGGGGCGAGCCTAAGTACATGCTGGCGTTGCCCTCCACCATGACCACCACGTCGCAAAAGGCGGGGATGTAGGCGCCGCCTGCCGCCGAGGGTCCGAAGAGCAGGCAGACCTGGGGCACCAGTCCCGAGAGCGCCACCTCCATGTGGAAGATGGTGCCCGCGTGGCGGCGGCCCGGGAACATGTCCAGCTGATCCGTGATGCGGGCCCCGGCGCTGTCCACCAGGTAGAGCATGGGCACCTTCTGGCGCAGGGCCACCTCCTGGATGCGGATGATCTTCTCCACCGTGCGGGCGCCCCAGCTGCCGGCCTTGATGGTGCTGTCGTTGGCCATGAGCGCCACGGGCCTACCCGCCACCGTGGCCGTGCCCGTGATGACGCCGTCTGCCGGGAGCTCCCTGGCCAGGGCGTTGGCGAAGAGGCCGTCCTCCACGAAGGAGCCTTCGTCCACCAGCAGGCGGATGCGCTCCCGGGCGAAGAGCTTGCCGGCCTCCGCATTCTTCTCATGGGCCTTGGCGGAGCCGCCCTGCCTGATGCGCTCGACTTCCGAATGGAACTGCTCTTGCTGCATGGGAGCCTCAGGGCAAGGTTTGATTTTACTCGCGAGCACCTGGATTCATGGCCACAAGTTCTCCTCAGATCGTTGATACTTTCAGCAGGGACTTCCCGCTCACAGGTCCATCATTCCAACCTCTCCCGCTGCCCTCACGCTCCTCTGCCATGCGGACGTCCATGCTCCCGAACCCCTGGGCCTCAGGCACCTCCTCCTGGGCGGTGGCAAGCTGCTCTGGATGGGACAGCAGATTCCCGACCTTCCCTTCGACATGCAGCGCGTGGACCTCGGCGGGCGCAGGCTGGTGCCGGGGTTCATCGACATGCATGCCCATGTCACAGGCGGCGGCGGCGAAGCCGGAGCCCACACCAAGGTCCCTCCCGTCCCCCTTTCTCATTTTGCCCGCGGCGGCGTCACGACCGTGGTGGGACTGCTGGGCACAGACGACATCACCCGGAGCACGAAGGAGCTGGTGACGGCCATTCATGGGTTGCGCAACGAGGGCCTCAATGCTTTCGGGTTCACCGGCGGCTACCACTTCCCCCCGACGACCCTGACGGGAAGCGTACGGGGTGATCTGGCCTTTGTGGAGTGCCTGATTGGTGCTGGGGAGCTGGCGATCAGCGATCACCGCTCCAGCCAACCAACGCTGGACGAATTCCTGCGCCTCGCCGCGGATGTCCATGTCGGCGGCCTGATGACCGGCAAGGCCGGCATCCTGCACCTGCACCTGGGAGATGGACCCCGCGGGCTCGCCCTGGTCCGGGAAGCGCTGGACCGCAGCGAGATCCCCCCCCGGGTGTTCAATCCGACCCATGTGAACCGCCGCAAGGCCCTCTTCGAGGAAGCCATCGTCCTGGCCCGCAGGGGTTGTACCGTGGACCTCACCGCTTTCCCGGTGGACGCGGGAGACGATGCCTGGACTGCGGCCGAAGGCCTCACCCGCTTCCTGGCCAGCGACGCTCCCCCCGAACGGATCACCATCAGCACCGATGGAGGCGGATGCCTGCCCACCTTTGATTCGGATGGCATGGTCACCCGCATGGGCATTGGCTCTCCCAGTGCCATCGCCGAAACCCTTCGGCAGCTCCTGGAGGCGGGTGAGCCTCTGGCGCGAATCCTCCCTGCCTTCACGGTCAACCCCGCCCGGTTGTTGCGCTTCGGGAAGAAGGGGCGCGTCGCGGTGGGTGCTGACGCCGACTTGGTCGTGCTGAGCACCACTGGGCTGCCCCAGGATGTGTTGATTGCCGGCCAGTGGTTCGTCCGGGACAGTGTGCCCGTGCGCCATGGAACCTTCGAGGAGCGCCCTTCATGAGCCCAAGCAAAACCCTGGAAGGCTCCCAGCGAGGTTGGGTCATCCCCATTGGCGGGGCCGAGGAGAAGGCGAAGCAGAACCACCCGTCCATCCTGAAGCGGTTCGTCGAGGTTTCCGGCGGATCCAAGGCCGACATCGTCATTCTGCCCACAGCCAGTCGCCTGCCAGACACCGGAGCGAAATACGAAAGGATCTTCCTGGAGCTGGGCGCCGAGCGGGCCACGGCCATCAACTTCGACACCCGGCGCGACTGCGAAGAGCCCGGCCGCCTGGCCCGCATCCGGGAGGCCACGGGCATCTTCTTCACGGGGGGCAACCAGCTGAGGCTCTCCACCATCCTGGGCGGCACCTCCGTGGCCAAGACGGTGCGCGCCCAGAACGCACTGGGCGTCCATGTGGCGGGTACCAGTGCCGGAGCCAGCTTCATCAGCGAGCACATGATCGCCTTTGGCGAGGAGGGATTCCTCCCGAAAGCGGGCAGCGTGCGGTTGGCGCCTGGCCTCGGCCTCACCAACCGATTCATCATCGACCAGCACTTCAGCCAGCGGGATCGCCTGGGGCGCCTTCTCACGGCACTGGCCTTCAACCCTTTCCTGGTGGGCATCGGTCTGGATGAAGACACGGCGGCCTTCATCAGCCCCGACAACACCGTCGAAGTGGAAGGCTCCGGGGGGATCACCATCGTGGATGCGAGCGGAGTCGAGTTTTCCTCCATGGCTGCCGTGGCGGAAGGAGAACCCATCTGCCTGCTGGGTGTGGTCCTCCACATTCTCGTCGCCGGCGCGACCTTCAACCTCCAGACCCGACGCGCCCATGCGAAGGGGAACCTTCGTTCCTGACGCCATTCCGTCCGATTCCCGTTAGAGTCCTTACCGATCCAAAGGCCCCCCATGCGCATTCACGATCGCTCCATCTATGTCGGGCCTTCACTCTATGCCCGCTTCCCGGTCATCCGCCTCGAGATGGACCTGGGCGTGCTGGAGGATTGGCCCACTTCGAAATTGGGTGAAGCCTTCATCGGGCCGCTGCTGGAGGCTTTACCGGGCCTGCATGAACATGGCTGCTCCTACGGCGAACCCGGCGGCTTCGTGCGCAGGCTCCGCGAGGACGAAGGCACCTGGATGGGCCACATCCTGGAGCATGTCGCCATCGAGCTGCAGAACGTGGCGGGCGAGCAGGTGACCTTCGGCAAGACGAGAGGTTCCGGGCTTCCCGGCCACTACACCGTCATCTACGAATATGCCCAGAAGGAGGAAGGCATCGAGGCGGGTCTCCTGGCCATGCGCCTGCTCTGCTCTCTGCTGCCCGTTGAGCTGCGTCCCGATGGCAGCGTGCCC
Organism: Candidatus Geothrix skivensis; assembly: GCA_016721195.1. Lineage (GTDB taxonomy): Bacteria > Acidobacteriota > Holophagae > Holophagales > Holophagaceae > Geothrix > Geothrix skivensis. The sequence continues at coordinate 66,671 of JADKIO010000005.1, read as the reverse complement.
GATAGCTGGGCCTGGCAGACTGCGCGAGACGAGTACATCCGCTACTCGCAGCGCCGCGCCCTGGGCCCTTCCACCGCCTCGCTGGTGCATGCGGCGGAAGCCCGCGGCATTCCCTGGATGCGCCTGAACGAGCAGTCCCTCGTCCAGCTGGGCCAGGGCAAGTTCCAGCAGCGCATCCAGGCCACCATCACCGGCAGGACGCCGCACATCGCCGTGGAACTCGCCAGCGACAAGGAGGAGACGAACAAGATCCTCGCGACGCTGGGACTGCCGGTGCCCCGCCAGGAGCTGGTCCAATCCGAAGACGCAGCCGTGACCGCCGCCCGCCGCCTTGGCTATCCCATCGTGACCAAGCCCTTCAACGGCAACCATGGCCGGGGCATTTCGATCCGTCTGACCACCCCCGAGGAAGTCCGGGCCGGCTTCCTGGTGGCGCGGGAGCACTCCCGTTCGGTCATCGTCGAATCCTTCGTCGAAGGCGACGATCACCGTCTGCTGGTGGTGAACGGTGAACTGCTGGCGGCCACCCGGCGGACACCTGGGCATGTGGTGGGGGACGGCACGCGCAGCGTGACGCAGCTGATCGAGGAAGTGAACAAGGATCCTCGCCGAGGCGTGGGCCACGAAAAGGTCCTCACCCGCCTGGTGCTCGACGAACAGGCCGAGGCGATGCTGGCCCGCGTGGGCCTCACCAAGGACTCAGTGCCCGAGGCGGGCCTGATCATCTTCCTCCGTTCCACGGCCAACCTCTCCACCGGAGGCACCGCCACGGATGTCACCGACATCATCCACCCCGACAACCGCGACATGGCGGTGCGCGCCATCCAGGCCATCGGCCTGGATGTGGGCGGCGTGGACTTCCTGTCACCGGACATCTCCGAGAGCTACAAGGACGTGGGTGGCGGAATCTGCGAAGTGAATGCCGCCCCTGGCTTCCGCATGCATGTTTCCCCCAGCGAAGGCACTTCCAGGGATGTGGCTGGCCCCGTGATCGATATGCTCTTCCCCGCGGGCACCCCCTCCCGCGTGCCCGTCGCCGCCGTCACCGGCACCAATGGGAAAACCACCACCGCCCGGATGCTCGCCCACATCACCAAGATGGCGGGCTACATTCCTGGCCTCACCACCACGGACGGTGTGTACATCGACGGCCAGCGCACCGTGGAAGGGGACATGACGGGCCCCGTGGCTACCCGCATGGTCCTGGCCGATCCTCAGATCGACATGGCCGTGCTGGAAGTGGCCCGCGGCGGCCTGCTGCGGGCAGGCATGGGCGTTCCCTATGTCAACGTGGGCGCCGTACTGAATGTGCAGGCAGACCACCTGGGCCTGAAGGGCATCGACACCCTTGAACAACTCGCGGAAGTGAAGCGCATCGTGGTGGAGGTGGCCCGGGACTGCGCCGTGCTCAATGCCGACGACCCTCTGGTGCTCAAAATGTCTGCCTACACCGAGGCCAAGAGCATCTGCTACGTCACCATGAACCCCCAGCATGCGTTGGTCCGCGAACACATCCGTGCCGGAGGCCGGGCGTGCGCTCTCGAGGCGGGCGTCAATGGCCAGATGATCACGCTCTACGACAAGGGCAGCCACATCCCGCTGCTGTGGACGCACCTGGTGCCGGCCACCCTGGAGGGCCGTGCGCTGCACAATGTGCAGAACGCCATGTTTGCCGTGGCCATGGCCTTCTCCATGGGCATCAAGCTGGAGGCCATCCGCCAGGGACTTCGAACCTTTGGCAGCACTTTCTACCAGGCCCCCGGCCGCATGAACATTTTTGAAGAGCATCCCTTCAAGGTGATCTTCGACTATGGTCACAATGCCCATGCGGTGGGCGCCATGTGTGAGCTGGCCCAGCGTCTGGATGTGCTCGGCCGCCGCATCATCGTGCTGGCCGGGCCGGGCGACCGCCGGGATGAAGACCTGAGAGCCATCGCCGAGACTGCCGTCGGAAAGTTCGATCACTACATCTGCCGCCGGGACGACTCATTGCGCGGACGCGACGGGGACGAGGTACCCGGAATACTTGCCAGGGCACTGAAGGCCAAGGGTGTGCCCGAATCTCAGATCAGCATCATTCCTGATGAGCAGGAAGCCATCGAGGCCGCCCTGCACATGGGCCGTCCCGGCGACCTCCTGCTGATCTTCGCGGATGCCCTCACCCGATCCTGGAAGCAGGTCACCAAGTTCCGTCCCGAGGGCGCCTCCCCTGTCCGCCCGAAGATGGTGGAGGCCCCGGCGATGGAATCGCTCCCTCAGCTGGAGGATGAATACAGCCCGATCCTCGAAGGCCTGGTGCGCGACGAGCGCGGCGTGCGGATGGCGCGCGAGGAGGAGGACTGAGCGGACCAGGCGAGTTCCCCTTCGAAGGCTCTCGCCGACTCACGGGCCCCAACCTCTACTTCGGCGACTGCGGCGCAGTCCTGGAGGCTTCAGGAAGCACCCCTGCTGCCTGCGAGGAATGGGCCGCGCGCGTGAGCGCGATGCGCACATCCTTGGGCTGGCCGGAGGGCCCAGTCGTGGCGCGGCGACATGCTTCCGGTGCCTCCCTGGCGTTGGCCGCACCAGAGGACCAGCTCTTCACCGCCACCGAGCTGAATGAATGGGCCTGGGCCTCCGTGGTTCACTCCACCTGCCCGGCGACGGGCGCAGCGCTGCATGCCCCTGGCCACCCCGCGGCCTGGGACGAGGCCAGTGCCTTGCAGACGCTTCGCCACCTGGCTGCGGCCGAAGTGCGACCGGAGCTGGTGGCTCTGATGGCAGCCAGCGCCCAGCATGACCTACCGGCCTTCTGCGACGACGAGCTCTTCACCTTGGGGGCCGGTGCGGGCAGTCGCACCTGGTCCCTGGCCGACCTGCCCACCGTGGAGGCTGTTCCCTGGGACACCCTGCACGACATTCCTACGGCCCTGGTCACCGGCTCCAATGGCAAGACCACCACCGTGCGATTGGTCGCGGCCATGGGTGCAGCGCACGGCTGGATCCTGGGGCACAGCTGTACCGATGGCACGTTCGTGGACGGTGAATGGCTCACCCGCGGCGACTACTCCGGCCCGGCGGGTTCACGTCAGGTGCTGCGCGATCCCCGTGTCCAGGCGGCTGTGCTCGAGACCGCGCGCGGCGGCATCCTTCGTCGCGGAATTGCCGTGAGGCGCGCGGAGGTGGCGGTCGTCACCAACGTCACGCCGGACCACTTCGGCGAATACGGCGTCCATTCCCTCGACGAGCTCGCCGAGGCCAAGTTCGTGGTGGCGCGGGCGCTGAGCCGCACTGGCCTCCTCGTGCTCAATGCGGACGACCCGACCCTCCTGCGCAAATCAGCCGATCTTGCCTGCCCGCTGGCCTGGTTCGCCCTGGACCATGCCCACCCGCGCCTGGCCTCCCACCGGAGGGCGGGCGGAGCCACCTGCGGCGCGGCGCAGGGTCGGCTGCTGCTCCACTGGGCCGGGGCCACACACGACCTCGGCTCGGTGTTCGACATGCCCCTTGGTGCGGGCGGCGCGGCGACCTACAACCTCTCCAATGCCGCAGGCGCTGCCCTCGCCGCTGCCGCCATGCGGGTTCCCCCCGTAACAGTCGCTGCCGTTCTCGCCACTTTTGGCGCCACCCGCCGCGACAATCCGGGGCGCCTGGACCGCTGGAATCTGGCGGGCCTCAGGGTGCTGATGGATTACGCCCACAATCCCGAAGGGCTGGCCGGCCTGCTGGAGGTCGCCGGGGGCCTGCGGAGAGAAGGGCGGCTGGGCCTGTTGCTGGGGCAGGCCGGCAACCGTGAAGACGGCGCCATCCGCGCCCTCGCAGCCACGGCCGTGCTGGCGCGCCCGGACATGGTCGTGCTAAAGGACCTCGAAGGCTACCTGCGCGGCCGAACCCCCGGGGAAGTACCGGCCCTGTTGGGCGAGGAACTGCTTGGGCGAGGCCTGCCGGCCCAGCACCTGACCACCGTCCTCGATGAGGTCTCGGCCGTCGATGTCCTCCTGGCCTGGGCCCGGCCCGGCGATGTGCTGGTGTTGCCCGTTCATGGGCTGGCCGCGCGCGAACACGTGGCCAGCTGGCTGGACCACCTGGGGGAAACGGGGTGGTTGCCCGGCTCACCGCTGCCACTCCCTTCGCCGACTTGAAGCCATGGCAGATGCGCACGAAACCAAGCTACCGGGGTTCCTGACGGCGCCTTTCGTCATCCTCTGCGCCTTCTACTTCCTGGTGTTCGCGGCGGGGTACCAGCTCTTCCCGGTGGTGCCCCTGCACCTGCGGGACCTGGGGGCGAGCCTCGCCGAGAGCGGCCGCTTCCAGACGGCCTTCATGCTGGGGTCAGGCTTCGGGTCGCTCTTCACGGGGCCTCTGGGCGACCGCCTGGGGCAGCGGCGGGTGCTGCGGGTGGCGTCCCTGCTCCTCGTGGCGATCCTGGTGACCTATGGCTTCCTGAAGGTGCGCTGGGTGTTCTACCTGCTCGCGCCCCTCCACGGCGTGCTGTGGTCCGCGCTCCGGACCGCCTCCGTCGCCAAGGTGGGCAGCATCCTGCCCCTGCAGCACCGGGCCCGGGGCCTGTCGCTCTTCGGCCTCACGGGGCCCGGCGGCGTGGCCGTGGGTCCCCTGGTGGGCCTGTGGCTGATGCCGCACCTGGGCTTCGCCTGGATGCTGATCCTGCTGGCGGGGGTCTTTGCGGTCCTCCATGGCCTCATCGGAGCCCTGCCCGTGGAAGCCCCGCGGGAACTCCCCGCCACCAAGCTGTTCCAGTGGCCGGATCGCGCCGTGTGGGGCATGGTGGCCGTGATGATGCTGGTGGGCCTGGGCTTCGGGCCCATGCCGCCCTACAGCGCCCAGGAAGCCAAGGCCCTGGGCATGGCCTGGCCCGCCACCTTCCTCACCTGTTTCGCCCTGGGCATGATGGCCATCCGCGGCCTCCTGGCCCTCACGGGCATGGGACGGCGCCCGGTGGCCCTGCTGCCGGCCATGATCCTGCTGGCCTCCGCCGGCTACGCCCTGCTGGCCTTCCTGCCCGGGGGCATGGCCCGCCACCTGCTGGCGGGGCTCACCTATGGGGCCGGCTACGGCATGGTGCACACCCTGCTCTTCATGAACATCTTCGCCACCACGCCCCCCGAGCGCGTCGGCGCCGCCGTGGGCGCCCTGTTCTTCGCCTTCGATGCGGCCACCGCCTTCGGGGCCCTGGGCCTGGGCTGGGTCATGGAGCATGTGGGCTTCCGCAGGGGTTGGGCCATCGGGGCGGTCCTCATGGTCCTTTCCATCCCCGTGGCCCGCCGCATCGTCCGGAAGGGACAGGCCGTAACATCCACGCCCGAACCCTCTGCCATCCTGGACGCATGACAGACCTTTCCAGCCCCCGCACGCCGCTCGTGACGCGGCAGTTCGCCCTGATGTGGGCACTTACCTTCGTGACCTTTTTCGCAGCCTTCCAGCTCTTCCCCACGGTACCCCTGCGGCTTCGTGAACTGGGCGCGAGCCTGGCGGAAAGCGGCCGCTTCATGAGCCTGTTCACGGCGGGCAGCGCCCTGGGCGCGCTGTTCACGGGCCCCCTGGGGGACCGCCTGGGGCACCGCCGCCTTGTCATCGCCTCGGCCCTGCTGTTCGCGGGCTTCCTGGGGGCCTACGCCCTGACGTCCACCCGCTGGGGCTTCTACCTCCTGGCCTTCCCCCACGGCATCGTGTGGTCGGGGCTGCTGACGGCCACCATGGCCTCCATGGCCCACGTGCTGCCGGAAGACCGCCGCGCCGACGGCCTCAGCCTCTTCGGCCTGGCCAGCCCCGGGGGCGTCATCGTGGGCCCCGTTCTAGGCCTGTGGATCATGCAGCACTGGGGCTTCGCTCCCATCGGCGCGTACCTGGCGGGGCTCTTCGTGCTGCTGGGGGTCCTGGCCACCAGCCTGCCCGTGGACCATCCCCATGGCCGGGCCCAGGGCTTCCTCTGGCCCGACGCGGCCGTGATCGCCCCCTGTCTGGTCCTCTTCGGCGTGGCCCTGGGCTATGGCGCCATCGGCAGCTACACGGCCCAGGAAGGTCTGGCCCTGGGGATGCAGGTGCCTTCGGTATTCCTCTCCTGCATGGCCGTGGGCATGGTGCTCATGCGCATCATCATGCTCAAGCGCGGCTTCGGCCGGCGGCCCATCCGCAAGCTGCCCGGCATGCTGCTGGGAGCCTTCGCGGGCATGGTGCTGCTGGCGGCGCTGCCCGGCGGCACGCCCCGGCACGTGGTCTCAGCCCTGCTCTACGGCGCGGGCTACAGCATGCTGCATACCCTCCTCAACGCGAAGCTGCTGGAATCCGTGGATCCGAAGCGGCGCGGCTCGGCCTTCGGCGCCCTCCTCTTCGCCTTCGATGCGGGCATCGGCCTGGGGGCCTTCAGCCTGGGCTGGGTCATCGGCCACTACGGCTACCGCATGGGGTGGGTCCTTGGCGCCCTGGCCCTCATCGCCGCTCTGCCGCTGGCGTTGAAGTTGAGCAGGGACTGATCAGGAAAAGCTGGTCGCGGAAGACACGGAACATCCAGAGAAAGCACCGAAAAATTACCTTCTTCCTGTATTCCGTGCCTTCCGCGAGTTTCTTCGTCTTCTGCGACCAGCTTCCTTTCCTAGGTCCGCCGATGCAGCTTGTGCACTGAAGCCTGGTCCAGGCACTTCACAAGGATCTCGTCGATGTTCACGTGATCGGGGAGGGCGAGACACCAGCGCACGCACTCCGCCACATCCTTGGCTTGAAGGGGGTTCACCCCCTGATAGACCGTCTTGGCCCTGTCGCTGTCCTTCAGCCGCACTTCAGAGAATTCGGTCTCGGCCATTCCGGGATCCACGGAGGTCACGCGGATCTGCTCGCCATTCAGCTCCAGGCGCAGGCTGTGGGCCATGGCCCGCACGCCATGCTTGGAGGCGCAGTAGACGCTGCCGCCTTCGTAGGGCTGGTGGCCGGCGGTGGAGCCGATGAAGAAGATGTGACCCCAGCCGGCCCTGCGCAAGTGGGGGAGCCCCGCGCGAATGGTCTTGACCACCCCTTCCACGTTGGTGCGCAACATGGCTTCCAGATCCTCGTCTGGCGTTTCCCACAGCTTGTGGGTGCCGCTGGCCAGACCGGCGTTGGCCACCAGCACATGCAATCCGCCGAGCGCCGCGGCGGCGGCGGCTACGAACGCGTCCACGCTGGCGGTATCGCGGGTATCCACGGCCCCGGCGAAGGCCTTGATCCCATGGGTCATCACCAGCTCATCGGCCAGGGCCTGGACGCGTTCCACCCGGCGGGCCCCCAGGGCCAGGTGGCAGCCCTGGGCAGCCAGCAGGCGGGCCATGGCCGCGCCGAAGCCGCTGGAGGCGCCGGTGATGAGGACGATGGGATGATCGGGGCGCAAGGGCTCTCCAGCGGTTGAGGTCGCTACCTGAAGTTGCGGTGGAACTCGCCCAGGGCCTCCACCACTCTCCGGATCTTTTCGGTGGGCGGCAGGATGGTGGTGCGGAAGTGGGCGGTGCCTTCCGCCTGGCCGAAGCCCGAGCCCGGTACCACGCAGATGCCCGTGGCCTCCAGCAGGGCCATGGCGTAGTCGAAGTCGGTTCGCCCGGTTGGCAGGGTGATGCTGGGGAAGGCATACATGGCCCCGGCGATGACGTTGCAGCGGATGCCTTCGATGCGGTTCAGCCCCTCGGCCAGGAGGATGGCCCGCTGCTTGAGGGTATCGAGGATGCCCGCCTTCTCGGCGGCGTACTGGGGGAAGGAGGGCATGCCGGGCTTCGGCGGCCGCACCATGGCGTAGGTGGCGGCCTGGCCCGCGAGGTTGGCGCAGAGGCTCACACTCTGGAGTTTGAGGATCTGGGCAGCCACGTCCTCGGGGACATTGCGGAACTCGAAGTACCCGCCCCGGACCCCGCACTCGCCCAGGAAGCCCTTGGAGCAGGAGTGGAAGCTGAAGAGGGAGACGTCCTTCACCTCCTTCTCGTGGAGCACCCGGGCGAAGGATACGAACGCGTCATCGGGCAGGTAGATGTTCTCCTGGTAGACCTCGTCGGCCAGGATCGAGAGCCCGTGGGCCTGGGCGAACGCGATGATCATCCCGATGTTGTCCTCGTCCAGCACCGCGCCCGTGGGGTTCCCCGGGTTGATCACGCAGATGGCCTTCACGTCCGTGCCCGCGGCCTGGGCCTGGGCGAAGGAGGACTCCAGCATGGCCCGGCTCAGCTTCCAGCCGTTGGCCTCGTCCAGGTAGTAGGGCACCATGCGCCCCTCATAAAGGGTGATGGTGGCCGAATAGAGCGGGTACTGGGGAATGGGCACCATGATGCCGTCCCGGGCGTCGCCGATGAGCAGGCGCAGGATGGTCTGCACCCCCTTGCTGGCGCCGTCCGTGAGGAAGATGGCATCGGGATCCACGCCGATGTGGTCCCGTTCCAGAATGAACTCCGCCACGGCCTCGCGGATGAAGCGCACCCCGCGGCTTTCGCTGTAGGCACCCATGCCGTGCTTCGAGCCAGCCAGGATGGCCCTTGCCGTTTCGATGGCGTCGGCCGGGAAGGTGCTCGGCGCCAGCTCCATCAGCTCCGGGTATTCGCACAGCGCAAGGATCTGGCGGTTCCAGGTGAGGGCCTTCTGCCCCAGGGACTGGGGGTTGCCGATGTTGCAGTAGATGATCTCGCGGCCCTGCTTCTCCAGCTCCGCCGCACGGGCCACGATGGGCCCCCGCACCGCGTACTCGGTGTCGCGGACGGCCTTTCCCAGGTCGGATAATCGAATGGTCATGGCAACTCCAACCCTTGAGTTTAGCGCGAGGCGCGCCCCATGACCCGCCCATCCTACTCGGCGTCAAGATGCAGTGCCTTGGGCAGAAGGCCGCTCGGCGATAGACTGGTCCATCAACCCCTTCCAGTTCGGTCCCTGCCCTCCCATCCACGATGAGGTCCTCATGCTCGGTTTCTCCCTGTCCCCTGAACAACTGGCGGAAAAGGACCGCGCCCATGCCTTCGCCGAGAAGATCATGCGCCCGGTGGCCCGCAAGTACGACGAGACCGGCGAGTGGGCCGTGGACGTCTACCAGGCCGCCTGGGACCAGGGCTACCTGCAGGCCCTGGTGCCCGAGGACTGCGGCGGTCCCGGTGCCAGCCAGGTGGGAGAGGCCATCGTCTGCGAGGAGCTGGCCTGGGGCTGCGCGGGCCTCTACACCTCCATCATGGCCAACGGCCTGGCCATGACCCCCGTGCTGGTGGCCGGCAGTCCCGAGCAGAAGAAAAGGTGGCTGGGCATGCTGGCCGAAGCGCCGAAGTTCGCGGCCTTCTCCCTTTCAGAACCCAATGCCGGTTCCGATGCCGGCGGGATGAGCTGCCGCGCCGAAAAACGGGGTGACAAATACATCATCAACGGCACCAAGTGCTACTGCACCAACGGCGGCTACGCCGATTGGTACGCCCTCTTCTGCAGCACGGATCCCACCAAGGGGGCCCGGGGCACCAGCTGCATCGTGGTGCCCAGGGACACGCCGGGCCTGGTGGTGGGCAAGGCCATGGACAAGATGGGCCAGCGGGCCAGCAACCAGGTGGAGCTCTACTTCAACGACGCGGAAGTGCCCGTGGAGAACCTCCTGGGCAAGGAGGGCATGGGCTTCATCATCGCCATGAAGACCCTGGACCAGACCCGCGCGGCCGTGGCGGCCGGGGGCGTGGGCGTGGCCCGGGCCGCCTTCGAGATCGCCCTGGACTACGCCAAAACCCGCATCCAGTTCGGCCAGCCCATCTTCGCCAACCAGGCCATCAGCTTCATGCTGGCCGACATGGCCAAGAAGATCGAGGCCAGCCGCCTCCTTACCTGGCAGGCGGCCTGGATGACCGACAATGGCATCAAGAATTCCAAGCAGAGCGCCATCGCCAAGACCTTCGCCACCGACACCGCCATGGAAGTCAGCACGGATGCCGTGCAGATCCTCGGCGGAAACGGCTACAGCCGCGACTACCTCGTGGAAAAGTGCATGCGCGACGCCAAGCTGTTGCAGATCTATGAGGGAACGAACCAGATACAGCGCCTGGTCATCGCGAAAGAGATTCAGCAGGGGAACTGATCGATCGAGAATGAACCATCACAGCGGGTCACGAGCGAACGCGCCTGAATGGCGCGTTCCGAGATTCCCTTCTCGCCGGATCCTGCCCCGCCCCCGGGCCCTTGGTCTCCGGGGTCGGGCCCGTTCAAACAACCAGGTCGCCACCCCCGCAGATCCGCGTCCGGAACTCCCCACGAGCGAACGCGCCTGAATGGCGCGTTCCAGCCCCCCCCCCCGCCCCCCCCCGGGCCCCCCCCGGCCCCCCCGGCGGTCGGGACCCGCTTGGTTCGTTCAAACAACCAGGTCGGCCACACTCCCCTTCGAAGCAGATCCAGCAGGGAAATTGATCACAGGAACGTCAACGCCCACGCGGGTCACGAGCGAACGCGCCTGAATGGCGCGTTCCGAGATTCCCTTCTCGCCGGATCCTGACTGCGCGGCCTCATCGAGGCCGCTTCGTCATCCGGCGGTCGGGACCCGCTTGGTTCGTTCAAACAACCAGGTCGGCCACACCCCTAAACGAAGAGCTCCAACAAGGCATTGGGTCGATAGAGAACGACGCATGTCAGCGGGTCATGAGCGGGCGATTCCCACCAGCCGTGGGCCAGTCATACTCAATCCATGCCGCTGTTCCAAAGTCCCTGGGCCATCCGAGCACTGCTAGTGGTGGTGCTTTGCACGGCCGCCATCGCAGGCCTGGTGCTCCTGGCCAGGGGGCCCGGGGCGTTGCCACCCTGGTGGGCCCTGGCTACAGTCACGACCACCATGGGCCTTGGAGCCGGGCTAGGCGTCTTCCTGCGAGCCCGCTGGATCGACCTGCCCCGGCTCCTCAGGGCCGAGCGGCGCTGGGGGTCGGGGGATCACCCCTACGATGTGCTCCAGACCCTGGGCTACCCCCTGTGGAACCGCGGGGAGTTGGGCTACCGGATCCTGCTGTTGCAGAGCAACCTTCACTTCGCCCTGGGGTACCGGGACCGGGCCTGGCTGGAGGCCCTGGAGGCCCAGTTGGCCCGACTCCCGCTCTGGAAGAGGCTGCTAATCTCCCGGGCCTTCCAGAAGCTGCCCGGAACCCCCCTGGCCTCCCGATTGGCCTGGGGTCGCCGCCTCATCGCCTGGGCCCCCCACATGGGTCGCCTGCGGCACCTGCAGGGCATCCTCCTGCTGCGGAGCCCGGACCCGGAAGCCCTGCGCCAGGCCTGGATTCACTTCGAGGAGGCCCTGCCCCTTTCCTGGGATGATCCGCTGATCCTCGAGGATCTCCTGCTGGCGGGGCTTGAGCATGGCCAGGAGGACCTTGCGGAGCGCGCGCTTGCGGTCCTCGTGACCCGCCACGGGGATCCCCGCTTCCCCTGGGACCGGGGCACGGCAGGCATGCACCTGCTCCGCCACGGCCGGTATGCAGAAGCTCTGGCCCTGGTGCAGGGCCTGCCCCCGGAACACCGGACCCAGCCCCTGCACTGGCTGGCGGAAACCGTCTCCCGCCGTCAACTGGGGGACCGGGAGGGTGCCTGGCGCGTGGTCGAGCAGGCCCTCGAGCGGCTGCCCGGGGCCTTCCGGCTCTGGATGGAGCGGTACCAGATCGCCCTGGAGCTGCATCACGCTCAGCTGGCTCGGGAGACCCTGGAGCGGGCCTGGGACACCCTTCCCGAGGGCCCCGAAGGGGCTTCCCTGCGGCAGGAATGGCGCCTCCGCCGGGCGGAATTCGCCTTCTGGTGGGAGGATCAGCCGGCCCTGGCGAGAGAGCTGCTGGACCAGATCCCCCCGGAGCACCAGGGCGACCACCACCCGCCCCTGCGGCTGCAGCTTCGGGTGGCTGAGGGCGAGTACGAGGCCGCCTACACGGAGGTGATGGCCTTGCTCAAGGACCAGCCCGAGAACGTGGATCTGCTGCTGCTCCAGGCGGACTGCCTCGCCGGGATGGATGCCTGGGAGGTGCTGCTGCCCTTCCTGGACGGCCTGGGTGAACCCTGCCGCGAGCGGGCCACCTACTGGCATCTGCGGGGGCTGGCCCGGGCCAACCTCCAGGACCACCTGCAGGCACGGCTGGATCTGGAGCGGGCCGTGCGCCTCGATCCCCAGGGGCTGCGCTACCTGCTGGACGCGGGGCACGCCTGCACCGAGCTCGGCGACTGGGACCGGGCGGAGAGCCACTGGCGCCAGGCCCTCCAGGTGGACCCTCAAGCCGAAGAGGCCCTCATTCAGCTGGCCGAGGCCCGGAGGGAGCTCGGCGACCTGGATGGTGCCCGTCGCTACCTGCGGGAATGCCTGCTACACCATCCCGACAGCGTCGACGCCCAGTCCCGGCTCGCAGAGCTGGAGGCCAACTAGCTGGTCTTGTCACCCTTCAGCAGGGCCAGCTTGGCGTCGTAGCGGGGCTGCAGGTCCGGCATGGCCCATTTGCGGGCCTTCTCCAGGGCCTTGATGGCCTCCTTCCGATGCCCCTGGGCCAATGCCACCCGGGCCTGGACGAGGTAGAAATCCGGTTCCTCCGGCAGCAACTTGATCGCCTGTTTGATGCGCTTTTCGGCCTCCGACCACTGGTTTTCGTTGAGAGCCTCCTCGGCGAGGAAGGCGTTGAAGAAGGGATCCCGCTTCCGGATCTCCAGGCCCCGCTCCCGGTAGACCTGGGCCTCCTCATCGCGCCCCTGGGACCGCAGCAGATCCTCGAGGTTGCCACAGGGAGCGCCATCCTTGGAGTTGGCTTTCAGGGCGTTGAGGAAGGACTGCTCAGCCTCGGCCACAAGCCCCTTGTTCCGCTGGATCACCCCAAGGACGTTCCAGCCCACACCCGAACCTGGGTCGATCTGAATGGACCGGCCGGCCTCCTCGAGGGCCTTGTCGGGTTGGGACTCCGCCAGGAGTTCCACGGCTCGGTTGCTGTAGAAGAGGGCCAACACGCGTGGTTCGTCCAGTTTCTCAACCAGCTGCATACCCCGCCGGACCTCCGGCAGGAAGTCGGCGACAAGCTCCTGGCCCAGTCCGGCGGGCACCACGGCCACGATGTGCCGTTCGTAGCGGATCGTCGCGCCCACGCGCCGCCAGCGGCTGATCCGCAGCGATTCGGCATAGCGCGCCTCCAGCCCGATGGACTTGCAGGCCAGCACGTAGAGTGCCGTCAAGGAGAGGCAGTTGGCTTTGCGGTCCCGCCAGGCTTCGATGGGTGTCCTCGTGTAGGCATTGTCATAGACGATGCCGAGTCCGCCCTCCTCCGGGGGGGCGAAGAACGACCTCACCAGGGCCGCGAGCTTCCCGGAGACCGACGAATGGTTCGAGGTCTGCTTCCTTGCGAACGCCTGGATCTCGGGCGGAGCCTGCAAGGGTGCCTGCAGTGATGCCTGCAGTGCATCCTCCCCCGCCACCAGGAGGACAGCACCAAAGAGAAGGGCAAGGACTCGCGGCCGCAGGGGATACCTCCCAACACAACATAGGTCTACGGGAAAGATAGTCCAACGATTATGCGATCCTGGGATCTTCGAGGGGATCATGTCCAAGCCGACCGCCGTGGTATGTGCGTATTCCAGCGTGGGCACCGCGGCCCTGGAGGGGCTGCTGGAGGCCGGGATCGAGGTGCTGGTCCTCTACACCTACGCCCAGGGGGCCGACGAGCACTGGTTCATCCCGCCCGCGGTGGTGGCCCAGGCCCGTGGCATCCCCGTCCACATGGCTCCCGCCTTCAACGATGACGCAGTCTACGGGGCCATCCGAGAGCTCCAGCCGGACTTCCTGTTCAGCTTCTATTTCCGGGAGATGATCCAGGCCCGCTTCCTGGAGATCCCGCGGCTGGGGGCCTACAACCTGCACGGCAGCCTCCTGCCGAAGTACCGGGGCCGGGCTCCCATCAACTGGGTGCTGGTGAAGGGCGAGACGGAAACCGGCATCACCCTCCATGCCATGACGCCCAAACCGGACGATGGCCAGATCCTGGCCCAGGCCCGTCTGCCCATCGCCTGGGACGAGACGGCCCTGAGCCTCACCGCCAAGGCGGCCGACGCGGGGCGAACCCTGATGAGCGGCAGCCTGCCGGGCCTGATGGACGGCTCCATTCCGCGCATCGATCAGAAGACCCTGGGCCCCTCCACCTACTTCGGCGGCCGCAAGCCCGCCGACTCCCGCCTGGATTTCGCCATGACCACCGGAGAGGCCTTCAACCAGATCCGTGCCGTGGCGGATCCCTGGCCCAACGCCTTCCTGGAGACCCCGGCGGGGATCCTGAAGGTGGCCTGGGCCCTGCCCAGCGATGAGCCCTGCCCTCCCGGGCGCTTCCGGGCCACCCGGGAGGGACTGCTGCTGGGGTTCGCGGATGGCGCGCTGCGACTGCACGCGCTCCGCAGGGGCGATCTTCGAAGCGAACGCCCCTCGGATCATGCCCAGTGGCTCGCTGAGCTGGGCATTCCAAGGGATCTGGACTAGCCCGGATCAGCCGTGCCTGACCAGACCGGGACCCACCTCGTTGGGATCAAGGATGGTCGGCTCCATGGGCAGGTAGGTAGGCTCCCACATGGCTTCACTCACGGCCCGTGGGATGTCAGCATCGGCGAGCACCCGCCTGGCCAGACCCTCCTCCTGCGCGGCCCGGACCACGGCTGCTGCCACCGCCTTGGTGACGCGCCGGATCTGGCCCGTGGGCGGGAAGAGGCTGCCGGCCGCCAGATCCTCGGGATGCACCTCCTCAGCCAGGCAGCGGGCGGCGGCGGCAAAGAGCGCATCCGTCACCTCCCGGGCTTCCGACACCAGCAGCCCGAGCCCCATGCCCGGGAAGATGAAGGCGTTGTTGCCCTGCCCGATGCGGTGGGTGTGACCCAGCAGGGTGACCGGCTCGAAGGGGCTGCCCGTGGCCACCAGGGCCCGGCCCTCGGTCCAGCCCAGGATGTCCGCGGGGATCGCCTCGGACTTGCTGGTGGGGTTGGACATGGGGAACACCAGCGGCCGATCCGTGTGCAAAGCCATCTCCCGGATGACGGCCTCGGTGAAAACGCCGGGCTGGCCAGAGGTGCCGATCAGCATCGTCGGCCGTAGCGCCTGCACCACAGCGAACAGATCCCGCCGCTGGCCAGGGCCCAGGCCATGCTTCTC
Organism: Candidatus Geothrix skivensis; assembly: GCA_016721195.1. Lineage (GTDB taxonomy): Bacteria > Acidobacteriota > Holophagae > Holophagales > Holophagaceae > Geothrix > Geothrix skivensis. The sequence goes on along the minus strand of JADKIO010000005.1, from coordinate 51,574 downwards.
GGCGAGGTGGGCAGGCCAGGCGAAGGCGCGCTTGTGGGTATCCCGGATGGGCACATCGTCCACCAGCATGCCCTGGCTGTCCAGGTTGGCGATGGCGGTGGTGAGGGCTTCTTCTTTCAACCCGGCCCGACCCAGCGCATCCCGCAGCAGGCGGGCGATGCCGATGCCGGCCGCCCCGGCTCCCAGGATGACGATGCGCTGGTCCGTCAGGGGCACCCCGGTGGCCCGGACGCCGGCCAGCAGACCCGCCACGCCCACTGCGGAGGTGCCCTGGATATCATCGTTGAAGCTGGTGAGCACCTTCCGGTAGCGGTCCAGCAGGGTGAAGGCCGTGACCTTCTTGAAGTCCTCCCACTGGAGGATGGCCTTGGGGAAGCGCAGCACCACTGCATGGACGAACTCGTCCACCAGCGCGTCGTACTCCGCCCCCCGCAGCCGCGGGGCGCGCCACCCGAGGTAGAGGTCATCCGCAAGCAAGGTCTGGTTGTCCGTGCCCACGTCCAGGCTGATGGGCAGCGTCTGCCAGGGTGGAATCCCCGCTGCGGCAGTGTAGAGGGCCAGCTTGCCGATGGGAATGCCCATGCCGCCGGCGCCCTGGTCGCCCAGGCCGAGGATGCGCTCGTTGTCGGTCACCACGATGAGGCGCACATCGTCGAAGGGGGCGTTCCCGAGCACCTCCCGGATCCGGCCCCGGTGCTCCGGCGTGATCCAGATGCCCCGGGCCCGCCGGAAGATGTGGCTGAACTCCTGGCAGGCCTGGCCCACGGTGGGTGTGTACACGATGGGGAGGAACTCCTCGATGTGATCGATGAGCACCCGGTAAAAGAGGAACTCATTGCGGTCCTGCAGCGCCGCCAGCCCGATGTACTTCTCCAGTGGGTCCTTTTTCCGGGCGATGTTCTCGTAGATGCGCATGGACTGCTGTTCCATGGTGCTCACGGTGTGGGGCAGCAGGCCTTCCAGTCCGAAGGTGGCGCGTTCCGCCCTGGTGAAGGCCGTCCCCTTCGTGAACATCGGGTGCCTCAGCAGCCGTGCGCCGCGGTAGGGAACCGTGATCCGGGCATGGCCTCCGAGTTCGATTCTCCAGCCGTATCTTTCCATGGCTTCGCCCTCCTGCTCGGGATGCGAGCATGCGCTTCACGAACCTCGCCGTGAGATCGAAAGTGGTCGCCCCAACCGGGACGAGGATGCTCACCTATTGGAGATGGCTGCATCGACAATTTTGAGCACTAGAATGTGTACTCGCCTCCTGGCCTTGTCCAGTCCCAGTGACGGAAACAGTGGCCCGGTTCCCGGGTTATTCAGGGACCGGGCCGTTCCACTGCCCTCCCCGTTCTCAGTTCCGGGACGTGGGACGGGCCTTGCCGGACTTGGCGGGCGTCTTTGTCGAAGCATGGACATCCACGGGGCTGCCTTGCCCAGGCTGGACGTGGGGCCGCTGACCATCACTGTATTGCCGCCCGGATAGGCCTTCAGCTGCTGAGCGACGGCCTCCACGGCCTCGCGTCCCTCGGGGCTCAGGTCGGCCCCATTGTTGGCGAAGTGCAGCACGGCGTCGCCGAGATCAACCAACCAAAGAACCCGATGATCATTGTGGGCGGATCGGTCTTCGATTCCTCACACTTTCATACATTTCCATTTCCACAAGACGGAAGTAATCGCCAATTTCAGATTCTTAAGCCTGAATGAATTCAATGGGTGGCCTCCCATGTCTGGGAATTGCAAGGGGGCCACAACCGCCTTTCCCAGGGCCCGTGCGACCGAAGCCCCTATCCGGTTTCATTCCTGGCCCTTGCTACCCGGCCTTCAGAACCGGAGGATGGATCCTGTGCGAACCAACTTGCACTTCCCGATTCGAACCGGGCAATGTTCTTGAGGAACCAGCCAGGATGAGTGCAGACCAGCCACAGGATGGGAAGCCCCTCCCGGGCCCTGGCCGCGAGATCCGCGTGGTGGCCTGCGAAGACCAGGAGTTGATGAGGCAATACCTCGTCTCGGGATTGGCCCGGGTGGGCATCACCTGCGTCGGGGTCTGCGATGGGCTGATGCTGGATGCCCACCTCCGCCAGCATTCCACGGACATCGTCATCCTGGATATCGGCCTTCCCGGCGAGGACGGCTATTCCATCGCCACCCGCCTGCGGCAGGAGCGCCCGCTGCTGGGCATCATCATGCTGACGGCCCGGGACCAGACCAATGACCGGGTGCTCGGGCTGGATTGCGGTGCCGACCTCTACTTCGCCAAGCCGGTGGACATCCGGGAGCTCGCCTCGGCGCTCGGAAGCCTCCACCGCCGGCTGAGCCTGACCCGGCCCTTGCCCGCACCCGCTCAGTGGCGGCTCGACGCCCGGCGCTCCTGCCTGATGACGCCCTCCGGAACTGAGGTGGCCCTCACGGACAACGAGCACCGCTTTCTCGCCCCGCTCCTAGAGGAACCCGGCACCGTGGTCGACCGCGATTTGCTCTTCCAGGCCCTGGAGCAGATTCCGGACATCTACGCCGTGCGCCGGATGGAGACCATGCTCAGCCGCCTCCGCACCAAGGTGCTGAAGGCGAGCCCGGAGGAACCCCTGCCTGTCCGGGCCCGCCACGGCCGAGGCTATGCCTTCCTGAGCAGCGCCGGGGAGGAACCTGGGCAGTAGGAGCCGATCCAGGCCATTGGAATGCCCCGCCCGCGTGGCGCCGCCAAGTTGGACAGGCTCCTAGTCCAGCCCCGCCAACTCGTCCAGGAGCGGCAGCCAGGTGGCATCCTCGGCCCTGGGCCAGGGGATGGAACGGAGGAGGGGATCCTCGGATGGCTCCAGTAGCCCTTCCCGGCTGATGAGTGCGACCGGCAGCTCTTTCGCGTCCCCGAATTCCTTCCGGAGGGCGAGGATGCCCGCCACGGAGAAGCCGTCCTCGGGATGGGTTTCCACCACCAGCAGGGGGGCACTGGTGTGGCGGTCCGCCCCGAGGACCTCCAGGGCCTGCTCCAGCGTGTCGCTGGTCTCCACCCGGAGGAAGCCCGCGGCCCTCAGGGCTTGGTGGACCTCGTCCCGGTCCGGTTCGGGGGCCATGGCCAGCATGATCCGGGCGGAGCGGCGCCCCAACTGCTGGAGGGCGTCCGGCGTCTGGCCGCCTGCGGGGGCTACCCGGGCCGCCGGACCCTTGGGGGTTGCGGGGCTGCGGGGACTGGTGTCCCGGGGGCCGTCACTGGTGGTCCCCGCAGAGGCCCGCTTCATGTGCTCGCGGATGGTCAGGACGCCCTGCAGCTCCCGCAGCTCGTTCTCCTTCAGCCCCCCGAACTCGAGGCCGAGGATGATCCCGCCACTTCCTTCCAGGGCGTGGGCCAGGACCCCGCGGGCATCGAACACCGGGAGGTTGGGCAGATCGCGGATCTTGAGCATGGGGAAGGCCTTGCCCCGATCGAAGAAGCCCAGTCCCGGAGTGACCCGCATGTGGTCATCGAAGCGCATGACCCGGTCCACCCGGAAGGCCAGCCCGCCCAGGGAAAGGTTCACCAGGGGGCCGGAGAGCACATGGCCCGGCACCCCGCCATCCTGGACCACCACGTAGGCCTTCTCCCGGGGCCGGAAGGGGTAGCGCTTCAGCCGGCGGCGGTCCGAGGGTGCCATCAGCGGGGGAATGGTGAAGCGGTAGAGGAGGTAGCCCTCCCTGCCCTTGAAAATGCAGGGGGCCTCGAAGCGCTGGTCCCCCACGGAGAACAGCATCTCGAAGGCCGCCTCCAGGGCCAGCTCGTGGGGCAGGGGACGGATGAGCTTCAGGTGGAGCAGACCCTTCCCGAGGTCGATGTGCTGCAACCGAGCCGTGTAGGGGAGGGTATGGGCCCCTTCTACCTTCACGGGGAATTCCAGTTCCCGCTCGAGCAGGTCCCGCATGGCCTGGCGGATGAGGACAGGGTCCTCCACGGGCGCCCCGCGCCCCATCCCCCCGCCTGGCTTCTCCTGGTTCATCACCCCGCCTTCCCCACGGCATCGGCAGGGGGCCACAAGCATTGAATCCTAGCGATCGACCTGCTGCTAGACGTTGAACAGGAAGTTCATGAGATCCCCGTCCTTCACCACGTATTCCTTGCCTTCGGTCCGCATCTTCCCGGCATCCTTGGCCCCCTGCTCCCCGCCGTACTGGATGAAGTCCTCGTAGGCGATGACCTGGGCCCGGATGAAGCCCTTTTCGAAGTCCGTGTGGATGACTCCGGCGGCCTGGGGGGCCGTGTCGCCCTGGTGGATGGTCCAGGCCCGGACTTCCTTCACCCCGGCGGTGAAGTAGGTCTGGAGCCCCAGCAGGTCATAACTGGCATGGATGAGCACATTCAGGCCCGGCTCCGCCAGGCCGGCCTCCTCCAGGAACATGGGGCGGTCCTCCTCCGGCAGATCCTGGATCTCGGCCTCCAGCTTGGAGCAGATGGGAATGCAGGGGGCCTGGCGCTCCGCCGACAGGGTCAGGAGCCTCCGGTAGTGGGCATTGCCCTCGGGGTTCCGGATGTCCTCCTCCCCGATGTTGCCCACGAAGAGGGTGGGTTTCAGGGTGAGCAGGCCGTAGGACTTGACCAGGGCCTTCTCCTCCGCCGAAAGGCCGAGGGTCCGGGCCCAGCGGCCGTCATTCAGGGCCTCGAAGAGACGCTCCAGCACGGCCACCATGGCCAGGGACTCCTTGTTGCCGGTCTTGGCCACCTTCCGGTGGCGGTCCAGGCCCTTTTCGACGGCATCGAGGTCCTTGATGACCAGCTCGGTCTCGATGATGCTCAGGTCCCGCTCGGGGTTCACGCCCCCTTCCACGTGGGTGACATTGCCATCCTCGAAGCAGCGCACCACCTGGACGATGGCGTCCGTCTCCCGGATGTGGCCCAGGAAGGCATTGCCCAGCCCCTCGCCCTTGCTGGCCCCCCGCACCAGGCCCGCGATATCCACGAATTCCTGGGCAGCGGGGAGCACCCGCTGGGGATTCACGATCTTGGCCAGGACCCCCAGGCGCGGATCCGGCACGTCCACCACCCCGGTATTGGGCTCGATGGTGCAGAAGGGATAGTTGGCCGAAGCCGCGCCCGCACGGGTGAGAGCGTTGAAAAGAGTGGATTTCCCCACATTGGGCAGACCCACGATGCCACAGGCTACAGCCATTCCATCCTCCAAGCCTTTCAGTATCCCAGAGGAGGGATGTGACGAAAAGAAAGGCTTCCGGGCCTTGCGCGGAACCCCAGGGCGCCATACTCTCCCCGCCAAGGTCGCTGGGCGGCAGAGGAGGCAGCATGATCGTGCGGGCGGAATGGCCGGGTTACGTGGTGGACGTCCTCGTCCGCCCCGGCCAGGAGGTGGAGGAGGATGAGCATCTGCTGATCCTTGAAGGCACGGATTCCTCCCGCTCGTCCTTCTACATCGATGCCCCGGAAGGCGGGAAAATCCGGGAGATCCTCATCGAAGAAGGCGATTTCGCCTATGAGGACGACGATCTGGTGGTGATCGGCGATTCCGAGCGGGACGAATAGCGGCTCCGGTTCACCACCGGCAGGCCGGGTCGCTACACTGGGCCATTGTCCTCGTGAGGTGACCGAATGGCCATGGTGCGGGCTGAGATGGCCGGGAAGGTGCTGGAGGTCTGCGTGGCCGAAGGCGACACCGTCGGCGAGGACCAGGACCTGGTCATCATCGAAAGCATGAAAATGCAGATCCCCGTGGGCAGCCCCGGGGAGGGAACGGTCCAGAAGGTCTTCGTGGTCCCCGACCAGTTCCTGAACGAAGGGGATCCCATTGTCGAGCTTGCGTGAGGTCCCTCGTGTGCAGAATGATTGGTGTTGAGGTCCCCCCCCCCGGGGGGGCGGGGGGGGCCCCCCCTGGCCCCGGGGAGGGAACGGTCCAGAAGGTCTTCGTGGTCCCCGACCAGTTCCTGAACGAAGGGGATCCCATCGTGGAACTGGGCTGATGGAGATCCGGGTCGAACGCGCCAAGGGGGAGGACGCGGGGATCGTCCTGGTGGGCCTGGACCGCCCCGCGGCGAAGAACGCCCTGGGTCGCCAACTCCTGGAGGCCTTCCGGATGACTCTGGAAGACCTCCGCTCGGATCCGGCGGTCCGCGTGGTGCTGATCCACAGCCGGGTGCCGGGGATCTTCTGCGCGGGTGCGGACCTGAAGGAGCGGGCCGCCATGACCCCCTTCGAGGCCGCCACCTTCGTCGAGGACATCCGCACCGCCTTCACCGAGCTGGAAGAACTGCCCATGCCCACCCTTGCCGTCCTGGAAGGCGGGGCCTATGGCGGGGGGCTGGAGCTGGCTTTGGCGGCGGATCTCCGGGTGGCGGGCGCGGATGCCAGGATGGGGCTGGTGGAAACCTCCCTGGCCATCATTCCCGGGGCCGGCGGCACCCAGCGCCTGCCCCGGCTCATCGGGGCCTCCCGGGCCAAGGAGCTGATCTTCACGGCGCGCCGGATCGGGGCAGAGGAAGCAGGACGTTTGGGTCTGGTGGACCGGGTGACTCCCGCAGGCGACGCCATGGAGGCCGCCCTGGCCCTGGCCCGGGAGATGCTCCCCAATGGGCCCGTGGCCCTGCGCCTGGCCAAGGCGGCGGTGAACCAGGGACTGGGGCTGGAGCTGACCGCGGGGCTCGCCCTGGAGCGGGCCTGCTATGCCCAGGTGCTGCCCACCCAGGATCGGCTGGAGGGCTTGGCGGCCTTCCGGGAAAAACGCAAACCCCAGTACCGGGGCGAGTGATGACCCATTCCCATGGACCCACGACCTCCGGGCGGCTGGCCCTCAGCTCGGTGATCTTCGGCCTCAACTTCCTGGTGCAGGGCCTGGGCGGCCTCTGGACCGGGTCCCTGGGGCTGGTTTCCGACAGCCTGGAGAACCTCAATGACGCGGTGGTGAACCTGCTGGCGCTCGGGAGCATCCGGGTGGCCAACCGCCGGGAGCCCTGCGAGCGCTGGTCCTACGGCTGGCACCGGCTGGAGATCTTCAACACCCTGCTGGGTTCTCTGCTGCTCATGGTCCTGGCCGGGGCCGTGCTCTTCGAGGCCTGGTCCCGATTCCGGCATCCCCAGTCCATCCGCCTGGGGTGGGCCATCGGCTTCTCGGCCCTGGGCCTCTTGCTCAACCTGGCCGCCACCAGGGTCCTCGTGCCCTCGGTGGGCACCCGCCAGGAGCAGGACCTGAACCTGCGCAGCGCCTACCTCCACGCCCTGGGGGACAGCCTGGCCAACCTGGCGGTGATGGCGGGCATGGTGGTCATCCATTTCTCGGGCTGGCGCTGGGTGGATCCCCTCCTGGCCGTGGCCATCGTCGCCTTCATCCTCCGGGGAGCCCTCCTGCTCCTGCGGGATGCGGTTGATATCCTCATGCACCGGGCGGCCTTCGACCAGGAAGAGGCCAAGGCCGCCCTGCTGGGGTTGCCCGGCATCCGCGGCGTGGAGGACCTGCGCTCCTGGCGGGTCTGCAGCCACCTGACCGTTTGCACCGCCCATGTCATCGTCGACGCGGAGCGCCTGGAGGATACCGAGCACCACCAGCACCGCATCGAGCATCTGCTGGCTGAGAAATACGGCGTACGCCACCTCACCCTGCACTTTGAGACTCAGGCCATGGCCGAGCGCCACCAGCACCGGTTCGTGCATGAACATGAGGCAGAGGGCCACGAGCATCATCACGACTAGGGCGGCTTTCGCCGCCCTAGTCGCCGGAGGAGAAGACGAGGTTTCTAGTTGCCCATGCCGTGCTTCTTCATGATGGCGGTACGCTGAGCGTCGAATTCAACCTGGTTGATGAGCTGGCTGTCGAAGAGATCCTTCAGCTCCGTCAACTCTTCCTTGAGTGATTTCGCAGGCGCAGCGGGCGCGGCGGCGGCCCCGGCAGGGAAGCCCTGCTGACCCATCTGCTGCTGGGCCCCGGCCATCTGCTGGCCCATCATGTTGCCCATGCCTAAACCCACGCCCAGCCCCATGCCCAGGCCGGCGACGCCGCCGGGGTTCTGGGCGGCGAGCGGGATGCTGTCGGCCACCTGCATCTGCGTGTAGGCACCCATGACGGGGGCCATCATGCCCACGCTGGTGCGCTTGTCCATCATGGCTTCCACTTCCTCGGGGAGGCTGATGTTCTCCACGAAGAACTTGGACAGCTCGATGCCCATGGTCTTGAACTCTTCCTGCAGCTTCTGTTTGACGAGGTCAGAGATCTCGTCGTACTTGGCGGCCAGGTCCAGGGCGGGGATCTTGGCCTCCCCGAGAATATCCGTGAAGCGGCTCATGATGGTCTTGCGGAGCTGCTCGGAGATGTCGGGCACGGTGTAGACGCCATTGGTGCCCACCAGCTGCTTGAGGAAGGTGCCGCTGTCCACCACCTTGATGGAGTAGATGCCGAAGGCCCGGATGCGCAGCATGCCAAAATCGGCGTCGCGCATCATGATCGGGTTCGAGGTACCCCACTTCAGATCGTTGTAGAGCTTGGTGGAGATGAAGTAGACATCGCTCTTGAAGGGGCTTTCGAAGCCGTACTTCCAGCCCTTCAGTGTGGCCAGAATGGGCAGGTTCTGGGTGGTCAGCCGGTGGGTGCCGGGCTTGAACACGTCCGCCAGCTGGCCTTCATTGATGAAGACGGCTTCCTGGCTTTCGCGCACCACCAACTGGCCGCCGTTCTGGATTTCCTGGCCCCGCATGGGGAAGCGCCAGGCCAGCGTGTCGGTGGAATCGTCCAGCCATTCGAGGATGTCGAGGAATTGGGCTTTGCCCCAGTCCATCAGCGCCATGTTTGAGTCTCCTTGTGGCATCCGCCACGGGTACGATTCTAGGCCGGTTGGCAAGGGTGGCAGGGGCCTCGGTGGGAAAAACCGGCCAATCGCCGCTGACCGCCGGGCAGCGACCGCTAGCGCGAGCCCTTGACCATGCGGACGGGGCCCTCGGCCTTGGACGACCCGCCCGGCTGGTCGATGCGGGTCTTGGTGTGGACCATACCGGTATCTGAATCGATGACGCAGCGCCACCCCTTGGCCTCATGGGGCATCCGGATGTCCACCTCCCAGCCCCCGGAGGCGCCGTTCAGGGGGATGCGCCGGGCGCTGCTGGCCTTGCCGCCGGTATCCTTCTCGGCAATGGCCTTGGCCTGCTTGGAGCTCTTCACATGGCCGGAGGCGTGCTTCTTGGATACCCCTGCACTCAGGACCAGGGCCGGGACCAGCAGCGCCAAGGCCAAAGGGCGGAAAGACATAACGACTCCAGGAAAGGTGTAGGCATTCTAGATCCGGAGGTGCATATGGGGCAATGGGCCTGTGGCATAGTCTCCTCGCCGGATCCTCGCTCTGCTGTCCTGCCCTGCAGGACGCTCCAAGATCCGGCGGTCGGCTAGGTCCGATACAAGGCGGCGCCCCAGTGCAGCCCCGAGCCCAGGGCCGTGAACACCAGGGTCATTCCGGGCTGGACCAGCCCGTTCTGTCGGCACTCGTGGAAGAGGATGGGGAGGGTGGCCGCCGTGGTGTTTCCCCAGCGTTCGACGTTGTGGGGCACCTTCTCCGGGGGCAGCCCCAGGGCCTTCTGCACGCCCTCGATGATGCGGAGGTTGGCCTGGTGGACCAGCACGAGATCCAGGGCCTCGACCGGCACCCCGGAAAGGGCGCAGACCTCCCGGACCACCTGGGGCATCAGGGTCACGGCGGACCGGAACACCTCCTTCCCAGACATGACGGGGAGCGTCTCGCCCGCCTCGATCTGCGCATGGCTCACGAAGGGCCGGCGCTTGAAGCTGGCCCCTGGCATGGTCAGCACGCCGGCGCCCCCCCCATCCGTGTGCAGGCGGATCGGCCCAAGGCCCGCCGCCCCGTCGCGGCCTTCGATCACCACCGCGCCGGCACCATCCCCGAAGAGCACCGTCCGGTCGCGGCTGGCGGTGTTCTCCATCCGCTCGGCTTCGGTGATCTCCCGGACCTCCAGGCCGATGACCGTGTCCCAGCCCAGATGCCAGGGCATGAAGGGCGTGTGGACCTCGGCACCCACCAGGAGCACCCGTCTGTAGCGGCCGCTCTGGATGAACAGGTCCGCCAGTTCCAGGCCATAGAGGAAGCCACTGCACTGCTGCCGGATATCGAAGGTCGGAATGTCCCCCAGGCCCAGGGCCACCTGGAGCAGGGGCCCATTGCCCGGCAGCACGTGGTCGGGCGTCATGGTGGCGAAGATCACGGCGTCGACGTCGCCGGGCAGGAGGCCAGCGTCTGCAATGGCCTGCCGGGCGGCGAGAGCACCCAGGTCCGTGGAACCCTGGCCAGGTGCCGCATAGTGCCGTTCCTGGATGCCGCTGCGAACCCGGATCCACTCGTCGGAGGTATCCATGATCCTGGACAAGGCCTCGTTGGTGACGACATGGGGGGGCACGCCGATACCGGTTCCGGTGATGACGCTGCGCATGGGGCTCCTGTCGGTGGCAGTCGGACAGGATACCGGGAACCTGGATCCACCGCAGGGGAGACCCTGCGGGCCGAACCCCCAGGGGCATCCCCGCACGGTTGGAGTGAAGGCGATGGGGGTGCCTCGGTCCCATCCGGGTGCCCACCGCGTTCACGCGCCGGGCTAGGCCGGGTGATGGGTCCGGAGGTGCTCCGCCAGGGCCATGTCCTGCTGCAGAATGTGGTCCCTGAGCCAGGCCGAGAGCGTAGGCACCAACTCGCCGGGGATCCGGTCATCCCCCTGGTTGAGGCGCTCCTTCATCCGGCGCAGCAGGTGGCTGAAGCGGGCGTGCTCCCCGGCGTGGGCCCCGGCTCCCGGGAAGCGGCACCGGGCCATGAGGGCTTCCTCGCTTTCGAAGTGAACCCGGGTGTACTCCTCCAGGAAGGACAGGGTGGCATCCACGTCATCCTTCGCAGGCTCCTTCTGGGTGGACTCCACGAGCATCCTCAGGATCTTGAACAGGCCCTGGTGGTGGGCATCCAGGCTTGGGATGTTCGTCGCATACCGCGACTGCCAGGTCGGACTTGCCGTGCGTTCCGTCATAGGGAATCCCAACCCGTCCCACGGGGAACCCAGATTGGGACCCTCTGGGCAGGAATCCCACTCACACTTTCTTACAGTGTGGCGGGGCCCTAGACCGGCGCCACCCGCACCAGGTTGCCGCCGCCATCCACCCGGAGGAAGCCGTCCTCGATGCGGTTCCCGCCCCGCAGGATCGGGTCCGCTGCCTCCCTTGCCAGGAGGATGCCGCCGCGGGCATTGCGGTGCACCACGCACTCTTCGAGGGTGACCTGGGAGTCCTCCAGCAGCAGCAGGCCCGTGTCCCGTCCCTCCTTCAGGGTGCAGCGCACCAGGAGCAGGCTGCCGCCGGACTCCACCTGGACCCCCGCCCCCGCATTCCCCGAGATCTCGCAGCCATCCAGCACGCCCTGGCCCCCTTCGGAACAGTCCACGCCCAGGGACTGGCCTTCCGAGAAGGTGCAGCTGCGGGCCTGCACGGTGGCGCCGTGATGGATGAGCAGGCCTGCCCCCCCGTTGGCCTGCACCAGGCAGCCCTCCAGGGTGGCCAGGCCCCGGTCCAGGATGGATACTCCGAAACCGCCATTTCCGGTGAGGCGGCACTGGCGCAGCACGACGTTGGCACCCGCCAGCACATGCACTCCGGAACAGGCATGGCCCCCGATGTCGCAGGATTCCAGCACGGCCTGGCTGTGCTCCAGGGCCAGCAGCCCCGCGAAGCGGCTGCCCAGCAGGCGGCAGTGGCTCAGCATGGCCCTGGCCTCCCCCTCCACTTCCAGGCCGCCTCCCTCAGCGGACAGGGCGCACCCGTCCAGGGTGGCCTGGCTCCGGGTGCGCACCTTCAACCCGACCCCACCACCGGGGCCCACCGTAACCCCGTGCAGGGAGAGTTGGGTCCCAGCCCCCATATCCACGCCGGCCACGAGGAATCCCTCGATCCGCCCCCCCTCGAGCCGGGCCAGGGTGCCTGAATCCATGCGCAGACCGACGGGACCTTCGGCCAGGAAGGAGCAATCCCGGAATACCGGGGCGGTTCCGGCCCCTTCCAGCTGGGCGCAGCAATCCCCCGCCTGCAGGGTGCAGGCCTCCAGGAGGGGCGCGCCGCTGGCGATCCTCAGGGCCACGGCATCCGCGGGCGCCTTCAGGGTCAGCCCCCGGAGCACGGCTCCCCGGGTCTGGATCACGATGGCCGGGCCAGCCACCCCTGCGATGACGACCTCCCCGGGCTTCCCCTGGGCGAGGATGGTCACGTCCTTGTCCACCACCACCGATTCCCGGTAGGTCCCGGGCAGCAGGGTGATTTCGGCCCCCGGCCCCGCCTGGCGCAGGGCCACCTTCAGGCTCAGGCACTGACCCTGCCCCCCCTTGCCCACCCGGATCTGTTGCCCCGTGCCTTCGGAGTTCGGAGGCAGCGGGGGGCGTGGCACTGCCGCCTGGACCACTGCCAGGGGCGCCTTCATGGCCTCGCGGATGGCCGCTCCAAGGGCCTCGGCATCGGGGTACCGATCCTCGGGCCGCTTGGCCAGGGCCTGCTCCACCACCTTGAGCAGCGTGCCTGATACCTGCTGCAGTTCCGTGGGCAACAGGGGATCGGGGGGATGGAGCAGGATCCGGTTCAGCACCAGGGTGGTGGTATCGCCGGTGAAGGGTTTGCGGCCCCCGGTGAGGATCTCGTAGAGGATCACGCCCATGGCGAAGATATCTGAACCGCAGGAGGCCTGGCCGCTATCCAGGTACTCAGGGGCCATGTAGCTTACGGTGCCCATCCAGGTTCCCGCCTGGGTGAGGCCCGTGGGCCCCATCTGGGCCAGGCCAAAGTCCATGAGCTTGGCCCGGAGGCGCTTCCCGTGCCGGTTCACCAGGATGTTGGCGGGCTTGATGTCCCGGTGGATGACCCCGTGCTCATGGGCATAGGCCAGGCCTTCGCAGACCTGGGCCAGGATCTCCAGCAGCTCGAGCTTGGGGGCCTTCCCGCCGCGAATGAGCGCCTCCAGCTCCTCCCCATGGACGTATTCCATGGCCAAGTAATGAAGCCCCTCGTCCTCGCCGAATTCATAGATGGTGACGATGTGGGGGTGGTTCAGAAGGGCCGCGGCCCGGGCCTCCCGCTCGAAGCGTTCTTGGGCCTCCTCACCCACCACCGACCCGGCGGTGATGACCTTTAGGGCCACCTCGCGGCCCAGCTTCGGATCCCGGCCCAGGTACACCTCGCCCATGGCCCCCCGGCCCAGGAGCCGCATCACCTCGAATTTGCCCAGCCGGTCCCGCATGGACCCCCTATCGGCGCCCAGGGCCGTGGGGTCGAATCTGGGCTACCGAGCCTCGATGGGCATGAGCCGCAAGCGTTCCACCCGCGCCGCCATGGGGGGGTGAGTGGAAAACAGGCCCATGAGACCGCCTCCGCTGAGCGGGTTCACGATCATCATGTGGGCCGTGGCGGGCTGGGCGGAGGGCATGGGCAGCCGCTGGTTGTAGGCCTCCAGCCGTTCCAGGGCCGAAGCCAGCATGTCGGGCCGGCCCGTCAGGCGGGCGCTGTAATCGTCCGCCAGGTACTCCCGGGAGCGACTCAGGGCCATCTGCAGCAGCATGGCGGCCACGGGGCCCAGGATCATGATGGCAATGCCGGCAATGGGATTGGACCGGCCCTCTTCGTCCCGGGCACCGAACCACCCCGCCATGTGCGAGAGGAACATGATGGCCTGGGCCAGGACCGCCATGAGGCTGCCGATGAGGATGTCCCGATGCTTGACGTGGCCCAGCTCGTGGGCGATGACCGCCTCCAGCTCGGGCCGGCTGAGGATCCGCATGATGCCTTCGGTGACGGCCACCACCGCATGCTCGGGATCCCGGCCCGTGGCGAACGCATTGGGAGTGTCCTCGGGAATGATGGCGATGCGGGGCATGGGCAGGCCCGCCCGTTGGGCCAGGTTGGCCACGATGGCATACAGCTCAGGGGCCTGCGCTTGGGTCACCGGCTGGGCACCGTAGCTTGCCAGCACGATCTTGTCGGAGAAGAAGTAGCTCACGCCATTCATGACGAGGCCGATGACGAGCGCCAGCAGCATTCCAGACTGGCCCCCGGCCATGCCGCCAATCCAGACCAGCAGACCGGTCATGGCCACGATGAGGAGAAGGGTCTTCGCTTGGTTCATGCAGGTGACTCCCATAACCAGGATACTCAGGGGATCAAGGCTGGTTCAGCCCATGCGTTTGATGACCACAAGGGTCACGTCGTCCCGGAACTTGCCTTCCTCCAGATGCTGAAAGGCCTCCACCAGCAGCGCCTCGAACAGCTCCGCCGCACCGGCCTGGGGGCGCCGGAGCACCACTTCGGCCAGGGGGCCGTCCCCCAGCTCCTCGCCGGCCGCGTTCTCCGCCTCCACCACGCCATCGGTGAAGATCAGGAGCACGTCCCCGGGTTCCAGGTGCGCCCGCCCCTCGCCGAAGGTGGCGCCGGGCAGGAGGCCCACCATGGGGCCCGTGGGGGCCAGCCGGACCACCTCGCCCGTGGTCCGCACGACCAGGGGTGGATTGTGCCCCCCGTTGACGTAGCGGAAGTCGCCATTGGCGGGATTAAGGCTGCCCGCCACCAGGGTGGTGTAGCGGTTCTGCTCCCGGACCTCGTTCATCCGGCTGTTCACCCGCTCCGCCAGCCGCCCCCAGTTCTCCACGCGCCGATCGGCCATGGCCCGGAGGAAGGCCGAGAGCTGGGTCATCATCAGGGAAGCCGGCAGGCCCTTGCCGGAGATGTCCCCCACGGCGATGTGCAAACGCTCACCGGAGCCTTCGTCCCGCGCCATCCACAGGTCGTAGAGATCCCCCCCCACCGCCTGGAAGGGGAGGTTGGCCGCCGCGCACTCCCAGCCCTTGGGCTCCGGCAGGTTCTTGGGCAGCAGCCGGCGCTGGATGTTGCGGGCCAGGTCCAGGTCCTTCTCCATGCGCTCGGACTGGATGCGGGCCTCCCGCAGCTCCAGGCTGGACAGCTGGGAGGAGGTGAGGTTCAGCAGAGTACGCAGGAAAACCAGGTCGTCTTCGGACAGATTGCCGACGGCCGGCTCAGCGGCGTAGGCGAAGCCATGGCTGTGGGTCTGGCTTTCCAGCTCGATGGCGTGGATGAGTCCCCGGGCCTCGACCACCTCATGGAGCTGCTCACCCACCAGGGAATCCGGCAGGTTCCCGAGGCCCTTGGCATGGAGCACCTGGCCCTGGGCATCCACAACCAGCAGCCGCATGATGCGGAATTCGCCCATGAGCGTGTTGGCCATGAGGCGGACCAGGTCGCGCCGGGTCTCCACATCCCCCAGGTTGCGGGTGAGCTCGAAGACGGTGTTGAGGCGGGACAGCTGCAGGGCCAGGGACTGGTTCTGGCTGCTCCGCACGGCCTCGGCCCGGCGCCAGGCGCAGCAGGGGGGCACTGATGGAGAGCAGCAGCGGAATGGCCTCCGGCACCTGGTCCGCGCGCAGGACGAGGTGCCCATAGAGCTCGCTGCCGTGCTGCCAGGGGAGCACCTGCCAGCCCTCACCGGGATGGGTGGGGAAGGCTGGCGCGGCCCCCCGCAGGAACAGCCATTTCCCGCCGTCCCATAGGCCGCCCTGGCGTGCCTTGGCGATGCCCATGACCGTGACGCCCACCAGGTGGATCAGGTCCTCTTCGCTGCCCTGCTCCGGGAAGGTCTCCAGGAAGTCGATGAGGGGCAGCAGCTCTTGAGCGCCTTCCGGGATCTTCAGGGCCAGCTGGCGGAGGCGGTCGAAGGGATTGGTCGCCATGGGCGCGAATCCGCCGGTCAGCTGATCTTTTTGATCAGGCAGCACTCGTTGAGACCGGAGACTTCGTCCGCCTTGAACTGGACCTCATCCATGAACCGGCTCATGAGCAGCAGCCCCAGGCCGCCCTTCCGGGGATGCTTGATGTACTCCTTGGGATCCGGCAGCACGAGCTGATCGCCCCGGATGCCCAGGCCCGAGTGCCAGATGTGGATCTCCAGGGCCTGCTCGGTGAAGCGCAGCTCCAGCTCCACGCTGTGCTCACCCTCGCCGCCGTAGGCATGGAGGATCACGTTGGTCACGGCCTCGTCCACGGCAATGCTGACCTTGGCGGCCGCGGCATCATCCAGCCCCGCCACCAGCGAAGCCCGCTTGGCCAGTCCCGTCACCAGGTTCAGATAGCGGGTCTGGCTCGGAATGATGAGCCTGAACTGGGCGTGGTCCATCTTGGCGGCCACCCTAGCCCTTCCGCCCCGGGATGGCCTCGGCCATGGCCTGCTCCTCGTCGCCGAAGACCCGGTAGAGCTGGGTGAACCCGAGGGTATCGAAGATGGCGAAGACGTTCTCCTGGAGGTTGGACAGCAGGATGTCGCCCTCATGCTCCCGCACCGTTTCGATCAGCCCCATGATGGCGCCCAGGCCGGCGGAACTGATGTAGTTGAGATCCTTGCAGTTGAGCAGGATGACGTAGCGGCCGTCCTGGACCAGCTTCTCCAGGGCATCCTCAAAGTCCCGCACGGTATGGGCATTGATGAAGCCGGCGGGCAGGAGCACCGCCACATCGCCGACCTGCCTTACCGAAATGGAAAGATCCGCCATCCGACGACTCCAAGGAACCAGGGCCATGCTAGCGGTTCCCCGCGGGACTGTCCAAGCAATTGGAAAGCCTCCAGAGGTTGGAAGCTGGTGGACCGGGATGGCCCCGGAGACACGATAGACGGCACGGGAGGGCCGCCTCCCCGGGAACCGGATGGAAAGGCCTGACGATTCGCCCTTCACCAGGGCTGAAGGACCGCCGGTGATCTCCGCTCTTGAGCTTTCCTGACGGGAGAATGGCCCGGGAATGGGATACCCTTGAGGCCAACCTTTTCCGAGCCCCCGATGAGCGATTCCGGCAACGTGGACCAGCCCCAGCACCAAGCCCTCCGGACCCGGCTGGAGGCCTGGGTCAACCAGCACAACCAGACCCTGCTCGAAGAAGTGATGGCCACCTGGCAATCGGCCCTGGGCAACTTCCACCCCACGGAGGCGCTGCTCGCCGAGCTCCAGGAAGCCTGCACCGCCCCGGCTGCCTTTCAGGCCCCGGGGAAATCGGATCAGGAACTGGGTACGGCCCTGGACCTGCTGGAGGGGGCTACCAGCCAGAGCGATCTGCTCAAGCGGCTGCTCGATGCCATGGCCCCCCTGGCGGAACGCAGCGCCCTGTTCATCCTGAAGCAGGGCCTGGCCTCGCTCTACACTCACCGGGGCTTCGAGTCCGCAACGGCCTTGAAGGCAGGCGCCGTGGTGCCCACCCCGGATCTGGAAGCCCTGATCCATGGCGTCACCCGTTCGATCCGCCGCAAGGGGGACGGCTACGCCGCCCTGCTGGCCTCCCTCAGCACTTTCGAAGCCGCGGACGTGGCCATCTTCCCGATCCGCCACAAGAAGAAATCCGTGGCCCTGGTCCTGGTGGATAGCGGCCTGAGGCAGGCCCTGGACCATCCGGAAGCGGCCCGGGCCCTGGTCCACACGGCCTCCGCCCTGCTGGCCTCCCTGGCCGCCGGCCGGGAAGAGGAACCCCGGGCCCAGCCGGAACCGGAATCCCACCCCAGCGCCCCGACCCAGGTGGTGCCCGAACCCATCGAAACGGCGGTCCCCCTGGAACTCGACCCCCGGACCCGCGCCGCGGCCGAGCGACTGGCGCGGGTGCTGGTGGGAGACGTGGAGCTCTACTTTCCCGCCAAGGTCGCCCAGGTCCGAACCCAGGGCAACCTGTACGGGCTGCTCAGGGACGAGTTGGAGCGGAGCCGCGCCACCTTCGTGGAAAGATTCGGCGAGGGCGTCGAAGTGCAACACCGGATTTTTACCACCACGGTCATCCAGCAGCTCTGTGATGGCAACGCAGCCAAGCTGGGAGCTGCCCCCTGGGCCTGAATCCCCTTTTTACCCTGGGGGTGACAATTCCCTTCGGTTCTGGTAGAACCTTGTTTCTTTGGGTTTGAACCAGGATGGACGATGGCTGATCTCGGCAAGAAATTCACATGCTTCCAGTGCGCGGCGAAGTTCTATGACTTCGGCAAACCCGAGGCCATCTGTCCCAAATGCGGGGCCAACCAGAAGGCTGCCCCGGCCAAGCCGAAGGCCGTGAAGAAAGAGAAGAGCGTGCACGTCATCGAGGATGACTTCACCGCCGAGCCAGAGGCCGAAGTCCTGGAGGAGACCTTCAGCGAAAGCGGTGTGGCCATCGAACGGGGCCGCGGCGAGGGCTTTGATCCCGGCGATCTCCGCATGGATGACTACGACGAGTAGCGAACCCCGCCGGATCACGAGCAAGGCTGCAGAGGCAGCCTGCGCAGTGAGGACCCGGCGAGGGTGAGCATCGCAACCAGGTTGGCCCGAACGACCCCCGTGACCGGCCTCCAGCCTGCGCAGTGAGGATCCGGCGAGTGGTGAGCATAATGTCCGGGTGATCGACGCTGCCCCATTCCCGCTCATCGACCGGCACACCCATCTCGAAGGTTCACTCGATCCGCACTGGGTGCGTCGCGAATCCCTTCGCCGCGGACTGTCGCTCCCCGCCAGCCTGGAGGCGCTGTGGGCCGGGCGGGCCCAGCCCTTTGAAGGCTTCATCGAAGCCTTCCTCTTCGGCGCGGCCCTGATGGACTGCCGTGAAGCGGTGCGCGAAGCGGTGCGGGCCGTGGCCCGGCGCACCCAGGCCTCCGGCGGCAGCGGCTTCGACCTCTGGACCTCCCCTCACTTCCTCGTCGTTCATCGCGGGCAGATCTCCCTCGACGAGTTCTGGAGGGGAATGGAGGATGGCCTTTCCGACGCCAAGGCGATGGGTCTCCGCACTTGTGTGGTGCTGGATGCGGTCAACCACTTCGGACCCAAGCACGGACATTCGGTCCTCAACCTGACCCTTCCCGACCTGCCGCCCTTCGTGAAGGGCTTTTCGACCGGCGGACTGGAAGGCTGCCCCTTCCGGGACTGGGCCCCCGTCTTCGACCGCGCCCGCGCTGCGGGCCTGCGCATCGCCGCCCACGCCGGGGAGAACGGCCCGGGCTCGAATGTCCGGGAAGCCCTGCTGGAAGGGGGCGTGGCCCGCATCGTCCACGGCCTTCGGGCGGACGATGCCACCTTCCGCCTGCTGGCCGAGCATCGCATCCCCGTAGATGTCTGCCCCAGCTCCAACCGCGCCCTCGCCGCGGACGTGGATCCCCACCCCCTGCCCCGGATGCTTCGGGCCGGCGTCCGCTGCGCCCTGGGCACCGACGACCCCGGGGTGGTTCCCTGCGACCTGGGCACGGAATTCCAAGCGGCCAGGGGCATGGGCCTGGATGCCCAGGCCATGGCCAGGCTTCGGCAGAACGGGGCCGAAGATGCCTGGTGCCTGCTGGACTGAGCCGCCAGGAGCGGTGGCATGAACTTCTCGCCGGATCCTCGCTTCATTGGGCCCCCGCAGGCCATTCCGCGATCCGGCGGGCCCGTGGCATGAACTTCTCGCCGGATCCTCGCTTCATTGGCCTGCCCCGCAGGCCATTCCGCGATCCGGCGGGCGTTCAGGGCTCGAAGCCACCGGCCTTTCCAGCTAGACATAGGGGATTCCGTGCGCGCCCGGCTCCGGCCTCCGCAAGTGAAGCGAGCGGGAGGACGCGCCAGAAGGTGCGTCCGATAGGCCACGGGCGAAGCTGGATAGAGCATTTAGAATTCGGCGCTCTATCCAGCCAACCCAGGGGTCGAACCCAACAGAGGTTCCAGGTAGACTGGGGGATTCGGTGCGCGCCCATAGCTCAGCTGGATAGAGCATCAGGCTTCGAACCTGAGGGTCGGGCGTTCGAGTCGCTCTGGGCGCACCACCGGTTTGACAATTCGGTTTTCTTGCGAGCGTGGCGGAACTGGTAGACGCACTGGATTTAGGTTCCAGCGGTTCACACCGTGTCGGTTCGAGTCCGACCGTTCGCACCATTTCGCAGGATTGCGAAATAGGACGGAATGGACGCGACAGCGGCCATTGCCGCCCGAAGGGCGAGGGCACAGGAGGTGCCCGAGTCACGAGGAGAGTTGCCACCCCCTTCACCTGAACTTACCGGATGATGCTTGGCTGCCACACTCGCTGACAGACCCCGAAGGGCGAGGGCACAGGAAGTGCCCGAGTCACGAGGTGAGCTGCCACCACCTCGAACCCCGAGCCGATTGATTCCCCACGCAATTCCCACGCCTCACGGAGCGCCCATGTCCGCCACCCTCCACCACCAGTCCTCCACCCGCAAGACTGTCGAAGTGACGGTGCCGGCCGCCGAGGTAGCCGCCACCTTCAACGAGGTGGTGGCCAAGATCGCGCCGAAGGTCCGCATCCCGGGTTTCCGGCCCGGCAAGGCCCCCCGGCCGGTGCTCATGCAGAAATACGCCCGGGAGATCCAGTCGGACGTCGCCCAGCAGCTGGTGGAGAAGCACTTCTGGAAAGCCGCCCAGGAGGCCGGGACCCTGCCCATCTCCCACCCCTCCATCGAGAAGCTTGACCTGAAGGAAGGCACGGACGCCGTGTTCCGGGCCCAGTACGACGTGGCCCCCGAGGTGCAGCTGCCCGACTACAAGGCCCTGTCCCTGACCAAGAAGAAGCGCGCCATCGACGAGGCCACGGTCCAGGAGCACCTCGAGGGCCTGCGTCAGCGCGCCACCAAGTACCTGCCCGTCGAGGACGCCGTGGTCGCCACCGGCCTCATCGCCACCTGTGACATCCGCGTGAAGCCCCAGGGCCTCAAGGCCCAGGAATACAAGGACCAGGCCCTGGAGATCGATGGCACCCGCCCCTTCGACGCGGAGCTCATCGGAATGAAGTCCGACGAAAAGAAGTCCTTCACCCTGAGCCACCCCGCCGATGATGCCAACACGGTTCTCGCCGGCAAGACCCTGGCCTACGACGTCCAGGTCAAGGACCTGCGCCGCAAGGAAGTGCCGGTCCTGGGCGACGAGTTCGCCAAGGATCTTGGGGACTTCGCGGACCTGGAAGCCCTGAAGGTGGCCGTGGCCAAGGATCTGGAAGAGGCCTCCGAGCGCGATGCCGTCTCCCGTCTCCACGCCAGCATCCTCGACACCCTGCTGGACGCCGCGCCCTTCGAGGTGCCCCGCTCCATGGTGGGCCTGCAGCTGGATGACTACTGCCAGGAGTTCGCCCAGCATGTGGCCCGCCAGGGCATGGACCCCAAGAAGGTCAACTGGCAGGCTTACCGCCAGTTCCGGCAGAACGAGGCCGAGCGTGCCGTCCGCAGCGGCTACCTCCTCCAGGCCATCGGGAATGCCGAAGCCATCGAAGTGCCCGAGGCCGACATCGACGCCGAGATCCGGTCCTACATGAACGAGAACAAAGTCCTGCAGCCCTTCGAGGCCTTCAAGGCCGAACTGGAGAAGCGCGGCAACGTCACCGAGATCAAGGGGCGGCTCCGCACGGACCGGATCTTCAACCACCTCCTCACCTTCGCCACGATCCAGGAGGAACTGCTGGAGAAGGCGGCCTTCGAGGCCCTCGTGGAGCTCGAGCGCAAGCGCGAAGCGGGCCTTCCCGTGAACCGCTTCGACGCCGGTGGCCTAGAGGGAGGTGACCTGGAAGGCCAGGAGGGCGGCGAGCCCGCCGCGGTGGCGCCCGCCGGCCACGTCCACGGACCCGATTGCGATCATGGCCATGACCCGGAAGCCCCGGAAGCCGCGCCGAAGAAGAAGGCCGCGAAGAAGGTCGAGGACGAGGCCGAGGAGAAGCCCAAGAAGTCCGCCAAGGCCAAGGAGGTCGAGGCCGAGGACAAGCCCAAGGTAAAGAAGATCTCCCCCGCCAAGAAGTAGTCTCTGCACATTCCGAGAAGGGGAAGGCACCGCAAGGTGCCTTCTTGCTATTCTGATCTGCCGCAGGAGGGCCCATGCCCAGCAGTTACTATCCACCGATCGTCATCGAGCAGACCCCCCGGGGCGAGCGCAGCTACGACATCTACTCCCGGCTGCTGAAGGACAACATCATCTTCCTGGGCACCGCCATCGACGACAACGTGGCCAATGCCATCGTCGCCCAGATGCTCTTCCTCGAAAGCGAGGACCCGGACAAGGACATCCAGATCTACATCAACAGCCCCGGCGGCAGCGTCACCGCGGGCCTGGCCATCTACGACACCATGCAGTTCGTGAAGAACGACATCGTCACCTACTGCATCGGCCAGTGCGCCTCCATGGGCGCCCACCTGCTGGCCGCCGGCACCAAGGGCAAGCGGTTCGCCCTGCCGAACGCGCGCATCATGATCCACCAGCCCAGCGGCGGCGCCCAGGGCCAGGCCACCGAGATCGAGATCACCTTCAAGGAGATCCAGCGCCTGAAGGACAACCTGGCCGCCACCTTCGCCAAGCACACGGGCCAGCCCCTGAAGAAGGTCGTCAAGGACATGGACCGGGACTTCTTCATGAGCGCCGAGGAGGCCCTGGAATACGGCATCGTGGACAAGGTCCTCTCCGAGCGTCCCGCCTGATGAGCGGGGGGCTTTCCGGCGTTCCGGGCTTCGAGCAGCTCTCCCACATCCCGCTGTACGTCCCTGGAAAACCCATCCAGGAAGTCCAGCGGGAGCTCGGTCTCGCCCACATCGTCAAGCTGGCCTCCAACGAGAATCCATGGGGCCCCACGGAGGCCGTGAAGGCGCGGGTGGCCGCGGTCGTCGCCGGCACGGAGTTCGAGGGCCTGGGACTGTACCCCGTCAGCGATGGCTTCTACCTCCGCCAGCGCATCGCCCAACGCAAGCAGCTGCCCGTGGAACAGGTGGTCCTCGGCAACGGCAGCACCGAGATCCTGGAGATGATCGCCAAGGCCGCCTTTCTGGATGGCGGCAGCGCCGTCATTCCAAAGCACAGCTTCGCCATGTATGGCATCGCCACCCAGACGGCGGGGGGCCGGGTCATCGAGTCCCGGGCCTCGGCCACAGAACTGGATGTGGAGGACATCCTGCGCTCCGTGGCCGCGGATACGCGCCTGGTCTACCTCGCCCACCCCAACAACCCCACGGGCATCCGCATCGAGGGCAGCGCCCTCCGGCACCTGGTGCGCCATCTGCGGGAGGACATCGTCCTGGTGGTGGACCAGGCCTATGCGGAGTACGAGGAACCCGGGGACTATCCGGACGCCGCTGCCCTCCTCGGCGAGCGGCCCAACCTGCTGGTCCTCCACACCTTCTCCAAGATCCACGCCCTGGCTGGCCTGCGCATCGGGTACGGCCTCGGCTCACCGGAGCTGCTGAGCCTCCTGGAGCGGGTCCGCAGCCCCTTCAACACCAACCACCTGGCTCAGGCGGCCGCCGAGGTCGCCCTGCAGGACGTGGCCTTCGAAGCCTTCTGCCGGCAGAAGAACGCCGAGGCCCGAACGGCCTTCCTCCTCGAAGCCGCGCAGCACCGCTGCAAGGTCACCGGTGCCAGTGGCAACTTCCTGCTGATGGAAACCGCCTTCCCTGCTCCGGACCTCTTCAAGGAACTGCTCCAGCGCGGGGTGATCGTACGGCCCATGCACGGCTATGGCCTCCCCAACCACCTTCGGGTCACCCTGGGCCGGCCCGAGGACATGCAGACCTTCTGGAGCGCGGTCACGCCCCTGCTCGATGGCGGCTGCTGATTGCCTCCGGTTCTGGATGAGGTCGAGCGCCTGCGCACCCTGCTGGCCCAGGGTGCCTCGGCGGCCTGCCGCGAGGGCCTCGAGCTGCTCCGGGCGCGCTACAGGCAACAGCCAGAAGCCTTCGAAGCCGGGGCCATCGCAGCCCTGAAGGCCCTGGCGGTGGATCTGGAGGCGCCCCCCGACCTCGAAGGGGCCCTCAAGGCCACCTTCGGCTATGGCACCTTCCGCCCCGGCCAGCGGGCCATCATCGAGGCGGTCCTGGCGGGTCGCGACGTGGTGGGCATCATGCCCACGGGCGCTGGCAAGTCCCTCACCTACCAGCTGCCGGCCCGGCTGCTGGGGGGCGTCACTCTGGTCGTCTCCCCCCTCATCGCGCTCATGAAGGATCAGGTCGATGCCCTCACCGAGGCCGGGCTCCGCGCCACCTTCCTGAACTCGAGTCTGGACGCCGAACAACGCCGGGAACGCATCCGCGCCCTCAAGAACGGGGAGCTGGAGCTGGTGTACGCTGCGCCGGAGGGGCTGGAGCTCTACCTGGCGGACCTGCTGCGGGAGGTGGACCTGCGCCTCATCGCCGTGGATGAGGCGCACTGCATCAGCCACTGGGGCCATGACTTCCGGCCAGCCTACCGGACCCTGGCGGGGCTGAAGCAGCGCTTCCCCCGGGTGCCGGTGCTTGCCCTCACCGCCACGGCCACGCCCGAGGTGCGCCGGGACATCGCCGCCCAGCTGGAGATGCGCCATCCCCTGGAAGTGCAGGGCTCCTTCTACCGCTCCAACCTGCGCATCAGCGCCTATCGAAAGGGCGTGGAGGGCCAGCCCCAGGTGCGCGAAGCCCTGCTGCGCCTGGTCCTCGCCCGGCGCGGCGAAAGCGGAATCATCTACTGCCTGTCCCGGAAATCCGTGGAGGCCACGGCGGCCTTCCTCTCGGGCGAAGGGCTCCGGGCCGCCGCCTACCACGCGGGCATGGACACGGCGGCCCGCTCCGCCGCCCAGGAGGCCTTCCAGCGCGACGACGTGGACGTCATCGTGGCGACGGTCGCCTTCGGCATGGGCATCGACAAGAGCAACATCCGCTACGTCATCCACCGGGACATGCCCAAGAGCGTGGAGGGCTGGTACCAGGAGATCGGCCGGGCGGGCCGGGACGGGGCCGATGCCGACTGCATCATGTTCTACGGCTGGGGGGACGTGCTCAGCTACGACCGCTTCACCGATGGCCTGGAGGCCTCCCTGGCCCAGGCCCAGCAGCGCCAGACCCGCGACCTCTTCCGGCTGGCCGAGTCCCTTCGTTGCCGGCACCAGGCCCTGCTGGCCCACTTCGGCGAGCGCATGGAGGCCTGCGGCAGTTCCTGCGATGTCTGCACGGGAGCCGATCCGCTCCAGGCCGCGCCCACCCCCGGGAAGGCCAAGCGCGGCTCCCCCCGGGGCTCCCGGGCACCCCTTTCCGAGGGCCCCGTGGAAGGTGAGGAGGCCCTGTACCGGGAGCTGAAGGCCCTGCGCAAGCAGCTGGCGGATGCCCGGGGCGTGCCCGCCTATGTGATCTTCAGCGATGCCACCCTGCAGCAGATGGCCCGGTTCCGGCCCGCCACCCCAGCCGAGTTCCTGGCGCTGAGCGGGGTGGGGCCGAAGAAGCTGCAGCAGTACGGAGACTCCTTCCTGAGGCTCCTGGGGCACCCGCACCATTGAGGCCCCGGATTCCCGGTCAGGACATGTGTCACAAGCCACCGCGTGTCCGATTGACATCATTCAAGTTGCATAGAAATGCGCCCCCTTCAAGGCTTGCGCCGTGGCTGGAGGAAAGTTAGGGTAATTCAGGACAATTCATACTCGAATATCGACTGAGTTAGCCCCTGAAGGTCTGGAGGTGGTTCGATGAGCATCGGTGAACGCATCAGGGACCTGACTCGGCTGGTGTTCCAACTGGGCAACAACTGGCTGACCCTGGCAGGCGCGGCTCTGACGACCAGCTCGGCTTTCGTGCTGGTCTGGTTCTGGTTCATGGAACTTACCAGCGGTCGCTCGGTCCACCCCTATGCGGGCATCCTGCTGTTCCTCATCCTGCCGGGCCTGTTCCTCCTCGGCCTGATTCTCATCCCCATCGGCCTCCTGCGCCTTCGGCGGCAGCGCAAGGCCTCCGGCGAGGAGCCCCTGCCCCTCCAGGCCGTGGACTTCAAGCATCCCGGCGTGCGTCGCCTTCTGACCGTGGTCGGCGTACTGACCTTCATCAATGTGTCCATCATGGGCACCGCGAGCCTGAAGGGCGTGGAGTACATGGACTCCAACCAGTTCTGTGGCCTCACCTGCCACACGGTGATGAGCCCCGAATACACGGCCTTCCTGGACTCCCCGCATTCCCGCGTGGGCTGCGCCCAGTGCCACATCGGTCATGGGGCCCCCGCCCTGGTGCGGGCCAAGCTTTCGGGCACCCGGCAGCTCTTCGCCGTGGCCTTCGGCACCTTCTCCCGACCCATTCCCAGCCCCGTGGAACACCTGCGCCCGGCCCGGGAAACCTGCGAGCAGTGCCACTGGCCCCAGAAGTTCACCAACGACAAGCTGATCGTCCGCACCAAGTTCGCCGAGGATGAGACCAATACGCCGGCCACCAGCATCCTGCTGCTGAAGATCGGGGGCCATACCCCCAACGGCACCACGGGCATCCACGGCCGCCACCTCGACAACATGGAGCGCATCAGCTACGTGACCACCGACACCCGCCGGCAGGAGATCCCCAAGGTCATCTACAGGGAGGAGAACGGCACCCTCACGGAGTACGTGACCAGCGAGTTCAAGAACCTGCCCAAGGAAAAGCTCGCCAAGGCGACCACTCGCGGCATGGATTGCATCGACTGCCACAACCGGCCCACCCATGCCTTCCACCTGCCCGACCGGGCCCTGGACAAGGCCCTTGCCGACAAGCGCATGAGCACCGAGCTGCCCTTCCTCAAGAAGAAGGCCCTCGAACTGCTGAAGGTGGAATACGCCGATCAGAAGGTGGCCGCCGCCAAGATCCCCGTGGATCTGGCGGAGTACTACCGCACCGCCTACCCCGAGATCTACAAGCAGAAGCGAGCCCAGGTGGACACCGCCGGCGAGGTGGTCAAGGCCATCTACCTGCGCAATGTCTTCCCCGAGATGAAGATCACCTGGGGCACCCACCCCAACAACATCGGCCATGAAGAGGCCGTGGGCTGCTTCCGCTGTCACGACGGCAGCCACACTGCCGCCGATGGCCGCACCATCAAGGGCGACTGCGACACCTGCCACACCATCCTGGCCCAGGACGAGAAGGATCCGCAGATCCTCAAGGTCTTTGGCATGAAGTGATGGAATGGCGTGCAGCGGCCCTCCAGAATGCTGGTATGTCCACCGCCGCCCTTCCCCTGATCGCCATCGACGGCCCGTCCGGCGTGGGAAAATCCACCACCGCCAAGCGGGTCGCCACGCGCCTGGGCTGGCAGTACCTCGATACCGGCGCCATGTACCGGGCCGCCGCCCTGGCCGTTCGGCGGGCCGGCATCGAGCTTTCGGACCGGGGTGCCCTGGAGCACCTGCTGGCCAGCCTGGACCTCGCCCAGGAACAGGGGCGGATGTTTCTGGCCGGAGAGGATGTCAGCGAGGCCATCCGTTCTCCCGAAGTCACCCTCCTGGTCACCCCCGTGAGCGCCGATGCCCGGGTCCGCGAGCTACTGGTGGACCAGCAGCGCCGCATCGGCGCGAGCGGCCGCTGGGTGGTGGATGGCCGGGACATCGGCACCGTGGTGTTCACCGGGGCCTGCTGCAAGATCTTCCTCACCGCCAGCCCCGAGGCCCGGGCCCAGCGCCGGTTCCTGGAGTTGCAGGCCAAAGGCCAGACGCCGGATTTCGAGGCGGTGCTGGCGGATCTGCAGCGCCGGGACAGCGCCGACAGCACCCGGGCCGCCTCCCCCCTGCGCAAGGCCGATGATGCAACAGAACTCGACTCCAGCATCCTAAATATCGACCAGGTCGTAGAGTGGATCGTGCAGCGGCATGCAGCCCACGTTTGATTGCTCTTCTTGCATCTGGAGCCGGCGCAGGAAGCCCAAGGCAAGGAGGTTGCGAGCAGTGGCATCCAGACCATGCCCGGGCTTTGTGATTCATAAATAATCTAAATAAAATAGTTATCAACATACTGCTGCTGTGACCATTGTCCACAGAGGCGATGGGATACTTAGAGATTCAGGGCAATCAGGTCCTTTTTTTCGCCACCATGACCTTCAGAAGCCCCGAGCCGCCGCTGCCGACGAGGCCCAGGAGAACCGCATGGAGCGCCAGATC
Organism: Candidatus Geothrix skivensis; assembly: GCA_016721195.1. Classification (GTDB taxonomy): domain Bacteria; phylum Acidobacteriota; class Holophagae; order Holophagales; family Holophagaceae; genus Geothrix; species Geothrix skivensis. The sequence goes on along the minus strand of JADKIO010000005.1, from coordinate 23,741 downwards.
ATCCGGATCGACGAGGAGAAGTGCGATGGCTGCGGGCTCTGCGCCCAGGGCTGTCCTGAAGGTGCGCTGCAGATGATCGATGGGAAAGCCCGGCTGGTCTCGGAGATCACCTGTGATGGGCTGGGCGCCTGCGTGGGGGAGTGCCCCCAGGGCGCCATCGTGGTGGAAACGCGGGAGGCCGCGCCCTACGACGAGCGGCGTACCCTGGACAACCTCCTGCCCAAGGGGCCCAACACCCTCAAGGCCCACCTCAGGCACCTGCATGCACACGGCCAGACCACCTTCCTGAACCAGGCCCTCGCCTACCTCCAGGAGCTTGGCCTGGCAACCCCCGACTACAAGGAGAAGACCATGAACCAGGGCTGCCCAGGCTCCGCCTCCCAGAACCTGACCCGGGGCAGCGCGACCCCCGTGGCCCAGGCGGGCCAGGTGAGCCAGCTCACCCACTGGCCCGTGCAGCTGCACCTCATCTCGCCCATGAATCCCGTGTTCGAGAAGGCGGACCTGCTCCTGGCGGCGGACTGCGTGGCCTTCGCCATGGCGGACTTCAACCAGGCCTGGTTGCCGGGGAAGAAGCTCGCCATCGCCTGCCCGAAGCTGGACCAGAACCAGGACGTCTACCTGGACAAGCTCACGGCCCTCATCGACGAGGCCAAGGTCAACACGGTCTCCGTCATGATCATGGAGGTTCCCTGCTGCGGCGGGCTGCTGCGCATGGCCCAGACCGCCGCCCAGCGGGCCACCCGCAAGGTGCCCATCAAGGCCATTGTGGTCGGCGTGAATGGCGAGATCCGCCAGGAAGCTTGGGTGTAGCGCGACTCGTCGCGGGGGTGAGCCGGCGGGGAAACCCTGAGACAATCAATGCTCACCTTGCTGCGCAGGCTCCCACGTGATCCCCCTTCCCGAGTCCCTTCAAGCAGCGCTGGATGAGCCCTGGCGCCCCGTGGGTACGGCAGGACTCGTCGTCACTTCCCTCGGGTTCGGCCTGCTCTTCATCCTGGCCCTCGGCAGCGAGCCGGGCTGGATTCCCCTGCTGGATGGCGTGAACCTCCTCTTCCACGAGGCCGGGCATCCCCTCTTCGGCCTCTTCGGCTGGGAACCGCTCACGGTCTTGGGGGGCACCCTCATGCAGCTGCTGGTGCCCCTCGGGGTGACGGGCTCCTTTCTCCTGCGCCGCGATACCGTCGGGGTCGCCGTGGCGGGCGTATGGACCTTCGAGAACCTCTTGAACATCGCCCGCTACGTGGCCGATGCCCGGGCCCAGGTGCTGCCCCTGGTGGGGGGTGGCGAGCACGACTGGGCTGAGCTCCTGGGTCGCTGGGGCTGCCTGGCCCAGGATACGGTCCTGGGCCAGGTCCTCCGGGCCATGGGCTGGCTTGGCATGCTGGCCTGCTGGGCCTGGCTGATCTGGCGCTGGCGGGCCTCCCGTCCGGCCTGATTTTTTATTAATGACCTATGTGGCATCTTTGACCGAACCGGAGGATACTGGTCCCGTCGGGCACTGGAATCCGTTCCGCTGCCGGTCCATCCAACCTTTCCGACCGCGAGGCTTCACCCCCGAGCGGAAGGACGCATGCTTGCCGCATCGACCCGGCTCTCCGCGTCCTCCCGCTCACCTGCGGGAACGGACACCCGAGAGGCCGAAGCCATGCAGAAGCGCCTGGGAGTTGCCGGAATCATCATCGAGGACACCTCCGCCGTGCCAGCGGTGAATGCGCTCCTCCATGACTTCGCCGAGATCATCGTGGGCCGCATGGGCGTTCCCTATCGGTCCCGCAAGGTTTCCGTCGTCTCCCTGATCGTGGATGGCAGCACCGACGACATCAGCGCCCTGACCGGGCGCCTGGGGCGGATTCCCGGCGTGTCCGTCAAGACGGCCTTGACCCGGGAGCCTCTGGGGGCAGCCCCTGCCAGGCGGGAGGCATGATGAGCGCGTACGATCCCAGGTCCCTGGATGCCAATGGGTTCATCCACCACGGTGAGATCCTGGCAACCTTGGCTGAGGCCCGCACGCAGGCCGAGGATCCCGGACGGGTCCGGGAGATCCTCCAGAAGGCCGCCACCTTCGTGGGCTTGACGCACCGGGAAGCCGCCGTGCTGCTGGAAGTGCCGTCCAGGGAAGTCCTGGCCGAGATCTTCACCCTGTCCCGGAAGGTGAAGGAGCACATCTACGGGCGGCGCATCGTGATGTTCGCGCCCCTCTACCTGTCCGACTACTGCGTGAACAACTGCAGCTACTGCGGCTACAGCTGCACCAACAAGACCATGGAGCGCCGCAGGCTCACGCAGCAGGAGCTGGCCGAGGAAGTCCGGGTCCTGGAGGGCCTCGGCCACAAGCGCCTGGCCCTGGAGGCGGGCGAGGATCCGGTGAACTGCACCCTCGACTACGTGCTGGAATGCATCCAGACCATCTACAGCCTGAAGTTCAACAACGGCGCCATCCGCCGGGCCAACGTCAACATCGCCGCGACGACGGTGGCGGACTACGCCAGGCTCCGGCAGGCCGGCATCGGCACCTACATCCTCTTCCAGGAGACCTACCACAAGCCCACCTACCTGGGGGTCCACAGGGGCGGGCCCAAGCGCAACTACGAATGGCACACGGAGGCCCATGACCGGGCCATGCAGGCCGGGATCGAGGACGTGGGCGTGGGCGTCCTCTACGGCCTGGCCGACTGGAAGTACGACACCGTGGCCATGCTGATGCATGGCGAGCACCTGGAGGCGGTCTTCGGGGTCGGCCCGCACACCCTCTCTGTGCCGCGGATCCGCTCCGCCGTCGGCGTGAGCGCCTCGGACCACCCAAACCTGGTCTCGGATGAGGACTTCATGAAGGTGGTCGCCGTCCTGCGTCTGGCGGCGCCCTATGCCGGCATGATCCTCTCCACCCGCGAGCCCGTGGGCTACCGGGAGGAGGTCATCGCCCTGGGCATCTCCCAGGTGAGCGCCGGATCCTGCACGGGTGTCGGCGGGTATGCGGGCACCCAGAAGCTGGGGGAGGAAACCGTGCCCCAGTTCGAGCCCGCGGACCACCGCAGCCCCACCGAAGTGCTGAAGGATCTCCTGAGGGATGGCTACATCCCGAGCTACTGCACCGCCTGCTACCGGGAGGGACGCACCGGCGATCGGTTCATGAAACTGGCCAAGAGCGGCCAGATCGCCAATGTCTGCCAGCCCAACGCGCTGCTCACGCTCCAGGAGTACATGGTGGACTACGGGGACCAGGAGCTGCAGGAGCTGGGCCGGGGGATCATCGAGCGCGAGCTGGCCACCGTCCCCAACCCCAAAGCCAGGGCCGCCACCGAGGCCTTCCTGGAGCGGGTCCAGAAGGGGGAGCGGGACCTGCGCTTCTAGTCGGGAAGGCGTTCTGGACGAGGGATCAGTACCCCTCACCTTCCTCCGGCGCCCTCACCTTGCCCCGGTGGAACCGGAACAGGAAGAGCACGTAGCCGATGGCGATGGGGAACCCGATGAGCCACCACACCAGGCCGGTCCTGAGCCCGTGGCCGCCCACGCTGGCGTTCAGGGCCGTCAGATCGTAGGCGGGAGCCAGGGTGGACCTCAGCATGACGGGATAGACATTGGCGGCGGTGGCCGCCAGCAGCCCGAGGATGAAGGCGCCGGACCCGAGGAAGGCCAGGAGGAAGCGTGCCCGCTTGAGGCCCACGAACACGGCCCCCAGGCCGCCCAGGAAGATGAGGCTCGCCAGCCAGGCCAGCGGGGCCCTGGGAAGGTTCTGGTAGATGGCGGGATTGGCCCGGTGGGTGGCGTAGGTGGCCAGGATCCACAGCACCAGCACCAGGCCCCAGAGGCTTCGGGCCAAGGCCTTCGATCGGTCATGCACGGGACCTTCCGTCTTCCAGGCCAGGAAGAGGGCACCATGGGCGGTCACCGTCGTCAGGGCGAACACGCCGATGAGCACCGTGAACCAGTCCAGGACGCCCGGCTGGGCCCCCAGCCGGAAATCCGTCCAGAGGGGCATCCGGAAGGTGCCGGTGGCGTCCAGGGGCACCCCCCGCAGCACGTTGCCCAGGGCCGCCCCGAAGAGCACCGGCAGCAGCACACTGGAGAGCGCGAAGGTGCCATCCCAGAAGTGGCGCCAGAGGCCGTCCTGCACGTGGGAGCGGAACTCGATGGAGATGCCCCGCAGCATCAGGCTCCAGACCACCAGCCACATGGCCAGGTAGAAGCCGGAGAAGCCCGCCGCCAGCACCTTGGGGAAGGCCAGGAACAGCGAGCCACCACCCGCCAGCAGCCACACCTCGTTGCCATCCCAGAAGGGGCCGATGGCGCCCAGCACTTCCCGTCGTTCCTCGTTCGTCTTGGCCACGAAGAGATGGAGGATGCCCGCACCGAAGTCGAAGCCGTCCATCACGACATAGATGGCAATCATAACGGCCACCAGCCAGAACCACAGTTCATGCATGGCCGCCTCCAACGAAAGTGAACGCCAGTCCAACCCCCGAGGTCTCGCGTATCCCCGCAGGGGATACCGAGAAGACGGCCACCAGCCAGAACCAGAGCTCATGCATGGCCGCCTCCTGTTCGATGCTGGGCCACAGGACCGTGTGCGATCTCGCGGCCGATGAGGAAGAGCCAGAGGACGCTCAGCACCACGAAGATCCCGGCAAAGCCGAGGGTGGTGAAGGCCGTCTCCCCCGCGTTCACCGTGGGCGAGGCGCCCTGGGCCGTGCGCAGGATCCCGTAGACCAGCCAGGGCTGGCGGCCGAACTCGGCCACCGCCCAGCCCGCCGTGGTGGCGATGTACGGGAAGGGGAATGCCAGCATCAGGGCCCAAAGGAGGGGCCGGGACTGCTCCAGGCGCCCCCTCCAGAGCAGCAGCACCGCCAGCCCCATGAGGGCGATCATGAGCGTGCCCAGCCCGGCCATGATGTGGAAGGAGTAGTAGAGCAGCTCGATGTTCTGTGGCCACTGATCCTCGGGGAATTCCAGCAGGCCCTTCACGTTGCTGGAAAAGGTGCCGTAGGCGATGAAGCTCAGCACCGAGGGTACCCGGATGGGGTTCTCGATCTTCCGCTGGGCCACGTTTGGCTGGCCGATGAGGGTGAGGCTTGCGTTGGGACCACTTTCGAAGCGCCCTTCCATGGCCGCCAGAGCGATGGGCTGATGCTTCGCCACGAGCTTGCCCTGCAGGTCACCGGTGGGGAAGGCCACGAGGATGCTGAAGATGAAGCCCATCACCGTACCCACCCGCAGGTTCAGCCGGGCCTGCTCGGCGTGGATGCCCTTGAGGGCCCAGAAGGCACCCATGGCAGCCACCACGAAGGAGCCGGTCACCACGGAGGCGATCATGGTGTGGGCGTACTGGACCAGGGCCCAGGGATTCAGCAGGAAGGCCCAGAAGCTGGCCAGCTGGATGGTCCCATCGGCGGCCACGACGTGCCCCACGGGGTGCTGCATGAAGGCGTTGGTGGCCACGATGAAGTAGCCCGAGAGCCAGCTGCCGGCCCAGAGGGCCACGGCGGCGCCGAAGTGGCCCCTCGGAGAGAGCTTCTTTTCGCCCCAGATCAGCATCCCTAGGAAGCTGCTCTCCAGGAAGAACGCGAACATGCCTTCCATGCCCAGGGTCTGTCCGATGACGCCACCGGTGAGCCGGGAGAAGTTGCCCCAGTTGGTGCCGAACTGGAACTCGAGGGGGATGCCCGTCACCACGCCCACGGCGAAGTTGATGCCGAAGATGCGGATCCAGAAGCGGGCGGCGTCGTTGTAGCGGGGCTCCCCGGTCTTCAACCCCATGGCCTTCAGCACCACGATGATCAGGGCCAGGCCCATGGTGAGCTGGGGGAACAGGTAGTGGTAGGTGGCCGTGAATCCGAACTGAAGCCTGTGCCAGAAGAGCGGATCACCCATGGTTCCCTCGAGTCAAAGATGCCGCCGGGGCGGCCTTGCGGCATCCAGTATTCCACCCTTTAGGCCAGCAGGGAGTGGATCCGCCGCCAGGAGCCCAGATTGGCCACTTCGGCGAAGCCCGCCTTCTTCAGGATGGCCATGCCGGCACTGCTGCGGCTGCCGCTTTCGCAACAGACCAGGACGGGTCGATTCCGGTCCAGCTCCTTGAGTCGCGTTTCCAGTTCATGCAGGGGAATGTTCCTGGCCTTGGGGTGGGCAGCGGACTGGAACTCGGCCTTGGTCCGAACGTCCACGATCTGGGCCCCCTGCGCCAGTAGCAACTTCAGGTCCCCCGCCGAGGCCGAGCGGCGGCTCCACCAGAGGTAGACGAGCACGGCAACGGGGATGAGGTAGATCCAGCGCCCCATCATCGCAGCGCCGCCCAGAGTAGCCCCATGACCGCGCCGTAGCTGATGCCCCGCAGGGGAGTGGCGGTGAGGGGGCAGGCGCCGGTGCTGCAACCCACCAGCCGATGCCAGGCGTAGCCGAGGGCTCCGCCCACCACCAGGCCCAGGGCGAAGCGGATGGCCGTGGCCTTCACCGCGAGCACCCGACGGCGCTTCCTTCGGGCACCCCGAGCCTGCGGAGGATGGTGGACATCAGGCACCAGTTGGTGAGGCCGCTCTGCAGCAGGTTCGCGCCCACGAAGACCGTGAACCAGAGCCAGTTCTGGCTGTGGAAGTGGGCCAGCGCGAGGCTACCCAGGATGAAGGTGCCTGCGACGGTATGGACGATGCGGTCGATGGTCATGAATTACTCCTGTTCGGCGGCGAGCGCCGCCTGGCGTTGCAGTTTGGCGGCATGACCCCTGCGGGCCACGAGGAAATAGAGGACGGGCACGGCGATGCGCGACAGGACGGTGGCAGCGACCTCGCCGGCCATGAGGCTGATGGCCAGACCCTGGAAGATGGGGTCCGCCAGCATGACGGCGCTGCCCACCAGCACGGCGGAGGCGGTGAGCAGCATGGGCCGGAACCGCACCACGCCCGCCTCCTCCACCGCCGCCTCCAGGGCCATGCCCTCCCTCAACTTCAGCTCGATGAAATCCACCAGGATGATGCTGTTGCGCACGATGATGCCCGCCCCGGCGATGAACCCGATCATGCTGGTGGCCGTGAAGAAGGCCCCCATCAGGCCGTGCGCGGGAATGATGCCGATGAGCGAAAGCGGAATGGGCACCAGGATCACCCAGGGGATCTCGAAGCTTTCGAACCAGCCCACCACCAGCACGAAGATCAGCACCAGCACGGCGGCGAAGGCCATGCCGAGGTCCCGGAATACCTCCAGGGTGATGTGCCACTCGCCGTCCCACTTGAGGGCCAGGGACTCGGTGTTCTCGGGGTGGGCCAGACCCAACCGTGGCACAGAGGCCCCAGCCGTGCCCTTCATGGCATCGATCTTCTTGTTGAGGGCGGCCAGGGCGTAGACCGGGCTTTCGATGGTGCCGGCCAGATCAGAGATCACATAGGTCACGGGCATCAGGTTCTTGTGGTGGATGGCGGCCTCTTCCACGCCCTCCTTGACGGTCACCAGCGCGCCCACGGGAATCATGCCCCGGGCGCCGGGCACCGTGAGCTGGAGCAGCTGGTCCAGATGCTGGCGCTTGCCGGGGGCCAACTGCACCACGACCGGTACCTGACTGGAGCCGCGGAGCACGTGGAACGCACCGGCCTGGTGGCCAAAACCTGCCATGTAAAGGGTCTGGATCACCTGGGCCGGCGCGACGCCATGGAGCGCGGCTTTCTCGCGATCGAGTACCAGACTGATCTTGGGGCTGGTGGCGTTGAGCGTGGAATCCACGTCCACGATGCCATCCACGCTCTTGAAGGCGGCGAGCACTTCGCTGGAAAGGCGGACCCGTTCTGCCTCCGAAGGTCCATAGACCTCCGCCACGATGGTGTCCATGACCGGCGGACCCGGTGGGATTTCCACCAGCTTCATCCTGGCTCCGGCGGGCTTCGAGATCTTCTCCAGTTCGGGGCGCAGACGCACCACGATGGCGTGGCTCTGCTCCTTGCGATCCTGCTTGGGTACGAGATTCACCTGGATATCCACCATCTCGGCTTCCTGCCGGAGGAAGCTGTGGCGCACCATGCCCACGAAGGTGAAGGGCGCGGCCTCCCCCGCATAGACCTGCACGTCCTTGACCGTGGGCTCAACCAGCAGGCGCCGGGCGATGTCCTGCCCCACGGCAAGGGCATTCTCCTTCGGTGTTCCCGCGGGCAGGTCGAGCTGCACCTGGAACTCCCGCTTGTTGTCGAAGGGCAGCATCTTCACCTTTACCACCCCGAAGCCCACCAGTGACATGGCGGCGAGCAGCAGGACGACTACGCCGCCGAAGAAGGCCCAGCGGACCGAGGCCTTGGTCAGCAGCGCGCGCATGACCTTGCGGTAGAGGGCGGTCATGCGGCTGTCCGGTGCCACTTCGGGGTTCTTGTGGGGCCAGTCGTGCACGGGTTCGGGCGGGGCTGTCTCTGGCGTCGCCGGATGCAGCCCGGAGGCATCGGTCTCCGGCAGGTTCGCCTCTTTCTTGAAGACGATGAGGCTGGCCCAGGGGCTGATGACAAAGGCGATGACCAGGCTGAACAGCATGGCCAGGCTGGCGCCCACGGGGATGGGCCGCATGTAGGGGCCCATGAGTCCGCGCACGAAGGCCATGGGGAGGATGGCGGCGATCACCGCGAAGGTGGCCAAGATGGTCGGATTGCCCACTTCGTCCACGGCTTCCACCACCATGCGGGCAAAGCTCTTGCGCCGCCCGGGCAGGTGCATGTGCCGATGGATGTTCTCCACCACCACGATGGCGTCATCCACCAAGATGCCGATGGAGAAGATGAGGGCGAAGAGGGTGACCCTGTTCAGCGTGTAGCCGAACAGATAGGTGAGGAGCAGGGTCAGGGCCAGGGTCACGGGCACGGCGATGCCCACCACCACCGCGCTCCGCCAGCCCATGGCCAGCAGGATGAGGGCGATGACACTGAGGGTGGCGATCATCAGGTGCTCGATGAGCTCATTCGACTTGTCGCCCGCCGTCTCACCGTAGTTGCGGGTGACGGTGAGCTTCAGATCGTGCGGAATGAGGTTGCCGCGAAGGGCCTCCACCTTGGTGAGCACCTGCTCAGCAAGGGCCGTGGCGTTGGTGCCAGCCCGCTTGGAAAGGGTGACGCTCACGGCGGGCTCGAAGCCCTGGGCGTTTGCGCCCGCAAAGAGCACCACCGGCGGTTCGGGCTCGGGCCCATCGATGATGCGGGCCACGTCCCCGAGGTAGATGGGTTTCTGGTTGCGGATGCCCACCACCAGGCGCTTCATTTCGATGGCCTGGAGGACGAAGCCCGTGGCCTCGACCTCCGTCCGGCGGCCGCGATCGATGAGGGCCCCGGCGGGGAGCTGGGCCTCGGCCGATTGCAGGGCGGGCTGGAGCTCGCCCAGGGAGAACCCGAGGGAGCGCATGCGGTCGGGATCCGGTTCCACCCGCACCATCCGGCGGGCGCCGCCCAGCACCTTGGCCTGGGCCGTGCTGGGAATCGTGGAAAGCTCCCGTCCCAGCACCTCGGCCACCTGGCGCAACTGGCCCGGGGTCTGTTCCGGTCCATGGAGGGTGAGCACCATGAAGGGCACGTCATCGATGGTCTGCAGCTTGACGATGGGCTTCATGGCCCCCTGAGGCATCAGCTCCGGGTTGGTGGCCAGCTCCTGGTGAACCTTCACCAGGCTGGTTTCCTGGGGCTCGTTCACCTTGAAGCGGACGGTGATGAGGGCCATGCCGGGCCGGCTCATGCTGTAGAGGTACTCCACGCCGGGAATGCCCCAGAGGCGCCGTTCCAGGGGCGCCACGACCTGGCTCTCCACTTCCTTGGGACTGGCGCCGGGGTACGGCACGTAGAGGTCCACCATGGGCACGATGATCTGCGGTTCCTCTTCCCGGGGGGTGAGCCACACGGCCAGCAGACCCAGCAGCAGCGAGGCCAGGACGAGGAGCGGCGTCAGCTTGCTCCGAAGGAAGCCCTTGGCGAGCCGGCCCGCCAGTCCGAGATGGACCTCGTTCGCCTCTTTACTTGGCATGGTTCACCCCGCCGGCCTTGAGCTCGATGGGCTGGCCGTCCTGGAGGGTGCCGGGCCGGTCGATGACGCGGTCCTCCTGCTTCAACCCGGAGCGCACCGGAAGACTGTCTCCTGCACCGTCACCCACAGTGATCCAGCGCAGTTCAGCATGGCCATCCTTGGCCACGAACACACCCGTCAGCTCGCCTCTGGTCACCAGGGCGCTGCGGGAGACCGTCAGGCCATCGGACTTGGCCCCGGGCAAGAGGATGCGGGCGAAGGAGCCCTGACGCAGGCCCTTGGGAGAGAGCACCCTGGCCCGCAACGTGCCCTTGTGGCTGAAGGCATCACCGCCGGGCGCCAGGGCCGTGACCTGGGCCTCGCCCTGGGTACCTTCCGACTCGAATCGGACCTTTGCGCCCTGCTTGAGGGACCTGCCTTCGGATTCGGAGAGGGTTGCCACCAGTTCCTGCTCGCCTTCGCCCACGAGTTCCAGCAAGGGCATCCCGGGGCCCACAAAGTCGCCCTCGTTCACCTTGCGGGACTGCACCACGCCGGAGAACGGCGCGCGGATCTGGGTGTAGGCGATGTTGGCCTTGAGGGAGGACACGCCGGCCTGGGCCTGGGCCATCTGGGCCTGGGCCTGTTCCACTTCCGAGGGCGTGGCGGCCTTCTGGGCGAAGAGCGCCTGGATGCGGCGATGGTGGGCCTCGGTCGTGGCCAGGCCCGTTTCTGCGGCCTTCAGCTGGCCCTGCAGGTCCTCGTCGCCAAGGGCCATGAGCAGGGTGCCGGCCTGAACCCGCTGGCCCTCCTGGACGAGTACGCGCTTCACCTGGGCCGCCATGCGGGTGGCCATGGTGGCCGTGCGGGTGGACTGCAGGGTGGCGGCCACCCAGATCCCGCCTTCCGCCTGGCTTCCAGCCACCAGGGCCACAGCCACCTTGGGCAGGGTCTTGGCCTCGGGGCGCGCCTCTTTGTGCCCACAGGCGAGGAGCCCCAGCAGCGATCCCGTCAGAGCGAGGGTGGTGTACAGCTTCATGGCGTGACTCCTTCGATAGGGGCGCCGGTGGCCAGATCCAGGGCCGCCCGGTTGGTGCGCAAGTCATAGAGGCTTTGGAGCAGGAGGTTGCGGGCGCCCTGCAGGGCGGCTTCCGCGTCCAGCACATCCGTGAGGGGCGTCAGGCCTTCGCGATGGCGGGCCTGCCGCAACCGCTTGGACTCTTCTGCAGCGAGGATGGATTCCTTCGCCGCCGCGTACTTGGCCTGAGCCGCCAGGAGAGAGGCCTGGGCCACGCGTACCTCGTGCTCCGCCTGCTGCTGCTTGAAAGTGTTCATTTCATGGGCGGCCTGGACCTGGGCCCGTGCCGACTGGAGCTTCGCACGGTCTGGCGCCGAGAAAACCTTCCAACTCAGTCCCACGGCGGCCCAGGTCCAGTTCCCCTTGTCCGCCCAGGAATGATGGAGGGTGCCTGCCCCCAGTTCCAGCCCCACAGTGGGGAGAAGATTGGCCTGTGCGGCCTTGGCGCCTTCCCTCGCGGCCTTGGCCTGAAGGTCCGCCGCGATCAGATCGCCCCGGCGCGTCGAAAGCCCAGCGGCAAGGGCCTCCTGAGGCTCCAGCGGTGTCCCCAGGGGGCCTTCGACGGGGCCCGTGCCGGTCAGTAGCCCCAGGCCCGAACGCGCCATGCGAACCTGCCGGATCACCTCGGCCTTCTGGGCCTCCACCTGGGCATGCACGGCCTTCAGGCGCTGAATTTCCGACTCCAGCATCAGGCCCTGCTGCACCCGGGCGCCCACGAAGTCTTCCATCCCCTGGACCCAGACGCGGGTGTCTTCGACCCAGGTCAGGGCCTGCTCGGCCACCTGAGTGCCGAAGTAGGCTTCCACCACGGCCCGCGCGGTTTCCTGCTTGCGATGGCTCTGGCTGGCCTGTTCGGCCTCGAATAGGAATTCCCCTGCCCGCCGGGCGGCGGTGATGCGTCCACCCGCGTACAGGGGTTGCTGGATCACGGCAGAGCCACCGTAGGCGCCGATGGGATCCGGGTGGTTCAGCGCCAGGGGATTGAAGTCCGCCGCTCCGATTCGGGCCTGGTTCAGCTTGATGCCGAAGGCCATCATTGGCTCATTGGTCCGCAGGCCCTGGGCCTGCAGCGTCAGGATGGGCAGCCGCATACCCCGCGCAACCTCTGTATCAGCTCGGCGGGCGTCGACCATGGCCTGCCCAGCCTTCAGCCCAGCCTGATCCGCCCAGGCCTTCCGGATGGCCGTCTGGAGGGTCAAAGGTGTCTCGGCCCGCAGGCCCATCCCGTAGGCAAGTACCAGGGTCAAGGGATATATTCGTCTAATAATCATAAAGGAATACTCCGATCCAAAAAAAGGCAGGACCACGTCCGCCTCATTTTAAGGCCTTGTAGGTCACGCGCGCACGATCACTTACATGGCCGCAAACTAAGTCGCATAGCTCACCCACGAGGGGCATGATGGGTGAGAAGTAGACGGCATTGCCCTCGGGATCCCGGCTCACCAGTCCCACGCGCACCAGGCAGGCCAGATGCTTCGAGGCGTTTGCCTGGGACAGGCCGGCGGCCTCCGCCACGGCCCCCTGGCTGAGGGGGTCCTTGGAATCCAGCAGGGACCGCAGGATCTTGAGACGGGAGGCATCCCCCAGGGCGCTGAAGAGGCCGCTGACTTCCTCGATCATGGGATTGCTGAGCGTGTGGTTCATGATCTCAACTCCATGCGACTATAATTATTCAGATTTGAACTTTGTCAAGCCTGAATTTTTCCGCCCCACCAAATACTGTATACCCATCGACTCATCCAGCAACCAAAGCCTCCACCCCGCTGCCCGTTTCCCCGGATTCGTGACCAAGGTCATGCCCGGGCCGGCAGCCAGCTAGGCTGATGGGGAGACACCCGTGGACGACCTGGACCTGCGCGCCGCCAAGATCCGCCTGCTCTGCACCGATATCGACGGGGTGCTCACCACCGGTGCCCTCCACTATGGGCAGGGGCCCGCGCATACCAAGGCCTTCCACGTGCGGGATGGTGCCGCCATCAAGTGGCTTCAGCGCGCCGGCATCCCGGTGGCCTTCATCTCGGGCCTGGCCTCTGAGGCCACGGAGCACCGCGCCCGGGATCTGGGGGTGGAGGACTGCTTCGCGGGCCACCTGGACAAGGGGCCCGTGCTGGAGCAGCTCTGCGCCAAGTACGGGCTGACGGCGGATCAGGTCGCCCACCTGGGCGACGACCTGCCGGACCTGCCCCTGCTCCGGCGGGTGGGCCTGGCCTGCTGTCCTGCGGACGCCGTTGAGGAAGTGAAGGCCGCCTGCCACTGGGTGACCCCCATCGCCGGTGGGCAGGGCATCCTGCGACTGGTGGCGGAGCGCATCCTCAAGGCCCAGGGCCACTGGCCCGGCCTCCTTTCTACCTACGAGGTCTGAACATGCGGCTGCATCGCCCCTCCCTCCTTCTGCTGGCCGCCCTGCCCCTCTGCGCCCAGGACGCCACCTTCGGCCTGAAGGTCCATGGGCTCTTCCCCATGAGCGATCTGCGGGACCTCACCAACGGGCAGTTGGGCCTGGGCGGCCACCTCTTCGTCGAGATCCCCGTGGGCGAGGGGCTCCTGTTCCGCCCCACCGTGGGCGGCCAGCACATCCCCAGGGGCAACACCCTGGGCCTGGCGGGCACCAAGACCAGCGTCAGCTCCCTGGACTTCATGGTGGATGTGCTCTGGTTCCCCAACGATGACGCCAAGCGCGGCCCCTACCTGGTGGGCAGCCTCGGCGGCCATCAGTGGCGGGTGAGCGCCACCGGCACGAGCCCCTCGGCCACCTCCGCCACGCGCATCGGCCTCGCCGGCGGCGTGGGCTACCAGATCTCCGCCCACCTGGGCCTGGAGGCCAAGGGCTTCTGGAGCCCCATCGAAAAGAACCTCACCGCCACGGGACTGATCCTGGGCGCCACCTGGCGGTTCTAGGAGCGTGGATTCAGCGGGCCGCGAGGCAGACGGCCTGGGCTTCCGCCTCCTGCCGCCCGTCCGTCAGCGCCACTGCGGTTCCGTTGTGCCAGTAGGTCGCCGTGTTCCCATCGAACCCCACGGCGTGGACATCCGCGCCGGAGACCGCAATGGCCAGGATCAGCGCCGTGGAATTCCCTGTTGTCCACCTTGCAGGGGTGCCGTCCTTCCAGATCGTGGCCATGTCCCCCCCACCGGCAGTGGTGAACCCCGCCGCGTAGACCGTTCCCACTGAAAGGGTGATGGAGAAGGCTTTGGCGCCGAAGGTCCCGTCGGTCAAGGGCACGGCAGTGCCGTTCTTCCAGTAGCACGCGGTATAGGGGAAGGAAGCCTGGCCCCAGGGCGCCGCATAGCCGACCAGGTAGACATCCTGCCCCGAGACCACCAGGGACTTCGCCACTGACAGCTTCGTGATGCCATCGGTGAGCCATGATTCGACACCATTCTTCCAGACCTTGGCCACCGGCCCGATGTTGTAGTTGTTCGGGCGACCTCAACGGTCTCGTAGGTCCAGCCTGCGACATACACATCCTTCCCGACACGGCGATGGAGCCAGCTTCCCCGACCCCGATGTCGGCCCCGCCAGGGGCAGGGCTTCACCGTTCTTCCAGTAGGTGGGGACGGCCTTCCCCGTTCCATCCAGTTCATACCCCGCCACGTACACATCGCTGCCTGAAACCACGATGGACTCCGCAAACGCCGACTTTGTGCCATCCGTCATGGGCACGGGCACGCCATTCTTCCAGTAGCCGGCCACGCCCACATTCCTGTCGCTGCTCCAACCACCTGCGACGTAGACATCACCCCCCGACACGACGACGGCCATAGCTTTCGCATCCTTCGTCCCATCCGTCAGGGCCACCGGGATTCCGTTCTTCCAGTACATGGCGACATTGGCGGTGCCGTTGAACAGGACATTCCCGCCACATGGACATCAGGGGCAGGGTCGGCTGCGGGTGCCCGTTCCCGGCACAGGCGAACAGCAGGGCCAGGAGGCTCCTCGCCACCAGACCACACCATCGCAAGGAACAGACCATCCCGACCTCCGATCATGCTGTCGAAACGGCCCCTGCCAATCCTGATTGATGCCCTGAGGCCAGCCTGAATAGCTAGAGGCTCAGCCCCCGCTTCTCCAGCAGCGGCCCCACCTTGGGGTCGCGGCCGCGGAAGCGCTGATAGAGCAGGGCCGGATCCTCGGTGCCCCCCTTGGAGAGCACCTCGGCACGGAACCTGGCGGCGGTGGCCCCGTCGAAGAGGTTGCCCTTCTCCTTGAAGGCCTGGAAGGCGTCGCTGTCCAGCACGGCGCTCCAGATGTAGCTGTAGTAGCCCGCCGCGTAGCCGCCCATGATGTGGTTGAAGTAGGGGCTGCGGTAGCGGGGCGGAATCTCGGCGATGAGGCCCCACTTGGCGAGGGAAGCCTTTTCGAAGGCGGCGGTGTCCTGGGGCTTGGTGTCCGTCAGCGTGTGCCAGTCCATGTCCAGGAGGGAGGCAGCCATGTATTCCACCGTGGCGAAGCCCTGGCCGAAGGTGGCGGCCTTCTTCATCTTGGCCATCAGGGCGTCCGGGATGACCGCGCCGGTCTGGTAGTGCCTGGCGTAGAGCTTCAGCACCTCGGGCTCCATGGCCCAGTTCTCCATGACCTGGCTGGGCAGCTCCACGAAGTCCCGGGGTTCCGGCGGTGCCCCGGTAGCGGCCCTTGTAGAAGAGGCCGTGCAGGCCGTGGCCGAATTCGTGGAAGAGCGTCTGCACCTCGTCCGAGGTCAGCAGCGCCGGACGGTCCCCGGCGGGGGCCGTGAAGTTGCAGACGTTCACCACCACGGGATCCACCTGCTGCCCGTCCTTCACCCAGGGCGAACGGTAGCTGCTCATCCAGGCGCCGCCCCGCTTGCCGGGCCGCGGGTGGTAGTCCACGTAGATGAGCCCCAGGTGCCGGCCGTCCTGCTCCTTCACCTCGAAGCAGCGCACGTCCTTCTGGTAGACGGGGATGTTCTTCACCTCAGTGAAGGTGACTCCGTAGAGCTTCCCCGGCCACGGTGAAGGCCCCTGGCGAACGGCGTCGATGGCGAAGTAGGCTTCACCGCCTCTTCGTCGAAGTCGCATGGCCTTCTTCACCTTCTCGGCGTAGTAGCGCCAGTCCCAGGGCTCCAGCTTCTGGCCCGGCGGATCCTGGCCATCATGGCCTGCAGCTCGGCGCGCTCCTTCTTGGCGACCTCCAACGCGGCTTCCAGATCTGATCCAGCAGGCCGTAGACGCCCTTGGGATCCTTGGCCATGTTCTCTTCCAGCACATAGTCCGCCCAGGTTCGGTAGCCCAGCAGCTGGGCCTTCTCCACCCGCAGGGCCGCGACGCGGCTCACGATGGCGTTGGTATCGGTGTCGCCGCCCTGGTTGCAGCGCCCAGGTAGCCGTGAGGAGTCGCCTGCGCAGCTCGCGGTTCTGGGCGTATTCGAGGAAGGGCCAGATGCTGGGGCCATCCAGGGTGAAGAGCCACTTGCCTCCTGGCCCGCCTGCTTCGCGGCGGCGGCGGCGGCCATGCGGGCGCCCTCCGGCAGCCCCGCGAGCTCGGCCGGGTTCTCGACCACCATGCGGAAGGCCTTGGTGGCCTTCAGCAGGCGGTCCCCGAAGTCCACGCCCAGCTTCGACTGCTCGGCGTTGATGGCGCGCATCCGCACCTGCTGGTCCGGCTTCAGCGCAGCCCCGGCCCGGACGAAGCCCTTGTAGGTGCGCTCCAGGAGGCGGGCCTGGTCCGGCGCCAGCGCCCGTCCGGCGCGGGCCTCCCACACGGCCTTCACCCGCTGGAAGAGCCGAAGGTTGAGCTGGATGTCGTCCCGGTGCGCGGCCATCAGGGGCATCACCTCGCGGTTCACCGCCTGCAGCTTCGGGTTCGTCTCGGCGCCGGTGAGGTTGAAGAACACCGAGCCCACCCGATCCAGGAACTGGCCCGACCGCTCCATGGCCACGATGGTGTTCTCGAAGGTCGGCGCCTCTTCGCATCCGCAATGAGCCGGATCTTGGCGGCCTGGCGCGCCATCCTCCTTCAGTGCGGGCAGGAAGTGCTCCTCCCGGGATCTCGGCGAAGGGCGGCACGCCGAAAGGGGTCTTCCAGTCCGCCGAGAACGGATTGGCCGCGGGGGCCGGGTCGGCGGCGAGGGCGGGCAGGGTCATGAGGGCAGCCAGAAGGGCGGCGGTGCGCATGGGGACTCCAGGGTCAGCATTCACCACCCTAGCATCACCATACGAGGGTCGCCAGGGTTTCTCCCTCCATGAACATACTACGCCGAGAACGCCACACTGCTGGCCGCCAATGAACCCGCCATCCAGGGCCTGGGAGCCATCACCAGGTTCATGAATACCTTCCCACTCCATCACCCGCTTCGCGCCCAGGATCGAGCTCATCGAAGGCGATGGAACGGTGGCCTACGTCAAGGGCACCTTACGAAATGACCATCCAGGCGACGCCGCAACTGGCCGTGAACGACAAGGGCAAGTACCTCGAGGTCTGGAAGAAGCAGGCGGACGGCTCCTGGAAGGCCATCTATGACTGCTTCAGCTCGGACCTGCCCATGACCCCGCCGCCCCAGCCGGACACCGCAAGGAAATAGGCCAGAGGAAGGTGCTCGATAGTTCGAGTTCTTCCGGAGATTGCGCCCATGATTAGGGCAGGGCCTGGAAGTCCCATGAAAGGGGGTCCGCAAAGGAACCCCATGTCCAACGACAAGAAACCCAAGAAGGCCAAGCCCGCCGTGATCCACGGCGCCACCAACCGGGGCACCGGGCTGGCCGGCAAGTTGGCGGAGCCGTCAAGCTTCGCCGCTCTGCCTGCGAAGAAAAAGAAATAGCCACAAAGACCCCGAAGCCGTGGAATAGCCCTTGTGATGGGGCCTTCTCTTTGCGTTTTGATCAGGTCGCGACGCCATCCCACCAGGAGATCCGATCCCGGGGCCGCCGCCCCCTGGAACAGCCTGCCTGCCCGCTTTGAGGAGGGACCGAGCCGGCTTGCCTTGCGGGACCGATGACTGGATTCCCGATGGGGCCTCGAAGGGTCTGAAATTTTCGGTCCTGCGTTGCCTGCACTGCGGAGGCAGCTATCCCTCCCGGTTTCCCGAGGCCGCCAAGCACCTCGCCTTCGCGGGTGCCTATCCTTCTACCAGCGGGCCCGACGGGCCCTGGCGCCCCACCGAGGTCGAGATGCGGCCTTCAGCCGGCGGGTCGAAGCCGTGGTCCAGGGCCATCCTGCGCCCGGCGCGTGCTGGACATCGGCATGGGCGATGGCGCCTTTCTGGCCTCCATGGCACGGCGCGGGTGGGAGGTGGCCGGTCTCGACATCGAGCCCAGCGTGGTGGCCTACCCTAGACGCAGCTCCGCATCCCGGATGCCAGGTCGCCGATGGCGAGCAGGGTCCACTGCCCGGTGGAACCTTACGACGCCATCACCCTCTGGGGGATGCTGCTTCACCTACCATCCCCAGGCACTGCTCGGACGCGATCAGGTCAGCGTTGGCTCCCGGCGGCATTCTTGCCATCGGTCGCCAACTTGGCGGCGCCGGGCCCCGCGTGTTTCGGATCCCACCGAACGGCCTGGGCCTGCCGCGTTCCCTGGTGCACTACGATCCTTCCAGCCTCAGGCGCGCTGGAACGCTGCCCGGCACCGCCTGCTGAGCCAGCGCCGAGACGCCGTCCTGGATCGTCCATGGTTCCCTGGACGCCAGGCGCTGCTTCCCACCGCTCCTGGGAAAGGCCCTGCGCCTTTGGCCCGCCTGATGCTTGGAGCCTGGGCTGGAGCCGCTGGGGACACCCTACCATGTTTGCAGCGCTTCGGGACCGCTGAACTTCAGAGTCAGCGCAGGCCGGGCGGGGCCTGGACGGGGTCCTGAGCGACGATTGACCGGTTTAGGGGCTGCGACCCCAGGCCTCGGCCCAGGGCCACCGGATCAATCGGATATCCACTCAAGTCTCGAAGCCGGTCGACCCGCTCGTGCCAGGCCTGGCGGGTCTTCCCGTGATTGCCCTTGGTGTGGCCCTTGTAGACGCGGGCGTCCAGCCGCACCTCGGCGGTGGAGTGGCCCATGGGCATGACCCGCATCTTCCCGTTTATGCGCTGGATGAACCAGCGGGAGATCCGGGCTTCCACGCGATCTCCGAAGGCCCCCGACAGCGGCCACTCCACCAGCCGCCGCAGGAGAGAACGTCGGAGCCCCGGAGCTGTCTTCCTCCGCGCGGCCCCGGTTCCGATAGAGCTGGTCACCCAGGCGTTCAGCTCGAAGAAGGCGGCGAGCGGCTCACCGCTGAGGACCGGCTTCAGGAAGGTCGGCTCCGTGGCCGAGGACAGGGGTGCGTTCTGGATGGCAAGCCGGTCCTCGGGCAGGAAGTAGTTCGAGGCCAGGTTCTCCCGCTGCGCCTCGGCATCTTCAAGAGCATGAGCGAGGCGCAGAACCGGGCGGTCCACAGGCGGTTGGGCGCCGTCAGCACGAAGAAGTCGATATCCCCATCGGGATCCTGGGTGCCCTTGGAGAGCGACCCGGGGTGGCGAAAAGCCCCGCAGGAAGTGGAGGTGGACAGCACCCGGATCGATCGCGGCCCGGGGCCGCCACTGCATGCCCCAGGTCTCCCTCCGTCCCGGATGGCCGCAGGAGAGTCCGATCTCACTGGGGACAGAGCATTCCCGTCACAGGATTCCAGGATTCCTGATCGAGGAGAGAGCGGATGGCGGCCTGCCCTCCTCCGGGAGATGGCGTGAAGTGGGTGTAGGTCAGCGCTCCTCCTCCCGGGCGGGGCTTGAAGATCGAAAAATACGCCAGGGTGAGGACCATCGATGAAGACGCCGCCGCCAGGTGGAACGGAGAATCTGCGTGTTCTGCGTTGTTGGGACGGAAAGGGCGTCAAGGGCACCACACGGCAAGGGTGGGGACTGCCTGGTCGGGAGATGAAAATATCGGTTGATTTGTCCCAATTTAAGTCTGCTGGAGTCAATGTCCAGTTTTAAATAGCACCTTCAGACAGGAGATTTCTAGATCTTAGATCTAGCCCCTTCAGATGGGGATCCACCCTCGTGCTATTTGCTTGTCGAAGACGAGGTTCCGCACCAGGTCCTCGGAGCCCCCAGGGGCGGCCCGCCGCCCAGGTAGGTCTGGAACCACTCGAGGTGGGCGTTGTAGTGGACGGGCATGGACTTCAGGTTGTCCGGCCAGTGGCCATCATTCTTGAAGACGATCAGGCGCTGGCCCACCCCTGGCCTGCAGGCCCATGAAGAACTCCTGATTGGGTAAGGGCACGCGTAGTCGCGCTCACCGGTGATGGCCCAGGCAGGGGGTCTTGAAGGCCTTCACTCCGGCTGCTGGGGGGTTCACGCGCTCATAGGTCGCAGCCTGATCCCAGGGGTGCCCGTGAGGTCCGTGCTCGGCGGACCACAGCTCTCGGTGGCGCCGTGCATGGAGCGCAGGTCGTACACGCCATCATGGCCGCCAGGGCTTTGAAGCGGTTGGGCTGGCCCTCCGCCACATCAAGGCGTAGCCGCCCCAGCCCAGCCCATGGCGCCCATGCGCTCCTTTTCCACGTAGGGCAAAACGTCGCCAGATGCCAGTCACTTTGTCGATATCGGTCATCACCTTGCCGTTCCAGTCGCCGCTGATGGCATCCGTGAAGGCCTGGCCAGCCCGTGGAGCCACGCGGATTGGGAAGGCCACGATGTAGCCGCGCCAGGACACCTGCCAGCGCCCCTCAGGTATCGGACCACATCATCTGCGGCCGCCATCAGTTGAGGATGAGCGGGTCCTTCTACGCCTGGGTCGAAACCGTGGGGCTTCACCAGGAATACATGGATGTCCCTGCAGTCGGCGCCCCTTACCGGGAACTCCTCCGCCGGCCGGAGGTCCACCTCGTCAGCCACCGCCTGGTTGAAGGCGGTGAGGCTCTTCAGCTCCCTGGACTGGAAGGTGTAGCGCCAGAGCCTTGGCGGGTTCGCCCACCCGGGTCTTCGTGAGAAGACCGCCTTCCTCGTCCGGGCTCAGCATGAGCTCCTTGATGCTCTGGCCTTCGAGCATGCGGGACGACCTTTCCGTGACCACCTCCGCCCGGAACAGGGGCCAGCGGCCCTTCCCTGCACGGTGAACCAGAGGACTTGCCGTCGGCGGACCAGCGGAAGGCCTCCACCCAGTTGTCGATGGCTTCGGTGAGGACCTTGCGGGTCTTCGGTCATCCGGTCATCAGACCGCGAGAGCGGAAGCGACCTGATTCGTGTCCAGGCTTGGTGCAGCTAGTGCGATGGAGCGCCGCATCGGGGGATTGCTGCGGATCCTGGTCGGCTGCGGGTTGTCGCCGGTGATGCGCCAGGGCTGCGGTAGCCCTCCAGCGAGATCAGGAACAGATCCTGGTTCGTGCCGCGGGCTGGACCGCGTCGGTGTTCGTGGTGACGCAGACTTCCTAAGCCGTCGGGGCTCAGGTCCCAGGTCTGCCAGAAGCCCGGGCAGTCCTGCTTGCCCTGCGTGAGCGCCTCCGCCTTGCCTTCGCGAAGGTGGCCGAGAACAGGTGGGCGCATTGAAGTCGCGCCACTCGGTCCAGTGGCGGTAGAGCAGTAAATCCGCCAGGTGGGCTTCGCACGGGGCCGCCCCTCCCAGCCTCGGCCCAGCTCCTTGTGCTTCGGCGCCATCGGCCATGGCCTCGGGAAGACCGAGGCCTCGAACACCACCTTGTTCATGCCGGGGGGCAAGTTTCCCGGCGCTCCAGCCCGCCTCGAAGGTGGTCAGCTTCCGCGCTTCGCCGCCGCTGGCATCCAGGGCCCAGACTTGGCTGCCCCTTCTGGTTCGAGGGAAGTAGAGGTCCTGCCGTCCTTTGGACCACTGGGGCGCCGTATCGGATTTGCCGGAAAAGGTAGAGCTGCTTCGCCTGCCCCGGGAGGCGACCTCCAGCGCCCAGATCTGGGTGTTCCGCTTCGAGGCCTTCAGGTCCTGACTCGACACCTCGAAGGCCATCTTCGATCCCATCCGGACCAGGGCCAGGGTGCTGGATGCCCTTCAGCCGGTAGAGGTCCTCGATGTGGAAGGCCCTTCTCTAACGCCGCCAAGGCGCAGGGTCGCGGTGAGGGCGGGGATCAGGAATCGATGGCAACAGGGAACACGGGGCCTCCGAAAGGGCCCCCCAGGATCGCATGGCGGGCGGACTATGGGCGATAGCGGCCTCATCCGCCTCAGGGGCCAGCACGAAGATGTCCGCATAGACCGGGCGATGTTCGAGGCTTCCCCGTTGCCCGCCAGCTGCGGTCGACCGGGAGCCCGGGGCTCAGCAAGATGTGATCGATGCGCATCCAGGAGGTCATCGGCAGCCAGGGCAGCCGGCCCCGGAGCAGGAAGGTGGCCATAAGGTGAACCCGTAGCCCCGCCCTCCCCTGGTTGAAGGCATTGCAGCTTCGCCTCGCTAGCGCCAGTGAGGCCAGAGGCGCCATCAGGCCAGTTCAGGTCGCCGGCGAGATGGATCGCCCCGCGTTTCTGGCGCACGCGGTCCGCCACCCTCGCGGCCTGCAACACTCGGCGCTCCACGTTCTCCTGAAGGTCTAGGATGGATTCGTCCGGGCGCCAGGGATCTTTCGGACGACCCTCATGGCGTTAGGCCCTCCCGGGGGCGTCAGCAGGTGGACATTGGCAGAGCGCCACCGAGGTCGCGCCGGATGCAGCGGGTTCGGACCGCGAATTCATATCGCAGGATCGTGGGGAGCGGGCCTCAGGCCTGTGAGGGCCCACCGGCTGGCGATCCCACATGCTTGCCCCGTGCGAGCACGTGCCAGTCCGGAAGAAGGCCCCAAGGGCCCCTTCATCGTCGCCTTCCACATCCTGGAGGAACGCTGCGTCGGCCGGTGGCCGGGCAGAGTCGCCGATCAGGGACGCGGAAAGTCCCGACAGCAGCCGCTGCCCGATGTTGCAGGTCATGACCCGCAGGGTCCCGCCGCCTTCGACGGCCGCCTGGGAAAACGGAAGGCTGATGGAGATGTTGTGGATGGGCCCGCAGACCCGGGGAGTCACGCGTCAGACCGCAGCATCCCGGGTCGGCGGCGGGCGAGAACCTCAGCGCGAGGTCAGGATCTGGGACCAGCCACAGGACCTAGAAGACGTGAGGTTAAGCGCCCAGCCACCAGCATGTTGACCAGTCGTTCAACCCATTGGTGGGAGCCAGGAAAGGCCAGGCGAGGATGAAGACACGCAGAAGGAGGGCTTCCCAAGAGGTCAAGCGGTCATGCGTGAGCACACAGGCAACCTGCCGGGGTTTCGTTTGCGAGCAAGGCACCAGCTTAGCGCTGATGCACGGGTGAAGGCGTTCCGTCGCTGGCCCCGCCTTGCTATCCTGGACCATGCCGAATCCCGCACCCCTGGACGTTCCCCCGGCCACGGAATCTTCTGCAACCTGCACTGAACCTGCGCTCCCGTGCGGGCCATCGGCTACGACATGGACTACACCCTGGTGGACTGCCGGGTGGACGCCTTCGAAGCGCATGGTCGCCGCCAAGGCGGGAGCGACTGGCCGCCGGCTGGCCATGGGGGACCTCGACCAGTGGCGCCATGGTGACCCGGGGAGCTGGTGATCGATACGGAGCTCGGGCAACAGCCTGGTGAAGGCCAACCGCTTCGGCTTCGTGAAGCGGGCCATGCATGGAACCCGCGCTTCTCGGCTTCAACGAGCAACTGGAATGCCTACCGCCCAGACCCTGGTGGATCTAGGTTAGGCCCGTTGGGTCTTCCTCAACACCCTCTTCTCCTTTCGGACAGCTGCCTCTACGCCCAGGCCGTGGAC
>JADKIO010000004.1 GCA_016721195.1 Candidatus Geothrix skivensis | reverse complement strand
TGGGCGGCACCACCATGACCCTTCCGTGCCCGAGAGACCTGGACCGAGTCCTTCGGCAAGGACCGCCCGGACAACCAGTTCTCTCCGTCCACTTTGCCCTGCTGGGCGCGGAGGGCTTCAAGGTGCTCTTCAGCCCGCTCTGAGGCTTCGGCAACCCTTAGGCGTGCAGGCCACCGCCAAGGGCGGCCATGATTCCGCTGGCCAGCCCTCGTGGAAAAGGAGCTGCCCATCCACCAGCTGACCACCCCCACCGTGAAGGGCTGGTGGGTGCTGTCCACCAACAAGCAGGCGGCCCCCGGCATCCCCGCCAAGACCGAGTACCGGCACCTGCTCAGCCTGCAGATGGACGTGGGCGTCAGCAGTGCGTGGGGACCGTGCTGACGAATTCCGCGCCGGAGGTGGTGGAGACTCTGTCTGGCGGTGTTTAAGCCGGCGGAAAGCACCGGCAGGGGTGGTGAACTAGCCAGCCCTGCCCAAGCCCCAGCACACGCTGGGCCTGGAGGATGGGTCCATCGGCGGTGCCCAGCACGGGCAGCCGCACGGCGCCGTCGGGACTGAGGCTGGCGCCTTTGGTCTGGCCCACCCAGGCCATCAGCTTTGCGGGATCGACGGGGGTCTGGGGGCTCAGACGCAGCTTGAGCTGGCCCTTGTCCACGGCTTTCACTTCGGAGACGCCCAGCGCTTGAGCCTTGAGCTTGACCTTGAGCAGCTCGAAGAACCGGATTGTCTCCGGATCGTCTTCGGAGATGCGGCCGAAGCGGTCTTCCAGGTCCAGCTTGTAGAGCTCGAGGTCGGCGTCACCAGTGGAGGCGCGAGATGCGCTTGTAGGGCACCGTGCGGCCGCTGGCCTGGTCGGGATCCAGCGGCGGCTCAGCCGGGCCCCGGGGCCAGGTTGTCGAGCCACTTCGAAGCCGCCGCTGGCTGGCCCTGCAGCTCGAGAGCGTTTCCTCCAGCAGCTTCACGTAGAGCTCGAAGCCGATGTCGTGGATGTGGCCGTACTGTTCGCCCCCAGCAGGCTGTCCGCGCCCCGCAAATTCGGAGATCCATGGCTGCCACCTGGAAGCCCGAGCCCAGCCTGAGAAATCTTCGAGGGCCTGGAGCCGCCGCCGCCGCACCCTCGCTGACTTCGTGCTTGGGCGGAATCATCAGACAGGCGTAGGGGCACGTCGCTTCGGGCCCACCCGGCCCCGCAGCCGGTAGAGCTGGCTGAGGCCGAAGGCATCGGGCCCGGTGGACGATGAGCGCGTGTTTGCGTTGAGCAAGTCGAGCCCATTTTCCACGATGGTGGTGGCCACCAGCACATCGATGTGGCCCTCCTATGAAGCCCCACCATCACCTGCTCCAGGGGCGTCGTCCGTCAGGCTGCCCCTGGCCCACGCCCACCCGGGAGTCCGGCACCAGCCTGCGCACCCGGGCGGCGATGGAGACGATGGACTCCACTGGTTGTGCACCAGTAGACCTTCCCGCCGCGCAAGCTCGAACTGGATGGCGGTTCGCACCAGCTCGTCGCTCCAGGGGAGCCACGACGTTCCTGGATGGCCAAGCGATCCTTGGGCGGCGTTTTGATGAGGCTGATCTCGCGAGGCCCGTGAGGCCTTGTCGTGCAGGGCGGGAATGGGCGGTCATCGCCAGCCGGTCCACGTTGAGGCGCAGCTGCTTGAGCCTTTCCTTGTGGCCCGCGCCGAAGCGGTGCTCTTCGTCGATGACCACCAAGGCCCAGGTCGGCAACGTCACCTCGGCCCCCAGCATCTGGTGGGTGCCGAGACGATCTCGATCTTGCCGTCCCCAGCTCCTGAGGATGCGCTTGTTCGGCGGGATCCAGGAAGCGGTTGAGCATCTCCACGCGCCTGGTGGCTTGAAGCCGCGCCTTGAAGGTTCTGAAGTGCTGGAAGCAGAGCACGGTGGTGGGGCAGAGCACCGCCTACCTGCTTGCCTTCCAGGGCCACCTTGGCGGCGGCGCGCATGGCCACTTCCGTCTTGCCGAAGCCCACGTCACCCACCAGCAGCCGGTCCATGGGACGCGGCGACTCCAGGTCAGCCTTCACCGCCTCGATGGCTCGATCTGGTCCGGCGTGGGCGAAGGGGAAGCTGGCGTCGAAGGCCGCCATGTCCGGCCTGCCGGCGGGATAGGCGTGGCCCTTCTCAGCTTGCGCTGGGCGTAGAGCGGAGCAGCTCGTCGGCCATGTTCCGCGACCGGCCTTTTTCCGCCCGGCGCTTTGACCTTCAGCCCCGGGTGGCCCGCCCAGCTTGTCCTGGGCGGCAGGTGGCTCCCTCGGCGCCAGTGTAGCGCTGCATGAGGTCGGCCTGCTCCAGGCTCACGTTGAGTTGGCCGCCATCGGCGTAGCGTAGCTGCAGAACTTCCGTTCCTCGCCACCTACGGTGAGGGTGGCGAAACCCAGAACTCCCGCCGATGCCGGTCCAGGTGCACCGCGCGGTCGCCGGGCTTGAGGTCCCGCAGGTCTGACAGGCGGCCGCGCTGCGGGATTTCTGGCGCGGCCTGATGGCCTTTGCGGCCAAAGACTTCCCGCTCGGTGAAACCACCAGCGCCGGTTCTTTCTGATGCAGGTAGCCCGCGCTCAGGGACAGGTGCAGGCCCGGCAGCCCACCCGGTGCTGTAGGCCTGGGGCAGCCCGTGTTCCCGGGAGTCCCTGGAAGCGGGTCCCGCATGCTGGTGGTGGAGCCCGCCAGCAACTCCTTGTCACCCTTGAGGGAGAGGTCCTGAGGTGCTCCGCCAAGTCGTTGAGGCTGCCCTGGAACTCGCGGACGGGCTGGGCGGCCAGGGCACCGTGGTTTCGCTTGCCACCGGTGAGCAGCAGGGTGGGCCGGCTGGGACCGCCGCCGGCAGGAAGCGGTCCCGAAGTCGGGGCACACCACGCCGCCCGGCGCAGCATGGCCAGGCCTTTTCGTCGATGCGGGCCTGCTCTGCATCCCGGAGCGCTTCTTCCCAGGCGCCATCCAGGCGGATCCGCAGGCAGGGCGGGACCCAGTGGACCAGCTGGCCCTTGGTTGGGCCAGCAGAGATGAAACAGCTCCTGCCGGGGAAATGGTCGTGGGTGGCCAGCCGCGTGCGGCGGAAGGCCAGATCGTCCTCGGCTCGGTGGTGCGGTCGGCCCGGGAGGCCACGGCCGCCAGCAGGGGCTTCGCCATGGCCGCGGTCGCCCGAAGCGGGGATAGAGCATGAGCGATTCCAGCGCCTCCCGTGCGCCGCTGGGTGTCGGGATCGAAGGGGCTGGGCGCTCCGGCTCGTCGCCGAAGGTCTCCAGGCGCAGGGGTTGCCCAGGTGGTCGGGCCAGAGGTCGACGACCATGCCCCGGGAGCTGAACTCGCCGGGCGCCGAGGCCATCTCCGCGCGCCGGTAGCCCAGGGCGATCAGCGTCTCCAGCAGGAGCCCCGGGGCACTTCGGCGCCCTTGCGCAACTCCAGCTTCTGCTTCTGGAACCAGGTGGGGTGGGGCAGCTTCGGAGGCGGTGAGGGGCCCCGTCACTAGCACCTGACCTGGCGCTCCAGCAGGCCCACCAGGCCGAGAGGCGCTCCCGCAGCACCATGCCTGGGGGGGCTGCTTTCGCCGCCCGCGTAGGCCGCGAAACCGGGGAAGTGGACCACGCCCGCGTCGGGCAGGAGGGCCTGAGATCCTGGGCTAGGCTGCGGGCCCCGGCCTCGCTGGGGGCATCCACCCAGAGGGATTGCAGGCGGCCTTCCCGGCTGGCCCAGCGGGCTAGCACCAGGCCAGGGCCGAGGGGGACATCCAGCGGAGCCGGGCCCTTGCTGCCCCGAGGCCTGCCCAGGGCGCCTCGGTGATCGGAGCAACTCCTTCAGATCATGGCCAGCATCAGTCATAGATCCTTCAGAGTGCCGCAAGCGGGCCCGGAGACGACGTAGATCTCCTGGACAGCCCACTTTCCTCGGCATGAGCACCCGGTCCCACCACAGTCCCTTCTCGCTGCGCTTGCCCACCGCCAGGAACATGTTCACCCGGCGCTGCCAGAGTCCGAGCAGGGCCTTGGCCCGCCAGGGGTCGAAGCCCTCCATGGGGCAGGTGTCGAAGCCCGGCCCGGATGGCCAGCATGAAGGTGGCGGCGGCGAGCGCGGTGCTCTTGTGGGCCATGACCCGGATGTCCGACCGCGACATGAGGTTCGGCGTGGGGCCTGGAGAGCGAGGCGAGGCGGGCTGAACAGGCGTTTCAGGGGACCCAGCACCCCCTGAAGGGGCCAGTCATGGCAGACCAGGGGATGATCTTCCGGTAGTAGGAAGCCTGGCTTCGGGGCAGGGGCCCACGGCTTTCGAAGACCGGAGGATCTCGTCCTGGTTCCGGCGCCAGGTATCCCGGTGGGTGACCAGGGCGATGAGTACCGGGCGGTCTTCGGCGGGCTCTGGTCCAGACAGATCGCGTTGGCGGCCAGGCGGGCCTGGGTCGCGGATGATCACGAACTCCCAGGGCCGCAGGTTGCTGGAACTCGGCGCCAGCCGGGCCGCGTCGAGGCAGCGGTCCAGCACCTCCTGGGGCACGGGATCCGGCAGGAAGTCCGGATGGTGCGCCGGGATTCCACGGCGGCGTAGAAGGGTGACTCAGGGCATCGGGAGCCTCACCAAGGGGCGTCCAGGGGCGGCTTCCGGGCGGGCCGGCTCCAGGCGCTGGCGAAGCCAGGCCCAGGACTTGGCCAGGGTGAAGTCCTCGAGGAGTTCGAAGAACACCGGCACCACGATGAGCGTGAGCAGGGTGGAGGCGATGAGGCCCCCACCACGGCCCGGGCCATGGGGGCCCGCATCTCGGCCCCGGCGCCCAGGGTGCCAGGAAGAGCGGCAGCATGCCGCCGATCATGGCGAAGCTGGTCATGAGGATGGGCGCAGCCGCACGGTGCCCGCGCGGATGATGGCCTGACGGCGGGAGATGCCCTCCTCCCGTTCCAGGTGCAGCGTGGTCCACCAGGAGAATGGCGTTCTTGGTCACCAGGCCCATGAGCAGGATCATGCCGATGCTCGTCATCATGGGACATGGAATCGCCGGTGATGAGCAGCATGAGCACCATGCCCACCATGGAAAGGGGCAGGCTGGCCATGATGGCGATGGGCAGCTTGAAGCTTTCGAACCGGCTGGCCAGCACGAAGTAGATGAAGAAGATCGCCAGCAGCAGCGAGGTGCCCATGTAGCCCGCGGTTTCTCTTCTGATCGCGGGTCTGGCCCAGAACTCCACCCGGACGCCCTCGGGCAGAATGCCGCTGGGCCTTCAGCCCCGCCACCTTCTTGGCGGCGCCTGCGCTGACTTCGCCGAGGGTGGAGCCATCGAAGTTGGCATTCACTTCCACCTCTTCCATGAGGTCGTGGCGCTGAGCTTGGCGGGGCGATGCCTTCCTCGAAGCGCACCACCACCTGGTTGAGGCGCACCAGCGGGCGCTTGCCGCCCCAGATCCTTCGTGCTGACCACAGTCATGTTGGCCAGCTGGGTGGTGAAGCGGCGCTGCTGGTCCTCGAGCCGGACCCGCACGTCCCGCTGCTCGCCCCTGCTCGTCTTTCGCATTTGGCCACCTTCTCGCCATCCACCATGGGGCGCACCATCTGGGCCACCAGGGCCGGGCTCACGCCCAGGTCCGAGGCGGCCTTGCGGTCGATGACCAGCCTCAGCTCGGGCTTGCCACTATCCAGGCTGGTGGTGACGTCCACGGCGCCGGGGACGCTCTTCAGCGCCTCCTTCACCAGGGGCACGGCCCGGATGACCGCATCGCGGTCCGGCGCCTGCACGGCCACCATGATGGGGAAGGCCATGCCCCAGTCGCTCACCGGTCCCACGGCGGCATCCACCCCGGGGACGGAGCGGAAGGCCTCGCGGATCTGGCGGCGGATCTTCACGTGATTGGGGCGGCGGCCCAATGGCCAGGAAGAAGCTGGCCCCTGCCGGCGCCCATCACCGTCCAGCGGTGCTCCAGGGCCCATTCGATGGCCTTCTTGTAGAACTGCTCCCAGCGGTCGAGCACCCGCCCGAAGGCTTCCACGCTGCGCATGATCCAGTTCCGGCCTTTGTAGTGCACATGGCCATCGGCGCTCTTCTCATGCTCGGGATCGGGCCACACGGCGCTGAGCATGGGATCCAGCGTGAAGCTCACGAACAGCGACACGGCCACGGCGAAGGCCACGACGATGCCGAAGGGGAAGAAGAACTTGCCCACGATGCCGCCCATGAAGGCCACGGGCACGAACACCGCCAGGATCGACAGGGTGGTGGCGATGACCGCGGGGCCGATCTCGGCCGTGCCCTCCCGGGCTGCTGTCACATGGTCCTTGCCCATCTCCGCGTGCCGCGTGATGTTTTCGCGCACCACGATGGCGTCGTCGATGAGGATGCCGATGGCCAGGCTGAGGCCCATGAGGGTCATGGTGTTGAGGGTGAAATCCAGGGCCCGCATGACGATGAAGGTCGAGATCACGGACACGGGCAGGGTGAGGCTGGTGATGAGGGTGGAGCGCCAGCTCTTCAGGAAGAAGAACACGATGATCACCGTGAGCAGGCCGCCCACGTAGATGGAGATGTTCACGTCCTCCACGTTGTTGATGATGAAGCGGGCGTTGTCCTTGGCCGTGACCACCTCGACGCCCTGCTTCTGCAGCTCGGGCTTCAGCTCGTGGAGGGCTTTCTCCACCGCCGTGACCATGGCCACGGTGTTGCCGCCGGTCTGCCGCTGGATCTCCAGGGCCACCACGTCCTTGCCATCCAGGCGGGCCAGGCTGCGCTTCTCTTGATGCCATCCACAACCTTGGCCACTTCCTGCAGCTCGATGGGGCGGCCTTCCTTGTTGCCCACGATCACGCGGGTTGAAGTCGTCCACGGACCTGGCCTTGGCGTCCACCTTCACCGAGACCTCGCGGCTGCCCTGGAGCAGGTTGCCGCTGGGAATGGCCATGGTGTCACTGGCCAGGGCGCTCTTCACGGCCTGGAGGGCCAGGCCCTTGGCTTCGAGCTTCTGGGGGTCGATCTGCACGAGGATCTCGCGGGTGCTGACGCCCGCCGGGTCCACCTTGCCCACGCCAGGGATGTTCTCGATGCGCCGCTTGAGGAAGTCCTCGGCGATGCGGGTGAGCTCCCGATCGTTCATGCCGGCGTGCTTGGCGTCGGGCTTCACCACCAGGAGAGCACCGGCAGCTGGGCGGGATCGAACTTGGAGATGACCGGCTCCTCGATGTTGTTGGGCAGGTCCCGGCGGATCTGGCCGATCTTGGTGCGCACATCGTTCAGGGCGTTGTCCACGTTGCGGCCCAGGTGGAACTGGACCACCAGGGTGCCCAGGCCCTCCTGGCTGGTGGAGCTGATCTCCTTGATCTTCTCGATGGGGTTGACGGCCTCCTCGATCTTCCGCACCACGTCCTGCTTCACGGACTCCGGGGCTGGCGCCGGGGTAGATGACGGAGACGGTGACCGTGGGGATGTCGGTGTTGGGCATTGGTCGATGCCCAGGCTCTTCACGGAGAAGAGGCCCAGCACCACCAGGGCCAGCATGATGCAGACGGTGAAGACGGGGCGGCGGATGGAGAGGTCAGAAAGAAACATGGCTCACTTCCCTCCCGTGGTGGAGGCAGGGGCGGGAACGCCGGCCACGCGCAGGCGGCTGCCCACGCCCACCAGGTCCTTGCCGCTGTCGATGACCTGGGTGCCCACCGGCAGTCCGCTGATGGGGCGGTAGCCGTCCTGTTCTGGCCCCAGCACCACCTTGCGGCGGGCGGCCAGACCCTGCTCGGCGACGAAGAGCTCTGCATCGCGGTCCTGGGCCTTCAGCAGGGTGGCCGGCAGGGCGGGGCTCTTGGTCTCCCCTCGCCCAGGATCACGCCCTCCACGAAGAGCCCGCCCTTGAGCAGACCGTCGGGATTGGCGACCTCGATCCGGACCCGCAGCGTGCGGCCATCCTGGGAGAGGCTGGGGCTCACCTGGGCGACCCGGCCCTCCACCAGCTGGTTCAGGCCGATGGCGCGGAAGGTGGCCCGCTGGCCGACCTTGATCTGGGCCATGGCCTCCGTGGGCAGGTCGGCGCGGATCTCGAGCTTCCGGTTGTCCACCACCTCGAAGGCGGTCTGGCCGGGGTTCAGCATCTCGCCGGGCTGCACCAGCCGCCGGGACACCTGGCCCGCGAAGGGGGCTACCAGGCGGGCCTTCTTCAGGCGGAGCCGGGCCAGGCCCAGGTTGCTGTCCGCGGCCTGGGCCGCGGCCCGGGTGGCGTTGAAGGCGGTCTCGGCCTGCTGGGCGGCCTGGCGGGTGATGCTCCGCTTCTCCAGCAGCGCGATGGAACGATCGTTGTCCCGCTGGGCCTGGAGGGCCTGGGCCCGGGCCTGGGCCACCTGGGCCTCGGCCGCCTGCACGCCCAGCGCGTAGTCGTCCTCGTCCTGGGCGCCGAGCAGAGCCCCGGCGGCGACGGTGTCGCCCTCCTGCACGGCCACGCGGGTCACCCGGCCGGTGACCTCGGCCTTCAGCTCGGCCCGGTTCACCGCCAGCAAGGTGCCCGTGAAGGCCACGGCGGGACGGAAGGTCCGGCCTGGACGCTCACCAGCGTAACGGCCACGGTGCCTTCGCCCTTCACGGCGGCCTGGTGCTTCAGCTCGTTGTTGCGCTGGGTGCGGTGGAAGGTGGCTGCCCCGGCGATCAGGACGATGGGCAGGGCGATGTAGAAGAGGGTGCGGCGGTTCATGTTCGACTCCAGAGATTCGTCAAGGTCACAGAGGGGGAAGGCCGAGGGAGCGGCGCTGATCGAAGCGGGCGGACCAGAGGCCCAGCTCGGCACGGCGGCGCTGGCTTTCGGCCTGGCGTTCGGCGCGCTCCGCCTGGAGCAGGTCCAGGGAGGTGATGAGGCCCTGTTCGAAGGATTCGCGGCTCATGCGCAGCGCCTCCAGCGTGGCGTCATGGGCCCGCCGGGCGGCCTCGTTGAGGGCCAGGCTCTTCTCCAGCTCCCGGTCGGCGGAGCTCTGCTCGATGGCCACCGACCGCTCCCGGTCGATGCGGGCCTGCTTCACCTGCTCAAGCTGGGCGGTGTTCTGGGCCCGCTTGCCCGAGCTGCGCAGCCCGTCGAAGACCGGGAACTTCATGGTGACGCTCACCTTCCAGGTGTCGTAGGGCTCCTTGAACAGGTTGTCGGACTTGGCGGCCTGATAGCCGTAGCTGGCGGTGAGGTCGAACTTGGGCCGCAGGTCCGAGGTGATGATCTTTTCGTTGGCCCGGTACATGGCCTCCTGCTGCTTCAGCTGGGCGAGCTCGCTGCGCTCGGCGCCGCCCGGCTTGGGGGTGGCTTCCGGCTGGCCAAGGCTCGAAAGGGTGAGGGGAGCCCGGGGATCCAGCCCCAGCTGCCCGTTCAGCACTTCCAGGGAGCGCTTCACCTGGGCATCGGCCTGGAGGGCTTCCGGGATCACGGCCAGGAGCTCGCTTTCCGCCCGAAGGCGATCCAGCTCCGTGGCGGTCTGGGCCTCCAGCCGGGCCTTCACATCGGACACGAACTGCTCGGCGGTCTTCCGGCGGCTTTCGATGACCTCCTGCTCCGCCTGGGCGGAGAGGACCGCCAGGTAGGCCTTGGCCACGCCATGGAGGATGTCCAGCTCCGAGGTGGTGTAGGCGAAGGTGGCTTCCTGGGCCCCCATCTTGGCAATATCGACGGCCGTGCCCAGCTTGCCCCAATAGAAGAGGGGCTGGCTCAGGTTGGCCTGGCTGGTATAGATGCTGCGGGTGCCCACCAGGGAACTGACCGGGAAACCCAGGGCCGGAGCCAGATCCGCGAAGCCGCTGTTGAGCATGGAGACATCGCGCATCCGCGTGAAGTCGCCCATGAGGGTCAGCTGGGGCAGGGCATCGGCCCGGGTCGTGGTGATGAGGCCGCGCCGTTCCTCCACCCGGGCCTTGGCGGCGCGGAGCAGGGGGTTCTCGTTCCGGGCCCGGGCGATGGCGCCGGGCAGATCCAGCGACAGCGGTGCCCGGGGCGCCGACACGGCCGACGGGGCGGGTTCCTGGAGGGCGGGAGGTGAGATGAAAAGCATGGTCAGTTCCTCACTTGCGGGAAGGCCTCGGGGACGCCAAGGCCCCGGAGGCTGAAGTCGACGTGATGCTGGATGACCTTGGCGAGATCCTCGGGATAGGCCGGATTGCCGCGGATCAGCCGGAGGATGCCCAGGGAATTCCGGAAGTGGAGCATGAGTCCCTGGATGCTCACGCCCATGGAGAAGAGCGCATCCTCATCCAGATCCGGCCTCAGGATCTGGAGACAGTTCGTCAGGTAGGTGACATAGGGCCGGATGTGCTCGACGAGCAGGGCGGAGGAGGCCTCCCGGGGGGACTGCATCTCGCGGGTCATGAGCACCATGGCCGCTTCATCAATGGGGTCCGCGCCCTGGCAGGCCATGATTTCGGCAGCGAAGGCGCGGATGTAGTCCTGGAGGCCCTGCAGCGCGGCCTTCCGGGCCCCTGGCGATCCGGGCGGCGGCAGGTCCGCCAGCAGGGACACCGGCGACACCTTGCGGGAGAAGAGGGCCTTGAGGGCCTCCATGTAGAGCCCTTCCTTGCCGCAGAAGTGGTAGGCCACCAAGGCGGAGTTGGCGTTGGCGCTCCTGGCGATCTCTCGGATGCCAGCCCCATCGAAGCCCTTGGCCGCGAAGTGGAGGATGGCCGATTCGATGAGGCGGGTCCGGGTGTCCTGGGTCAGGGTGGGAGGGGTCATGACTGGCCTCAAAGAAATGAATCAATCGAATGATCAACTCGATTCAATCAGATTAATCAAACGATTGATGACGTCAAGACCCAAATTTTCGACGCCCTCGTCGCCCCCTCAGGTCGCTTCATGCGATCCTGGGAACCCCCCGGAGTTCCCCATGCTCTTCCTGGTCTTCTATTTCCTTCTGTTCGTCGTCCTGATCTTCCAGGGCACCCATGTGGCTGGCGAGGTGAAGACCCCCCTCGGCACCCTGCCGGAGGAGGTCGGACAGAATCCGGTGTCTTCGGCCCGCTGGGGCATCCTGCTCATCACGGTGGGTTTCTTCGGAGCCATCCTGGGCCTTTTGGGGTTCCGGTTCCCCTTCCTGGCCGCCGCCCGCCCTGCCTTCCTGTTCATCGGTCTGGCCATCCTGGCCCTCTTCGGCCTGTGGGTCATCTTCCTGGGCCGCAGGGCTGAGTTCATGGGCAAGCCCGCCGTGGCAGATGATCACGGCCACGGGCACCACTAGTACGAATTTCGAGCCTCAGCACGCGGCAGGTAGGGGCCTTGGCACGCCCGGCGGTCCACGGCGGCGCGCAGCGCGTCCCTGGCAAACGAAAAGGCGGCCCAGGGGCCGCCTTTTCTTCAGAACGATAGGGGATTAGACCTTCTGAACGTTGGTGGCCTGGGGGCCCTTCTGGCCCTGGGCCACTTCGAAACTGACGCGCTGGTTCTCGTCCAGCGTACGGAAGCCACCGCCCTGGATGGCGGTGTGGTGAACGAAGAGGTCAGCGCCACCCTCGTCTGGGGTGATGAAACCGAAGCCCTTTTCAGCGTTGAACCACTTGACAGTGCCTTGAGCCATGACTGTTTCCTGCAGAATGTCTGGTGTTTTGTAGCGATGACTTTCCCCAGACAAGGCCGTCATAGCATGGTGTGAGGTCCGCCCCTGGCGGGTCACGCGAACATCATGACAGGATTGCCAAAGTCCACTCTTTTTTTTTGCAACCAATTCCGGGGTTCGCGCACTAAGGACCAGACACCCCTGGAACTCAGAAGCGGACCGCCAGTCCCAGGCCGTAGAGCGTGCCATCCATTCGAATATCCAGGTTCCCTTGGGTGGAGCCAGGCGGGATCTTGATCCGGCTGGATTCGTAGAAGGCCCTCAGGCCGAACCCCGGATAGAGGTACGCCCGGGCATCGACGCCGTAGCGGTGGTAGCTCAGCCCCCGGTAGGCGAAGTAGTGGTAGAACACCCGGGATTCCAGCAGCCCGTCTGCTCCGGAGGACCAACCCGAGAGGCCAATTTGGGGCAGGGTCTGGGTCGGCGAAAGGGTCTGGACCGCGCCGGTGGCCAGATTGGTCGTGGCATGGTCCGTCTTCAGGAACTGCACCCCCAGGTCGAGCCCCACCCAGGCATCCGGCTGCTGGGTGAGTTTGTAGGTATAGAGACCTTCCCAGGCTTTCACCTTGGCCTTGGAGCGCACCGGCGTGGCGGCGGCGTAGGCAATCCCGTTCAGGGTGATGTCCCGGGGCAGGCTCCGCTCCCCCTGGAACTGCAGGGTGTCATAGGCCAGACGAAAGCCGTGGGCCTGGTTGCGGTATTCCAGGATGGCGCCGAGAGGGCCGCCCTCCCGCTGCAGCCCGAGGTCCGAGTCCGTGTCCACCAGGGAGGCCTTGCCATCCTTGCTTCCCTGGATGCTGGAGGACAGGGATGGCTGGGAGCGGTGGAAGCCGAAGGTCCAGTTCAGCGGGGAAGTGGCGGTGCTCCGCTCCATGGAGCCGATCTGGGCCAGGCCCGCGACACCCTGTAGGCAGAGCAGGAGCAGAACGATACGCATGGGCCCTCCGGACATGGTCATCCTAGCCCCATACCAGCACACGGCTCCCGGGCGACTTGGATAGGACCCAGGTCAGGCTCTCTTCAGAAGCGGAAGACGCCCCCGAACCCGGCGCCCTTCCGGTCCAGCTTGAACTCCAAGTCATCCTTCACCGAGCCCTTGGGCACATCGAAGCTGCCGCCCTCATAGAAGGCCCGCAGCCCGAACCAGCGCACGGGGAAGAAGCGCAGGTCGGCGCCCAGCAGGGTGTACTTGGCCTGCTTGTAGCCCAGGTAGTGCACGTAGGCCTTGGCTTCGAGCATGCCGTTGAAGCCCCGGCCCCCGCCGGAGAGCCCGATCTGAGGGATGGGTGCCGTGACCCGGGTGCTGGCGGTGGAGGGCGTCAGGGGCAGCGGGGGGGTGCCGATGGCATCCAGGTCCAGGGTCCAGGATTGCACCCCCAGATCCAGGCCCAGCCAAGCATCCGAGCCCCGCAGGAGCTTGATGGTCCAGGTGCCATCCACACTGGCGAGTTTCACGTGGGACTGGACCCGGGTGCCCGCCGTGAAATTCTGCCCGTTGACGGTCACCGTCCGGGTGACCACCCGGTCCCCCCGGTACTCCGCCGTGCCGCTGGAGAGCTGGAAGGCAAATCGCGGCCCCTGGTAGTGGAGGAAGAACCCCGGCACGACCTTGTCCTTACCCAGGCCCAGGTCCCGGTCCAGGTCCACGGCAATGGGCTGACCATCCTGCACGCCATTGAAGTTGCCTGTCAGGGTGGGGCCATAGATCTGGCCACCCAGGGTCCAGGTGCGCTCGAGGCCCGAGGCCGGCACGGGCGGGGCGCCCAGCTGGGCGAAGGCGGCGGTGGTGGATAGCAGCAAGACCATCGACAGGCTGCGCATGGGTCCTCCGTGGGGTTCACCACTCTATCGCCGCCCTGATCGGAAAACTGGAATTCAGACTTTGGCGAGCTTCCGGTAGGCCTCGAGGAAATCCAGGGGCTGGGGGAGGATCTCGTCCTCCAGGGCCGGGTAGTAGGCCACCCAGGTGTCCTTGGCGGCCACGCGCTTCACCGGGGCATCCAGGTGGAAGAACAGCTCGTCGGCGATGCGGGCGGCGATCTCGCTGCCGTAGCCCCAGCTGAGGGTGTCCTCGTGGGCCACGATGACCCGGTGGGTTTTCTTCACCGTGCGCTCGATGGCCGCCCAGTCGTAGGGATTGAGGGAGCGGAGGTCGATGATCTCCACGGAGATGCCCTCCTTCTCAGCCTCCCGGGCGGCCTGCACGGCCCGATGAACGGTGCAGCCGTAGGTGATGACGGAAAGGCTGGTACCCTCCCGCACCGTGCGGGCCTTGCCGAAGGGGATCATGAAGTCCGGGCCGGGGTCGTTGCCCTTGTTGTGGGTCTGCCGGTAGAGGTGCTTGGGCTCCAGGAAGAGCACCGGGTCGTCGCAGCGGATGGCGGTGCGCAGCAGTCCCGCCGCATCCAGGGCCGTGCTGGGGCAGACCACCCGCAGGCCGGGGATGTGCGTGAAGGTGCTTTCGCCGCACTGGCTATGGTAGGTGGCGCCCCCCATGAGGTAGCCCGCGATGGGCACCCGCACCACCAGCGGGGACTTGAAGGCGCCATTGGAGCGCCAGCGGATGGTGGCGAGCTCATCCCGGAGCTGCTGCATGGCGGGCCAGATGTAGTCGAAGAACTGGATCTCCACCACGGGCTTGAAGCCCCGCACCGCCAGCCCGATGCCCCGGCCCACGATGGTGGCCTCCGCCAGGGGCGTGTTGAACACCCGGTGGGCGCCGAACAGCTTCTGCAGGCCGTGGGTGGTCTTGAAGACCCCGCCCTTCCCCTTCACCTCGTCCTGGATGTCCACCCGGCTCACGTCGGCCACGTCCTCGCCGAACACCAGGATGCGGGGATCCCGCGCCATCTCGTGCTTGAGGGTGGCATTGATGAGGTCGATCATCGTCTTCTTGCCGGTCTCCTGATCACCGGCGTCGGCTTCCGTATCGAAGGCGGCGGAGGTCGGATCCACCTCTTCGCTGTAGAGGTGCCGGTAGAAGCTGCCGGACTCGGGACCGGCGGCCACCAGGGCCTCCTCCCAGGCGCTATCGATCTCCGCCTGAACCTCCTCCTTCAGCATCACCAGCTGGGCCTCGGAAAGGTCGCCCCAGGCCACCAGCTGCTGGGCGAAGGTGCTCACGGGATCCCGCTCGGCCTCTTCTGCGCGCTGAGTCTTGGACTTGTAGAGCTGCTCGTCGTCCGATAGCGAGTGACTGTAGGGACGGATCACCTTGGCCCGCACCAGGGCCGGCCCCTTGCGGGCGAGGGCGTGGGCGTGGGCGGCCTTCAGCGCCTCATAGCTGGCCACGGGATCACAGCCGTCCACCTCGTCGAGGATGAGCAGGCCATGCTGGGCATAGCCCTGCAGCAGGGCCGCGATGTTGCCGCCGGGGTACTGCACCTCCGATGGCGTACTGATGGCGTAGCCATTGTCCTCCACCAGGAAGACCACGGGGGCCTTCAGGTTCACGGCGTTGCTGATGGATTCCCAGACCTCGCCCTGGCTGCAGGTGCCGTCCCCTGTGGTGACCAGCACCACTTCGTCGGAGCGAATGCCCAGAAGCTCCTGGACGCCTCCCTGTTCGGCCCGCAGTACCGCTTCGGCGGCGCCCACGGCCTGGAGGTGCTGGCTGCCGGTGGGGCTGGAGGTGGTGAAGATGTTGAGCCGCTGATGGCCCCAGTGGCTGGGCATCTGGCGGCCACCACTGGCGGGATCGGCCATGGCGCCCACGGAACCCAGGAACATCTCCTTGGCGGTGTAGCCAAGCCCATAGGCCAGGGCCCGGTCCCGGTAGTAGAAGAAGAACCAGTCGTGGCCGGGACGGAAGACCATGGCCGCCGCGGCCTGCACAGCCTCGTGGCCCACCCCGTTGATCTGGAAGAAGACCTTGTTCTGGCGCTTCCCCAGGATCTCCTTGTCGTCGATGCGGCGCGCCGCATAGATGGTGCGGTAAAGCGCAATGCGCTGCTGGCGGCTGAGGCTCGTGGTGGGGGGGTTGGATGTCGTGACGCTGGACACAAGACCTCCTCACGGCGCCGGAGCGCTCGACCCTCCATCCTAGCGGTAGGCGGCCCGTCGATTCCTTGTTTTTCAAGGATTTGGGACCTACCGGTACAGACCACTGCCGCCCCCGGCCCCATTCGGGGCCATCCCGGGGGTCACAGAGACCGGGTCTTGATATCACCTGGGCCTGGAGGCTGGAGGGCGCTCAGAAGGCCTTGGTGATGGTGAAGGTCACCCGGTCCTTGCCGATGTTCCGGCCCAGGAGGTTCTTGTATCCAGCGTCCTTGGTGTCCGCGTTCGTGCCCGCCAGGGTGAGGGTGTAGCCCTTGATCTCCTTGGCGATCCCCAGCTTGTAGTCCGTGTAGTCGAACAGGCTGTTGACCGCCGAATCACTCGTGGCGTAGGTGGTCTTGCCGCCATGGGCCAGCACGGTCCAGCCGCTCTCGCCCAGCGGGAAGGCCAAGCTGAGATCGATGTAACTGGATCCGCTTGCCTTCGCGACCCCGAAGTTCCCGTCGCTGATGACCCGTGAGTACTTCAGGCTGGCCCAGCTGTAGCTCAGGCCCAGGTAGGCTTCCGTGGTGTTGGCGGTGTAACCGGGGACGGCCTTGTAGTCACCGGGGTAGAGGTAGCGGTAGGCGCCGAGGTCCAGGGTCCAGTCCTTGGCGAAGCCCCACTTGTAGCCCCCGAAGAGGTCCACCTCCACGCCGGCGGAAACCGGCCCGGCCGAGAACTGATCCGAGATCCAGGAGATGTTGCTCATGGCCAGGCTGGCGTAGAACCCCGTGGGATGGACCAGGTCCAGCTCCGCCTGGACCGTGGGCTTGCCGTCGGTCTGGCTGAGGCCACGGAAGATGTACTGGGAGCCGAGGGTGGTGGAGCCGGTCAAGGCGAAGCCCAGGATCGAGGGTGGGGCCGGCGGGGCGGGAGCCTGGGCGGCCAGTTGGACCGCGAGGGCCGCAAGGAGGGGAAGGATCGGAGACGGCGACATATGGACTCCTGGAAGCGAAGGAACGGAGTGGATGGCACGAAGTCGAATCAGGCACCGGGGCGCCACCTTTTTTCGTCCGAGGACACGCCACCTGGAAAAAGGGCGGCAGGGACTCACGCGAGAAGGGCAACGAACCGAACCGACACGGTGGAGGGGAGGGGCCGTTCCGTTGGAACCACCCCTCCCCGGTCTTGATCAGGGTTCACAATCCCTGGGGATAGGCTTCCTCGCCCTGCAGCTCGGCGTCGAGGCCCTTTTCCTCGGCGGCCAGGGTCACGCGCACCGGGGTGATGCGGTCGATGATCCACAGCATCACGTAGGTGAAGCCGAAGGCCCAAACAGAAGAGATGGCCACCGCCGCGCACTGCTTGAAGAAGAAGGAGGGATTGCCCCGGAGCAGGCCGTCCGCACCGGCGGGATTCCAGGCCTTGGAGGCGAAGAGGCCCAGGAAGAGCACGCCGATGAAGCCGCCGACCCCGTGTACGCCCCAGACGTCCAGGGCATCGTCCCAGCCGAGCTTGTTCTTCAGGGCCACAGCGTAGTAGCAGATGACGCCCGCCAGCACGCCGATGAGGGCGGCGGTGGCGGGGGAGACGAAGCCGGCCGCAGGGGTTATGGTGGCGAGACCCGCCACCGCGCCCGTCAGCAGGCCCACAAGCTTGGGCTGGCGCGCGTTCGTCCACTCCACGAAGAGCCAGGTGGCGGCGGCGAAGGAGGCGGCGATGTCCGTGTTGAGGAAGGCCGAGGCGGTGACGCTGTCCACCCGGAACTCGGACCCGGCGTTGAAGCCGTACCAGCCGAACCAGAGCAGGCCCGTGCCCAGGGCGATGAGGGGCACGCTGTGGGGGATGTTCTCCACCACCTTGCGCTTGCCCACGTAGAGGATCGAAGCCAGGGCGGCCATGCCGGCGGTGTTGTGCACCACGATGCCGCCGGCGAAGTCCAGCACGCCCCACTTGGCCAGCAGGCCATCGGGATGCCAGACCATGTGGCAGAAGGGGAAGTAGACGAAGACCAGCCAGGCCGTGAGGAAGATCATGTAGGCCTTGAAGGTCACGCGGTTGGCGAAGGCGCCGGTGATGAGGGCGGGGGTGATGATGGCGAACATCATCTGGTAGGCGATGTGCACCACCAGGGGGATGCCGGCGTCGTTGCCGCCCAGGGTGAACATGGCGCCGAGATCCACGTGGTTCAGGAACGCGTAGTACGAGGGGCTGCCGATGATGCCGTGCCAGCTGGGGCCGAAGCTCATGGAATAGCCGAAGGCGAACCACAGCACCGTGGTCCAGCCCAGGCTCACGAAGCTCTGGATCATGATGGCCAGGGTGTTCTTGCGCCCCACCAGGCCGCCATAAAAGAAGGCCAGCCCGGGCGTCATGAGCATGACGAGGCTGCAGCAGATCAGCATGAAGGCGGTGTTTCCCGTGTTCAATGGCATCGGGGTC
Organism: Candidatus Geothrix skivensis; assembly: GCA_016721195.1. Classification (GTDB taxonomy): domain Bacteria; phylum Acidobacteriota; class Holophagae; order Holophagales; family Holophagaceae; genus Geothrix; species Geothrix skivensis. Next base: position 172,090 of record JADKIO010000004.1, on the reverse strand, counting down.
ATGGTCTGGAACCTCCTCATCCGCCACAAGCAGACGGGCCGAAGTATGCAGAGGCACCCTTGTGATCTGGGTGCGGAGCCCCGACTTTTTACGCGCTTTTTATGCGGGCCCAGCGTCTACCCTGAAACCTCCATGGAAGCACCGGCTCGCCCCATCCTCGTGGCCCTCGGATCCGAGGCCCGCTCCCTCCGCCTCCTCCAGGCCGCCCTGCGCCTGGCCCGGGAGCGCTCTGCGCCCTGGATCGCCGTCCACGTGGAGACGAGCGGCACCGGGCTCCCCGAAGACCGGGAGCAGGTCGAAGTCTGGCTGCAGGAGGCCCAGCGCCTGGGGGCGGAGCTCCGCATCGTGCAGGCGCCCACCCTGGCCCAGGGCCTGTCCGAGCTGACCCGCAGCACCCGGGCCCAGGTGCTCCTGCTGGGGCGGTCCCGGGACCGCTGGCCCTGGGCCCGGGTGGGGCATTCCACGGCCGATGAGCTGCAGCGCCGGGGCCTCGACGCACACCTCGAGGTGATGGACGACCGGGCCGGAGTTACGTCCTCGGAGGAGCCACCCATCCGGCTCGGCGCCATGGTGGGCGCCCTCAGCGTCCTGACGGCCGCCTCGGGTCTGGCCTGGCTGGTGCCGCGGGAGGGCAGCCTCGCCCTGGTTCTGCCGGTCTTCCTGGCCGCGGTCACCTTCATCGCCCACCGGTGGGGCCAGCGCCTGGCGGTGCTGGCCTCGGTGCTCAGCTCCCTGATCTACAACTTCCTGCTGGAGACCCCCCGGTTCACCCGGACCGCCGCCCACTGGCCCAACCTGCTCTTCTTCCTGGCCACGCTGCTGGCCACCCAGGCCGTGGTGGGGCTGCTCCAGCGGCTCCGGAACCAGGCCCGCGAGGTGCATCGCCGGGAGGTGCATACCGCCTCCCTGTACCTGCTGGGACGCGCCCTGGCCCGAGGCCGGACCCTTGAAGAAGTCGCCACCACCGCCGCGGAGCACATCCAGCGCGTGTTCAAAGTGAGGGCCTGCCTGCTCTTCCCCCAGGGGGAGGCCTGGCGGGCGGTGCCCCCGCCCTCCCTGGATCCCGGCCTGCCCACCCCCGGGGAGCTGCTGCCCCTGCTGGATGTCGGCGAACGCCAGGGGGATCCCCTGGAACCCCTCACGCTCGGCAGCACCTACTGCCTTTCGCTCATGGGGACGGATCGCAGCGAGGGGGTCCTCCAGATCCTGCCTGGCGCAACGCCGGGCCTGCCGCCGGAGACCTGGGAGCTGCTCAAGGCCTTCGCCGTCCAGATCGCCCTGGCCCTGGAGCGGCTGCGCTGGCTGGAGGAAGCCCGCCGGGCCCAGGTGGAAAGCGAGACCGAGCGAATGCGGAGCACCCTCCTCGGGGCCATCGGCCACGATCTGCGGACGCCCCTGGCCGCCATCCACGGGGCGGCGGGCAGCCTCCTCCTGCCGGGCCACGTTCCGGAGACCGCCCGGCGCGACCTGCTCACCATGATCCAGGACGAAAGCGAGCGGCTGGCGCACCTGCTGGGGAACCTGCTGGACCTCACCCGGCTGGAGAGCGGCGCCATCGCCGTCCAGAAGGAGTGGCAGCCCCTGGAGGAAGTCATCGGCGCGGCCCTGGGCCGGCTGGAGCGGCGCCAGGGCAGCCTCCCCATCCGGGTGGACCTGCCGGAGAGCTTCCCTCTGGTGCCTCTGGATGCGGCCCTCATCGAGCAGGTGCTGGTGAACCTCATTGCCAACGCCCAGCAGCACGCGCCGGGACAGGAGATGGAGTTGCGGGCCTGGAGCGAACCCGGCTGGATCCACCTCGAGGTCGCCGACCAGGGACCGGGCATTCCCGCGGAGTTCCAGGAGCGCGTCTTTGGCAAGTTCTTCCGCCTGCCGGGCTCCGGCGAAGGCGGCGTGGGCCTGGGGCTGGCCATCTGCCGAGCCATCGTCGCTGCGCACGGAGGCAGGATCCAGGTGCGGAACCGGCCCGGCGGCGGCTCCAGCTTCAGCTTCGCCCTGCCCCTCGACGGGACGCCTCCCCCCCTGCCGGAGGTGCCGTGAACCAGCCATTGATCCTGATCATCGAAGACGAGGAATCCCTCCGCCGCTTCCTGGTCCCCACCCTCATCAGCCAGCACTACCAGGTGCTCTGCGCGGCCACGGCTACCGAAGGCCTGGCCCTGGCCCGGAGCCACAACCCGGATCTGGTGCTGCTGGATCTGGGTCTGCCGGACCGGGACGGGATGACGGTGCTGAAGGAGCTCCGAACCTGGAGCCGCAAGCCGGTGCTGATCCTCAGTGCCCGGAACCAGGAACGGGACAAGGTGCGGGCCTTGGACCAGGGCGCCGACGACTACCTGGCCAAGCCCTTCGGGGCCGGGGAATTGCTGGCGCGGATCCGGGTGGCCCTGCGCCATACCCACCTGCTCGATGTGCCGGAGCCTGTCCTCGAGGGCGGGGCCCTGAGGATCGACCTCGCAGGGCGGGAGGTGAGCCGAGAGGGTCGCGCCATCAAGCTCACCGCTCTCGAGTACCGGCTGCTGGAGGCCCTGGCGCGGCGGAACGGCAAGGTCGCCACCCACCGCCAGCTGCTGGCGGACGTGTGGGGGCCCGGCGGGGAGGGCAACACGCACTACCTGCGCATCTACATGGCGATGCTGCGCAAGAAGCTGGAGGCGGATCCCACCCGGCCCAGGCATTTCATCACCGAGCCCAATGTAGGCTATCGGTTGAATCTGGAGGCCCCAAGGGATTGATCGCTGGTTCAGTTACAATCGACTTTTTGCGAGCCGCGCATGTCCCTGTCCCCCCCCGAAATCCGCGTCATCCATGACCTGCCCATTCCGGAGCTGCTCTACCGGGCGGCCACGGCCCACCGGCAGCACTGGAATGCGGAGGAGATCCAGTTCTGCACCCTGGATTCCATCAAGACCGGGGCCTGCCCCGAGGACTGCGCCTACTGCCCCCAGAGCGCCCGCTACCAGACCGACCTGAAGGTGGAACCCCTCAAGGATGTGGGGAAGGTCCTGGCCGGTGCCGCCGAGGCCAAGGCGAATGGTTCCACTCGCTACTGCATGGGCGCTGCCTGGCGCGAGGTGAAGGACGACGTCAACTTCGACGCCGTGCTGGAGATGGTGAGCGGTGTCTCGGGCATGGGCCTGGAGGTCTGCGTCACCCTGGGCATGCTGAACGAAGCCCAGGCCAGGCGCCTCAAGGCCGCCGGCTGCCAGGTCTACAACCACAACATCGACTCCAGCCGCGACTTCTACGAAACCATCATCCACACCCGCAAGTTCGACGAGCGCCTGGAGACCATTCAAGCCGTGCGCGCCGCGGGCCTGGAGGTGTGCTCGGGCGGCATCGTGGGCATGGGCGAAACGGTGGATCAGCGCATCCACTTCCTCCAGGAGCTGACGGAGCTGGAGCCCGCGCCCGAAAGCATCCCCATCAATCAGTTCGTGGCCGTGGACGGCACGCCTCTCGCCAACCTAGACCCCCTGCCCCCCCTGGAGCTGGTGCGCATGATCGCCACGGCCCGCATCCTCTTCCCGAAGAGTCGCATCCGCCTCAGCGCGGGGCGCACCCAGATGAGCGATGAGCTCCAGGCGCTGTGCTTCTTCGCGGGCGCCAACAGCATCTTCACCGGCGAAAAACTCCTCACCACCCCCAACCCCGGCGGCAGCCACGACCACTGGCTGCTGAATGCCCTGGGCATGCGGGTGGAGGGCGCCCCGGCCCGGGCCTGACTCCATGCGGCTCATCGAGGACCTCCGGCAGGAACACGAGCTCATCGAGCAGGTGTTGGGCTCCCTCCGCGCCTTCGTGACGGCCCGCCTGGCGGACCAGAGCGATCCGGAGGATGGCGCCCGGTTCCTGGCCTTCTTCCGCCGCTACGCCGGGGACTTCCACCACGACAAGGAGGAGCTCGTGCTCTTCCGGGCCCTGTCTGAACGGGCCGAGCTCCCGGCGGACCGGGGTCCCCTGGCCGCCCTGGCGGGGGAGCACCGGCGCATGGGGAGTCTCCTTGACGCCATGGAAGGCCTGCTGGGCGCTCCTCTGGCGGCAGAGGGTGATCGCCAGCACCTACAGTCCCTGGCCGTGGACTACAGCCACGCCCTCTGGCGCCACATCGACGCCGAGAACTCCGTGCTCTTCCCCGAGGGGCAGGAGCGCCTGCGCCGGTTCCACATCCAGGAGCTGCCCTCCCGCCCCATGACCGGAGCAGAGGCCTCGGCCCGGGAGGCGGGCCTGGCCCTGGTCCTCCGGTACCCACCCCAGTACGACCCCGAGGTCCACCGGGGGGATGGCTGCATCGCCTGCCCCTCCTACGGCCAGACCTGCGAAGGCCTGGAGCGGGAGTGGTGGACCGACCTGGAGTGGGAGGACATGCGGGAGCGCATGGGGAGCGACTAAGGCGCTGCTTGCTCGCGACAATATTTACCTTTCCCGTCCACTTACCGATCCCATGGGAAAGCATGGACTTGGGGTTGGGATTCCTCTGGACCCAGTGGGCAGGAGCGATCTGACCCGAAAGCAGGTGGGCATGAAACCGGTTGGCGAGGCGAGGGGAACCTGATGAGGCTGCTGAAGGCTGTCTACCAGTTCGTGGAACGGTATCTGTTCAATTCCGTGGCCAAGAAGATCCTGGGCTGCCTGGTCCCCCTCTTCGTCATGCTCCTGATCCTGAGCTGGGAATCCCTGAGCCTGGTGCGCACCCTCAGGTCTGGCTTGGCCGGTGGCAGTGTGGCGACCCCGGAGATGTTCGCCCTCCTGGCCCAGGCTGAGCGGGTGGCCATGGTCTTCCCCGCCGTGGCGCTGGTGGTCTGCATCGTGGCCTTCCTGACCTTCTACCTGTCCATGGTCATCCCCTTGAAACGCATCACCAAGGTCATCCAGGCGGGTGATTTCTCCAAAGACATCGACCTGGATACGCACGATGAGGTCCGAAAGCTGGCCGACGGCTACAACATCTTTGCCGTGAAGATCCGGGAGACCCTCGGCAGCTCCAAGCAGCTGGGCTTCTCCATCGCCGTGGGCTCGACCCGGACCACGAAACTGACCAACGACTCGGCCCGGGACGCCCAGCGCCAGGGCGAAAGCTCCGAGCTCATCACCCGCACCAGCCAGGAGGTGGCGGAAGCTGCCGGCAACGTCGCGGGCGTGGCCAGCCAGATCAACAGCACCACCCTGGAGAACCTGGAGACCGCCCGGAATACCTACCAGGAGCTGAAGGAGGCCGATGCTGGCATGGTGACCACCAACCAGCGGCTGGAAGCGTTCTCCAAGCTCGTGGCCCAGCTGGCGGTCCGCTCCGAGCGCATCAGCGACGTGGTCCAGCTCATCGAGGGCGTGGCCGGGCAGACCAAGCTCCTGGCCCTCAACGCCTCCATCGAGGCCGCCCACGCAGGCGAGGTGGGCAAGGGCTTCGCGGTGGTGGCCGAGGAGGTCCGGAAGCTATCCGACAACGTCGGCGAAGCCGCCGACGAGATCTCCCAGAACCTCGGCGCCATGCTCAAGGACGTGGAGCAGACCTCCCTCGGGATCCAGGAGATCTCCCGGGATTTCCAGGGGACCTCGTCCACCATGGGCCGGGCCTCGGAGCACTTCGCCAAGATGGTCCAGGACTTCGAAGAGAACACCGCCCAGCTCAACCTCGCCACCATCGCCGTGGAAAGCATGTCGGTCACCACCGCCGAGATCCACCAGCAGGCCCGGGGCATCCAGAACCTGAGCATCGAGGCGGACCGCCGGCTCCAGGAGGCCAACCGCTACTCGGTGGAGATGAACCGGGCCACGGAATCCCTGCTGGAACAGGTCTCGCGGTTCCGCACCGGCACCGGGGAGCTGGAATCCGTGGTGGAGCGGGTGACCCACTGGCGGGACGCCATGCAGGCCCGGATCCAGGAGTTGGCCAATCGCGGCGTCAATGTCTTCGACCGGGAATACCGGCCCGTGCCCCACACGGACCCGCAGAAGTTCCTGACGGCCTATGCAGAAGCCTTCGGGCGGGAGCTCCAGGCCACCTTTGACGCGGCCCGCGCCGATCTCGGCTCCGCCTACGCCGTGGCCCTGGACGTCAACGGCTACCTGGCCATCCACCACACGGGAGCTTCCGAACCCATGACCGGCGATCCCAGGGTGGACATCCTGAGGAGCCGACACCAGCGGATCTTCTTCAGTGTCGAAACCGAGAAGCGGCGGGCCCGGAACACCGAGACCTTTCTGCTCCAGACCTACATGCGCGATACCGGCGAGATCCTGAACGACCTGTCCATGCCCATCACCATCCAGGGCCGGCACTGGGGCGCCATCGTCACCGGGTTCAACCCGGAGCGGTTCCAGAACGGCTGAATCACTTGATTTTGAAGGTGTACTTCCCCGCATGGCAGTCCAGGCACTTGACCACCGGCGGCTGGTGCTGGCGGTGACAAGCGGTGCAGGCGATGGGATCGTGCGGGGCGCCGTGGGGATTGGGCTGAACATCCTTGGTCATGGCCTTCATGGCGGGATAGTCGCCGTGGCAGACCATGCAGGCCTCGTCCGATACGGCCGCCGTGGTGGGCTTCTCCCTTTGATGGCAGTCGTGGCAGGTCAGCTTAGCCTTGGCATGAGCCGCCGGAAGCGCCTTGGCATCGGCCCCATGCACGCCCGTCGCCACCAGGCTAGCCAAGCCCATTGCAATGATCTGAAGCAGGCGCACGAGTCCTCCCATTCCCAGTAGAGACCAATGGCAAGCATGATATCGCATTGGCCACGCTGCGCCGACACGGTGCAGCCCCACCCTGGAAGCCGTCTCCTTCCATGGGTACACTGATCCATTAGGATGAGTGTTCCAGTGGGCTGCCGTTCTCTCACTCGGAATTGGCGAAGCCGATTCCGAGCCAGTCATTGCCAGGGCAAGGATGCACATGCGCGAAATGGACAAGGCATTCGACTTCAAGACGGCGCAAACCCGCTGGTACTCGGTGTGGGAGGCGTCGAAGGCCTTCGAGGCCGCCCCTGCGAGCGGCAAGGAACCCTGGTCCATCGTGATCCCGCCCCCCAACATCACGGGCAACCTCCACATGGGTCACGCCCTGGTGAATACGCTCCATGACGTGCTCACGCGCTTCAAGCGCGCCCAGGGCTTCGACGCCCTGTGGGTACCCGGCACGGACCACGCGGGCATCGCCACCCAGATGATGGTGGAGCGCCAGCTCAAGGCCGAGGGCACCGACCGCCACCAGCTGGGCCGCGAAGCCTTTGAAGCCCGCATCTGGGACTGGAAGGAGAAGAACCAGGGCGCCATCGAGCACCAGCTGAGGCGCCTCGGTTGCTCCGTGGACTGGACCCGCAACCGCTTCACCCTGGATCCCTCCCTCAACAAGGCCGTGCGCAAGGTCTTCGTGGAGAGCTACAAGGCCGGTCGCATCTTCCGGGGTCCCCGCATGATCCAGTGGGATCCGGCCCTGCAGACGGCGCTCAGCGATCTGGAAGTGAAGTACGAGGAGCGCAAGGGCAAGCTCTGGTACCTGCGCTACCCGCTGGCGGATGGCAGCGGCAGCGTGGTGGTGGCCACCACCCGGCCCGAGACGATGCTGGGCGATACCGCCGTGGCCGTGCACCCCGATGATGAACGGTTCAAAGGCATGATCGGGAAGCTCATGGACCACCCCCTCACGGGCCGTCAGATCCCCGTGGTGGCCGACAGCTTCGTGGACCCCGCCTTCGGCACCGGCTGCGTGAAGGTGACCCCCGCCCACGATGCCAACGATTTCGCCGCCGGCCAGCGGCTGGGCCTGCCTTCCATCACCATCATCGGCTTCGACGCGAAGATGACCGCTGAAGCCGGCGCCTATGCCGGGCTGGACCGCTTCGAGGCCCGCAAGCGCGTGGTGGCCGACCTGGAGGAGCAGGGCTTCCTGGTAAAGGTCGAGGATTACGTCAACAAGATCAGCCTCAGCGATCGCAGCGGCGCCGTGCTGGAGCCCCTGGTGAGCGAGCAGTGGTTCATGGACGTGAGGTCGGCCGCCGCCAAAGCCCTCGACGCCGTGAAGACTGGCGCCATCCAGTTCACCCCCGAGCACCACACCGCCGTCTGGAACCACTGGCTCACCAATATCCAGGACTGGTGCATCAGCCGCCAGCTGGTCTGGGGCCACCGCATCCCGGCCTGGACCTGCGGGAAGTGTGGCGAGCTCCATGTGGAGATGGAGGCTCCCTCCACATGCTGCGCCTGTGGAGCTGGGGAACTGATCCAGGATCCCGACACGTTGGATACCTGGTTCTCGTCAGCGCTGTGGCCCTTCAGCGTCTTCGGCTGGCCCGAGGAGAGCGACGAGCTCAAGCGCTACTATCCCACCAGCGTCCTCATCACCGGCTACGACATCCTATTCTTTTGGGTGGCCCGCATGGCCATGGCGGGCCTCACGTGGATGGGCGAGGTGCCCTTCCGGAAAGTCTACTTCAACAGCCTGGTGCGCGATGCCAGCGGCCAGAAGATGAGCAAGACCAAGGGCAATGTCATCGATCCCCTGGAAGTGATGGAGGAGTACGGCACCGACGCCCTGCGCTTCTCCCTGGCCATCATGGCCGCGCCCGGCACGGACATCGCCATGAGCACGGCGCGGCTCGAAGCCAGCCGGAACTTCTGCAACAAGCTCTGGAACGCATCGCGCTTCGTGCAGATGAATCTCGACGAGTCCATCACACTGGCCACGGAACCCGAGTTCGGCCAGGCCGAATACTGGATGATCGGCCGCATGCGGGACAGCCTCACGGCGGTCACCAGGGCCCTGGAGGAGTTCCGCTTCCACGAGGCCTCGGACCTGCTCTACCACCTGGTCTGGGACGACTTCTGCGCCACCTACATCGAGCTGGCCAAAGTGCAGCTGCTGAGCGGCACGCCGGGCCAGAAGGCAGCCATCCTGCACTTCCTGGACATCCTGCTCCGCGCCCTGCACCCCTTCGTGCCCTTCCTCACCGAAGAGATCCACGAGGCCATGATGGACGGCCGCCTGCCCGCCGGGGAGCCCCCCCTCCTGGCCCAGCGGTCCTGGCCCATGGACGAGCCCATCCTCCAAGTCCAGGGCGGCGACGCCTCCCTCATCCCCCGTCTCCAGGAGGTGCTCTCGGCCCTCCTCCGGCTCAAGGCCGAACAGGGCGTGGACCCCGCCAAGCGGGTCCCCGCCTTCTGCACCATCCTCGAGCTGGAGCCCTTCACCGAAGCCCTGCGGTCCATCGCCCGGCTGGAGTCCGTCACCTTCACCAAGGCGGAACTCGCCAGCCCCACCCGCACCGTGGCGGTGGTGGCCGGGGGCGCCGTGGCGCTGGAACTGGCGGGTCTCAAGGATCCCCTCGCCGAGAAGGCCAAGCTCGAGAAGGAACTCGCCAAGCTCGAAAAGGAGCTCGAACCTCTACGCGCCCGCCTCGCCGACGACAGCTTCGTCACCAAGGCCCCCGAAGCCGCCGTGGCCAAGCTTCGGGGCCAGGCCGAAGAGCGGGAGCAGCGCCTCGTCCAGATCCAGGCGCTGCTCAGCTAGTCAACCTCATTCATAGATCGGACGGGCCTTCGCTCCCAGGCCACCTGGACCTTGGTGTGCAGGGGGCGCCACGCCCGTGGGCACGGGCCCCAGGAACAGACCGGGAACCGTCGTGGGGGCGGGGCGATCCGTGGCCGTGCCATCCCCCAGCCGGCCGTTGGCGTTGTAGCCCCAGGCTTTCACGGTGAGGTCCGGCAGCCAGGCATAGGAGGACTGGGATCCCGCGCTGAGGCCCTGCACCGTCAGCCCGGTGAGGGGCTGGGGCGTGAGGGTGGCCGTGGTCGAGGGCGCGCCGAGACCCAGCTGACCGTACCAGTTGTAGCCCGTGCTGGCCACCTGCCCCTGGGCGTTCACCAGGTGGGTGTGCCACTCGCCCGGGATGACCGCAGCAAGGGTGGAGCCTGCGGTCAATCCACCCGTACCCATCTGCACCCAACCATAGCGGGTGGTGGGGCTGCCATCGCCCAGCTGGCCGTAGACGTTCTCTCCGGTACCGTAGGGAAGCCCATTGGAAGCCAATATGACCGAGAAAAGGTTGAAGGCTCTCGCGGAAACCACACCGCTGGTGAGAGTCGTGAAGCCCAGGTAATCCCCCGTGCTGGAAGGGAGCCCGAGCTGGCCGTACCCATGACTACCGCAGCCAAGCAGGCTGCCCGAGGTCGAGACCAGGAGGGAGTGGTTGCTGCCCAAGGAAATATCACTCAGGGGAACGCCCAGCGTGTTCTCCACCGGACTGGTGCGATTCGAACGGTCCTGGAGCCCCAGCTGCCCGGAGGCGTTGTAGCCCCAGACCCACAGGGTGCCATCTCCCTTCACCGCGAAATTGTGGTTGTAGCCGCTGGCCAGAAAGACCACGTTCGTGAGTCCCGGCACGGCCGCCGGAAAGTTCCGCATGGCGGACGAACCGTCCCCCAACTGCCCGTTGACGTTGTTTCCCCAGGCGAACACCCGGCCATCCGAAAGGAGGGCGAGGGAGTGCCCCCATCCCGCCGTGACCTGCACCGCGGGCAGCGGCAGGGTCACGGCGGTGGGCACCATGCGCGCCTGATAATCCGCGAGACCCAGCTGCCCATTGCCACCCACGCCCCAGGCGTAGACCTTGCCCTTGGTGGTGATCGCCAGGGTGTGGTCGTGACCCGCCACCACGACGGGGTCCGCGTAGAGCACATCGAGAATCGCCTCCGAACTTGTGGTGCTGCCCCCGGCCGGCGCCGTGACCCGCACGCTGTAGCGGGCCTGGTCATCGGCCCTCTGCACCGGCAGCACATAGGCCGTGGTCGTGGCTCCCGAGATCGCCGTGCCGTTGCGCAGCCACTGGTAGGTGTTCCCGCTGCCCGCGGCCACCACGCGATAGGTCACCGAATCGCCGGGATAGCCCGCCTGGGCGGTGGGCGCTGTGGTGATGCTGGGGCCGATGGGGGCCGGAGTAGGGGCGGGCGTGGAACTGGACCCGCCGCCACAGGCGAGGGTCAAGACCAGGGCACCCGATGCAAGCAGGTGGCAGTGGGACAGGGCTCTGGAAAGATTCATGGGCGGCTCCAGTAGGTGGGTTGGTCGGTTCACGGAAAAACGGGGGGCGATCATTCGTAGCGGCTGGCGAAGACGGTGTTGTGGCCGCCATCGGCCTGCATCCACACCGCCAGGGCACGACCCTGGACATCGACGGTGATGCGGGGCTGGCTGATGGGGGTGGGTGCCAGGGCGGCTGTATCCGTCCAGCTGAAGGGGGAGGCCACTGGCGTGCCCACGGGGCTGCCGGAGGCCCAGAAGGTGGAGCCCTGGATCCAGGAGCCGAAGAGTTCCCCGGCACCGTTCATGCTGAAATCGAAGACGTAGGCGTTGTACCGGATCTCCGCTGCCGTTCCCCAGGCGCCGCCGACAGGCTGCTGATCCACGAACAGACGCGAGGAGGCTCCGGTCGTCTGGGTCCAGCCCGCCACCGCATTCCCCAGGTCATCGAGGACCACCTTGGGATAGGCCGGGAGACTGATAGACGGCGTGGTGTCCGTTTTGATAACCGCAGCCGTGCCCCAGCCCCCTGCTGGTGTGTAGCGGTTGGCCAACACCTTGAACCCCGTGGCGAGCGACTGCTGCCACACCGCCACCGCTGAGCCGGAAGCGTTCATGGCGACCTGGAGGTAGGAAGCAGACGCCGCATTGTCGGTTTCGATCAGGACTGGGGCACCGGTGGCCGCTCCGCCCGTGCAGGGGACCGCCCACACGTTGAAGACCGAGCCATCGTACTCCACCCAGAGGATCAGGGCGTGGCCACCATCGTCGGTCACGATCCGCACGTTCCCGAAGCTCCCGATCCCCCCAGGGACCGCGGTCTTGATGGTGGTGGCCGAGGTCCAGCCAGAGCCCGAATAGGCGCTGACCCTGAGGGAGACGTTGGAGCCGACGCCTTCGGTCCAGGTGACCGTGGCCGTTCCGTTGGCGGACATGGCCAAATCAGGGGTGCTGACCTGGGCGCCGACCGGTGTGGCCAGCTGGCCGGCGGTGCCCCAGCCCACGCCGGGCGTGTAGGTGTTCGCCCAGATGGAAGAGGTCCAGTAGGGGGAGAACCCGGCCTGGGCTTCCCACACCACGAGGGCCTTGCCGCTGGCATCCACGCCGAGCCGCGGATTGGTCGCGCTGACGGTATCGTCGGTTTCAATCAGGGTGGGCGTACCCCAGCCGGTACCGACGACATAGCGATTGGCCCAGATGTCATTGCGCGTGCCGTCGGTGGTGTGCTGCCACACCACAATCCCATTGCCGCTGGCATCGAAGGCGGTCTGCATGTTGTAGGTGTCACCAGGGATGTTGGCGCCCACGCGCACGGCCGGCTGCCAAGCTTTCGCGGAGGAGCTTACCGTCAGGGTGGCCGGCGTGCTGGTGATGGAACTGACCGTGTTCGTCGCCACCACCCGGAACTGGGCCCCCGTATCCGCGCTGCTGGTGGCCGGCGTGACGTAACTGGAGGAGGTGGCACTGGCGAGGTCGGCCCAGGAGGTGCCGCCATCGGACGAGCGCTGCCACTGCAGCGTTGGAGTGGGCGAGCCGGTGACAGCCGCGCTGAAGGTGGCCACGCCTGGCGCCGTCACGCTTTGGTTGCCTGGCTGGGTGGTGAAAGCGGGTGCCGCCGTGGCCGCATTGACCGTCAGCGTGGCCGGGTTGCTGTAGGCCGTGCCCGCAGCATTGTTGGCCACGGCACGGTACCGCCGCCCGATATTGTCCAGGGTCACAGCAAACAGATCGTAGACGGGGGTCGTCACGCCGAAGCTGGCCCAGAGCCCCCCGTTGACGCTGACCTGCCAGTCCAGGGTCGGTGTGGGCGTACCCGTGACGGCCACCACGAACTGGCCGTTCTGCCCCTCGGTGAGCGTGAGGTCGACAGGCTGCAGGGTGAACACCGGTGCCATCGTGGCGGCAGCGACCGTCATCATGGCCGAGTTGCTGTTGACCGTGCCCGAAGCGTTGCTGGCCACCGCCCGGAACAGCCGCCCGTCATCGGCCAGGGTCGCGGCCAGGGCATCGCAGGTCGCACCCGTCACCCCGAGGTCCGACCAGGTGCTGCCGTTGGTGCTGGTCTGCCATTTCAGGGCTGGGGCGGGCGAACCGCTGACGGCCACCAGGAAATGGGCCGTCTGCCCCACGGTGAGGCTGACGCTGGCCGGCTGGGTGGTGAACAGCGGCGCCGCCGGGGCCGGATTGACGGTGAGGGACAGGGCCACCGTGGTGCTGCCGCCCGCGTTGGAGGCCGTCACGGTGTAGGGGGCCGAAGCCGCCAGGGCCGTGGGTGTGCCCGTGAGGGTTCCGCTGACGGCATTGAGGACCAGCCCCGCCGGGAGGGCGGGACTGATGGCATAGGCCGCGACCGCATCCCCCGCATGACTCGGCCCATTGGCCGGGATCGCCTGCCCGAGGGTGTAGACGGCCGGGTTGGCCGCGTAGACGAGGGCGCTGGGGGCCACCACGGTGACAGGGTTCCCGGACCCGCCGTTGCCGTTGCCACCACAGGCCGCGAGCAGCACCAGTGCGAAGCAAGCCAGGAACCGGAAGAGCCTGTGGAAGGACGATCGGACGGACATGGCCTACCTCGGAGAGAGATCCCAGCTTGCGGCTGGCCCCAGCCGGGCCCAGGGACGCTTTCCAGAAACGAACTGGGCCACCTCGCGTCTGGACTACTGGATCGTGCCGGTGGTGGTGATGGCGACGGGGGCGGTTCCCGCGGCCGCGGTGGCCAGCGGGCTCAGGGCCCCGGTCGTGGGGTGGATGGCGAAGGTCGAGACATCGTTCGACCCCAGGTTCGCCACGTAGGCGAACCTTCCTGAGGCATCGATGGTGATGCCGCGTGGATTGGTTCCCGTCACCACCTTGCCGCTGGCGGTCAGCGTGCCAAAGGTGGCGTCGATGGCATAGATCGAGACGGAGTTGTCGTCCTGGTTGGCCACGTAGGCGAACCTTCCACTGGGGCCCACGGCGATGGCTTTGGGATTGGCCCCGATGGGAACGGCCGCCACGGCGCTGGCGTTGATCAAGGCGCCCGTCGCAGGGTGGATCTGATAGGCCGCCACCCCGTTCAGATTCACCGAATACAGGAACCGGCCCGAGGGATCGACGGTGACGCCGGAGGGGTTGGGCCCGGTCGTGATCGGATAGCCCGCCAGGGGCGTCAGCGCCCCCGTGAGGGCGTTGATCGCATAGGCCGAGAGGCTGCCCGAGCCCAGGTTCAGCTGGTATTGATTGGCCACGTACGCGAACCGGCCGGTGGGATCCACGGCGATGGAGACGGGATCCGTGCCCGCCGCCACGTTCCCGATCCAGGTCAGCGCCCCGGTGGTGGGATGAAGGGTGTAGGCCGCGACAGAGTAGGCGGCCTGATTGGCCACGTAGACGAAGCGGCCCGAGGGCTCGACGACGGCGGACGTCGGATTGCTCCCGACTCCGGTGGGTTCGGAAGCGCTGCTGAGGGCCCCGGTCGAAGGATTGATCGCCCAGGATCGGACATTGACCACAGGTGTCTCGATCAGGATCTCATTCGTCGTGAAGGCGAAGGTGCCCGCTGGATTGACGGTGACGGAATTCGTGAGCGCCGATGACATCACGGAACCCACCCCGGTCAGCGCGCCGGTGGTGGCGTTGATGGCATAGGTCGACACGCTGGAAGACCCGTAATTCGCCGCATAGGCGAACGTGGGTGTGTAGGTCACGGCCGTGGTGCCCCTGGTCATGGCCATGGCCGCGGGACCGCTGCGAGCCATCACCGCAGGCAGGGCGCTCAAGGCCCCGGTGGTGCCGTTCAGGCTGTAGATCGACACATCGTTGGAGTTTTCATTGGTGGCATAGGCAAACTTCCCCGAAGGGTCGACGAGGATGGACAAAGGACCGTCACCGGCCGCAAAGGGGCTGCCCGCCACGGGGGTCAAGGCGCCGGTGGCGGCATGGATGTTGTAGGCCGAGACCGTGTTGGCGGTGTAGTTGGCCACGTAGGCGAACCTGCCGGCGGGTTCAACGGTGATGGCCACGGGGTTGGCCCCGGCAGGGAAGGGACTGCCCGCCAATGCGGTCATGGCACCGGTGGTGGTGCTGAGTGTGAAGGCGGAGATGCTGTTGCTGCCAGAATTGGCCACATAGGCAAACCGGCCCGAAGGGTCCACGGTCACGGATTCGGGAGCGCTACCCACCCCATAGGGACTGCCTGCCACCGGGACCAGGGCGCCGGTGCCCGCGGTGATGGCATAGGCCGACACGCTGCCGGCGGAGTTGGCCACGTACGCGAACTTGCCCGAGGGATCCAGGGTGATGGAGCGAGGGCCGGTCCCGGCCGCAAAGGGGCTGCCCGCCAGGGCGGTCAGGGCTCCCGTCGATGCATTGATGTTGTAGGCCGAAACAGTGTTGGACGAATAATTCACCGCGTAGGCGAACTTCCCCGAAGGCTCGACGGTGATGGAAACGGGATTGGTGCCGGCCGTGAAGGGACTGCCCGCCAGGACCGTCAAGGTGCCGGTGCTGGGATGGATGCCGTACGCCGAGAGGCTGGCAGAATTGAAATTCGCCACATAGGCAAACTTCCCGGTGGGGTGCACGGTGATGGCATAGGGAACCGTTCCCGCGGCGACATGGCCGTTATGGCGCAACTGGCCGGTCGCAGCGTCCACCGTGAAGCTGGATACGGTGTTGTCCCCGGAGTTCACGACATAGGCGAAGCGCGGCACCGGAGTGGGTGCCGATGGCGTGGCCGGGGCCGAACCGCCCCCGCCGCCACCGCAGGCCAACAGCAGGGCAAGCATGGGCAGGGAGAGGACTTTGACGCTTCTGGATGGGCGGCTCATGGAGATCCTCTGCTGGACATGGGTTCGAGGGCAAGGGCAGGAGTGGGGCCCAGGGTCACGCCAGGGAGCCCAAGGGCCCAGGCACGCCATTGGGAAACGGGCTGGGCCACCTCAGAGGTAGTAACCATGGACCACGATGCGGGCCATGGACATGAGGCTCGCGGGGTAGAAGTTCTGGACCCAGATCCGCATGCGCAGACCTTCGGTCAGGGCGAAGCCGCTGGTCCAGGTCTGGCGCTGCACGCCACTGGCGTTGGCCGGCACGTCACGAAATGCGAAGAGGGCCATGGAGCCCGAGTAACCCCCGGCCGGGTAGTCCAGCATCAGTTCCAGCGAGGCGGGGGTGCCCGTGCCCGACTCATGCAGCACCCAGGCCTGGGCATCGGTGACGATGAAGGTTCGGCCCTTGGGCACCTGGAACCCCATCGCGCCAAAGTCCCAGGCCCACGTCCCGTTCTGGTACGTGCCCACGTCGGTGGTGATGACGCCGGTGCTTAGATCTGACCGCGTGCTGAGGTCCACCGTGAGGAGGTCCGCGGCGGGCACCCCCAAATGCGTCAGGGGCGGGGCGGGACGCCGGCCCTGGGCCCAGGCGGGCGTGGCAAGGAGGAGGATAACGATGGCGATGGGCTTGAACATGGGCTCTCCGGATGAGCGACCTGGACCACAGGTTCCCCAGGTTGGGGAAGGACGAGCCCTGCCCCCAGACACGCTTTCGGGAAAAGACCTGGGCCACCGACCTGGGTTGTCGGCCCCGGTGCAGGTGGCCCAGCCCCCTTCTGGAAAGCGGACCCCTGTCCCAGGCCAGATGCGACCTAGGTTGGAGTTTCGTTCCCCTGGAGGCCGAATGGCCATGTTTGCGCTTTCTTCACCCCTCTTGCCCACCCGGCGCGTGCTGCACGCGACCCTGGCCCTGTCACTGGTGGCGCTCGCACCGGCCTGCGGAGGGGGTGGGGGATCCTCGGCGACTCCCAGCGTGCCTGCACCCACGGGCTTGGCCTATCCCACCAACCCCGCGGTGTACGTGAAAGGCACCACCATCGCGGCGAACACGCCCACCGTCACCTCTGGGAGCGCCCTCACCTACTCCGTGACGCCCGCCATCCCGGCAGGCCTCGCCTTGAACGCCACCACCGGCGCCATCACGGGCACCCCCACGGCGGTGAGCGCCGCGGCGACCTTCCTGGTCCAGGCGACCAATGCCGGGGGCAGCACCACGGCGAATCTCCGCGTCACGGTCAACGACTTGGCGCCAGGCTTCGCCTACAGTCCCACGAGCGTTCTGTATGGCAAGGACATTCCCATCGCGCCCCTTACGCCCAGCAGCACGGGGGGCGCGATCACCACCTGGTCCGTGGCCCCCCCCCTGCCCGCGGGCCTGGCCTTCAGCACCACCACCGGTGCCATCACCGGCACCCCCACAGCGGGTGCCGCCGTCCAGACCTACACGATCACGGCCTCCAACAGCGGCGGCTCCCTGGCCAAGGTCCTCAGCCTCGGCGTCGCCGCCGCGGCGCCCACCATCTCCGGCTTCCTGGCTTCGCCCAGCACGGTACCCATGGGCAGCCCGACCACCCTGTCCTGGACGCTCTCCGGGGATCCCGCTTCGGCACTCACCGTCAACGGGGCCAGTGTCTTCGGGGGCGGCAGTGCCAGCGTGGTCCCCGCCCGGCGCCAGACCTACACCCTGGCGGCCTCCAACCTCATGGGCAGCAGCCAGGCCCACGCCACCGTGGCCGCCCGGGGGCTGGACCTCCTCGCCGGCAACGTGGACGGACCCGGCTGGGTGGACGGCACCGGCACCGCCGCCCGCTTCAACCAGCCCCAGGGCGTGGCTGCGGATGCCGTTGGCAATCTCTATGTCTCCGATTCCACCAACCAGACGATCCGGAAGATCGCGCCGGGAGGCGTGGTCAGCACGCTGGCTGGCTCAGTGGGCCAGCAGGCCAGCTGGGACGGGGCCACGGCGGGCTTCAGAAACCCGGCGGGCCTGGCGGTCGACGCCGCGGGCAACCTCTACGTGGCGGATCGGGGCAACAGCAGCATCCGCAAGGTGACGCCGGCAGGCCTCACCTCGACCCTCGCCGGAACCTCCGGTTCCAGTGGCTCCGCCGATGGCACCGGCGCGGTGGCCCGATTCGCCGCGCCCACGGGCTTGGCCCTCACGGCGGCAGGGGATCTCATCGTCGCCGACACCAACAATCACCTGCTGCGCAAGGTCACGGCGGCGGGCGTGGTGACCACCTTCGCCGGAACCGCCGGCCTGGGCGGGACCACAGACGGCACCGGAGCCTCGGCCCGGTTCACCTATCCCGAGGGCGTGGTGGTGCATGCCAATGGCAACGTCTACGTGACGGATCGCGGGAACCAGACCCTGCGCCAGGTGACGCCGGCGGGCGTGGTGACCACCCTGGCCGGGAGCGCGGGCCTGGGCGGCACGCAGGATGGAGCCGGCTCCGCGGCCCGGTTCTACAACCCCCACAGCGTGGCGGTGGATCCCTCCGGTGACCTGTGGGTCTCGGATGGCAGCCAGACGCTGCGCCGTGTCACCACCGCCGGCACTGTGACCACGGTCGCCGGGACCGTGTCGGCCTATGGCTGGGTGGATGGCCCGACCGCCTCAGCCAAGTTCAATGGCGTCAGGGGTCTCGCGTTCCTCCCCTCGGGCCGGCTCGCCATCGCCGATGAGTTCAACCACGCCGTGCGCCTCCTGGACATGACCCAGGGCCTGAGCACCTTCGCGGGCGCGCCTCCGCAGGCAGGGAACACCGATGGCTACGCCACCAGCGCCCGCTTCGCCGGTCCCCAATCGGTGACGGTGGATGGCAGCGGCAATGCCTACGTGGCCGATTACGGCAACAGCACCATCCGCAAGGTCACACCTGATGGCCAGACGACCACCTTGGCCGGCACGGCGGGTCTCTCTGGCCCCTCGGGTCTGGCCATGGATGCGGCGGGCAACCTCTTCGTCCTCGACGCCCTCAATCACACCCTCCTGCGGATCACGCCTGCGGGAGTCATGTCCACCCTCGCCGGCCAGGCCGGTACCGCCGGGGGTGCCGACGGCACCGGCTCCGGGGCCCGCTTCAGCTCTCCCTACATGGTGGTTGCTGACCCCTCGGGCAACCTCTACGTGACCGAGACGGGGAACCACACGATCCGGAAAGTCACACCCGGAGGCGTGGTGACGACCATCGCCGGGTTGGCGGGCACGGCCGGCTCGGCCGACGGGAACGGCCCGGCGGCCCGGTTCAACATCCCCACCGGCATCGCGATGGATGGCGGCGGGAATCTGTTCGTGGGCGACATGAACAACAACCGCATCCGGAAGATCACCCCGACCGGGGACGTGACCACCCTGGCGATCAGCACCTTCCTCTACTGGCCGAGGGGCCTGGCCTTCGACCCCACCGGCAGGCTCCTAGTGGCCGCGGACCTGGGTCAGGCGGTGTACGCCATCGACACCACCACCGGGACAGCGAACCTCCTGCTTGGTACCGCCGACTTCGAAGGTGCCTTCACCGGCCTCCTTCCCGCCGGTCTCAGCCACCCCATGGGACTTGCTTTCACGCCCCTGGGCGACCTCCTGATCACCACCGCCAACGGCCTGATGCTGGCCACGGCGCCCTAGGATGTTCACGCGCACCCTCTCGCTCCAGTTCCCCATGCCCCTGCTGGCGCTCGTCACGCTGCCGAGTTGCCAGACCGCGGCCAGGGAGGAGGGCACGTCGATGAGCGCCCAGGAGGTGCGGGTCTTGCGGTTGGCCACCCCGGGATGGTGCTTGGCGAAGAGCGCCTCCCAATCCATCGCCGCATCCACGTCCAGGCTGCCCCGACTCGGCGTCGCCCGGTACACCATCAGGCGGCAGGGTGAAGCCCGCGAAATCCAGGTCCTGGGCAGATTGGGCAGGGAGGCCTGGCCGCGCCCGTAGCGCCGAAGGGGCCACCATCAAGGCACCGCAGGAGATTGGTGGGGGATGGCCAGATGGACGCACACGCGGGCTCCTAGGCAGATCCTCGATGTAGGACGGGGTGGCCAGGAACAGGGGGGTGGCCCAGGTCATTTCAGCAAAGCGTCCCCCTCGCCCTAGGGATGCTCGCTCTATGGTGAAGGCCAAGCCCCATTGGAGGTCCCATGCGAAGTCTGCTTCTGGCCCTAGCCCTTGCCCTGGTCATGACTCCGGCAAGGGCCCAGTATCTGAACCCGGGCAGCCGCAGCTATCCGAACATGGCGGCCTTCGCCGCGGATCAGACCCTGGCGCAGATGATGTTCACCTCCAGGCACCAGATCCAGCGCCTGGTGATGGATGCCCATGCGAAGAAACAGCTGGCCGTACCGGCCGCCCGCACCCCAACTCCCGCCTACAAGTTCCCCATCACCGCCACGGATATCCGCCCCGGTGGAGCCCGCACTGTCCCGGAACAGTTGGCGGCGTCGATCCCCGACCCCAAGGACCGGCCACCCTTCATCCAGATGTGCCGGGATATTCGGAAGGGCATTGAAGCCGAGCCCACGGTGCGGAAGCACAACCTCGCCATGGCCCTGACGGTGCTGCTCGGTTCCAGCATCCAGGTGGTGGCGAACCGGGAGCTCTCGGACGCCGAGAGCGACGCGTTGATGCGCACCCTCAACGACACCCTGGGAGCCGCGGAAGGCTACCGGTCCATGAGCGCCGAGCGGCGCACCACGGCCTATGACACCTGCCTCATCACGGGCGGCCTCATCGCCGCTCTCGCCCACAATGGCAAGGAATCCGGCGACGCGACCCAGTCCGCCCTGGCCAGGCAGTTGGCCACCCAGACGCTCCAGACCTTCGGTCTGAGCGCAAAATGAGGTTCACCTCAGCCAAGCCTCTCGGGTTCGGGTGCCTCCTCGCTCTGCTCGCCTGTGTGCCAGACTCCCCTTCCACCCTCATCATCGAAAGCCGAACGGAGCAGGGTCTTCTGTCGCTCACCAAGGTGACCGCCACAGCCCGGGTGGGCCTCCTCAAGGCCACGGGAAACTCGGCCACCTTCACCCATGAGGCCCTCTCCACCTCCAGCTACAGCGTTCCCACCAAAGGCCGGATCCAAGTGGCGCGGGGCGCCATGCAGGTCACGTTCGTGGATCGCGACGGGCGTACCCAGACCGTGCGGGCCGCTCCCGATGCCCCCGGTGAGTGGGTGGCGGACATCCGCACACGCCGACTGCCGGGCAAAGAGCAGCGGATCGGGTTCAGCCTCCTGCTCCAGCCTCTGGACGGTCAGCCTGCCCAGGCTGAAGGGGTGGTGGTGGAAGTGGTTTATGGGCCAGGGGTGCCGTCCCCAAAATGAGGTCGCCTGGACGTCCTGCCTATCGACCCAACGGTCCCGATGCCGGGATAGGACCCACCGCCCCGAAGGCCGCGATGAACACCGGATGCCCCGCCAGAAGGGGTTGCACCCCCAAGGCCTTCTGGCGCCAGGCGGCCGCCTCCGCGTCGCGGCCCAGGTCTTTGAGCAGCACGGCCTGGAAGAGCATCAGGTCCGGGTCCGTGGGCTCTGTCTGTCTCTGCTTTTCCAGCAGGGACATGGCCCGACTCAGGTCTCCAGGGCCCCGGCGAACCCGGAGCGCCCGGATCATCGAGACATTCGTGGAGGAAGCGGCAATCTTGGCGCGCACCACTTTTTCAAGGTCCTTCACAGCCTTGTCGGCCGATGCGTGGATGCCGGCCTCGGCCTCAATCAACCATAGGAGGCCTCGGGTTTCGATGAGGGCCGGGTGGCGAGTGGCGACAATCGCCTCATCCACGGCCCGATGGGCAGCCCTTCGGCGTTCCGGGTCCAGCGCCATGGATCGGCCCTGAACCCGGCCGGCCATTGAGAATACGTAGATGGCCGCCCGGTAGGCCTTCAGCATGGGCTGCTCCGGCGACCGGCGCACGGCCTCGTCCGCCACGGGGAGGATGGCCCGGAAGAGCGCTTCCACGTCCCGGCCGGCAGCGCCCAGACTCTCCATGCGCTGCTGGGCGAAGAAGCAAAGATACGCCAGGTGTTCCACATGGTCCGGTTCGGCGGCCTTCAGCTGCTCAAAGTTCCCCATGGCCTCGGCCATGAAGGGATCGGGATCCCGGCCCTGGAGCCAGGCCACCCGGCCCACCACCTGCCGCAGGTTCGCCAGGGTGCCGAGCAGCGCGCGGGGGTTCAGCCCCCCCCGGCCTTCCAGCTTCTCCAGCCGCTTCGCGGCCGCCTCGGCAGCCAACACCAGCTCCGAGGGGTCCTTCCCGCGTTTGATCTGCGCTTCGATGTGCTGCACGGCATTCATCAGGGCCCGGTAGATCCCCAGGGCATTCCAGGGTTCGATTCGATCGGCTTCCAGGCCAGCCTTGAAGCCCTCCAGGTGGAAGGGGGCCGGATCCTGGCCGCGGGAGTCGGCTTCGTGCCCCACGGCGTAGAGCGCATAGGATAGGAGCTGTTGGGCCTTCGCACTCTTGGGGTCGATGGCCACCAGCCTCCGGGTGGCCTCGAGGAGGGTCGTGGCCTGTTCGAGACCGTCCTGGTCGGCCTGCACCGAACTCTTGGTGCGGTTGGCCAGCAGTTGAACTTTCAGGATCCAGGCATCGCGTGATTCAGGATCCAGGGCCAAGGCCCGTTCCGCGAAGGCCATGCCCTCCGCGATGGGCTGCCTCGGGTCCCCACCCCGATCCAGGGCCACGGAAGCCCGAAGATCCATGAACCCGCCCAGGAGAATGGGCACGGCGGGATCGCTGCGAAGATCCTCCATCAATCCCTGGGCCACCAAAGCCCCCTGCAGGGCACAGCTCTCCGCCTGGACAAGATCCCGGTTGTTGTAGGCATCCCGGCCCTCGCGGTACCACACCCGGGCCGCAAGCACAGTGGCCTCCAGGCGCTCAGGATCCTGGCGCCGGGCCTCCAGGGCCAGCCGGCGCGTTTCTTCATAGTGGCCGTTCAGCAGAGCGGCCTCGGCCTGGAGCAGGAGGTCGCCACCCGCAGCCCCGAGGTGGGCCAGGGCGGGTGCACGGAGGCGCTGCTGGAGCTCCGCGATCCGGCTGGTGCGGAAGGTCGGATCCTGGATGCTCTCTAGGGTGCTCAGATCCCGCTGATAGATGCGTCCGTACACCATGCCCAGGGCCGCTTCCATGTCGGGCCCCTTGAAGCCCTTCTCCTGCGCCACCCCCAGTGCCGCACGCGCCTCATCCAGTTGGTTGAGGAGGAGGTAGACCCGGCCCCGGGCATAGTCAGAAGCGGAGGAGCCCGCGCCCCGACGACCGGCGAGGCGAACCAGTCCTGCCCGCAATTCGGCGTGAACGGAGCGGAGATCGTGAGCGGGGGCGAGGTGGGCCATGCGGAGGCGCAACTCGAAGGCCTTCGCCTCCGCACCCAGCTGCGCTGCATCCAGGGCCTCCAGCGCAGTGCGCCGGCTGTTCCAGGCCACGAAGACCCCAGCGGCGAACATGGCGAGAACCCCGGCGAATACGGCGCGGGCCGGGATGGGATTGCGTCGGACCCACCGACCACCCCGCTCCGCCCAGCCCATGGCACGGGCCTGGATCGCCTCGCCACGAAGAACCCGCTCCAGGTCATCCGCGAAGGCCTCGACCGTGGCATAGCGCCGGGTCGGCTCCTTCTCCATCGCCTTCGCCACGACGATGGCCAGGTCCTTGGGAAGGCCCGGCACTTCGGCGGCGAGGGAGCGGGGATTGTGCTCCAGCACTCGCCGCAGCAGGTCGCCCGGATGCATCTCTCCCTCGGTCGCGGCTTCCGGGAGGTCCTGTCCCACCCGCTTACCGGTCTTGGGGCTGGGTGTATTCCGAAAGGGCGGCCGACCCGCCAATACGGCGTAAAGGGTGGCACCCAGGCCGTAGATATCCGCGCGGAAATCAACAGGCGTGGCACCTGTCACCTGCTCCGGGGCCATGAAATCCACGGTACCCATCATCAGGCCCGAGCGGGTAAGGCCGCCCTCCTCATCACGCGCCAGGCCGAAGTCGGACAGGATTGCCTGCAGCCCCTCTTTGGAAGCCTCCACGAGGATGTTGGCGGGTTTCACATCGCGGTGGACAAGGCCCATGCGGTGGGCGGCGCCCAGGCCACGCGCCCCCTGCACGGCAAGACCGACTTTCTCTTGCCAGGAGACCCCGGCGTCAAGGTCCGCGAAGGTCTGCCCCTCCACCAATTGAAGGAGGATGCAGGGCCGGCCCTCCAGCGTGCCTGTGTCATGGACCCGCACCACGTTGGGATGTTCCACCCGGGCCTGGAGCCGAGCCTCCAGCAGCAGACGGTCAGCCTCTTTCGGATCGCCGCTGCGCACGAATTTCACCGCCACGGGGCGCTCCAGCCCTGCGTCCCAGGCCCTGTAGACCTCGCCCATGCCCCCGGAACCGAGCACGCCCTTGAGGGTGACGCGGCCATCCAGGTTCGTCAGCAGCAGGCTCATAGGCTTTCGACCAGCGCCGCACGCATGCGCAGAGCCACCTCTTCCAGATCGGATTCCGGGTAATTCGAGAAACCGATGCGCAGGGCCTGCACGGGGCCGCCGTCAAAGGCGAAGCGACGGCCCGGCTGGAAAGCCACCCCATGCTCCAGGGCGCGGGCGGCCCAGCGGTCCACATCCACGCCCTCGGCCACCCGGGCCCACAAAGCGAGGCCACCTTCGGGCACCTGGAAGTTCAGGTCTTCGCCAAAGGCACGATGCAACGCCCGGCAAAGGACATCGCGTCGGATCCGGTAGGTATGCTGCATGCGGTTGAGGTGGCGATGGATGTCCCCATCGTCCAGCAGCTCGGCGAATGCCCGCTCCAGCACCATGTCCCCCTGGCGGTCGAGGGCCTGCCGGAGGGCACGCATGCGGGCGATGAGGGGGGCGGGCCCGTGCACATACCCCAGCCGCAGGTTGGGGCTGAATATTTTGCTGAGGGTGCCCACATGGATCACGACTCCGGCCCGGTCCTCCGCCGCCAGGGGGGCCCGGGGACGGCCTTCGAAAAGGAACTCACTGTCCTGGTCGTTCTCGATGATGGCAATGCGATGCGCCTTGGCGAGGGCCATCAATTGAGCGCGCCGTTCAGCGCTGAGGGGGACCAGCGTAGGGTACTGACGCAAGGGTGTGACAAAGACGGCGCGGAGGCGCTCGGATTCCGCCAGCTGGGCCAGGGCTCCGATGTCCATCCCCTCCGCGTCCACTGGCACAGGCAGGCAGCGCGCCCCGGCCCGGGCGAAGGCCTCCCAGGCCCCGGGATGGCCCAGGGCTTCCACCGCCACCGCGCCTCCGGCGGTCAGCAGGGCCTGCCCCGCCAGGAACAGGGCCATCTGGCTGCCACGAGTGACCAGGATGTTTTCGGGGGAGGCCGCGATGCCCCGGGAATCACTGAGCATCCGGGCCAACGACTGGCGCAGCATGGGGTGGCCCTGCGGGTCCTCCAGCTCGAGATTCTGCTGGCGGTTCAGGACCAGGGCCCGGCGGTAGGCTCTGGCCAGTTCTGCCCCCGGCAGGAGGCGCGGGTCCGGCAGGCCACTCGCCACCTTCAGGAGGCCCGGGGTCCCCTTGGGTGATGCCTCGTCCAAACCCGCGGCCAGGTCGAACCCCATGGCGGGGCCATCTGTCTCCACATCGGCCGGGGCGAACCGTCCAGGCAGCCGGGTGGGCGGGTGGGCGGCCACGAAACTGCCCACGCCCGAGGTAGAGACGACCCAGCCTTCGGCCTGCAGCTCGTGATAGGCCTCCATCACCGTATTGCGGCTCACACCCAGCCGCTCACCGAGGATGCGATAGCCAGGCAAGGCGTCGCCCGGGTGGAGGCGACCCCGGTGGATTTCCTCCTTAAGGGAGTGCGCGATCTGAAGATAGACCGGCTCCCGACTCTGGGGATCGAGGAAGACATTGGGCGTCTTGGCGCTCAGGTTGGGCTCCGAGGGGAATTCCCCAGTCTAGGAGGTCCGCCCAGGAATGGTGTTGGAACCTTTGTCCGTGGGCAAGGGGCCAACATTTCATCAGGAGGACTGGCCCAACCGCTTTTTCGAAACCGTGCCTGTCAGCCGTCCCTTGGTGGCGGAATCCTGAGACCACCTATCCAGGAGACGCACCATGTTCCATGCCCGCAGTCACAGGTCCCCAAACAGCCTCCGGGCGATCGTCGTGGGGTTCGTCGCGGCCCTGGTCATCGCCTGCGGTGGCGGAGGAGGAGGCTCAAGCCCTTCTCCCCAACCCCCGACACCCTCGGCCACCCTCACGACCGTGTCTCTGACACCCGGTTCCGTGACCCTGGCCACGGGCGCGACCCGACAATTTACTGCCACGGGGACCTACTCTGATGGCACCAGTCGCGATATCTCAGCGCTCGTAACCTGGACCAGCGGCACACCAGCCATCGCCAGCGTCAGCAACACGGGGCTCGTGGCGGGCATGACGGCAGGAAGCGCCACCATCCTGGCTGCCTCCAGCGGCGTCACTGGTCAGGCTTCAGTCTCTGTCACCTCCTCATCGAGCACCCTGACCGGGCTGTCCATCAGTCCCTCGGGGCCTTCGCTCGCTTCTGGCGCCACCCGCCAGCTCACGGCGATGGGCGCCTACTCGGATGGCACCAGCCGGGATCTCACGGCCAGCGTGACCTGGACCAGCAGCACCCCCGCCATTGCCACCGTCAGCGGGATTGGTCTGGTCACGGGCTTGGGCGTGGGCAATGCCTTCATCACTGCAGCTTCGGGGGGGATATCGGCCCAGACCACTGCCACCGTGACCCCGGCTACCCTGCTCTCGTTGGCCATCACACCGGCCAACGCCTCTCTGGCAGTGGGCGGAACCAGGTCGTTCACAGCCACGGGCACCTTTTCCGACGGCAGCACCGGTTCCGTAGCCGTCACCTGGTCTTCCTCAACCCCCACCGTGGCTTCCATCAATAGCTCCGGTGTCGCCACCGGCCTGGTGGCGGGAACCACCACCATCACGGCTACCAGTGGTGGCATCACCGGCAACGCGACGCTCGCCGTGAGCGCCGCCACACTGTCCAGCATCCGGGTGACCCCGGCTTCCCCTTCGGTCAATGCGGGCTCGACCACACCCCTGGTCGCCACCGGCACCTACACCGATGGCAGCACCGCCAACCTCTCGACCTCGGTCACCTGGACCTCGGCTTCCCAGGCCATCGCCCTGGTCAACGCCGGGGGCCTCGTCACCGGCGTCGCGGCGGGCAGCACCACCATCACCGCCACTTCCGGCGCCATCTCCGGCAGCGTCACCCTCACAGTGATCGCGCCAGCCACCGTCACGCTGGTGGAGGTCTCCCCCATCAGCGCCAACATGACCCTGAATGCCACACAGACTTTCCAGGCCATCGTGACCTGGTCCAACGGCACCCGCCTGAACATGAGCTATGACGTGCAGTGGACCTCCCTGAACAATGCCGTCGTCACCATCGACAACCTGGGCGACGCCACGGCTCACGCCGCAGGCTCCACCTCCATCCGCGCCAGCTATGGCGGCGTCACCGGACAGGCCGCCGTCACCGTGACCGGCCCCACCCTCACCTCCATCACCCTGACCCCACCCACTTCCACCCTCAGCGTGGGCGGCACCGTGGACATCACCGCCGCGGGGAATTTCTCCAACGGCGTCTCCACGACGCCCTACGACAACCAGGTGAATTGGAGTTCCTCCAACGCCTCGGTGGCCACCGTCGAGAGCCACGGAGTGGTGACTGCCATCGGCGCAGGAACCGCCACCATCAGGGCGACGGCAGGCAGCATCGTCGGCACCGCAACGGTGACGGTCAGTGGGCCCGCGCTCGATCCCGCCCTGATCGGCACCTGGCAGTTCATTGATGTGACCGGCACCTGGGGCAGCTTCTACACCTTCTACGCCAATGGAACCTTCACCTACTCCCTGAACTACCTCAACCACGATGTTTGCCTCAACACATCGAAACGGATCGCCTTCCGTTCAGGCACCGCCTCCAGCGCCCCTGGTAAAATCATCC
Organism: Candidatus Geothrix skivensis; assembly: GCA_016721195.1. Taxonomy (GTDB): domain Bacteria; phylum Acidobacteriota; class Holophagae; order Holophagales; family Holophagaceae; genus Geothrix; species Geothrix skivensis. The sequence continues at coordinate 144,325 of JADKIO010000004.1, read as the reverse complement.
TCAACATCACGACCAGCTACGACGATGTCTATAACTGCAGCGGTGCTGGTACTCGATTCACCTTCCAGCCGAGCATCCAGGTGCACCAGGCCTCGATGCAAAGCGGACAGCTCGGCACCTGGAATTCGAACGATTTCTGGGACACCGGATGGCTTTGGCACATCAAGCAGTAATCCTATGAGCCATCAAAGGCGGGGGCAAACCAGCCCCCGCCTTCCGCTGCTTCAAGGCTTCTGCATGCCTGCTAGGCTGAAAGCATGCTGAAGACCTATTATGCCGGCCAGGATGTGGACGCGCCCTGTGGGCGCTGTGGCGGCGACACGCGCCACCAGGTCCTGAACGTCACCAATGGAGTGCCCGACAAGCTCATCTGCGGGAACTGCCGCTCCGTGCACAAGTTCCGCGCCGCCAAGCCGGAGCCCCTGCCCCGCACGCCCCGCATCCCTGCCGCCGCCAAGGCGGGGGGACCCCGGCCCGGCTCCCTGGTGAGCCAATTCCAGACGGTGCTGGCCCAGGAGCAGGGGGGCGCCAAGGCCAGTCCCTACCGGGTGTCCGAGCACTGGGAGGAAGGCGCCTGGATGGACCACCCCAGCTTTGGCCTGGGCCGCGTGCAGCGGCGCATGGGCAAGAAGGTGGATGTGCTGTTCAAGGATGGGCTCAAGACCCTGGTCAGCGCATGACCCAGGAACCCTTCCTCGAATCCGGCTCCCCCGCCCTGCGGGAGTTGCGGTTCGCGGTGCTGGATCTGGAGACCACCGGCGGCAGCCCCAGGGCCCGCTGGGGCAAGGATGGCCGCTTCCTCCAGCCCTCCGAGATCACCGAGGTGGGCCTGGTGCGCCTGGCGGGCCTGGTGGTGGAGGATCGCTGGTCGAGCCTGGCCTCCATCCAGGGGTTCCTCCCCGAGGAGATCCAGCGCCTCACGGGCATCAGCCTGCCCATGCTCGCCGGGGCGCCGCCCTGGGAGCAGGTGGCCCTGAAGCTGGCGCCCAGGCTGGAAGGCCGGGTGTGGGTGGCCCACCACGCCCCCTACGACGGCAGCTTCCTCAAGGCCTGGCTGCCGGAGGGCGTCTGGCGGCGGCACCGCCTCATCTGCACCCGCCTGCTGGCCAAGAAGCTCATCCCCGAGCTGCCCCGGCGCAGCCTGGCCGAGCTCTGCGAGTTCCTGGGCATCACCAACACCCGCGCCCACCGCGCCCTCCAGGACGCCGAAGCCACCGCCGAGGCCCTGCAGCACCTGTTGAAGCGGGCCGAGGACCAGGGGCTGGATGGCGAGGCCTTCCTCGCTGCAGGCGAAGTGGCCTGGAACAAGGTCTAACCGGACGGCCACCGTCGTAAGCTGTTCCCCATGGATCTCTCCCGCTTCCTCGATCTCGTCCGCACCCAGGGCTGGCAGGGCTGGTCCCTGTGGATGGTGCTCCTGGCCCAGGCCCTGCTGTGGGTGGGGATCGTGCGGCTGCACCTCTCCCTGGAGCGGGAGGAGGCCCCCTGGGAAGAGTGCATCGGCAAGATCCGCTCGGCCTTCCTGCGGAAAGTGAACGGCGAAGAGGAGATCCAGGAGCTGAAGGTGCACCGCTACGCGCCCCTGGTGGATCAGCTGGTGGCCCTGCACTTCGCGGAGGAGAAGGCGGACCGCTTCGACCGCTGGCTGCTGCTGCGCTGGAAGGTGAAGGAGGGCCTGCAGCCCTACTGGGTCCGCTGGGGCTACCTCATCATCGCCTTCGGGGCCGTGGTCTGGTACCTCCAGGGCCTGCGCCTGGACATGGGCACCGAGCTGCTCAAGCGGACCCCCGTGGATCCGCGCCTGCTCTGGGTCTGGCTGGGCTACGCCATGATCCTGGCCTGGAAGATCGTCCGCATCCACGGCAACCTCGAGCGCGTCCAGCGCAGCCTGCTGCTGCCCAGACGGGACGAGTGACAAGGAACCGGCGCGGCGAAGCGGCCCGCCGCCTGGGCCTGCGGGCCGAGCGCCTGACGCTCTGGCTGCTCTGGGCCCGCGGCTGGGACCTGGTGGCCTGGCGCCAGAAGCTGGGCCGCTGGGAGCTGGATCTGCTGGTGAGCCGGGGACCGGAGCTGCGGCTCCTGGAGGTGAAGGCCCGCCGCCCCGGGGCCTGGGTGGGCGCGGATACGGCCCTGGAGCCGGAGCAGCGCCTCCGCCTGCAGAGGGCTCTGCGCATCTGGCTGGACCGGGTGCCCTGGCCTGGGGAGGTCAGCTTCCAGCGGGTGAGCTGGGCGGGACTGAGGTGCCGGTTTCATCAGCCGGAAAGATGGGATGCACTGAAGATACCCAGGTCCTGACCCTCCAGCGGCTGCCCTCTGACGGACTGGCATAGCCCTCGCCCCTGACCCACCGGGTGTCGGTATGTTGACCTTTCTGGATCGTCTGCTTCCTTTGATGGGCCGCCTGGCCAAGCGGTCGGACCTGGCTGCGCCCGTGTTCGTGATGATCGTGCTGGTGGTGATGGTGCTGCCCATGCCCGCCTTCGCGGTGGACCTGCTCATCGTCCTGAACATCACCCTGAGCCTCATCATCCTCATGGTCGGCATGTATGTGCGGCGCCCCAAGGAGTTCAGCTCGTACCCCTCGGTCCTGCTGGTGGTGACGCTTTTCCGTCTGGCCATCAACGTGGCCACCACCCGCCGGATCCTGCTCTACGCCGGGGACCAGGGGGTCGATGCCGCCGGGCACATGGTGAAGGCCTTCGGCCAGTTCGTGGTGGGCGGGAGCTACGTCATCGGCCTGGTGGTCTTCATGATCCTCCTGGCCATCCAGTTCCTGGTCATCAACCACGGCGCGGGCCGCATCGCCGAGGTGACCGCCCGCTTCACCCTGGACGCCCTGCCCGGCAAGCAGATGGCCATCGACGCCGATCTGAACGCGGGCTACATCGACGAGCAGGAGGCCCGCCGGCGCCGGAAGGATCTGCAGGAAGAGGCCGGCTTCTACGGGGCCATGGACGGCGCCGTGAAGTTCACGCAGCGGGATTCCGTGGCGGCCCTGATCATCCTGGCCGTCAACATCGTGGCGGGCATCATCCTGGGCGTGGTGCGCTACGACATGCCGGTGGTCCAGGCCATGGAGGTCTTCACCCTCCTGACCGTGGGCGACGGCCTGGTGACGGTGATCCCCAGCCTGCTCATCAGCGTGGGCGGCGCCATCCTCACCACCCGCAGCGGCAGCGACGCTTCGGGCCTGGGCAGCGAGGTGATGAGCCAGCTGGGGGCGGACCCCCGGCCCATGGCCCTCGCCGCAGCCATCCTCTTCCTCTTCGGGGCCGTGCCGGGCCTGCCCCTGTTCCCCTTCTGGGTGATGGCGGCCATCTTCGGCGTCATGGCCTACGCCGCCTGGAAGCTGCCCCAGGTCGCGCCCGTGGAGGCCGCGGACCTGGCGGAAGCCGAAAGGGCCAAGGCCGCCGCCGTGGAAAGCTCGGACCGGGTGGAGGGACTGCTCAAGGTGGATCCCCTGGGCCTGGAGGTGGGCTACAGCCTCATCCCCCTGCTGGACGTGAACCAGGGCGGCACCGTGCTGGAGCGCATCAAGGCCGTGCGCCGCCAGATGGCCACAGAGCTGGGCATCGTGGTGCCTCCCGTGCGCATCCGGGACAACCTGCAGCTGGCCCCCCACGCCTACCGCATCCTCCTCCGGGGCGAGGAGATCGCCCGGGCGGAGCTCCAGCCCAACCAGTTCATGGCCATGAACCCGGGCACCGCCACCGAGGACCTGTCGGGAATACCCACCTCTGAGCCGGCCTTCGGCCTGCCCGCCTACTGGATTCCCGACGCCCAGCGGGACCGGGCCCAGATGCTCGGTTACACCGTGGTGGAGCCGGCGACGGTGCTCACCACCCACATCTCCGAGCTCATCAAGAAGCACGCGCCGGACCTGCTGGGCCGGCCCGAAGTGCAGCACCTGCTGGACACCCTGAAGGAGGGCGCCCCCAAGCTGGTGGACGACCTCATCCCCAACGTCATCAGCGTGGCCACCCTCCAGAAGGTGATGCAGAACCTCCTGCGGGAGCGGGTGCCCGTGCGGGACCTGGGCCGCATCCTCGAGGCCACCGCCGACGCCGCCACCATGACCAAGGACCTGGGCTTCATCACTGAGTACGTGCGCCAGGCCATGGGCCGGGCCCTCACCAGCCCCCACCTTTCCGAAACGGGCGAGCTGGGGGTGCTGGTGCTGGACCCCACCCTGGAGCAGACCCTCCAGGGCGGCATCGAGCAGACGGACCGGGGCAGCTTCCTGGCCCTGGAGCCGGGCCGCACCCAGGAGCTGCTCAACCGCATCGCCAATGGCATCGCGGCCGTGCTGCCCGGCGCCCAGCCGGTGCTGCTCACCAACCCCGTGGTGCGGCCCCACCTGCGGCGCCTGCTGGAGCGGGCCCTGCCCCACCTGGTGGTGCTCAGCCACAGCGAAGTGCCCATGGATGTCCGCGTCGTGAACCTGGGAACCGTCTCATGAAGGACCGACCATGCGCGTGAAGACCTTCGAAGCCGGATCCATGCAGGACGCCCTCGACGTGGTGAAGAAGGACATGGGCGAGGAAGCCTTCATCCTGTCCACCCGCACCCGCCGGCGGCCCGCGGCCTTGGGGCTGGGGGAGGAATCCGTCATCGAAGTCACCGCCGCCGTGGACGAAGCCCAGACCGGGGCCGCCGTGGCCGTGGGCGCGCCACCGCTCACCTACGGCCTGCGGGCGCCCCTGGATACCCCCGCGGTCCGGCGCCCCACCCGCGAAGCAGCCCAGGCCACCCCGCCGCCGGCCCCAGCCATGGACCTCCAGCCCCTGCGCCGGGAACTTCTTGAGATCAAGGGCGCCGTGGCGGCCCTCAAGGACAACGACCTGCGCAATGCCTCCATCCTGAAGGAACTGGATCAGATGAAGGCCCTGCTCAGCCGCATCCAGCGCCAGGGCATGCCCCCGGCCCAACTGCACCTGCCCCCCAGCCTGCTGGAGCTCTATGGCGACCTCGTGGCCAACGACGTGGAGCCCCTCATCGCCCTGCGCCTCTGCGAGTACGCCCAGCGGGCCCTCACGGACCAGGACGGCGACGGTGCCGCCGGGGCCGTGGATCCCGAGCGGGCCCGGCTCTTCCTGCGCCGGGTCATCGCGGACTTCATCCCCGTGGCGCCCCCCATCCAGTTGGAGCCCGGCAAGATGCGCGTGGCCGCCCTGGTGGGCCCCACCGGCGTCGGGAAGACCACCACCGTGGCCAAGCTGGCTTCCTACGCCCAGCTCCACCTGAAGCAGAAGGTGGCCCTGCTCACCCTGGACACCTACCGCATGGCGGCGGTGGACCAGCTGCAGCAGTACGCCCAGATCCTGCAGGTGCCGCTCCACGTGGCGCTGACCGTGGAGGACCTGCGCAGCGCCCTGCGCTTCTACCAGGACCGGACCCTGGTGCTCATCGATACGCCGGGCCACAGCCCCAAGGACACCGAGACCCTGAACCAGCTGCGGGGCCTGCTGGAGGAGCTGCCGGAGGTGGAGACCCACCTGGTGCTGTCCGCCACCACCAAGCCCCGGGACCTCACCGAGATCGCCGCCCGGTACGAGCCCCTCCACCCCACCCGTCTGCTCTTCACCAAGCTCGATGAGACCTCCACCTACGGCCCCATCCTCAGCACCCTGGCGCGGGTCAAGCGGCCCCTCAGCTACCTGGGCACGGGCCAGGAAGTGCCGGAGGCCCTGGAGCTGGCCACCAGCCGGCGGGTGGCCGACCTCATCCTCCCCATCCCCATGAAGGAGGCCGAATGAGCAGCGACCAGGCATCCCGGCTGCGCACCCTGGCCAAGGACCAGCCCACCGAATCCCCCCTGTTCGCGGCGCGGGTGGTGGCCATCACCTCCGGCAAGGGCGGCGTGGGCAAGACCAACGTGGTCGCGGGCCTGGCCCTGTCCCTGGCCCAGCTGGGCCAGCGGGTGGTGGTCATGGACGCGGACTTCGGCCTGGCCAACCTGGACATCCTCCTGGGCCTGTCGCCGAAGTACACGCTGGAGCACGTGCTCCGGGGCGAGAAGGTCATCGAGGAGATCCTGCTGGACGGGCCCATGGGCATCCGCATCATCCCCGCCAGCAGCGGCATCCAGGAGCTGACCCGCCTGGATACCATGAGCGAGCTGCGGCTGGTGCAGGGGCTCCAGCGGGTGGCGGAAACCGCCGACTGGCTGCTCATCGATACCGCCGCAGGCATCCATGACTCGGTGCTCAAGCTGCTGATGGCCGCCCAGGAGGTCATTCTCGTGGCCACGCCGGAGCCCACCAGCCTGGTGGACGCCTACGCCATGGTGAAGGTGCTGCACCTGCGGGATCCCCATAAGCCCCTCTGGCTGCTGGTGAACAACGGCCAGAGCGCCGACGAGGCCCAGGAGACCGTGGATCAGCTGCAGGCGGTGACGGAGCGCTTCCTCGGCAAACAGCTCCAGGTGCTGGGCCTGATCCCCAACGATCCCCACCTGCTGCAGGCCGTGCGGCAGCAGCGGGGAGTGGTGGATCTCTTCCCCACCTGCCCGGCCACCCAGGCCTTCCAGGCCCTCGCCCGCCAATTGCTGGGCCAAGTATCCTTGCAGCCCGATGGCTTTGCGTCATTCTGGAGGCAGCTCGCCTCCGAGGACCCCCAGTAGGAATCCGATGCCCCCGACTCCGGACCAGCCCAACGAGCCCGGCCTGCCCCTCAGTGGCGAGGCACTGCGGGCCGTGGAAGCGGCGCCCGCTGCCCTGCGCCCCTGGGCCGCCCTGGCGGCGGCCAAGGCCTACGGCAAGGCCGCCGCGATGCTGCACCCACCCGCGCCTCCGCCTCCGCCCGCCCCCGCCCCGGCGGCACCTGCCAGCGAAGCGACCGAGCCGCCCGAGCCCTTCGATCGCGACAACCGCGAGCAGATCATCAAGGACTATGTGCCCCTGGTGAAGTTCGTGGCCCATCGCATCGCGGCCCGGCTGCCCTCCCACGTGGAGCTGGATGACCTCATCAACAGCGGCATCCTCGGCCTCATGGACGCCATCGAGAAGTTCGAGCCCGCCCGCAACATCAAGTTCAAGACCTATGCCGAGCTGCGGGTCAAGGGCGCCATCCTGGATGGCCTCCGGGAGCTGGACTGGGTGCCCCGGAGCCTGCGCCGCAAGAAGAAGGATATCGAGGGCGCCTACCACTCCCTCGAGCAGGCCATGGGCCGGGCCGCCACGGACGAGGAAGTGGCCCTCCACCTGGGCATGCCCCTGGAGGAGCTGCACAAGAACCTCGACGACCTGAAGGGCGTCACCCTGGGCACCTTCGTGGAGGTGGGCGACGATGGCGAAGGCGAAAGCCTCATCAGCTTCGTGCCCGACCCGGACGCCGAGGACCCCAGCCAGACCTTCCAAGCCACCGAGATCAGGGACATCCTCCGGGATGCCATGGACATGCTTCCCAAGAAGGAACGCTTCGTCGTCCAGCTGTACTATTTCGATGAACTGACCATGAAGGAAATCGGGACCCTTCTGAACATCACCGAGTCCCGGGTATCCCAATTGCATACCAAGGCCATGTTGCGACTCCGGGGCAAGCTCCTGGAGAAGCACATTGAAGGGTAATCCATGGCCAAGATTCTAAGCCAAGAGGAAGTAGACGCTCTACTTAAGTCGCACACCAAGCCGGCCGGCAAGGGTGCGGCCGGGGGTGGGGCCGAGCGGGGCGCGGCCCCGGCCCAGGCAAAAAAGGCCCAGGCCCAGCGCAAGGTCACCCTCTACAACTTCCGCCGCCCGGACCGGGTCAGCCGGGAGCAGATGCGGTCCCTCCACTTCATGCACGACCGCTTCGCCCGGAACTTCTCCAGCTCCCTCAGCGCCTACCTCCGCACCATCACGGAGGTGAACCTGGTGAGCGTCGAGCAGCTGAGCTACCAGGAATTCCTGCTGTCCGTGCCCGATCCCACCTGCTTCAACGCCATCTCCATCAAGCCCCTGGAAGGCGCGCTGGCCCTGGAAGTGAACCCCACCCTGGTCTTCCCCATCATCGACAAGATGCTGGGGGGCCCCGGGGAGCCCCTCAAGCAGCTCCGCACCATGACCGACATCGAGCAGAGCATCTTCGATGGCGTGCTGAAGCTGGTGCTGGAGGACCTCCGCGAGTCCTGGCGGGGCATCGTGGACCTGGACTTCCGGGTCTCGGCCCGGGAGACCAGCCCCCAGCTCATCCAGATCGTGGCCCCCAACGAGGTGGTCCTGCTGGTGGTCTTCGAGGTCAAGATGGGTCCCGTCAGCGGCATGATCAACCTGGCCATCCCCAGCATCATCCTCGAGCCCATCTCCACCAAGTTCGACCAGGAGATGTTCACGGGCTACAAGAAGTCCTCCACCTTCGAGGAGGCCCGCCTGCTCATGGCGAGCCTGAAGCGCTGCTCCATGGAGGCCGCCGCGGAGATCCGCGGCACCAGCCTCAGCATGGAGGAAGTGCTGCAGCTGAAGGCCGGCGACCTGATTCCGCTCACCAAGCGCTTCGATGCGGAACTCGATCTGTGCGTGGACGGCATTCCGCGCTTCAGCGGCCTGGTGGCCCTGAATCCCAACGGGAAACGCGTGTTCCAAGTGACCGGCAGCCGGTCGGAGGGGTGAACCATGGATGCCCGAGACACTGAATTCTTCCAGAAAACCGGCAGCGCCTTTGCCGAGAGCATGGCTTCCGTGTTCTCCATGCTCACGGGGCGGGAGTTCATGCTGAAGTCCGAGGCCGGGGAGTTCCTCGAGACCTCGGCCATTGCCAGCCTGCACGAGGCCACGGCGATCCTGGTCAAGGCCAATTACCAGAAGGGCCTGAGCGGCACCCTCTTCTTCACCCTGCCCCTCAAGGAAGGCACCATGCTGGTGGACCTCATGCTGGGGGGCGAAGGCGCCTCCGCGGAGGAGCTGGTGGGCGATTCCAAGGATGCCCTGGCGGAGACCTTCAATCAGGTCATGGGCAGCGCCAACCAGACCCTTTCAGATCTGGCCGGGGAGACCTTCGCCATTGCCAATGTGGAAATCCTGGCCATCCCGGCGGAGCCGGCTGCCTACGCGGAACACCTGGGCCAGGGCGGCTTCCAGGATCTGCGGCTGCCCACAACCCAGGATTCCCTGAGTACCACCATCCACCTCCTGCTCCCGGACCTCCTGCTCCAGCAGCTCAAGCGGAAGTTCGGCCTGGGCGAGGCCCCCGCACCCGAACCGGCGGCGGCGCCCACTTCCGTGGCCGCGTCCGTGTCGGCACCCCTGCGCCAGGCGCCGGTGGCTTCCGGACCCGCCACCGATGCCGGCAACCTGGACCTGCTCCTGGATATCCAGCTGCCGGTGGTGGTGCGCATGGGCCAGACGGAGATGATGATGGGTGAGCTGCTGAAGCTCACCCCCGGCTCCATCCTCGAGTTGAACCGCAGCGCCGACGCGCCCGTGGAGCTGCTGGTGAACGGCAAGCTCATCGCCAAGGGGGAGGTGGTGGTGGTGGACGGGAACTTCGCCTTCCGCATCACCGAGATCGATACCCGCGCCGCGAGGATCCGCAGCCTGGCCTAGTCCTATCCGGGGGTTCCGCGCTGCGCGCATACCCCCGGACCCCCGCGCGAAGCCCGGCAAAGCCGGGCTTCGCTTTCTTCATTCTTCGAGGGCTTGGCCCCTACAGAGGCCTCGTATGGAGGAGGGCACTGCGCGCCTCCGTCAAACGCCACGCGTCACGTGGCTTCCGCTCGATTGCGCTCGCGAAGATGGAGCCTCCCCCGGGGCCCCCGCGCCCAGGCCGGCCGAGCCGGGCTGCGCTATTTGCTGGAGTGAAGCGCCTGCCCCATCAAACATTCCAGTTCGTGCTCCCGGTCATGCTTGGTCGGCCCTAGACTCCGCGGATGGGTCATCACCTCGGCAGCAAGGACAGCCTCGTTCCGCTCATCGACCGGCTGAACAAGTACCCCATCGGGCTGGTGGACTCGGAGAAGCTGCGGGAGATCCTGGGGCTGCTCTTCGACGAGCGGGAAGCCTTCGTGGCCTCCCGCTTCCCCCTGGAGGAATCCACCCTGGTAGAGCTGATGCGGGCCACGGGCCTGAACGCCACGGAGCTGATACCGACCCTGGAGACCATGGCCGACAAGGGCCTGGTCATGGACATGCCCTATGCGGGCACCACCTACTACCTGCTGATGCCCGGCCTCATCGGCTTCTTCGAGTTCACCTTCATGAAGCACCGCTCGGACCTGCCCCTGGAGCGGCTGGCGAAGCTCATGCGCGAGTACCTCGAGGAGAGCCAGGCCAAGGAGTTCTTCGGCAGCAGGACCCAGCTCACCCGCGCCCTGGCCTACGAGGAGCACATCCCGGTGACCTCGGAAATCGCCACCTACGAGCGGGCCCGGGCGATCATCCACGAGGCGGGGATCGGCGCCGTCGGGATGTGCTACTGCCGCCACAAGAAGGAGCACCAGGGAAAATCCTGCGCCAAGGGCGCCCCTCTGGAGGGCATCTGCATCTCCCTGGGCAGTGCTGCGAAGTTCCTTTCCCGGCGGGGCTTCGCCGAGCTGAAAACCGAGGCCGAGCTGCTGGAGGTGATCGACCGGGCCCGGGAGCTGCGCCTCACCCACGTCACCGACAACATCCGGGACAAGCCTTCCTTCATCTGCAACTGCTGCCACTGCTGCTGCGAGCTCATGGCCGGCGTGCAGATGGGCTTCCACGAGGGCATCGCCAAGACCGGCTTCGCGGCCATCATCGACCCCGAGCACTGCGACTACTGCGGCACCTGCTTCAGCGCCTGCAATGTGAAGGCCATCGGGCTGGCCAAGGATCGAAGCTTCGCTTCGCCCACGGAGCGCTTCGCCGCCGTGAAGGAGGCCGTCTGCCTTGGCTGCGGGGCCTGCATCTCCGCCTGCGAGAAGGGTGCCCTGCGCCTGATCCCGGCGGACAACCGGTCCAAGCCGCCCGCCAAGAAGCGGGACCTCTTCATCCGCATCCTCCGGGAGAAGGGGCGCCTGGGCCCCTTCGTCACCAGCCGCCTCAAGAAACAGCTGCGGCGGGCCCTGACGCTGGGGCGAGGCTGAACGGCCACACCCTGTGGCTGGCCGTGGGCCGCAGGCGGGGTAGGCCGCACCACATTGGAACCCGGGGCACTCCGCGCTAAGTTGAGTGCAGGGATCGGGGGTCCACCATGTGCGGAATCGTCGGATACATCGGTGAGCAGGGTGCCGCGAACATCCTGGTGAACGGCCTGCGGAGCCTGGAGTACCGGGGCTACGACAGCGCCGGGGTGGCCCTGTCGTCGGGATCGGGAACCTTCACGATCATCCGCGCCTCGGGCAAGCTGGCCAACCTGGCCGCCCGGGTGGACTTGTCAGATCCCACCCCCCTGGGCATCGGGCACACGCGCTGGGCCACCCATGGCCGCCCCACGGAGGAGAACGCCCACCCCCACCGCAGCGCCGATGGCCAGGTGGTGGCAGTCCACAACGGCATCTTCGAGAACTTCCTGGAACTGCGCGCAGAGCTGAAGGCCGCCGGGGAAACCTTCCAGTCTGAAACTGATACCGAGTGCTTCCCCGTGATGGTGTCCCATCTGATGAAGCAGGGACGTCCCTTCCTGGAGGCCTTCCGGGAGGCCGTGGGCCGCATGCACGGCATCTACGCCCTGGCCTGCCTGGATGCCAAGGATCCTGATCGCATCCTGGCCGCCCGCAGCGGCCCGCCCATGGTGCTGGGGCTCGGCGAGGGCGAGACCTTCCTGGCCTCGGATGTGGTGCCCCTGCTGCCCCATACCCGCCGCGTGATCTTCCTGGAGGACGGCGACCTCGTGGAACTTACCCGGAAGGGCGCGCGGATCTTCCGGCTGGATGGCAGCGAGGTGCAGCGGCCGGTGGTTTCCATCCCCTACGATCCAGTGGCAGCCGAGAAGGGCGGCTACAAGCACTTCATGCAGAAGGAGATCTTCGAGCAGCCCCAGGCCCTCTCCAACACGCTGCTGAACCGCCTGCCCCTGGATGCCGAAGCCATCCCCCTGGACCTGCCCTTCACCGACCAGGAGCTCGCCGCCCTGACGCGCATCCACATCGTGGCCTGTGGCACCAGCTGGCACGCCGGACTCGTGGGCAAATTCCTCATCGAGCAGCTGAGCCGCGTGGCCGTGGAAGTGGACTACGCCAGCGAGTACCGCTACCGGGAGCCCGTGATCCAGCCCGGCACCCTCATCATCGGCATCACCCAGAGCGGCGAAACCGCCGACACCCTGGGGGCCATGAAGGAGGCCGCCACCCGGGGCGCCCGCACCCTGGCCATCTGCAACGTCCTGGGCTCCACCGCCACCCGGCAGTGCGAAGCCACCATCCTCACCCATGCGGGACCCGAGATCGGCGTGGCCTCCACCAAGGCCTTCACCACCCAGCTGGCGGTGTTGACCCTGCTGGCCCTCAAGCTGGGCGAAGCCAAGGGCACCGTGGATCCCAAGCTCAAAGCCGAGCTGCTGCAGGGCCTGCGGGAACTCCCCGCCCACCTGGAGCGCCTGAATTCTCTGGAGCCCAAGATCATCCAGTGGGCCCACCGCTGGAAGGATGCCACGGATTTCCTCTACCTGGGCCGGGGCCCCTGCTACCCCATCGCCCTGGAAGGGGCGCTGAAGCTGAAGGAGATTTCGTACATCCATGCCGAGGGCTACCCGGCCGGCGAAATGAAGCATGGCCCCATCGCCCTCATCGACAAGACCCTGCCCGTGGTGGCCCTCATGCCAAAGGATGCCCACCGGGAGAAGACCCTCAGCAACCTCCAGGAAGCCGCCGCCCGGGATGGCCGCATCCTGGCCCTGGTCACCGAAGGGGATACGGGCCTGGCGGGCATCGCCGAGGACGTGCTGGAGCTGCCGGCGGTCCATCCTTGGCTCAGCCCCATCGTCTACGCAGTACCCCTGCAGCTGCTGGCCTACCACATCGCGGTATTGAGGGGCTGCGACGTGGACCAGCCGAGGAATCTGGCGAAGAGCGTGACGGTCGAATGAGGTCATGGCCCTCCTCGCCGGAAAACCGGCGGTCGGGCCGGGTGCCAGCAAAGTTTCAGAGAATTCACGGCAGACAGCAGCCACCGCCCCAATTTGAGGTGTGGGAGATTCCCCGTGGAGGCTGCCTTGTCCACCCACCTCCTTCGATCCCGTGACCTGAGCCATTCCCCTCCGCTGGACTGGCTGCTGATCCTGGTAGGGGCCTTGCTGGCTTGGCTCCTTTGGCCGGTCTCCACCCATTGACCGGAAGGTTCCTGGATTGGGTCAAAATTCCCGGCATCCCCGGGCCTTCCGACCCATCTTTGGAGGGGCACCCGTCCCCAGGAAGGGAGGTCGCCATGACCACCCCTTTTCACTCCCACCCACACCCCCATTCCCGCCACCCGATCCGCTGGTTCACCATCGAGCATCCCTACGCTCCCGACTGGGCAGTCCTGGCGGCCGTGACCGCGGCTGCCCTCATCCTATGGATCTGGAACTCCTAGGGGGGCTGCCCCCAGCCCTGAAGACTCGACAGCCGCCCCCGTTCCGCTAGAATAGAGCCTCGCATTGGCGCGTAGCTCAGCGGTAGAGCACTACCTTGACACGGTAGGGGTCGGCGGTTCGAGACCGCCCGCGCCAACCACCCAAAGGCCGCAGCTGCGGCCTTTTTAGCGTACCGCCATCGGGCGGTCTCGGGCCGCCGAGAAAGCCCGGCGGGTCTGGTTCAGGCCTCCGGGCTCACTCCCCCTGGCTGGCCAGCTGGGCCTTGGCCTGGCGCTTGCCTACGCCACGAAGGGCGGCGATGGCAACCAGTTGCTGCTGCCGGGGTCTGGATTTCTCGGCTTCCCAGTTGTAGACGGTCTGCGCCGACACGCCGATGAGCGTACCCATGTCCGCAGCGGTCAGACCCAGCTTCTGGCGCTGGGCGGCCAGACGCTTGGCGCTGAACCGAAGGCGAGTGGCTCCCTCGCCTCCCGCCTTTGTCGCCACCTTCCCGGTGCCCTGCTTCTCGAACCGGCTCTGCTGCTTCTCGAGCGCGGCCACGCGTCGCTTCAACGCCGCGATCTCGGACCGGTATTGGGCGGACGCTTTCTTCAGTCCCTCAACCTCCCTGCGCACCTCCTTCTTGGCCAGGCGGACAATCTCATCCTTCAGGACGGAGGCAAAGTTCGGCATCTGGGATCTCCCTTGACGGGGACCCTCCACGCAGGTCCCCGTTCCCATAGTAGGACAGGAGGTTATTGGGCGCTCCCTCCGGGAGGTCATCGACCTACAGGGGGGCCCAGGGATCAAGCGGATCCACAGGAACGATGGACCTGGCACGGACCAAGCCCGTTCCGGCTCGAGGAGGTTGCCAAACTTTCCAAATGGATTCATGCTTTCACACGACAACAATGCCGTTTTTTCCTAAATAGTAAGGAGATGCCATGGCTACCTTGTCCAAGGATTCGCTCGGGAAGATCCTGGTCCGCTGCCAGGATCCTGGAGGCTGGGCGGAGATCCTCAACCCCCTGCTCGCGGCCCAGGGCCTGGACGAACCCCGCCGGCTGGCGGCCTTCCTCGCCCAGGTGGGGCATGAATCCGCCCACTTCAACCGGCTGGAGGAGAACCTCAACTACAGCGCCGCGGGTCTGCAGCGCACCTGGCCCAAGCGCTTTCCCACGGCGGAGGTCGCCGCGGCCTACGCAAACAACCGCGAGAAGATTGCCAATCGGGCCTACGGGGGCCGCCTGGGCAATGGCGATGAGGCCAGCGGGGATGGCTGGCGGTACCGGGGCCGGGGGCTCATCCAGCTCACGGGCAAGGCCAACTACGAACAGGCCGAGGGGAGCCTGAACCAGGGCCTCGTGGCCAACCCCGACAGCCTCGCCCAGGACCGGGTCCTGGCGGTCCAGGCAGCCCTGTGGTTCTGGGACAGCCGGGGCCTCAGCGCCCTGGCGGACGCCCACCCCGGCGAAGACGAGGCCGCGGATTTCCTTCAGATCACCAGGCTCATCAACGGCAAGAACATGGGCCAGCCGGAGCGGCTCAGCCTGTGGGCCAGTGCCAAGGCCGTTCTAGGCGTCACCTAGAACTGGAACCCCGCCGAGATGAGCAGGCTCTTGAGCTGGGTGTCCCGCTCGTCGGCGCTGCGGGGGCGGCCGAGCAGGCGCTTCCAGTCCGTGGCGTACTCCAGCTTGAGGGGGAAGCCCAGCTTGAAGATCAGCCCCACTCCGGGCGTGATGCGCAGGGCCGGAAACGTGGGGAAGATCCGTATGGTATCGGGAACGGTGGGATCCGTTGGGTGGTTCTGCTTGTCCGGATTGGGAACCGTTCTGGCGAGCAGGCTGCGGTAGACCTGGCCGGCATCCACGAACACTTCGGCCCAGATGCTCTGCATGCCGAACAGCGGGAACCGGTACTCCAGGTTCGCCACCACCAGCCCTTGGCCCCCCAGGGGAATGATCAGGGGCAGCAGCTTCCCGGCACCATCCGTGCGGATCACCTCGCCCAGCATGTCCGGCTCCACGCCGCGCACGGTGAAGGACCCGCCGCCGAAGAAACGCTCGGAGAGGGGCAGGTCCTGGGCGGAGCTGGCCGTGGGGTTCGCCATGCCTAGCCGGAGGCTGGCCATCACCACGCCGTACTCCGCGTGGAAGCCCATGGCCCAGTTCCACTGCTGCCGCAGGTCCAACTTCACGAAGCTGCTGTTGGGGGAGGTGCCGAACAGCTGGTTGGCCAGTTCCACCCGCCCCATGAAGTAGGCGCCCTGGGTGGGATCGTAGGGTCGGTCGCGCCGGTCCACGGTCACCTGCAGGTAGGGCGCGGAGATGATGCTGCGGGCCGGCGTGCGGGCCAGCAGGAAGAGGTTGTCATCCGAGATCAGGGGCTTGTCATCGCTGTCTCTGTTGGCGGCCACTTCCACCCGCTCGTACCGATAGCCGAACTGCACCCGCTGCGTGGGGCTGATCTTCCACTCCAGGCTCGGGATGAAGCGGCGACGGCGGGCGAAGAAGGCCGCCTGGGCCTCCTGGATGTAGGCACCCTCCATGTGGAAGCGGGTGCGTGGGGCCAGCCAGGCGTCCAGGGAGCCCGGCAGGAACCAGGGATCCGTGTAGCCCAGGCTGGTGCTGTCCACGGAGCGCTTGATGCCGCCGGTGGGGAAGGCTTTGCGCAGGGCCGGGCTATCGAGGGTCTGGTCCCCGGCGCGGATGCCAAAGTCCAGCACCCGGCCCATGCCACCGAGGTTCAGCCGCTGGGCATTCAGCCCGAAATGGTAGCCCTGGGTGTTGTCATAGCCGAAGGATTCCGAAAACACCCACGGGCTCCGCTCCTGGAGGCGCAGGGCCAGGTCGCCCCGCTGCCAGGCCCCCGCTTCCTGTCCGGGAAGATCATTCAGGGTGAGCAGGTCGACGCGCTGGAAGGCGCCCAGCCCCCCGAGCTGGATCTGCCCCTCGTCGAGCTTGGCGGGGTCCAACGGGGCGCCGGGCGGTAGCTCCATTTCCCGCAGCACGGCCTCGGCCCGGGTCCGGTCACTGCCCTGGACCACCAGCCTGCGGGCCTGGTCCAGGGGCTGGGCGGGAACCTGGATGCGGACGATGGGCTGGGCGCCATCTTCTTCGAAGGCCAGCTTCACCTTGGGCTCCGCCGCTCCGGCGGAGGACAGCCGCTGGCGCAGATCCGCCACCACCAGGGCCAGGTCGTTCCGTACCAGCGGCAGGGAGGGCTTGAAGCTGAGGCGGGCCCCCTGGGGGTGCCTTCCAGCGTTCCCTCGTACCCCTTGAAGTGGCGTCGGTCCGTTCGGTAGAGGTTGGTTCCCGCCACCGGCGAGACCCGGTCGGAGAAGGCCAGCAGAAGGCTCTTCGACAGTGGGCCCCGCGGCAGACCCGCGTCTGAAGGAAGCTCCAGCACCAGGGCATCGAGGAAGCGGCGCTGCCCTTCCCGGATGATCAGCCGCACTTCGACGGAGCCATCCGCACCGGTGTCCACGCGCCGCCGGACCTGCACATCGGGAAAACCCCGCTGCAGGTAGTACGCGGTGACCCTGTCCTCCAGGGCCTTGACGGTTTCGGTCTTGGCATGGGGGGGGAGGAACAGGAACCGCTTGGGCAGGAGCACTTCCTTGCGCAGTTCCTCCTCGGACAATTCGCGGTTGCCCTCGAAGTGAATCCTCCCCAGGCTGCGGCGAGGCCCCTTCTCCACGAAGTAGGTGATGGCCACCGCCTCAGGCCGTTCCGCGGTCCCTGCCCTGACCACCCGCTCGTAGCGGACCTTGGCTTCCGGATAACCCTGGTTGCGGAAGTAGGTGGTGATGCGCCCGGCCCCTTCCTCCAGGAGGCTCGGCGAATAGCGCTCCGCCCTGGCCAGGGGCACGAACTCCGCGAGCCGCGGCTGGCCGAAAAGCGTCTTGAGCGGATTCAGGCCCTTGGCGCCAAGGGACACCTTCGGACCAGGGTGGACCTCCAGCAGGAGCAGCCCCGGGTCGGCCCCCGGCGTCAGCTGTGCTGTGCCCTCCAGGCGCCCGTCATGCAAGGACCACCACCTGTGGTCGTTCACAAAGAGCTTGCGAAGGCGCATCTGGGCCTCCCGGATCACCGCGGGCGTCCAGGAAGTGGTCCCTGGATCAAGACCGGCTTCCTTGAGCAGCTTTTCCCGAGAGTAGGGCGCGAGATCTCCCTCGATGCGAATCTCTCGAATCAGGGCGGGGGCCCCAAGGCTGAGCACCAGCCGGAGACTCCGCCCTTCTTCGGTCGAAATAACGCCGACCGTCGCAGCCGGGTATCCGGCCTCCCGGAGCCGGCGCTCCGCCAGGCGCTCCAGCGCTGCCCGGCTCAGAGGGCCCTGCCGCTGGCCCTTGCGCAGCTCGGGAAGCAGCGTCTTCACCAGGGAGGAGGGGATGGCGTCCCCTTCCCAGCGCCAGGTCTCCAGGGGCCTGAGGGGCACCAGGCGCAGTTCCGCAGAACCATCCTCGCCAAGCCGACCTTCCACGGAGAGGAAGCGGTCCACCAGACGCACGGCCGTCAGGGCCTGCTGGAAGCCGGCCACCGACACGGACTGGGCAGGTTTCAACCCGAGGGCCGCCGCAGCGAGTCGGCGATCATCCTCGTCCCCGCCTTCGATCCGGATCGCATTCAGGACTCGGAACCCATCGGCCTCCTGGGCGCCGGCCGGGGCCAGCGCCAGAAGGCCGATACCCAGGACGGCGCGAAGGCGCAACTGCCTAGAAACCCGCGAGGGCTTCTTCCTCGGTGTCCTTCACTTCGAAGACGGAGTGGAGGCTAGTCATCTTGATGAGGCTGAAGATCTTGCCACTCATGCCACAGATGCGCAGCTCGCCGCCCTTGCCCTTGATGGAGGTGTAGCAGCCCACCAGCTCGCCCACGCCGGAGGAATCCAGGTAGCTCACCTTGCTGAAGTTGATGACGATCTTCCGCTCGCCGTTGGAAAGCGAGGTCCGGACCGCCTCCCCCAGTTCCTGGTCGCCATCGCCCAGGGTGATCTTTCCTTCGGGGTAGAGGATCAGCACATCGTTGTGCTTGCGTGTGGTCAGGTTCATGGGTCCCTCGGAATGAGCGGCCAGTGTAGCAAGGCTGTCCGGCCGAAAGGCAAGGGGGAGCAACAATGCGAACAGTTCGACAAGCGGCGGCCGGAGGAACGGCACGGGCTCTGCATCAGTTCCCCAGCAGCCGGGCCCACCCGGCCCAATCTGCAGGGTGCACCATGTTCGACATCACCAAGGGCAACCACATGATCCAGGCCATGGATCAAAGCCTGACGCTGGCCTCCCGGCGCCAGACCCTGATCGCCTCGAACCTGGCCAACCTGGATACGCCGGGCTACCGCACCCGGGACTTCAGCTTCGAGGAGGCCCTTAAGAGCGCTTTCTCTAGGCAAATATCGCCCAGCAACCTGAGCGCGAGCCACCCCATGCACCTCCAGGGAAGCAGCAGCCTGAGCCTCCCCCCCAGCACCGACACGCTCCGCCCCAACGCCGAGCGCAACGATGGCAACGACGTAAGCCTGGACCGGGAGAACATGCTGCTGTCCCGGACCCAGGGCAAATACCAGACCGCCTCCACCTTCATGCAGGTGGAGCTCCGGAAGCTCTACGCCCTTATCAAGGAAGCGAGCGCCCACTGATGAGCATCTCCCAGATCTATGACATCGCGAGTTCCGGCATGGCCGCCCAGCGGCTGCGGGTCCAGCTCATCGCCTCCAACGTCGCCAACAGCGAGACCACCCGGACCAAGGATGGCGGCCCCTACCGCCGGCGGGACGCGGTCTTCCAGTCCCAGGACCTGGGCTTCTCCGGCGCCCTGGCCAATGCCGGCGTCCGGGTGGCCACCATCCAGACCAGCCAGGAGCCCTTCCTGACCCGCTACGAGCCCGGCCATCCCGATGCGAACAGCGATGGCGTGGTGAGCTACCCCAACATCAACCCCGTCGAGGAAATGGTGAACCTCACGGAGGCCAGCCGGGCCTACGAGGCCAACATCGCCGTGGTCAGGGCCGCCAAGGCCATGGCCAGTTCCGCCCTGGACATTCTCCGCGTCCAGTAGCCTGTCGGAATTTCGACTTGCCCCTTCTCCCTCCCCGACCGATCGTGTGACAAGCCTTTCCCCCGAGCCGACCCCATGGACCCACTGCTGAACATCCCCTCGCTGCCCCCGCTGGGCCCCGCGTCCGGAACCTCGAAAACCGGCCAGGGCGGCGGCGCTCAGGGTGCCGAGGGGGGGGTGGCCTTCGGCGACCTCCTCAAGCAGGCCCTCCAGGAAGTGAACCAGGCTTCGGCCCAGGCCCAGGATGAGGCACGGAACTTGATGACAGGGGAGGGTGCAGACATGCACACGGCCATGCTGGCTGTCCAGAAGGCCGATCTTAGCTTCCAGATGATGATGGCCGTTCGGTCGAAACTGATCGATGCCTACCGCGAGGTCATGCGCATGCAGATGTAGCGCAGGCCGAGCTTCCCGGCGCGGCCTCACCCCTGACTGAGGAACGCCTATGGCCGGGGAAACGAACCTCGCTGAACAACTGACCAGCGCCTTCCGGGGCATGAGCGGCACCCAGCGTGTCATGGTGGTGGCCATTTCCCTGACAGTGCTCCTGGCCCTGGGGGGCCTGGGCATCTGGGCCGGCCAGGAGACCAAGGGCGTCCTGGCGTCCAACATCTCTTCCGCGGAGGCCAGCTCCATCGTCTCCCAGCTGGACAAGATGCAGGTGCCCTATGAGCTCAGCGGCGACCAGCGCACCATCCTGGTGCCCGAAAGCAAGGTGGGCTCCCTGCGCCTGAAGTTCGCCGGGGACGGCCTGCTGTCCGGCGACAAGCTGGGCTTCGAGAAGCTCGAAAACGCCGGACTCGGCACCACTGATTTCTCCCAGAAGGTGATCCACCGGCGGGCCATGGAAGCCACCCTGAGCAAGACCATCATGAGCCTGCAGCAGGTCGCCGAGGCCCAGGTCCACATCACCCCCGGCAGCGACAGCCCCTTCCTCACCGAGAAGGAGGATGCCAAGGCCAGCGTGCTGCTGAAGCTGCGGGGCTCCCGGATGCTGCCGGACGAGAACACCCAGGCCATCGTCAACCTGGTGGCCGCCAGCGTCGAGGGGCTGAAGCCCGACCAGGTGGTGGTCATCGATCAGTTCAGCCGCATCCTCTCCCGTACGGGCCGCGATCCCATGGTGGGCGCCAGCGATTCCCAGAAGAAGGTGGCCCGGGAGGAGGAGGACCACATGGTCCGCCGGGTCACCGAGCTGCTGGAGCCCGTGGTGGGCATCGGCAAGGTGCGGGCCACGGCCCACGTGGAACTGGACTTCGACAAGGTGAAGATCAACTCAGAGACGTTCGATCCCCAGGGCCAGGTGGAACGCAGCGTCCAGCAGAAGGATGAGAAGGTCCAGAAGCGCGACGCGGGCGCGGGCGTTCCCGGCACCGCCAGCAACGTGGCTCCCGCCACTGCCGGTGCCACCGCGAATGTCACGGAGAGCTCCGAGAAGAAGGAAACCACCACCAACTTCGAGATCAGCAAGACGGTGCGCGCCATCGAGCAGGCCACGGGCTCCGTGAAGCGGGTGACCCTGGCGGTCATCGTCGATCACATGTCCGCCTGGGACAAGGATGCCAAGGGCGAGCCCGTGCAGAAGTTCACCGCCCGCAGTGCCGAAGAGTTGAAGAAGATCCGCGACCAGGTGTCCGCCGCCGTGGGCATCCAGCCCAAGCGCGGCGACGAACTCACCGTGGAGAACATGGCCTTCGCCACCCTGCAGGTGAACCCCAAGGAAGAGGCCGACGCCAAGAAGCAGTTCTGGGTGGATCTCGGGCTGAAGGCCCTGCCCTATGCCGCCTGGGGCGTGGTGGGCTTCATCGTCTTCTTCATGCTCTTCCTGCCCATGCTCCGGCGCATGTCCGCGGCCATCAACCGGCCGACGCCCATGCGGGTCGCCAGTGCCGAAGGCGGCGAGGCCGCCATGGCCGGTGCCGGCGGCGGAGGCGGCATCACCCGCAAGCCGGTCCAGGTGAAGTCCATGTCCGAAATCGAGGCCGAAATCGAGGCCGAGCTGAATGCCGACGCTGCCTTCAGCGCCCCTGAGGCCCGCCGCCGCGAGCTCATCAAGAAGCGGCTCCAGGACGGCTCCAACGAAGACCCGGAAACCATGGCTTCGCTGGTGCGCTCCTGGCTGCTTGAGGAAGGACGGTAGCCATGGCGAAACTCACCGGCATGCAGAAGGCCGCGGTGCTCATGGTCACCCTTGGGGACGAGACTGCCTCGAACATCTTCAAGTACCTGGAAGAGGATGAGATTCAGACCATCAGCCGCGAGATTGCCATCACCAAGCACGTGCAGCCCGAGGTGGCCGAAGAAGTCATGGAAGAGTTCCACACCATGACACAGGCCCGCAGCTACATCAGCCAGGGCGGCATCGAGTACGCCAAGAAGCTGCTCATCAAATCGGTGGGGCCCGAGGTGGCCCGCAAGATCATCGACCGCCTCGTGAAGGCCCTCGAATCGAGCGCAGGCTTCACCAGCCTGGAGCGGGCGAACCCCCAGCAGCTCTCCAAGTTCATCCAGAACGAGCACCCCCAGACCATCGCCCTGATCCTGGCTCACCTGAACGCGAGCCAGGCGGCAGAACTGATCTCCAGCCTGCCGGAAGTGCTCCGCAGCGACGTGGCCATGCGCATGGCCAGTCTCCAGGAGATCAGCCCCGAGGTGGTGCGCCGCATCAGCCTCATCCTGGAGCAGAAGCTGGAGGCCCTCGGTTCCTTCGCCACGGAAGCCTACGGCGGCGTCCGCGCCGTGGCCGAGCTCTTCAACCGCATGGACCGGAACACGGGCCGGGCCGTGCTGGAGAAGATCGAGACCGAGAACCCTCAGCTGGCCGCCAGCATCCGCGACCTCATGTTCGTCTTCGACGACATCCTGCTCATCGACGACAACGGCATCACCGAGATCCTCAAGCGGGCCGACAAGAAGACCCTCACCATCGCCCTCAAGGGCACCAGCGAGGAGCTGCAGAACCAGTTCTTCCGCAACATGTCCAGCCGCGCCGTGGAGCTCATGAAGGAAGAGATGGAGTTCATGGGCCCCGTGAAGCTGAAGGACGTGGAGAAGTCCCAGCACGAGGTGGTGGAGATCGTCCGCCAGCTGGAAGAGGAAGGCGTCATCAGCATCGGCGGCGGCGGGGGCGAGGACTATGTCACCTGATCTGGATCGTCCATGAGCCGCAAGGGATTCATCCGCTCCGAGGACCTCCGGGACACCCGCCTGGAGGCCTTCCCGTACTTCCCGGTGGACGCCATGATGGGCCAGGGTCCCTATGAGGAGGGGGCCGACTCGGTGGCCTCCGACCTCGGCGACAATGCGTTGGCCAAGGTGCCCATTGAGCAGCGGCTGGTGGACCGGCTCCAGGAGGCGGAACGCCAGGCCCAGGACATCGCCCGCCTCGCCTACGAGGAGGGGTTTGCCTCCGGGGAGGCGGAGGGCCGGGCCTTCGGCGAGAGCCAGTACAAGGCCTACATGCAGCGGCTGGACGAAAGCCTGGTGGAGTTGGGATCGGCCTCCCTCACCCTGCGGGAAGCCCTCACCAACGAGCTGGTGGCCCTGGCCCTGGCCGTGGGCGAGCACCTTGCCGTCCAGCAGATCGAGCGCTCCCCCCGGGCCGTGCGGACCCTCATGGAGCGCGTCCTGGAGGAGCTTCCCTTTCCCCTCCCACGGGGCCGCCGGGACGGGGAGCTGCCCGTGCAGGCCTTCCTCCACCCGGCCGACCTGGAACAGCTCGGGGATCACTTCATCGGCCATGGGGGCATCGCCCTCCTGGCCGACGGCAGCCTCTCCCGGGGCAGCCTCCGCATCGAGGCCCCCCAGGGCATCCTCAATGGCTCCCTCGAGCGCCGCCGGGAGCGGCTCATGCAGCTGATCGCCCGGATGAACGAAGAAGGCCCGCCATGAGCGCCGTGATCGACCTGACGGTCCTCGCCAACCGGATGCGCAGCCTGCCCAAGGGTGACTGGATGGGGCGGGTCACCAAGGTGGTGGGGCTGGTGGTGGAATCCACCGGTCCGGACTGCTCCGTGGGCGAGCAGATGCTCATCCACAGCAGCGATGCCGCAGGGCGGCCCCGGCTCATCCACGCCGAAGTGGTGGGGTTCTCCGGCCAGCGGGTGCTGCTCATGCCCATCGAGGAGACCGAGGGCATCCGCCCGGGACTCTGGGTGGAAGGCACCGGGCACCAGTCCGAGCTGCCCCTGGGGGAGGACCTGCTGGGCCGGGTGATCGATCCCCTGGGCCGGCCCCTGGACGGTGGCCCCCCCATCGAAGCCACGGCCCATCTGCCCCTCCAGGGCCCGCCCCCCAACCCCATGCAGCGCAAGCGCATCGACCAGATCCTGTCCACTGGCGTGCGGGCCATCGACGGCCTGCTCACCCTGGGCAAGGGCCAGCGGGTGGGCATCTTTTCCGGATCGGGCGTGGGCAAATCCACCCTGCTGGGCATGGTGGCCCGCAATACCTCCGCGGACGTGAACGTCATCACCCTGGTGGGGGAACGGGGCCGGGAGCTGCGCGAGTTCATCGAGAACGATCTGGGCGAGGAAGGCCTGAAGCGGAGCGTGGTGGTGGTCTCCACCAGCGATCAGAGCCCCCTGCTGCGCCTGCGCTGCGCCATGGCCGGCACCACCGTGGCCGAGTACTTCATGCGCCAGGGCCGGGACGTGCTGCTGATGATGGACAGCGTCACCCGCTTCGCCATGGCCCAGCGGGAAGTGGGCCTCAGCGCCGGAGAGCCCCCCAGCTCCCGGGGCTACACGCCCTCGGTCTTCGCCCTGCTGCCCCGGCTCATGGAACGGGCCGGTACCTTTGAAGGCATGGGCTCCATCACGGGCATCTACACGGTGCTGGTGGAGGGCGACGATATGAACGAGCCCATCAGCGATGCCGTGCGAGGCATCCTGGATGGTCATGTGGTGCTCTCCCGGAAGCTGGGATCCAAGAACCACTTCCCGGCCATCGATGTGCTCTCCAGCCTGTCGCGGCTCTTCAGCGCCCTGGCGCCCCCGGAGCAGAAGCAGCTGGCCAGCAAGCTGCGGGACCTGATGGCCACTTACCAGGATGCAGAGGACCTCATCCAGATCGGCGCCTACACCAAGGGCTCCAGCACGGCCATCGACCAGGCCATCCAGTTCCACTCGGCCATCGAAGCCTTCCTCCGCCAGGCCACGGCGGAGAGCTCTGATCATCGGCAGGCCATGCTGGCCATGGGCCAGATCTTCGGCATCGATCTGTCGCCCTTTCTGAAGACGAGAGCCTGATGGCCGCCCGGTTCCACTTCCGTCTCGAGCCCCTGCGCAAGCTGCGGGAGGCCCTGGAACGCGAGGCTGAGCGGGCCCTGGCCCGGGCCCTCCAGGGCGAACGGGAGGCCCGGGCCCACCTGGATGCCCTGGCGGCCCAGCGCACCGCCACCTTCGAGGCACGCCGCCTGGCCAGCGGGCAGGTCCTGGACCTGGAACTCTGGCGGGCCGGGGAGCGGTTCCTGGTGGTGCTGGAACGCCGGGAGATCCAGGGCTACGAAGGCCTGCGCGCCGCCTCGGTCCAGGTCGCCGCCACCCGGGAGGCCCTGACCCTCGCCCACCGCGAGCACCTGATGCTGGTGCGCCTGAAGGAACGCCGGGCCCTGCAGCATGCCCTGGAGCAGCAGCGCCGCGAGATCCGGGAGATGGACGAGCTGGCCGTCCTCCGGCACCACCGGCAGAGCGCCTGATTCACAGGAGTCCCCCATGAACCCCCGCTACCTGCTTTGGATCTCGGCACCCCTCGTGCTGTCCGCCGGGGTGCTCTGGCTGTCCGCCCAGGAACCGAAGGCCGACCCCAAGGGGGCCGCCGCCGAAGGCGTGAAGGTCTCCGAGCTGGCCTCGCAGCTCCAGAACCGGGAACGGGCCATCGCCCAGAAGGAGGCGGAGCTGCGCCAGCTGGAGCAGCGGCTGAACACCCTCCAGGCCACCCTGGACCGGGACCGCGGCGAGCTCGCCGCCCGGGAGAAGGCGGTCCAGGATGCCCTGGCCCGGGTGGAGAACCTGAAGCAGCGCCCCGCCATCGACCCCCAGATCATCCGGACCTACGAGGCCATGGATCCCGCGGCCGGGGCCCAGGCCATGAAGGAGCTGGCGGGCCAGAACATGGAGGTGGCCGTGGCCCTGCTGGCGGGCATGGCCCCCAAGAAGGCCGCCAAGCTCATGGATCAGCTGGCCCCATTGGATGCCAAGCTCGCCGGCCGACTTTCGGAGCGCGTGGGCATGAGCAAGCCGAAGGAACCCGTGGCATAGCACTCCAGCCGGTCCCTCGCCTGGCTGGCCCTTTTCTGCCCAATGGACGCGGCACGGTCCTGGCGCTGGAAGCCCATCCGGATCCTCCGGACCCGAGGTCTCCATGCCATTGGCCAGCCCAGTTGCCCTCCCGACGGTCCCGGACCGGCCTGCGACGGGCCTCGAAGCCAGGGGACCAGGCGCTTCCGGTGGCCAGTTCGCCGGCCTGATGGCCCAGCTCACGCAGGCACCGACCTCCACCACCTCGCCCCAGCAGGCCCCTGCGGCCCCGCCCCAGGCTGAGAAGGGTCCGAAGGCCAGGGCCCACAAAGTCCGGTTGTCCGGAGCTCCCACCGCCAAGGCGGCCAGCGCCAGGGGACTCGATTCTCCGGGCCCAGCGGTCCCTCCGGCACCCCTCAAGGATGCTCCCTCTCCGTCCATCGACCTGATACCTGGCCAGCCGGTCCAAGCGGCGCAGAGTTCAGCGAGGGCACTTCCCCCGGGCGGCCCAACCACCAAGTCCCAAGGATCCGAGGAAACTGCCGAGGCGCCGGTCAACCTGGCTCCACCGGCAGACCCGGCACCCCCAGAGGGGCCGATGACACACACGGCCCCAGGCGCCCAGTTCCCCCTGCCCACCCCCCTTGGGGTGCCGCCCGTCCCCCTCGTCGCCAGCCTGCTGGCCCCCCCGGGTCCGCCCCTTCAACCCCAGCCGGCGGGTCCCACCCCGGAGGTCACCAGCCTGGGCACGGCTTCCACCGACGCGATGCCCCAGGCGGCGTCAGCCGTGGCCGCAGCCGTGCCCGCCCATCCATCCACTGCGCCTTGGCCTCCGGCCCTGCCGGAGCAAGCCCCCATCGCCGGGTCCAAGCCTGGTCTTCCTCCCTCCGCCGCCTCCCTGTCACCGGAGCCAAGGGGCCCGGTGAGCACCGTCGAATCCACCCCGATCCAGAGCACCCGCCCGGTGCCGGAGCCCGCTGATCTGCGGATCCACCAGCCCACTCCCACCCAAGGGAAGGTGGCGGCTCCCCTTACGGCCCCCCCTCCTGCCATGGGGGAATCCGCAGCTCCGGTGCGCATCGGCGAATCTGCCCCGATCCAGAGCACCCCCACGGTGCCGGAACCCGCGGATCTGCGGATTCAGCAGCCCATGTCCACCCAGGGGGAGGCGACGACTCCCCCCACCGGCGCTTCTTCGGCCATGCGGGAACCCACGGCCCCGCTGCGCATCGATGAATCCCTCGCCATTGGGCACACTTCTTTGGTTCCGGAGCCTTCGGAGCTGCGGGTCCAGCCATCCAAATCCACCCCCGGAGTGGCTGTGGTTTCCATGGGAACCCTTCCCCCTGCCCCGCAGGAACCGCCGTCCCCGGCTCCGGGCCTAGCCTCCACTGGGGGTTCCCTCGGCTCCACCGCTCCCTTGGTAGTGCTGAGGAGCCCCAGTCCAGAGGCCCAGCAGCCGATGCCTCCGGCTCCGTGGGAATCCCTGCAGCCACAGCGCGCCAGCTCCGTAACCGTGGCCCCTGGCTTCCCACAGGCGGACGCCACCCCGAGGCTCCCACTCGCTCCGGTGACAGGGGAGGCAATGCCCACCCCGTCAGCTCCGGCAGCCTCATCGTTCGGTGCGCCCCCTGCTGAATCACTCACCCAGAAGACCTCGTCCCCGGCGGCAGAGCCCGCCGCTCCTGGGGTCCAGCCGCCACGGCGCTTGGATCTCCCGGAGCCTCCCCTGCGTCCGTCCAGCGCCAGCATCGCCACCATCGCCACGCCGGAGGGGACCGCGCAGCTGAAGGGTCGGACCTCGGCCACGAGTCCCCTGCCAGTGGCGCAGTCCGTGGCCGTCGGGCAGCCCTCGGGCCCCGCCAGCCCGCCCGCCAACCCAGCCTCGGCGCCGCTGCCCAACCTAGGCGCCATGGAAAGCCCCGGAATCGCCGAAGCCCCGGCAGCCCTTGCCGAATCGACCGCCATCCCCACGGATAAGGCTCCGATCGAGCCGGCGCTCCCCTTTCCAGAAGGCTCACGCACGGAGCCCCCACTCCCGCGGTCCGACTCTGCCCTTCCGGTGCGCCTCCATGAGCAGCCCCAGGGACCCGCGCCCTCGGGAACCAGGCCCTCCGCGGCGGCCCAGCCAGGCGCCCAGCAGGCACAAGGCTTGGCCGACACGGCTCTCCCGCGGCCTGGGCTGGAACCACCTCATCCGGCCCCCGCAGCCCCGCAGGCGCTGGGACCGAAGGCGGATCCCCCGGCCCCGCTCGCCACGCCACGCCCCGCGGATGGCTCCTCCCTGGCAGCGCTCACGGCCTTGAACCGGACCACCGAATCGGCAGCACCGGCCACTCCGGTCCCCCCTGCGCCGCCGGCTCCCCCGGCTCCCCCGGCCCTCCAGGTGGTGGGCGGCCTGAAGTGGATGCTGAAGGGCGGTGCCCAGGAGGCCCAGCTGCAGCTGCACCCCGAGTCCCTGGGCCAGGTGACGATCCATCTGAAGGTGGAAGGTGGCGAGGTCCATGCCCGGCTTTGGATCACGGAACCCACCTCCATGCAGGCCCTGCGGGACGGTCGCCCCCACCTCGAGCTGTCCCTCCGTGAACAGGGACTCATGCTGGGCAGTTTCGATCTCCAGCAGGGCAGCCGCCCCTTCCAGGAGGCCTCCCCGGCCCCGGTGAGCCGTGAACGCCTCCTCCCCGAGGCGACCCCCACCCGGCAAGAAGCACCCGCACCCCTGCCGATCTCCATCCTGAACCCGCACCACGTCGAGCTCTACGCCTGATCGGCACAGTTCCTGATCTACCCCCCTCCTGGAGGTCTCCATGCAGACCGGAATGATCGGCCCGACCACGACCCCGCTTTCCACCGGTGCGGTCACGAAGCTCGCGAGCAACACCATCGACAAGAACGGCTTCCTGCAACTGCTCGTGGCCCAGCTCAAGAACCAGGACCCCACGTCCGGCGGGAATGACCCCAACCAGATGGTTCAGCAGCTCACCAGCTATTCGAGCCTAGAGCAGCAGCAGCAGACGAACTCCCTGCTGTCGGGGATCCAGGGTCAGAACACGGCGCTGTTCCAGGCCCAGGCGGCCTCGATGGTCGGGAAGAGGGTGGAGGTGGACGGATCTGGCTTCAACCTTCAGTCCGGCCAGTCCGCCATGAACCTCTACCTCAACGCTGCGGCCAACGTGAAAGTCACCGTCAAGGATGCCAGCGGCAACACCGTGGCCGAGCTGCCCCAGGGCACCCTGAGCGCCGGGAAATCCATCGTGAGCTGGGATGGCAAGGACCTGAGCGGGAACCAGCTTCCCGACGGCTCCTACAAAGTGAGCATCACGGCCACAGGCCAGGACGGCAGAGCGGTGGCCTTCCAGACCAGCCTGATCATGAAAGTCGACTCGGTGGCCTTCTCGAGCACCGGCAAGATCACCCTCATCTCGGGAACCAGCATCTTCTCCATGGAAAACGTTCTCGGAATTTCCGTCTAAACCGCTCATCCCACCGGCAAAAGGAGCCCCCATGAGCCTCTACTCCGCCTTCTACTCCGGCCTTTCCGGCCTCTCCACCAACGCCAGTGCCCTCAACGTGATCGGCAACAACCTGTCGAACCTCAACACGGTGGGGTTCAAGGGTTCCGACATGACCTTCCGGGACATCTTCAGCTCGGCCGGCGCCACCGCCACCCAGGGCAATGGCAATCCCATCCAGTTCGGCCTGGGCGTGCAGATGAATTCCGTGAACCAGAATTTCTCCCAGTCCTCCTTCCAGTCCACGGGCAATGCCCTGGACATGGCCCTCCAGGGCAACGGCTTCTTCACCCTCCAGACGCCGAGCGGCACCCAGGTCTTCAGCCGGGCCGGAAACTTCACGCGGAACAACCTGGGCTACCTCGAGGCCAGCGACGGCTCCAGCGTCATGGGCTGGAACCGGGACGCGGCCGGCAACGTGGTCACCACCGGCGCCCTGGTGCCCGTGCAGGTCTCCTCGTCGACCCTGGGTGCCCAGGCCACCACCGACATGCAGCTTGGGGTCAACCTCAATGCCGCCGCCGCCGCGGGCGCCACCTTCCAGACCCCCATGCAGGTCTACGACAGCCTCGGAAATGCCCAGAGCCTGACGATCACCTACACCAAGGGTGCCGGCAACGCCTGGACCTACACGGTGACTGGCCCCGCCGGTGCCACCATCACGGGCGCGCCGGCCCTCCCGGGCACCATCACCTTCGATGCCACCGGCAAGGTCTCCTCCCTCAACGGCGGCCCCACGCCCCCGGTGGCCGCGGACAACACCATCCTGAACATCACCTGGCCGGGCGGCTCCGCCGCCAGTGCCATCTCCTTCGACATCATCAACGCCGACGGCACCCAGAGCTTCACGGGCCTCAGTTCCGCCAGCACCACCGTCAGCAGCTCCCAGAATGGCTTCCCCGCCGGCACCCTGCGGGACCTGACGGTGGACTCCGACGGCATGATCACCGGCACCTTCACCAACGGCCAGATCCTCAAGATGGCCCAGCTGGCGGTGTCGAGCTTCACCAACGTCAACGGCCTCGAGCAGGCGGGCAACAACCACTGGAGCCAGACCCTGGCTTCGGGCGCGCCCACCATCGGCCTGGCCAACCAGGGCGGCCGCGGCGCCATCCTGGGCTCCAACCTCGAGCTGTCCAACGTCGACGTGGCCAGCGAGTTCACCAAGCTGATCGTGAGCCAGCGCGGCTATCAGGCCAATGCCAAGATCGTCACCACCACGGACGAGCTGCTCCAGGAAACCCTCAACCTCAAGCGGTAGGCCCGTCCCGACCCGGCGCGCGGCCCTTTCGGGCCGCGCGCCATGTACCGGCCGGCGCATTGAAGGATAGAATGGTGCCTTTGACCGAGGCCCCATGTCCGATCAGGCCACCCAGCCCCTCTCGCCCCGCCGCCGGACCCGCCAGATCGCGGTGGGGAAGGTGCTGGTGGGAGGCGACGCGCCCATCTCGGTGCAGAGCATGACCAAGACCGACACCCGGGACGTGGAGGCGACGGTCAACCAGATCTACGGCTACGCCAACGCCGGCTGCGAGATCGTGCGGGTGAGCGTGCCCACCAAGAAGGCCGGCGAGGTCTTCCACGAAATCTGCGCCCGCAGCCCCATCCCCGTGGTGGCCGACATCCACTTCGACTACCGCCTGGCCCTGGTGGCCGCGGATGGCGGCGCCGCCTGCCTGCGCATCAATCCCGGCAACATCGGCGGCCAGGAGCGCGTGAAGGCCGTGGTGGACAAGGCGGGCTCCCTGGGCATCCCCATCCGCATCGGCGTGAACGGCGGCAGCCTCGAGAAGGACCTCCTGGACCAGTTCGGCACCGCCACCCCCGAGGCCATGGTGGAGAGCGCCCTGCGCCACATCGAGGTGCTGGAGCGGGAGGGCTTCCGCGACATCAAGATCAGCCTCAAGGCCAGCGATGTCATCCGCACCGTGCAGGCCTACCGGTTGCTGGCGAAGCAGGTGGACTATCCCTTCCACCTGGGCATCACCGAGGCGGGCACGCCCTTCGGCGGCACCATCCGATCAAGCGTCGGGATGGGCATTCTTTTGGCCGAGGGCATCGGCGATACCGTCCGGGTCTCCCTCACCGGCGAAGGCGAGGACGAGTGCCGGGTGGGCCACGAGATGCTCCGTTCCCTGGCCCTGCGCACCGGCGGCTTCCGCATGGTGAGCTGCCCCAGCTGTGGCCGGGTGCAGATCGACCTCAACCGGGTGGCCAACGAGATCGAGGAGGGTCTGAAGCTCATCAACCACGAGAACATCACCTACGCCGTCATGGGCTGCGTGGTGAACGGTCCCGGCGAGGCCAGGGATGCCGATCTCGGGGTCGCCGGGGGTGCGGGCGAAGGCCTCATCTACCGCAAGGGAGAGCTCATCCGAAAGGTCAAGGAAGAGGATCTCGTCCCCGCCTTCCTGGAAGAGGCCCGGAAGGTGAAGGCCGAGGCCGATGCGGCCAAGGCCTAGGGCTGTGGACTGGCTGCTGGCCCACCCCCTGGCGGCCATCGGGCTCCTGCTGCTGCTGGAGGCCTGCCTGCCCGTGCGCTTCCAGCCCACCGCCTGGGTGTGCCGAGGGGCCATCCGCCTCTACCAGGTCACCCTGTCGAGCCACCTGCCCACCCAGTGCAAATACACGCCCACCTGCAGCCACTACGGCCTGGCCTGCATCCAGAAATTCGGCACCCTGCGGGGCGGCCTCCTCACCACCTGGCGGCTCATCCGGTGCTCACCCCTGACCAACGGTGGCATCGACCCGGTTCCATAATCGACCCATCCGTCCCAGGATGGAGGTCGGCGTCCGCCGACCGGGCGGCCCCAGGAGGATGGAACTGTGTGTGGAATCGTGTCGCTCTGCTATGCCTCCGTGGTTCCCGTCATGGGAAGGGAGGCCGGCGAGCTGCTGAAGCGGCTCGAGTACCGCGGCTACGACTCCACGGGCGCCGCCTTCATCGGTGAGGGTGGCGCCATCAAACTGCTGAAGAAGGTGGGGGCCCCGAGCCGGGTGGTGCCCGAGCTGGGCATCGACCATGAACCGGGCCAGCGCTTCATCGGCCAGGTCCGCTGGGCCACCTACGGCGCCGTGACCGACGTGAACAGCCAGCCCCATCACGTGCGCTGCAAGGTGGAGCTGGTGGGCGCCCACAACGGGAACATCTCCAACACCGATGCGCTGAAGCCGAGCCTCACCCTCCAGGGCCACACGGTGGTCTCCGACAACGATGGCGAGATGATCACCCACCTGACCGAGGACGCCTATGCCGCCAACCTCGCGGACCCCGGGCCCGCGCTGCTGGCCTGCCGCGGTGCGTATGCCACGGCCGGGCTGAAGGGAGCGATCCCCGAAGGGGTCTTCCTGCTCATCGACGCCGCCCGCAAAGCCGATGCCCGGGCCGATGGTTCCTATGCCGCGGCCTTCGCCGATCCCAAGGTGCCGGGCATCGTGGCGGTGAAATCCGGCTCCTCCCTCTACGCGGGGCTGGGCACGGATGCGAGCGGCGACTTCGTGGTGATCTCCAGCGACCTCACCTCGGTGCTGTCCAAGACCCGCATGCTCATCCCCCTTTCCGAGGGGGAAGGGATCTGGTTCACCGAGCGGGAGTACCTGGTGTTCACCCTGGGCCAGGACTTCTCCTTCGCCGTGCCCCGGCCCAAGCGGTCCAAGCTCAACGTGCGGGACACGGGCCTCCGGCCCCCCTTCAGGTACTACATGGACCAGGAGATCGCCTCCACGCCCGACAACCTCGACCAGGTGCTCCGGTACTACTTCCGCGCCCCGGAAACCGAAGGGCTCTTCGCAGCCTTCGAGGACCGCAAGGACCTCTGCAAGGCCCTGGTGGACAAGGTGCTGGCCCTCTACGAGGCGCCCCACGAAGGGGCCCTGGCCGCCTCCTTCCAGGCCGTACTGGCGGATCCCGTCCACCGGGAGCTGGCCACCCGGGTGAAGCCCCACGCGGATGTCCTCCGCGCCCACCGGGGCCAGCACGTCTCCGACGAATGCCAGCTGCTGGCGGACCTGGGCCGCCTGGACCCCGGGGCCCAGGAGGCCCTCGCCCTCTTCGATCTCCTGTTCGTGTGGAAGAAGCGCCGCCGGGTCACCCGCCACCTCCTGGAGCTGGTGCAGGCCATCCGGGAAACCCAGAAGGAGGGTGGCCGGGTCTTCCTGGTGGCCTCGGGCACCTCGCACCATGCCTCGCTGGTGGCCGCCACCTTCTTCAACAACCTGTCGGGCGTGGCGGTGTTCCCCTGCAACCCGGGCATGTTCCGGTCCATGTACCTGAACGCCCTCCAGCCCCGGGACCTCCTCCTGGGCATCACCCAGTCCGGCGAGACCAAGGACCTGGTGGACATCTTCCAGGATGTGCGGGCCCGGGTTCCCGGCCTCCGCCGGATTTCGCTGGTGAACAACGAAAACAGCCGCATCCCCCAGGAGCTGTCCGAGTTCTACCTGCCCATCCTCTGCGGCCCCGAGATCGCCGTGGCGGCCACCAAGAGCTTCATCAACCAGGTGGCCATCCTCTACGTGCTGGCGGCCACCTTCTCCCTCACCGAGCGGAAGATCGCCGCCAACCTGGAGCGGGTGAAGGAGCTCATCGCCGAGACCCTCCGCCTGTCCGCCGGCGATGTGGAAGAGATGGCCCAGCGACTCTTCCTGGAGCCCTCCCTGCACATCCTCGGCACCGGCCTCATCGGACTGGCCCGGGAGGGCGCCCTGAAGATCCGCGAAGTGGTGCTCAACCATGCCGAGGGGTACGACGCCGCCGAGTTCAAGCACGGCCCCAACACCATCCTGGGCAAGAACACCCTGTTCTCCATCCAGGACCTGGCGGGCCTGTTGGAGGTCTACGAGCAGAAGCGCGATGGCCGCCCCTTCGCCGGCGGCATCGAGGCCCTCCAGGCCTGGCCCGAGTTGGTGGAGACCCGCTTCTCCAACTATCCCCTGCTCTTCGTGTGCCCCAGCGAAGAGCGCGACATCCGCATCACCATCAGCCAGATCCACACCCACAAGATCCGCGGCGCCGACATCCTGCTCATCGCGGAGAAGCAGCCCGAGCTGGCCCTGGCGGTCGCGGGCCGGCCCACCGGCCAGGACCGCTACTGGTCCAAGTACGTCGAGGTGCCCTTCAGTGGGGATTCCAACCTCTTCGTGTTCACCGCCGCCGTGACCCTCCAGCGCCTGGCCTTCCGCATGTCAGTGCTGAAGATGGAGTACCTCGACCGGCTGCGGGTGCTGGATCATGGCGTCCACCCGGACGCGCCCAAGAACGTCTCGAAATCCATCACCGTTGACTGATCAGTGGGCGTCCTGAACGCTCCACCGGTCTGTGCAGCCGTGACTCTCCACCACCTGATGGGCCTTCCGGAGGCGCAGGGTGTGCTGGACGGTCTGCATGACGGTGAACAGGGCTTCGGGAATCCCCAGGCGCGCCATGTCTCCGGCGGTGAACCAGGTGATGCCCTCGCCATTCTTCCGCGCCGCATGATCAGCCAGGATCCGTTCGGTGATGCCCACGGGAGACCTCCACAACTGCTAGCTTAGATAGCACGGGGAGGGGGCGTGGCCAACTGGAGAGATACCCGAGTCGGCGGAATGGCGATGGCTGTCTGGGCCCTTACGACCGTACCCCTCACCGTGATGGCGATCCTCATGGCCGTTCCCTTCCTGGGGCGGCGCCGCGCCTTCTTCACCATGGGCCCGCTGTTCGCCCGAGGCATGGCATGGTTCTGCCACATCCCCTTCACCCTGCAGGGCTGGGAGCAGATGCCCGAGGACATCCGCACTGGCCGGCAACCCGTGATCTTCATGTCGAACCACGAAAGCCTGATGGATCCGCCCTACCTGATCGCCGCCCTGCCCGTGCCCGCCGTCTACCTCGCCAAGCAGGAGCTCAAGTACATGCCCTTCATCGGCTGGGCCTGCTGGGCCGCCGGAGTGATCTTCATCGATCGCGGTGACCGGGAACGCTCCATCCGCAGCATCCATGCTGCGGCACTCGAGATCCGGGGCGGCAAGAGTGTGGTGATCTTCCCGGAAGGGACCCGCACCCGTTCGGGCCAGATGCTCCCCTTCAAGAAGGGGGGCTTTGCACTGGCCCTGGATGCGGGCGTGCCCATCGTCCCCATGGCCTCCGTGGGCGGGTTCCAGACCCTCCCCCCCGATGGGCTGAAGTTCAAGCCCGGGAACTACATCCTGCGGGTGGGAGCGCCCGTGCGCCCCTCCGATCACCTCGACCGTGATTCCCTCCTGAAGGAGGTGCAAAGCCGCATCGAGGTCCTGGTGGCCGAGGCTCGCCAGAGTCTCTAGCGAAACGCCGGATCCTGCTTGGCCACCTTGAGCTTGCCCTGGTGGAAGCGGTCGGCCAGCTCCACCAGGCCCTTCGCTTCTGCGGCTTGGCCGAGCCTGGCCACCACGCGGGCCATGAAGTAGAGGTTCACGGAGATCACCCGCCGCTCGTTGTGCTTCCTCAAGGTGAGGTCGGTGGTCAGGAGCTTCCTGCGGTAGGCGTCGAACCCGGCGCGGGCCCCGGCACCATCGCCCAGCAGGGCCTGCTTCAGGCCGGACAGCAGGACCGTGTTCGAATGTTCCGGCGGCCACACGCCTTCGAGTTCCTTCAGGTAGCTTTCCGCCGTGGTCCGGTCCCTGCGATCCCAGGCGGTGTAGGCCATGAGGCTGCGCAGGACGTTGGAGCCGGGGATCTCCCGCAGTCCCGCCCGCAGACGCCCTTCGGCTTCGTGGGCCCGCCCCATCCAGATGAGCGCATCCGCCGCGGTGACATAGGCGTATTCGGCGGCGGGCCGCAGGGCGATGGCCTTCTCCGCGTGCTGGAGGGCGGCAGGCAGCTCCCCATCGTTCTGGAGCAGCACCCCGTAGCGGTGGTGGGCCTGCCAGCCTTCGGGGAAGAGGCTGAGGGATTTCTCGAAATAGCGCCGGGAGGCCTGGTGGTTGTCCTCCCCTTCCAGCCCGGCGAAGACATCCGCCAGCACGTCGTAGGCCTTGTGATCCGCCGGGTCCAGGCGGACCGCCTGCAGCGCCGCCCGGCTGGAGCCCTCCAGATCGCTGGTCCGGAGGAGGATGGAGGCCAAGGCCCGGTAGGCCTGGGAGGCGCTGGGATCCAGCGCGATGGCCTTCTCCGCCGCCTCCCGGCCCTGCCGAAGCAGGGCCTGGGCCTCCTCGTAGCGCCCCTGGCTGAGGGCGGTGGTGGCCCCCAGCTCCGCCATGGTCCAGGCATATTCGGCCCGGGCCGGGGCATAATCGGGCTCCTGCTCGATGGCCGAGGCCAGCAGCGAATTGGCGAGCCGGACCGAGTCCTGGTTGCCGTCGGTGATGACCTGGAGGGCCTTGGTGTAGAGCTCCCGGGTCCGGGGCAGCTTGGCCTGGGAGCGCAGGGCACCGGGATCCCGGCTGAGGCCCATCTCCTGGGGCAGGCGCTGCTGCAGCTCATCTTCCAGCTTGAGGAGGTCCACCAGGGGCCGGTCCAGCTGGAACTGGTGCAGGGTGGCGCCCCGGAGCGCGTCCAGCACCCGCACCCCCAGGCGCAGCTGACCGCCCACCACCTGGTAGCTGCCGAGCACCAGCACCTCGGCCTTGAGCTGCCTGCCCAGCTCGCCGACGGCCTTCGGGGCGCGGCCCGGAGTATCCCCCAGCTGATGCATGACCTCCACCACCCGGAGCCGGTCCACCACGGCCATCTCCTCCCGGCGCACCAGCCCGAAGGCCATGGCGTCGGCAAAGCTGTTGCTCAGCCAGGCATGCTCCGCATCGGGCTGCAGTTGCTCCAGGGGCAGGATGGCCACCACCCTGCGCCCCTTCGTGAAATCCTCCCGCGAGGCCCGGCGCGCCTCTCCCAGGCCTGAAGCATCGGGACGCAGGAGGGCCCAGGAGCCCCCGAGCAGCCCCGCGCCCACAAGGGTGGCGAACGTGGCATAGATCCAGCGGGAGCGGGCTTTCCTGAGCACTGCCACGGGCTGGCTGAGGTGGGGAACGGCGGCCGTGGCGGTGTTGTCCGCCAGCCCAGCGGCCAGGGCCTGGAGGCTCGGGAATCGGTCCTTGGGGGCCTTGGCCAGCAGCCGATGGATGGCATCCTGCAGCGTGCGCGGGAGGTCGGGACGCAGGTCCGACAGGGGACGGGGCTGGTCCCGGGTGACGGCGTAGAGCGTGTCCACCAGGCTGGCCCGCAGGAAGGGATGCACGGCCGTGGCCAGTTCGTAGAGCACCACGCCGAGGCTGAACTGGTCGGACTGACCCGTGAGGGCCTGGCCATTGGCCTGCTCGGGGCTCATGTAGGCGGGGGTGCCCTGGCTGTAGCCGGGAGCCGTCCGCTCCACCAGCGTCTGGTGATGGGACATGGGCCCCAGGGCCGGGTCTTCCCCCCCCCTGCGGGCGATGCCGAAGTCCAGGATCTTCAGCTGGCCCTCGTCCGTCAGCAGCAGGTTCTCGGGCTTGATGTCCCGGTGGACGATGCCCTTCTGGTGGGCGTGGGAGAGGGCCGAGGCGGCCTGCCTCGCCAGGCCCTGGATGACTTCGGCGCCCAGTGCCTGGCCGACGAGGGCGCGAAGCGAGCGGCCCTCCACCAACTCCATGGCGATGTACGGGATGCCGTCCACCTCGCCCGCATCGTAGATGTGCGCGATGTTCGGATGGTTGAGCTGGCAGGCCAGTTTCGCCTCGCTGATGAGTGCCTTCCGGCGCAGGTCATCGGCGTCCTTCAGCAGCTTGAGGGCCACTTCCCGCTCCAGCCGCAGGTCCAGGGCCCGCCAGACCTCGCCCATGGCGCCTTCGCCGAGGCGAGCGAGGAGCCGATAGGAACCGAAGTGGGTGGCGTCCGAGGTCAATGGCATCCTTGGAAGGTCGTTCTCGAATTATACCTACCGATGGGGGTTCCATCGGATCAGTTATCCCTTGACCCAAGTCGCGGAATACCGAGAATCAGGCCAGAGGTAGCGTGCCCATTCCTGATCTCGATGCCGCCCTGACCGGAGCCCGCCTGGTGGAGGAGGCGGGGGCCCTGCTCACCCTGGGGGAGGAACCCGAGCGCATGGTGGCCCATGCCTTCGACCGCCTGGGCCAGCTGGTGCCTTATGACCTCGCCACCGTGCTCCTTCGGGAAGGCGATGGCCTCCGGGTCGCCTATGCCCTTGGTCCCCTGGCCACGCCCCAGTTCTCCGAGGCCTTCATCCCCGTGCGGGGGAACTTGCGCCTGCAGAACGCCCTCAAGGCCCGGTCCCGCCCGGCCACCTTCGAGGAGGATGATCCCGGCGAGGACACCTTCCATGGCCTCCTGGAGATGCCCCACGGCCACAGCTGCCTCGTGGCACCCCTGCGGAGCCGGGGCGAGACCTTCGGGCTCATGACCCTGGACGCCATGGTCTGCCGCCAGTACCCGGACAGCGTCCTGCACCACGTGGGCGTCTTCGCCTCCCTGCTGGCCCTGGGGTTAAAGCAGGCCGAGCACCTGGGTCGACTCGCCGAGCGGGAGCGGACCCTGGCCGAAGAGGTCAGCTACTTCCGCGAGGTCCAGCGCCGGGATGTGCTGCAGGAGCCCCTGCGGGCCGAGAGTCCGGCCATGCGCGGAATCCTGGAGCAACTCCGACAGGTGGCCCCCACGGCCGCCACCGTCCTCATCACCGGGGAAACCGGCACCGGCAAGGAGAAGGTGGCCCAGACGCTCCACCACCTCTCGCCCCGCCGCGAGAAACCCTTCATCAAGGTGAACTGCAGCGCCCTGCCGGCCACGCTCATCGAGTCTGAGCTCTTCGGCCACGTGAAGGGCGCCTTCAGCGGCGCCGCCTCGGCGCGGAAGGGGCGCTTCGAGCTGGCCGATGGCGGCACTCTGTTCCTGGATGAGATCGGCGACCTGCCCCTGGACCTGCAGCCCAAGCTGCTCCGCGCCATCCAGGAGAAGGAGATCGATCCGTTGGGCAGCGAGAAATCCCGCCGGGTGGACGTGCGCCTGGTGGCCGCCACCCATGCGGATCTGCGGGCCGCCGTGGCGGAGGGCCGTTTCCGGGAGGATCTCTTCTACCGACTCAGCGTCTTCCCCATCCATCTGCCGCCGCTGCGCGAGCGGACCACGGACATCGCCGCGTTGGCCGAAGGCTTCCTCGATCGCTTCGCCCGCGAAAATCGCCGCCCGCCCATCCAGCTCCCGCCGTCCGTCCGAGAGCAACTGGAGGCCTACGCCTGGCCGGGCAACGTGCGCGAACTGCACAATGTTCTCGAGCGGGCAGCCATCCTCTCGGCGGGGCGGGAGCTGCGCCTGCCCGTCGGCGCCCTGCCTGCCCAAACGGAGAAGGCCTCCCGGCCCCCCACGTGGGACGCCCAGGAACAGATCTACCTCCAACGCCTGCTTCGCCATACCCGCGGCAAGATCACCGGCACCGACGGGGCCGCGACCCTGGCCAATCTGGCCCCCTCCACCCTGCTTTCCAGACTGGAAAAGCTGGGCCTGCGGCCCAAGGACTTCCGGGAAGCGTGATAGCGTAGCGCCATCTGCATGGAGCAAAGATGAGCGAGATCACGGGCCCCAACGAGGCACTGCCACCAGCCATTCAGCTGAATGAGCCGCCCCGGATCCCGCCCCCCGCCTGGGAACCACCCCCGGCCCCGGCCTTCACCCCCGCCCTGCAGCCCGTGCCCTTCGAGGATCTGGAGGCCTTTCCGGGTTTCTGGTCCCGGGTGGGCGGCATGTTCCGGATGGTCTTCAGCAATCCCATGGAGCTCTTCGAGCGGGTGCCCGTCACCGAAGGCTTCGGAGCTCCCTGGCGCTTCCTGCTGCTGCTCTCCGTCCCTGCCTTCCTGATCTTTTACTTGGTGTTCTCCTTGCTGGGCCTGGGCGTCGCGCTGGCGGCCCTGGAGCAGGCCGGAAAAGGCGAGGGCCGGGCCGTCGCCGCGGCCATGCCCCTGATCTTCGGCGCACTCCTGCTCTTCTTGCCTCTGTTCACGTTCCTTGGAATGGTGATCGGCGGGGCCTTCAACCACTTCTTCCTCTGGATGTGGGGAGGGCTCAAGCCCGGCGTCGGCATCAGCCAGAGCATCCGCGCCTATGGCTATGCCCATGCTTTCCTGCAGCTCGGCGGGTTCATTCCCATTCTTGGTCCGTTGATCCAGCTCGCAGGCCTGATCGGGATCGGCATGGGCCTGGCCCGCATGCACAAGACCCAAACCTGGCGGGGCATCTGCGCCGTGTTGACGCCCTTCTTCCTGCTCTGCTGCTGCCTTCTTCCCCTTCTCGCCATGGCCATCCCGGCCCTGACAGCGCTCAGTCGGCACTGATCCAGAACCCCGCATCACCCGTGAGCAGTGAGCCAGACTTGCACGGCGGCTGAAACGCCTTCCGGCGCCACCTGTCTATGGATAGCCCCTGCGTGCAGTGCCGTGGCCTCGTCCCAGGTCTCGAAATCCCGGAAGAGCCGATCCGCGCCGTCCTGTCCCAGGAGCTCTGGCAGGCGCACCGTGCCCCCGAAGCCCGTGAGGATGCCGTGCTTGGCCGCCGGGTGGGCCAGGCGCAGCCCGCCCTTGCCGGCTTCATCCGCGGCCACGGCCCAGCGTTCCTGGCCGTGCAGGGCGAGATCGCAGCCGCCCCCCATGGCCACGCCCGACACCACCGTCAGACTGCGCCAGCCGGGCCAGAGCAGGTGGGCCATGACCCGCTGCCCCCGGCGGGCGAAGGGCTCGGCGGAGACCGCATCGAGCAGGCCCACCTCGTGGAGATCCGCCCCGGCGCAGAAGTGGTGCCCCTGGCCCATCAGCCACCCCGCGCCACTGAGCGCCACCCGGCGGACGCCGGACCAGCGCAGCTCGATGAAGAGGTGGTCCAGGGCCACCAGCAGTTCGCCGTGGAGTCGGTTGAGACCATCACCGGAGCGCAGGCCGATCCAGGCCCAGTCCGGCCCGCGCAGCAGGTCCAGAGAGGTGCGTCCCGCGTACCAGGTGGCAGGTGTCATCGCAGCCCCAACCGTTCAAAGGCCGCTTCCAGCGGTTCGGCATCGGGATCCCAGTGGGGCGCCTGGGGCACCTGGTTGCGGAACCAGGTGGCCTGGCGCTTGGCATAGGCCTGGGTCTCCTGGACCACCGTGGCCTGGATCGCCCGCGGGTCACCCGCCGCCATCCAGGCAGCGTAGCCCAGGGGGCGCAGGGCCACCAGGTCATCGCGGTGACCGCCGGTCAGCAGGCGGGCCACCTCCTCCCGCCACCCGGCCTGGATCTGGGCGGCCACCCGTGCCTCCACCCGTTCCCGCCGG
Organism: Candidatus Geothrix skivensis; assembly: GCA_016721195.1. Lineage (GTDB taxonomy): Bacteria > Acidobacteriota > Holophagae > Holophagales > Holophagaceae > Geothrix > Geothrix skivensis. The sequence goes on along the minus strand of JADKIO010000004.1, from coordinate 102,854 downwards.
CGCTCTCGACGGGGCGAGACCACCAGGACCCGCCATCCGGTCGGGAGGCCCGTTCCCGCACCGGGGAGCAGCTCCGTGGGCGGCCTCCCGGTGGCCAGGTGCAGGGCCAGGGCCCGCTGCACCCGGGCCCTGTCGTTGGGGTGCAGCTCCAGGCCTCGCCGGGTGTCCACGGCGGAGAGGAAGCGGTGCAGAACGGGGGGCCCGAGGCTGGTGCCCCAGCGCCGCACCCGGTCCACCAGGGCCGTGGGCACTTCCGGCAGATCGCTGAGCTGGTCCCAGATGCCCCGCAGGTAGAGGCCTGAGCCCGTCACCAGCACCGGCTCCCGGCTGGCCGAGAGCCACTCGCGCACCTGGGCCCCGAAGGCGGTTGGGTTGGGCCGGGCCGAAAGGGGCAGGACCCCGTAGCCCAGGTGAGGCACGCCGCCCTGCTCGACCTCGTCCGGCTGCCCCGTGCCGATGGCCAGGCCCTGGATCGCCTGGTAGGGATCCCCATTCACCACCGTGCCACCCAGGCGCCGGGCCAGGGCCACCGCCAGGCCGGACTTGCCGGAAGCCGTGGGACCGAGGATGGCGATGGGCATGGGTTCAGTCTACTGAGTTCGGTACCTCGCTGATGGCGGGGAACCTCGCCTCCGGTTCAGTCATTCCAAGACCATGCGCCCCCTGCTCTACCTCTGCCTCGTCACCGGCCTGGTCGCCGGGGAAGCTCCGCAGCCGGGCCGAGACCGGGCCTTCCTGGCGCGGATCCTCGGTGATTCCGGAGGCGGGGCCAGGCCCTGGAAGACCTTCAAGATGCAGGAGGCCTCAGGCTCGGCCACGGTCGAAGTGGTGGGCGAGTTCACACCGGAGGAACTGCGCCAGGTGCTCTTCCAGGAATTCCGCGCCTGGTTCCGGGAAGACTTGAGGCGCTTCTGGGTGCACCGGGGCGGCGGGGCGCCCCCCTGGAGCAGCGCCCTTCCCGTATCGCGGTATGGCGGGAACCCCATACCTCAGAACGTGCCACTGGGACGGGTGGGGTTCTAGCCCGCCCTACTCCATCAGCCTCGGCAGCAGGCGGGCGGCCTGGTCCCGGGCCAGCCGCGCCCCCTCCAGGGCATGTCGGGCGGCTTCTTCCGGGGACTGGTTGGGCGTGAGCAAGGCCTCCAGCTGGCCCCGCAACTTGAGTGTTTCGCCTTCGGGATCCGCCAGATGTCGGCGGGAGGCCAGTTCGAAGGTCACCAGAAAGCACTGGATGGCGTCGCAGGCGGCGCTGACGATGGCGGCGCTGTTCCGGTGGTCCAGTTCCAGGGCCAGGGCCGCCGCCAGGAAGCGCAGGCCATCCTCGAACCGGGCCTGGGGCGGACCGGGGGGGCCGGACCCGATCAACCCGGAACCACCGGGTAGTTGCCCGTGAAGCAGGCGTAGCAGAAGCCCGTGCCGTCGTCGCCCATGCAGCCCTCGAGATCGGCCAGATCGAGGTACCCCAGGGAGTCCGCCTCCACGAAGGCCGTGATCGCTTCCAAGGGCATGTACGAAGCGATGAGGTGCTGCCGCTTGGGCGTATCGATGCCGTAGAAGCAGGAGTGCGTGGTGGGGGGGCAGGCGATGCGCATGTGCACTTCCCTGGCACCGGCCTCCCGCACCATCTGCACGATCTTCTTGCTGGTGGTGCCGCGCACGATGCTGTCGTCCACCAGCACCACGCGCTGGCCCGCGAGCAGGTGGCGCACGGGGTTCAGCTTCACCTTCACGCCGAAACTGCGGATGGTCTGCTTGGGTTCGATGAAGGTGCGGCCCACGTAGTGGTTGCGGATGATGCCGAAATCGAAGGGGATGCCGGACTGCTCCGAGTACCCCAGGGCCGCGCTGACTCCGCTGTCCGGCACCGGCACCACCAGATCGGCTTCCACGGGATGGCGCAGGGCCAGGCGCCGGCCCATCTCCCGCCGGGCCACCATGACACTCCTGCCGTAGACCAGGGAGTCCGGCCGGGCGAAGTAGATGTGCTCGAACACGCAGGGCTTGGCCTGCACCTTCGGCAGGGGGAACCGCGAGCGGACTTCGGCACTCTTCCTCGAGACGATCACCATCTCGCCGGGCTCCACGTCCCGGTCGTACTGGGCCCCCACGAGATCGAAGGCGCAGGTCTCGGAGCTGAAGGCATGGGTAGCGCCCATGTGCCCCATGGCCAAGGGCCGGAAGCCCCGGGGGTCCCTGGCCGCGATGAGGGCGTCCTCCGTGAGGATGAGCAGGGAGTAGGCCCCCTCGGCCTCCCGCAGGGCCGCGACCACCGCGTCCTCCAGCGAATCCGCCTGGGCGCGGTTGATGAGGGCCAGCAGCACCTCGCTGTCCGAGGGGCTGGTGAAGGTATGGCCATCGGCGATGAGGCGGGAGCGCAGGACCTCGGTATTGGTGAGGTTGCCGTTGTGGCAGAGGGCCACCTGGCCGAAGCGCCCGTGGATCAGGAAGGGGTGGGCCGCCGAGGCCACGTTGCCGCCGGTGGTGGAGTAGCGGGTGTGGCCGATGGCCGCGTCCCCGGGCAGGGCGTCCAGTGCGGCTTCGGTGAACACGTCGGCCACGTAGCCCTGGGCCTTGTGCAGGTGCAGGCCCTGAGGGTCGCCCGAACAGATGCCGGCGGCCTCCTGGCCCCGGTGCTGGAGGGCGTACAGACCCAGGTAGGTCTGCCGGGACGCCTCTTCCTGATGGCAGATCCCGAACACCCCACATTCGTCCCTGAACGGCATGCACCCTCCGAAGTCTCCAGGATAACCGCCGGGAACGCCGGGCCGTAGCCGCAGCACCCATACTGGGTCGACAGGAGCCTTCATGCGCTTGCCCATCCTTCTGCTTTCCCTGGCCCTGCCCCTGGCCGCCAACGGCCTGGACGACCTCAGGACCGCCCTGGGGAAATTCCAGGGGGGCGAGCCGGTGAAGGCCACCCTGGAGCACAGCTTCTGGCGCCAGACCACCGATGACAAGAAACCCACCATCAGCCAGGGGAGGATCACCGCCACGCTGGAAGACGGCCCCCAGGGCCTGCGGGTCTCCTGGAGCAAGCCGACCCTCCAGCAGGCCCTGAAAGAGCTGGCCCTCCAGGAGAAGGAACCGGAAAAGACCACCCCGACCCGCACGGCCCTGCGCAACATCGACCCGCTGGAAGCCGCCGAGTCCCTCAGCCACGCAGAGGCCCTGCTGCGGGACCTCGCCCAGGCGGAGATCCAGGAAGAGAAGGCCGAAACCTGGCAGGGCCGGCCGGCCAGGCTGCTGGTGCTGAAGCTCACGCCCCGGATTCCGGAAAGCCAGAAGAAGTACCTCAAGGACCTGAAGGTGGAGGCCAGGCTCTGGATCGGCCCCGACGGCCTGCCCCTTGCCTTCACCAGCAGCGTCGCCTACAAAGGCAGCCGCATGTTCATCAGCTTCGAGGGGGGCAACAGCCAGGAGCGCCAGTTCACCAAGGTGGGCAACCGGCTCATGGTGACCCGGTCCTCCAGCGAGGATCACAACTCCGGCTTCGGGGCCTCGTCCCGCACGAAGAAAACGACCACCGTCACGCTGCTCTGAGGGGAATCAGCGCACGGTCACGGTTCCATCGGCCTCCTGCGGGACCTCCCGGGCCAGGGACTGGAGGGTGCTGAGGAGGGCGGTGCCCGCCTCGGCGGGGGCCAGTTTCCCCGTACTGTCCAGACCCTCCAGGTGCAGCTCGATGCGGGCCACGTCGCCATGCTCGAAGCGGGCGCTGAAATCGCAGAGGGCCAGCAGCCTGGGGCCAACCTCCACCAGCACCGTGGAGGCGTGGACCCCCTTGGGGATCTCCAGGCTCCACACCGGTAGGCTGCGGGCGCCGAAGCGCAGGAGGATGGGTTCGGGTCGGGTCTGGGGCGAGGGCCCCGCCAGGTAGAGCAGCCGCTCCGCCCGGCCCAGCAGCATCACCTGGGAGTAGGGCGTGCCCTGGGTGCGGTCCGCCTCCAGGCGCCACCCGCCCATGCGGGGTTTCTGCACCTTGTTGTGGCTCCGGGTCCCTTCCGTGGACTGGAGCCGGAAGCTCGTCTCCAGGGGCTGGACCTCGCCGCGCATCCAGAGCTGCATCCGGTACCGGAGACCGTCCTGGGCCGCGAGGGGCAGGGAAAGGAGCAACGGGAACAGGACAAGCAAGCGACGCACTGGGAACCACCTTGGCTTCCAGGGTGCCATCCCATGCGATCCTGGGCCAGGACATGGAGCGGACCTTGCCGATCTGTTTTGACCTCGACGGGACCCTGGGGCATTTCAGCTCCGGGTTCGTGCTGCTGCGGGAGGCCCTGGGCCTGGTCTGGGGCGAGACCCCCACCGTGGAGGAGCTGCGGCTCTGCAGGGGCTCCACGGACTGGGAGATTGTGGACGAGCTGCATCACATGCGCTTCGGCCGGGGCCTGGACGAGACTGGTTACTCGGCCTATGAGACCGCCTGCGTGGACCGCTTTCGGGAAGTCTTCACCCCCGGGGCCCAGGCGGCCGTGGCCTACCGGGGTGTCCTGGAGGGCATGCACCGGCTGGCGGCCACCCGCCAGGTGTGGATCGTGTCCGGCAATGCCCCGGGACTGCTGGCCTTCAAGACCGAGGTCCTGGGCGTCGACCCGGCCATCCCCCGGCTGGGCTCCCTGCCTCGCCATGACCGGGCGGACCTGCTGAGACGGGCCCTCCGGGAGGGAGCGGGTCCCCACCTCTACGTGGGGGACCGGCCCCACGATCTGGACGCGGCCCAGGCCGCGGGACTGCCCTTCGTGGGCATCGGCGAGGCCGTGCCCGGGGAGCACCGGAGCCTTCCACCGGACATCGAGGCCGACCACCTGGTCGCGGCCGTCGAGGCCGCCTTGGAATCCACGCCCTGACCGGCTTGCCGGTCAGCGGGTCCGGACCTCGAAATCATCCAGGAAGGCCGCGGTCCGGGGATCGCCTTCCCGGCGGACGATGGCCTGGGCGTGGTGCAGGCGGCCCCGCCGGACCACGACGATGCCCTCCACCATGCCCCCGTTGGGGCTTTTCACTTTGTAACGGAATCCAGGCCCCTTCTCGGTGGGCAGCTCCGTATGCCGCAGGGCCCCGAACCGGTATCTGAGATAGTTCTGGAAGGTGGTGAGGATCTCCCGGGGGGTGGTGCCGCCCCGGTCCCCCGGCGGCAGGTTCCCCACCGCGACGCTGAAGGTCTCGTCCAGCCGCCCTGCGGGACTCATGGCCAGATCGAACCACTCCACCTCGCCGAAGGGCCCTGGGTCCGTGTGCCGGTGCAGCTTCGGCGGTCCCGGGAAGGTGGCCGCGAAGCCCAGGTTCTCATTTTCCACCCGGCGCGGATCCTCCCTGCACCCGGACAGGCCGAGCAGCAGCACCAGTGCCAACCAGGAACGGAACATGGCTCCCCCCAGTCTTCATCGGACGCTGGGCGCGGGAAGTTGATTTGCGGGGCCGCCCCCGTGTCCAGCCTCAGCGGGCCGCCAGGGCCTCGTCCAGGGCGCGTTTCGCCATGCCGTCTGCATAACCCGACCAGCGCTTCACCAGCCGGCCCTGTCGGTCGATGATGAGCGTGGTGGGGATGCCCCGGATCTCGCCGAAGGCCTCCAGGGCCTTGGCACCGTCCGGCAGGTAGGCCTTGAGGCCCAGCTGGGGATTCTGGGCCAGGAAGGGCTTCACATCACCCCACCCCCCCTGGTCCACGGAAATCGGCAGCACCACGAAGCGGTCGCCACCCGCCTTCTGCAATTCCGCCACCTCCGGCAGCGACTTCCGGCAGGGCGGACACCAGGTGGCCCACACATCCACCAGGACCACCTTTCCCTTGAAGTCCGCCAGGGTCCGGCGATTGCCGCCACTATCCACGAAGGCCACCCGGCTCACGTCCGTGCCGCTGGAGGCCCCTTCGGAGCCGCCTCCAAACAGGCTGCGGTACACGGCGACCCCGCCCAGCAGGAGGCCACCTCCCACCAGGGCAGCCGCCGCCAGCATGCGCCAGCGGGATTCGGGGACGTAGGCATCGGACATGGGGGCTCCAGGGATCATGCCGCGGGCGGACGGGGCAGTCTTCAGAGTACTGTCCCTCCTGGCCGCTTCATACTGGAGGGATGAACCTCATCGCCGCTTCCGATCTCCGTGCCCGACTGGGCTCGGTCCGCCTGCTGGATGCCCGGCCCGATGCCATGGCCTACGCCTCGGGTCATTTTCCCGGCGCCCTCCACGCGGACCTGAACCGGCACCTCAGCACGGCCTGTGATCCCGACCACGACCCCACCCGGGGCGGCCGCCACCCGCTGCCACCCCTGGCGCGCTTCGCGGCCCAGGTGGGCGCCTGGGGCATCGGACCGCACACCGAGGTGGTGGTCTACGACGCCAGCGGCGGTGGCAATGCCGCGGCCCGTCTCTGGTGGATGCTGCGGGCCCTGGGGCATGAGCGCGTGCTGGTTCTGGATGGGGGGTTCCAGGCTGCGCTGGAAGCCGGATTGACACTGACTGTTGAAGTGCCGTCCCTGACCCCGACCGCGCCCTATCCTGCGGACTCCTGGCACCTTCCCCTGGTCGATGCCGAGGCCGTGGAAATTCTTCGCCGGGATCCTTCCCGCAGCCTGCTGGATGTCCGCGCTGCCGAGCGCTGGCGCGGGGACACGGAACCCTTCGACCCCGTGGCGGGCCACATCCCGGGCTCCCTGAACCTGGCCTGGAACGAAAACCTGCGTCCGGATGGCCGGTTCAAGGCGCCGGAGCTCCTGCGGGAGCAGTACCTGGCCCTGCTGGGGAACACCCCGGCCAACCGCCTCGCCGTTCACTGCGGCAGCGGCGTCACCGCCTGCCACACGCTGCTGGCCCTGGAGGTCGCCGGATTCAGCGGCGCCGCGCTCTACGTGGGCAGCTGGAGCGAGTGGTGCCGCAGTGGACGGGAGCGCAGCCCCGCCCCGAAGCCCGGCCCATGAATCCCTGGCGCGGCCTCCGGGGCCTGCCCCGGGAAGTGTGGCTGGTCTGCGCCAGCACCCTGGTGAACCGCCTGGGCACCATGGCCCTGCCCTTCCTGGTGCTCTACCTTACGGAGGGGCGCCGCTGGACGCCGGAGGAGGCGGGCTACGGGATGATGGTCTATGGGGCGGGCGCCCTGGCGGCCGGGCCCTTCTCGGGCCGGCTGGCGGACCGCCTGGGCCATGTGCACGTGCTGAAGGCCAGCCTCTGGACCTCCGGGGCCCTGCTGCTGGTGCTGCCCTACGCCACCACCAAGCCCTTGCTCTTCGCCCTGATCTTCCTCTGGGCGGGCCTCACCCAGGCCTTCTGGCCCAGCGCCATGGCCCTGCTCACCGGCCTCGCCACTCCCGAAAAGCGGAAGGCCGTCTTCGCCCTGCACCGCCTGTCCGTCAACCTGGGCATGGCCGTGGGCCCCGCCATGGGTGGCTTCATCGCCCACCACAGCTACCGCTGGGTCTTCTGGACCGATGGCCTCAGCACCCTGGCCGGGGCCGTCATGCTGAGCCTCCTGCTGAAGGCACCGCCCGCACCCGACCTACCCCACGGGCACGAGCCCGGAGCGAGCCCCTGGACGAACCGGCACCTGCTGTTTCTGCTGCTGGCCTTCCTTCCGACCCTCATGGTGTTCTTCCAGATCGAGGGCACCCTGCCCCTCTGGGTGGTGCGGGACCTGGGCCTGGGCAGCAGCTTCTTCGGCCTGCTGTTCACCGTGAACACGCTGCTGATCGTGATCCTGGAAGTGCCCCTGAACCTGGCCATGGGCCACTGGCGCCACGGCCAGCAACTGCTGCTGGGCTCCATCTGCCTGGCCTTCGGCTTCGGGCTCACGGTCTGGGCCAGGGGCCACTGGTCGCTGATCTTCACCACCGTGATCTGGACCTTCGGCGAGATGATCCTCTTCCCCGCCATCAGCGATGCGGTGGCCACCCTGGCGCCGCCGGACCGCCGGGGTGAATACATGGGCCTGCTCTCCCTCTGCTTCGCCGCCGCCCTGGCCCTGGGCCCCTGGCTGGGGGTGCTCACCTATGCCAAGGCCGGGCCCAGGACCGTGTGGTTCGCCAGCTTCCTCCTGGCCGGGGGCGCCGGACTCCTGCTGGCCCGGTTCCGGACGCCCGCGAGGGCGGCCTCGCCGACCGCTTGACCCGCGGCTGCGAGCCGAAGGCGAATCAAGCCTTGGGCGGGTTCCAGCCCGAGTAGTAGATGTCCACGCACTCGGGGCAGACCCCGTGGCTGAACTGGGCATCAGAGTGTTCGGTCACGAACTGCTCCACGCCCTGCCAGTAGCCCTCGTCGGTCCGGACCTTCTTGCAGTGCCCGCAGATCGGGAGCAGGCCTGAGAGGCTCTTCACCATGGCCAGGCTGTGCTGCAGCTCGCCCACGGTCTGCTCCAGGTGCGCTTCCGCCCGCACCCGGCCGGCCAGCTCTTCGCGAAGCTTATCGGTCCGCTGCTTGACGATGCGCCGCAGCACCAGGGTCCAGCCCACGGCGATGATGAAGCCGACCACCAGGAGGAAGAGGCTCCCCAGCACCCAGGCACGGTTCCGCTCATAGAACGTGGGGGGGGCGAACCGGATCTCGCTGTCCCGGGGCAGGAGGGAGGGATCGATGTGGAACCGTTTCAGCTGACGGTCATCGAAGAGCCACTTCACGGAGGGAACGGCCACGACAGGGATCGAGGAGGCCTTCTCCCCGTTGATGATCCGGAGGGCCAGGCCCGCCGCCAGGCTTCCCTGGCGCTCGCCGCCCTGCAGGTGCCCCCCCAACACGCCATGGCCGAGGGCTTCTTCGTAGAGCACCCAGACCGGGGCCTTCATGGCGGATTTGCTCAGCAATTCAGGGAATTCCCAGAGATCCAGGAACCGGCCGCTGGTGTCGTTGCCGAACAGCGCGAGGAAGACGAGGGTGCTGGGGGGTTCCTTGAGCAGGAGCTGCAGCAGATCCTGGGTGCTCTCCTTGCCGATGTAAGTGATCTCGGGCAGCTGCGCCAGCGGCTCGAGGGATCTCGCCACATCCTGGCGGATCTCCTGGCCGGTTTCCGTGCCATCGCAGATCACCAGGACCTTCTTGGTACCGGGGTGGGCGTTCAGGGCCAGGGCCAGGGTGCCCGAGGCCTCCACCAGTTCGGCAATGCCCGTCACGTTCTCCTGCTTCCCATAGAGATCGGGCCGCCACCCATTCACGCCGGAGAACACGATCGGCACGCCGGGGAAGAGGGACTCCCGTTGCCGGAGCGCGAACTCCAGGGCCGCATTGTCCGACGTGAGTACCACGCTGAAACGGACGTTCCGGTACTTCGCCAGGATCATCTCCCGGTGCCGGTTCAGCATGTCCTGGGTCGGGAAATGCTTCCAGTCGAGGTACTCCGTGTGGATATCGACCCCGGCCTCAGAGCCCTGGAGGGCCCGCACCATGGCGGCGTGGATATTGGCCGTCCAGGAATAGCTCTGGTGGTAGGAATGCAGGACCAGGACCTGATGATGGCCCGGATCGTCCGCCCAGCTCAGGAGGCCGACCATGCAGAGAAGTGCAACCCGCAGCCAGCGCCAGATGGATCTCACCGTTGTCCTCGAATGAACGTGGATTGATTATTTACAGGTGTGATATGGATGTCCATAGGCACATGTTGCCACCATGGATCCAGCGCTGGACAGGATGACCCCTTGGCATGGGCACCGCGCCGGTTTTTGGGGCCTGAAACGGGTGCAGGCGCTGCTACTTGATGAAGCCGCAACCCGTGGGGAGGCAGGCGGCTTTCACATCACCCATGGAAAGTGAGGGCAAGAGCCGCACGTGGATCAGCCCACCGGATCCCCGACTCGGATCCGGCCACCCTCCAGGATCTCGGCCCGAAGCCCGCCGCGGTGGGTGAGGCCCGGCAGGATCTGGGGCTTCCCGGTCATGCGGGCCAGGTCGCCGCAGGGCTCGCAGAGCTCGTGGCCCCGGAGCCGCACCTCGCCCACGGTGAAGTCGCGGCCCACCAGGTGATTCAGGGCCACGCCCCGGGTGACCAGGTTGCGACGGGTCTCGCCCGGGGTGAGCAGCATCCCCAACTCCCGCTCCAGGGCCTCGATGGCTTCCGCCTCGATGAGGGTGATCTGGCGGCTGGGCTTGGGTTTGGGCGAGAAGGTGCCCGTGCCCAGGGTGTAGCGGTCACCCTCCAGGCCCAGGCCGGCAATGGCGATGGCTTCATCAACACCACGCATGACGGCCTCGGCGGTGGAGGCGATGTGGATGGATTCGATGCGGCCCTGGGACATGGTGGCCTCCTGCAACAGTGTCGGGCCGCGGCTCCCCCCTCGGCAAGCAAAGCCCCGGAGTGCCAGCACCCCGGGGCTCCGGTGTATCGGAAAAGCTAGGCCAGCACGGCTTCCAGCTGCTCGATGGCCCAGTCGATCTGCTCCTTCGTGATGACGAGGGGCGGGGCCAGGCGGATGATCTGCTCGTGGGTGTCCTTGCAGAGCATGCCGCGATCCTTGAGCTTGTAGCAGTAGGGGCGGGCCTTGCCGGCGCTCTCCTTCAGCTGCACGCCGGCCCACAGGCCACGCACGCGGACCAGTTCCACCTTGTCGGACTTCATGCCCCGCAGTCGCTTGGCGAAGTACTCGCCCAGCTCGGCGGCGCGCTCCACCAGCTTCTCATCCACCAGCACGTCCAGGGCGGCGCTGGCCACGGCGCAGGCCAGCGGGTTGCCGCCGTAGGTGCTGCCGTGGATGCCGGGGGTGAACACATCCATCACCTCGTCACTGGCCAGGAAGGCGCTCACGGGGTAGTAGCCGCCGCTGAGGGCCTTGCCGATGGTGATGCCGTCGGGGCGGATGCCCTCGTGTTCGAAGGCGAACCACTTGCCCGTGCGGCCCAGGCCGGACTGGATCTCGTCCAGCACCAGCAGGCAGTTGTTGGCGGTGGCGACCTCGCGCAGGCCCTTGAGGAAGCCATCAGGTGGGATGATCACGCCGCCCTCGCCCTGGATGGGCTCCATGAAGATGGCGCAGGTGTTGGGATTGATGGCCTGCTTCACGGCTTCCAGATCGCCGTAGGGCACGATCACGAAGCCGGGGGTGAAGGGTCCGAAGCGGCTGGTGCTGTCGGGGTCGGTGCTGAAGCCCACGATGGTGGTGGTGCGTCCATGGAAGTTGCCCTCGGCCACGATGATCTCGGCCTTGCCGTACTCGATGCCCTTCTTGTCGTACCCCCACTTGCGCATGGCCTTGAGAGCGGTTTCCACCGCCTCGGCGCCGCTGTTCATGAGCAGGGCCTTGTCGAAGCCGGTGATCTTGCAGAGCTTTTCCAGCAGCGGGGGGAACTGGTCGTTGCGGAAGGCACGGCTGGTGAGCGCCAGGGTCCTGATCTGCTTGATCATCGCCTCGCCGATCTTGGGGTGGTTGTGGCCCTGGTTCACGGCGGAGTAGGCCGCCAGGAAATCCATGTACTTCTTGCCGTCCACATCGGTGAGGAAGACGCCCTCACCCTTGGTGCAGACCACATCCAAGGGGTGGTAGTTGTGGGCGCCGTACTGGTTCTCCTGGGCGATGAGTCCGGAAGCCGTGGTCTCGGTGGTGGTCATGGGTGCACTCCTCATCAGCCTGGAGCTGGAAGTCGGGGCCGTGGCCCTGGGATGACATGTATGCCATTCTATGGCGTTGAAGACGCAAATCTGACATATGCGAACAATAATTGTTCATGTTCTTTACACTTTATAAAATTTCATAAATGACTTGCGGGGAAGCTATAACTCCCTATATTAGGGCTCCCCGCCAAGGTGGTCTCGGCATGATTCCGCCCTCAATTCTCCGGAAGCTCTATACGTACGGCTCCTTGCGCAACGACGCGGAAGGCGTGGCCATCAGCCTCAAGAACCGGGTGAGCGATCTGGTGCTCAACCGACTCGTGAAGGTCCAGATCGGGTCCCTGGAATTGGGGGCCTCGGATCTTGAAATGGACCTGGGGGACGGGAGATGGCTCCGGGGGGACGAGGTCACCCTGGCGGGTCCGATGTCCTTCCCCCTCAGCCAGATCGCCCACCTCCGGGCCCCGGGGAAGGTGGTCACGGACGGCTTGCATGCCATCGAGATCGCCGTGGAGGTCGAGGGCCTGGGCGCTCTGAGCATCACGGTGGAGGACCGCATGGCCAGGCCTCGGACCGGGCTATGCTCGGTGCCCTGTTCCAAGGAGGCGAACTACTCCCCCGCCATCATCGCGGCCCGGCGGGACTTCGTGGAGGCCACCACAGGCGCGAAGCTGGAGCACACCTGTCGGTACTCCATCGATCCCCTCGCCACCGCCGGCAACATCGAGAACTTCACCGGCGTGGCCCAGGTACCCCTGGGTTTTGCCGGCCCCCTGCTCATCCGGGGTGAGCACGCGCAAGGCGAGTTCCTCATTCCACTGGCCACCACCGAGGGCACCCTGGTGGCCTCGTACAACCGGGGCATGAAGGTCCTGAACCGCTCCGGAGGCGTCACCTGCACGGTCCAGAGCGACCACATGCAGCGGGCGCCGGTGTTCATCTTCGACAGCGCCCGGGAGGCCCTGGCCTTCCGGAGGTGGGTGGAGGCCCACCTCGACGACATCCGGCGCGAGGCCGAAGCCACCACCAGCAGCGGCAAGCTGACCTACATCGACACCTACCTGGCCAGCAAGTTCGCCTACCTCCGCTTCAACTTCAAGACCGGGGATGCCGCGGGCCAGAACATGGTTGGCCGGGCCACCTTCGCAGCCTGCAACTGGATCCTGGAGCAGAACAAGGCCACCGTCCGGCGCTTCTACCTGGAGTCCAACCTGGCCACGGACAAGAAGGCTTCCCACGTGAACCTGCTCCACACCCGGGGCAAGCGGGTCACCGCCGAGTGCGTGGTCAAGCGGGAGGCGCTGCTGGACGTGATGCACGCCGAGCCCGAAAGCCTCGCCTATCACTGGGGGGTGGCCAACGTGGGCTCCCTCCTTTCCGGTGCCAGCAACAACGGGGCCCACAGTCCCAACGCCCTTGCCGCCCTGTTCATCGCCACCGGCCAGGACGTGGCGAACCTGGCCGAGGGGTCCTCGGGGATCCTTTATACCGAATTGACACCCGAGAAGGATCTTTACATTTCGATCACCATCCCCTCCCTCATCGTGGCCACCCATGGCGGGGGAACGGGGCTGCCCACCCAGCGGGAGTGCCTGGAGGTACTGGGCTGCCTGGGCACGGGGAAGGTCTACAAATTCGCCGAGATCATCGCCGGGGTGGTCCTGGCGGGGGAGCTCTCCCTTGGTGCGGCCATTTCCTCGCTGGAGTGGGTCTCCTCACATGAAAAATATGGCCGAAACCGCTGATCCCGAAACCTCTGTCAAGGGCCACCCCCCCGGTGTCGGAACCGAGGGTGGGACCATCCGGGTGACCCGGGCCCTGCGGGCCGAGGCCCTGGATCAAGAGGCCCTCCTGCGGGCGGCGGGCTTCGAAGTGGTGCGCTCCTGGAAACCCCAGGGCCTGGTTCGGCGCCTGCTGGTCACCTGGCGGCATTTCCTGGGTCTGCTCTTCGGCGCCCTGGCCGTCCATGTGACCACCAAGCCAGAAGAGGGCGGACCGAAGGGCCTGCGCTTCCTGCTCCTGTGGGTGGCGGCCCTGCCGGGGCGCCTGTTCGTGGACCGGACCCTGCGCCACCAGCCCTTCCCCATCCAGCTCCGCCGGCGACTGGAGCGCCTCGGCCCCACCTACATCAAGCTGGGCCAGATCCTCAGCCTGCGGGAAGATCTGCTGCCCAGGCCCATCACGGATGAGCTGAAGCACCTGCTCAACCGGCTGCCGGTGGTCCCCCTCAGCGTGCTGGTCGGCATCATCGAACGAGACCTCAGGCAGCCGGTGGAGCAGCTGTTCCTGTCCATCGATCCGATCCCCCTGGGTTCCGCCTCCATCGGCCAGACCCACAAGGCCGTCACCCTGGACGGCGAGCCGGTCCTGCTGAAGGTGGTCAAGCCCGGCATCCGCCAGACCCTGGAGCGCGACGCCCGGCTGCTCCGGATGCTGGGGGCCGTGGCCCAGCTGATCATCCCGCGGTACCAGCCCCGCCAACTGGTGAACGAGTTCTGCGCCTACACCCTCCGGGAGGTGGATCTGCGGCTGGAAGCCGAGAATGCGGAGATCTTCGCCGGCCATTTCGCGGATGTGCCCGATGTGGTCTTCCCCCGCATCCACCGGCAGTTCTGCGGCCGCAGCGTCCTGTGCATGGAATTCTTCGACGGCCTGAGCCCGGATTCCCCCCAGGCCCTCGACCTCCCCGAGGAGGAGCGCCGCCACCTGACAGACCTGGGGGCCATGTCCATCATCCGGATGCTGTACCGGGATGGCTTCTTCCACGCGGACCTGCACCCAGGCAACCTCATCATCCTGCCGGGGCCCCGGATCGGCTTCATCGACCTGGGCATGGTGGGACGGCTCGATGAGGACCTGCGCCGGTCCCTGATGTACTACTATTTCGCCCTGGTGATGGGCGACGGCGAAAACGCCGCCCGCTATCTCACTGCCATCGCCATCCCCGGACCGGACGCCGATCCCAACGGCTTCCGCCGGGATGCGGTGGACATCGCCCTGCGCTGGAAGCGGGCCTCGAACTTTCGCGAATTCTCCCTCGGCCAGCTCATCCTGCAGTCCCTCTCCAAGGGCGCGGAGCACGGCATGTACTTCCCCGTGGAGCTGGTGCTGATGGTGAAGGCCCTGGTCACTTTCGAAGGCGTCGGCAATGTGCTGCTGCCCGGGTTCGATGTGGCGGAAGTAAGCCGGCGGCACATTCGCTCCCTGTTCATCGACCAGTTCAGCCCCCTGCGGCTCCTCAGCGAAGGCATGCGCGGGGTGCCGGAGCTGGTGGACGCCATGGCCAAGATGCCCCTGCTCATCACGGACGGGCTGCGGGTGCTGGAGAAATTCGCCCACCAGCCCAAGGAACCCCCCTTGTCGGGCCTGCGGGGCACCCTCATCGCCGGCTGCTGCCTGGTGGCCGGCGCGGTGGCCATGGGCTTCCGCTCCCCCTGGCCCGTCTGGACCTTCCTCTTCCTCCTCGCCTTCGTCCTGGCAGTCCGCAGGAAGTGAGCCCCCATGCGCGAACGGGTCGCCTCCAATGACGCCATCTGGCTCCAGGATTCAGCCACGAACCTGATGGTGATCAACGCGATCATCGTCACCGATCAGCTGGATCTCCACACCCTGCGGGCCACCTTCCAGCGGCGCATCTTCGAAGGTCCAGAGGCCCACCGCTTCGAGCGCCTGCGCTGCCGCGTCACCGGCAAGGGCCACCGCCAGTACTGGGAGAAGGACCCAGACTTCGACCTCTCCCGGCACATCGTCACCACCAAT
The DNA here is from genome assembly GCA_016721195.1 of Candidatus Geothrix skivensis. Taxonomy (GTDB): domain Bacteria; phylum Acidobacteriota; class Holophagae; order Holophagales; family Holophagaceae; genus Geothrix; species Geothrix skivensis. The sequence continues at coordinate 87,574 of JADKIO010000004.1, read as the reverse complement.
GGGAAACCTCTGAAGAACCTCGAGGACATCCAGGCCTACATGGGGCAGGAGGCCAGCCACGGGCTGGACCGGCACCGCCCTGCCTGGGAGATCCAGGTGGTCGAGCGGTTCGAGAAGGATGCCACGGCCCTCCTGGTCCGCATCCACCACAGCATCGGCGATGGCGAAGCCCTGGTGTCCCTGATGTTCAGCCTGATGGACGCTCCATTCGGCCATGCAAACGGGATGGCCCACTCCGTGGGACCTCCACCCGTGGCCGACCACTGGCTGGGACGATTCCTGAGGACCGCAGCCATCCCCTTCAGCGCACCGGGCATCCTGCTGCGCCGTCTGGCCTGGGTGCCAGACCGCAGCACCATGCATGGGGCGGCCCTGTCCGGTCACAAGCAGGTGGCCTGGACCCGACCCCTGGACCTGGAGGTGGTCAAGAAGGCCAAGCAGCGCATCGGCGCCACGGTGAACGATGTGCTGATGGCCTCCGTCGCCGGAGCCTTCTCCACCTACCTGGCGCATCACGGGGACGCCGCCCCGGACCGGTTCCTGATCTCCATGCCCGTCAATGTGCGCCCCCCCGGGGAGGTCCCGCGCTGTGAGAACCACTTCGCCCCGGTACCCCTCGAGTTGCCCGCGGGCACCTGCAACCTCTCCCACCGCATCCTGGCGGTCAAGACCAAGATGGACCAGATGAAGCGGTCGGCGGTGCCCGTGGTGGTCTATGAGATCCAGCGGGCCCTGCTGGCCTTCCTCCCGAGGGCCTTGAGCCGGGGCTTGATCGACTTCCTGGCGAACAAGTGCACCGCCGTGGTCACGAACATCACCGGACCTTCCCAAGACCTCGCCCTCGAGGGGCGCCGGGTGCGCTCCCTCATCTTCTGGGTGCCCCAGCGGGCCAGGATCGGCGTGGGCATCTCCATCCTGAGCTTCGCTGGCAAGGTGCAGCTGGGCATCATCGCAGATGAGGCCCTGGTGCCCGATCTGGCGGCACTGATCGAGGCCTTCGAGGAGGAGTTCGAGGCACTCAGGACCCTCTGATCCGTTCCTGCGCCGGCTACTTGAAGCTGGCCTCCAAAGCCTGCAGGGCCGCATCCAGGCGGTCGGCCACCTTCGCCTTCGGCTCCACAGCGTGGCCCAGACAGTCCCAGACGCTGCGGAAGGGATCCTCGAGGAGGTCCAGGCGCAGGGCGAGACCATGCTTCTCGAGCACCGGGCCCAGGAGCTCCCGGCGGGTCCAGAGATCCCGTCGGGTCTGGTGATAGCCGATCTCGCACACCTTGTCCCGGGAGTGGAGGCGGAAGAGGTTGGTGAACAGGCTGTGTTCCGCGGGGTCCGGCTGGAACAGCACCAGGTCCGCGTTCGGGTAGGTCTGGGCGGCCCGCTCCATGCCAAGGCTGACCCGGGAGTTGATGAGGATCCGGAAGCTCTGGGACAGCACGGTGGGCAGGCCTCCCCGCTGGATGGCCCGCCGGCCCAGGGCTTCGCGGGCATCCTCCGAGCCCGTGTTCATGGGCACCAGGGGGTTCACGCACAGCAGCAGGTCGGCGCCGTACTCCAGGGCCACGGAGGAATGGAGGGTCTTCAGCAGGACTCCATCCACGCAGGTGCGCCCCTCGACATCCACCGGAGGATAGATCCCCGGCACGGCGGTGCTGGCCTGCACGGCCCGGGAGATGGGCACGCGGTCCAGCCCGTCCTGGCCGAAGACCACGGCCCGACCAGTATCCAGATCCGTGGACACCACGAAGAACCTGTGGCGCAGCTTCCGGAAGTCGTCGGTCCTCCCGGGCTGGGAGAAGACCCGGGCGAGGTAATTCCGGATGGGCTCGTTATCGAAGAGGCATACCGGGAGGGAGGGGCCGAGCCCCTCGAGACTCCCGATGAAGGAAGGATTTTCAGGTCCCTTGATGAAGTTCAGGACCGCATCGGCGATCACCCAGGGCAGCAGGAAGCCCCGCCGCCGCATCTCCCGCACCGCCGGCATGAAGAAGATGGCGGGATCGAAGAGCTGTTCCTCGCCGGGGTTTCCCTTGATGCCCCGGATCATCTCCTCCACGGTGATCCCGTTGACGAGGTGGGAGCCCACGAAGGCCCCGGCACTGACCCCAACGTAGACATCGAGCCCGTTCAGGTCGAGCCCATCGATGGATTCCTCCAGGGCCCGGAGGGCGCCCACTTCATAGACGCCCCCCAGCATGCCCCCGGAGGCCAGGGCGAGGCCAAGGCACCGCCCTTTCGGACGTCGAGGCGAAGCCATGGATCCCTCAGGCCCTGGCGGTCCGGGTCCTGGGCTTGGGCTTGGCCTGGCCCGGTACCTTGGACTGGGCGACCAGCTTGGTGAGCTCCTCCACCCGGTGGGTGAGCTTGATGATCTCGGCGCGGGTGGGCACGCCCAGGCGCTGCATGGCCGCAGCCAAGCCATCCTCGAGGGGCGAGGTGACCTTGTTCATGACTTTCTGGGCCTCGCCCTTGAAGCCCTGCACGCGCTCCGTGACGGTGTCGAGCCACTCCTTGTTGGCCTCCTGCTGCTCGCTGCCCTTCTCCACGAGCTGCCGGTAGAGCTTCCCGCCTTCCTCGCCGGCGAGGTTGAAGGCGCCGAGACCCGCCAGCCAGATTTCGTAGGCAGAATCCTTCAGGCCGGTGGCTGTCTGGGGCTTTTTCTTGGTAGCCATGTCCATGCTCCTTTCTGCCGGCACACGGGCCGGAATGGTTGGTCTAGGGGGTCGTCTTGCGGGGTGCGCGGGAACGGCCGGGGCCGCTCCGGGGCCTGTCCCGGACTTCCAGATCGGCCAGGGCGGCCTCGAGTTCGGCGAGCCTTCGTTTGAGCAGGGCCAGGTCTTCCGGGGTGGCGCCCACCTGCGCCAGCCGCTCCACCGAGCTGCGGACCACCCGGTCCACCCCTGCCTGGACCTGCTCGACGCCCTCGCTGAAGGCTTGGCCGCCGCGGCGGATGATCTGGTGCAGGAAGTCCCCGGAGAGCAGGGAGTCTCCCCGCCGGTGATCCTCATAGATGCTCTGGGCCAGAGTCTGGGCGGTCACGTCCTCGCCGCTGACGCTGTCCACCACCCTGAGCTCCTGACCCGCCCGGATGAAGGCCGACAGCTCCTCCAGGGAGACATAGCGGCTCTCTTCGGTGTCGTAGAGCTTGCGGCTGGCCCCGCCATAGCGCTTGATGAGACGGATCATTCCCGGACCCCTTCCCACTCCAATTTACCGCATTGCGGTAATCACGCCAGGATTTTTTCCGCATTGCGGCAATTCCCGCCCCCCGGTCACTCCCCAGCCGTGCTCGAAAGCCTTTCGTAGAGCAGGCCCAGGGTGCGCAGGTCCGCCGGGGGCCGGGGCTCCAGGGCCACGGGGAGGATGCACCGGCCGTCCGGGAACAGGCTGCGGAGCAGTCCCAGCCCCCGCCGGTCCCGGTTCGCCAGGAAGCGCAGCAGGACCAGGCCAGGATCCCCGCCCGACCCTGGCCCGGGATCCGGGTGGACCTGGTTCACCAGGACGGGGCCCAGGTGGTGGCCGGTCTCCTCCAGCTTGCGGAGGAAGAACATGGCATCCGGAACCCGGTCCGGCCCCGGCCCTGCCACCAGCAGGAACCGGGTCTCCTCCGCCTTGAGCAGGTTCCGCACCTCCCCGGCCCGGCTCCGGAACCCATCAAACAGCGGGGCGAAGGCTCGGATGAATTCCACCACGTCCAGGAGGAACCGGCGCCCGATGATGCGGTCCGACAGCTCCATCACCCCCCGGGCCGCGAGGCGGAAGGCCAGGTTCTTCTCCCCCTTGCCATCCCACCAGGGGTCCATGGCAAACCGGATGGCCTTGCTGTCCACCAGGTTCATCATGCGCTCCGGAGCCTGGAGGAAATCCATGGCCTGGCGCGTGGGCGGCGTGTCCAGGATGATCCGGTCGTAGCGTTCCGAGGCCCGCATTTCGAAGAGCCGCTCCATGGCCATGTATTCGAGGATGCCCGCCAGGTTGCCGGCCATGTCCTGGTAGAACCGGTTCGAGAAGATCCGCCTGGTGGCCGCGGCATCGGGGGCGTAGGTCCGGATCAGTCGGTCGAAGGTGTGCTTGGCGTCCAGCAGGGCCGCGTCCAGGAAACCGCTGCCCGCCTCCATCACCCGGATGGGTTCGTCCTTGGCTGCCTCCCCGACCCCGAGGGCATCCTTGAGGCGAAGGGAGGGATCGAAGGTCATCACCAGGGTCCGTCGGCCCTCCCGGGCCGAGCCCAGGGCCAGGGCCGCCGCCAGGGTGGTCTTGCCGACCCCCCCGGCGCCCACCACCACGATGAGCCGGCCCGCAAGCAGATCCCCGCTCATGGGTCGGCCTCTTCCAGCCGCCCGACCAGAGCCGTGACCAGGGAAGGGCCCCGGTCCAGGGGCAGCAGGGGCAGCTCCGCCAGGGGGCCCTTCCAGGCGGCCGCGAGCCTGGCCAGCTCGGCCATGTTGAGCTGGCGGCGCGCCCGCAGCAGCTCCCCCGGGGGGCCCTGGATCCCACTGGGTTCAGGCTCGGGGTAGAGGCCATTGGCCACCACCAGGTCGGGCCGGAGGCCAAACTTCGCCTGCAGCATGGCGATGAGCTCCAGGGTCTCCTGGACCGGCATCTCTTCCGCGAGGGTGGCGAGGAGCACCCCGCAGCGGGTGGCATCCGCCAGGAAGGCGGCCAGATCTGCGGCCATGTCCCCCAGCTGCCCCCCCTGGGCGGCCTGGGCCAGCAGGCCCGGGGCCGCCAGCAGCGTGGCGCTGTGCCCGGTGGCCGGCGCATCCACGATGACCATATCGAACCCGGGGCGATGCCCGCTCTGGAGGACCCGGTAGGCATAGCCCAGCAGGGCCGTCTCCTTCAGCCCCGGGGCCCCTTCCACGAACTGGTGGAAGGCAGGGCTCTCCGTGATCTTCCGGACCAGGTAGGCGATGGGGACCTTCTCCCGTACGAGCCCTTCGATGACTGCGCCCGGCTGGAGGTTCTGGAGGCTCAGGCGGGGCAGTGCCTCCACGAGCTCGCCCCCCGAAGGCTCAGTCCCCAGGGCCTGGTGGAGGCTCTCCCGGGGATCCACCTCCAACAGGAGCACCCGCCGTCCCCGGGTCGCCATGAGGCTGCCCAGCACCGCAGTGAGGGTGGTCTTGCCGACGCCACCCTTGCCCGTCACCAGCACCAACTGCCGTTCTGCAAGCCGATCCAGGGCAGACATGGGAGGAAGACTCCGGGGAGGACTTTGCGCTCCACTGATGGTACCACCGGGATCACGACACCCGGTGCGCCGTTGGTGGAGGCCAGCGGGCGGCTCGGCCCCTGGATTCCCCCGCTCGCCCCGAATCCTGGCTGGAGCCGGCGGCGATGAGATACTGGACGCCCATTCCCCCATGAGGTCCTCGGCATGAACGACCAGTCTCCTTCCCTCTACGGCAGCCAGCCCGAGGCGCCCCGCCCCCAGGCACCAGGACTGCTGGAGCAGATCCTCGGCGTCTTCACCAGCCCCGTCGAGCTATTCCAGCGGCTGAACAAGGCCCCCAGCTGGGGCTGGGCCCTGGGACTCATCGTCGCCTGCGCGCTCATCCTCACCGTGATCTGGGGCCTCAAGGTGGATGTGGACGAGATGCTGCGCCCCATTCTGGAGCGTAACCCCGACGTGTCCTCCGGCCAGATCGACCTGATCATCGGCATGCAGAAGAAGTTCATCCTGCCCTTCGGCATTCTGGGGGCGCTGTTCGGTACCGCCGCGGCCATGGCCATCCTGGGGCTGTTCTACTGGCTCATCGGCAAGGCCCTGCCCGAGGCCGAGGCGCCGACCTATCCCCAGGCCCTCAGCGCCGCGGTGGTGCCCAGCCTGGTGAAGCTGCCGCACATGCTCCTGATCGCCATCATCTGCCTGGTGCGCCCCGTGGGCGGCCTCACCCCGGACAAGATCGCGCCCACCTCGCTGGGCTACTTCCTCCAGGTGGAGAGCCTGAAGCTCCAGGCCTTCCTCTACACCATGGACCTGTTCTACCTGGCCGAAGCGCTCTTGGCCTACCTGGCCCTCCGGTACCTGGTCCGCATGAAGACCCTCGGGGCCCTCATCTGCGTGCTGCTGCCCATGGCCCTCGGCATCGGGCTGCGGGTGTTCGGGGCCAAGTAGATCCGCTCCCGCAATCCGTGGGAGGAGGTCATACTCCCCCCATGATTCCCGGACTTGGATGGTGGCTCCTCGCAGTGGCGGGGCTGGGGGTGCTGATCCCGCTGCGCCGGGCCTCCCGCCGCGCCCTCCGCCGCTGGTCCTGGCGACATGCCCTGCGCACGCGCCGGGAGCTGGGCTTCCGCCTGAACTCCGTCACCCTCACCCGCAAGCAGCGCCTGAAGGCGGAACTGCTCACGGACCCCGAGCTGCGGGCCCGCATCGCTGCCCTGGCCTCCGAATCGGGCCGGGAGGAGGCCAGCCACCTGGCGGACGTCAGCCTCTACCTCGACGAGATCATCCCGAACTTCAACCTCATCACCACGTACCGGTACGGCAAGGGCCTGGCGGGCTGGCTGCTGCGCTCCTGCTACCGGGTGCGCATCGGCCGCAGCGCCGAGGCCGCCTTGAACCGCATTCCCCGGGACGCCTCCGTGGTCTATGTGATGAACCACCGCAGCAACGCGGACTACCTGCTGGTGGCCTTCCTCCTGGCCAACCGCGTATCGATTTCGTACGCCGTGGGCGAGTGGGCCCGGGTCTGGCCCCTGGAGCGACTGTTCCGCAGCTTCGGCTCCTTCTTCGTGCGCCGGCGCTTCCGGGATCCCCTCTACCACGCGGTGCTGGAGCGCTACGTGCAGCGGGCCGTGGCCCAGGGCACCACCCAGGGCATCTTCATCGAGGGCGGCCTCAGCCGCGACGGCCGCCTGCAGGCGCCCAAGCTGGGCCTCCTGGACTACATGCTCCGGGCCGGGGCGAAGGATCTGGTCTTCATCCCCGTGGGCATCAACTACGACCGGGTGGTGGAGGACAGCAACCTGGTGCGGGAAGCCCTGGGCAAGCCCCGGCGCACGCCCCTGGCGCTCATCCGGCGCACTTCCCTCTGGCTGCTGGGCCTGGCCTGGCGGGGGGCCACCCGGCGCTTCCACCGTTTCGGGTACGCCGTCGCGAACTTCGGCCAGCCCATCTACGCCCGGTCCATTCTCGAAGGCGCTGATCTCCGCACCCTGGACTGGGAGGCCCGAAAGCCCCTGCTGGAGGCCTTTGGGGAGGCCCTCGTCCGGGCGGTGGGAACCGAAGTACCCATCACCCCCGTGGCGGCCGTGGCCTGGGTCTACCGGCACATGGGCGAGGCTCCGCCGGGCCGCACCGAGCTGCGCGACCGCTTGCTGGACGTGCTGGCCCAGGCCCAGGACCGGGGCCTGCCCCTCTACCTGCCCCGGGGCTCCTTCCAGCGCACCTTCGACGTGGGACTGCGGGTGCTGCTGCTGCGGCGGATCCTCCTGGTGGAGGAGGGGCGCCTCGTCCTGCCGCCGCACAAGGCGCCCCTGCTGGACTACTACGCCCACGGAGTGGCCCACCTGCTGGATCCATTGGGAAGCCACTAGACTGGATCAAGCCTCCGGAGCCCCCATGTCCAAGCTCGTCCGCATCGCCAATGGCCAGGGCTTCTGGGGCGACAGCATCGACGCCCCGGTGCGTCTGGTGGAGGCCGGCGGCATCGACTACCTCACCCTGGACTACCTGGCCGAGGTGACCCTTTCGATCATGCAGAAGCAGCGCCGGAAGGACCCCCAGCATGGCTACGCCACGGACTTCGTGGACCTCATGAAGCGGGTGCTGCCCCTGCTCAAGGCCAAGGGCATCCGGGTGGTGGCCAATGCCGGCGGCGTGAATCCGGAGGCTTGTCGTGCGGCCGTGCTGGCAGCGGCGAAGCAGCTTGGCATCACGGGCCTGAAGATCGCCACGGTGACCGGCGACGATGTGCTGGCGAGGCTGCCGGAGTTCCAGGCCCAGGGCCTGAGGCTGGCCAACCTGGACACCGGCGAAGGCCTCTTCGACACCCCCCGGGAGATCCTCAGCGCCAACGTCTACCTCCAGACCCAGGCCATGGTCGAAGCCCTGGACACCGGCGCCGATATCGTGCTGACGGGCCGCTGCACGGATCCGGGCCTCACCCTGGCGCCGCTCATCCACGAGTTCAAGTGGGCGGCGGACGACTGGCACCGCCTGGCCGCGGGTACCATCGCGGGCCACATCCTCGAATGCGGCGCCCAGGCCACGGGGGGGAACTTCTCCCGCTGGTGGGAGGTGCCCGATCTTTGGAACGTGGGCTACCCCATCGCCGAGTGTGCCGAGGACGGCACCTTCGCCATCACCAAACATCCCGGCACCGGCGGCATGGTGACCGTGGATACGGTGAGCGAGCAGCTCCTCTACGAAATGGGCGACCCGCACAACTACCTCACGCCGGACGTGGTGGCGGACTTCACCAGCATCCGACTGGAACAGACCGGACCCGACCGGGTGCGCGTCAGCGGCATCCAGGGCAAGCCCCGCACCCCCTTCCTCAAGGTGAGCGGCGCCTACCTCAAGGGCTACAAGGCCACGGGCCAGCTGGTCATCAGCGGCCCCCGGGCCCTGGAGAAGGCCCAGCTCTGCGCCGACATCGTATGGAAGCGCCTGCAAGCGGCGGGGTTCACCTATGAACACACCGATGCCGAGTTCCTGGGCACCAGCACCCTCCATGCGGGCATCGCCCCGGCCCCACCGGATCCCGCCGAGATCGTGCTGCGGCTGAGCGTGAAGGATGCCGACCGGAAGAAGGTCGAGCGTTTCGGCCGGGAGATTGCCCCCCTGGTCACGGCGGGCCCGGCGGGCGTCACGGGATTCGCCGGGGGGCGTCCAAAGGCCCAGGAGATCGTGGCCTATTGGCCCGCCCTCCTGCCCAGGGAGCTCGTGACATGGTCTGTGACCGTCGCCGAAATCTAGCCCATCAAACCTGGACCTGGTGCCCGGGTCTAACATCTGCGATCTTGCGGCCCCCCTTCCAACCTCCCACCTTTATCCACAGGTTCAAGGAGTTCCCATGACCTCACCGGCCCGGCTCTTCCTCGGTTCCCTCAGCCTCCTCGCCCTCCTGGGCTGCTCCAGTTCTGACCACTTCGACAACGGCCCCACCTCCTCCTACCTGGTGAACGGCATCGCCGTGGCGGATATCGACGCCAACGGCCTGCCGGATATCCTCGGAATGGTGTCCACCGACTTTGGGGGCGCGCCCACCCAGGGCTATGTCTCCACCCGGCTCCAGAGCTCTGCGGGCGCCTTCGTCCTCCCCACCCGCTTCGGCGTGGGCCGGGGCCCGGCCAACCTCGTGGTGGCGGATGTCAACGGGGATGGCAGGCCGGATCTCGTGGTGGCCAACGCGGATGACCACACCGTCAGTGTCCGCTTCGCTGACCCGGCCCGACCCGGTTACTTCCTCGCCGCCATCGTCCTTTCGACGCCCAGCCTGACGCCCCTCGATGTGGCGGCAGGCAACCTCAGTGGTCACACCGACGGCCGCCTGGACATCGCAGTGGCTGCCAGCGGCGCCAACAATGTCCTGGTTTTCACCCAGACGACCACCGGCACCTTCAACGCACCGGCAACCTACGCGGTGGGCGGTGACCCTCAGGCCGTGACCGTGGCGGATCTCGATGGCAACGGCCGGGCCGATATCGCCGTGGCCACCACCGCGAACACGGTCTCTGTGCTGCTGCAGACCGCCGCCGGAGTCTTCGCTCCCAAGGTGGACTACGCCACCGGCGTCCAGCCCGTGGCCATCAAGGCGGCGGATCTCAACGGCGACGGCAAGCTGGACCTGCTCACCGCCAACTACGGCGCCTCCCTCAGCCCCGGCAACCAGGGCCTGAGCGTGCTGCTCCAGGGCGCCCCGGGCACCTTCGGCGCCCCGGTCCACTCCACCACCGCCTACCGGGCCGTGGCCCTGGCCGTGGGGGACCTGAACGCCGACGGCAAGTCCGATATCGCGGTGGCCTGCCAGGGCCTCCCCGGGGATCCCGGTGCCACCTCCGTCTTCCTCCACACCCCGCCCGCCTCCGCCTCCCCCGGCGTCTACGTGGGGGCCGTGGACTACCGGGGCGTCTTCGGCCCCATGGGTGTGGCCTTCGCCGACATGGATGGGGATGGCCGGCCGGATCTGGTGCTGGCGGATGGCGATATCGTGGTGCGCCTCAACAGCGCCACCACGCCCGGCACCTTCGGCCCGCCCCTGTACTTCTACAACTGACTCCAACAAAGCCCCGGAAACCGGGGCTTTGTTGGAGCGAGGAATGAAACTCCGTCAAGATCTACCCAAGACTGACGTTGATCTTGCGGGGCCGCACCTCGGGACGCTTGGGCACCATCAGGGTGAGCACGCCGTTGCGGAGCTCGGCCAGCACCTTCTCGCCCTCCACATCCTCGGGCAGGGTGAAGGTGCGGCTGAAGTTCCCGTGGCTGCGCTCCGCCAGGTGGACCCTTTCGCCGTCCTTGTTGGCCTCCTCCTCGCGCTTGCCCGCCACGGTGAGGCGGGTGCCCTCCAGGCTGATCTCCAGGTCGGCCTCGAGGATGCCAGGGATATCCGCCTTGAACTGGTAGGCGTCCGGGGTCTCCTTCACGTCGAAGCTGGGCATGAAGGCGGCGGGCACGCCCAGGTCGTAGTCGCGGAGCGGGTCCCAGCGCATGAAGTCGCGCATGAGGCGGAAGGGCTCCAGGGTCGCGGCCGTGGCCGGAACCACCTGAGGATTGCGGGTGCGAAGAATGCTCATGGGATCCTCCAAAAAAAGGGGTTCCGGCGGGAGCAGGTTTCGGAAACCATGCTGCCGTTCCCGAATAAAATCTTAGTGCTTATTAATCATATGTCAAGTCACCAGGAACACCTTGTTTGTGTTTTCCAATGAACCCATTGTTTACCCGAAGTTATGGGCCGATCCACCCTCTGTCCCAAATGGTCAACCCAACCCAAGTGAAAGGTCGCCATGGCAGCTTCCAACTGGTTCCGCTTCCAGACCCTTTCGAGCAAGATGCTGGCCCTGAGTTTGTTGCCCGTGGTGTTGTTCATCCTGTTTTTCGGGGCGTACGTGCTGCCCACCCTGCATGGTTCGGTGATGCGGGCCAAGGAAGAAGGCATCCGGCAGGTGGTGGACCTGGGTCTCACCCTGCTTCAGGAGCAGGAGGCCCAGGTCCAGGCCGGCAAGCGGAGCCTGGAAACTGCCCAGGCCCGGGGCAAGGAGATCATCGAAAACCTCCGCTACGACGGGACCAACTACCTCTGGATCCAGTCTCCGGGGCCTCGCATCGTGGGTCACGGCGTCCGCCGGGAATGGGCTGGAAAGGCCACCGACGGGCTCGGCGATCCCGCCCTGGTCAAGCTGTTCCGGGACCTGGAAAAGGTGGCCCTGGCGCCCGCGGGGGGGTTCCACGAATACCAGTTCGCCAAACCCGGGACCCAGGGCCTCTTTCCCAAACTCAGCTATGTAAAGACTTTTGCCCCCTGGGGCTGGACCGTGGGGACGGGCGTGTATGTCGATGACGTGGATCGCCAGGTCCGGAACACGGCCCTGATCATGCTCGGGGGCATCCTCCTGGTCTCCGTCCTGGTGTTCTTCCTGGCACGGACGATCGCCCGGCGGATGGTCCGTCCCCTGCACCTGCTGGTGGAGGGCCTGCGTAACAGCGATCTGTCCAGGCAGATCCCCGTAACGGTGGAGGACGAAATCGGCGAGGCTGCCAAGGCCTTCAATGCCTACAACGGCGGCATGCGCAAAACCGTCCAGGACGTGGCGGAATTCGCCCTGCGGGTCGCCTCGGGCAGTACGGAACTGGCCGCCTCCGCCGACCAGATGTCCCAGGCCGTGGCCGAGATCGCCAAGGTGAGCGAGGACCTCAAGAGCGCCGGCGAGCGGGTCTCCGAATCCATGCAGGGGCTCGGATCCAACGCGGCCAAGGTCGCCATGCGCACCCAGGAGGCCGAGACCCGAAGCCAGGACGTCGTGCGGGAAACCGACCGGAGCGCCCAGGCAGGTCAGGGAACGGCGCGAGGGATGTCGGACATCCAGGAGGTTACCGGCCAGATCGTCGAGGCCGTCACGGTCATCCAGGACATCGCCCGCCAGACCAACCTCCTGTCCCTGAACGCCGCCATCGAGGCCGCCAAGGCCGGAGCCATGGGCAAGGGCTTTGCCGTGGTCGCCGAAGAGGTGCGGAAGCTCGCGGAACGCTCAGGCACCGCCGCGCAGGAAATCGAGGCCCTGATCCTGCGCACCCAGCAGGTGGTCTCCGGGGGCGTGCATAGCGTCGATACCACCCTGGCCAGCCTGGAGGCCATCCGGGAACGAATCAGTGGGGTGGCCACCACCATCACTGACATTGGCGGACTGTCCCGTCAGCAGGCCGACACGGGACAAGAAGTCGCCGGGATGATGGCCCAGACCACCGATCGGCTGGCCCAGAATGCCTCCGCCACCCACGAGCTGGCCTCGACGGTGCAGGAAATCGCCAAGACCTCGGAGGAACTGGCCCGGGTCGCCGAAGGCTTGAGGGCCGTCGTTCAGGGCTTCAAGCTCTAGCCACACCCCATCCAACAAGCCCACAGCCCACGGTAGACTCGGTGTTCCGGGGGGCATGCATGCGAAAGTCCATCCTCGTTCTCGGACTCCTTGCCATCGGTTTGATCGCGGCCTGGTGCGGCCACGCCCTCACGCCCCCCATGGTGCGCCCCCGGGCGGTGGAACCCCGGGGGCCCCTGCCCGACTGGGAGCAGGCCAGCATCCGGCGCTTCAAGGAGGCCGCCCCCAGCGTGGTCTACATCACCACCACAGAGGAGCGCAGCCGCGACTTCTTCGGCCTCGACGTGGTGGAAGTCCCGGCGGGATCCGGCACGGGCCTGATCTGGAACGAGCAGGGCCACGTGGTCACGAACTTCCACGTCATCAAGGGAGCGACGCGCGCCTACATCACTCTGGCGGATGGCAGCCGCCACGAGGCCAGTTACGTGGGCGGCGCCCCGGACAAGGACCTGGCCGTGCTGCAACTGGTCAAGGCGCCGCCGAAGCTGCGGCCCATCCCCCTGGGCAGCAGCGCCGACCTGCAGGTGGGCCAGGCGGTGCTGGCCATTGGCAATCCCTTCGGCCTGGACCAGACCCTCACCACCGGGGTGGTGTCCGCCCTGGGTCGGGAGATCCAGAGCGTCACCCGCCGGCGCATCGCCGGGGTCATCCAGACCGACGCGGCCATCAACCCAGGCAACAGCGGCGGGCCCCTGCTGGATAGCGCCGGTCGCCTCATCGGCGTGAACACCGCCATCCAGAGTCCCAGCGGCGCCAGTGCGGGCATCGGCTTCGCCGTGCCCGTGGACACCGTGAATCGGGTGGTGCCCCAGCTCATTGCCCGGGGCAAGCTGGAGCGCCCGGACCTGGGCTTCGAGCCCGTGGACCCGAGGCTGGTGGAACGCGCCTTTGGGCCCCAGAAGGGCGTGATGGTGGGCAAGGTCGCCCGGGGCGGGGCCGCTGCCCGGGCCGGTCTCCAGGGAGTGATCGTGGAGGGCCGACGGGTGTTCCCCGGGGACCTGATCCAGGGCGTCGATGGCCGGTCCGTCCAGGACTGGGATGCCCTCCTGGACGCCGTCGAGGCCCTGCCCCTGGGCAGTTCCGTGGGTCTGGAGGTCCAGCGGGAAGGCCGCAGCCGGAAGGTATCGCTCCGACTGGAGGCAGCCAGGGACTAGGTGTGACCGTTGCCCCCGGAGATGCCCTGAAGCCTGGGGCTCACTGCAACGGGGCGGGCCATGAGAGGGTTCTCTGCCAGGGGCCGGGTGATCCCGTCTCGGCCGTTGCCGCAGGGCGGGATGGGAAATCGGGCGAGATCGATCCCGTCACCGTGTAGGTCACGGCCATGTCCTGGGGGCTGTTGCTGACGGGTCTGCTGCCCTGCGCGTCGTAGTAGAGGCTGATGGTCAGGGTGTCCGCGTAGGTCCCGGGGGGCAGGGTTGCGGGGGATACGAATGTGAGCGCGCAGGTGGCCGAGGTCGAGGTGCTGCCGGAGACTGTCACGTCGCTGAGCATGGCCCGGGCGGAGTTGACGCCGATGAAAAGCGTGTTGGACGGGGTGGTCGACAGGAGGATGGTCACCGAGGCGACCGGGGCTGGATCCGACACCTGAGCCGTCAGGGCCAGCTGCTGGGAGGACAGGGTCATGACCAAGGGCGCGGGCGGCTCGCCACCGCCGCTGCTGGCGCTGCGCGGGGAATCCCCTCCGCCACTGCAGGAAAGCAGCAGGGCCGAGCAAGCCACCAGAAACAGACCCTTGCACCCAGGCATGCGGGTTCCTTCCAACCATGACCGGCATCCCGGAAGGCTGATGCCAGGATTCAAGTCTAGGTCAAAATGACTAGGGCACAAATATTAATTATGAAAATATCGGCAAAAACCGAGCGGCTCCAACCGGCTTTGCCAAGCTAACCCTGAATCCATAACGGCTCTATCTCCAGCAGCTTTCGTACGGCCTCCCGGCCCCTGGGCCCCGGGTCCACGGTGAACTCGTTGACCCAGGCGTTCACGTAGCGACCGATCATCTCGCGATCCATGCCCCGGCCGAAGGACTGGCTGTAGTCCACACTCTCCCAGTGGCGCGCGCGGGCCAGCTCGACGCTTCGGCGCATGAGCCCGGCGAACCGCAGCTTCAGCTCCGCGGGCAGGTTCTTGCGGATGGCATTGCCCCCCATGGGCAGGGGCAGGTCATAGGCGTGCTTCCACCAGGCCCCCAGGTCCACCACCAGGCGCAGGCCCGCATCGTGGTACATGAGCTGGCTTTCGTGGATGAGCAGCCCGGCCTCGAAGCGGCCCTCGGCCACGGCGGGCAGGATCTGGTCGAAGGGCAGCAGCTCCACCGCGGGCTCGAAGCCATGCTCCGCGCACCACCGGCGCATGGACAGGTAGGCCGAGGTGCGCAGCCCCGGGATGGCGATGGTGAGGCCCTTCAGGGCCGGCACGTCCAGGGGCACGCGGCTCACCACCAGGGGCCCCGTGCCCTCCTGGATGCTGGAGCCCGCGGTGAGCAGGTCGTAGCGGTCCTTCAGCTCGGGATAGGCCCCGAAGCTGATGGCGGTGACGTCGTAGCGGCCTTCGGTGGCCTCGGCGTTGAGCTGCTCGATGTCCTTGCGGATGAACTCGATGTCGAAGCCCTCGGGATCCAGCCAGCCCAGGGCCAGGGGGGCCATCATGTAGGCGTCATCGGAATCCGGGCTGTGGGCGATGGTGAACGTCATGGCGGGCCTCTCCACCAGTTCAGCACACAACCCGGCGGGGTTGGATGAAAAGCCGTGCGGGGCCCGCGGGGATCAGGTTGACGAAGGCTGCAGGGATCCGCGGAGTGCCTCGTACAGGGCCTGCAGGGAGTAGGGCTTCTGAAGGAAACCCACCGCTTGCCCGCCGATTCCCCCCTGAATGGATTCGTGCTCCGAGTAGCCGCTGCTGAGGATCACAGGCATCCGGGGTTCCAGGCGGTGGATGAGCCGGGCGGCCTCCAGCCCATCCAGGTGGGGCATGGTGAGATCCATCAACACCAGGTTGATGCGGTTGCGCTCCCGCTGGAAGACCTCCACCGCCTGGCGTCCGTCGTGGGCAATGAAGACCTTCAGCCCCATGCCTTCGAGCATGGCGGAGACCGAATCCGTGATCATCACCTCGTCATCCACCAGCAGCACCGTGCCCTCGAGGCTTTTCCGCGCAGACACCGCCCCCCTGCCTGCCTCTTCCATGGCCAGGGCCGAAGCCCTGAAATAGACCTTGAAGGTCGTGCCGCGTCCTGGCTTGCTATCGATCCTCAACCCCGCGTGGTGCCCGCGGAGGATGCCCTGGATCGCCGACAGGCCCAGGCCGCGCCCCAGGGACTTGGTGGAGAAGAAAGGATCGAAGATCCGGGCCTGGACTTCCGTGCTCATGCCGCAGCCGGTGTCGCTGACCTCCAGGGCCACGAACACCCCGGCCTCGAGATTCTGCCCCTGGAAGTCCTTCACCAGGTCGCCGGGGCCCAGGCGCAGGGACCGGGTGGTGATGCGGATGATCCCTTCCTGATCCCCGATGGCGTCCGAGGCGTTGGTGAGCAGGTTCAGGATCACCTGCTGGATCTGGGCTGCGTCCGCCTCCACGGGGGGCAGGAGGGGCGCGAGATCCAGGTCCAGCAGGATCTTCTTCGGAATGGTGACCTTCACCAGGTCGTTCATGTCCTCGATGACCCGGTTCAGGGAGTGCTGCTTGACCACGAAGCGGCCCTTGCCCGAATAGGCCAGCATCTGGCTGGTAAGGTCCGTGGCCCGGTGCACCACCCGTTCCATGGATTCGAGGTGTTTGAAGGCGGGTGATTCAGCGTCCACCTGCACCTGCACCAGGTTGAGGTAGCCCTGCATGGCCGCCAGCAGGTTGTTGAAGTCGTGCGCGATGCCCCCGGACAGGATGCCCAGGCTCTCCAGCTTCTGGGCCTGCAGCAACTGCCTCTCCAGGTTCAGGCGCTCGTTCTCCGCCTCCCTGCGGTCGGTGATGTCTTCGAAGAGGGTCGCGATCTGCCCCTTCGCCGGGCTGAAAGCCTGCACCGCGTAGAGCCGGTCCCGACCCGGGAGGGTCAGCTCGAAGGCGGCGAAGCCTTCCCGTTCCTCCACCCGCTGGAACTCGGAGCGGTGCTCGGCGAAGCCCGGCCCGAAGAGGGTGAAGCTGTCTCGCCCGAGGACCGCCTGCCGATCGAGCTGCAGGAGGGCGAGGCAGCTGGGGTTCACGTCCATGAGCCGCAGGGAAGGGAAGGCTCCGCCCTCGCCCGGATCCAGTCGGTGGATGGCCAGACCTTCCTTCATGGACTCAAAGAGCGAGCGGAACCTCTTCTCGCTCTCCCTCAGGGCCTTGGCCGAATCATTGACGGCCCGCAGAGGCAGGGTGCGCAGCGTGAAGAACACCAGGAAGGCAATTACCAGGGAGCCCAGGGCCACCAGGAGCGTCCTCACCAGCAGGGGCCGCAGCGAATAGGAAACCCGGATCTGGGCCACCACCCGGCCGGCGTCGTAGATTGGGTGGTTGCAGTGGGCCCATAGCCCACCGGTGGCGCTCCCGTTCTGAGCCACCAGCACACCATCAGCGGCGACGATCTCGACGGCTTCCGACTTGTCCTCCGCGAGGCCCCGTCCGAGCAGCTCGGCAAGCCGGATTTCCTCGAATCGCCACATGAGGGGATTGTCTTGGATGATCCGTGAGATCTCGTGGGAACGCAGTTCCGTCCGCGCTTCCATCACCCCCCGCAGGTACTGGTAGGAGCCGAGGAAGAAGATCATCGGTACCAGCACGGCGATCGAGTAGGAGATGCCCCAGGCGACGACCCCTGCGAGGCGTTCGACGGAGCCGCTGAACTTCATCATGCTCGGTCACCCCTCAGCGGCTGGGGGCCGAGGAGCCCGTCACCAGGACGCCCACCTTCTCGGCCTGGGCGCGTCCGGCCGCCGAGTAGATGAAGTCGATGAAGGCCCAGGCGGCTGGGGTCGTCTTGGCGGTGGTGACGACGCTGATCTCCTTGGCCAGGGGATAGGTCCCGCTGGCCAGGGTGGCCGTGGTCGGGCGCACGCCATTCAAGGTGAGCACCTGCAAGGGCGGTTTCTCGACCAACAGGCTGGCCAGGCCCGAGGCCCCGACCCCGCCCTGGGTCCTGGCGATGAGGGCCATGGCCTCTGGATCCGTCACCGCCATGAGCATCCCGGGCCTGCCATGGGCCAGGGTGACGGCCTGGTTCAGGCCCGGTGACAGCGAGCGCAGGATCTGGGTGTCGATATCGCTCTGGGGGCGCAGGACCAGCCGGACGGGGCTCCCGGGCTTCCACTGGGTGAGCCGGCCCGCGTAGAGGTCCTCCAGCTGCTGGGTGGTGAAGTCGGACAGGGGGATGCTCTTTTCCGCGACGATGGCCAGGGGCGTCCTGCCGTAGCCCTGCAACCGGGCGCCCCGGCCAGCCTCTTCGGCAGTCAACGGCTTGCTGCTCAGGGCCAGATCCAGGGCACCGGCCAGCAGGGCCTTGATGGCGCCGGAGCTTCCCAGGGGCTTCTCGATGGCGATCCGAACCTGCGGGTGCTTCCGCTGGTAGGCCTCGGCCAGGGGCTTCAGCAGGTCCAGGGCCGTGCCGGAGCCATTGATGCGGATCTCCTCGATGGTCTGGCCCAGGCCGGGCAGGGCCGTGCCCAGGCTGATCGCCAGGACCCAAAGCAAGATTCTTCTCATGGGTGGCGCCCCCCTGGTCTTCACCTTGTCGGCTGGGATCCAGGCAGGCTGAATTCGCGACAAGGAGGTCATTGTGCCAGGGTGGCGCCGGGCCCCTCGCCGAAAGTCCCGCCTCAGAGCCTGGGCCCACCTTCGGCCAACTGCTCCATGTGGCCCTGGAAGCCCTTCATCACCAGGGCATGGATGAGGGCCTGGGTGAACCGGTAGAACACCCAGGGCAGCGAAGGGTCGAAATCGTGGATCGCGAACATGGAGTAGCGGCCGCCCAGCAGGTCCCTGAACTCCAGGCGGGCGGTGCGGCCCCCCAGGAACCGGGCGAGCGCGCCGCCGGTGATGAAGTACATGCGCCGGTCCGGCGTGCTGTGGGTGGGCTGGAAGCTGAGCTCCAGCAGCCGCAGGCCCCCGGGCCGCTGCCGCACGCTCCAGGAGCCGGCTCCGTCCCGCTCGGTGCGGATGAACAGCCCCATCAGCGTCCCCAGCCAGCGGAAGTAGTGGTCCGCCAGCCACTGGGCATTGCGCCCCTCCGGCAGCCGCAGGCGCTGGATGGAGCGGACCCGCCGCATCTGGCGGAGGACCTCGTCGTCGCGGGTCCGCTGGGGGGATCGCACCGCCGAGCCGGGCCGGGTCCCCTGCACGGAAGCCGCCAGGGTCTCCTGGAGGGGTCGCCAGCTCTGGGCCACCTGGCGCTCCACGGGATTGGCCTGTCCGGTGGCGTCCCCGGAGAACATGTCCAGCAGGTAGGCCAGGAAGTCCGGATGCAGGGAGGGGCGCAGGAGCCTCAGCAGGACCAGGAAGAGACCCCGGGGCATGGCCGGCCAGGAGAAGAAGCGCGCCGGCCGGCCCAGGAGGGTCGCCGTCTCCTGAAGCATCCAGCGGAGCGTGATGGCCTCGGGGCCGAAGACATCGTAGGCCTGGCCGAAGGTGCCGGGCTGGCCCACGCAGTGCCGGATGGCGGTCAGGAAGCCTTCCAACTGGATGGGCCGACACTTGGTTTCCGCCAGCCGCGGCAGGGGGATCACCGGGAGCCGCCGGACCAGGCTCGCCAGGAGCCGGGAAAGGTCGCCACCCGGACCCAGCACCAGGCCCGTGCGCAGCACCGTGAGCGGAACGCCGTGGGAGCGCAGCACCTCCTGCATCTCCTCGGCGTGGCGGGCCGAGTCGTGCTGCAGTCCCCTCCCCAGGGGGGCCCGGCAAAGGATTTGTTTCACCCCGGCCCGGGCCGCCGCCCAGGCGAAGTTGTCCGCCACGAGCAGGTCCATGTCCCGGGACTGGGCCTGATCCAGCCGGGCCGAGGGGTCCCGGTTGTGCACGAGGTAGATGGCGTAATCCACGCCCTCCAGAGCGGCCGCCAGCTCACGGCGCGAAAAGTGGTCGCAGGGACGCACCTCGATCCCCTCGCCGCCGTCGCTCATGGGCAGGGCCATGGAGCGGGTGAGGGCCACCACCTCGAAGCGTGGGGCCAGGGCCCTGCAGACTGCGGCACCGATGAAGCTGCTGGTGCCCGCGATGGCGATCCGGGGACGGACTGGGGGCTCAGGATGGGTCACGGTGGACGATGATAGCCCAGGGCTACCCGAGCCCCCGAGCCCGAATCGGCGGGAAAGCCCCCACTAGGACCCCTTCAGCCGATGGCCTCGGGCTTGCGCGCGCCGAGCTTCTCCCTGACCCGCTCCACGGCCTTGGCCGCCAGGGCATAGCCGGGGTTCTCGTCCAGGGACGCGCGGAAGTGCTCCAGGGCCTTGTCCAGCTGCTCCTTGGCTTCGAAGACCCGGCCCAGGTTGAAGTGCGGGAAGCAGTAGCTGTCGTACCGCTTGGCCTTCAGGGCCATGCGCAGCCAGGGGATGGCCTCGTCGGGCTCGCCCTGCTCCACGTAGTAGGCGCCGATGTCGTTGTAGGGGTTGCCGAACTCGGGATCCAGGTCGATGGCCCGGTGGCAATCCTCGATGGCCGAGGCGTAGTCCTTTTCGAAGGAGCGGGCCCAGCCCCGGAAGGTGTAGGCCTCGGCGGTGGGATGGATCTCGATGGACTTCGTGTAGAGGGCGATGGCCTTGTCCACCTCGCCCTTCATGTGGAGCTGGTAGGCCTTCCCCACCCACTCCATGGCGTCCTGGCGCTTGTCCTTCCGATCCTGGTCGTCACTCATGGGTGTTCCTCGTCGCCACCAGGATAAAACCCCGTGGAAGGCCCCGGGAGGATTCTTATCGCTGCCGGGTGCCGCAGGAACTCCCCCACCTGGGTCGAAAGCGGGTCCTTGGGCGAGGGTGCGCCGGAAGTTGAAATTAATTACCTCCGGGTAAAAAATATTGACCAATTATTTTTTATTCCCAGAATGATCGGGATCTTGACCACCCCAAGAGAGGTCGCCGATGCCCACACCTCCTGTCCAGGCCCCCGCCTATGTCGTCAACAGAAAGTTCCTCCGCTGGCTGGAGGAGGTGGTCCAGCTCTGCCAGCCCAAGGATGTCCACTGGTGCGATGGCACCGAGGCGGAATTCGACCACCTCTGCGGCCGCCTGGTCGAAGGCGGCACCTTCCGGAAGCTGAATCCGGCCAGGCGCCCCAACAGCTACCTGGCCTGGAGCGATCCCATCGACGTGGCCCGGGTGGAGGATCGCACCTTCATCTGCTCCAGGCTCAAGGACGATGCGGGCCCCAACAACAACTGGATGGAGCCCTCGGAGATGAAGGCCAGGCTCCAGGGCCTCTTCAAGGGCTGCATGCAGGGCCGCACCCTCTATGTGATCCCCTTCAGCATGGGTCCCCTGGGCAGCCCCATCGCCCAAATCGGCGTGGAGCTGTCGGACTCGCCCTACGTGGCCGTGAACATGAAGATCATGACCCGCATGGGGCGCCAGGTCTGGGATGTCCTGGGCGACGGCGACTTCGTGCCGGCCCTGCACTCCGTGGGCATGCCCCTGGCCGAGGGCCAGAAGGATGTGACCTGGCCCTGCAACAAGGAGAAGTACATCGTCCACTTCCCGGAGGAGCGCAGCATCTGGAGCTTCGGCAGCGGCTACGGCGGCAATGCCCTGCTGGGGAAGAAGTGCTTCGCCCTGCGCATCGCCAGCATCATGGCCAAGGAAGAGGGCTGGCTGGCCGAGCACATGCTGATTCTCGGCGTGCAGGGCCCCGGCATGCCCAAGGCCTATGTGGCCGCAGCCTTCCCCAGCGCCTGCGGCAAGACCAACTTCGCCATGCTGCGCACGCCCGAGGCCCTCAAGGAATACGAGATCACCACCGTGGGCGATGACATCGCCTGGATCAAGCCCGGCCTCGATGGGCGCCTGTACGCCATCAACCCCGAGGCCGGGTTCTTCGGCGTGGCGCCGGGCACCGGCATGAAGTCCAACCCCAATGCCATGCTCACCATCGAAAAGAACACCCTCTTCACCAACGTGGCCCTCACGACCGACGGGGACGTGTGGTGGGAGGGCATGACCGATGAGGTGCCGGACGGCCTCATCAACTGGCAGGGCCAGCCCCACGACAAGGCCAGCGGCAAGCCCGCCGCCCACCCCAATGCCCGGTTCACCGCCCCCGCCAGCCAGTGCCCCAGCATCGATCCCGCCTGGGAGGATCCGGCGGGCGTGCCCATCAGCGCCATGCTGTTCGGGGGACGACGCGCCACCACGGTGCCCCTGGTGTTCCAGCCCGTGAGCTGGGCCTTCGGCGTCTACATGGCCTCCACCATCGGCAGCGAAACCACCGCCGCCGCCGTGGGCGCCACCGGCGAGGTGCGCCGCGATCCCATGGCCATGCTGCCCTTCTGCGGCTATCACATGGGTGATTACTTCAACCACTGGCTTCAGATGGGCCATGTCGCCCACCCCCCTCAGATCTTCTGCGTGAACTGGTTCCGCAAGGGCCCAGACGGCAAGTTCCTCTGGCCCGGGTACTCGGAGAACATGCGGGTGCTCAAGTGGGTGGTGGAGCGGGTCCAGGGTCGCGCCAGGGCCGAAGAGGGCCCCCTGGGCTGGATGCCCCTGGAAGAGGACCTCGACCTCAGCGGCATGCCGGGCTTCGGCCCCGCCGAATACCAGGCCGTCATGAAGGTGGATCGGGACGAGTGGCGCCGGGAGCTGCTCCTCCACGTCGAGCTGTTCGAGAAGCTCTACGACCGCCTGCCCAAGGAGTACGTGCCCATGCGGCAGCTGCTCCAGTCGGCCCTCTGGCGGGCAGGCGGCAAGCTGGAACTGGCCCCCTCGGACATGTAGACTCCCAGCCGACCCGTTCCCCTCTATTCTGGAGCCATGGCCAACGATCTGCCCGGTTCCTACTGCCAGAACTGCCTCGCCTGGAATCCCGGGGAGCGGGAGACCTGTCTCAAGTGCGGGACGCGGCTCCTCATCCTGGCCGGGGACCAGACCTGGGAGGACGAACCCGAGGACATGGACGGCGGCGAGGACCTGGAAGAGCACCTGCTGGAGCGCATCACGGGGCTCGAGGAGACCGTGCGCCGGGTGGAGACCTATTTGGAGACGGTCTCCGATCAGCTGGGCAAGCTGGAGCGCAGCGAGGTCATGCTGCGCAACGGCCTCATGGCCCTGGTCCAGGAGATGGAGCACAACCGCCAGCTGGACGCCCAGGCCTTCTCCGCGCGCTGGGAGAACCTGGTGGAGGACAACCTCCACCTCATCAGCGCCCGGGAGCTCTTCACCCGGTACCGGGCCCGGATCCTGCCCATCGCCCGGCCCAAGTCCATGGCCCAGCTCAAGCGGGCCCTGCTGGAAACCACCGCCCTGCTGGAGGCCGCCGACCTGCCGGGCGCGGCCCAGCGCCTGGGCCAGGCCCTGCCCCTGGATCCCAAGAACTACGAGCTCATCTTCACCGCCGCCTCCCTGCACGAAGCCTCCCAGAACTTCGAAGAGGCGGAGGTCCTGGCCCGCAAGGCCGTGGGCCTGAGCCCCCGCCACTTCGAGGCCTGGATGCTGCTGGGCCGGCTGCTCCAGGAGCTGCCGGAGCACGCGGACCAGGCCATCGAGGCCCTGCACCAGGCCTCGGACCTGCGGCCCGATGATCCCGAGCCCCGCATGCTGCTGGCGGAGCTGCTGCTGGATCAGGACGATCTGCAGGGGGCCCTGGAGGCGGCCCAGGAGGCCGTGGCCCGGCGCCGGGACGGCGAAACCCTGCTGCTCCTGGGCCAGGTCTACCTGGCCCGGGGGGAGAGCCTCCTGGCCGTGCCGGCCCTCAAGGAGGCCAGCATCCACCTGCCAGGCGACCTGAACGTGCGGGAGGCCCTGGCGGAGGCCTACCTCCTCCAGGAGGAGCGCCCCAAGGCCTTCGCCATCCTCCAGGAACTGTTGATGCAGAACCCCGGGGATCCCCACCTGCTGCTGATGCTGGACGCCGAGAACCACCCCCAGCTGCGGGAGGCGCGGGATGGCCGGGCCGGCACCCAGCTCCTGCTGGACGAGGCCGAGGCTCTCCTGGATGAGGACCAGACCGAGGGCGCCGAGGTGCTCCTGAAGCGGGTCCGCCGCAAGGGCCGCAGCCAGCGCTCGGAGTGGCTGGACCTGCGCCTGACCTTCCTGAAGGATCCCGAGAAGCAGATCAAGGCCGCCCTGGATTTCGCCCGCTCGGATCGCCATCCGCGCCTCTGCTTCCTGGCCCTGCGCCTGGTCCTCGAACACCTCATGGCCCAGAAGCGCGAGCCGGAGATCACCCAGGCCCTGGACGCCTACCTGGGCCGCCACCCCAAGAGCACCGGCGCCTGGGAGGCAGCCCTCATGCGCCTGGCCTACCGCCTGATGAATGGCCAGGTCACGGACCAGGACCTCGCCGAAGTCCGCCGCCTCCACACCCACCCCCTCCCGGGCCTGGAGCCCCGGGCCCGGACCCTCCTGGGCCAGTACCTGCTGGCCCTTGGGCGCCACCAGGAGGTGGTGGAGCTGCTGGATCCCCTCCTGGAGCGGGAACCCACCCTCATCAACCACTTCCAGCTGGGTTCCGCCCTGGTGGGGCTGGGCGAGAAGGAAGAGGCCCGGATCCTGCTCAGGGCGGGCATGGACGCCGAAGCGGGCGATCTGAACGAAAGCCAGGCCAAGGGGGTCAAGTCCCAGATTCGGGGCCTCCTCAAGGAGCTGGAGGAAGCTCCGCAGGCGTGACTTAGGCCACAGCATATTAAGTTGACTTTTTTAGTCGAGATTCCAGAATGGGGGGAATCGGGAGACGGCGATGAGCACCACCCTGAACGTGGTCACCAGCCAGGAATACAAGTACGGCTTCGTGACCGACATCGAGGCCGATAGCGTGGCGCCTGGGTTGAGCGAAGACGTGATCCGGTTCATTTCCGCGAAGAAGGGCGAGCCTGAGTGGCTGCTGGAGTTCCGCCTCAAGGCTTACCGGCACTGGCTGACCATGACCGAGCCGGACTGGGCGAAGGTGAATTACGAGAAGCCGGACTTCCAGAGGATCGTCTACTACAGCGCCCCCAAGCCCAAGGTGGCCAAGTACGCTTCCATGGACGAGGTGGATCCGGAGCTGCTGCGCACCTTCGAGAAGCTGGGCGTGCCCATCAACGAGCAGGCCTCCCTGGCGGGCGTGGCCGTGGACGTGGTCTTCGATTCCGTCAGCGTGACCACCACCTACAAGGAGAAGCTGGCCACCGTCGGGGTCATCTTCTGCAGCTTCAGCGAGGCCGTGCGGGAGCACCCCGAGCTCATCAGGAAGTACCTCGGCAGCGTGGTGCCCGCCGCCGACAACTTCTACGCGGCCCTCAACAGCGCCGTGTTCACGGACGGCAGCTTCGTGTTCATCCCCAAGGGCGTCACCTGTCCCATGGACCTGAGCACCTACTTCCGCATCAACAACAAGGAATCGGGGCAGTTCGAGCGCACCCTCATCGTGGCCGAAGAGGGCGCCAGCGTCAGCTACCTGGAGGGCTGCACCGCGCCCCAGTTCGACACCAACCAGTTGCACGCCGCAGTGGTGGAACTGGTGGCCCTGGACCAGGCCTCCATCAAGTACAGCACCGTCCAGAACTGGTACGCCGGCGACAAGAACGGCCTGGGCGGCATCTTCAACTTCGTGACCAAGCGCGGTCTCTGCAAGGGCAAGGGCTCGCACATCAGCTGGACCCAGGTGGAGACCGGCAGCGCCATCACCTGGAAGTACCCCAGCTGCATCCTGCTGGGTGACGACAGCATCGGCGAGTTCTACAGCGTGGCCCTCACCAACCACAAGCAGCAGGCGGACACCGGCACCAAGATGGTGCACATCGGCAAGAACACGAAGAGCACCATCATCAGCAAGGGCATCAGCGCCGGCGACAGCTCCAACAGCTACCGCGGCCTGGTGAAGATCCAGCCCCGGGCCGAAGGCGCCCGCAACTTCAGCCAGTGCGATTCCATGCTCATCGGCCACACCTGCAGCGCCAGCACCTTCCCCTACCTCGAGGTGCAGAACCGCAGCGCCAAGGTGGAGCACGAGGCCACCACCAGCAAGATCGGTGAAGAGCAGCTCTTCTACTTCCAGCAGCGGGGCATCCCGGCGGAAGAGGCCATCAGCATGATCATCAACGGCTTCTGCAAGGACGTCTTCCGGGAGCTCCCCATGGAGTTCGCCGTCGAAGCCACCAAGCTGCTTTCGCTCAAGCTCGAAGGATCTGTGGGATGACGACTGGAGAACCGATGCTTTCGATCAAGAACCTCACCGCCTCGATCAACGGCACACCGGTGCTGAAGGGCATCGACCTGGAGATCAGGGCCGGGGAGATCCACGCCATCATGGGGCCCAACGGCTCCGGCAAGTCCACGCTGGGCAAGGTGCTTGCGGGTCATCCATCCTATGAAGTCACCGGTGGCGAAGTGCTTTTCGAGGGCAAGAACCTCTTTGAGATGGAGGCCGATGCCCGCGCCAGGGCCGGCATCTTCATGGGCTTCCAGCACCCCATCGAGGTGCCCGGCGTAAGCAATGCCTCCTTCCTGCGCCTGGCCTATAACAAGAAGGCCGAGGCCGAGGGCCGGGATGAGCTGGACCCCCTGGAGTTCGACGACTTCATCCACGGGAAGATCAAGGTCGTGGCCATGAGGTCGGAGTTCCTGGACCGCAGCCTCAACGAGGGCTTCTCCGGCGGCGAGAAGAAGCGCAACGAGATCCTCCAGATGGCGGTGCTCGAGCCCAAGCTGGCCATCCTGGATGAGCTGGACAGCGGCCTCGACATCGACGCCCTCCGGGTGCTGGGCGATGCCGTGAACACGCTGCAGCGCGCCGATCGCGCCCTGCTGATCATCACCCACTTCCCCCGCATCCTGGAGATCATCCAGCCCCAGTTCGTCCACGTGCTGTCGGGCGGCCGCATCCTCAAGAGCTCCGGCAAGGAGCTGGCCCTCGAGCTCGAGGAGCGGGGCTACGACTGGGTGCTGGCAGAGGCCGCTGCCGGGGGAGCGCGATGACCTCGGCTGTTGCCTCGAACCTGCTCTCCGACCTGCTCAGCGGCCCAAGGCCCGCTGAGTGGGAAAAGCTGCGAGAGGAGGCAGAAGCCCGGCTGGCGAGGCGCGATCTGCCCACCACCAGCGACGAGGACTGGAAGTACACAGATCTGAAGGCCCTGGCCGGAATCACCTTCGGCCCTGCGCCGAAGGCCACGGTGGACATCAGCGGGCACCTGCTGCCCGAGATGGTGGGCACCCGCCAGGTCTTCGTGAACGGGCACCACGCCCCCCACGCCAGTTGCGCCTCGGCGGTGGCTGCGGGCGTGCGCTTCCTGCCCCTGTCCACGGCCAGCGAGGCCTGCCACGCCCTCGGCATGGTGGGCCCTACCCACAACCAGAGCCCCTTCGAGGACCTCAACACCGCCCGCTTCGAGGATGGCGCCGTCCTCCTGGTGCCCAAGAACATGAAGGTGGCCCTGCCCCTGCACCTGCTCTTCATCACGAAGGCCGAAACGCCCATCGCCGTCTTCCCGCGGCTCATGGTGGTCCTGGAGCGCGGCGCCGAGCTGGAACTGGTGGAGGAGCATCACGGCAAGGGCACATACCTGACCTGCCCCGTGGTGGAAATCCGCCTAGCCGAAGGCGCCATCCTCCACCACGAACGGGTCCAGCGAGACAGTGATGAGGCCTTCCACCTGGGCACCCTCAAGGCCGAGGTGGCCAAGGGCGGCCAGTACCACTCCCGGACGCTGAGCTTCGGCGCCCGGCTCTCCCGCCAGCAGCCCTGGGTGCGCCTGGCCGAGGGCGCCGAGGCCACCCTGGATGGGCTCGCCCTGCTGGATGGAGCCCAGGTGGCGGATACGCACAGCTTCATGCTCCATGCCGAGCCGCACGCCAGCAGCCACCAGCTGCACAAGTGCATCGTGGATGGCCATGCTCGCGCCATCTTCAATGGCCAGGTCCTGGTGGCGCCCAAGGCCCAGGGCACCGATGCGAAACAGCAGAGCCGCAACCTCCTCCTCTCCGAGACGGCCCGGGTGGATACCAAACCCCAGCTGGAGATCTATGCCGACGATGTGAAGTGCAGCCACGGCGCCACCGTGGGTGCGCTCGATCCGGAGGAGCTCTTCTACCTGCAGAGCCGCGGCCTGAACGCCGACGACGCCCGCAACCTCCTCACCTACGGCTTTGCGGCAGACGTGCTCACGCACATCCCCGTGGCCAGCCTGCGGCGGACCCTGCGCCAGCTCGTCATGGCCCGTACCCAGGCCGCTTCGCTGGGGGACTTCGCATGAGCACCCTCCTGCAGCCCCTGGATGTCACCGCCATCCGCAAGGACTTCCCCCTGCTCTCCCGGGTGCTGCACGGCAAGCCCGTGGTCTACCTCGACAGCGCCGTGAGCGGCCAGATGCCCCTGCCGGTCATCGAGCGCATGAGCAAGTACGAACGCGACGAGCACACCAACGTCCACCGGGGCGTCAGCACCCTCAGCCAGGAGGCCACGGATTTCTTTGAAGCCGCCCGGGAGAAGGTGCGCAAGTTCATAGGGGCGGGGTCCATCAAGGAGATCGTCTGGACCCGGGGCACCACCGAAGCCATCAACCTCGTGGCCCAGACCTTCGGCCGCATGACCGTGAAGGCCGGCGACGAGATCCTGCTGTCGGCCATGGAGCACCACGCCAACATCGTGCCCTGGCAGATGCTGGCGGAGGAGAAGGGCGCCACCCTCAAGGTCATTCCGATGAACAACGCGGGCGAGCTGATCCTGGATTCCCTGGATGAGCTCATCACCGACCGCACGAAGCTCCTGGGCCTGATCCATGTCAGCAACGTGCTGGGCACCGTGAACCCCGTGAAGCAGATCATCGCCAGGGCCCATGCCCGGGGTGTCCCCGTGCTGGTGGATGGCGCCCAGGCGGTGCCCCACCTGCGGGTGGACGTCCGGGACCTGGACGCCGATTTCTACGTCTTCAGCGGCCACAAGCTGTCGGGACCCACGGGCATCGGCGTGCTCTACGGCAGGCTGGAGCTGCTGGAAGCCATGCCCCCCTGGCACGGCGGCGGCAGCATGATCCGCAACGTGACCTGGGAGAAGACCACCTACTTGGGTGCCCCCGCAAAGTTCGAGGCGGGCACTCCCGCCATTGCAGCTGCCATCGGCCTGGGCGCGGCCATCGACTATCTCACCGAGCTGGGTCTGGACCGCATCGCCGCCTACGAACACGACCTGCTGGCCCACGCCACGGAGCGCCTCGAGCGCATCCCTGGCCTGCGCATCCTCGGCACGGCGAAGGAGAAGGCCAGCGTGATCTCCTTCGTGGTGGAGGGCATCCACCCCCACGACATGGGCAGCCTGCTGGACGGCGATGGCGTGGTGGTCCGCGCGGGCCACCACTGCGCCCAGCCCGTCATGACCCGCTTCAACGTCCCCGCCACCACCCGGGCTTCCTTCGCCTACTTCAACACCCGGGACGAAGTGGACGTCCTTGTTTCCTCCATCATCAAGGCCATCGAGTTGTTCAAATGAGCGACCCCCGCGAGCTCTACCAGCAGGTGATCCTGGAGCACAACAAGAAGCCCCGGAACTTCGGGAAGCTGGAGGCCTGTACCCATCATGCGGAGGGTCACAACCCGCTCTGCGGGGATGAGCTGGACCTCACCCTCATCATCGAGAACGGTCTGGTGCAGGACATCAAGTTCACCGGCAGTGGCTGCGCCATCGACGTGGCCAGCGCCAGCCTCATGACCGGCGCCGTGAAGGGGAAGCCCGTGGCCGAGGCCGAGGCCATGGCCGAGCAGTTCCGAGGCATGGTGCGAGGCGAACTGGAGCCCGGCACCCAGACACCGCTGCTGGGCAAGCTCACCCTCTTCAGCGGCGTCAAGGATCTGCCCAGCCGCGTGAAGTGCGCCGTCCTCCCCTGGGCCACCCTGCACGCCGCATTGAAGGGCGAGGAAGAAGCGAGTACCGAATGATGGTGATCCCGCTCCTCATCTCCCAACCCGGCCTAGTCCAGGCCGACCCGGAGGTCGTAATCATCAGCCTCTTCCCGATCCTCGAGCGCGGTGATTGGATGGAGCTGTTGCAGCGCAGCCAGACGATGCTGCGGGGTGAGGGCATCCCCGAAGCCACTCGCGCCAAGCTGCGTTGGATGGTTTTGCGGGCTGTGGCAGGTGCCACCTTCCAGCGACGCCTCAGCCTTGGCAAGGCCGGGGCAGTCCTTCAACCCCTCGAGGGACAGATCGTAAGCTTTCCCACTCGGTCCATGGACGGAGGAGCCGGATGGACCCTGGCGGCCGATAACCTCCGTGCCACCAGCGAAGAGTCGGAAGGCACCAGGCGGCAGGTTGAGATCGACTTGGCCCTCGATTCGAAAGCCCCGCTACCCGCCGCGGGCTCCGATGTCGTGGCCAACGGACTTTTCGTGGGTCACCAGCTACCCGAAGGCAAGGTCCATAACCCTTGCCTCCTTCTGCGGTTCCGAGAGGGCCGCTTCATAAAGCCCTAAACATGCCCAAGATCGCCGAGATCGAATACACTCCCAACCCCAACGCGGTGAAGTTCGTGTTGAAGGAAGCCGTGGCCGTGGGCTTCCCCAAGTCCTTCCCCAATGCGGAGACCGCGGAACACGACGAGCTGGCGAAGAACCTCTTCGCCGTGGGGAATGTCACCTCGGTGTTCATGCAGGACAAGTTCCTCACCGTCACCAAGACCGACGACAAGGGCTGGCCCGAGATGCTGCCCCTGCTGGCGGCGCCCATCCGCGCCGCCGCGGGACTGGGGGGCCAGACCGGCGCTCCGGTCGCGGCCAAGGTGTTCACCAAGGTCGAGGACGAGAACGATCCCATGCTGCGGGACATTCGCATGGTGCTGGAAAGCTCCATCCTGCCGGCCCTGGCTGCGGACGGCGGAGGCCTCGAGCTGGTGGGCCGCCACGAGAAGCAGGTGATGATCCGTTATGTGGGCGCCTGCGGCAGCTGCCCCGCCAGCCTCACGGGCACCCTGGTGGCCATCGAGGGCATGCTGCAGAAGGAAGTGGATCCCGAGATCGTGGTGATCTCGGTCTAGGTCACCTCAGCCCCTCTGGAACCGGAGCTCCGTCTTCGCCTCCGGCCCTTTGAAGGTGAACCTCTGCTCGAGGATGGACACGGCCTCGCGCCCCAGGCGGAGGATCGACGAGGCTCGAGTGCCATAGGTGGGCGTGCGGATGAAGGCCGCCGAAAGGGTCCGTTCGAGCTCGATGGGAATGCCGGTGCGCGGCAGGCGCTCATCGGGGGAGGGCCGTGCCTCCCCCAGCAGGGCCAGGAGGGCTGCATCGCCCCCCGAAGCCCCCGCCAGCCCCGCCTTGAGGGCCTCGACCTTGGGCCAGGGTTCATCGAAATCGCCGTTGGAAAACCCATGGATTCCGGGAGTGAAGGCGCACACACGCCCATGGCGGCTTTCGAAGCCCAGCAGGTCCTTGCCATCGAACAGCAGCAGGTTGAAGGGGTTGTAGCGGTCCGCCTCCTTCTGGAGCTCCCCGAGGAAGGCTTCCGCCGTGTGCGTCCCCGCAAGGAACCGCACGGGGAGCTGCCCCCGGGAAAGCCGGCCCGGACTCGTCAGGCTGGGATTCCGGTGGTTGGTGATGACCGCGCAGCGGCCCGCACGGCTCACCCCCAGCCAGGTGCCTCCGGCCCGGAGATCCCGCCCTGCCAGGATGGCTCCGTCCTCCCACCAGGCCAGGGGCGCCGTGGGGCGCTCATAGAACTCGTCCCGGTTCCCTACCAGGAGCAGGGGAACCGGGCCAGCAGGCTGCCAGCGGAAAGCGATCAGACACATCCTTCAATGGTACCCAGACCCTTCCATTACATTTCCTGGCTCCTTCTGGATTTCTGGGATAACCTAGGCGTTCTGCCGGACTTCGTGTGCCGGGATTCCAGCCCACCGCCAGAGCGCGGGGGCTAACCAAAGAGGTGGACTTACATGTCCAAGTTAGAATCAATCATCAAGGGCCTAGGCTCCAAGCAGATGGGCCGGATCACCGTGCTCGACTCGGGGTACATCGAGGATGGCACCGACGAAGGCCAGGAGTTCATGGCCGCGCTGCAGGGTGAGACCCGTGGCCTCCGCGAGGAAGAGGTCGTGCGGGGCGTCGTCGTGGAGATCCGCGGCAAGGACGTCATCGTCGACATCGGCTACAAGGGGTCGGGCACCGTCAACCTCGACGAGTTCAACAACCCCGACGGCACGCAGGGTGTCCAGGTGGGCGAGGTCGTCGAAGTGCTTCTCGAGATGCTCGAGGACGCCAACGGCAACGTGCGCCTCAGCCGCGAGCGCGCCGAGAAGATGAAGATCTGGGATGAGGTCGAGAAGGCCTTCCGTTCCAACATGACCGTGCACGGCACCGTGCTCGAGAAGGTCAAGGGCGGTCTGGCGGTCGATATCGGCATCCGCGCCTTCCTGCCCGGCAGCCAGGTGGACATGAAGCCCGTCCGCAACCTCGATCCCTACCTCGGCAAGTCCTTCGACATGAAGGTGATCAAGGTCAACCGCCGCCGCGGCAACATCGTGCTGTCCCGCAAGCTGTTCCTGGAGACCATCAACGCGAGCCTGAAGGAAGAGACCCTTGCGGGCCTCGAGGAAGGCAAGCTGGTCGAGGGCGCCATCAAGAACATCACCGAGTACGGCGCCTTCGTCGACCTCGGTGGCGTGGACGGCCTGCTGCACATCACCGACATGTCCTGGGGCCGGCTCAACCACCCCAGCGAAATGTTCCAGGTGGGCGACAAGGTCGAAGTGGCCGTGCTCAAGTACGACAAGGAGACCGAGCGCGTCTCCCTGGGCTACAAGCAGAAGTTCCCCGATCCCTGGCTTTCCGTCGAGGACCGCTACCCCCTTCAGGCCACGGTCAAGGGCAAGGTCGTCTCCATCACCGACTACGGCGCATTCGTGGAACTGGAGCCCGGCATCGAGGGCCTGGTGCACGTCTCCGAGATGAGCTGGACCAAGAAGGTCAAGTCCGCCAAGGGCATGGTCAATCTGGGCGACCAGGTGGAAGCCATCATCCTGCAGGTGGACAGCGAGAACCGCCGCATCAGCCTCGGCATGAAGCAGATCACCCCCAACCCCTGGATGGCCATCGCCGAGAAGTACCAGCCCGGCATGATCGTCACGGGCACCGTGCGCAACATCACGGAGTTCGGCGCCTTCATCGAGCTGGAAGAGGGCATCGACGGCCTGATCCACGTGTCCGACTTCAGCTGGACCAAGAAGATCAAGCACCCCGGCGAGATCGTGAAGAAGGGCGACGAAGTCACCGCCAAGGTCCTCAACCTGGATCCCCTGGCCCAGCGCATGAGCCTCGGCGTGAAGCAGATGGAGCCCAACGTCTGGGAGATCTTCTTCGAGAACCACAGCGTGGGCACCGTCATCACCGGCAAGATCGCCCGCCTGACCGATTTCGGCGCCTTCGTCGATCTTGGCGACGGCATCGAGGGTCTGGTGCACGTCTCCGAGCTGAGTCGCAAGCGGGTGGAGGACATCCAGAAGGAGTTCGCCGCCGGCCAGGACCTCACCATGAAGATCGTGAAGCTCGATCCCACCGAGCGCCGCATCGGCCTCTCCGTCAAGCAGCTGGAGCAGGATCAGGAGCGCGGTGATCTCGATGCCGCCAAGGCCCGCCAGCCCGAGTTCAAGAAGGCCACCCTGGCTGACGCATTCAACAAGGCGGAGCGCGAAGAATAGTCGTTCCGAGCCCAAAGACGAGGCCCCCGAATGGGGGCCTCGTCGTAGATGGAGAAGTCCGAGCATCCCGCAGGGATGCGAAGAGAACGACCCATGTCCGGAGCCTGGCCTGTCTTCGACCGACTTCGTTCACCTGATAAACAGAAGATGAGGTTGGAGGTCTGAGCATCCCGCAGGGATGCGAAGAGAACGACCCATGTCCGGAGCCTGGCCTGTCTTCGACCGACTTCGTTCACCTGATAAACAGAAGATGAGGTTGGAGGTCTGAGCATCCCGCAGGGATGCGAAGAGGAAGGCAACCCTGGCCGACGCGTTCAACAGAGCAGAACGCGAACAGTAGTCGTTCCAAACCCAATGACGAGGCCCCCGCGAGGGGGCTTCGTCATGTCTGGATGGACCTGAATCTACGCGACTGTTTGCTCACTGCAGAGAGCACCGAGAGTGCGGAAAAAGAGAAACTGAATTTAGCCGGTGATCAACGGTTGAAAGATCTTTCAGCTTGCTTGAAATTGGTCGCAACCAGCGCATTTCTATGCGTTATCAGCGGTCTCTGCGGTTGGCGTTCTGCTTTCGCCGACGCCACCGCGACCCCGCTATCGGGCCACCGCTTCGTATCCGCGGCGCCTTCGACCAGGCCGTTCCGCACCAGGATCACCTGGGCGCAGCCCTGCTGCTTGACGAAGGTGAGCGCGTGGCCCATGGCCTGCAGGGCCTCCTTGACCGCGGCCGGAAGGCCCCTCTCCACCTGGAGCTGGTCCGGCAGCCACTGGTGGTGGAAGCGCAGGGCATCCACGGCGGCCCGGGCGTCCAGGTCAAAGTCCACGACACCGAGTACCGTGCCCAGCACCGTGGAGGGGATGGTGCGCCCCCCGGGACTGCCAGCCACCATGAACACGGCGCCTTCCTTGACGAGGATCACGGGGCACATGCTGGACAGCGGCCGCTTCCCGGGCTGGGCCAGGTTCGGCGCGGTGCCGATGAGACCCATGGCATCCGTGAGGCCCGGTCCGGCGTTGAAGTCCCCCAGTTCGTTGTTCAGCAGGAAACCCGCGCCGGGCACGATGCGCTTGAGCCCGTAACTGTCCTCCAGGGTGTAGGTGAGGCTCACGGCGTTGCCCTTCCGGTCCAGGACGGACAGGTGCGTGGTGTCGGGGCGGTCCCTGGTCCAGGCGAAGCGGTCCGGCGCCGATACCGAGGCGCGGTCCAGCGGGATCGTGGCCCGCAGCTCGGCGGCATAGGCCTTCGACAGCAGCCGCGCCATGGGGATGCCGGGGTTGAAGGCAGGGTCACCCAGGTGCTGGGCCCGGTCCGCGAAGGCCCGGCGCAGGGCCTCCGCCGCGAGGTGGAGGGCCTGGGGGGAGCCGGACCCGGCGGCCCTCAGGTCGTAGCCCTCGAGTACGTTCAGCGCCTGGATCAGCACCTGCCCCCCGGAGCTGGGGGGTGGTGCGGCCAGCACCTCCACGCCGCGGTACGTGCCCCGCAGCACGTCGCGCCACCGGGGCCGGTAGGCGCGCAGATCCGCGCCGGTGATCAGCCCGCCGCTGGCCCTCATGTCGCGCAGGATGAGCCGGGCGGTCTCGCCCCGGTAGAAGTCGCTCCAGTTGCGGGACAGCCGCAGCAGCGTCCTGGCCAGCTCCCGCTGCACCAGCCGATCCCCCGCCCGCAGAGGCTCCCCCGACCGGCT
Organism: Candidatus Geothrix skivensis; assembly: GCA_016721195.1. Classification (GTDB taxonomy): domain Bacteria; phylum Acidobacteriota; class Holophagae; order Holophagales; family Holophagaceae; genus Geothrix; species Geothrix skivensis. The sequence continues at coordinate 52,584 of JADKIO010000004.1, read as the reverse complement.
GAACTGGGCCAGGGTGGGCCCGTGCCTCCGGAACTCGGGCAGTTGCTTCCCCAGGCTGGCGGCCTGGTGCTCCGACAGCACGAAGCCCTCGCGGGCCAGGCGGATGGCGGGGTTCAGCAGCCGCGCCCAGGGCAGCCGCCCTTCCCGCTGCCAGGCCCTGCGCAACCCCGCCACCGTGCCCGGCACCCCCACCGAGGCCAGGCTCTCGTGGTGCAGTTTCTCGTCGTAGACGCCCTCCTTCAGCCACATGCGGGGGTGGGCCCCGGCCGGGGCGGTCTCCCGGAAATCCAGGAAGGTGGGCTGGCCCGAAGCAGGCCGCGACAGCAGAAAGCCGCCGCCCCCCAGGTTGCCTGCCGCCGGGTGCACCACGGCCAGGGCGAAGGCCGTGGCCACGGCGGCATCCACCGCCGTGCCGCCCTCGCGCAGCACCTGGGCACCCACCTCCGAGGCCAGGCGCTCCTGGCTCACCACCACGCCGCAGGGTGGCTGGGCCGAGGCCAGCAGCGTGAACAGCAGGATCAGCAGCGGAGGAAGGCGCAGGGAGGCTCCCCGGGAAGAGACCCCTAGAGTCTGTCATCCTTGGAGGATGTCCCGCACGGCTTCCATCACCGGACTCCCCACGCAGACCCGCGGGGAGGAGTTGGCCAACAGCCTCACCCACGGCCTGGGCACGGCCCTGTCCATCGCGGGACTGGTGCTCATGGTGGTCTTCGCCGCCCGCAACGGCACGGCCCGGGACGTGGTGGGCGGGGCCATCTTCGGCTCCAGCCTCATCCTGCTCTACCTCATGTCCACGCTGTACCACGCCTTCCGGGGGCCCCGGGTGAAGCTGGTCTTCAAGATCTTCGACCACTCGGCCATCTTCATGCTCATCGCCGGGACCTACACGCCCTTCTGCCTCTCGGCCCTGGGCCGCCAGCGGCCCGGCTGGGGCTGGACCCTCTTCGGCCTGATCTGGGGCCTGGCGGTGCTGGGCATCGTGTTCAAGGCCGTGTTCTACGCCCGCCTGGCCAAGCAGATCTTCCGGGCCCCGGCGGTGGACCACCTGCACGCCCTGCCCACGGACACGGACATGGACCCGGTCTTCGTGAAGCGGATGGGCTGGATCTCCACGACCATCTACCTGCTCATGGGCTGGCTCATCGTCGTGCCCATCCTGGGGGCCCTCCTCGGTGGCCTGCCCCTGCAGAAGATCCTGTCCCTCCATGGCGCCTACTGGCTCTTCGGTGGTGGCCTGTTCTACAGCCTGGGCGCCGCCATCTACAGCCTGGAGAAGCTGCGCTACCACCACGCCCTCTGGCACCTCTTCGTCATCGGGGGCAGCGCCTGCCATGTCTTTGCCGTGCTCTTCCACGTGATCCCGGGGAAGTAGGCGGTGATCTCCCTGGCCCTCCTTCCGGGCTTCGCCCAGTGGGGCGCCCACCTGGATGAGCTCCTGGCCCGGCCCGAGGCGCTGTGGATCCATGGCCCCGCAGGATCCGGCGTCTCCACCCTGGCGGCCGAACTGGCGGCGCGACGAGGGGAGCCCTGGCACGAGGTCTCCAGCGGTGAGACGGCCTCCCCCTGGCTGACGGAGCATCCCCGGGGCGTGCTGGCGGCCCGCCAGGCGCCGCCGGGCCACCTGCACTGTCTCACGCTGCACCTGCCGGGGCTGGACGCCTGCCCAGCGGCCATTCCCGGGCTCCTGGCGGCCTTGGCCGAGGAGGAAGGCCTCCAGGGCCCCCTGCCCAAGCTCCTGGGCACCCTGCCCTGCCCCGGCAACCTGCGGGAGCTGCGGAACCGCCTGCTGCGCTGGAAGCTGCTGGGGCAGCTCCCGGAGGCGGATGACCCGCATTCCCCGACCGGGGCCGAGGACCTGGCCACCAACCTCCATGCCCTGGAGCGGTCCCTGCTCCACCAGGCCCTGCGGCGGGCCTATGGCAACCGGGTGGAGGCCGCCCAGCGCCTGGGCGTGAGCCGCCGCCAGCTCTACCTGCTCATCCGCCGCCATGGGGACCCGGTGCGCGGGGAGGCCGCCGCAGGCGACTTGCCCCAGCGGGTGAAGAAACGCCTCGCCACCCAAAACTCCAGTCCTGGTGGCGACACCCGATAACGGAGGCAGCGGCTCCGTTGGCCGCATGGATGCTGAGCGATGGCGACTCCCCTTCGGGTGCTGGTGGTGGATGACGATCCCGGGATGCGGGACGGGATGGCCATGAGCCTCAAGCGCTCTGGCTTCTTCGCGGAGCAGGCCCGGGGCGGCGAGGAAGCCCTGCGCATGGTGCGGCCCGGCGCCTACGATGCGGTGGTCACCGACCTCCGCATGCCCGGCATGGACGGCCTGCAGCTCACCGCCCGCCTGAAGGCCGTGGACCCCGGCCTGCCCGTGCTGCTCATCACCGCCTTCGGCAGCCTGGAATCCGCCCGGGAGGCCATGCGCCTCGGCGCCTTCGACTTCCTGTCCAAGCCCTTCAGCCCCGAGGAGCTCACCACCGCCCTCAACAAGGCCCTCAAGGCCGACGGGCACCTCAAGGCCGAGGAGCCCTCCCAGGCCCCCGTGATCCTCACCCAGGATCCCGTGCTGGGCGAGACCCTGGCCCTGGCCCGCCGCGCCGCAGACAGCCGCGCCACCATCCTCATCCAGGCCGAGAGCGGCACCGGCAAGGAGCTGCTGGCCAAGCTCATCCACGGCTCCAGCCCCCGCCGGAATGGCGCCTTCGTGGCCATCAACTGCGCCGCCATCCCCGAGAACCTGCTGGAATCCGAATTGTTCGGCTACGAGAAGGGCGCCTTCACCGGCGCCACTGGCATGAAGCAGGGCCGTTTCGAGCAGGCCGATGGCGGCACCCTCGTCCTCGACGAAGTGGGCGAGCTGCCCTTAAGCCTCCAGGGCAAGCTGCTGCGGGTGCTCCAGGAGCGCACCGTGGACCGCCTGGGCGGCACCCGGCCCATCCCCGTGGACGTGCGCCTCATCGCCCTCACCAACCGCGACCTCCAGAGCGAGGTGAAAGCCGGGCGCTTCCGCGAGGATCTCTACTACCGGCTGAACGTCATCCCGCTGGACCTGCCGCCCCTGCGGGACCGGCCCGGCGACCTGAGCTTGCTGGCCGCCCACTTCACCGAGCGCTATGCCCGGGAGAACGATCGGCACGTGCCCGAGCTGGTGCCCAGCTTCTTCGCCGCCCTGGCCCGCCATCCCTGGGCCGGCAACATCCGCGAACTGGAAAACGTCATCCAGCGCTGCGTGGTGCTCAGCGAGGGCCGCCGCCTCAGCCAGAAGGATCTGCGCTGGCTGCTGCCCAGCGAAGCCTTCGAAGGCCTGCCCGAGGATCCCCCCGAAAGCCCCGTCATCGAAGCCTGGGTTCCGCCCGTGGCGCCCCTAGCGTCCCATGCCCACCGGGAGGCCCTGGCCCCCGCCGGCGCCGTGGTGGCCGATGCCCGGAAACCCCTGGTGGGTGTGGCCCTGGGCACCCCCATCGTGCTGCCCCTGGGACTCAGCCTGCCGGAGCTCGAGCGCTTCTGGCTGCTCTCCACCCTCAGCGCCCTCAAGGGCAACCGCACCCACGCCGCGGAGCAGCTCGACATCGCCCTGCGCACCGTGCGCAACAAGATCAACGAGTACAAGGCCGACGGCTACGGCATCCCCGCCAGCCTGCGCGGGCGCGACGACGAGTGAAGCCGGCCTTGCTGCCAGGCAGCGAATCCAATTGAGCCACAGATGAACACGGATGCTCTACATCCTTGAGCTGAGTTCATCCTTGTTCATCGGTTGCCCATTCTTTGTTCAATTGGCCTGCGTTCATCCAGGTTTCTTCGGCTCTCCAGCCTTCACCCGCAGCCACGGTGGCACCGTGGCGGCGCCGGTCTCATGGCGGTAGAAGGCGGCGGTGATCTCGGCGCCCAGCAGGAAGATGGCGCAGGTGTAGTAGAGGAAGGTCAGGCCCGCCACGATGCCCAGCAGGGAGCCGTACATGATGCCCCAGGTGAGGGTGTGGTTCAGGTAGACGCCGAAGCCCCACTTGGCCAGCCACCACAGGGCCGTGGCGATGCCCGCGCCCAGGAAGGCGTGGCGGAACTTCACGTGCAGGCGGGGCAGGTGCTGCAGCACCAGGGTCATCACCACCAGCCCCACCAGGGGCACCAGGTAGGGGAGATGGTCGGTCTGTTTCGCCGGGAGCACCTTCCGCAGCGCCCCGCCCAGCAGCACCGCCAGGAAGCCGACCGAAGCCAGCAGGCCACCCACCAGGAAGATGACCTGGCGCAGCAGGTGGTTCTTGCGGGTCTGCCGGTGCTTCTTGATCCGCAGGCCGAAGACGTGGGCCAGGCTGGTGTCCAGCTGGCTGATGCCCCAGTAGCTGCCGAAGAGCAGCACGCCCCAGGAGAGGCCCATGCCGCCGATCTTCTGGCTGTTGATCACCGCATCCCGGATGAAGTCGCTGGGCAGGTAGGGCACGATCTCCTGCAGCATCTTCAGGGTGGCGGGGTTGTAGGCCCGGGGCCCCAGGATCGTGCCCAGCAGCTTGAAGAGCAGCGTGGACAGGGGCACCAGGCTGACGATGAGCCAGAAGCTGAGCCCCGCGGCGTAGCTCAGGCAGTCGTCCTTGTGGTACTTGCCGATCACCTCGAAGACGAAGGCTCCCGCCCGACCCAGGGGTGGCACCGCCCGGGCGAGCTCATGCCACAGGTCTGCCGCGAGCTTCCAGGTCCGCTCCCATCCCGCCTTCAGGGTGGCCAGGAGGCCCTGAGCCTGCTCGACCAAGGCGCCCCCTAGAACCGGACCGGATGCCGGGGCAGCAGGTACATCAGCCAGGCCAGCGCCAGTCCGATGCCGATGAGCCCCGCCGCGTGCTTCAGGATCGAGGCCCGGGTCCGCTCCGGCCGCGTGGTCGGATGCAGGAGCCCCAGCACCAGGGCAATGCCCAGACCCATGACCAGGAAGTGGATGACGTGACTGGAGAGAAAGCGCATGGAATCAGGCTATCAGCTATCGGCCACGGGCTCCTACTGGGTCGCCGGATTCTCCCTTGGCGGGTTCGGGAAGGCCGGCGCGGCGGCCTCCGGGGCCAGCGGCTCCGGCATGCGGGTGAGGGCCAGCTGGATGACCTCGTCCATGTGGCTCACCAGGTGGATGCTGAGCTGCTCGCGGACCTCCGCGGGCACCTCCTCCAGGTGGCGGGCGTTCTCGCTGGGGATGAGCACGGCCTTGCGGCCCTGACGGTGGGCCGCCAACAGCTTCTCCTTCAGGCCGCCGATGGGCAGCACCCGGCCCCGCAGGGTCAGCTCGCCGGTCATGGCCAGGTCCGCCCGGGCAGGGATGCCCGTCAGCACCGAGATGAGCGCGGTCGCGAGGGTGATGCCGGCGCTGGGGCCATCCTTGGGAATGGCGCCCTCGGGCACGTGCACGTGCAGGTCCACGCTGTCGAGGAAGTCGCGTTTCAAGCCCAGGCGCTCGGCCCGCCCGCGCACATAGCTCAGCGCGAGGTTGGCGCTTTCCTGCATGACGTCGCCCAGCTTGCCCGTGAGCTTGAGAACGCCCTTGCCCGGCAGCACGGCGGCTTCGATGGTGAGCAGATCCCCGCCCGTGGGGGTCCAGGCCAGGCCGTTCACCAGCCCAGGCGGGGCCGTGTCCTCGGCCTGGTGTTCCAGGATCTTCTCGGGACCCAGCAGCTTGGGCACCCGGTCCACGGTGATGACCGGATCGAAGGCCACGCCCTTTTCCGGCTGCAGCGTGTGCCGGGCCAGCTTGCGGAGGATGTTGGCGATCTCGCGCTCGAACTGGCGCACGCCCGCCTCGCGGGTGTAGGCCTGCACCAGCTTCTCCAGGGCGGCCTTCTCGAAGCGCACGCCCATGTCCTTCATGCCGTGGCCTTCGAGGGCCCGGGGCAGCAGGTGCTGCTCGGCGATGGCCAGCTTCTCCTTGGTGGTGTAGCCGCTCAGCTCCAGCACCTCCAGGCGGTCCTCCAGGGGTTCGGGGATCAGGTGGCGGACATTTGCGGTGGCGAGGAAGAGCACCTGGCTGAGGTCGAAGCCCACGTCCAGGTAGTGGTCCTGGAAGGCGGCGTTCTGCTCGGGATCCAGCACCTCCAGCAGGGCCGAGCTTGGATCGCCGCGGAAGTCCGAGGCCATCTTGTCGATCTCGTCCAGCAGCATGAGCGGGTTGCGGACCTTGGCCTTCTTCATGAGCGAGATGATGCGGCCGGGCATGGAGCCGATGTAGGTGCGGCGGTGGCCGCGGATCTCCGCCTCGTCCCGCACGCCGCCCAGGGAGAGCCGCACGAAGGGGCGGTTCAGGGCCCGGGCGATGCTGCGGGCCAGGGAGGTCTTGCCCACGCCGGGGGGGCCCACCAGGCACAGAATGGGGCCTCGCAGGGGCGCTCGCTCGCCGGTCTCGCTGGCCTTCAGCGGCTCCTTCTGCAGCCGCGCCATGACCGCCAGGTGCTCGAGGATGCGGGCCTTGATTTTGTCCAGGCCCGAGTGGTCCTCGTCCAGCACCCGTTCGGCCTCCATGAGGTCGAGCCGCTCTTCGGCCATGGCCTTCCAGGGCAGGGCCAGCAGCCAGTCCAGGTAGGTGCGGCTCACGGTGGCCTCGGCGCTCTGGGCCGGCATGGCCTCCAGGCGCTCCAGCTCCTCCAGGGCCTTGGCTTTGGCCTCGACAGTCATGCCCGCGGCCTCGATCTGATCCTTCAGCCGGCCGCCCTCGTCCTTTTCTTCCTTCTTGCCCAGCTCCTGCTGGATGACGCGCATCTTCTCGTTGAGGACGTACTGCTTGTGGTCCTGATCCAGGCGCTGGCGGGTCTTCTCGTCCAGGGTGCGGTCCACCTCCGAGCGGGCGGCGTCCAGCTCCAGCAGCCCCATCAGGACCGCGAGGCGTTGCTCGATTTCCACCTGGTCGAGGACTTCCTGCTTCTGCTTCACCTCGGCGGGCACGAGCCCGGCCACGGTATCGATGGCCTTGCCCGGGGGCAGCTCGCGGATCTGGTCCATGCTCAGCAGGCGCGAGGCATCGGAGTTGCGGCCAAGGAAGGCCTCCACCGCCTGGTGGAAGGGCTGGAGGGAGTACCCGCTGGCCGGGGAGGGCTCCGGCAGCAGGTAGGCCTCCGCCTGGATGACCTCGCCGCTGTCGTCGTAGCGGCGCAGGTTCACGCGCGCGATGCCCTTCACGCCCACCTTGTAGTAGTCCTTGGGCAGGGCGATGACCGACTCCACCAGGGCCAGGGTGCCGATGGGATAGAGATCCTCCTGGCCCGGCGTCTCCACCTTGGCGTCCTTCTGGGTGAGCATCAGGAGGTGATCGCCGGCCTTGATGGCCAGCTCGAGCGTCTTCACCGAGGCCGAGCGTCCCACCACGAAGGGCACCCGCGCCCCCGGGAACAACACCATGTCCCGGATGGGAATGGCGGGCAGGGTGAGGGTCTTGGGGACGGCCATGGGGGCCTTTTCAGCCCGCGGCGGAGATCGGCTGGGACGGCAGCCCCATCACTTCCTCCACCTTCTGGCGGGTGATGCGCAGGGTCTCGCGGGAGGTGCGCTTGTCCGAGGGCAGCTCGTACATGGGCTCCAGCAGGATCTGCTCCACCAGGCTGCGCAGGCCCCGGGCCCCCAGCTTGCGGGTGAGGGCCTGCTCGGCGATGGCGGCGATGGCGCCCTCCTCGAAGCTCAGGTCCACGTCGTCCATGTCGAAGAGCTTCACGAACTGCTTGGTGATGGCGTTCTTGGGCTGGGTGAGGATGGCCACCAGGGCCTCCCGGTCCAGGGGCGTGAGGCCCGCCACCACCGGCAGCCGGCCCACCAGCTCGGGGATGAGGCCGAACTTGATGATGTCCTCGGGCTCCACCAGGCGGAGCATGTTCTCCTTGTCCTCCTTGGAGGAGGGCGTGGAGCCGAAACCCACGGCCTTGGCGCGGATGCGCTGCTTGATGATGTCCTCGATGCCCACGAAGGCGCCGCCGCAGATGAACAGGATGTTGCTGGTGTCCAGCTGGATGAACTCCTGGTGCGGGTGCTTGCGGCCCCCCTGGGGCGGCACGTTGGCCACGGTGCCTTCCACCAGCTTGAGCAGGGCCTGCTGCACCCCCTCGCCGCTCACGTCGCGGGTGATGCTGGGGTTCTCGCTCTTGCGTCCCACCTTGTCGATTTCGTCGATGAAGACGATGCCCCGCTGGGCCCGTTCCACGTCGTAGTTGGCGGCCTGCAGCAGCTTGGTGAGGATGTTCTCCACGTCCTCGCCCACGTAGCCGGCTTCGGTCAGCGTGGTGGCGTCGGCCATGGCCAGGGGCACGTCCAGGAACCGGGCCAGGGTCTGGGCCAGCAGGGTCTTGCCGGTGCCCGTGGGGCCCAGCAGCAGAATGTTGCTCTTGGACAGCTCCACCTCGGTGGCCCCCAGGGCCTTCCGGGGGGTGAGGATGCGCTTGTAGTGGTTGTAGACCGCCACGCTCAGGCGCTTCTTGGCGGCCTCCTGGCCGATGACGTAGTCATCCAGGAAGGCCTTGATCTCCTTGGGGCGGCTGAGCCGGGCCTCGTGCTTGCCCAGGGGCTTGCCCTGGCGGCTCATGCGCAGCTGGAGCTGGCCGGCCTCCAGACACTCGTTGCAGATGAAGGCCTCGGGGCCCGCGAGCAGCTGCTCCACCTCGTGAGGTTCCTTGCCGCAGAAGGAGCATTTCTGTTCGCGTTTGTACTTGTTCATCAGACTCTCCCCTCCTGGGGACGGACTTAGGCTACATCGTGAATGGTCTTCAGTTCCAGGATCTCGAAGCGCCGGATGCCCGCGGGGATCTGGACGCGCACCTCGTTGCCCTCCTCCTGGCCCACCAGCGCCATGCCGATGGGGGAGCTGATGCTGAGATGCTGAGGGCGCCCATCCAGCTCCTCGGGAAGCACCAGCGTGTAGGTGAACTCCTCATCGGAATCCAGGTCCAGGATGGTGACTTTGGAGCCGTAGGCCACCCGAGACTTGGGCAGGCGGCTGATGTCCAGGCTGGCGACCTCGGAAATGCGCTTCTCCAGCGTGACCAGCTTGTTCTGATACATGTCCCGCTTGGCCAGGGCCTGCTCGTACTCGGCATTTTCGGACAGGTCGCCCTGACCGGCGGCGCGGGCGATCTCCTGGGGGATCTCCACCAGGAGCGCCTGCTTGATGACCTTGAGTTCCATTTCGAGCTTCACGAGCACGTGCTTGGGCATGGGGTTTCCGGAAGAAGGGGTCAAAAAAAGGCGGGCCGACAGGCCCGGTCAGACAAGGAAGGATTGCACCAATTCTACCCACTCCGGGGCCGGAAGCGGAGCCGGAAGGGGGTTCCCCTCCCCGGGGCGGGTCTTGAAGCGCCGGTGCATCCAGAACCACCAGCGGGGATCTTTTCTGATCTGGGCCTCGATGCGGGCGGTCATGAGCTGGGTGGCCACCCAGGCATCTTTCGCTGCATCACCACTTACGGGTACATCAAAGGGGGGTTCGAAGCGCACCGTGATGGTGCCGTCGGGGTTGGGCCAGCTGAAGACCGGCAGCACCGGCAGGCCGTAGCGGGCCGCCAGGCTGCCGGCGGTGCCGAAGGTGGAGGCCCAGCGGCCCAGGAACCGCACCCACACGCCCGCCGTGAGGGCATCCTGATCCAGCAGGAAGCCCACGCCACGCCCGGCCTTGAGGGACTTCAGCGTCTCCCGCATGGCGCCCCCCTTGAGGATCACCCGGTTGCCGAAGCGGGTGCGGAAGCCCAGGGAGATGGGCTCCAGGAGCGGGTTGTCCAGCTCCCGCCCGATGGCGTCCAGGGTGCGCCCGTGGCGGCTCTGGGCCAGGGCGATGGCCTCCCAGTTCCCGTAGTGGCCCGTGAGCTGGATGAAGCCCTTGCCCCCGGCCTGAGCCGCATCGAAGTGCTCCAGCCCCTCCACCTTGATCCAGCGGTCCAGCTCCTCCGGAGTGGCAGTCCGCAGGCGCAGCAGGCCCACGAAGAGGGCGCCGAAGTGCCTGAAACAGGCCCTGGCCATGGCCCTGGTCTGGGCCTCGTCCAGGCCCAGGTCCGCGAAGCGCATGTTCTCGCGCACGATGCGGCGGTGCCGGGGATCCACCAGATAGAACAGGCTGCCCGCCGCCTCGCCCAGGGCCTGCACCGTGGTCCAGGGCAGGCGTCCCAGGATGCCGTCCAGCAGGCGGAATGCCCCGTACTCCAGGCGGTGCCGGAGGGTGGGGGCGGGAGGGGGGGTCAGGTCGGCCATAAAAAAAGGGGCGCCTCGGGGTTACGAGGCGCGAGAGGAGAGCATAGCAGCAACCGGGTTCAGGATTCCTTGACCAGCAGTTCCAACACTTGCATCACGCGCTCCGGCGCGACGCGATGGGCGCTGGAGCCGTGGGTGGAGAAGTCGGTTTGGAGGCCGGGATCGCAGTCCACATCCGGCCCCCGGAGGGTCAGGGCCCGGGGCCCGATGGGATTGACCCAGACCTCGGGGCTGGGCCCGAACACCGTCACCGTGGGCCGCCCCGTGGCGGCGGCGGTGTGGGCCAGGCCCGTATCGATGGCCACGTTGCCCCAGGCCCCTGCCTGGATGGCGCAGGCCTCCGGCAGGGTGGTCAGCCCCGCCAGGTTCAGGGCGCCGGGGGCCTGGGCGGCCAGCTCGGCCCCCTGGGGCGCCTCATCGGGCCCCCCCAGCAGCACGGGCCGGATGCCCCGGGCCTGGAGCAGCCGCATCAGCGCGGGCCAGGTGCGGTCCTCGGGGAACCAGCGCTTGCCGAAGCCCCGGGTCCCGAAGGCCAGGGTGGCGTAGGGCTCGCCCTGCCAGCCCGCGGCCCTCAGCTTGTCCGTGCCTCCGTGTCCGCCCAGCAGGGCCGGGGTCAGGGGCAGCCAGAGGGCCCGGTCGTCCCCGGTGAGGGTCTGCAGCAGGGGCTGGATGCGGGTGGCGATGTGCACCGGCAGGTTCCGGTAGCGGATGCTGTGGTGGTAGAGCAGGCGCAGGTGGTTATCGGCGATGCCGGCCCGGATGGGGACCCGGCTCAGCCAGGCCGCGAAGGGCAGCCGGGCGCTCTGGGAGAGGTTCAGGAAACCCACCGGGGGCCGCTTCCGCCAGCCCCGCACCAGGGCCCAGGGGTCGGGCTTGGCGGCGCCGCCGCCTTCGATGTGGGCCTCGGCGATGAAAGCGGGATCCGCCTCGGACATGAGGGCCGCGCCAATGTGGTGGCCCACGGCGATCCAGCGCAGCGCCACGCCCCGGGCCGCCGCCACGGCATTCCAGTGCTGCTGCAGGGTTCGCAGGAACGGCAGGGTCATCACCACGTCCCCCAGCTGCCGGGGGAAGCGGATCCAGACTTCCGGGGCGGCGCCCCCGACCAGGGCCCGGTCCAGGTCCAGGAGCACGGGGTGGGTCACGCGCCCTCCCGGGACAGGGGCATGGTCATGCAGCGGGGGCCGCCCCGGGCCCGGCTCAGCTCGCCGGCCTGGATCTGAACGAGGTACTTCCCCCCGTCGAGCAGGTTCAGGGCTGGATCATTCAGCACATCCTTGGCCGTCACGACCCGGTAGCCCGCCCGGTCCAGGGCCTCGGCGGTGGCGATGTTGCGGCCATAGCTCGTGATGACGCCCGGCGCCAGACAGAAGGCGTTGGCGCCATCGGTCCACTGCTCCCGCTGCTGCATGATGGGATCATCCCCGCCGCAGGCGATGGGCTTGAGGTCGATGCCCAGCTTCCGCAGTGCCTTCAGCAGGCTCGGCCCGGTGCTCATGCGCAACTCGTCGTGGCGCAGGTCGATGCTGGTGACGTTCAGCAGCTCCCTGCTGCCCTCCCGGAAGTAGGGTGGGAAGACCAGGCACTCGTCATTGCTGGTGCGGGTGAAGATGGTGTCCAGGTGCATGGCGCTGCGCTTGTGTGGCATGAGCACCATGAGCAGGTGGTCGAAGCTGGTGCCGTCCTCGGCGTGGTGGGCCCGGAGGCTTTCGGCCAGCAGGTGGATGGCGTCGGCCTGGGTGCGCTCGCTGCATCCCACTGCCAGCACCTTGGGGCTGAGCACCAGGATGTCGCCGCCTTCGAGGCTGACGGGGGCCTTGATCTCGCCCCGCACCAGGGGCGTCACCTGATCGAACCACTTGTCGTGGTCCGTGTGGTGCTTCAGGCGCGGGTGATGCCGGAAGACGTAGCTGAGGATCAGCGGCTCCCGCTCCCGGGCCCAGGTGGCCATGGAGTTCACGCTGTAGCCATCGCCAATGACCGAGGCCGGATCCCGCATGAACAGCAGGTTCGGGATGGGGCGCACACGGTAGTCGAACTCCTCTTCCCACCGCGTGTGGCCAGGCATGTCGTCCCAGGGCAGGCCGCCGATGACGCTGCAGGCCACGCCGGCGGGGCTCATATCGCAGAGCAGGCCGAAGGTGTCATCTGGAAGGCCCACCAGGGTCCGCAGATCCTCGATGAAGGCCCGCTGAGCCCCCTCGGACTGGAGGGCCTCGGTGAAGAGGTCCTGGATGTCCAGCACCTCGTCGGCCACCTTGGCCAGCACCTGGCGGAACTGCCCGTGCTCGTAGCGGGCGAGCTCCCCATGGAGGATGTCGTCGAAGAGCAGCTTCTCCATCATCCCGGGCACCATCAGGTCCACCTCAGGACCGGGGTTGTGCACCACCACCTGCTTCAGGCGAGCAGTTTCAGAAAACACTGACAGCTGGATGGGTTGCATGGCCTTCCTTGGCGGGGTCTTGGATCGGGAAGATTATCACGGGGCTGTCAGGGCATCAGGAAGGGCGCCCGCCGAACCTTCTGGATCAACTTGCGTTCATCTCAGAGGAGGCCAGGATTCAGGCATGGAACCAGGGGTGCTGCTTCAACGGGTGGGCGCGGGCGACGAACTCGCCTGGGAGGCCTTCGTCCGCCAGCACCAAGGCCGGATCTTCGGGCTTGCGTACCACTACCTGGGTCATGCAGAGGATGCCCGGGATCTGGCCCAGGAGACTTTCGTCCAGATCTACCGGAACCGCCACCGCCTGCCGGACGCGCCCGGACTGCTGCCCTGGATGCTCCGCATCGCCCGGAACCTCTGCATGGACCTCTTCCGCCGCCGGAAGGCCCGGCCTCCTGCCTGGGACATCCCAGTGGAGGACATGGACCACCTGCATGCCCACGAGGAGGATCCCGGCCAGTTGCTCCACGACCAGGCCCGGAAGGCGCTGGTGCACCGTGCCCTCCGGGAGCTGACGGACCTCAACCGGGAGATGATCCTGCTGAAGGACATCCAGGGCCTGACCCTCGACGACATCGCCACCCTCCTGGACATCCCCTTGGGTACCGCGAAGTCCAGATCCAACCGCGCCCGCCTGGAGCTGGCCGAGAAGCTTGTGGCCATGGGGGCCTGCCCATGAGCCGTCCCCCCCTTTCCAGCCCCGCCGCCCGGTCGGATCTGACGGCCGCGATCCTGGCCCAGACCAGCGGGCCGGCCTGCGACCGGCTGCGTGGGCTGGCCTGTGCTTTCGTGGACGAGACCCTGCCCGCCGGGGACCGGGAGCTGGTGTCCCAGCACCTGAAACACTGCCCGAAGTGCCGGGGCCTGGTCGCAGAGCTGGAAGCGGCCCACCACGAATTGCCTGGGTTCGCCCAGGTGGATCCTGGCGCAACCTTCACTGCTTCGGTGCTGTCCCGCACCCGCTCGCCCCTGCCCCCCATCCTCCCGCCGCCGGACCGTTTCGTCGCCGGGTGGGCCAACCTCATGCGACGCCCCCGGGCCGCCCTGGAGGCAGCCTACCTGGCGACGGCCGCCGGGCTCATCCTCAGCCAGCTCCCCCTGCCCGGCTCTGGGGCTCCGGCCGGTTCCGCGTTCATCTCCCGGGTTCGCACCGAGGGGCGGGCTTCGCTGGCCCAGGTCGCCTTCCATGGGCAGGGGCTGACCCGCAGGGCCCTGGCCACGGCTCCGGTCCGGGTCCTCCACTCCAGGGAAAGCGCCTGGGCCAGCTTCCGGACCCGTCTCAACCAGCGCCTCGACCGGTCCTGGAAGCGGCTGGCGAAGGCCGCCAACGCCACCTGGACCACGCTCTGGCCCCAGAGAAAGACCTCCGCCCCACCTTCCACCGAACCCCCGAAGGCCCCGCCGCGTTCTGCTCTCTGAACCCCGTCGACCCTACCAAGGAGCACCCCATGTCCTCCCCCGAACCCGTTCCCTTCACCCCCTCCGCGGACCCGAACCCCGGCTCGGGAAAGGATGCCGCCTCCTTCCAGACCATGGTGGCGCGAACCGTCTACCAGGAGGATCCGAGGCTCCGCTCCACCACCCTGGCCACCCTGCTGTCCCTCATGCCGGGGCTGGGGCAGGTTTACCTCGGCTACATCCAGCAGGGCTTCGTCAACGCCCTCGTCGTCGCCTCGCTCATCACCCTCCTCACCGTCGACGCGGGGACCTTCACCCCGCTGCTGGCCCTGTTCATGGCCTTCTTCTGGCTCTACAACATCGTGGACGCCAACCGCCGGGCGCTGCTGCTGAACCAGCGAATCCTGGGACTGGCACCCGGTGAATTGCCGGCGGATGCCAGCCCGGCCCTGCAGGGCTCCGTGTTCGGGGGCCTCACCCTCATCGTGGGCGGCGTCCTCGCCCTGGCCCACATTCGCTTCGGCCTGTCCATGGCCTGGGTGGAGCACTGGTGGCCCTTGGCCGTCGTCGGGCTGGGGGTTTACCTGGTGTGGAAGGCCGTGAAAACCGCGAGGGCCTGAGTACCCTCAGCCGACCTCCAGGTTTCATATTCTTTACCGATTTGGTCAGATATTTTTCTTGATGACCATAGGCCCACGGCGTAGCCTGATTCTTCCCATCGAACCCAGGGGCGAGTCCCCATACAGGAGGCACCATGGCCGCATTCGTCACCCAGCCCGCACCCGACTTCAAGGCCGACGCCCTGGTCAACGGCGAGTTCAAGCAGGTCTCGCTGTCCGACTACAAGGGCAAGAAGGTCGTCCTGTTCTTCTACCCCCTCGACTTCACCTTCGTCTGCCCCACCGAGATCCTGGCCTTCGCCGACGCCCTCAAGGAGTTCGAGGCCCGCAACACCCAGGTCATCGGCGTGAGCGTCGACTCCAAGTTCAGCCACCACGCCTGGGTCAACACCCCCCGCAAGGACGGCGGCATCCAGGGCGTGACCTTCCCCCTGGTTTCCGACCTGAACAAGACCATCTCCCAGGACTACAACGTGCTGCTGCCCGCCGGCATCAGCCTGCGCGGCCTGTTCATCATCAACAAGGACGGCATCCTGAAGCACATCACCGTGAACCACAACGACCTGGGCCGCAGCGTGGATGAAGTCCTGCGCCTCCTGGACGCCGTGGACTTCAGCGAGACCCACGGGGAAGTCTGCCCCGCCAACTGGCACAAGGGCGAAAAAGCAATGAAGCCCAATGCTGAGGGCCTCAAAGCCTATGTGGCTGCCAAGTAATTCTGGGACTGGCACGATGGAGGGGCGCCGCAAGGCGCCCCTTCTGCTTCATTGCCATTTGGGAAGGCCATGAGGTTGAAGCCGGGAGGCTCCGTCTCCACGAGGCCACGTCGAGTGGGAGCACGCAATGCGTGCGAGGGATTGAAGGCCTACGTGTCCGCCAAATGGCTCGGTGGAGAACGCACGAAGCGGGCGCCGAAAGTCGCCTGCGGTGTGTACGCAATGGCGCAAGAGCCTTCAGGACCTACCGCTTGGCTTCCGCTCTTCTGGAGGCGGCGCGGACGACGATGTCGGTGCCCACGAAGGCGGCGATCAGGAACAGGACGAGCAGGACGGTCATGATCGGGCTCCGAATCTAATGTCTGAGGTTCGATTCTTTGTGCTTCAGGACGGATTCGTGGATTGCCGCCCCGCAGATCCAGAGGATCAGCACCAGTGCCGCCAGTCCCAGGGCGCTGTTCGTGATGTTCAGCATGAGCGTTTCCGGGTTCTTCCAATTGGCCAGATCGAACATGTCGACCTCCTGTAAGACATTCATTGAGGGGAATGGCCGCTCACGAAGGCTCCAAGTCCCCACCGTCCGGGGAGAGGAAACCGGGGTTGGCCTGCGCGGCCACGGCCGTGTGGTGAAGGCCAGGTGCGACTGCTGCGCCTTCGAAAATCGGGAAATGTTTGACGATGAATGAGAACGCGCTGAACCCCACCGCCGTGATCCCGAGCATGATGAAGACCTCGATGAGGGACGGGAAATAGGTCTGCGTCGGGTATTGCTCCAGGCCGGTGATGGCCGTGTTCATGCGATTGAAGGCAAAGCCGACCACCACCATCAGGGATGCGGCATACAGCCCCCGGCGCGACGTGCGGATCCGTTCGACCAGCAAGAGCGCGAAGGGAATGACGAAGCCGATCAGCAATTCCGCATAGAACGCCAGACTGTAGTAGGTCAGGGTGGTCAGTTCCCGCAGGGCACCCCTCGCCAGGAGATCCTGGAGGCGCACCACGGTGTAAACAGCCAGGGTGACGGCGATGATCTTGGCCAGGTTGGCGCGGAGCGGTGTGGGAAGGTAGTCTCGTCCGCCCCGGGAAAGAATCAGTGACTCGAGGATCACCATCGAGATCCCTGACGCGATGCAGGAGACGAAGAAGAGGACCGGCAGCAGCGGCGTGTACCAGAGGGCGTGCAAGCGGTTCGGGACAATCAGGTAGAGGGAGCCGAACGACGACTGGTGCAGGGTGGAGAGCAGCACGCCGAAGATCATGAGCGGCAGGGAGATGGCGTGGATCCACTTGATGGGGGCGTGGATGTTGAATTTTTCGAGGATGATCGGCGCGAATTCCAAAGAGAGCACCGTGGTGTAGAGCATCAGGCACCAGCTGATCTCGCACATCACCGATTTCGGGTTCCACATGACCATGGGATGCCAGAAATGGTCCGGGCGCCCGAGGTCGATGATGAGGACCAGCACCACCAGCAGGTA
Organism: Candidatus Geothrix skivensis; assembly: GCA_016721195.1. Lineage (GTDB taxonomy): Bacteria > Acidobacteriota > Holophagae > Holophagales > Holophagaceae > Geothrix > Geothrix skivensis. The sequence goes on along the minus strand of JADKIO010000004.1, from coordinate 35,744 downwards.
CCCGATGAAGGCGGTAAGGATCGCGGGCCGCACGATGGGCTCATACTCCTTGGCGTGGAAAAGGTTGACGGCAGCCACGATGGTGAACCCGGAAGCAGCCAGGCCGATGCCGAGGAAGTCGAAGCCGATCCAGAGCCCCCAGGGGAAGGCATCACTGAGGTTGGTGGTGGCGCCTAGTCCGAAGGCGAACCGGGCCGTGGCAGCGACCGCCCCAGCCAGGATCAGGATGGTGGCGATGGGCCGCCATCCGGTCATTCGCGGCAGGCCAGGGAAGCTCATGGGTTGTCCTCGTGCCTACTGGGCCGGTTCTTTTTCTCGGTGGCTTCAAAGGCCTGCACTTCACTGCGCCGGTTGGTGATCCACCAGATTCCGCCAAGCATCACCCCGCCCACGGACAGCACGTTGGGCACCTTGGATAGGGCGCTCATGGTGAGCATGGGCAAAGGCGTCTTCCCCAGCCGGGCATCGAAGCCCAGCTGCTCGAAGGGCACCGGGCTGATGTAGAGCATCGAAGTGCCGCCGACGTCGTCCCGGCCGTAGATCCTAGGCACGAACTTGGTAGGCTCGGCACTGATCCTGCCAGCCGCCTCGGCCAGCAGGCCATCCCGATCGCCGAACTTGGTCGCCCCGGTCGGACAGGCTTCGGCGCAGGCGGGCGGTCGCCCCTGGGCCAGCCTGGAAGCGCAGAACTTGCACTTCTGGATGCGGGGCTGGGTGCTGCTCCATTCATATTTCGGGACGTGGAAGGGGCAGGCCTGGAGGCAATAGCGGCAACCGATGCATTTCTCACCATCGTAGGCGACGGGGCCCGCCTCCATTTTGGTAAGCGCACCGACGGGGCAGACTGATACGCAGGTGGGGACGTCACAGTGCTGGCACATGCGCCGGATGTACAGGTCGTTGTACTTGCTGAGGGCTGTGAAGGCAGTCAGTGAAAGGTATTTCTCATCACTCGGGGGGAGCTGGTTCTCTTCCTTGCATGCACCCTGACAGGCGTTGCAGCCCACACAAAGTGTCACGTCTATTAGCATGGCTTTTTTTTGACTCATCGCTTCTTCCACAAATTAATAAAAATGAAAAATTTATTTGTTGATTGCAAATGACATTGATCATCTACATGGTTCCAATATTTCAAATCGCGTACCAGAGGGGACGGATGCTCTCATGACAACCCATATGCTTTGATCATTCACCTTGTCCACACGGTGGCCATCCAAGCGGGCGGAACCCATGCCCCGCCCACCGCGTCCGGGAGCAGAACCGTCAAATGCGACGGGGGCAAGATGGGTCGACGGTGAGAGGGTCCGGAATCGCCAGGTACACGCGATTCGGATTCGCTGGTTTTCGGCGGAAAAAGGTCTACATTGATTAATGACCGTTAAGTAATCAACGGACAGTCGGGGGCTGTATTGTCAACGTACCCTAGACCTTTAGCATTCCATTGCGCCAAATCATCTGGTGTCCGTTTTCGATTCGATCCGATCCGGGGGAAAAATTCCAGATCGATCGCGGCACACGTTTCCGACCTGCTCCTGCAGCGGATGGAAATGAATGCCATTCTCGACACAACCCCAAACGCCGTCTGCATCGTGACCAGAGATGGGGTCACCCGGTGCAACCCCGCAGCATTTCGATTGTTTGGTGGCCATTCCCTCGGTGAATTGCGGGAAGCCTTTGGACGGAAGGGTGAGGGGTTCACCCTGCGATGGCCGGACAGTCAGCTTCCACTCCGGGAGGAGGAACACCCACTCACGCGGGCCCTCTGGGGAGAACGGGTCACCGAAGTCGTGTTAGCCACCCACGCAATAACCGGAAGGGAGATCACCCTCAGGGTCACGGCCGCCCCGATCCTGAAAATGGGCCGGGTCATTGGCGCGGTGGGAATCCACTCGGATATCACACGGAGTGAACAGAGGGGAGCCCTCCCGTCGGAACCTGGCCGGGGCCCTTCCCTGGGCATCGACCTGCAAGACCGGTCCTCGAACCTTCTCCTGCGGGAGCGGGATTTGCGGGAACAGGCAGAGGAGGCACTGCACAGTGCCCAGGTGGAAATCCAGGACCTGAAGAAGCTTCTCCAGACAGGAGCCCCCTACCCCTTCCCGGAGACCTGCCACACCTACAGTTTCGGCGAAGTGATCGGACAGAGCCGCTGCCTGGAGAACGTCTTCTTCCGCGTCGAGGCCGTGGCGCCGCAGGATTCGACGGTGCTGCTGCTGGGTGAAACGGGGACCGGCAAAGGGTTGGTGGCCCGTGCCATCCACAGCAGGAGCCTCCGCAGGAATCGCCCCCTCGTCATCGTCAACTGCACGGCCCTACCCGCCAATCTGATCGAGAGCGAACTCTTTGGACGGGAGAAGGGCGCCTTCACCGGAGCCAGTTCCCAGCAGCTGGGCCGGTTCGAACTGGCCGACAAGGGCACCATTCTGCTGGATGAAATCGGCGATCTTCCCTTCGAGCTCCAGTCCAAGCTGCTGCACGTCATCCAGGAAGGCGAATTCAACCGCCTGGGCAGCGCCAAGACCGTGAAGGTGGATGTCCGGATCATCGCGGCCACCAACCGGGATCTTTACGAGGAAATCCGGCTGGGTCGGTTTCGCGAAGACCTGTTCTACCGGCTCAACATCTTCCCGATCACCGTGCCCCCGCTTCGCGACCGGAAAGAGGACATCCCCCTGCTGGTGGGGTATTTTCTCGATAAATTCAACCGCAAGCTCGGCAAGAACATCAGGACGGTGACGAACGGAACCATGGGCGACCTCATGGCCCATTCCTGGCCGGGCAATGTGCGAGAACTGGAAAGCGTCATCGAAAGAGCCGTGATCATTTCCCGAAGTACGACCTTGCAGGTGCTGGACCAATTCAACGCGCCCATTCCTGTCGGGCAGCGGGATGAAGCCCGGCCACTGGTCGAGTTGGAGCGTGACTACATCAACCAGGTGCTGCAGAGCACCCACTGGAGGATCGAGGGGAACCGGGGCGCGGCGAGGATCCTCGGCATCAACCCCAGCACCCTCCGCGGCCGGATGCGCAAAGAGGGCATTCACCGACCTTGACGGGCCCCTGGTCCGTCATATTTGACGATTCTGCTCCAGGGCACAGCCCACAAGATCTCGTATCGGCTTCGGCCCACAGCCTTGAGCCGATCAAGATGAGGCCACGCAGGAATTAAAGCGTATTTTCATGCGTTGTTATCGTTGGCATGCGATTTGATGGTTACTGCTGCTGCACACGAACGAGCTTCTGGCAGACCCTTCAATGAATCGTCCCCTGTCGTCTGAAACGGATCGATGGATGCATACCAGAGTGGCTTCTCCCCCGACACAGCCGTCATTGGCCTCAAGGCGGCGGGCTGACCTTGAAAGACTGGAAGCGCAACTCGCGGAGTGGACCGCCATCATCGCGCAGGGTCGAGCCAGCGCGAAAAGGTCAGCGGCGGCCACCCGGAGTGAATTCGATAGGGTTGCCGATGAGCTGCAGGTGCTGCGCAACGAAGCCGGTGCGCGAGTCATGCTCTTGAAAGGTGCCATCGACCTCGACTGGGAGGCCGCGGTTTCAGGTCTGGACCACGCCTGGGGTCCCCTCCGGGCCACCTTCCAGAAGGCCGAGGCCAGGTTCTGAACCAGGTCTGTACGCTCAAGTCGCTCAGGGAGCGGAGGTTTCGAGCCGGATTCGGGTGAGGGGATGGGCGGCCCGCGGATGCGATGGTGCCCGGGACGACCGACCAGAGTGTCTCCTCCGGAAGGAGCGGCATGCCTGCTGGGACCCCGTTCCCAATCCCGACCCCGAACCAGGACCCTTTCGTGACCAGCCCGATGCAGCCACCCGGGGACTCCATTCGGCCCCCGGTCGGCCGCGGCGGACCCGGCCCCGCCGCTGACCCCGGCCTCGGACTGCCCATCCTGCCGTTGGCATCCGATGACCGGGAGCCCGTCCTCCCCCTGCGGCCGCTCCGCCTGCCCAGCGCCTGTCTCGAACAGGACCTCCAACGGGCCCAGTCCCTCTAGAATCGGGACAGTCTGCACGCCGCTGGTCTCGTCCTGTCCACTGTCCCGCCCGAGGTACCCGACATGGCCCTCACCCTTCCAGGCATGCGCCCCTGGACACCCCTCCTGGCCAAGGTCCTTCCCATCCTCCTGGCAGTTCCATCGCTCTTTGGCCAGGAACGGACGGCTGCCATGAAGGTCCTCCGCCTGCAGCGGCGGGAACCCGACTACCGCTTCCGCTTCCACAGCGAATACCGTGTCCCCGGACAGAAACCCCTGGCCCTGGCCCTGCGGGGCGGCAGCGGCAAGGGCCTGGCACACCTCGGTGTGCTGCAGGGGCTCGACCAGGAGAACCTCAGCGTCCAGGCCATCACAGGCACCTCCGCCGGGAGCCTGGTCGGCAGCCTCTATGCATCGGGATTCTCGGCGGACGGCATCGCCCGGATCTTCAAGAGCCATGACTTCGGGATGGCCCTCGACGACCGGCAGCGGGAGGCCGGCTGGTCCCTCTCCGAGGACGAGGTGGTGCATGCCTCCCCCTTCGGCCTCTCGTTCCGGAACGGGAAGCTCGACCTCATGCCCGGCGGCGTCCGCAGCCGCCGGGTGCGGCTCGAGCTGATGCCCATGCTCGGTCGCGCCTCCTGGCTGGCGAACGGTGACTTCGACCAGCTCCGGATGCCCCTGCGGGTGGTCACCAGCGACCTGACCACAGGCCAGGGCCGGGTCTTCGCCAGCGGGTCCCTGGTGGATGTCGTCATGGCCAGCACCGGGCTGCCCGGCATCTTCGAGCCGGTGATGATCGAGGGCCACCAGTACGTGGATGGCGGACCCTACGAGAACCTGCCCATCCAGACCTCCAGGCGGGCCTTCCCGGGGATGCTCCAAGTGGGCGTGGCCATCGGCCGGCCCTGGAGCCCCGCCCTCAAGGGCAACCTCGCCACCCTGCTCGATGCCTCGCTGGACCTGGCCATGGCCCAGACCGAGCGGCGCAGCGAGGCCGAGGCGGACCTCGTCCTGCGTCCAGACATGGGCACGGCGGACGAGTTCGACTTCTACCACCAGGTGGACAAGCTCATGGTGGCCGGACGGCTGGCCTTCGACCTCAACCGGGAGGAGCTGGAGGGCCTGATCTACGGGCCTGGTGCCAAGGCCATCGCCGCCACGGGTGTGGATCTGGAGGCAGGCGGCGTGGCAGGGGCGCAGGCCTGGCTCGCGGCCTTCGAGGTGCCGGAAGGCACCACTCTGCAGCACCTCTACCGCCTCCTGCGGCGGGCCCACCGGGACCTGCCCATCGACCGGGCCGAGGTGCACCTGCCCCCCTCGCCCGAGGGCCGGGCCCGGCTGGAACTCCACCGGGCGCCCACCATCGCGCGCCTCGACCTGGATCTGCCCGTCGACTGGCCCGAGGCCGCCCGCGGGCAGCTGCTGCTCGCACTCAGCCAGCAGTTCGGGCTGGCGGCCGGCGAACCCTTCCATGAGGGGGCCTGGAGCCGGGCCCTGGAGGGGCTGCTCGTGGAGGCCATCCTGAAGGACGCCCCCATCCTGGACCTGCAGGGCAGCGGATTCCTGCCGGACGGCATCCTGCGCCTGCGGGTGCGGGAGCCCCGCATCAGCGCCGTCCTGAGCCGGGATCCAGCCTTCCAGGCCCCCCTCGCCCGCTTCCTGGCGCCCCTCCAGCACACCCCGGTGCGGACGGCGGCCCTGGAGGAGAGCCTGCAGCGCGCCGCCACGCGCCTGGGCCTCACGCGCCTGAAACCCGAGCTCAGGCAGCAGGACGGCGCCCTCATCCTCGCCACGGATCCCGAGCGGGCACCGACCCTCGAGCTTTCCCCGCACCTGGCGTACGAAAGCAGCTGGGGTCCGCACTTCGCCCTGGATCTGAGCGCGGCGAACTTCCTGGGGTTCGGCTCCCCGCTGCAGCTGCACGGGGCGGTCAATGACCTCCAGAGCCGCCTCCAGGCCCAGTTGCTCGGCGTGTTCAGCGCCTGGCCCAGCCTGATGGTCGGTCTGGTGGGCTCTCTGCAGAAGCAGTGGCTGGAATCGGACCCGCCCACCCCCCTGACCCGCGCGACCAAGGGGGACCTGGCCCTTCGCACCCAGGTCCGCTTTGGGCTCGAGGATCGCGGCCTGCTGCAGGTGGACCTGGGCCGCCACCAGGGCCGCATGCTCCTGGCCGGCTTCGAGCTGCCCAAGGACCGGGCGGACTTCGCCCGGATCGCGGCGGAGTGGGATTCGCTGGACTCCCATACGCTCCCCACCCGGGGCACCGTGCTCCGGGTCTCCTGGACCCAGGCCTCCAAGGCCGACCCGGGTCCCGACTACCACAGCGGGTACCTGCGCCTGCGGCGACTGTGGTCCCGGGAAGACCGCCATTCCCTCCCCGTCGGCCTCGATCTGGATCTGGAGGCCGCGGTCCAGCGGGACGCCCCCCTCGAGCGCTGGTTCATCTTCGGCGGGGCGGACTCCATGATCGGCACCCACAGCGCCTCCTCCCTGGCGCCGAACTTCGGCACCCTCCGCCTGGGCCTGCCCTTCACCCTGGCGACCCTCTTCGGCGTGGCGATCCAGGGCGTCCCCCGGATCGACCACGGGTGGATCGCCCGGGACTACCGGCACCTGGACCAGGGGCTGCGCCTGCAGGGCTATGGCATGGTCCTCCGGGGCGTCCTGAAGAACCTCTACCTGGAGCTGGCCGGCGGCAGGACGCATTCAAGGGATGTCGCCACCGGGGCCACCAGGGACTACCGGCACGTCAGCTTCCTGGTGGGCACGCGTCCCTTCGACCTCTGGAAGGGGCGCTGAGCTCCGGCGTCCCCCTCCCGGACGGGGTGATGGCGGGCCTGGGCCGGACCCCTCCCCAGCAGAGCCGGGCATCCCGCGCAGCCGGGCAGAAACACCACATCGCCGGGGAACCGGCGAAGGGTTAACCTGGGGAGACCCCTGCATCGATTCCATAGCTTTTGCGAGGACCAGCTTGTCCCAGCCCAAGGAATACCTGGCGCTCCCCCCCGCCCTCCACCAGCCCCGGGGCTGGTTCTGGCGGACCCTCGGGAGGATCTACCTCCACTGGGGGGGCTGGCGCATCGAGGGAGCCTTTCCCCACGGAACAGAAGGTCGTCGCCATCGTGGCGCCCCACACCTCGAACTGGGACTTCCCCCTGGGCGTGGCCCTGGTCTTCACACTGGAGCTCCGGGCCTCCTGGCTCGGCAAGCACACCCTCTTCGACACACCCCTGAAGGGCTTCTTCCGCTGGCTGGGGGGCATCCCCGTGAACCGCAGTGCCAGCCACGGCGTGGTCGGGGACTGCGTGCGTGCCTTCGAAGCCGCCCCGGCCCTGCTGCTGGGCCTGGCGCCGGAGGGCACCCGCAAGGGTGTGAGCCGCTGGAAGTCGGGTTTTCATGCCATCGCCGTGGGTGCCGGGGTGCCCATCCTGCCGGTGGCCTTCGACTACCGCGAGCACGTCATCCACCTGCTGCCCCTCTACCGGCCCAGCGGCAGCCTCGAAGAGGACCTCCCACGGATCCAGGCCCTCTTCAGCAGGGTCCACGGCCTCCGGGAGCGGCCCGGGGAAGAAGGCCGCTAAGCTCAGAACAGGGTGCGGGCGGAGGAGCTGGACATGACCGGGGCGAAGCAAACCCTGAAGGCGGACGGCCTGCTGCTGCTCACGGCCCTCATCTGGGGCTTCGCCTTCGTGGCGCAGCGCAGCGGCATGCGGGACATCGGCCCCTTCGCCTTCAACGGGGTCCGGTTCGCCCTGGGCACTCTCGTCCTCCTGCCCTTCCTCCTCCTGGGCCGGCGGAAAGCCCGTACCAGCCCCGCCGGGAAGCACCCCGGCCTGGCCCCCCGGGCGAAGCTCGCCTGGGCGGCCCTGGCGGGCCTCATCCTCTTCGCGGGCGCCAGCCTCCAGCAGGTGGGACTCGTCACCACCACCGCCTCCAACGCGGGCTTCATCACCAGCCTCTACGTGATCCTCGTCCCCCTCATCGGGGTCTGCCTGGGCCGCTCCTCGGGCCTCCGCATCTGGCTCGGCGCCGTCCTCGCCGTGACGGGCCTCTTCATCCTGAGCGTGGGCGCGGGGTTCACCATGGCCCCCGGGGACCTGCTCCAGCTGGTGGGGGCCTTCTTCTGGGCGGGCCACATCCTGCTCATCAACCGCCTCGTCTCCCGCATGGAGGCCCTGGAGATCGCCGTGGGCCAGTTCGCCACCTGCTCGCTGCTCAGCCTGGCGGTGGCGCTCCTCCGGGAACCCGCCCCCTTCGCGGGGCTGGGAGCGGCCGCCCTGCCGATCCTCTACGGCGGGCTGCTGTCCATCGGCGTGGCCTACACCCTCCAGATCGTCGCCCAGAAGACGGCGCACCCCGCCCATGCCTCCATCATCCTGTCCATGGAGGCCCTCTTCGCAGGGGTCGGCGGCGTGCTTCTCCTGCAGGAGCCCCTGACCCTCCGCCTGATCGTGGGTGGCCTCCTGATGCTGGCGGGCATGATCCTCTCCCAGCTGGAGCCAGGCGCCATCCAGGCCGGCGAGGATCACGACGGCCTGGCCGCCCGCCTCATCGAAGGCTCCTCGGAGGATCGACCCTCCTGAGGTGCTGATCCAGCCATATCCGGCGCCCCTGTTCCATACTCCGGAGGCGAAGCCACCGGAGCCCCGTGAACCCACCCCCGAATCCCGCCCGAGTGATCGTCCTGGGCGGTGGCCTCAGCGGACTCCTCGCCGCCTGGCACCTGCAGCGGAAGGGCCTGGACCCCGAGGTCTGGGAGGCCTCGGCCGCCGTGGGCGGCTGGGCGCAGACCCTGTCCTGGGCGGGGCCGAAGGGTGAGCCTGGTTTCCTGGAACGAGGCCCCCAGGGGCTGCTGCTGCGGCATGGCAGCGCCCTGGACCGGTTGATTCACGAACTGGAGCTGGAGCTGCGACCGACCAGGCCCAAGGGCCCGCGCTGGCTGGGAAAGGCTGGCCAGCGCCATCCCAGCCCAGCCAGCCTCGCGGGCCTGCTGGGGGCTCCGGGCCTCAGCCTCGGCGGGAAGCTGCGACTGCTGGCGGAGCCCTTCATCCCCGCGGGTACAGACGCGGACGAATCCCTGCACGCCTTCTTCGCCCGGCGCCTGGGTGCGGGTTTCGCGCGGGAATGCCTGCCGGCCCTGGTGGCCGGGGTGTTGGCGGCGCCACCGGAACGCCTCGGCCTGGGGGCCCTGCCGCGCCTGCGGCACCTGGAGGCCAGGGGCGGCCTGCTCCTCGGCGGCCTGCGGCTGGGCGCCGAGCGCACCCGCCTGCCGCAGGGTGGGACGGGCGCGCTGGCGTGGGCCCTCGCCGCCCGGCTCTGCGTGCACACGAATCGTCCTGTCCGCACCCTGGAGGCCCTGCCCGGCGGCCGCTGGCGGGTCCTGGGCGAAGGAAGATCCTCCGATGCGGATGCCGTGGTGGTGGCCCTGCCCTCCGCCGCCGCCGCCGACCTGCTGCGGCCGACCTCGGCGGAAGCCGCTTGCCTGCTCTCGGCCATTCCCCGCCTCGACCTCCGCGTCTGGCACAGCCGCCATCCCATGGTGCAGGGCTGGGAGCGGGGTCTCGGCCTGCTCGTCCATCCCCCGGAAGGCCGGGGTCTGCTGGGCGCTGTGTCCTTTGCCGCCGGCGACCCGCGGGGCGTGGCGGATTTGCTCCAGCTCCGCGCCTATGTGGGCGGCGCCTACCCGGTGGACCCCGCGCTGGCGTCATGGCCGGGGGTGTTCACCGAGCTCCGCCGCTGGCTGCCGGAGCTCGGCGAGGCCATCCAGGTGCGGGAGGAAGCCGCACCCGGCGCCTTCCCCCTGCTGGAGCCCGGCCACGGCGCCCGGGTGGCGCGGATCATCAAGGGTTTGCCGCCGAACCTCCACTGGCTCGGCACCGAGCGCTTCGGCCCCGGCATCCCCGATCTCGCCGAAGGCATCAAGGCTTGGGTACAGTCCTTGCGCATGTGAATCCGTGTGCGAACCCCGATGAGATTTTCACTTTGATCGTTTGCCAGGCAAGAAAGCGAACTGCAAATAAGCCGGTGATGAACAGCGATTCAAGGTGATTCAGCCGCTCGGAACGCAGCATGGGCCCCACCCAGGGGCACCGCCACCGCGCCATTTTGGGGGCTCGGCAGCGGCGCCCCTGGATGACTTCCGGCCAAAGCCGGAAGCCGCCGAAGGCGGGCCCATGCGACGAACCTCCCTGCCCTAATCACCGCCATCACCGCAATCACCGGCAAAAATCTCCTTCCGTCATTCCCCTGTGTCCTTGAGCTCTTGGTGGCGAATTCCCTTCGCCTCCCATAGCCAAACAGTTCGAATCATTTCAGAGCGAACGCCACCACGGCGCCCTTGGCCTGGCCGGTGCGCACCTGGAAGACCCGGGTGGGATCGGCCTTGGCGGTGTCCAGGAGCCAGGCCAGCACCGCCTTGGCCCGGGCGTCCGCCAGCAGGGCCAGGTCGGCGGACTCCACCTTCAGGCCGCCCAGCAGGCGCTGTTCCATTTCCGCCGGGGGTGGGGGGGGCACAGGTTTGGCGCCCTTCGCTTCCTTCGGCGCCGGGAAGGCGGTCTCGAAGGCGGCCCTGAGCCAGCGCTCCCGCTCAGTGGGTGGCAGCGGAGCCTCCTCGGAAAGCTTGAGGCCCGCCCTGCGGGTCCGCCGCAGCAGGGCCTCCAGGGCGGCCTTGCGCAGGGCGGCGCCATCCTGGTCGGCGTCCGCTCCCCCTTCGGCTTCCAGTCGCAGCTCTGGGCGTTCCTGCAGGGCCTTGGCCAGGGCCTGCAGCTTGGCTGTGGCCGCCGGTTCCAAACTGCTGCCGCCCGGCGCGAAGGCCAGGCTGCTGAGGTCGCCCGCATCGCCGCCGAAGAGGCTGCCGATGAGCGTGAAGGGCGAGGTGGCGATCTTCCCCAGCAGCCCGAAGACGGCCTTCCACACGAGCTTGCCGTACTTCACGTCGGGATCGTCGAGGCTGCCTTCCACCGGCAGGTCGAAGGCGATGACGCCCCGGCGGTCCCGCAGGATGGCCAGGCCCAGCTTCACGGGTAGGCCCGTGGCCTCGGGGCTATCAACCTTGTCGCCCAGATAGAACTGATCGAGCTTCACGGCGTTCTCGGCCTTCAGGTTCCGGTGGTCGATGCGCAGCCGGGCGTCCACGTTGAGCTTGCCCTGTCGCACGGTGTAGCCCAAGTACTTGCCGGTGTAGGGGGTGAAGTCCGTGAGGTCCGCACCCTGGATCTTCAACCTCACATCGGTATCGAGATCATTGCGCAGGGGCATGGCGTGGCCCGTGATGGTGATGGGCGCCAGACCTCCGGCCCGGCCCCTGAAATCGACCTTGGAGGTGGCCTCGGGCCGGCTGGAAAGGCCCAGGTACGAGCCTTCCATATCGCTCAGCACCAGGGCTGCGTTGGGCTGCAGGGAGCGGTCGATGAAGCTGAGCTTGCCCCCGGAGATGCCCAGCCGCGTGATGGAGATGTCTGGCGCGGTGGCGGGCGTGGCGGGCAGGACCGCCGCCGTCACCGGCACGGGCTTGGGCCCCTGCTCCAGCCGCAGGGCCCGGGCCACGTTGGTGCTGCCGTCGGGCTGCACCACCAGCCGTCCTTCGGGCTTGGTCCAGTCCACGGCCTGGATGGCCAAGGCCAGGGGGGCCGTGCGCAGGTTGGCGCCGGCAATCTGCAGCCGCTGCCAGCGCAGGAAGGCCTCGTTCTGATCCGCGTCCCGAACCTCCAGGCCCTGCACCGAGGCCCCGCCCAGGAAAGACAGGCCATCCGTCTTGCGGCCATCGAAGGTGAAGCGCAGGCGCCCATCGACGCCCAGCTTGCCGGAGGCGATGCGGAGATCCAGGGCGGAATCCAGGTAGGGATCCCAGGGTGCAAGATCCAATGCCTCCGCCTTCAGGCTCAGGTCCCCGATGTTGCGGAACGGGGCCAGGGTGCCCTCCATTTTCAGGGAACCGGCCCCCAGCTTGAAGTCCAGCTCGGCCTTGCTCGACGCCGCTGGATCCAGGGAGAAATCCCGCCAGTGCAGGTTCAGGTCCGTGGCCTCCACCTTCACGGGCCGGGCCTGCCCCAGGTCTTCGAAGCCAAGGCGGAAACCCCGGAGGGCGAGGTCCTTGATCAGCAGCTTGAAGGGTTTCTCGTCTTCCTTCTTGACCTTGGGCTTGGTGGGGGTGAAGAGCCGCGCCAGGTTCAGCCCCTTCTCCTTGCTGTTCTGGATCCGCACCACGCCCTGTTCCGCGCGGATGGAGCCCACTTCCATCGAAGACCCAAGCAAGTCCATCCTGCCGCCTCGGATCTCCAGCAGGGGCAGTTCCACGGCGGGCTCCGCCACGCCCCGTTCCGCCAGCTTCAGGTCCTTCAGGGTCAGGCCCAGGTCCGAGACCTCGACGAGGTGCTTCCCCTCGCCCCACTCGAAGCGGTACTGGGCCCGCAGGGTCGCGGTGCCGCTCCGGATCTCGGTGGAGACCTGCTCTTCCTCATAGGGCCGGTACTTGGGCAGGGAGACGTTCTCGATGAGCAGGCTGCCCCTGGAGGCCAGGGGTTGGAGGCTGAGGTCGCCCGTCCAGAGCAGGTGCTCCCTGGCCTCGGTCCAGGCTTCGAACGCGTAGCCACTGCGGTGGCCCAGCGCGGTGCGGATGCCATCCACCCGCAGGTTGATGGGCCCCAGGGCCGTGCGGAAGGGGGTCCCCTGGCTGCGGTCCACGAAGATGAACTGGCCTTCCTTCAGCTGGAAGCGGCCGATGGCGAAATCCCAGGTGGAAGGTTCCGCCGGGGGGGCCTTGGGCGCTGCTGGCCGTTCGAGCAGGTCCTGGAAGTTGGGCCGACCCTGCGCGTCCAGTTCCACCCGCACCACCAGGCCATCCAGCTCCAGGGCTGCCAGCTCGATGGTCCTGCTGACCAGGCGGTGGAGGCGATAGTCCAGGTAGAGCTGCCGCAGGCTGATCCAGTCGCTGCCGTCCTGGTTGGGCACCCGCAGCCCCTGCAGCCGGGCCGTGAAGCGGATGGGGTTGAACTGGACCCGCTGCAGGGTGACCGGGCGGTGCAGTTCCTCCGCGGCGAACCGCTCCACCCGGCTTCTGAGGACCCGCGGGATGAGGAAGAACCCCACCAGGAGCCACAAAGTGTAAATGCCGGCCAGCACCAGGAACAGGCGCCGCCGGCGTCGGACGAAGGCTAAAAGAGTGGCGGGAATGGACATGGGGAAAGCATAAGCCCATCCGTGTCCTGTGACCCAGGCCACTTCCCCATTTTCATCGGATAGGGAACGGGGCTATCCTCCCCGGGTCGCGTAGGGCCAGGACTGCCACCACCGAGCGTGTCGGCCCTCCGCTGGACCGAAAGGCATGGTGTCATGGCGACACGACGTGTGGTGATCCTGGGGGCCGCAGGACGGGACTTCCATAATTTCAATACCGTGTACCGGGACAACCCGGACTTCCAGGTGGTGGCCTTCACCGCCACCCAGATCCCCGACATCGCGGGCCGCAAGTACCCTGCGGTCCTGGCCGGGAAGCTGTATCCCCAGGGCATCCCCATCTTCGACGAAAGCGACCTGGTGGACGTCATCCAGAACCTGAAGCCCGACGTGGCCGTGTTCTCCTACTCCGACGTGACCCACGAGACCGTCATGCACCTGGCGAGCCTCTGCATCGCCCTGGGCGTGGACTTCGAGCTGCTGGGCGCGGACAAGACCATGATCAAGTCCAAGGTGCCGGTCATCGCCATCACCGCCGTCCGCACGGGCGCGGGCAAGAGCCAGACCACCCGCTACATCAGCAACATCCTGAAGAGCCTGGGCAAGAAGGTCGTGGCCATCCGCCACCCCATGCCCTACGGCGATCTGGCCAAGCAGGCCTGCCAGCGCTTCGCGGAGTACGCCGACCTCGACAAGCACGAGTGCACCATCGAGGAGCGCGAGGAGTACGAGCCGCACATCGACAACGGCTTCGTCATCTACTCGGGCGTGGACTACGAGCAGATCATCCGCAACGCCGAGAAGGAAGCGGACGTCATCCTCTGGGATGGCGGCAACAATGATCTGCCCTTCTACGCCGCCGATCTGCACATCGTCATCGCCGATCCCCTGCGGCCCGGCCACGAGTCCATCTACCACCCGGGCGAAGCCAACTTCCGCCGGGCCCACGTCATCGTCATCAACAAGTGCGACTCCGCCAAGGAAGCTGACATCCAGAGCATCGAGGCCGCGGCCGCCAAGCTCAACCCCAAGGCCGTGGTCATCCGCGCCAACAGCCCGGTCACCTGCACCAAGCCCGAGATGATCAGGGGCAAGAACGTGCTCGTCATCGAGGACGGCCCCACCCTCACCCACGGCTCCATGACCTATGGCGCCGGCGTGGTGGCCGCCAAGAACTGCGGCGCTGCCAAGATCGTGGATCCCCTGCCCTTCGCCGTGGCGTCCATTGCCGCCACCTACCGGAAGTACCCCAACGCCCAGGGCATCCTGCCCGCCATGGGCTATGGCGATGCCCAGATCAAGGACCTGGAGGCCACCATCGAGGCCACTCCCTGCGACGTGGTGCTCTCCGCCACGCCCATCGACATCACCCGCGTCCTCAAGGTGAACAAGCCCATGCTGCGGGCCACCTACGACCTGGCCGAAGTGAAGGTCGGCCAGCTGGAGACCGAAGTCAAGAAGGCCCTGGCGGTACTGGCCCATCAGGCCTAGCGCTTCGGGTCAACCGACCTCAGGACTGAAAGGCCTTGGTTGATTGAACGACGGCCCGGCGGCTTCGCCGGGCCGTCCGCTTTCTCGGCAGAACCGCCATGGGTCCGGCCCCGGGGCCTGAAGAAGGGTCAGAACCTGATCCCCACCCCCAGGGCCGTGTGGCTGAGCTCCGCGTCCTCGAAATCCCGGCTGCTGCCGGGCAGGCTGGTGAGCACCTGGTGGAGCTCCAGCGCCACCATCCGGGTGATGCGCACCCGGAAGCCCACCGTGCCCGCGAAGGCCAGCTTGTCGCTGGTGGAAGAACCGGTGTAGAGCACGGGGTTCCCGGGCACGTTAACGTTTCTCCGCTCGCGGAACCAGTGGGCGCCTCCGATGCCGAGGATGAAGTCGAATCCGGTCTCCCGCTTCGGTCCCAGGGGGAAGAGCCAGTCGTAGCCCACCAGCCGGGTCCGGGCGCTGTAGCGGACGCTGGATGTGGGCGAGGTGGGGATGTCCCTGCCCTCACGGAACTCGCCGAACTCGAGGCGCAGCCTTCCTTCCACCGGGAATTCCCTGCGGACGTGGACGGTGAGATTCATCTTCCACCCGGAGCTGTAGACCTTGCCGGCCTCATCGCTGGGCCGGGTGAGGAAGGCCGAAACGCCCATGCGGGGAGAGAGCTCCTGGGCCTGCAGGACGGGCGCCACCAGCAGGGCAAGCATCAGCGAAGAGGGACAAGCACGCATCGCGTTTCCTTTCGGTTCATCGTCGCCACATCCGGCAGGTATAGTCTGCACGCCCCACCCGGTCCTGCAACCTGCCCGGGGATGCCCTCCCCATCCGAAGAGGCACCGAGGCATCGATTCAAAGGAGCGGGACAGAGTCTATTCCAAGCCGCGCTCCCGGGGGCCTGAAGCACTGTAATGTCTGAGTCCCAGGCCGAGGCGAGTACCCTCACCTGCATCCGGGGAACGCCCATGACCCACCTCTTCCAGCCCCTCACCCTCCGCGGCCTCACGCTGCCCAACCGCATCGCCGTGTCGCCCATGTGCCAGTACTCGTCCCGGGAGGGCCTGCCCGACGACTGGCACCTGGTGCACCTGGGGGGCCTGGCCCAGGGCGGGGCCGGGCTCGTGCTCACCGAGGCCGCGGCGGTGCTGCCCGAGGGGCGCATCAGCCCCGATGACCTGGGCCTCTGGAACCTCTCCCAGGCCGAGGGCCTCGCTCCCATCGTCAAATTCATCAAGGCCCAGGGGGCCGTGCCGGGGATCCAGCTGGCCCACGCGGGCCGCAAGGCCTCGGCCCACACCCCCTGGAAGGGCAGCGGCAGCGTGCCCCCATCGGCCGGCGGCTGGACCCCCGTGGCCCCCAGCGCCCTGCCCTTCGACACGGGCTGGACCGTGCCCACGGCCCTGGACGAACCCGGAATCCTGGCGGTCATCGAGGCCTTCATGGACGCGGCCCGCCGGGCCCTGGCCGCGGGCTTCCAGGTGATCGAGGTCCACGCGGCCCACGGCTACCTGCTGCACCAGTTCCTGTCGCCGCTGGCGAACCACCGCACGGATGCCTACGGGGGCTCCTTCGAGAACCGCACCCGCCTGGTCCGCGAAGTGGTCGGCGCCCTGCGCAACATCCTGCCGGAGGAGCTGCCCCTGCTGGTGCGCATCTCGGCCACGGACTGGGTGGAGGGCGGCTGGAACCTCGAGGAATCCGTGGCCCTGGCCAAGGAGCTGAAGGCCCTCGGCGTGGATCTGGTGGACTGTTCCTCCGGTGGCCTGTCGCCCCGGCAGAAGATCGATCTGGGCCCCGGCTACCAGGTGCCCTTCGCCGCGCGGATCCGCGCCGAGGCGGGCCTCCCCACCGGTGCCGTGGGCCTCATCACCGAGCCCCGGCAGGCCGAGCAGATCCTGGCCGAGGGCGCCGCCGACCTCGTCCTCCTGGCCCGGGAGCTGCTCCGGGATCCCCGCTGGCCCCTGCGGGCCGCCCAGGAGCTGGGGACCGTGGTGCCCTGGCCCGCCCAGTACGCCCGGGCGGCGACGGGCTCCGTGCCGCTGCGGCAGGCCCTGGGCTGAGGCAGGGCGGAGATGGCCCTTATGCATCGTTCAAAATGAAGGGATGGGCCCCCATCTTGACTGGGCCCCGCCTTCAGCGGGCCTCGGCGGCAGGTCTTAACTCGATCGGATGAAACGGATGGAGTGCCGGAACGAGAATTGCATAAGAGCAGTCTCTTGAACGGTACCCGCCTGCCAAGGGCCGTCCTGGCCTCTGCGAAGAGGCCCGGATGGCGCAGAGCCTGACGGAGACCGGGGCGAAACGCCCCGAGCTCCGCAGGCAAGACCCACCGCATCGGCAGGGGCCGGTGGTGGTGGCTTGCAGGCAACCAGCAGCCAAGGAGCGTGGTCATGAAATCCGGCATGAAGGACAAGGTGGAAGGCAAATTCCACGAGGCAAAGGGCAAGGTCAAGGAAGTCGCTGGCAAGGTCACCGGCCAGCCCGATCTGGAGCAGGCGGGCAAGGAGGAGAAGCTGGGTGGGAAGGTGCAGACGAAGGTCGGCGAGATCAAGACCGTCCTCGGAAAGTAGGACCAGTCCGGTCCGAGCCGAATTGAACCCAGCAAGGACCAGCCCATGAGCATGGGAGTGATTCTGTTGATCGTGGTGCTGATCGTCCTGTTCGGCGGCGGCGGGTACTACTACAGCCGACGGCGCTAGGCACCTGTCGAAGCACCGAACCCGCCTCCCGGCGCGCGCCCCAGGGCCGCTCCGGGATGTGGCGATGGCCACGTCGGCTTAGAGCGCCCGGAACACCGTCAGCACGCGCACTTCGGCGGCCCCGCCCTCCAGCAGGGCCTGCGCGCAGCGAAGCAGGGTGGTGCCCGTGGTCCACACGTCGTCCACCAGCAGGATCGAACCCCGGGGGGCCGCCCCCGGACGCAGGCGGAGGGCCTGCCTGGGCAGGCGCCGCCGTTCGCTCTCACTGCGTGCGGCCTGGCGGCCACTCCGCCAGGCCTTGGCCAGCAGGGGAGTGAAGGGACGGTCGAGGCGGCCCGCGATGAGCCGGGCCACCTCGGCGCTGAAATCCACCCCGCGGAGCAGCCGCTGCGGCAGGGCGCTGGGCACGGCGGTCACCTGGTCCACCTCCGGAGCCCACTCGGGCAGCCCGGCGGCGGCCACGCGCCCCAGCAGGGCCTTCCGCCAGCCGGACTCGCCCTGCTTGATGCCCGGCAGCAGCAGGGCCCCCAGGGGCGGGCGGCCACCATGGTAGTCCCAGAGCGCCTCGCCGAAGGCCCAGGCCACGGCCTCGGGACAGGCCTCCTCGGCATGGACCAGGGCGCAGCGGGGGCAGCGCCCTTCGGGCAGGGGCAGCAGGCCCGCCCAGCAGCGGGTGCAGAGGCCCGCCTCCGCCCTCTCGCCCACGGGTCCCAGGCAGCCCCGGCACAGGAGCAGGGAGGTCCGCGCCCAGGTCAGGCGCGACTGGAGGGCCGCCGGAAGCATGGGGCATGATAGCGACCCCGGGCTTCCCTGCTAGCATCGCCGGAGCCCCACCCAACCATCCTCCTGGAATCTCCTTCCGGGCCCCTCCCCCGGAACGCATGGAGTCGTGTTCATGTCGAGCGAGCCCCGCACCGAATCCCAGCTCTTCGCCCGCAAGCCCCTGGCCCTCCTCCTGGAAGAGGCCAAGGGCGAGAACCGCCTCCGCCGGGTGCTCGGGCCCGTGCAGCTCACGGCCCTGGGAGTGGGCGCCATCATCGGCGCGGGCATCTTCGTGGCCACCGGTGCCGCCGCCCACAACATCGCCGGTCCCTCCCTGATGCTCTCCTACGTCATCGCGGGCATCACCTGCATCTTCGCGGCGCTCTGCTATGCCGAGTTTGCGGCCATGGTGCCCGTGGCGGGATCGGCCTACACCTACGCCTACGCCACCCTGGGGGAGCTCTTCGCCTGGATCATCGGCTGGGATCTCATCCTCGAGTACTGCGTGTCCAGCGCCGCCGTGGCCACGGGCTGGTCCGCCTACTTCCAGAGCGCCGTCAGCAAGATCGGCATCCACATCCCCAAGCTGCTGAGCGAGTCCCCCTGGAAGTACGATCCCGTCACGGGCCACTTCGCCGCCACGGGCTCCGCCCTGAACCTGCCCGCCCTGGTCATCGTGGCCATCGTCACGGCCGTGCTGGTGAAGGGCATCCAGGAGAGCGCCACCTTCAACGGAGTGATGGTGGCCATCAAGGTGGCCGCCGTGCTCTTCGTCATCGGCGTGGGGGTCTTCTTCATCGACACCACCAACTGGCATCCCTTCGCCCCCTTCGGCTGGACCGGCATCAGCTTCTTCGGGCACCGGGTGGCGGGCATGGTGGACGGCGGCGGCGCCCCCATCGGCACCCTGGCCGGCGCCGCCATCATCTTCTTCGCCTACATCGGCTTCGATTCGGTCTCCACCCACGCCGAGGAGGCCAAGAACCCCCAGCGGGACGTGCCCATCGGCATCGTGGTCTCCCTGCTGGTCTGCACCGTGCTCTACATCGCCGTGGTGGCCGTGCTCACGGGCATGGTGAAGTTCGATCAGCTGGACATCAACGCCCCCGTCTCCACGGCCTTCAAGCAGAAGGGCCTCGGCTGGGCCGAAGGGCTCATCGCCACCGCGGGCGTCTCGGGCATCACCTCCGTGCTGCTGGTCATGATGCTGAGCGGCCCCCGGGTCTTCCTGGCCATGGCCCGGGACGGCCTGCTGCCCAAGGCCACCTTCGGCGATGTGCACCCGAAGTTCCGCACCCCCTGGAAGTCCACCATCCTGGTGGGCATCTTCGTGGGCGCCCTGGCGGGCTTCCTGCCCATCGACGCCCTGCTGCACCTGGCCAACATCGGCACCCTGCTGGCCTTCGTCATCGTCTGCGCCGCCGTGCTGATCATGCGCAAGAAGCACCCGGAGGCCGAACGCCCCTTCCGCTGCCCCTGGGTGCCCTTTGTTCCGATCATGGGCGTGCTCACCTGCCTCATGCTCATGTTCTCCCTGCCCGTGGCCAACTGGTGGCGGCTCTTCGCCTGGCTGGGCCTGGGCTTCGTCATCTACTTCGCCTACGGCAAGCGGCACAGCGTCATGCGGCGGCAAAGCACTTAGTCCCATGGCACACCCATTCGCCGAGAAAAGCGGAACACAGAGGGCATCGAGATCCCAACCGCGGCAGCTCTCTGTGTCCTCTGTGTTCCTGCTTTCCCTGAGATCCTGATGAACCTTTTCTTTCGAGTTTTGACCCATCAGCCGAAGTGCTCCTTGAACCCCACGTGAGGAAAGCCCCATGTCCCTCTGGAATGACCTGACTCCCTCCAAGCGCTGTGACTGGATCGACCAGCTCCGCGGCTGGGCGGTGATCGTGATGATCGAGGTGCACGTGGTGAACGTGTGGCTCTTTCCCGGCCTGCGCCCGGACTGGCTGAACTACCTGAACGGCCTGGTGGCCCCCAGCTTCACCATGGCCGCGGGCTACAGCCTGGTGATCTCCACCTTCCGCACCGATGGCACCCTCCGCCCCTTCTGGCCCGACACCGCCCGGCGCCTGGGCTTCATCCTGCTCTGCGCCTATGCCCTCCACGCCCCGGGCATCACCGCCGCCGACTGGACCGTGCTGAACACCGCCCAGAAGGCCCGGGAGCTCTTCAAGATCGACGTGCTCCAGTGCATCGTGTTCTCCCTGCTGATCCTGCAGTTCCTGGCCCGGCTGGTGCGGAACCCCCGGGTCTTCACCGGGCTCGCCCTGGTGATCGCCATCTTCGTGCCCCTGGTTTCGCCCCATCTCTGGGCCCATGGCGTGGCCGATGGCCTCTGGCTGCCCATCCGGGGCCTCTTCAACGGCAACACGGACCGGGGAGTCTCCTCCCTCTTCCCGCTCTTCCCCTGGATCACCTTCCCGGCCTTCGGCGCCTTCCTGGGCGGGCTCTACCGGCATTTGCGGGTGGAACCCATCGACGGGAAGGCCCGCTGGAGCGAGCCGAAGTTCCTGGCGGGCCTGGCCGTGCTGGGTGCCGTGCTGCTGGCCTGGGGCACCTCCCGCCAGCAAGCCTGGCTTTGGGGCGGCCAGTGGCTCCAGGAGAACGGCACCTGGATGCTGCACAGCCCCACGGGCGCCTTCACCTATGGTGAGCTGGGCGCCATCGCCAACACCACCCTGCCCAGCGTGGCGGGGCGCGCGGGCTTCATCCTGCTGGGGGGCTCCCTCATGGGGGCCATCGAGCTGCTGCGGCCGAAGGGACACGGCCCGAACCCCATCAAGGCCGCCAGCGCCGAATCCCTGCTGCTCTACATGCTGCACCTCAACCTGCTCTTCAGCGTGCTGCTCTCACCGGCCGTCATCGGCCTCACGGGCCTGGGCTGGGGCAGCCTGGGCTGGCCGGGCACGCTCCTGCTCACCGCCGCGGTCATCGGCCTGAACCTCTGGGCGGGCATCCTCTGGCAGCGGGTCCGGCAGACCCCGGAGCGCATGCGGGGCCTCCAGCTCAAGGCCGTGGCCCTGCTGGGCGTGTGGTTCGTGGTGGGGGGCTGGTGGACCTTCCGCCACTTCCTGCAGAGTCCGGAGCTGGCCAAGGAGCCCTACCACTTCCTGAACGCCGCCCGGGTCCGCAAGGGCCTGCCGCCCACGCCGGATGGCCTCAGCCGGGACCCGCAGGAGTACTTCCGGGAGGCGGAGCGGCGGAAGATCCGCCTCAGCGAAGGAGCCCGGGCAGACCTCACGCGCCTCATCGAGTCCCGGCGGGAATCGCGGTAACATTGCCGGGATAATGGCTGAATCCGGCGGCAGCGCCCCCCAAACCTGGTACCTCTTTGCCGCCCTGGCGGTACTGACGTACCGCGCCGCCATGGTGATCCTGCTCTCGGCCTTCCACGCCATGCCCTCCCTGCAGCGGCGGCGGCTGCTGGAGGAGGAGGCCATCGCCGACCCGCGCCTGGCGGCCCTCCTGGAACGGCCCCGGGGCCTGGGCATGGGCCTGGGCTTCTGGAACAAGCTGCTGCTGCTGGTGCTGGTGCTGCTGCTGTGGCCCTTCCGCCTGGTGCTGCCCGGCGGGGCCTGGACCCTGGGTGCCCTGGTGCTGGGGGGTCTCTGGCTGCTGGATCTCTTCCTGCCGGCCCTGCTGGCCTCCCGGGACCCGGTGCTCTGGCTGGTGCGGCTCTTCCCCCTGTATGCGCCCTTCCAGTCCATGCTGGGCCCCCTGGTGGAGCCCCTGGCCCGGATGATCGACCGCCGCCACGCCCTGGAGCGGGCCAAGGATGACGATGCCGAGGAAACCACCGAGGAGGCCGTCACGGCCCTCCTGGAGGAGGGCGAGGCCGAGGGCATCCTCGAGGCCGAGGACCGGGAGCTCATCCGCAACGTGGTCACCTTCGGCGACACCGTGGTGCGGGAGGTGATGACGCCCCGCACCCGCATCGTGGCCCTGCCCCTCACCGCCACCATCCAGGAGGCCTGGACGGCCTTCACCGCCAGCCGCCACTCCCGGCTGCCGGTCTACGAAGGCGGCATCGAGCGGGTGCGGGGCGTGCTGCTGCTCAAGGACCTCATGCAGCTGCCGGACGGCGCCCAGCCCCCCCTGGCCACCCTGCTCAAGCCCGCCCACTTCGTGCCCGAGAGCAAGCCCGTGGCGGAGCTGCTGCGGGACCTCCAGCGGGCCCGGGCCCAGCTGGCCCTGGTGGTGGACGAGTTCGGCGGCGTCTCCGGCCTGGTGACCATGGAGGATCTGCTGGAGGAGGTCTTCGGCGAGATCCAGGACGAGCACGAAGCCCCCGCCGGCCTGGTGGAGCAGGCCCCCGGCGTCTGGCTGGTGTCGGGCCAGACCCACGTGGAGGATGTGGCCGAGACCCTGGGCTTCAGCTGGGAACGGGATGGCTTCGACACCCTGGGGGGCCTGGTCATGGCCCGCCTGGGCCGGGTGCCCCTGCCCCAGGAATCCGTCGCCGTCGAAGGCGCCCGCCTCACGGTGGCGCGCATGGAGGGGACCCGCATCCTGCAGGTGCGTGTCGAACGGACCTAGGCCGAGGCCTGCTCGCGGATCTGCGATCCGCGAGCGAGAAAAAGCGTTTCCTCTCTCCAGGATCCGGCCGCTAGGCTGGATCCTGGAGCGCCAAGCAATGCCCGAACCCCTCATCGCGAAGCATCGCCTGGAAGCCCTGGTGGATGGCGTCTTCGCCATCGCCATGACCATCCTCGTCCTGGAGGTCAAGGTCCCCGACCTGGTGGACCGCCGCTCCACGGCGGAGCTCCTCCACCGGCTCCAGCACGCCTGGCCCACCCTGGCCGCCTACCTGCTCAGCTTCTGCCTCCTGGGCCTCTTCTGGTTCTGGCACCACCGGCTCATGGCCAAGATCCTGCGGGTGGACGTGCCCGTCTTCGCCCTGACCCTGTGGTTCCTGGCCCTGGTGAGCTTCTTCCCCTTCGCCGCCGCCCTCATGGGCCGCTACCCCGTCAACCCCGTGGCCCTCATGATCTACCTGCCCACCATGGGCCTGCTGCTCACCACCCAGGCGGCCAACTTCGCCCTGGCCCTGCACCGGGGCTGCGTGGATCCGGACATCCCCCAGGCCGAGATCTTCGCCGCCCAGCGGCGCAACCTGCGGGGCTGCGCCCTCTTTTTCCTGGCGGCCGCTCCCAGCGCCGCCCGCATCGGCCCCATCAGCCTGATCCTCTGCCT
The DNA here is from genome assembly GCA_016721195.1 of Candidatus Geothrix skivensis. Lineage (GTDB taxonomy): Bacteria > Acidobacteriota > Holophagae > Holophagales > Holophagaceae > Geothrix > Geothrix skivensis. The sequence goes on along the minus strand of JADKIO010000004.1, from coordinate 12,439 downwards.
CCTGGTGGCCGGTGCCTTCTTCCTCCTGATGCGGCGGTACCGGACGCCCAAGGCGGCGCCGGCGGCCTGACAAGGCTCGCGGATCTTCGATCCGCGAGATAGGAAATGCTTTTTTCTATCTCCAATCTTCAGCCGTTAGGCTGGAGATTGGAGCACCTGCCGCATGGTCCGTCGCATCTTCATCCTCCTCACCCTCCTGGCCCTGCCCCTCACCCTGCGCGTCATCGCGCAGAAGCAGCGGAAGGCCCTGGTGCCCCAGCCCCGGGGCATGGTGCTGGGGCTCTACGCCGGGCTGCCGGACTACGACTATGGTTCGGAGCTGGATCGCATCGCCGCCACGGGCGCCACCTGCGTGAGCCTGCAGGCCATCTACCGCATGGATACGGGCCACAGCAACGAGATCCGCCGCCACCCCACCTCCAGCCCCACGGAAGCGAGCCTGCGGCGCACCTTCCGGCAGGCCCAGGTGCGGGGCCTGCGCATGATGTTCTTCCCCACGATCAACATGCGGGACGAGGCCGAGAACGCCGAGTGGTGGCGGGGCAACATCAAGCCCGACGACTGGGAGCTCTGGTGGAAGAACTACACCGACTTCAACGTGCGCCTGGCGGCCCTGGCCCAGGAGGGCGGCGTGGAGTGGTACAGCCTGGGCACCGAGATGGCCTCCACCCACCCCTTCCCGGACCAGTGGCGGCGGCTGGCGGCGGCGGTGCGCCAGGTCTTCAAGGGCAAGCTGGTCTACAGCGTGAACTTCGACAGCCACGACAGCTTCACCTTCGGCGACTGCCTGGACGTGATCGGCATCAACACCTACGACCCCATCGCCAAGTACGACGACTACCCCACCGCCGACCAGATCCGGGACGCCTGGTGGTGGGTGGTCTTCAAGGCCCGCACCCTCACGGCCCGGTTCGAGAAACCCGTCATGATCACCGAAGTGGGCTACCCCTCCGTGGCCCACGCCCACGTGGGGCCCTGGGACTTCCGCACGGAGAAGCCCCTGGACCTGGCCCTCCAGGACTTCCTGCTGAAGGGCGCCTTCGGGGTGCTGCGGCACTGGAGCGACGGCGATGCGGTGTTCTACTACCTCTACGGCGAGAACCTCAACGAGAAGCCCGTGGGTGGCCCCCTGGACCGCACCTACGCCGTGTGGGGCAAGCCCGCCGAGGCCACCCTGCGGAAGTACTTCCGGGAACCCATCTGGGACCGCCACCTGCCGCCCAGGGCCGAGGATATCCACGAGGCCGTGGTGCAGTCCCTGGTGAGCTGGCACCGGAAGCTGCGGGACTACGAGGACGCCGAGCTGCCCCCCTGGGTGCTGGACTGGGAGGCCCGCCATCCGGCGGACGCCACCGAGGCCCGGGCCCTCCTGGCGGAGGAACCGGCCCCCGCCCGCCGGGTCCCCAAGGGAGAGGAACGCTGAAAGCTTTTGAAACCCGCCGGGGATGCCGATCCCAGGTAATGACAGCGCCCTGGGGCCCGCCCACAGGTATGCTGGAACCGCGCCCATGAGCCTGCCGCCCCGTCCCCGCCCCCAGCCCCACACCGACGCCCCCACCAAGACCCTGCTGGTGGTGGAAGACGACCGCTCCACCCTGAGCCTCTACCGGGCCGGTCTCAAGGGACTCCAGGGCTTCAAGATCATCATGGCGGAGAACGGCGGCCAGGCCCTGGAGATGCTGCGCCACGAGCCGGTGCACGTGCTGGTGACGGACCTGAACATGCCCGTCATGGACGGCTTCAACCTCATCGCCAAGGTGAGCCGGTTCTATCCCCAGGTGCCCATCATCGTCATGACCGGCCTGGACGAGAGCCAGCACCTGAACACCCCCCTGCAGCTGGGGGCCATCCGCATCCTCACCAAGCCGCCCCGCCTTTCCATCCTCATGGACGCCATCCGCACCGCCGCCCAGTTCGAACCCGCGGGCATGGTGCGGGGCATCGGGCTGAACAGCATCCTCCAGCTGCTGAACTGGGAGAAGAAGTCCTGCACCCTCACCATCAACTCCGAGGCGGGCATGGGCCTGCTGTACCTCAGCAAGGGTGAAGTGATCCATGCGTCCTTCCGGAACGAGGAAGGCCTGCCCGCCGCCTACCAGATCCTCGTGTGGGACCGTCCCGATATCGAGTTCGTGGAGACCTGCCGGGTCAACCAGACCATCGAGCTGCCCCTCACCGAGCTGCTCATGAACGCCGCCATGATCCACGACCACCGGAAGCCGGAGTTCGGCGAGGTCTGAGGCCCCGAGAGCTTGTCACTCTGTAGCGCCATCCATCACAGTTCAGATTTTTTCACCGGCGAAGAACCCTGATCCGGGCCTGGAAAAGGGGTGAAATCGCCAGCATCCTCCGGGTGGAGGGGAAACAAACCGGCCTGCCGATCCCTGTTTCTTCCGCCCATCGCCCATATTTTCTTAGACCTGACCTGGGCAGTTCCCGATCTGAGCCAAGGGGGAACCGGACTTTGGTCAAAATTTTACCCACTTTAGATAAAAAATAACCTTTGGGTCCTCCAAGCCGTGGCGTTGGGGGAATAATGGCGCCAGTGCGCCCCGCGCCCATCCCAGGCAGGATCCCATGTCCCAGCTCAAGCCCTTCCGCGCCTACCGCCCCCGGCCCGAACTCGCAGCCCAGGTGGCCGCCGTCCCCTACGACGTGGTGAACACCCAGGAGGCGGCGGAGTTGGCCAAGGGCAATCCCCACTCCTTCCTCCACGTGGGGCGCCCCGAGATCGATCTGCCTGCGGGCATCGATGTCCACGCCGACGAGGTCTACGCCAAGGGCGTGGCCAACCTGCGCGGCCTCATCGAGCGCGGCACGCTCTTCCAGGAGAACACCCCCTGCCTCTACGTCTACCAGCAGCGCATGGGCGACCACGTCCAGGCGGGCCTGGTGGGCCTCTGCTCCGTGGAGGAGTACGAGACAGGCGCCATCAAGCGCCACGAGTTCACCCGCAAGGACAAGGAGGACGACCGCACCCGCCACGTCACCGAGCAGGCCGCCAACGCCGAGCCCGTCTTCCTCACCTACCGCGCCGTACCCTACATCGATCACATCGTGAACGACATCCGCAAGCAGGTGCCGGTGTATGACGTGGTCACGCCGGACGGCATCGGCCACACCGTGTGGGTGGTATCGGGCGAGACCGTGGTCTACGAGCTGGTGCACCTCTTCAACGGGGTGGACGCCCTCTACATCGCCGACGGCCACCACCGCACCGCCGCCGCCATCCGCTACGGCCAGGCCTGCCGCGCCAAGGCCCGGGAGGCGGGCATCCCCCTGGACGGCAATGAGCCCTTCGAAAGCTTCATGGCCGTGGTCTTCCCCCACGACCAGCTGAAGATCATGGACTACAACCGCGTGGTGAAGGACCTCAATGGCCTCAGCCAGGACGCGTTCCTCGCCAGGGTGCGCGAGACGTTCGACGTGGCCGTATCCAGCCATCGCGCGGCCCAGTCCCCCACCACCTTCGGGATGTACCTGGGCGGCACCTGGTACGAGCTGAAGGCCAGGCCCGGCACCTTCCCCGCCGCCGATCCCGTGCGGGGTCTGGACGTGAGCATCCTCCAGGAGAACCTGCTCAACCCCATCCTCGGCATCGATGATCCCCGCACCAACACCCGCATCGACTTCGTGGGCGGCATCCGGGGCATGGACGAGCTGGAGCGCCGGGTGAAGGAGGGCTGCGCCGTGGCCTTCTCCATCTACCCCACCTCCCTCACCCAGCTCATGTCCGTGGCCGACGCCGGCGAGGTCATGCCCCCGAAATCCACCTGGTTCGAGCCCAAGCTGCGCTCCGGGCTGCTGGTGCGCATGTACGAGGGCTGAGCCTTCCCCGAAAACGGCTGTTGATCCACAGATTCCCCTGGAGTACCCATGCACATCCTCATCGCCGACGCCTTTGACGCCAAGCTGCCGGAGCGGCTCAAGCCCTTCGGGGAGGTGAGCAGCGACCTGGCCACCCTCGGCACCGCCACCGCCCTGCTGGTCCGCTCCAAGACCAAGGTCGATGCCGACCTGCTGGCCAAGGCCCCCAACCTCAAGCTGGTGATCCGCGGCGGCGTGGGCATGGACAACGTGGACAAGAAGCTCTGCGCCGAGAAGGGCATCAAGGCCGTCAATACCCCCCGGGCCAGCAGCGTGGCCGTGGCCGAGATGGCCATGGCCTTCATGGTGGCCATCCCCGCCCGCCTCATCGAAGCCCACACCTCCATGAAGGAGGGCAAGTTCCTCAAGAGCGAGCTGAAGCGCACCGAGCTCTTCAAGAAGACCCTGGGCCTCATCGGCGCGGGCAACATCGCCACGGAAGTGGCCAGGCGCGCCCAGGCCTTCGGCATGGAGGTGATCGCCTACGATCCCTACCTGAAGGAGCACCCCATCGCCAGGCTGGTGAGCCTGGAAGAGCTGGCCAACCAGGCGGACGTCATCAGCCTGCATCTGCCCCTCACGGATGAGACCCGGGGCATGGTGAACGCCGCCTTCCTCGCCCGGCTGAAGGACGGCGTGATCATCGTCAACACCGGCCGCGGCAAGTGCGTGGTGGAGGCCGACCTCGTGGCGGCCCTGGCGAGCGGCAAGGTCCGGGCCTACGGCACGGACGTATGGCCCAGCGACCCGCCCCCGGCGGACTGCCCCCTGCTCAGCGCCCCCAACGTCTTCATGGCCCCGCACCTGGGCGCCAGCTCCAAGGAGAACCTCGGCCGCATCGGCGACGAGGTGGTGCTGATCCTGCAGGAATTCAAAGCGTAAACCACCAACCAGTTTCTTTTCGGGGGAGCCTCCCATGACCCATCGCGTGATCAACTTCTACGCCGGCCCCGCCGGCCTGCCCCTGCCCGCCCTCGAGCGCGCCAAGGAAGAGCTGCTGGACTTCGCCGGCACCGGCATGTCCGTCATGGAGATCAGCCACCGCGCCAAGGAGTACGACGCGGTGCACGAGGAGGCCATCGCCCTCACCAAGGAGCTCATGGGCCTGCCCAGCAACTACAAGGTGCTCATGCTCCAGGGCGGCGCCCACCTGAGCTTCGGCATGATCCCCCTGAACCTGCTGCGGGGGGGCCGCAAGGCCGACTACATCGTCACGGGCAACTGGGCCGAGAAGGCCACCAAGGAGGCCAAGCTCGTGGCCGGCGACAACGTCCGGGTGGCCGCCAGCACCAAGGAGCAGAAGTTCAGCCGCCTGCCCTTCGCCAGCGAGATCAAGCAGAGCGCCGACAGCTCCTTCCTGCATTTCACCTCGAACAACACCGTGGAGGGCACCCAGTGGCACGAGTTCCCCAAGGCTGAGGTGCCCCTCGTCTGCGACATGAGCAGCGACTTCATGTGGCGACCCTTCGATGTGGCCCCCTTCGGCCTCATCTATGGCGGCGCCCAGAAGAACCTGGGCCCCAGCGGCGTCACCCTCACCATCATCCGGGAGGACTTCCTGGAGACCTGCGAAGCCCAGGACCTGCCCAGCTACCTGCGCTACAAGCTCCACGCCGAGAAGAACTCGCTCTACAACACCCCGCCGACGTTTGGCATCTACATCCTGCGCAACGTGCTGGCCTACAACAAGAGCATCGGCGGCCTCGCGGCCATCGAGGCCAACAACCGCAAGAAGGGCGAGCTGCTCTACGGCTGCATCGACAAGCACCCGGGCTTCTTCAAGGGCTTCGTCACCGAGAAGGCCCACCGCAGCCTCATGAACGTGGACTTCTTCCTGCCCACGCCGGAACTCGACGACCAGTTCGTGAAGGAGGCCAAGAAGGCCGGCATGGTGGGCCTGAAGGGCTACCGCGACATCGGCGGCATCCGCGTCAGCACCTACAACGCCGTCACCGTGGACAACGTGAAGGTCCTCGTGGACTTCATGGAGCAGTTCGTGAAGACCAACGGGTAGGCACGGGACGACGTCCCTCGCGCAGAAATGGGCACCGGAACCGGTGCCCATTTCTGCGTCATGAGGACAAGCCCTCCCGTCGCCAAAGTCCCATTCTTGGGATTCTTTGCCCCCGGGCCGATGACACATCAGCGCACCCCGCGCTCGCCTGGAATCCGCCCGCACCCATGGAACCCGTCCCCACCTGGCTCGATCACCTCAAGCTCCTGGCCGCCGCCGAAGCGGTGCGGCTGGAGGCCATCGGCCAGGAGGGCCTGGCGGAGCTGGTGACCCGGGGCCTCATCGCGAAAGACGACCGGCCCAAGCAGGTGAGCCTGGAGGCCCGCTACGAAGCCCTCCAGGAGACCCACCGGTGCTTCCTGGAGGCCCGGGGCTGCGCCGACCGCCTGCTGCGGCGCATGGCCCCCCGCTCCCGCCTGGCGGGCCTGCTGCCCCTGGGGGCCCCGCCCCGGCCCGGCCCCGAGGATCCGGACGTCCTCCAGCTCATGGGCCTGCTGGAGCGCCTGAAGATCCAGGTCCGGGGCGTGAAGGACCTGGACCAGATCCCCGCCCACCTGGACCGCATCCAGGAGTACATCCAGGTGGAGAGCCGGGAGTGCCTGGACCGCCTGGCCGATACCGACCGGGAGATCGACCTGGCCCAGAAGCAGGCCCCGCCAGGCACCCTGGTGGAGCCCGAGGGCTTCTTCACCCTCACCGCCGCCGGGGAGGCCGCCCTGCCCGAGGCCCCGGTGTTCGAGGCCTTCGAGGCCGTGCTGCAGACCGCCTTCGGGCCCCTCACCCACCGCAGCGCCAGCTCCGCCCATTTCCGGGAGGACCCCGCCAGCCTGCTCGCCTTCCTGCTGGAGGGCCTGGCCCGGGGCGGGCGGCCCTCGGCCCTGGTGAGCGAGTACGAGCACCTGCTGGAGGCCTACGACAAGGTGGCCCTCTTCACGGACCTCCGCTCGCTGCGCGCCCGCATCGGCTTCCTGGTGCGCCTCCTGCGCAGCACCCGGGACGAGCCCAAGCGGGCCTACCTCTGGTGCAACCGCGAGCGGCTGCAGGCCCTGGTGGGCCGCATCCGGCCCCTGGTGTCCAGCTCCGTGGCCGCCTCGGGCTGGCACCTGCCCTACGCGGTGGACCTCTTCCTGGTGGACGGCAACGCCGCCGGCGAGGAGGACCAGCTGGATCAGCGGGCCCGGCTCTTCGAAGCCGTCCACCGCCTGCAGACCGACCTGCTGCAGGACACCCGCATCGCCGACGGCCAGTTCGTGCGCCTGGCCCTGGCCCTCACCCAGGCGGCCCGGGTGCGCAACTTCGCGCCGGGCATCCTGCTGGAGCGCTTCCTGCGCCAGGCCTACGAGGCCGTGATGGAGGCGGCCCAGGGGGCCCCCTACGACCTGGGGGACCGGGGCACGCGGCTGCTCTTCGGCGCCCACCTGGCCCATGCGGCGGGCTTCGCCCGGGGCCGCCTGCAGCCCTGCCTGGGGGCCTTCGGCGCCCTGCGGGACGCCCTGCAGGAGGCGGGGCACGGCAACCTCCTGCCGGTCCAGGCCCAGCTCCACGCCTTCGCCACCCTGGACCGCCTCGAGCGCCTGGGCCGGCCCGTCCCCCTGGGGGACTACCTCGGCCTCCTGGCCCGGCTGCGCAAGCGCCTGAACCACCACAAGCTGGTGTCCCGGGCCTTCCGCACCGAGCAGGCCCTGGCGGGCGACGAGGCCGGGCTCATCACCAACCTGGCCGCCCGGGTCTGCTGCCAGGGCCTGGCCCTGCCCGCCGACGCCAGGCGCCATCCGGACGCGGGCCTGGCGGGCCTCTACGAAGGCCGCGACCCCGGCCAGCCCCCGATCCTGGGCAGCCCCTTCGGCACCCTGATGCTGAGCTAGTGCACCTCGCCTGAAATACCTGGATCAATACTGGTGCTAGCGAGGTGCACTTCCCCCGGCCAACGCATGCGTTGGCCAGGATCTAGGGTCATCGGGGCATGGCCCCTCTGGCGCCCCGTCGCGCAGGCGCGCCAGGGCTGTCACCCCGGTGGGGGCACTGCCCTCCAGGTATCGCACGCGGTGCGTGCTCCCACTCGCCAAGGCTCGCGGACCTGGAGCCTGTCCCCAGACCCCTGCCACGTGGTGCCCACGAGTAGGCCGCGTGATCCAACTATTTCGAGCGGGCACCACTAGGCGAAGGACCCTTTGCGGGGGGAGTACCATGGTCCCCTCGGGGAGAGCCGGTGGGAACCTTCGACCTCATGCTGGTGGTGGTGGCCCTGTTCTTCGGCGGCCTGCTGCTGGCGGTCCACTACGAGCAGAAGCGCACCCAGGACCGGCGGCAGCAGAACCTCGGGCCGCCCGGTGGCCTCGAGCGGCGCTCCGGCCAGGACCGGCGGCAGAACTCCCTCTCCAAGTACCTGAAGTGGGTGTTCCGCGCCCAGCTCCGGCGCCTGGGCGGCAGGAGGAAGTAGGCGGGCCCGCCCGAAAACCTTCAGGCTTCTGCGGGCTGCTGCAGCGCCAGCACGATCTCCTCGATGTGGGCGTCCTTCTCGGCCCACAGCCCCTGCACGAAGGCCTGCATGCGGCCCCGGAAGGCGGGGTCGCCCTCGTAGTCGCCCCCCAGCAGCTCCGGGGGGATCTTCAGCTCCCGAACCCGCACCACCACCCGCTGCATGCGCCCCGATAGCAGGTCCCAGAAGCTGGGCACCCCGCCGGGGTAGACGATGGTGACGTCCAGCAGCGCGTCGAAACGCTCGCCCATGGCCCCCAGGGCCGTGGCCAGCCCCCCCACCTTGGGCTTCAGCAGGTGCCGGTAGGGCGATTGCTGCGCGTCGTGCTTGGCGCGGCTGAACCGGGTGCCCTCCAGGAAGTTCATCACCGAGGTGGGGATCTGGCGGAACTTCTCGCAGGCCTTCCGCGCGGTCTTCAGATCCTCCGAGCGGCTGCCGGTGCGGCGCCGCATGAAGGGGAAATCGAGCGCCCACCAGGCCAGGCCCATGACCGGCACGTAGAGCAGCTGGCGCTTGAGGAAGAACTTCAGGAAGGGCACCCGGCGGTGGAAGACCTTCTGCAGCACCAGGATGTCCACCCAGCTCTGGTGGTTGCTGCTCACCAGGTACCAGCCCTTGCGGCGCAGGCCCTCGAGGCCCTGGACGTCCCAGTGGATGCGCTGCACCAGGGCCATCCACCAGCCATTCACGGCGATCCAGCCCTCGGCCATGGCATTGAGGAGGCGGTCCGTGCCCCGGCGCACGGCCCCGAAGGGCAGGGCCAGCTTCACAAGAGCCACCGGGAGCATGCCCGAGCAGATGGTCACCGCGTTGGCCGCCAGCACCGAGCTGGCGAAGCTGCCCTTGAAGGCCGACCAGAGCCGCCTGACCATGCCGTCCCTCCAACGGCCCACCGGAGCCGGATCCAACAGCATAGCGGATCCCCGAGGGAGAAGAGGCGGCGGGGCTCCAGCTCCCGCCCGTCCCCTGGTCCCGCTCCCGCTATGCTGGGGGGCGATGACCCTGGAGGAACCCATGCGCTCACCTGGATGGCTGCTGCGCCCGCTGCTGCTGGCCCTGGCCCCCCTGGCCCTGACGGCCGCCCCCGGCGACCAGACCCAGTGGAAGCTCTCCAAGGTCAGCTGGGTGAAGCGCGTTCCCGCCGAGCCCGGCACCCCGCCCAACGCCCAGCCCGCCCGCCTGGGCGCCGACGCCCTCCAGGCCCTCCTGGAGCCCGTGCGGGTGCGGCTGGAGGGGGGCGAGGCGGCCCTCTTCGCCAAGGACGAGCTGAAGGCCCTGTCGAAGGCCCTCAGCGAAGCCCTGGCCCTGGCCCAGCCCGGCGAGGACCTGCTGCTGCTGAGCACCTCCAAGCGCGGCGGCGGCTTCCTGGAGACCCCCCTGGGCCTCACCGCGCGGCTCTTCGTGGCGGAGGGCGCCCTCCACCTCATCGTCCATGACGCCCGCCTGTCCTTCATGGATCGCTACCTGGCGGACGGCACCCTGCCGAAGTTCGCCTTCGGCTCCCGCACCGAGGCCGCCAACCTGAGCCTCCAGGCCCCCGGGGCTGCGGGCCGGCGGGGCGACTGGCTGGCCCTGCCCCTGCCGAGCCCGGCGCCATCCACTCCGGTGCCAGGGGTGGTCGCCCCGGCACCCGTGCCGCCCCCCGCGCCCGCCCCCGCGGCCAACCCCAAGGCCGCCCCCGAGCCCACCCCCGCCCTGCGGGACGCCGCCTTCTACGAGGCCCAGACCCAGCGCCTGAAGGCCCTGAAGCGCATGCGCGACGAAGGGGTGCTGAGCGAGGCCGAGTACCTGGAGAAGCGCGAGGCCATCCTGAAGACGCTGTAGGCCTCAGCCCCAGCCCAGCTCCTCCAGCCGCCCTTCGTCGATGCCGAAGTGGTGGGCGATCTCATGGATGACCGTGGTGGCGATCTCCTCGCGGAGATCCTCCTCATCCTCGCAGTCCTCCAGCAGGGGCCCCCGGTAGATCGTGATGCGGGGCGGCAGCTCGCCGGAGTCGCGGGGGCCCTCCGTCAGCGCCCGGCCCGAGTAGAGGCCGTAGAGGGTGTCGTCCTCGGGGACGCCCAGCTCGTCCAGCAGCGCGTCCGGCGCCCAGTCCTCGATGACCACGGGCACGCCCTCCAGGTGGGGCCGGAACTCCGCCGGGACGAGGGCCAGCGCCTCGTCCACCAGCCTGCGGAAGGCTCCATCGGACATGTGCATGGGACGAGGATACGCTGTTCCAGCCCTGGCCGATCCGCCACGAAGGAGCCCTGACGGGCCCAGCTCCTGGGCGGGAACGGCGACGTACAGGCCCGACGAAAGAAGCCGAAGGTGGGCGGAAGGCAGGCCGGGCCGAGTTCCAGTGGAGGCCAAGGCCGCGGAATCAGGCTCGGGTTCAGGCGCTGGGAGAATCGGGGGGCTGCCACAGTTCGATGCGGTTCCCTTCGGGATCCATGACCCACCCGAACTTGCCGAAATCGGATTCATCGACTTTGGCATCCACCTCACACCCTTCTGACCGAAGGACAGCGAGGACCGCGTGGAGGTCTTCGACCACGTAATTCACCATGAATGAAGCCTGGCTCGGGGCGAAGTATTCGGAGGAATCGGGGGAGATGCTCCAGACCGTCGTTCCGTCTGGCCTGTTCCATGGGAAGGTCGTGCCCCCCCATGCTTGAACGTCCATGCCCAGGTGAGCCCTGTACCAGGCTCGAAGTGCTTCTGGATCCCGGGCCTTGAAGAAAATGCCACCAATGCCGACGACTCGCTTCATGAAGCACCTCGTTTGGATGTGGCCTTGAGATTAGCCCTTGATCATCGGACACACAAAGGCAGCTCACCCGTCCGGCCTGGAACCAAGGGATGGACATAGCCATGGGTGTAGCCGTGGCCCGTGGCCAGTGGCAAGGGCCCTTTCAGGCGATCCCTCACAGCCCGTCCAGGGGGCTCGGCACGCCCCGGCCGCCGCGGTTCAGCACGTGGGTGTAGATCATCGTCGTCGCCACGTCCTTGTGACCCAGCAGCTCCTGCACGGTACGGATGTCATGCCCCGCCGCCAGCAGGTGGGTGGCGAAGCTGTGGCGCAGCACGTGGGGCGACACGGGCTTCACCAGCTCCGCGGCCCGGGCCGCCGTCCGCACGGCCTTCTGCACGCTCTCGGGGTGCAGGTGGTGGCGGCGCGTGACGCCGCTGCGGGGATCCACCGAATGGAGGTTCGAGGGGAAGGCCCACTGCCAGCCCCAGGCCCGGGCCGTGGCGGGGGACTTCACCCCCAGGGCGTCCGGCAGCTGGACCTCGCCGCGGCCCCCGGCCAGGTCCTTCTCGTGCAGGGCCCGCACCCGCTCGAGGTGCGCCCGCAGGGGCGCCACCATCCGCTCCGGCAGCATGGTCACCCGGTCCCGGCCCCCCTTCCCGTTCCGCACCACGATCTCGTGGCGCTCGAACTCCAGGTCCTTCACCCGCAGGTGCAGCACCTCCATCAGCCGCATGCCGGTGCCGTAGAGCACCTGGGCCACCAGGCCCATGACGCCCTCCATCTGATCGAAGAGGGCCCGCACCTCGCCGGGCGTGAGCACCACCGGCAGGCGCGGCTGTCGCTTGGCCTGCACCACTTCCGTGAGCCAGGGCAGGTCCACCGCCAGCACCTCGCGGTAGAGGAAGAGCAGCGCCGCCTTGGCCTGGTTCTGGGTGGAGGGGACACGCCGCGCTCCACCGCCAGGTGGCTGAGGAAGGCCTGCACCGCCGGGGCGCCCAGCTCCTGGGGGTGGCGCTTGCCGTGGAAGAGGATGAAGCGCCGGGTCCAGTCCACGTAGGCGTCCTCGGTGCGCAGGCTGTAGTGCCGGGCCCGCAGCTGCTCCCGCAGCCGGTCCAGCAGCCGTGGTGGCGGGGCCTCTTCCGGGGCCTCCATCCGCCTGCCAACGGTCTGCCTAATCGCTCCGAACATGGATCCGCCCAGTTCGCCCAATCCGATAGAATGTGCCCATCCCCTTTTGCTGGATGTGCAGGCTTTTCACAAGTCTATCGTCTTTTTTTCGCCTGTCAAGGCCCCTTCCCAATGCCCAATCACCCCCAACCCCGAACTCCCCGCCCCGGCATTTCCC
>JADKIO010000003.1 GCA_016721195.1 Candidatus Geothrix skivensis | reverse complement strand
CTGCACGCCGGTGGCGGGGCCGGGGGTGATGGTGTAGGGAATGGTGGCCGACACGATGGCGCTGGCCAGGCTGGTGCGGGCTTCCACGCTGACGGTGTAGACACCGACGGCCTGGGTGCCGGGCATGACGTAGGTGGCGGTGGGGCTGTAGTCCTGCACCATGGCGCCATTGACGTAGAAGCGGTACTGGAAGGTGGCGGCGCCCGTGGCGGAACCCAGGGCGGTGAAGGTGACCGGGGTGCCCTTGACGACGGAGGTCAGCGGCAGGGCCTCCAGGGTGACGCCGGTGGGCGTGACCACGGCACCGGGGGTGATGGTGACGGTGTTGGTGGGCAGCAGCGAGTCGCCCTTCTGGTTGTAGGCGATGACGCGGTAGTCGTAGCTGGTGCCGGACACCACGGTGAAGTCGGTGAAGTTGTTCTGGTCGGGCACGGTGGCGCCGAGCTTGGTGAAGGCGGCCTTCGCCGAGGGGGCCGGGGTTGCGCTCGACGCGGAAGCCGGTCTCATCGGTGGAGCCATCGGTCCAGGCCAGGTCCACGCGGGTGGGGCCATTGACGGTGCCCACGAGGGCCGAGGGATCGGCGGGGCAGGGTGGTGGCGACGTTCAGCACCATGGGGCGCATGAAGTCGTTCTCTTCGTGGGCGAGGATGTGGCAGTGCCACACGTATTCCCAGCCGTAGTCGGTGACGGCGTTGGGGACGTTGATCGGGTTGCCCAGGTTCCCCAGGTTGACGGGGGCACCGGTGGCCAGGTCGGTGACCTGGATCATCGAGCCCTCGGTCTTGCTGGGATCGATGACGCGCAGGCTGTTGCCGAGCACGAAGGGCAGCTGGGGCGAGATGGGCCGCATGGCGACGATGATGTCTTCCAGCGGGTTCATCTTGACGGTTTCTTTCCAGCCGAGCTCGGTGGGTTCGGGGAAGCGCACGGCGCCATCCCAGCCCACACGGTTGATGATCTGCACGTCGAAGAGGTGGAAGTGGACGGGGTGCGTGTCCACGCCGTTGTGGGTGATCTTCCAGATCTGGGTTTCGCCATCCTTCAGGATTTCGGTGGCGGGTTCGGAGTAGCCCAGGGGGATGGTGGTCTGGTTGTTGAAGTTGGTGAACGGCAGCTCGATGGCGAGGGTGCTGTTCATGCGGCCGTAGTTCAGCTCGAAGAGCTCGTGGATGGCCTTGGGCTTCAGGGGCGTCGTGGTGAGCACGCCGTTCTCGGTCTTGTTGAAGGTCATGCTGTTGTCTTGGATGGCGACGTAGGAATCGGTCGCCACGGTGGTGTTCATGGCGGAGTTGTAGAAGGTCTGGGGCACGATGGGCGGGTGCTGGGCGGCCGCGAAGGCGCCATTGGAGGTCGCGGTGGACCGGAAGGCTGCCTGGAGGGCGGCCACGTCAAAGGCCGGGGCAGCGGTGCCCACGATCTTGACCTGCATGACGGTGCGGGTGTTGGGGCCGTAGCCCGGGAGGGCGCCCGGAACGCCGCCGGTGGCGGACTGATCGGGGGCCCCGGTGAAGTAGTCGAAGCGGACATCGAAGGCCGGCACGGGGGCCAGCATGTCGTTGTAGAGGATCAGGGTGGAACCGCTGGGCACGGACGAGAAGTCGACGATGACATCGGCCCGCTCGGCGGCCATCAGGAAGAGGCCGTGGTTGGCGATGTTCAGCACGACGATGTCGCGCCGGTTCATGTTGTAGGTCGTGGGCTGGGAGGGGATGATCACAGGCTCGGGCAGGAAGCCGCTTTCGTTGCCGATCTGGATGATGTCGGGGCCGACGGTGCGCCAATCGACCACGCCACCGGCACGGCCGTCGGTGGGCCAGAGGGAGGCTCCGGCGGCATCGACAAAGCCAGCGCCGGCCGCCCAGCCGGCTTCAACGGGGGAGGCGTCGATCATCGTCACTTCGGTGGGCGCCGCGGGATCGGCATAGTAGAAGCCCAGGCCGAAGGGGCGGTCGTTGGAGGCATTCAGGATGCGGAAGCGGTAGGCCTTGGGCTCGAGGGTCACGGTGGGGTAGGGCGTGCCGTTGACCACGGGCGTATCGAGGAAGGACTCGATGACCAGGGAGGGATTGGGGGTGCCAGGGTAGTCAGGATCGCCGGGGTTGACGCCGGGCTTGGGGCCGTGGGCGGTGGGGATGCTGTTGACGGCATCGGCCACCGGCACCGGGGGCCAGAACCACGGGCCGTAGTCCCACCGTCCCATGGCGTTGGCGCCGGAGGGATCGCCGGGGTTCTGGTTGGGCATGTAGACGTGGGGGTACCAGAGATCGCCGTAGCCGCCCCAGTTGTTGATGTCCCAGGTGGGATCGGTATCGGCCAGGGCGCTGGGCCCGGGGACGAAGGTCTTGTCCTGGATGATGAGGGGGATGCCATAGGTGTTGATGCCGCCGCCGTTGTTGGGCAGGATGCCGTCGGCGATGAGCTTCTTCTCGACGTTGTCCACCAGCAGGTAGCCGGCGGCTTCGCCCATGTAGACGTTCAGGCGGGTGAGGCCGAAGGTGTGGTCGTGGTAGAACATCAACCGGCCACTCTGCTGGTTGGTGTAGAAGTAGGTGCCGATGCCATCCCCGGCCGTGGGGTTGGGGAACAGCTTGCCGGGGCCCACCATGTCGGGCACGTTGGCGAAGGCCGCGCCCTTCTTGTTGGGGGTGGGATCGCCGGCGGGGGTGATCCACTGGTGCGGCGTGCCGTCGCTGATGTAGGGGTTGAGGCCGCCATGGAGGTGGAGCTCGGCGCGGTTCTGGGTGTAGGTGGTGCCGTTGGGGCCTTCGCCGGCGCCCATGACGGTGGTATCCACGGGCAGCGGCAGGTTGCCGGCGGTGCCGGTGGGCAGCTGGTTGCGGAAGGTGACGCGCACGGGGCGGTCCCGCTCGGCGAGGATGAGGGGGCCGAGGTAGTGGGCCGCGCCATCCGCGCTGGGGTGCAGATCCTTGTAGCCCCGCAGACGGGTGGCGGGCAGATCGGAGTGCAGCTTCTGGCTGTAATCCACCAGGCCGATGTCGTAGTAGTCGGAGCCCGGGAAGAGGGTCGTGTTCGGAACGGCGACGGGGATGTAGTTCCCCAGGTTGTTCTGATTGGCCGCGGTCAGTCCGGGGAGGGTGTCCACGAACTTGCGGATGAGGGGCGAGCTGGTCCAGTTGGGGATGACGCCGCCCATGTAGTCGGGGGTGCCCAGGGGGTTCATGATCCCCGGCGGGGCCACGACGCCCTTCTCGATCTTGGTGGACACGCCCTTGATCTGGCCCGCGGCCTTGGCGGCCTTGTAGGCCTCCCGCTTGGGCTTGGCGCGCTCGGCGGCGGCCTGCCGGGCCATGGCCAGGGTGCGGCGGCGGATGGCCCGCTCCACGATGGCATCCTGATCGGCGTGCGTGGTGGGCGCGATGGTGGGCACCGGCTTGGCCTGGCTCGCGGGGGCTTCGGCGTAGATGCCGGCTCCCGTGAACAGGGCTGCGGCGAGCGCCAGCAGTCGGTTGAACTTCTTGAGCATGATTCACCTCGTGGGGAGACTGACTAGATGGGAAAGCGCTGCGGATGGTCGGGGCGGGGAAGGCGATTCGGCCCGTCTTGTCCTGGGGACCACGGGCCGGGTGCGACAATTTGTCCTAAGAGACACAAGAGTCCGACGAACGGGGGTTCCAAGGTATGGGTAGAACTACCCATACCTTTGGTAGGAACCATGTAATCCCTAGGGCCTAACGGCCGGAAGGCGCCACCGGGCCGCCGGGTTGGCCTGGCTGGACCCACAGCGGGCCTGCCGATCAGCCAGGATTCCGTGTTCCACCACGGAGTTCTGGTCGATCGAACGCGGCGGTATCAGTCGTAGAGCTCGGCGCTGGCAAGGAAGCTCAGGCCGCTGTACCCGCCGGCGACCAGGACCTTTCCGCTCGCCAGGGCGGTGGCCGTGTGGAGCTCCCGCCCGGTGGCCAGGGTGCCCGTGGCCGCGAAGGTGCCGGTGGCGGGGTCGAAGAGCTCCGCCGTGGCCAGGATGGGGGCGGGGGAGCCCAGCCCCAGGCCGCCGCAGATCAGCACCTTGCCCGTCGGCAGGAGCGCCGCGGCGTGGGCGGTCCTGCCCAGCAGCAGGTTGCCCGCGGAGTTGAAGGTGCCGGTGGCCGGATCGTAGCGTTCGGCGAGGGCGGTGGCTGCGCCGCCCACCACCAGCACCTGCCCATCGGGGAGCAGCGTGGCGGTGTGGAAGGCCCGGGGGACGGTCATGAGTCCCGTGAAGGCGAAGGTTCCCGCCACGGGATCGTAGAGCTCCGCCGAGAGCAGGCTGGCCGCCGTCTTGCCTCCGATGATGAGGACCTGGCCGTTGGCCAACAGGGTGGCGGTATGGGCGGCCCGGGTGGCCGCGGGCGCGCTGGCCGTGACGCTGAAGGTGCCGGTGGCCGGATCGTAGCGTTCGGCGGTGGCCTGGAAGGTGCCCAGGTCGCCCCCTCCCACCACCAGGACCTGGCCGTCCGGCAGCAGGGTGGCGGTGTGGTCGGCCCGGGCATGGACCAGACTCCCCGTGGCCGAGAAGGTGCCCGTGGCGGGATCGTAGAGCTGGGCGGTGGCCAGGGTGAGGCTGGCGTTGGCGCCTCCCACGATGAGGACCTTGCCGTTGGCCAGCAGGGTGGCGGTATGGAAGCGTCTGGGGGTCATCCCGCCGGTGGGGGTGAAGGACTCGGTGGCGGGATCGTACAGCTCGGCGCTGCCCAGCATGCTGGACCCATCGTACCCCCCGGCCACCAACACCTTGCCCCCGGGCAGCAGGGTGGCCGTCGCAAAGGCGCGGCGGCCCGTCATGGCCCCCGTCGCCAGGAAGGTGCCGGGCCCCCCGGGCACCTCGACGGTGAGGGTGGCCTTGGCGCTGGCGAGGCTGTCGCCCAGGCCGTTGGCCAGGTCCACGCTGTAGGTGCTGCCGCTGTCGGCGAGGGTGAGGATGGGGGTGGTATAGGTGGCGGCGGTGGCGCCGGGGATGGCTCCCCCATCCTTCGACCACTGGTAGCTGAGGGTCCCGGTTCCCGTCGCCACGACGGTGAAGGTGGCGGTCGAGCCGACGAAGGCCAACTGGCTGGCGGGCTGGGTCGTGATGGTGATCGGGGCGACCACGGCCGTGATGGTGATGCTCAGGGAGGCTGTGGCGCTGCCCGCGGCATTGCTGCCGGTCACGGTATAGGAGGCCACGGCGGTGGCGGCGGTGGGGGTGCCGGAGATGACGCCGGATTTGGCATCCAGGGCCAGGCCCGCCGGCAGGGCCGGGCTCACCGTGTAGGCGTCGATGGCGCCGCCGCCGTGGGTGGGGTTGTTGGGAAGGATGGCGCTGCCCTCCACGTACGAGGCCGGGTTGGCGCTGTAGCTCAGGCCTGTGGGGGCCTCCACCACGTCTTTGCAGCCGAGGCCCAGCAGCGCCAGGCCCAGCAGCAGCACCGACACCACCTGCCTGATTGCGCGCATGGCCACCTCAATCCGGAAAACAACGCTGAGGAGGAATGATAGATCAAAACCTGGAATCGCTGATCCAGCGGGTACCCGATTGCGGGTGCAGGCTGAAGCGGGAACTGCTTTTTTGCCGGTGCTAAACGGCGATTCAAGGTGATTTGGCCGGGAGGGTTTCCGCAGGCGGCCTCCGGCTTGGCCGGAGGCCCTGGGGGGCGATCGGGCAGCACACTGGAATCACCGGCTGAATCCGTTTCCAGGGGCCAACTGCGCTAGTGGATCACCCACTCGCTCTTGCGGATCAGCTTGGGCTCGGGGCCGGGGCCCAGCTGCATGATGAAGCAGCCCTTGGAGGCGTAGCGCTGGCCAGGACCGAAGCTGAGCCGCAGGTAGTCGGGCAGGACGTAGTCGCGAAACAGGCCGATGCGGTCCAGGAGGTTGTCCCGGTAGAGGTTCCGGTCCATTTCCACCAGGGCCGCCGTGAACAGCTGCAGCATGGAGTAGGTGCGGGTGGAGATCCGGGACTCCGGCTGGTGCACCGGCAGTCCGGCGAGGAGCGAGTTGGCGTAGCGGGAGACGCTGGGCTCGTCCCTGGGCTCCCGGTAGGGGTAGGTGATGTAGGTGAAGGGGCGGGCCTTCCCGGGGAGGGCCAGGAGCTGGGGGCCGAGCAGGCGGGAAGACATGAAGACCAGGCCGGGCCGCCCGGCCTGGTCGGCCAGGCTTTCGACCGCGCCGAAGGCCCCTGCCCCGGTCCACAGCAGGAGCGAAGTCGGCTTCTCCTGCTGCAGCAGGGGCTGCAGGGCGGTCGCGTCGAGCGTTTCGCCGGGCTTCAGCCGGATCTCCTTCACGTCGCCCTGCCCCAGCTCCCGCCAGGTCTCGAGGAATCCTCTGGCGAGATCGCGCCCTTCGGGCCCGTCCTGGACGATCTGGAGGATGCTGGCGGCGGGGCCCTTGTCCTCCAGATTGCTCAGGTAGCGGGCGGCCGCCTGGCCCTCCTGGTAGTAGCCCTTGGAGAAGTACTGGGTGTACCAGTCGGTTTCCGAAACCACGGGCAGCTCGGTGATGGGGAAGAGGCAAGGCAGCTTCTGGGCCTCGCAGAAGGCATGGATGGGTTTCCATTCGCCATGGGTGATTCCGCCCAGCAGGGCGAAGACCGGCTCCTTGGCCTGATAGGCCTCGAGCTGGCGACCCCAGGTCTCCGGGCCACCCTCCAGCCGCCAGACCGACAGGGACAGCTTGCGGTAGGACCCGGCCATCTCCTTGCCGCCGATGCTCATGTACATGCGGTTGCCCATGCCGCTGGCGTGGGTGTTGTGCCGGGCCACGTAGTTGTTCATGGGCACGAGCATGGCCTGCTGGTCCCCGTTGCTGACCCCGTCGGTGATGATGGTGGCGAAACGGATGGTGTCCCCTTCCGCCCCGGGGGACGGCGTGGCCGAGAGGGCCCAGAGGTAGTGGACCAGGATGGCCATGTCGTCGGCCTTCAGGTTGTACCTGGGCATCGACGTTTTCAGCTCGCGGCCACTGGCGTCGATTCCGGTGCGAAGGACCCGGGCCAAGGTCTCATCGGTATAGGGGGGCCGGGCGGCAGGGGTCTGGACCCGGAGCTGCTTCCGCTCCTCCGGAAGCAGGTTCTGGTACTTCCAGTAGCGCGCCTGGGCGAGCTTGAAGCCGGTGATGGGCAGGGTGACCACGCCCCCCTCGACGGAACCGACTCCGCTGCGCAGGTGGCAGCTGGCACAGCCGAAGGAAATGCCCGCCACCTTGATGTCCCGGCCGACGACGGATTCCATGGGCTTACCGTTGGGCAGGATGCCCTCCCGGTACATGCGCTCGCCCAGGGCCAGGGCCTTCTCCGGGGGCAGGCCGGCCACGGTGGCGGCCTTGGCCACCTTGGCAACCTTGGCTGGCTGGCTTCCCGGGCAGGGCCTGGGCGCAGAGGCCGAGCCCGCTCACGGTCAGTCCGCTCATCAACAGAAGGGTCGCCCAGGTGCCATGTCGCATGCCTTGATCTCCCGATGTCCTGGTTCCCAGCCGCGCAGGTCGGCAGCCCCCTGAGGCTAGGGCTGGGATAGATCACACCATGAATGCGGCCGCTTGGTGGATGGGGGTTTCTACCCAAAACACGCCAAACACGGGATCCGGTGCCTCGGGCAACGATTGGACTGCAACCATTTTCTGGCGGGTTTTGAGGAACCTTGGCCCATGTTCCCGATTTAGCCTCTAAATCAGGAGTGTTGTCCTAGCCGTGGCGTTGTCCTGGGCGGTCAGCTGCCTTCGAGACCTGCGAGAAAATCGACCGGCGAAAGCACCTTGACGCCCTTCCGCGCCGACTCGGGGAGGTGCTTCAGATTGCCTGAAACCAGCCAGGCCCCAGCAGCCTGGGCCAAGGCTAGGAAGGGGCCGTCCTTTGCATCAGGGATTGGGCCGAGCCAGGGATCGGGTTCCGGCAGATGGAGGCTCTCGTCGACCAGGAAGCCCAGCCATTGGGGTGGAAAACCATGGCGACGGAACTTGGCCCGCTGCATCACCTCCCGGTATTCCGCAACGATCCACGGACTGGTCACCACCTGTACTTGTCCCTCCAGAACCCAATCCATGACGATCCTGGCGGTAGCACCACCTGGATTGATGCCCGCTGACACGATGACATTGGTATCGAGGACGATGAGCCTCATCCGGCCTTCCGGCGCCCTGGCGTTTTGCGCGCCTGGTCAACCTCGCGCTGGATCTCTTCGTCGCTCATCCGGCCGAGACCGGCTTCCTCGGCCAACCGCCAGCTTTCACGCAGGCTTGCCTGGCTATGGCCCGACGGATCTCGCGATCCTCGAGGGTGACATCCCCGACGACGGGCACCAGGAAGTAGGCCGGTCCCTTCTGGCCGGCGAGCAATATGGACTCCCCCTTGGGCACATCCTCGAGCGCTTTGGCACCCCTGGTTCGGAATTCTCGAAGTGAAATTTGGCGCATGACAACCTCCCCATCGGGTGTAGCCAAAACGACTACGCCGGCAAGGCCTGGCCCTCATGCCGTTTCGCGTTCAACCGGAATGGGTCGACCCCTGAGATGCCATGCCCGAGTGCCCGTGCCTGAACCCCAGGTGGACCAACGAAAAGGGCGGGATCACTCCCGCCCTTTTCTGCTGAAGAAGTTCGCTGGCTACAGGTCTTCGCCGTCGATCTCGCTCATGCCCTGGAGCTCTTCGACGTGCTGGGCCATGCGGGCGTATTCGTCGTCGAAGTCCTCGCCGCCCTGGAACTCGTTGAGGCTGGGCTCGGGGTACTCGCCCTCCTCGATCTCCAGGTTGCGGTAGTGGACCATGCCGGTGCCGGCGGGGATCAGGCGGCCCAGGATCACGTTCTCCTTGAGCCCGCGCAG
The DNA here is from genome assembly GCA_016721195.1 of Candidatus Geothrix skivensis. Lineage (GTDB taxonomy): Bacteria > Acidobacteriota > Holophagae > Holophagales > Holophagaceae > Geothrix > Geothrix skivensis. The sequence goes on along the minus strand of JADKIO010000003.1, from coordinate 176 downwards.
GTAGTCCACGCGGCCTTCGAGGGCGGCCTCGGTGAGGACGCGGGTGGTCTCCTGGAAGCTGGCGGCCGAAATGAAGCTCTCGGACGTGAGCGCGGCCTTGGTGATGCCCAGCAGCAGGGGTTCGCAGGTGGCGGGCTGGCCGCCATCCTTGAGGGCCTGCTCGTTGATCTCCTTGA
>JADKIO010000002.1 GCA_016721195.1 Candidatus Geothrix skivensis | reverse complement strand
CGTGGACGAAGGCTTCCCGCATGAAGCGCGTCCGCCCCGCACCCATGGGCCGCGCCTACCGGGTCCAGAAGCGCACCTGCCACATCACCATCCAGCTCGCGTCCGCGGCCGGGAGGAGTAGTCATGGGTCAGAAAGCACACCGTACGGGTTCCGCCTCATCTACCAGAAGAACTGGCACAGCAAGTGGTTCTCCAAGCGCGACTACTCCCTGCTGCTGCACGAGGACCTCAAGCTCCGCCGCGAACTGAAGAAGCAGCTGCACGGCCTCAACGCGATGGTCTCGAAAATCGACACTCGAGCGCGCCGCCGACAAGGTCACTGTCCGCATCTACACCGCCCGGCCCGGCATCGTCATCGGCCGCAAGGGTGCCGAGATCGACAAGCTGCGTGAGGACCTTCAGAAGCGCCTGAAGCGTCCCGTCTCCGTGGACATCCAGGAGATCAAGAAGCCCGAGGTGGATGCCCAGCTCGTGGCCGAGGGCGTCGCCCAGCAGCTCGAGCGCCGCATCGCCTTCCGCCGCGCCATGCGCAAGGCGGAGGAAGCCGCGATCCGCTTCGGCGCCAAGGGGTTCAAGATCAAGGTTGCCGGCCGCCTCAATGGGGCTGAGATTGCCCGGACCGAGGACTACCTCTCCGGCCAGATGCCCCTGCAGACCATCCGCGCGGGCGTTGACTACGGTTTCGCCGAGGCCCACACGACCTACGGGATCATCGGCATCAAGGTCTGGGTGAATCTGGGCGACCAGGTTGCCGAGACCGTGAAGCGCTGAGGTGAATCCATGCTGATGCCCAAGAAGGTCAAGAACCGCAAAACCATGAAGGGCCGCACCCGCGGCGTCGCCACCCGAGGCAACGAACTCTCCTTCGGAGACTACGGCCTCAAGGCGATTGAGCACTGCTGGCTCACCAACCGTGAGATCGAGGCTGCCCGTATCGCGATGACCCGCCACGTCAAGCGCGGCGGCAAGATCTGGATCCGCATCTTCCCCGACCGGCCCACCACCTCGAAGCCCGCCGAAACCCGCATGGGTTCCGGCAAGGGGGCTCCAGACGGCTGGGTGGCGGTGATCCGCCCCGGTCGCATCCTCTTCGAGATGGAAGGCGTGACCGAAGAAGTCGCACGCGAGGCCCTGCGCCTGGCCCAGATGAAGCTGTCGGTGGCGTCCACGTTCGTCAGCCGCACGCCGCCGGAGGAGTGAGAGCCATGACCAAGAAGAACCCCTTTTCCGATTTGACCGGCAAGAACGTCGAGGAGCTGGCGCAGCTGGAGGCCGAACTGGCCGCCAAGCGCTTCACCCTCCGCTTCCAGCACGCCGTGGGCCAGGTCGAGAACACCGCCGAGATCCGCAAGACTCGCCGTGAACTCGCCCGTGTCAAAACCGCCCTGGCTACCAAGCTGGCCTAGGAGATCCCATGAGCCTCGAAACCAAGATGACTCGTAACGGCGTGGTGGTCTCCAACAAGGCCGACAAGACCGTGGTCGTGAAGGTGGAGCGCAAGTTCCAGCACCCCTCTACCACCGCACCGTCAAGCAGACCGCCAAGTTCATGGCCCACGATGAGACCAACGCCTGCGGCATCGGCGATGTGGTCAAGATCGTCGAGACCCGCCCCTTTCCAAGCGCAAGCGCTGGATGGTCCTTGGAGATCGTCCAGAAGGCCGGCGAGTAAGGAGCTCCAATGATTCAGATGGGAACCATGCTCACCGTCGCCGACAACTCCGGCGCCAAGAAGATCTGCTGCATCCTGCCCCTGGGCGGCGGTGTGGGCAAGATCGCCCAGCTTGGCGACGTGATCACCGCCTCCGTGAAGGAAGCGATCCCCGGCGGCACCGTCAAGAAGAAGGCCGTCGTCCAGGCCGTCATCGTCCGCCAGCGCAAGGCCTATCGCCGCAAGGATGGTTCCTACATCCGCTTCGACGAAAACGCCGCCGTCATCATCAAGAAGGATGGCGAGCCCGTGGGCACCCGTGTGTTCGGCCCCGTGGCCCGCGAGCTGCGTGAGCGGAAGTGCATGAAAATCGTCTCCCTCGCCCCTGAGGTGCTGTAATGGAAGCGACCACCACCAAGATGAAGCTCAAGAAGGGCGACCAGATCGTCGTCATCGCGGGCAAGGAAAAGGGCAAGACCGGGACCGTCACCAAGGTCAGCCCAGCCAACAACCGCGTGGTCGTGGCCGGGCTCAACATGATGAAGAAGGCCACCAAGCCCAACCAGCAGACCGGCGAGGGCGGCGGGATCATCGAGAAGGAGGCCCCGATCCACGCCTCCAACGTGATGCTCCTCGACCCGAAGACGGGCAAGGGCACCCGCAAGAGGGTCTGATGTTCTCCGGGGTTCCGCGCTACGCGCACATCCCCGGGCCCGCGCTCGGATCGGGCCAAGCCCGCCCCTCGCTTACTGTCCTCCGGGAGTCCTGCATCAGTTGACACTGGACCCCCGCGCCTTCGGAGGCCAAGCCTCCTCAGGCATTTCTCTTCCCTGAATGCTGTTCTTGTGGGAAGATCTTCGTTCTGCCCCGTGCGCGGGGTGGAGTTCTGATCCACGGCGCATCCGCGCCATGACAACCGAGGTTGGGGGGAAACGGGCCGGACCGCCGTCCCAAGCCCCCCCGCTCTCCCGAACCCCTGGGGCATAGCCGCCCCTCGGAAATGGAGGAATCCATGACTGCCACGCAAGGCCATGCGGAGCCCCGCATCAAGGCCCGCTACCACCAGGAGGTGGTGTCGAAGCTGAAGGAGGAGTTTGCCTTCTCTTCCGCCATGCAGGTTCCCCGCCTGCAGAAGATCGTCATCAACATGGGCGTCGGCGATGCCATCCAGAACATCAAGGTCCTGGACGTGGCCGTCGACGAATTGACCGCCATTGCCGGACAGAAGGCCGTGGTCCGCAAGGCCAAGAAGAGCGTCGCCCAGTTCAAGCTGCGCGCCGGCATGCCCATCGCCTGCATGGTGACCCTCCGGGGTTCCCGCATGTGGGAATTCTTCGACCGCCTGGTGACCCTGTCCCTCCCCCGGGTTCGCGATTTCCGCGGCGTGCCCACCAAGTCCTTTGACGGACGGGGCAACTACACCCTGGGCCTCCGGGATCAGCTGATCTTCCAGGAGATCGACTACTCCAAGGTGGACAAGATGAAGGGCATGAACATCACCTTCGTGACCACCGCCGCCAATGACGCCGAAGCGCGGGCCCTGCTGGGCCACCTCGGTATGCCCTTCCGCAAATAGCCCAGGAGATCATACCGATGGCCAAGATTTCCAAAATCGTCAAGGATTCGCGCAAGCCCAAGTTCTCGACCCAGCACCGCAATCGATGCAAGTGCTGTGGCCGTCCCCGGGGTTATATGCGCAAGTTTGAACTCTGTCGTCTGTGCTTCCGCAAGTTCGCCCTCAATGGCGAGCTGCCGGGCGTCCAGAAGTCCAGCTGGTAAGGAGAGGGGACCATGAATACCGATCCCATCGCTGACTACCTCACCCGCATCCGTAACGGCATCATGGCCGGTCACGATGCCGTGGTGGTGCCCTCCTCCAAGATCAAGGCCGGACTCTGCGGCATCTTGAAGCAGGAAGGCTACATCCATTCCTTCAAGCAGGTGGAGCACGAGGGCCGCGAGTACCTCATCCTCAACCTGAAGTACGTCAAGGATAAGGAGAACGTGATCCACGGCCTGCGCCGGGTGTCCCGTCCCGGCCTGCGCATCTATTCCGGTGCCCAGGAGATCGCGGAGGTCCACGGTGGCCTCGGCATCGCCATCCTCTCGACCCCGAAGGGTCTCCTGACGGGCAAAGACGCCAAGAAGCAGAACGTCGGCGGCGAAATCCTCGCCCACGTCTGGTAACCCAATCCTGAAATGGGCGGAGCCTCCGCCCTCATCTAAGGAATCAACCATGTCTCGAATCGGAAAGAAGCCCGTGACGCTGCCCAAGGGCGTGTCGGTCACAGTCACCGGGTCCGAGGCCGTCGTCGAGGGCGCCAAGGGCAAGCTCAGCTGCCCGATCCCAGCCGGGATCACCCTGGACGTGTCGGCCGACTCCGTCACCCTCAGCCGCGTCAACGATGAAGCCCAGAACCGGGCCTACCACGGCCTGACCCGCGCCCTCCTTGGCAATGCCGTCACCGGCGTCACCGAGGGCTGGAAGAAGGAACTGGACATCGTCGGCGTCGGCTACAAGGCCGCCATGGAGGGCACCAAGCTCAAACTTGAGCTCGGCTACAGCCACCCCATCAACTACGAGGCCCCCGCTGGCATCACGATGGCCGTCGAGAAGACCACGCACATCGTCGTGACTGGCATCGACCGCCAGCTGGTTGGTCAGGTCGCCGCCGACATCCGGAAGTTCCGCAAGCCCGAGCCCTACAAGGGCAAGGGCGTCAAGTACACCGGCGAAGTCATCCGCCGCAAGGCCGGCAAGACCGGGAAGTAAGGGGAACCCATGGCGAACGATATCGAACTCCGACGCAACAAGGTCAAGGCCCGCATCCGCGGCCGCGTGAGCGGCACGCCCGAGCGGCCCCGCCTCACCATCTACAAGAGCCTGAAGCGCATCTACGTGCAGGCGGTGGACGACACCAAGGGCATCACCCTTGCGACCGCCAGCAGCCTGGAGAAGGACCTGCGCGCTTCGCTGAAGAATGGCGCCAACATCGAGGCCGCCAAGGCCGTCGGTGCCAGCATCGCCGCACGCCTGAAGGAGAAGGGCATCACAGCCGTGGTGTTCGACCGGAACGGCTACGTCTACCACGGCCGCGTCAAGGCGCTGGCCGACAGCGCCCGCGAAGCCGGGCTTCAGTTCTAGGGGATGACCATGGCGACTGCAGATCACAAAGACAACAGGGAACCCCGCAATTCCGAAGCCGGGGAATTCAAGGACCAGGTCATCTACGTCGGCCGCGTCACCAAGGTGGTGAAGGGGGGCAAGAACTTCTCCTTCTCTGCGCTGGTGGTGGTGGGCGACGGCAATGGCAAGGTCGGCTTCGGCCTCGGCAAGGCCCTCGAAGTGCCTTCGGCCATCAAGAAGGGCATCGAGAGTGCCAAGCGCAACATGATCCGGATCCCCCTCTCCCCGAACGGCAGCCTGCCGCATCCGGTGACGGGCATCTTCGGCTCCGGCAGCGTGCTGTTGAAGCCGGCCCCCGAGGGCACCGGCATCATCGCCGGCGCCGCGGTCCGCGCGATCATGGAGGCCGCTGGCATCCACAACGTGATGACGAAGAGCCTGGGCTCCTCCAACCCCCACAACGTGGTTCGCGCCACGTTCGAGGGCCTGAAGGAACTCATGGATCCCTACACGGTCCTGACCAATCGGGGCCTGGATCAGGCGGAGGCTTAACATGTCGCAGTTTCTCGGCAAGCAGGTGGTGCTGACCCTCAAGCGCTCCATCATCTGCACCACTCCCAAGCACCGCGCCTTCATGCAGACCCTCGGTCTCAAGCGGCCCGGCGATACCCGCGAATGCGAATACACCCCCAACGTCCACGGGATGGTCAAGCTAGTGCCCCATCTCATCGGCGTCACGGTGAAGGGGTAAGTCATGAAGCTCAACGAACTCAGGCCCGCAGAGGGCGCCACCAAATCCCGCAAGCGGGTCGGCCGCGGCAAGGGCTCCGGCCTCGGCAAGACGTCCGGCCGTGGTGAAAAGGGCCAGAAGTCCAGGTCCGGCTACCGCAGCAAGCGCGGCTTCGAGGGCGGCCAGATGCCCCTCGTGCGCCGCCTGCCCAAGCGCGGCTTCACCAACATCTTCGCTCCCGAGACCAAGGAGATCACCCTCAGCCTCATCTCCATCCACTTCAAGGATGGGGAGACGGTCACCCTCGAAGCCCTTCGCGAGAAGAAGCTCGTCAACTCCCGCGTGGAGAAGATCGTGGTGCTGGCCAGCGGCGAACTCACCGCCAAGGTGAATGTCGTGGCCGATCGCATCACCAAGGGCGCCCGGGAGGCCATCCTGGCCAAGGGCGGCACCATCCAGGAGCCCGCCGCGAAGTCGGCCGAGTAACGGCCCATGAACCGCCTCAAGAACCTCTTCGCCATTCCGGAGCTGCGCAGGCGGCTCCTCTTCACCCTGCTGCTCCTGGCGATCTACCGCCTGGGAGTGCACGTCAGCGTGCCCGGGGTGAATGCCGAGAACCTGGCGGCCGCGCTTCGTCGCGGTGGTGGCGGACTCTTCGATGTCATCGACCTCTTCTCTGGCGGCGCCTTCAAGAAGTTCTCGGTCTTCGCCCTCGGTATCGCCCCCTACATCACCGCCAGCATCGTGCTGCAGCTGATGGGGGCCGTGGTGCCCTACCTGGAAAACCTCCAGAAGAAGGAAGGCGAGGCCGGCCGGGCCAAGATCAACCAGTGGACCCGGTACCTGACCGTCGCCCTGGCCTTCGTGCAGGGCATGGGCATCGCTTCCCTGGCCCAGAGCCAGAACTCGCCGGGCCTGGAAGTCGTGACAAGTTCGATCTCTCCGACCGCTTTTCGGTTCCTCGCGGCCTTCACTCTGGCCGTGGGCACCATGTTCGTCATGTGGATCGGCGAGCAGATCACTGAACGCGGCATCGGCAACGGCATCAGCCTGCTGATCTTCGCGGGCATCGTGGCGGGCCTGCCCCAGGCCCTGACCACCTTGACGGTGATGGTCACCCAGTCCCTGAAAAATGCCCCCAATGTCCCGCCCCCGGGCATCTTCATCCTGCTCATCGCGGCCATGACCGTGGTACTGCTGGCGGTGGTACTGGTGGAAAACGCCTACCGGCGCATCCCCATTCACTACGCCCGCCGGGCCGATTCGGCCGGCATGTCCAGTCAGCGCAGCTCCTACATGCCGCTGAAGGTGAACACCGCCGGCGTGATGCCCGTCATCTTTGCCAGCTCGGTGATCTTCTTCCCCGCCACCATCGCCCAGTTCACCCGCTGGGAGTGGCTGGCCAAGGTCGCCGCCTATGTGAGCCCCCAGACCCACTTCTGGGTCTACACGCCGGTCTTCGTCGGGGTAGTGATCTTCTTCGCCTTCTTCTACACCAGCATCGTGTTCAATCCCGATGAGACCGCCGAGAACATGAAGCGGTCCGGGGGCTACATCCCGGGCATCCGCCCCGGTAAGGAGACCAGCATCTTCATGGACAGCATCCTGTCCAAGCTGACCTTCGTGGGGGCCATCTATCTGGCCCTGGTGTCTATCGTGCCCCTGCTCATCACCAATAACATCCAAGGCCTCAACTTTTACTTCGGTGGCACCAGCCTGCTCATCGTGGTGGGGGTGGCCATGGACAGTGCAGCTCAGCTGGAAAGCCTGCTGGTCATGCGGCGCTACGACGGTTTCCTTGAAAAGGGCCGCATCCGTGGCAAGTCTACCCGCGGGGGTGCGGCATGACCCTGATCGCGAACATCCTCCTCGGGGCCCCGGGCTCCGGGAAGGGCACCCAGGCCAAGCGCCTGGTGGAAACATTCTCTTTGACTCACCTCTCAACCGGTGACATTCTGAGAGATGCCGTTTCGAAAGGAACGGAGATCGGCCTGAGGGCGAAAGCCATCATGGCCGAGGGAAAACTGGTGGATGACGACACCGTCAACGGCCTTGTCTTTGCGCGGCTGCTGGACGAGACCTCTGACGTGTTGTTCGACGGCTACCCGCGCACCCTGTCGCAAGCTCAAGCCCTGGAAGACTTCCTCTCCTCCAAGGGCATGAAGGTCGGGCACGTGGTTCTGGTCGATGTCCCCCAGGAGGTGCTGGAAGCCCGCGTGGTGGGCCGGCGAGTCTGCAGCAGCAATGCCTGCGGCGCCATCTACCACCTGGAATCCAAGCCCCCCAAGCAAGCCGGTGTCTGCGATCTGTGCGGAAGTCCCCTGAAGCACCGCTCTGACGACACCTCTGAAGCCTTTGGGAGCCGGATGGGGGAGTTCAACTCCACCTTCCAGCCGCTCCTCGGTTTCTACAAGCATCGGCCGAATTTCCGGAGCGTGGATGGCAATCGCCCACCGGAGCTGGTGTTTGAATCGCTGCGTCACGTCTTCGGAGAACACGCTTGAGCAAAGAAGAAGCCATTGAGCTCGAAGCCACAGTGGTTGAGGCCTTGCCGAACGCGGTATTCCGGGTCGAACTGGAGAACAAACACCAGGTGCTGGCGCACATCAGCGGAAAGATGCGCAAGAACTTCATCCGCATCCTTCCCGGTGACCGGGTGCTCGTAGAGGTAACCCCCTACGACCTTACCCGCGGCCGCATCATCTACCGATTCAAGTAAACGAGAGGACACCATGAAAGTACGGCCCTCCATTAAGAAGCTGTGCGAGCACTGCAAGGTGGTCCGGCGCGAAGGCGTCAACAGGATCATCTGCAAAAAGAACCCCAAGCACAAGCAGCGTCAGGGTTAAGGAGACACGATGGCACGCATTTCTGGCATTGATCTGCCCATCGGGAAGCGCATCGAGATCGCGCTCACCTACATTTTCGGCATCGGGCGCGCAAAGGCGCACAGCATCCTGACCCGGGCGAAGGTCGACTTCGGCACCAAGGTCCGCGATCTGACCGAGGACGAGGTGGGTCGCATCCGCCGCGTCATCACCTCTGAAGAGATCGTGGAGGGTGACCTCCGCAAGAACGTCGCCCTCGACATCAAGCGGCTCATGGACATCGGCTGCTATCGCGGCTTGCGCCACCGGAAGGGGCTACCCGTCCGTGGACAGCGCACGCACACCAACGCCCGCACCCGCAAGGGCAAGCGACGCACCATTGCCGGCAAGAAGAAGTAAGGCGAGGAGCACATGGCCAAGACTCAGACCCGGACCGCCGGTAAAAAGGTGGTCAAGAAGAAGGAAAAGAAGAACGTCCCCCATGGCGTGGCTCACGTCCAGGCGTCCTTCAACAACACCATCATCTCCATCTCCGATCCGATGGGGAACATGCTCTGCTGGGCTTCCAGCGGCAATCAGAACTTCCGTGGCACCCGCAAGGGCACGCCCTTCGCCGCCCAGGTGGCCGCCGGCATCGCTGCCGAGGCCGCCAAGGAGCAGGGTGTCCGTTCGGTCGACGTTCGCGTCAAGGGCCCTGGGGCCGGTCGTGAGAGCGCCATCCGCGCCCTCAACGCCGCCGGCATCCAGGTGACCAGCATCCGCGACGTCACGCCCATCCCCCACAACGGCTGCCGGCCGCCCAAGCGGCGCCGGGTTTAAGAGAGGAGGAGAGACATGGCACGTTATACAGACGCCGTTTGCCGCCTCTGCCGACGAGAGGGCTTGAAGCTTTACCTGAAGGGCGAGCGCTGCTTCAAGGAGAAGTGCTCGTTCGAGACCCGCAAGGGCAAGATCCCCGGCCAGCACGGCGCGGGCAAGATCAAGAAGCCCACCGGCTACGCCCTCCAGCTTCGCGAGAAGCAGAAGGTGAAGCGCATCTACGGGGTGCTCGAGAAGCAGTTCCGCCACTACTTCGAAAAGGCTGACGCCAAGAAGGGCGTTACCGGCCACAACCTGCTCGGGTTCCTCGAGTGCCGCCTGGATAACGTGGTCTACCGCCTGGGCTTCGCAGCCAGTCGATCCGCCGCGCGCCAGATGGTCATGCACGGTCACGTGCTCGTCGCCGGCAAGCGGGTGGACATCCCCTCCTTCCAGGTCAAGCCTGGCCAGGCGGTGGAACTGGGCGCCCGTGCCCGGGAGAACGACGGCGTCAAGTCTTCCGTCGAAACCTCAGCCGGCCGGGGCATTCCCAAGTGGCTCACCCTGGACGCCGCCGCCTTCAAGGGACAGGTGCTAGCCGCACCCACCCGCGAAGACATCACCCTCGATATCAACGAGCAGCTGATCGTTGAACTGTATTCCAAGTAAAGGGGGACGGATGCTGAATCTCAGCGATTTCCAGAGGCCGCGATTTGCCGAGGTGACCCCCGGGTCCCTCACGGATTCCTACGGGGAATTCGTGGCCTACCCCTTCGAGCGAGGCTTCGCCACGACCGTCGGGCACAGCGTCCGCCGGGTGCTGCTCAGCAGCATCCAGGGTGCCGCCGTGACCAACGTCCGCATCAAGGGCGTCATGCACGAGTTCACGACCCTTCCCGGGGTCTGGGAGGACATCACTCACGTCCTCCTGAACCTCAAGGAAGTGCCTTTCAAGCTGCACAGCAGCGAGCCCCAGACGGTGACCATCTCCGCCAAGGGCGAGGGCACGGTGACCTCCGCCGCCATCCGCTGCAACCAGAACGTGGAGGTCGTGGACCCCAACATCCACATCGCCACCCTGGGCGAGGAAGGCGAGCTGGAGATCGAGCTGGTGGTCTGCCTGGGCCGTGGCTTCATCACCGCCGACCGCAACCACGACGAGAGCCTGGGCCTGGGCTTCATCCCCATGGATGCCAACCACAGCCCCATCCTCCGCGTGAACTACATCGTCGAACCCGCCCGCGTGGGTCAGAGCACCGACTACGAGAAGCTCACGCTTCAGGTGTGGACCAACGGCGCCGTCAATCCCAAGGAAGCCGTCTCCGATGCGGCCCTCATCCTGCGCGACCACTTCCTCGTGTTCGCCCGTCAGGACGAGGACTTCACCGAGATGGAAATGGGCGCCGCCACCCTCGGCAGCGAGGCCGCCAACACCTGGCTGGGCAAGTCCGTCGAGGAGCTCGAGCTCTCCGTGCGGGCCAACAACTGCCTCCGCAACGCGAACATCACCACCATCGGCGAGCTGGTCCAGCGCACCGAGGCTGAGTTGATGAAAACCAAGAATTTCGGCAAGAAGTCGCTCCAGGAGATCAAGGACGAGCTCGCTCGCATTGGCCTCTCCCTCGGAATGCGGCTCGAGCAGGAAGTGTAGGGAGCCCCCATGCGTCACAACGTTTCCGGCAAGCGCCTGGGTCGTACCACCAACCAGCGCAAGGCCCTCATGAAGAACCTAGCGACCGCCCTCATCGAGAGCGAGCGCATCGAGACCACCCTGGTCAAGGCGAAGGAACTCCGCATGTATGTGGAGCCCTTCATCACCCTCGCCAAGGAGGACTCCGTGGCCAACCGTCGCCTGGCGATGGCCCGCCTCGGAAGCAAGGATGCCGTGCAGAAGCTCTTCGGCGCCGACTTCCGCAAGCGCTTCGAAAGCCGCCCCGGCGGTTATACCCGCATCCTCAAGGTCGGCCATCGCCTCGGCGATGCCGCTGACATGGCCCTCATCGAGTTCGTGGACTACACCCTCCCCGAGCCGAAGGCCGAAGACGCCGAGTAGGCCGTCACGAAAGCCTGGAAACGCCCCGGCTCGCCGGGGCGTTTCCCTTTCGGGCAGGGGTTCTCCTTGCAACGCGTGCGTTGCAAGGATCTAGGGTCTCGCTACGCGAACACCACCGGAGCCCCCACGCATAGGCCCGGCATAGCCAGGCCTATGCTGTTTCACGATCCCCTGTCGCCCGGGGTTCAGCCCACGGTCCAGGAGCCGCTGGTGTCCTCTTCGGTGTCCTCGATGAGATCGGCCTTCCGCAGGCGGCGCGACCGGGCCACGGTCACCGTGCAGGGCGCCTGGGCCGCCACCTGGCTCGACACGCTGCCCAGGAGGGAGCGCCGCAGGGAGCTGGCCCTGGCCCCCATCACCAGGTGGTCCACGTGGTTGGCGTTGGCGTACTGGAGAATGGCCGAGGCGGGGTCCGGCGATTCCAGCACGTGGTAGCTGATGCGGCCTTCCTCGAGGTCCAGGGGCATGGCCCAGTTCCTGAGCTCGATGAGCCGCTGGTGGTGGACGTTACGTCCCTGGGCATCGAGGGTCTGATCCAACGTGATCCGCCCCTGTTTGAGGACGTTGATGCAGGCGACCCGGGCGCCGGGCAGGGTGACGAGCATCCGGGCCACCATGGTCCGGAGGGTGTCCGCGATGGGGGCGGCCTCTTCGGACAGATCCACGGCCACCGCCAGGATGGGTGCATCGCCATCGTGCCGGGCGGGGGACTTCGCGGTGGGGACGGCGAGGTGGTGATCTGCGAACCGGCGCCGGATGACCGTGGTGAAGGGATCCTGCTTCTCCTTCAGGGCCCGGGCGGTGAGCTTCACCTGATCGGGATGCTGCAGGGCCATGGCCAGGTGGCCCGCCGTGGGGTACCGCCAGGCCGGGTGGACTTCCAGACAGCGCAGGATGACCTCCTGCAGCCAGGGAGGGCAGTCCGGCTGCAGCCGCCGGGGTGGCATGGGGTCTCGCCAGAGCCGGCGCTTGAGCCCGGACAGCCGCTGGGGATCCCCGAAGGGGCGCACGCCGGTGAGGAAGAAGTACATGAGGACGCCGAGGGCAAACTGATCGCTGCGGGGGTCCCGGCGGTGGCCCAGGACCTGCTCCGGAGCCATGTAGGGGGCGGTCCCGTAGGGCAACCGGAATTCCTCGCCCATGAGATCCGGCAACTCGTCGTGGTGGGAGAGGCCGTAGTCGATGAGCACCACCTCGCCCGTGGGGCGAGCCAACAGGTTGGAAGGTTTGAGGTCGAGATGGACCACGTGCTGGCGATGCAGGTCGTCGAGGGCCGTGGCGATGCGGTGGCCCAGGGCGGCCAAAGGCTCCCAGGCCAAGGGCAGTCGCTCCAGCATGGGGAGAAGCGAAGGACCGGGAATCCGCTCCATCACCAGGTAGGGTTGGACCTCGAAGTCGCCCTGGGCAATGAACCGGGGGACGTGGGGACCCGAGAGGCGAGGCAGGATCATCGCCTCCATCTCGAAGCCGACGATGGCGGCTGGGTCCACTCCCTCGGACATCACCGGCACCTTCATCAGCAGGGGGAGGTCGAAACCCGGGTGGGTGACGGCCCAGAGGGAAGCCATGCCGCCCCGGTGGACCCGCTCGCCCAGCAGGAAGCCATCCAATTGGACGCCCGTCTCGAGTCGTGGGGGGGGCATGCTCACTGTCCCTTCAGAAGGCGCGAGGCCAGGGAGGGGGGAAGCCCCGCCTGGAGGATGGCACTGGCCGTGGCTTCCACATCATAGGGCACGCGGAAGTGGGTGATGTCGGAGCGCTCGGTATCGAGCACGGCGTAGGCGGCGGCGGGATCGCCATCACGGGACTGTCCCACCGAGCCCACCACCGTCAACCAGCGCCGGTGGCGGGGCAGGGGAATGGGCACCTTGGGAACGGGCTGGAAGGACACCAGTTGACCCGTGGCCGTGATGCCGTGCAGGGCCATCAGGTGGGTGTGCCCGCAGAAGATCATCTGGGCCCGACTGGCCTCCAGGGCCCGCCTGGCGGCTGCCGCATCGTTCACGTAGATCCAGGGCGGGTAGGTCTGGGGGCTGGCGTGGACATAGAGCCGCGGCCCATCCTCGAACCGGAGGGGCAGGCTGCCCAGGAAATCCCGCGCCTCGCCATCCAGCTGGCCCCGCGTCCAGGCCATGGCGCGTTCAGCATCCGAGGTCATGGTTTCACGCACCTCGGCCACCGCCTGATCGTGGTTGCCAGCCACGGCGAGGGCGCCCTTGGCAGTCTCGGCCATGACCCGGTCGATCACTTCGTGGGGATCCGGACCGTAGCCGACGAAGTCGCCCAGGAAGACGGAGCGGTTTGCACCCTGGGACTGCGCGTGCTCCAGACAGGCCTCCAACGCACGCCGGTTGGCGTGGATATCGGCGAAAAGGGCGATGCGCATGGTGGTCCTGCCCGCAAGGTGATCCTGTCCATGATAGGGGTTTGGAGACACTCTTCCGGCGGGTTCTCCCCTCTCGCGGGGCTGGATGGTACCGGGGATCTAGAGCCCTTAGTCAGAAGGATCGAGCCGGGAAAATCCCATCAGGCCAGTCTTGGTACCTGGCTCAGGGCTGGAAATGGCCTTGAAGTGGTGCAGAAAGGCGATCCAAAGATCATCTGGAATCAGAGTTTGTGTCGCAACTAGGTGGTTAAAAAAAGCCATAGATTTTTACGCTTTTCCCTTGACCTTCCTTTCGGTAGGGCGTTATCTACATTCTGCCAACCCACCCAACGTGTGCCGCAGGATGGCCTGTCCATCACGGTTCTCATAGCGCATCCGCTTCACTCATCCCAGATCAATCGGATCTGGGCGCTTGTCATTCTTGTCGGCTCCGGTCACTTGCATCGGGCGCCCCATGGAACCCACTTCCCAGGAGGCAACAACCAATGGCCATCGCAACTGCCCAAGTCGAAGGGAAAACTCCGCTCACCAGCGAAGAACGGATGGTGATCGTCGCCTCGTCAGTCGGCACCGTTTTCGAATGGTACGACTTCTATCTCTACGCGACGCTGGCCCCCTTCTTCGCGACCCTCTTCTTCCCCAAGGGCAATGATACGGCCGCCCTGCTTTCGGCCTTCGCGGCCTATGCGGCAGGTTTCCTGGTGCGTCCCTTCGGGGCCCTGGTGTTCGGCCGCATCGGCGATCTCATTGGCCGGAAGTACACCTTCCTGGTCACCATCGTCGTGATGGGCCTGTCGACCTTCGGGGTGGGCCTCCTGCCGACCTTCGCCTCCATCGGGTGGCTGGCGCCCATCATCATGGTGACCCTGCGCCTCCTCCAGGGCCTCGCCCTCGGCGGTGAGTACGGCGGCGCCGCCACCTACGTGGCTGAGCACTCCGCCCATGGCCGGCGCGGCTACAACACCAGTTGGATCCAGACCACGGCCACCGTGGGCTTCTTCCTCTGCCTCGGGATCATCCTGTCCTGCCGCAGCGCCATGACCAAGGAAGCCTTCGCCTCCTGGGGCTGGCGCATTCCGTTCTGGATGTCCATCTTCCTGCTGGGCGTCTCCGTTTGGATCCGGTTGAAGCTGCACGAATCCCCCGTCTTCACCAAGATGAAGGCCGAGGGCAAGACCTCCAAGGCCCCCCTCAGCGACAGCTTCCTGAAGTACCCCAACAACAAGTACGCGCTGCTCGCCCTCCTGGGCGCCACTGCGGGCCAGGGCGTCGTGTGGTACACGGGCCAGTTCTACGCACTCTTCTTCATGCAGATCACCCTGAAGCTCGACTACCAGACCACCTACATGCTCATCGGCGCCTCACTCCTGCTGGGCACCCCCTTCTTCATCTTCTTCGGGTGGCTGTCGGACAAGATCGGCCGCCTCAAGATCATCCTGACGGGCTGCCTCATCGCCGCCCTCACCTTCTTCCCCATGTTCAAGGCGCTCACCCACTACGTGAACCCTGCCCTGGAAGCCTTCCAGTTCAGCACTGTCATCAATGTCGCCGGCAACCCCGCCGACGAAACCTTCAACCTCTTCGTCGGACCCTGGAGCAAGTTCTCCGAACTGGATCGGGTGAACGATTTCTTCGGCAAGCAGGGCCTCAACTTCAACAAGGTCGCCCCGGAGCCCGGGAAGAAGGTGGTGGCCACCATCCAGGGCAAGAACCCCACCACAGGCCAGAACACCACCGTGCGGGTGGAGGGCTGGAATGCGGCGTCTGAGGCTTCCCTCAAGAAGGCCCTGAATGACCTGGGCTATCCCAAGGAGGCTGACAAGTCCAAGGTCAACTACCCGATGACGCTCCTGATCCTGTTCATCTTCCTCATCTACGTGACCATGGTCTACGGCCCCATCGCCGCCTTCCTGGTGGAACTGTTCCCCACCAACATCCGCTACACCTCCATGTCCCTGCCCTATCACATCGGCAATGGGTGGTTCGGCGGGATGCTGCCCCTCATCGCCACGGCCATGGTGGCCCTGAAAGGCAACATCTACTACGGGCTCTGGTATCCCATCATCGTGGCCCTCATCACGGTGGTGATCGGTGCGCTCTTCCTGAAGGAAACCAAGGACCGCGACATCACGACCTACCAGCACTGACCTGATCCTCTGGCGGCCCCGTCGTCAGAGCACGGAGGGGCCGGGCGAGTGGAGGGATCCATTCCCCGGCCTTCTCCTTCAAGGACGCTTGGGCGGGCATCCTCGAGGCTGCAGACGGCACCCGTCAGAGAGCGCTGGACAATGCCCGAGGCGGGCTGGAGAATGGTCGCCACCTTGACCCCAAAGTCTGCACGGACTCGGTGGAGGCAATCGTCCTGACTGCCTTCACCCTTCCCACTCCCAACCTTCTTCCCTTGGCACGGAGCCGACCCATGTCCGAAGACCTATTCCCCGTGAAGCCCCACATCCGGGAGCGGGCCCACATCAAGACCATGGAGGAATACCAGCGGCTCTACCGGCTGTCCCTGGACAACCCGGAATGGTTCTGGGGTGAGCAGGCCAAGACCCTGACCTGGTTCCACCCCTGGCAGTCGGTCTTCGATGCGGACTACAAGGAGGTGGATTTCTCCTGGTTCTCCGGTGGCCGCATCAACGCCTGTTTCAACTGCGTGGACCGGCATCTCCCCCACCTGGGGGACAAGACCGCCATCATCTGGGCCCAGGATGAACCCGGCCAGTACACCCACATCACCTACCGCGACCTCAAGCACAACGTCGCCCGGGTGGCCAATGTGCTTCTGCACCAGGGCGTCAAAAAGGGTGATCGTGTGTGCCTCTACCTCACCATGATTCCCGAGCTGATCTACACCATGCTGGCCTGTGCCCGCATCGGGGCCGTGCATTCGGTGGTCTTCGGCGGGTTCTCCGCCGAAGCGCTGCGCGACCGCATCGTCGATGCCCGCTGCAAAGTGGTGGTGACGGCCAACGAGGGGCTGCGTGGCGGGAAGAAGGTGCCCCTGAAGCGCACCGTGGACCGGGCCATCGAGGGCATGTCCCTCGTGGAGACGGTGCTGGTGGCCCGGCGAACGGACAGCGATGTCCCCATGCAGCCGGGCCGCGACCTCTGGCTGGATGAGGAGACCGCCAAGCAGCGCTCCACCTGCACCAACGAGTGGATGGGGGCGGAGGATCCCCTCTTCATCCTCTACACCTCGGGCAGCACCGGGAAGCCCAAGGGCCTGCTGCACACCACGGGAGGCTACCTCACCTACGCCGCCTATACCCACAAGCTGGTCTTCGACTACCACCCCGATGACATCTACTTCTGCGCGGCGGACATCGGGTGGGTGACGGGGCACAGCTACATCGTCTATGGCCCCCTGGCCAACGGCGCCACCTCGGTGATCTTCGAGTCCACCCCGCTGTACCCGGATGCCGGACGCTACTGGCAGATCATCGACGACCTCGGCGTGAACATCTTCTACACGGCCCCGACCGCCCTCCGCGCCCTGGCCCAGGCGGGCGACGACTGGATCAAGAAGTACAGCCGGAAATCCCTGCGGATCCTGGGCACCGTGGGCGAGCCCATCAATCCCGAAGTCTGGCGCTGGTATCACGACGTGGTGGGCGAGGGCCGCTGCACCATCGTGGATACCTGGTGGCAGACGGAGACCGGCGGCATCCTCATCACGCCGCTCCCGGGCGTCACCCCCACCAAGCCCGGTTCAGCCACGCTCCCCTTCTTCGGCGTCAAGCCGGTCATCGTGGATCCCACCACGGGCGTACCCATCGAAGGCAATGGCGTCTCCGGGGCCCTCTGCCTGGGGGCCCCCTGGCCGGGCCAGGCCAGGACCGTGCACGGGGATCACAAGCGCTTCAAGGAGACCTACTTCTCCCAGTATCCCGGCTTCTACTTCACGGGGGACGGTGCCCGCCGGGACGAGGACGGCTACTACTGGATTACGGGCCGCATCGACGACGTGATCAACGTCTCCGGCCACCGCCTGGGCACCGCTGAAATCGAGAGTGCCCTCGTGGCCCACGATGCCGTGGCGGAGGCCGCCGTGGTGGGCTATCCCCATCCCATCAAGGGCCAGGGCATCTACTGCTACGTGCTGCTCAACAGCGGCTTTGCCGAGCAGGGCAGCCAGCAGCTCATCGGTGCCCTCAAGGAGCAGGTCCGGCAGGCCATCGGTTCCTTCGCCGCGCCGGACGTCATCCACATCGCGTCAGGACTCCCGAAAACGCGCAGCGGCAAGATCATGCGCCGCATCCTGCGGAAGATCGCCTCGGCCGAGTACGACGGCATGGGTGATATCTCCACCCTGGCAGAGCCGGAAGTGGTGAGTCGGCTCATCGAGGAGCACCAGAAGACGAATGTCTAATGTTGTCCGGGGGTTTCGCGCTTGCGCGCACACCCCCGGGCCCCCGCGCAAAAGCCCGGCGGAGCCGGGCTTTTGCTTTACTGAACCCATCCTCTCGGCCCCCATGGGGCTCCCCGCTCTATCTACCTCGAACAGGGGGCCAACCCTGGTGAGGTGCGCAGGAAGGGCTACTCCGGGAGGCCGCGGACGAAGGCGCGGACCAGGGCTTCGAAGCGCCCGGCGGCAGCGGCACCTGCTTCTAGAACTTCCGTGTGCGTAAGGGCCTGGGGCAGGATCCCCGCCGCCATGTTGCAGAGGCAGGAGATGCCGGCGACACGCAGGCCCTCCTGGCGCGCGACGATGGCCTCCGGGACCGTGCTCATGCCCACCGCGTCCGCCCCCAGAACGCGGAAGGCCCGGATCTCGGCCGGAGTTTCATAGCTCGGCCCCGTCAGACCCAGGTAGACGCCTTCCCGCAGGGTCTGGCCCAGCTGCCGGGCGCAGGCCTGGAGGTGGGCACGGAAAGCGGGATCGTAGATGGCGGTCATGTCCGGAAAGCGGGTCCCCGGTTCCACATTCGGCCCGATGAGCGGGTTGGTACCGAACAGGTTGATGTGGTCCGACAGGGCCATCAGCTCCCCCACCGCAAAGCTGGCATTCAGAGCGCCCGCGGCGTTGGTGAGCAGCACGGCCTTCACGCCAAGGCGGCCGTAGAGCCGCATGGGTGCCACGACGAGCGGCATCGGGTGCCCCTCGTAGAAGTGGAAGCGGCCCGCCTGCAGCACCACCTTCCGGCCTTCGAATTCGCAAAAGACCAGCTTTCCGCCGTGCCCAGCCACCGTCGGGGCTGGAAACCCGGGAATCTCGGTGAAGGGCATGGAGAGGCCTGACCGGGCCTCGGGACCATCGGCCAGGGCACCCAGGCCTGATCCGAGGACGATGGCCAGTTCGGGGACAAAGGGAGCCCTGGCCTGCACGGCCAGGAGCGCAGCGGCGGCTTGCACGGGAACCTCCCGGGTGGGCATCAGGGCAAGGGGGTGAGGGTGAGCGAAACCGTGACATCCGGCTGGACGGAGCCGGGGCTCTTCAGCCGGATCCGGACCGGATGCAGGGCCGGGGCGGCGCTGATGACCGGGATGATGATGGGGCCGGTGGTGCCCCCCGAGCCGGTAAAGGAGAAGGTCCGGGACATGAAGGGAAGGTCCAGGTCAACCTGGGCCCCCGGGCCGAGGGCAGGAACCATCGTGGCCGTGATGGAACAGCGGGTGTCGGCGCTCAGCCTGAATTTCGCGTAATGGACTTCACCGCTGGAGACATTGGGGAAGGCCAGGCTCGGGCTGGGGTATTGGGAGCTAACCTGCGAAGCCTTGGCCATGCTGAAGGTCGTCGCCGGGAGGACTCCGGTGGGGTCGATGCCCCAGTCGGAGACGAAGGAAGCGTACAGACCCGTGGAAGGGCGGGGCCAGGGGAGGCCAAAGGGGGTTCCCAGGCCCGCCAGGACGGTGTCGGTGAAGATGGCCGCCAGATCCACCGGCTCGGTGCCGCCCTTGCCCTCCTTGAGCCGGGCCACCTGATTGAAGAGATTGAGGGGTTCCACTTCAGTCGACGTCGTAGAGGTCGGAGCCACGAAGAACCTTGCCGCCGCAAGGGGATCGATCTTGTCCCAATCGGTGGCGATACCCGGGGAAGGCAGGCCGTTGGCCTTGAGGACAATCTCCCAGGCGAAGCCTCGCATGGCCGGGGCGGACAGCGGGCCGAACTGGGCTGGGCTCAGGGTGCTGAGGTCGCGCACATCCACCAGGGGCGCCGCCAGGCTGGCCCCCTGGGTATCGGCCAGATAGGGGGATTTGAGCACGTTGGCCGCCATGGCCTGGGCGAGCCCTTCGATCCGGGCCATATCGGCACTGAGGTCCGTCTGGGGGGAGACGGGCGGAAAGAGGGGATTCAGCGTCACGCCGAAGGTGCGGTTGAGGGTGCTGGCGTAAAGGGCATTCCGGGCCAGGAGGGGGAGGATGATGCCCTCGTCCCAGGCATCGTCGTTGGCCGGCCCCCCCCTCAGGGTTCCGAAATAGGACGAACTGGACCGGGCGAGGGGCAGCAGGGACTGATCATAAAGGACGTAGGATCCGCCGGGTTCGGAGCGCCCGGGCCAATAGTGCAGCAGCAGGGCGGCTCCAGGCGTTCCGGAACCATAGGCTTCCACCTTCGCCCAGCTGGCGATGGTGTCCCCGATCCCCAGCACCCGGCTGCCGGTGCCTGAGGTCCGCCCGGGAAACAGCACCGGGTCGGTCTCCAGATCCGCGTGCACGTTCCCAACGCCGGTGACCTGGGAGGTCGCGGGGTTGGTGATCCACCAGACATCGTTCAGGCCCACGGAGAAGTCCACCGTCGAGTTGACGGAGAAAACGCTGGCGTGGGTCGGGTCCGTGGCCAGGGCGGTGCCATCGGCGGCCTTCCGCAGGGCGTACTGGACGCGATCCTGGGCCGGCTGGGAACTGGCAATCCCGGCCGGGTCCGCGATCAAGAGAATGGATTGGCTCCCGCCCCCGTTGAACGTGCTCAGGACCTCCACCATGGTGGGACGGCCCTTGGTGACATTGGTGAGGCTGTAGGCCCCACTGCTGTCCGTGGAGCCCGAATTGGTCAGAAGCCAGACCAGGCTGGGGGTACTGGAGCCCGGCAGGGTCTGGGACACCTGCTGGAGGATCCGGATGCGAACCCCCCGTGCCGGAAGGCTCACGAGGTTGGCGGCGACCGAGGAATCCTTCAGTCCCGTGGGCACGCCGCCGGCGTCCTTGGCCAGGGGCACCCGCAGGTAGGTCACCGTCCCGCTGAGGGTGGCGGTGGGGCTGTCGCTGCTGCTGTCCTTCTTTCCGCTGCAGGCCAGGGCCAGGGCCAGAAGTGCGATGGCCCCCAGGGTCTGGAGGGAAGCTCGGAACAGCGGCATGACCACCTCAAATCGGCGAAAGGACCCAGTCTAGCACGGCCTCCCGGGCCGATCCCGCGTGGGGATCAGGAGGTGCGCTTTAATCCTGTGCCGCAGATGAGGGGGAAGTTCAGCGGCGGGAAGGGGATCCCAGAAGGGCATTCAGGGAGGCGATTTCCGCGGGGATTTCCTCCACATCGTTGAGGAGGGGGAGGGGGTTCTTCTGGAGGCCGTCGATCCGCAATTCGAAGTGGAGATGGGGGCCGGTGGAGTTGCCGGTGCGCCCCACCTCGGCGATCTTCTGGCCGCGCCGCACGATGTCACCGCTCTGGACGAGGTTCAACCGGTGGTGGGCATAGACCGTGCTCACGCCATTGCCATGGTCCACCACCACGTAGTTGCCGTACTGCTTGTGCCGGGCTGAGATGATGACCTGGCCATCCAGGGCCGCAAACACTGCGGTGCCCATGGGTGCCGTGAGATCCACGCCCTTGTGGCGGCCCTTGTAGCGGACCTTCTTCTTGCGCTGGTCCTTGACGCGGATGGTCTTGGTCCGCATGCGGGGGCCCCAGGCGGAGCTGATGGTCCGCGTTTCCACGGGCCAGAGCAGGTCCAGCCGCTCCGGGTCAGCCGGCACGAAGGTGGGCAGGAGGGCATTCAGCTCGGATTCGGTGACCGGGGGCAGCACCTGCTGCATCCTGGCCAGCAGCTGGTCGGCGGTGCTGGGGCTCTGGTGGGGATCGAGGTTCACGGCGCTGACCGGACCCAGGCCGGGCACCGCACCCCGGACCTGGTAGGGGAGCAGCCGCTCCAGATGCGGCATGGGGGTGGGCACCACCACGGGTGCGGCGGGCAGGTTGGCCAGGGCCGGGCGCTGGGGGCTGGGCAGGGTCGCAGCCTGTTCGGTTCGGGGGGCGACGAGGGACGACTTGCCGCTGGATCGGATCGCCAGCCGAGCGCCCACGGACAGCCTGGATAAAGACTTGCCGGGGTTCAGGGCTGCGAGCTCGGCCAGGCTCAGGCCGTTGGCCCGGGCCACCTGGGCTGCGGTCTCGCCTTTGCGGATCACATGGACCGAGCCATCGCCCGATCGGGAGGAGGCCTTCTTGGGGGTCTGCTTCGGGGCGGCCTGGAGGCCCAGGCTGACGGACGCAAGAACAAGGGTCAGGATGGCATGACGCATGGGGGGGACTCCCGGCTGGAACGGAAAAGCCTGCTTCGCTAGGCCTCCATGAGGGGGTCAGGGCCCCGATGACGTTCAATGAGGAACAGTTAATCCCTCATCTTACCGGGGGCCTGGGGACTTGAACATGCAAATGTTTTCCAACTGGCATGGGAGCCTGTCAGCTTTCAGGGCTGCCAGGGACATTCCGCCCAGGGCAGGATCACAGTGCCTCGCCGCCCGCCCTCCTTGCGGAGGAGCCGGACGGGGCCGATGGTCATGCCGTGGCTTACGGCCTTCAGCATGTCGTAGAGCACCAGCAGCCCCACGGTCACCCCCGCCAGGGCCTCCATCTCGATGCCCGTCCGGCCCTCGCAGCTCACTTGGACCCGCAGCCAGGCCCGGCGGCCTTCGGGATCCCAGTGGTGCTCCACGTTCACGGCCTCGATGGCCAGGGGGTGGGCCAGGGGGATCAGGTCCGCGGCCCGCTTCACGCCGCCCACGGCCCCGATCCGGGCCACGGACCAGGGATCGCCCTTGGGTCCCCCGCCCTTGGCCAGGGCGGCGGCGGCGGGCGCATCCAGTTCCAGGTAGCCCGCAGCCACCGCGACGCGCCGGGTCACGGCCTTGGGGGACACATCCACCATTTTCGGACGGCCTTCGGGGTCCAGATGCGTCAGTTCGGACATGGTCACTCCACCCAGGCCAAGAGGATGTCCCGCAGGGCCGCCGTATCCGGGGCATAGGCCCGGGGGCCGCAGGCCGCCAGGGCCTCCTGGGGGTAGAAGCCGTGACCCACCGCCAGGCTGGGAACGCCGGCGGATCGGGCCATGTCCAGGTCGAAGGGGGTGTCGCCCACCATGAGGATGTCCTCGGGGGCCAGCCCGGTCAGCGACTGGAGCACCTCCAGGGATTCGGGGTGGGGCTTCCCATGGGTGACCTCGTCGGGCGTGATGATGGGATCGAAGAGGGGTTCCCAACCCCACTGGGCCATCTGGCGGAGCAGGGGCAGCCGGCGCTTGGAGGTGACCACGGCCATGCGCTGGCCCCGCCCCTTCAGCTCAGCCAGCAGCTCGGGGATGCCCTCGAAGGGCTGCATCATGTGCTCGTGCTCCGCATGGCCGAAGCTGCGGTAGGCCTTCAGCACGGTGTCGCCCTCCAGCCCCAGGGGCCCGAAGGTGTTGCGGATGCCGGCCTCCACGGGCAGGCCCACATATTTCAGCCACTCCGCCATGACCGACCTGGGCTGGCCCAGAGCATCCAGGGCGTGGGCCATGCCCGCCTCGATGAGGGGGCGGCTGTCCACGAGCGTGCCGTCGAAGTCCCAGGCGATGAGTTTCAAGGAAACCTCCAGGCTTCAATGATGGCAGACCACGCGGCAGGGCTTTGCCCTGCCGCGTGGTGGGGAGCTCCGGGGGGGACTTCGCGAGCGTCAGCGAGCAGGCGGTCCCCCTCGGACGGCATCAGGCCGAGGGCAGGTGCAGGGCCTGGGCGAAGGTGGCCTCGGTGGCCGTCTTGAGCTCCGCGACCACGGCGGGCGGCACCGGGGAATCCACGGAGAGGATCACCATGGCCTCGCCCTTCTTCTCCCGGCGGCCCAGGTTCATGAAGGCGATGTTGATCTCGTGCCGGCCCAGCAGGGTGCCGATCTTCCCGATCATGCCGGGCCGGTCCAGGTAGCTGAGCAGCAGCATGTGGGGTTCGGGCATGAAGTCCATGGCGTAGTCGCGCAGGCCGACGATGCGGGGGCTGCCCTCGAACAGGGTGCCCGACAGGACCCTGGATCCCCAGGGCCCTTCCAGGGTCAGGGTGACCAGGTTGGAGAAGGCGCCGCCCTGGGTGGACTTGCGTTCCTCCACCACCAGGCCCATGCGCTCGGCCACGAGGCCCGCATTGACCATGTTCACCGGCTGGTCCGTGATCCGGTCCAGCAGGGCCGCCAGGCCTGAAACGGTGAGGGGGGAGCAATCCTGGTGGGCGATGGCGCCGTTGAAGCCGAAGGTGACGCGATCCAGGTTGCCCTTCATGAGCTGAAGGCCGAACTCGCTGAGGACGGCCATGAGCTTGAAGTAGGGGCGCATCTGGTCCAGGACCGCCGGGTCGAAGCGGGGCAGGTTCACGGCGTTCTCCAGGGGGGCCTTGTCCAGGTAGGCGAGGATCTCCTTCGATACGTCGATGGCCACGTTCACCTGGGCCTCCTGGGTGTTGGCGCCCAGGTGGGGGGTGACCACCAGGCGCTCCTGGGCGATGAGCTGCCTCAGGGTGTCCGTGACCGGGGGTTCCTCGGACCACACGTCCACGGCCGCCAGGCTCACCTTGCCCGACTGCAGGCCGGCCAGGAGTACCGCCTCATCAATGATGCCCCCCCGGGCCACGTTGAGGAGGATGACGCCGTCTTTCATGAGGGCCAGCTGCTCCGCGCCGATCATGCCGCGGGTCTCGTCGTTCAGGGGCGTGTGCAGGGTGAGGATGTCGCAGCTGCGGCAGAGCTCCGCCAGGTCCACCAGGCGCACGCCCAGATCCTGGCCCCGCTTGGCGCTGATGTAGGGATCGCAGCCCAGCACGTCGCACTCGAAGGCCTTGAGCCGGGTGGCCACCCGGCCGCCCACCTTGCCCAGGCCGATGACGCCGGCAGTCTTGCCCTTCAATTCCACACCCGTGAATTTCGCACGCTTCCATTCACCGGCCTTCAGGCTGGCATGGGCGGCGGGCACGTGGCGGCAGGCGGCCAGCAGGAGGGCCAGGGTGTGTTCGGCGGCGCTGTTCGTGTTGCCGAAGGGGGCGTTCACCACGATGACGCCCTTGGCGCTGGCGTAGTCCACGTCCACGTTGTCGATGCCCACGCCGGCCCGGGCCACGATCTTCAGCCGCGTCGCGGCGTCCAGCAGGGCCCGGTCCACTGCCGTGCCACTGCGGGTGATGATCGCATCGTAGTCGCCGATGCAGCCCAGCAGGGCCTCGCGGCTGAGCCCCAGGCGGACCTCCAGGCTGATGCGCGGGTCCGCCTGAAGCAGGGCTAGACCCTCGCCGGTCACCTCGTCCGTCACGATGATCTTCATGATGAAGTCTCCGCCTTCAGGTGCGCGCGGGGTACTGCGCGAAGGGAATCCTTCACCATACCTGTAGATACAACAGCTGACAAGGTGGGCAGCCCTCGCCCCGGGGCCTGCGGAGATCCGATGGGCCGAGGAAGTTCCTCTACTTCTTGTAGATTCCGGCCCCGAAGATCAGGTTGTCCCAGACTTCGATGTAGCTGGTCTTGGGCTGCCGCTTCATGGTCGTGGGGTTGACGTACTGGTAGTCGTGCCAGCCCTTGCCCTTGGTCTTGGCGAGCTTGATGCGGTCCTTCACGAATTCCACGCCATCGGGATCCTTGGCGTTCATCTGGTTGACGCCGATCTTGCCGGCGCCCTGACCATGGGCGATCACCTTGCCGTCCATGTCGTAGATGAAGACGTAGAGCTCGCCGCCGTGGCCATGGAACTTGCCGCCGGCCCTGGTGATCTCCTTGATGGCCGCATCCTTGCCGTTGGCTTTGGCAAAGGCGATGGCGCTTTTCACCAGGGTTTCGGTTTCCGCCGGGGTGGCGTCCTGGGCCGCCAGAGTGAGGCAGAGTGCGGGGAGGCACAGCAGGGTGCTGAAGGTTCGACGCATGGGATCTCCTTGGGGTGTCTTCCCTCTGTTTCGGCCATGCCAGCAACATGAATAAATCTGGTTCACCCCCTGAACCCGTCAGTCGTGGCGCCTCCGCCCTCCGCCCTCCAACCAGAGGCCTTGCGCCCCTACCTTGCCACTTGCCACCCCAGGGTCATCTGTCTGGACATGAAAGGCAGGGGACGGGGGGCGGTGGGCCGGTTAGAATTAAGTTCAATTTTGGAGTCAATGCAATGGCCCTTGCCAAGCGCTGGAACCTGCTGAATACCCTTTTCCTCACGGGGACCCTGGCCCTGGCCCTGGTGGTCGTGCCCTGGCGCCTGGCCACCTCGGGCTTGCGGTGGAGCGAAGCGCTGGTCTTCCTGGCCATGACCTTCGCCATCGGCACCGCCATCAGCGGTGGCTACCACCGGCTCTTCAGCCACCGGGCCTACCGTGCCTCCCGGCCCGTGCGGTTCCTGTTCCTGTGTCTGGGAGCTGCCGCCTTCGAGAACTCGGCCCTCAAGTGGTCCAGTGACCACCGGCTGCATCACCAGCATGTGGACTCCGAGCAGGATCCCTACGCCATCCAGCGGGGCTTCTGGCATGCCCACTGGACCTGGGTGATGGAGGCCAAGGCCCTGCCCCTCGCCGGGGTGGCGGACCTGGAGAAGGATCCCCTGGTGGCCTGGCAGCATCGGAACCACTTCCTCATCGGCGCCCTCGTGGCCACCCTCCCACTCTGGATCGGCCTCGCGACCGGCAACGTGCTCGGCCATCTGGTCTTCGGCCTGGTGCTCCGCATCGTGATCACCCACCACACCACCTTCTTCATCAACAGCGCGGCCCATGTGTTCGGCAGCCGTCCCTACACGGATGCCAACTCGGCCCGGGACAACTGGCTCCTGGCCCCTCTCACCTACGGCGAGGGCTACCACAACTTCCACCACCAGTGGCAGTGGGACTACCGCAACGGCGCCCTCTGGTACCAGTGGGACACCACCAAGTGGCTGCTGAATATCCTCGGTTGGCTGGGAATGGCGGGCCAGTTCCGCCGCGTGCCGGCGGCGACCATGACCCGGGCGCGGCTGCACATGGAGGAAAAGCGCCTGAGGGAGCGCCTGGTGCTGGCGAGTCCTGGCGTGGCCACGCCCATGCGGGATCGCCTCGCCGCGGCCCGGCTGAAGCTGGACGCGGCCCTGGCTTCCCTCCATGACCGGCATGAGGCCTGGGGACAGAAGAAGGCCGAGTGGCGGGTCAAGGGCCAGGCCAAGGCAGAAGTCTGGCGCGAAGCCAAAGCGGAGTGGCAGGCCTCGCTGGCCACCCACCGCCTCGAGCTGAAGACGGCCTGGGCTGAATGGCGGGCCGCCCGGCTCGAGGTCCGCAATGCCCTCGTCTATGCCTGAGCCGGGTTTCCCGGTCCCCCAGGCCTGATCCCGACCGGCGCCGGGCGGTCTGCCCTCGTTGCTTCCTCGGGGGAGCCCTGGTCTGGGCCCGTGGGATACTGGCCCGGTTCGACCCGTGGAGGATTCATGGCCCAGTTCGACCTCATCGTCATCGGCTCCGGCCCCGGCGGGTACATCGCCGCCATCCGCGCCGCCCAGCTGGGCCTGAGCACGGCACTGGTGGAAAAGGACCCGGCCCTGGGCGGTACCTGCCTCCACCGGGGGTGCATCCCGGCCAAGACCTGGCTGGAGACCGCCCACCGCTTCGAGCAGATGCAGGTGGCCAACGACTACGGCATTGATGGCGTGGACGGCAAGGCCATCCGGCCCAACCTGGAGACCATCGTCAAGCGCAAGGGCCGCATCGTCCTGAAGAATGCCAAGGGCATCGAGTTCCTCATGAAGAAGAACAAGGTGACGGTGCTGAAGGGCTTCGGGAAGCTGCTGGGCAGCGGCAGGGTCGAGGTGGCGGGCGAGGTGCACGAGGCCAAGCGCATCATCCTGGCCACGGGCTCGGGCCCCAAGGACATCCCGGGCCTGGAAACGGATGGCGTTCGAGTGCTCAACAGCGATCACATCCTCGAGCTGACCCAGCTGCCCACCCACCTGGTGATCCTGGGCGCCGGGGCCATCGGCGTGGAGTTCGCCTCCGTGTTCAGCCGGCTCGGTTCCAAGGTGACCCTGGTGGAGTTCATGGACACCCTCCTGCCCCTGGAGGACGAAGACATCGGCCTGGAGCTGGCCAAGATCTTCCGGAAGGCCTACAAGATCGACGTGCGCACCAAGACCAAGATCACCCGCATCGAGCAGCGGGCGGATGGCGTGGTGTGCCACCTGGAGGGGGAGACCCCCGGGGAAGTCGTGGGCAGCCACCTGCTGGTGGCCGTGGGCCGCGCACCCAAAATCGAGGGCGTCGGCCTCGAGATGACCAAGGCCCAGGTGGATCGCGGCTGCGTCGTCATCGACAAGTTCATGCAGACCGGTGAACCCGGCCTTTATGCCATCGGCGATATCGTGCGCACCCCCTGGCTGGCCCACGTGGCCAGCGATGAGGGCATCGTGGCGGCGGAGCACGCGGCCCAGAGCCTGGGCAAGGATGTGCATCCCCACCCCGTGCGCTACGACCGCTTCCCCGCCTGCACCTACTGCGATCCAGAAGTGGGCACCGTGGGCCTCAGCGAAAAGGCCGCAAGGGCCAAGGGCCACGAGGTGCAGGTGGGCAGCTTCCCCTTCGCCCCCATGGCCAAGGCCAACATCGTGGGCGAGCCCCACGGCTTCATCAAGATCGTGGCCGACAAGCAGTACGGCGAGATCCTGGGCATCCACATCCTGGGCCCCAAGGCCACGGAGCTGGTGGCCTCCAGCGTGGCCCTCCTGGGCGGCGAGTACACGGTGGATGAGCTCATCAACACCATGTATCCCCACCCCACCCTGAACGAGGTGTTCCCGGAGGCCGCCCGGGCCGTCCAGGGGCGCGCGCTGAATATGTAATCTGCCTACGACTGGACCTTACGGTTGAGCCTGGAAATCGGGCGAAGCGCCTGCAGGCCGGAGGTCTTTGTTAATCAGAATTAATAAATCGAAAAATTACCCATGGTCCCTATGAGAATGTGGGACCTTTTTCGCTGAAAACGGGTAGTTCTCCCCATTGAGGCCTAGGGCTCTGGGTTGAAGAATCAGCCCAGCTAATCCAAACGATATAGGGGTTGATAAACCCTTTTTCTGTGTTCTATGCATCCCCCCCCCACCCTTCCACCCCAGGCGCCCACGGGCGCGCCAAGGAGGCACCAAATGATTTCCGGTCCTGGCGGATTGTCCCTGGCCAAAGCGGTTCCCCGCAGGAGCGCCCGGCCCCTTCTCCTCAGTGCGGTGGCGCTCTTCCTCGTCTCCGCCCAGCCGGTGCTGGGGCAGGCCACCGTTTCCAACCTGCCCACCTGGCAGTCCAGCCCGGTGCTGACGAAGTTCCTCGAGGAGCTCCGCGCCCCCGGGAAGATCACCGTGGCCCTGCCGGATGGCACCCGCACCTTTGCAGGAAGCACCAAGGTGGCGGACCACTACACCATCGACATCAACGAATTCAAGGATGTCCTGCACCCCCAACTGCCCGCCACCACCCTATGGGGCTACAACCCCACCCTGGCCCTCGGCGTGGGCGCCGGGGCGCCCGTTGTCCAGTCACACCTGGGGGGCATCATCATCGCCCAGCGGGGGAAACCGACCCAGATCACCTTCCGCAACAACCTGCCGGACAAGCACATCCTGCCGGTGGACACCAGCATCCAAGGTACTGGGGTCGATTTGACGGGTAAACCCATCACCGAGAATCGCACCAGCACCCACCTCCATGGCGGCCTGGTGCCCTGGATCAGCGATGGCGGACCCTTCGCCTTCTGGGATCGCACGGGCAACAAGGGCATCAGCATGGTGAGCAATGGGGTCCTGAACCCAACCGCTGCCCCCAATGAGGCGGAGTACTACTATCCCAACGATCAGAGCGCCCGCCTCATGTGGTACCACGACCATGCCATGGGCATCACCCGCCTCAATGCCTACGCGGGCATGGCCACGGCCTACATCATCCGGGACAAGTTCGAAGCCCTGCTCGTGAAGTACTTCGGGCTGCCGGGCTTCGTGGAGAATGGCGGGCGCGAGCTGCCCCTGGTCTTCCAGGACAAGGTCTTTCAGAACGGCAACCTCCCCACCAACCCCGACCGTCCCTTCCCCGGCGCGGCCCAGGGTCTGGGGAATCTCTGGTACCCCTACGATTACGAGGAGAAGTGGGGCAACCTCGACGCCCCCACCGCCCCACTCGTCTCCGTCGTGCCCGAAGCCTTCGGCGACACCATGCTGGTGAACGGCACCGCCTTCCCCAAGGCGACCGTGGATCCCAGGCGCTATCGCTTCCGGGTCCTGGATGCCTGCAACGCGCGCGTCCTCAACCTCCAGCTCTACGAGGACAACGGCTCAGGCCTGCCGGACTTCACCAAGCCCGGCCCCAGCTGGATCGTGATCGGCACCGAGGGCGGCTTCCTGGCCCGGCCCGTGGTGGTTCCTTCCGCCCGGCTGAACACCCTCACTGACCCGGCTGGCGGGCGCTTCGTCCTGCCCG
The DNA here is from genome assembly GCA_016721195.1 of Candidatus Geothrix skivensis. Classification (GTDB taxonomy): domain Bacteria; phylum Acidobacteriota; class Holophagae; order Holophagales; family Holophagaceae; genus Geothrix; species Geothrix skivensis. The sequence goes on along the minus strand of JADKIO010000002.1, from coordinate 142,362 downwards.
AGGCCCCCGGGGGCAGCCTCATCATTTCCCCGGGCGAGCGGTTTGATGTCGTGGTCGATTTCAACGGCAAGGGCGGCAAGAAGTACATCCTGTTCAACGACGCCCCGGGCCCCTACCCCAATGGTTCCCCGGACAACGACTATCCCAATGCCCTGGGGATCGGTGATACCTCCGTCCTCATGCGCTTCGAGGTCAAGGCCGACAGCCCGGCCATCGCTGCCGACACCCCCTCGCTGCTCCGGGCGACCACGCCCCTGGCCGGTCTCGACCTGGGGATCGATCCGCCCCTGGCCGGCCGGCTTCCCTCCACCCCCAGCTTCTTCCTGAGCTGGCTCACGGCCTCCACGGCCCCCCTGCCCATTCCCACCCGTCCGGGCATCACCGTCCGCCAGCTCACCCTCAATGAAGGCGAAGACGGCAACAAGCGCCTGATCCAGATGCTCGGCACCAACATCGCCACCAAGCCCGGTGAGTTCGGCCGGCCCTATTTCGATCCGGCGGATCTGGCTGGCTCCGTCGCCACCGAAACGCCCACCAACGGTGCCACCGAAGTCTGGCAGATCGCCAACCTCACGGCCGATACCCATCCCATCCACTTCCACCTGTCGAACGCCCAGATCCTCTCCCGGCGTCCCTTCGATACCAACGCCTACATGCTCACGCCCGTCGGTCAGCCCGCGGTCCCCGTCTACTTCCCGACCATTCCGGCCCGGGGCCCCGAAGCCACGGAGCTGGGCTGGAAGGAGACCGTCAAGATGCATCCGGGCGAGGTCACCACGGTGATCATGCGCTTCACCCTGCCCAAGGTGCCCTTCACGGTGCCCGTCAGCCCCCGCACCGGCGGCCACGAATACGTCTGGCACTGCCACATCCTCGAGCACGAGGAGCACGACATGATGCGGACCCTCGTCGTCAAGTAGTCCAACCAGGCTTGCCAGGAACCGAGGGGCGACCCTCGGTTCTTGCGTACCAGTGAAGCGGGCAAGGCCGTCCTGGGGGAGCCGTTCCGACCAGCCTACAGACCCGCCTGGATCCGCTCCCGCAGCTCTGGCGATAGCTTCTTGCGCGTCTTCTCGCGCTCCAGCATGGCCTTGAACTTGGCGTTCTGGCGCAGTTCCTGGCCGCGTACCTTGCGGTCCCGGGCCTCGCTGACGGTGGCTTCGAACAGCTCCAGCAGGTTCATCTTGTAGAGGGCGGCGATCTTCAGGGCGTAGGCGTCCGGGTCCACCGGTAGGTTGTCCGGCGTGGCGTCGATGACCTCCTGCGCCAGCTTGAGGGCGTGCTCGGGCCGGGCGTCCAGCTGCCGTTCCGCTTCCCCCAGCACCACGTCGTTGATGCGGGTGTTCACGGCCGGGACCGGGGGGGTCGGCTTCCTTCGCCACACCCAGGTTCCGCCCCCCACCAGGGCGAGGGCGAGGGCGGCGCTGAGCCCCCACCAGGCGCGAGGGCGGGCCCTGCCCGGGGTCGGCGTCACCGCCCTCCCGGGGCTGCTGGTCCGCCCCGGCAGGGCCGTGGTGGCGTCATCCAGGGGGGCGATCCAGGCGGGGTTCTTGGCGGCCCGCAGGGCCCGGGCGGCTTCGGTGGCCCCGGGGAACCGGGCGGCGGGATCCTTGGCCAGCAGCCGGGAGCTGAGGGCCTTCACGGAGGGGCTGACGCCTTCGAAGACGGTGTCCTCCAGGGGGTGGGGCTCGTCGTGGATGATGGTGTAGACGATGGCGCCCGTGGTGCTGCCCCGGAAGGGCTTGCCGCCGCTGAGGCCCTCGTGCAGCATCACGCCCACGGAGAAGAGGTCGGAGGCGGGCTCCGCCCGGCCGGTGCGGAGGTACTCCGGGGCCATGTAGGCCAGGGTGCCCACCACCAGCCCCGTCTGGGTCATGTCCCCGCCGCTGAGCTTGGCCACGCCGAAATCCATGACCTTCACCCGCAGCTCGCCGTCTTCACGCTGCACCATGACATTGGTGGGCTTGATGTCCCGGTGGATGATGCCGTGCCGATGGGCCTGGGCCAGGCCTTCGCAGACCTGGGCCAGGATCTCCAGGAGATCCGAGGGGGTCAGCTCATCCCGCAGCATCAGCGCCCCCAGGTCCTCCCCGGGGACGTATTCCATGACCAGGTACAGCAGGTCTTCATCGGTGCCGAATTCGAAGACCGTGACCACGTTCGGATGGTGCAGCAGGCCCGCCGCCTTCGCCTCCCGGGCGAAGCGCTCCTTCACGTCTCCCCCGGCCTCCTCACCGAGCAGGGCGGGACGGATGGTCTTGATGGCCACGTCGCGTCCGATGCTGGGATCCCGGCCCAGGTACACCTCGCCCATGGCGCCCTGGCCGAGCAGCCGGACGACCTCGAACTTGCCGATGTGGGTGCGCATGGTGCCCCATCTTCTCAGATGTCCCTCTCAGCACCGTGCGCAGAAATGCGGCGGTCCCGGCAGGCGGGACAGGTTGGCCAGGGCCAGCTCCCAGGCCCCTACGGACCCCCGGAAGGCGGCGATCTCCGGCGTGAGCAGGCGCAGGGCATGCAAGGGCGCCGGGTCCGCGGGCAGGGGAAGCATGGGCACGGGCATGCCAGTCGCCGTGCGGAGGGCCGCCCGCAGCGCATCGGTGAGCGGTGTGGCGCAGGGCAGCTCCAGGGGGGGCACCAACAGCTCGGCCCCCGGGGGCAGGGGCACGCCGGACCACAGATCCGTTTCGAAGCCGCCCTGTTCCGCAGCATTCGGTGCTTCCCGCCACTCGGGCCGGCGGAACACCATCTTGCGGCGGTCCTTCTCCCAGTCCGCCAGGAAGGCTTTCAGCTCGTTCTTCTCCAGGGGGCCCATGGGCGCCTTGTCGAGGGGCACCGGTGTCGGGCGGGCGATGCGCCCGGGCAACCTCCGGACGAGCATGGGCTTGCCTCCCAGCCAGGGCAGGCCCGCATCCAGGGCGGCCACCAGGGCCCCGATCCGCAGGCGGTGCAGCGATAGTGAGGCGGCCAGATCGCAGCCGGGCAGGGGCACCAGGGCCAGGAGGTTCAGCTGCAGACCAGCCGCCTGGGCCCGTTCGGCGGCCTCCAGGGCCGCCAGCAGGTCCGCCGCGCCGCGCCCCAGCACGGCCACCTGGGGCAGGCCATGTCCCTGCAGGCGCTCCACCAGCAGGAGGCCGCCGCCCGTGCTTCCCGTGCCGCCGCCAAGCAGGGTGCCGCCCAGCTCGGCGGCCAGCATGAGGGCGGCGGGGTTCATCAGGCCGGACATGCCTCGAGGGTAGCAGTGGGGTCCCGGCCCGTCCCCGCAACGCTTCAAGGTAGGCTCGGCCCCATGCGAATCCCTGGTGCGACGAGCCTGTCCCTGCTCCTCCTTGGGGCCTGTTCCCAGCCGGAGACGGTCCAGGCGCCGGGTCCGAACGGGCCTACCTGGAGCGGCTGGGCCAGGCCCAGGGCTGCGAGCGCCGGCGGCACCGCGGCCCATGGTTCTTGCCTCCCCCACCGGCGAATGGCCGGACTCAGGGGGCCAGGCGGATCCAGAAGGTGGTGCCCCCGGCGCCCGTCTCGAAGCCCACTGCCCCCTGCAGCACGCCCTCGCCGAACAGCTTCATGGCGTAGGTGCCCAGCCCGCGACCGGAGGTGCCCTTGGTGCTGAAGGACCGCTGGAAGATCCGGCTGCGGTTCTCCTCGGGGATCTCACCGGGGTTGTGGACCTGGAAGCAGAGGGAGCCACCTTCCCTCCGGGCCGAAAGGGTGACGGTCTCGCCCAGGGCAGAAGCCTCCACCGCATTCACGGCCATGTTCAGCACCACCCGGGACAGCAGCTCGGGGTCCGTGTGGATGAAGCCCTCGGGGGCGGGGAGGATGGTAATCGTGCGTTCCCGCGCCAGCTCACGGTGATCCAGGAGGTCGCCCACATCCCGGAGGATTTCCAGGGGCAGGATGGCCCGCAGCCGGGGTTGCAGCTCCCCGTGCTCGGCCTGGGCCATGGCCCGGTGGCTCTTGAGTTCCCGGTCCAGCAGGTCCGTCAGGTGCGCCAGCTTCCGTGCCACACCGGTGGCCGTCGTGACGCCCGAGGCCAGCAGTTCCGCCCAGCCACGGATGCCCTGCATGAGGTTGGACACGTCGTGGTAGAAGAGCCGCTCCAGGGCATCGCGACGCTTCACGGCGCTGAGGTCATGCAGCACCACCGCGATGAACTGGTGAGGGCCCACCGTCAGCGGGGTGGCCACGATCTCGAACTCGGCGCTTTCGAGGATGTCGCCATGGCGAAGGGTCAGGAGGCATTCGGAGTGGATGGCCTGATTGGTCGACTGCGCCTCCAGGATGGCCAGCACGGCCCCGCAGTGGGCGCAGGCGTGGCCGGTGCCGCAGCCGCCGGGGCCCTCCAGGTGGTGAGCGCAGCCGAAAATTTCCCCCGGCCTGCGGCCCAGAGGCGAACCATCCTTGGGATCCACGATCTCCAGCACCCGGTCGTTGGTGGCCAGCACCTGGCGGTGGACGTCCAGGATCAGCACCACGCCATCCAGGGCATGCATGAGGAAGCTGGCCACCGGGTGCCCGAGGCAGGCTTCGGCCTCCAGGCGCAATTCCTCGAGGGTGGCCCGTTCCGCCGGCGCGAAGTGGGTAGGAGCCGGAGGTTCCTGTCGGGATGGCTCCTGGAAGTCCATGGTTGGCCCCCGCAGCTAGGGAAGGGTGAAAGCTCCTAAATGTATCGGTTATTCTCGGCCTGAAGAAAAATTTTCATCGATCCTTGATCTGCTGGTCCTGGCGGCGAGAAAGCAGGAGCAGGGCCGCACTGGCGCCGATCAGCGCGCAGGCCATGTCCCACTGGGTATCCCAGGGATCCCCCTGGCTGCCCAGGAAGGCATCGGCCGAGCTGCCCGTCCACAGGGCGGTCTGCCACTCCAGCAGCTCGTACGAGGCGCTGAAGCCCAGGGTCATGAGGATCAGCACCAGGGCCGACCAGCCACCGGGCTTCAGGATCCCCTTGCGGAGCAGCACCTCCCGGAACAGCAGCACCGGAACGAAGCCCTGGAAGAGGTGCCCCAGGCGGTCGTAGGGATTGCGGGCCAGGTGCAGCCAGCCCTTCACCCAGTGGCCCGCGGGCACCTCGGCGTAGGTCCAGTAGCCGCCCACCATCAGCACCAGGCAATGGAGGGCGATGAGTCCGTACAGCAGGTTCGTGAGGGGGAAGCGGCGGTGGGTGGCCACCAGCGCGGGAACCCCGAGGAGCACGGGCAGGTTCTCCATGAACCAGGTGAAGCGATCGGCCTTCGGCGCGAAACCCAGCAACAGGAAAGCGGCTGTCACCGTGAGCAGCAGGGCCAAGAGAAGACGTGAGGACCGGGAAGACATGCCCCAAGGTGCGACGAGGCCAGGCCCCCTGTCAAAGGATCTTGCCTGTCCGGATCACCCTCCTGCAGGGGCGTTCCAGGCATCCGGGCCCATGAATCCGGACGCTCCGGTGTCATTTTTCCGGGTGCTAGGATGGGGCCCATTCCAGCATCGGAGAACCTGCGGATGGCTTTCACCCTGACCACCCTGACCATCGCCTTGGCCCTGTTCCTGGGCATGCTCGTGCTCCAGGAGGTGGGAAGGCGCCTGGGCCGACGCCAGCTGGCCCGGGATCCCGACAGTGCCCGGAAGAACTTGGGTGCCCTGGAAGGCGCGGTGTTTGGCCTGATGGGCCTGCTCATGGCCTTCACCTTCTCGGGTGCCGCCTCCCGGTTCGACGGGCGGCGGCAGCTGGTGGCCCAGGAGGCGAACGCCATCGGCACGGCCTACCTCCGGCTGGACCTGCTGCCCGCCGCGGCGCAGCCAGCCCTGAAGGAAGCCTTCCGCCGCTACCTCGATGCCCGCCTCGCGGCCTTCCAGAACCCGCCGGAATCGGCGGCTTCGAAAGCTGGCCTGGAGCGCGCCACCCGGCTGCAGGGCCTCATCTGGGCCCAGGCCGTCGTGGCCTGCCGCTCCGACGTCCCGCCCCAGGTGCTCACCCTGGTGCTGCCCGCGCTGAACGAGATGATCGACATCACCACCACCCGCGCCATGGCCATGAACCAGCATCCGCCCATGGTCGTCTACCTCATGCTCGGTCTGCTGTCCCTGGCCAGCGCGCTGCTCGCGGGCCACGGCATGGCCGAGGGCCGGGCGCGGAGCTGGGTGCACATGCTCGGTTTCGCCGCCCTCTCCGCCAGCACCATCTTCCTCATCCTCGACCTCGAGTACCCGCGCCTGGGCCTCCTCCGGGTGGATGGGGCAGACCAGGTCCTGGTCGAGCTGCGGGCCTCCATGAAGTAGGCGGGTCGATGGATCTGAGCGGGTCCTTCCGGGGCTCGGAAGTCCTATGCTGGGAGGCTGGAGGACGACATGGACCTGGGCATCCGCGGCAAGGTGGCGATGGTGGCGGCGGGCAGCAAGGGGCTGGGCCGGGCGGCGGCCCTGGCGCTGGCGGCCGAGGGCTGCGCGGTGTCCATCTGCGGCCGGGGCGCTGAGGCGCTGGCTTCAACGAAGGCCGAGCTGGAGGCCCTGGGCGTGCCGGCCCTGGCGGTGGCCGTGGATGTGGCCAAGGCCGCGGACCTGGTCCGCTGGCACCAGGAGACCATTGCGGCCCTGGGCCCCGTGGCCATCCTCATCACCAACACCGGCGGCCCCAAGGCGGCCACCTTTGACAACCTCAGCGATGGGGACTGGGCCGACGGTGTGGATACCACCCTCATGAACGTGGTGCGCATGACGCGCCTGGTGCTGCCGGGCATGCGCGAGCGCAAGTGGGGCCGCATCGTCCACATCACCAGCCTGGTGGCCAAGCAGCCCTATCCCCTGCTCACCATCAGTTCGACGCTGCGGGCGGGGCTGTCGGGCCTCACCCGAACGCTCGCCCTGGAGACCGCCGCAGAAGGCATCACCGTCAACGCTCTGCTGCCGGGGCACATCATGACGGACCGCCAGCACCACCTGGCCGACGTGAAGTCCAAGGCCGAGGGAATCACGGTGGAGGAACACTTCCTCCGCCAGGCCGCCGGCATTCCCGCCAAGCGCATCGGCGAGCCCGCAGAGGTGGGCGCCGTCATCGCCTTCCTGTGCAGTTCGCCAGCTTCCTACGTCACGGGCCAGAGCCTGCTCGTAGACGGTGGCCTTGTCCAAGGCACGTTCTGACGCAGAAGCGCCGGCCAGCGGCCGGCGTTTCTGCGCAGGGAACGGATTTCAGTTCTTGATGCCGCTGACGGTCTGGAAGTAGTGGGCAAACGCCGCCATGCCGCCAGAGGCCTGCTCCCAGTCGTAGTTCTCGTTGGGCGCGTGGTAGCCGTGGCTGGGGAGGCTGAGGCCCAGGAAGAAGACCTCGCAGCCCAGGATGTCCTCCATGGTCTTCACGGCGCCGATGCTGCCGCCCTCGCGGGTGAAGCTGCAGGGCGCGTTGAAGGCGAACTTGTAGGCATCCTTGATGGCCTCGGCGTAGGGGCCCGTCACATGGCCCTTGAAGGGTGCCAGGCCGTGCTCCTCGTGGAACTGCACGTCCGGGAAGTGCTCGTTCACGAAGGCGCGGATGCGGCCGATGGTCTTGGCCTCGTCCATGTCCGGCACCAGGCGACAGGTCATCTTCACCTCGGCCCGGGGGGGCACGGCGCTCTTGATGCCGGGGCCCGTGTAGCCACCGACCATGCCGTGCACTTCCATGGTGGGCCGGCCCCAGATGCGCTTCATGACCTTCATGGGATCCTCGGTGCGCATGCCGGTGATCATGTGGTCCTTCTTGAAGGTCTCCACGCTGAAGCCCGCATTCTTCCACTCCTCCAGCTCCTGCTTGGAGGGCTTCACCACTTCGTCGTAGAAGCCGGGGATCTTCACCTTGCCGGTTTCGCCATCCATCATGGCGGCCACCACCTTGATGAGCTCCGCCAGGGGATTGCGGGCCGCGCCGCCCACCACGCCGCTGTGCAGATCGTGATCGGCGGTCTCCAGCGTCAGGCGGAAGCCCTTGAGACCCCGCAGGCCCGCCGGCGTGCTGGGCTTGCCCCGGGTGATCCAGACCGTATCGCTCACCACGATGGCATCCGTGCGGAAGCGGTCCTTGTGGCGGTTCAGGCCGCCGGCAAAGCTGGGGGAGCCGATCTCCTCCTCGGTCTCCCAGAGGAAGTGGATGTTGAGGGGCACGCCGGCCCGGCGGGCCGCCAGGGCGCCGAAGAAGGCCGTCACCGCCGGGCCCTTGTCGTCGGTGCTGCCGCGGCCCCGGTAGGTGTCGCCGTCCACCACGAAGTGGAAGGGCTCCGCCGTCCACTCGGGCTCATTGGCGGGCTGCACGTCCATGTGGTTGTAGACCGTGATGGTGGGCAGGCTGGGATCCTCGCCGAACCAGCCGTGGACGAGCGGGTTGCCGCTGGTCTCCAGGAGCTCGGCCTTGCCGCCGTGCCGCTCGAACAGCGCCCGGGCCGCCTCGGCCACGCGCCGCACATCGCCCTGGTGGGCCGGGTCGGCGCTGATGGAGGGGATCTCCACCAGGGTCTTGAGCTCGGCCTCGAAGGCTGCACGGCTTTCCGCCGCGTACTGCCCCAGGGCCTCGCGGGTGAGAAGGGATGGATTCATGGCTGCTCCGGGAAAGGGAGATCATCATCCCACAGCCCGAAGTGTTGTCTATAAATGGACCTATGGGTCGGAGATTCCCTCAGGTCGGATAGCCCCCCGCAGCCTTGAGCCCGGTCCACTCCGGCAGCCCCAACGCCAGGTTGAGGTTCTGCACGGCCTGCGCCGCCATGCCCTTGCCGAGGTTGTCGAGGGCCACCAGGACGGCGCCATGGCCGTTCCGGGCGGCGACGCCGATATCGGCGAAGGCGCTGCCCGTGGTGGCGGCGACCCGGGGGCTGCCCTCCACCATGCGCACGAAGAAGCGGTCCCGGTAGAAGGCCTCGAAGTGGGTCCGGAGGGCGGCCTCGTCCACCCCGGCGGGGAGGGGGAACTGGGCGGTGGCGAAGATGCCCCGCACCATGGGGGCGCTCTGGGGCACGAAGCTGAGGGGTGCCTCCCAGCCGGCGGCGACCAGGGTGCGCAGCACCTCGGCCTCGTGCTGGTGGCCGAGCACCTTGTAGGCCCGGAAGTCGTTGGCGCGGGTGGGGTGGTGGGTGGTGTCCGAGGGGGCGGCGCCGGAGCCGCTGGACCCCGTGGCGGCGGTGACGGCCACGAAGGCGGGCTGCCACTGGGCCAGGGGCAGCAGGGCCAGCTGCAGGGCCGTGGCGAAACAGCCGGGGTTGGCGATGCGCCTGGCGCCCCGCATGCGCTCGGGCTGCCAGTCCACCAGGCCGTAGACCCAGGCGGGATCCAGGCGGAAGTCCGCGGAGAGGTCGATGATGGTCAGGCGGTCCAGCAGGTCATGGGACTTCCCGGCCGCTTCAATCTCAGGCCACAGCTTGCCCAGCTCTCCGTGGGGGAGGGCGGAGAACAGCACGGGGGTGTCGCTCTGGGCCAGGGCCGCCCAGTCGGGCGCGGCCTCGAAGGTGCCCTCCACCAGTCCCCGCAGGTTGGGGTGCTGGGCGTGGAAGGGCTTGCCCGCGTGGCTGCGGGCCGTGCCGCGCAACGACTTCACCGCCGGGTGGTTCGACAGCCAGCGCAGCAGCTCCCCGCCGCCATAGCCAGAAGCGCCGAGGATGAGGACATCAACAGAGGTCATACTTTTGCCCCGATCTTGGGTTCGAGGAGGCCCAGCACGAACCTGCCGAGGGCGTCGGCGTCGGCGCGGGCGTTGCGGGCGGGGAGGCCCAGGGTGGCCACGAAGCGCTCGCCCACGCGGTTGTCCGTGGCGGGGCCGGCGATGAGGTCGGGGCAGATGCCGAAGGTGGTCTGCAGGTGGTGGACGCCCCCGGCGGCGCCCACGGGATCGTTGGCACAAAGGATGAAGGCGCCGCTCAGGGCGCGGAGCTCGGGATCCTGGAGGATGGCCTGGACGCCATACTCGCCCATGATGCCGTCGCCGGTCTCGGCCACGATGACATCGACGCCGTGGGCGGCCAGCTCCGAGAAGATGGTGCGGGCGACGCCGGCGGCGCTGGCGGCGTCCGTGCAGACGCTGCCGGCATCCGTGAAGTCCAGGGCCACCTCGGCGCCGTAGTCGCGCATGGCCAGCGCATCCCGCATGAGGGACACGCCCGTGAGCTTGCAGGCGCCCACCCGGTAGCCCGCCCGGCTGAGCTGGCGCACGGTGGCGCAGGCGGCGGCGGTCTTGCCCGAGTTCATGCAGGTGCCCGCCACGTAGACCACCGGGCAGTGGGGCGAGAGCCCCGTGCCCTTGAGGGCGCCCATGCGGATGTGGGCGGGCTGGCCGGCCCGGGATTGGAACTCCGGGAAGACCAGCACCTGGCCCAGGACTTCGAGCTCGAAGGGTCTGCCCACGTCGGGGTTGTGGGAGAGGCACTGGCCGAGGACGCCGCCCATGTTCAGCAGGTTCACCGTGTCGCCGGTTTTCAGGGCCGCGGGCAGGATGCCTTCGTAGCCCTGCAAGGCGTTGCGGTGGCCCAGGGCGCCCACGAGGATGTCCCCGTCATGGAGGGTGCTCATGCGGCCGTGGGGATCCTCCAGCTGGTTGTAGGAGGTCTTTTCGCCCCGGATCTTGCAGGCGATGACCGAGCCCTCCTCCAGCAGGATCGCCGAGTCGAGGGTGAGGGTACGGCCCAGGCGCAGGTTGCGGGTGACCGAGGCGAGCTTGTCGACGTGAATTCTCATGGGTGCTTCTTTCCGGGGATCAGTTGGGCTTGGCCTTCAGTGTCAGGGTCTGCTGGACGCCGAAGATCTTGGCGAAGCCCGCGGCTTCGGCGCCGGTCCAGAGCCTGTTGGCCTCGCCATAGGTGGCGATGCGGGGATCCATCAAGGAGTAGGGCGACTGCACGCCCTCCACCACGAAGGCGCGGGGGTGCAGGGTCAGGCGCACTTCGCCGCGCACCCGGACCTGGCTGGATTCCAGGAAGGCTTCGAGATCCCGGGCCAGGGGATCGAAGAAGTGCCCCTCGTGCAGCAGGCTGCCATAGAGGTTGCCCAAGGATTCCTTCCAGAAGAGCTGCTTGCCGCTCAGCACCAGCTTTTCCAGCTCCCGATGGGCGCCGATGAGCAGGTGGGCCGCCGGGGCCTCGAAGCCCACCCGGCCCTTGATGCCGAGGATGGTGTCGCCCAGATGGACACCGCGGCCGATGCCGTAGGCATGGCCGATGCTGTTGAGGGTTGAGATGAGTTCGACAGGATCCAGAGCCTGGCCATCCAGGGCCACGGGCACGCCGCCATCGAAGCTGAGGACTAGGGTTTTCGGCGGGAGGGCGCCGATGACGCCGCCGGGGAAGGCGGCCTCGGGCAGGGTGGTCCAGGGGTCCAGGGTCTCCCGACCGCCGATGCTGGTGCCCCACATGCCTTCGTTGATGGAGTAGTCCCTGGTCTTTTCCGGGAAGACCACGCCCCGCTGGGCGCAGTAGTCCATCTCCTCGCCGCGCGAGAGGCCCAGGTCGCGGATGGGGGTGAGGATCTCCAGGTCGGGCGCCAGGGCCCGGAAGGCCACGTCGAAGCGCACCTGGTCGTTGCCGGCCCCGGTGGAGCCGTGGGCGATGGCCGCGGCTTTCATATCCTTGGCCAGTTCCGCCACCGCCCGGGCCTGGCAGACCCGCTCGGCTGATACCGAAAGGGGGTACAGCTGGCCCCGGAGCACGTTGCCGAAGACCAGGTAGCGCAGGTAGCCCTCGAAGAGTCCCGCCCGGGCGTCCACGGTGGTGTGGCTGATGGCGCCCAGGCGGGGCGAGGCGGCCTCGATGCGCTTCAGCTCCTCGGGCGAAAAGCCGCCGGTGTTGACCGTCACCGTGGCCACGTCGTACCCCTGCTCCTTGAGGTAGAGCACGCAGAAGGAGGTGTCGAGGCCACCGGAAAAGGCGAGGACGGCGAGCTTGCTCATGGGAGGCCTTTCATCGATGGCGAAATATGAATGCAATTGAAAAAGAAAAAACCAGTCAACCGCAGAGAACGGAACAAGGGTCTGCATTTCCTCTGCGATCTCTGCGCCCTCTGCGGTAAAAAAATTCAGTATTCAGTTCGCCCACAGCGCCGCCTCCGCTTCTGCATGCACCTCTCGCTTGGCCTCGATCCAGGTGCGGGCAGCGGCCAACTCGACGGCGAGGCTGTCCAGGCCCAGGTTGCCCGCACCGCCGAGATGGGTGGCGGTGAGGGCGGCCCGGTCCGGGGTGAAGGTGCCCTCCTGGATCTGCTGGGCAACCTTGCGGTAGGCCTCCCGGAAGGGCAGGCCCCCCTGGACGTAGACGTAGGCCTGGTGGGCCGCATAGAGGTCATCGGTGCTGGCGGCGGCGGTGGCGCTGGCGTCCACCTTGAGGGCGGGGATGAGCCGCACCAGCACGCCGAACAGCTCGTCGGCCTGCCGCAGGCCCAGGATGACCGGCCGCTTCAGCAGCTGCAGGTCCCGGTGGTAGCTGGAGGGCAGGCCCGAGCCGATCTGCTCCACCAGCCCCGCCGTGCCCCGCAGCTCGCGACAGCGGCCCCGGGCCAGCTCTACCACGTCCGGGTTCTTCTTCTGGGGCATGATGCTGGAGCCCGTGGTGAAGGCGTCCGGCAGCTTGAGGAACCCGAACTCCTCCGTGCTGTAGAAGGAGACATCCCACAGGAACTTCTCCAGCACGCCCCCGGCGGAGGCGGCCCACTGCAGCATGGCCACCTCATGGCGACCCCGGCTGTTCTGCACGTCGATGGGGCTGCGCTGGACCTTCGAAAAGCCCAGGAGCCTGGCGGTGAGCTCCCGGTCGATGGGGAGGGGCACACCGAAGCCCGCAGCGGAGCCCAGGGGGCAGCGGTCCAGCCGCTGGTACACCGACTGCAGGGCCTCCAGCTCCTCCAGCAGGCCTTCGGCGAAGGCGGTGGCCCAGAGGCCGAAGGTGCTGGGCATGGCTCGCCGCAGGTGGGTGTAGCCCGGCAGGGGCACCTCCTGGTGGGTCCGGGCGAACGCCACGAAGGCCGCCGCCAGGTCCGACACTCGCAGGCCCAGGCGCAACAACGCATCCCGCAAGTAGAGCCGAAGGGCGAGGATCACCTGGTCGTTCCGGGAGCGGCCCAGGTGGATGCGTCCTCCCACCACGCCAAGGGTGCGGGTGAGATCGGCCTCGATGGCCGTGTGGCCATCCTCCAGGTGGGGCGGAATGGGAAAGGCGTTCTGCCGGGCCAGGGTCGCGATGCGGTGCAGGCCCCGCACCAGGGCCGCGGCATCGGCGGGCTGCAGCAGCCCCGTGGCCGCCAGCATCCTGGCGTGGGCTGCGCTGCCCAGGGCATCGAAGGCCAGCAGGGCCAGGTCCGTGTCCGGATCCTCGCCCACGGTGAAGCGGTGGATGGCCACATCCAGTGGCAGATCCTTGGCCCAGAGCCTAGAGGCATCAGGATTCATTCGGCACCTGCAGCTTGAAAAAGGCGGTTGCCAGGCTGGCGTAGAAGGCTGCGCCCGCTTCCAGCTCGGGGAGGGTGAGGTACTCGTTTGGAGTGTGGCTGCGGAAGGTGTCGCCGGGCCCGGCTTTCACAGCCGGAATGTCGCCCAGGAAGGCCCAGTCCGAGGTGGTGCCCGAGCCCACGGCCCCCAGCTTCCCGGCGGCCTGGAGGGCGGCCTGGACGATGGGATGGGCGGGGTCCGTGGCCTTGGGCAGGTAGCGCTTGGAGTGGATGATGACTTCACTTTCCAGCAGTCGCTGGAAGTCCGCGGCCAGGGCCTCGTGGTCCTGGTCGGGGCCGATGCGCAGATCCACGAAGAACTCGCAGGCATCCGGCACCTGGTTGCGCCGCAGGCCCCCCTGGATCTGGGTGACCTGGGCCCTCTGGGAGCCCAGCAGGGGGTGGATGGGGAAGTCCATGGCCGCGACGCGGCTGATGTCGCGGGCGGCCTTGTGGATGGCGTTCTCGGCGCCCAGCATCTGGGCGTTGGCCACGTGGCCGCTCTGGCCCCGGGCCGTGCACTTGAGGATCAGGAGGCCCCGCTGGGCCGCGCAGATCCGCAGTCCCGTGGGCTCGCCCACCACGGCGCCATCCAGGGGGCCGAGCTGGCCCAGGATGGTGCCGATGCCATGGCCGCCGGTCTCTTCCTCGGCACTGAGGGCCACCACCACCTCGCCACCGAGGGGCTGCTTCGCCAGCTCGAAGGCCGCCAGCAGGATGGCCGCCACGCAGCCCTTGGCATCATTGGCGCCCAGGCCCTGGAGGCGCTGGCCATGCCAGACCGGGGTGAAGGGATCGCCCTCCCAGCCCGCGCAGGGGGGCACCGTGTCCAGGTGGGAGTTGAGCAGCAGCCGGGGCCCGCCCCGGGTGCCGAAGCTGAACCAGAGGTTGTTCCCCTCGCGGTGGACCTCGAAGCCCCGGGCGGTGGCGAGTTCCTGCAGGAGATCCGCGAGCGGACCTTCCGTTCCGGACACGCTGGGCGTGCCCACCAGCAGGGTGAGCAGTTCGGCGGGACTCATCCCGCCACCGCCGCGGGCGCTGGCCCCACGATCATCGTTCCACTGCCTTCGTTGGTGAAGATCTCCGCCAAGAGGGCATCGGGCGCGAAGCCGCTCACCAGGTGGGCGCTGGCCACTCCGCCTTCGAGGGCGGCCCTGACGGCGGCGAGCTTGGGTCGCATGCCGCCGCTGATGACGCCCCCGGCCTCGAAGCTCGCCAGCTCCTCCAGGGTGGCGTGGGGGATGAGCGAGGAGGACCTGGCCACGTCCTTCAGCAGGCCCGGCACCGACAGCAGGAAGAACAGCTTTTCGGCGCCGAGGGCCGCGGCCAGTCCGGCGGCGATGGTGTCGGCGTTGGTGTTGTAGATGGCACCGTCCACACCGCCGGAGAGGGGGGCCACCACGGGCATGAAGCCGCCCTCCAGGAGGTGGGTGAGCACCCGGGGGTCCACGGCGTCGATATCGCCCACCAGGCCGAAATCCACCAGCTGGGGTTCGGTGCCGCCATCGGGCACCACGGCCACCGGGGGCCGCCGGTGGGCCTTCACCAGGCCCGCATCCACCCCGGTGAGGCCCACCGCGGGCACCCCCGCGGCCTGCAGCTCCGCCAGCACGTCCATGTGCACCTGGCCCGCAAAGACCATCTTGGCGGCGTCCAGGATCTCCGGGCTGGTCACCCGCCGCCCGGCCACCTTCTGGATGGGGATGCCCATGGCCGTGCAGACCGCGTCCAGTTCAGAGCCGCCGCCATGGACCAGGACCACCCGGATGGAGAAGGACCAGAGCAGGGCCAGTTGCTCGCACAGGGCCTTGCGGATCTTGGGCTCGGTGAGGAGCTCGCCGCCCACCTTCACCACGAAGGTCTTGCCCCGGAAGAGGCGCACGTACTGGGAGGCCTCCTTGAGGGCGGCGTAGGGGTTCGGGGAGAGCGGCATCAGGACCTCGGGGCGGAAGACTGGGACTGGGAAAGCAGATGGTGGAGGGTCGCCCGCTGCACATGGAAACGGTTCTCGGCCTCGTCCACCACGCGGCTCCAGGGGCCGTCGAGGACGCTGTCGTGCACCTCCAGGTTCCGGCGCACCGGCAGGCAGTGGGTGAAGATGGCCGACTTCGTGGCCTTCTGCATGTGCGCGGCCGTTGGCATCCAGGCCGAGAGGTCCGCCATGGGCGCGGCCTCCAGGCCCGAGCTGGTGGAGGGTCCCCAGGCCTTGGCGTAGACGGCGGCGCTGCCTTCGAGGGCCGCGTCCTGATCGTTCGTGTAGGTGATCTTGCCGCCGGTGGCGGCGGCGTAGGCCTCGGCCTCGGCCCGGACTTCGGCGCTCAGTTCGTAGCCCCTGGGGTGGGCCACGCGAATCTCGGCGCCGCAGGCCGCGGCGGTGAGCAGGAAGGAATTGGGCACGGCCTTGGGCAGGGGCTTCATGTGGGGGGCCCAGGTGAGGGTGACGGGCACTTTCGTGGTGCCGTGGGCCTCCTGGATGGTGAGGAGGTCGGCGAGGCCCTGGTGGGGATGCTCCCGGGCGCTTTCCATGCTGAGCACGGGCACCGTGGAAAAGCGCCGGAAGGCGTTGATGACGGGATCCAGCTCATCCGTGGCATCACCTTCGCCGCCGCTGAAGGTGCGCACCGCCAGCAGGTCCACGTAGCGGCCCAGCACGGGCACGCCCTCGCGCACGTGCTCGGCCCGGTCGGCGTTCATCACGGCGCCATCCCGGTCCTCCAGCTTCCAGGTCCCGGCCCCCACCTCGAGCACGATGGCATGGCCGCCGTGGCGCAGCATGGCCGCCTCGAAGCTGGCCCGGGTCCGTAGGCTGGGGTTGAAGAAGACCATGCCCAGGATGCGGTCCGCGAAGATGGCCCCCGGGCGCTCCTTCTTCCAGGCGGCCGCGGTGGCCAGGATCTCCTTGACCCCCGCGGGGCCCAGATCCGAGATGCGAGTGAAGTGCTTCATGGCTGCTCCGGGGTGAAAGCGTGGATGGCGGAAATGAGGGCCCGGAGGGCCTGGTCGCTGACGTTGAGGGGCGGCATGAGGCGCAGCACGGTGGGGTCGCCGGAGCCGCCCACGAGGATGTTCTGGGCCAGCAGGTGCTTCTTCAGGGCGGCCGCATGGGCGCTGCGCAGACCCAGCAGCAGGCCCTCGCCGAGCACTTCGGTGACCACCGACTCCATCAGTTCCTTCCGCAGCCGTGCAGCGGCTCCGGTGGCATGGGCCATGAGCTTTTCGGATTCGATCACTTCGACGGTCGCCAGCAGGGCGGCGCAGGCCAGGGGACCGCCCCCGAAGGTGCTGCCCAGGTCCCCGCCCTTGAGCTGCGAGGCCACGGCCGAGGTCATGAGCAGGGCGCCCATGGGCACCCCGGAGGCCAGGCCTTTGGCGGAGGTGATGAGGTCGGGCCGTACGCGGTAGAACTGGGCGGCGAAGGGCGTGCCCATCCGGCCCATGCCGGTCTGGATCTCGTCGAAGATGAGCAGCGTGCCCGAGGCATCGCACTTGGCCCGCAGGGCCCGGAACCACTCGGCCGAGGCGGTCTTGATGCCGGCCATGCTCTGGATGGGCTCGAGGATCACGCCTGCCAGGTCGGAGAAGTCCGCGGCCGCGAGGGCCGCGAGATCGCCGAAGGGAAGCCGCAGGGTGGGTACCAGGTGTTCGGCGAAGGGCTCGGTGATCTTTGGATCGTCGGTCACCGACAGGGCCAGCAGGGTGCGCCCATGCCAGCCCCCCTGGAAGGCGCCGAGCTTCTTGCGCCCGGTGAGGAGCAGGGCCACCTTCAGGGCGTTCTCGTTGGCCTCGGCCCCGCTGTTGCAGAAGAAGACCGAATCCATGCCGGCGAAGGCCGTGATCTGGGCGGCCGCCTGATCCCGCACGGGCAGGGCGGCGGCGGCCGAGTAGAAGAGCAGGCTGGCCGCCTGGTCTGCCACGGCCTTCACCAGCGCCGGGTGGCTGTGCCCCGTGGCACACACGCAGTGGCCCCCGTAGAAGTCCCACCAGGCCTGGCCCTGGTCATCGAACACCCGGTCCCCCTCGCCCCGGACCAGGGGGAAGGGATAGGGGGCGTAGGTGGGGAGGAGGGCGGGAACGGTGGGGGCGGTGACCATATGGATGTCCTGTGCATATGCGCGCGTGGGTGATGCATGGCCAGGCGGCAATTTGCATATTATGCATGATGTTGGCGAGGCCTCTAGGTTAAATTTTCATGAAATATGTGTTTTTTGGAAATCGAGGTTGTTGATTCATGCAAATTTATGCATACTTCATGCATGGACTTGGACCGACTCATCCTCCAGCTGCTGGAAGCGGCTCCCATCGCCGACCAGGGCGACCTGCTCGTTCAGCTGGCGACCCAGGGCCAGGAACTCACCCAGTCCACCCTGTCCCGGAGGCTGAAGCGGCTCGGGGTGCAGAAGGTCCAGGGACGGTACCGGCGCGTCGAGGCGCTTGCCCAGGCGCTGCCCGAAGTCACCCTGCACGAGGCGCCTCCCAACCTCCTGGTGCTGCGAACGGCCCCTGGCTTCGCCCAGGCCCTGGGCCTGAGCCTCGACGGAGATCCCGCGCCGGGCCAGATGGGCACGCTGGCCGGGGATGACACGGTGTTCGTGGCCGTGCTGCCCGAGCGCCTGGCCGAGGTGAAGGCGCATCTCCAGCGGCTGCTGGCGGTGCGCTGAGCTCCTTCTGCATGCCGGAGCACGGAGACTGACCATGGATCCCGAGCAACCCATGCGTTGCTCGGGGGAGGTCCTGGCTATTGGGCGGCCCCGTGGGCCGCGCCAGCGACGCCTCGGAGTTCCGTACCTTCAGCCTGTAGACTGATACCTCGGAATCGTTTGGAGCCCCCCATGGATCGTTTCGGAAGTTCGAAGCTGCGCATCGGCTGGGCGCTGGCCTCCCTGTTCATCACGGGGCTGGTGGTCATGGCCATCCGCGGACAGCAGGGGGAGGGCGGCTCCCAGATCCTCCTCTTCGGCACGGTGATCCCCCTGGGCGCCGATTCCCTGCGCTCCTACGCCCTGGGCAACCTGCAGGGCGTCATGTACTGGTCCGTATCCCTCGTGGTGCTGCTGGGGGCCTTCGGCCCCATCAGCCAGTGGACCGCCGCCGCCGCCCGGGGGGAGCGGCTCAAGGGCTTCTTCGCCGGCACCGGCCTGGGCTTCGCCCACGGCCTCTTCCTGTCCCAGGTGGCGCTGATCCCCGTGTGGGCCCTGAGCTGGCGGCTCCTGGGCGAAGCCTGGCCACCGGAGCTGCTGCGGGCGGATCTGCACGGGCTGCTGCTGGGCCTGCAGATGCTGCTGTGGGCCGTGCTCTTGTCGCGTCTGCTGAAATCCAGCGCGGGGCTGGCGCTGCTGCTGACCCTGCTGCTGCGGGAGCTGGGGCCGCGCCTGAGCTTCTTCCTGGACTTCGGCCAGGACCTGGGCTGGAGCGCCGGCCAGGTGAAGGTGCTGGAGGTCCTCGTCCGCTTGCTGCCCATGGCCCAGCTGCCTTCGGATCCCTTCTCGCCCCTGGCGCTGCCCCTCTCCATTGGTGGCCCGCTGCTGCTGGGGGCCCTGGCCATGCTGCTTCCGGCGGGCAGCCGGAAGTAGCCGATGCGTCGCAGCTGGAGTCTTTTCCTGCCGGTCCTCCTGGTGGCGCAAGGCGCCCAGGATCCGGCGGAGCTGCGCCAGAAGCTGGCGGCCATCCAGGGCCGTCTGGGCCAGGTGGATCAACAGCTGGCCTCCCTCAAGAAGCGCCGCAAGGGCGTGCTGGTGGAGATCCAGGGCATCTCCCTGCAGCGGGATCGCGTGAAAGCCCAGGTGGAAGGGGCGCGGCTGCGCCGGGACCAGGCCCAGAGCCAGGTGCAGTCCATCGGCCGGGAGCAGACGCGCATCCAGAGCGAGGTGCGGCGCCTCCAGGGGGACCTCCGGAAGCAGGTGCGATGGATGCAGGCCCTGGGACCCTGGGGCGATCTGGGACTCTACATCACCTTCAAGGACCTCGAGGCCTGGCTGGTGCGGGGCCGCATGCTGGCCTGGGCCCGGTTGCAGGAGCAGAAGCAGCTGGGACAGATCCACCGGCTGCAGGGGGACCTGGCCGCCAAGGAGAAATCCCTGAAGGAAGTGCTGGGCCGTTTGGCCGGCGATGAGCGGGAGGCGGCCCAGCTCCAGGCGGCCCTGCGGCTCCAGGAGGAGAAGCTCAACAGCTTCCTGGACGGACTGCAGCAGGACGAGGCGGCCCAGAGGCAGGCCCAGGCCGAGCTGGCCGAAGAAGCCGTGCAGCTGGAGCGCCTGCTGGCGGGGCTGCTGGGCAAGCCCAAGGGCGAAGCCTTCGAGGCGGCCGTGGCCTTCGCGAGCCTGCGGGGTGAGCTGCCCCAGCCCGTGGAGGGCACCCTGGCGGTGGGGTTCGGCGAGCACCTCCACCCCCGCTTCCGCACCAAGACCATGCAGAGCGGCCTGCTCGTTACGGCGGCCGGCAGCGCTCCCGTGGCGGCCGTGGCCGATGGCAAGGTGGTCTTCGCCGACTACTACCAGAGCTACGGACCCATGGTCATCCTGGACCACGGCGGCGGCTGGTTCACCCTCTACACCCACCTGGCGGGCATCGACCTCGCCAAGGGCCAGCTGCTGAAGGCGGGGGAGGCCGTGGGCGCCGTGGGCGACACCGTGGACGGTCCAAGGCTCGGCTTCGAGATCCGCCACCAGGCCCAGCCCCAGGATCCACAGAAGTGGCTGAAGCGGAAGTATCGGTGAAGGACTATTTGGCCGGATGGAAGCCGGGGAGCGCAGTGAGCGGCGCCAGCTTGCCATCGGGCAGGACGCGGCCTTTGGCGAGCGGCCAGCCCGCGGTTTCGGCCTTGAGATACCAGCCTTTGGCCTTGGTGGGGTCCTTCTTGACGCCGATTCCGGCCTGATGGAGAAGGCCCAGGTGGAACATGGCCTCGGCCAAGCCACCTTCGGCGGCTTGGGAGAATAGGGCCAAGGCCTTTGTGGTCGACATCGGAACCGCTCGGCCGTTCTGGTGCAGGAGTCCCAGCTCAAAGGTGGCTTTGGCATCGCCCGCACGACTCAGCTCCCGTAGGATCGAAACTCCCTTTGCCTGTAGCTCACCCGACTCGTCGAGCAGCGATTTGGCCAGGTCCACCCGCGCCCCCGGTGCTCCATGTTCCACCATGGACTCGAGCAGCGATCTTGCGAAACCTGGGTCGCGCGGAGTGCCAAGACCGAACTGGAACTGTTTTGCGATCACAGGTAGGTAAGGCGAAGGCGGTTGCTCATGCGTGGCTTCCAAGAAATGTCGTTTGGCCTCCTCCGGCTGGGCGGGTGCACCGATCCCCAGAAGAAGCGCCAGAGCCAGCGGGAGCCTGGCTTCGGTTAATCCTTGTTCAAGGTGGTTGCGGCAGAGAGCAAGCAGTGACGCTGCGTCCTCGGGGTCGAGGGCGGGCCTACCCAGCAGGATTCGAGTGAGCCCCTGGAATGAGGGCCGATCCCCTTGAGCAGCCGCCAGGCTGAAACAGTGGAATGCCTGGGCTGGGTCTCTAGGGACCAGTTGCCCTGATTCGTACACATAGCCCAGATGCTGCTGGGCGAGGAGGTCGCCTCCTTTGACTGCATCACGGAAGTGGGACATGGCCGCCACGACGTCGCGGGGCACCCCCAGCCCCTGCTCGTACAGGTAACCCAGGTTGCCATCCGCCCGGGCATTGCCTTTCACTGCGGCGACCTCGAACATGTGGCGGGCCAGGTTGTAGTCCTTCGGGAGCCCTCCCCTTCCAGTCAGATAGAACCATCCCAGATTGTTCAAGGCGATGGCATTCCCTTTGGAGACGCCTACGGCGTACATCCTTGCGGCGGCCTGGTCGTCCTTGGGGACGCCGCGACCACACTCTGTCAACCAGGCAAGGCTAACCAGAGCCTCTTCGTCGTCCAGATCTGCTGCCCTGCGGTACCATTCGGCGGCCCTCCCGTCGTCCTTGGGGGTGCCCTTGCCCCATTCGCACATCCACCCGATCATCCGGGCGGCGTAGGCATTTCCTCGGGCATCTGCGACCTGGAAGAGGGCTAGTGCTTTGCTTTCATCCTTGTCAAGGCCGCCAAGTCCGTTGAGGGTGCAGTATCCGAGGTCAGCGATCGCCATGACATGGCCCTGATCAGCGGCTTTGCGGTACCAGCGAACAGCCTTGACTTCATCCTTGGCCAATCCCTCACGCCCATGGAAAAACCGATCGCCCAACTCCCTGGCGGAGTCGGCGTCCCCCCGGTTGGCGGCGACTTCGAGGTGCTCCACCGTCGGCCGCGGGTCTTGAGCGGCGGCCGCCCTACCGGGGATTCCGTCCGCAGCCAGCCTCAGTGCCAATGTGAAAAGTAACAAGGTCGTACCGGCTTGAGGCAACCTCATCCCCCTTTCGTGGCTACCGCACCACGCTGCTGGCGTTGAAGAGGGGCACGTAGATGGCGAGCAGCAGGCCCAGGACGATGATGCCCATGAACAGGATGAGCACGGGGCCGATGAGGCTGGTGACGGCGGTGGTGGCCTTCTCCACTTCCTGATCGAAGAAGTCCGCCACGTGATCGAGCATCTCGGGCAAGGCGCTGCTCTGCTCCCCCACCCGGACCATCTCCACTGCCAGCGGGTCCAGCACCTTGGCCTGCTCCAGGGCCTGGTTCAGGCTGCTGCCGGAGCGCACCTGGTCGGTGATGGTGAGCAGGCCCGCCTTCATGCGCTCGCTGGGGCTGGTGCGCTGCACCACCTCAAGCGCCTGCACGGCGGGCAGGCCCCCGGAAAGCAGCACGCCCAGGGTGCGGCAGAAGACGCTGGAGTGGTACATGCGGTAGAGGGTGCCCACCTTGGGGATCATCAGCAGCATGCGCTCCGCCAGCTTCCGCCCGGCCTCGGAGGCGATCATCCAGCGGATGAGGATGGCCAAGCCGATGAGCCCGATGCCCTGCAGCCAGAGGGTGGAGCTGATGAGCTTTCCGGCGCCCAGGAGGATCTGGGTGAACAGGGGCATCTCGATGTCGCCGCCCGCGTAGAACTCCGAGAAGCGGGGCAGCACCACGTTGAAGATCACCCCCAGGGCCAGGATCAGCACCATGACCAGGAACGCGGGGTAGAACAGGGCCTCGATGATGCGGCGGCGGCTGGACTGGGCGAACTTTTGGAAGGAAAGCCAGCGGGCCAGCACTTCCGGCAGGGTGCCGCTGCGCTCGCCGGCCACCACGTTGCTGCGGTAGATGGGGGAAACGAGCCCGCCTGCTCCAGGGCATCGGAGAAGGACATGCCCTCCCGCACCAGCTCCACCACCTGGGTGAGGGCCCGGCGCAGCTGGGGATCCTTGCCGTGGCCCACCAGCAGCTCCAGGGACTGCAGGAGGGGGATGCCAGCCTTCAGCAGGGCCAGCAGCTCCTGGTTGAACAGCACCAGGGATTCGGTCTTCAGCGAGGCCCGGCTGCGGAAGGCCGTGTCCGTACGGGTGATCTCCAGGGGGAAGCCCCCTTCCGCCAGGACCCGGGCCCGGAGGGCCGTCGCATCGTCCGCCTCGAACTCGCGCACCAGCACTTCGCCGTTGGCATGGGTGAGTCGGACCGTGAATCGCATAGGCCTTCGAGGATACCGGATAACCCACGGCCCGGTGGTCGCGGTAGCCTGCAGGAACCCGGAGGCCCCGTGCCGCGCATGCCCCTGTTCATCCTGCCGACCCTGAGCCTGCTGCTGGCGGCGCAGACCCCCATGCCGCCGCTGCGGGTGGGGGTGGCCATCCCCGTGGATCTGGACCTGCGGGGGCTGGATTCGGCTGGCCTGGTCCCCAAGGACAACCGGGACACCACCCAGGTGGAGGCGGCCCGGCAGGGCTGGAACCGCCTGGTCCTGGCGGTGCGGGAGGCCCCGGCGGTGCGCCTGCGCCTGCC
Source organism: Candidatus Geothrix skivensis (assembly GCA_016721195.1). Taxonomy (GTDB): domain Bacteria; phylum Acidobacteriota; class Holophagae; order Holophagales; family Holophagaceae; genus Geothrix; species Geothrix skivensis. The sequence continues at coordinate 119,092 of JADKIO010000002.1, read as the reverse complement.
CCTGGGGGAGGCCAGGATCCCCCTGCTGCTGGCGGCCTCCCAGGCCCTGAAGGCCCAGTCGACCACCCAGCGGCTCTACTTGGCCTTCGATCCCAAGGCGGCCCCCATCCTGGATGAGACGGCCTGGGGGGCCGTGGATGGCGGGGCCCTGGTACCCGGCGACCTGGCCCCGGAACTGGCCACCTGGCGGGGCCAGCTGGCCCAGGCCCAGGACACCTTCCCGGGCCGGCCCTGGACCCTCTGGCTGTCGCAGGATCCGGGCGCCCTGGCATCCGCCCTCCTGGGCGACGGGGGCCGGCTGGTGGTGCCCCCTGGCGGGCCCTCAGCCCAGCTTGCGTCGCAGATTCCCGAGGGCTTCACCGAGGTGGAAGGCGGACCCGGGGACCTGACCCTGGGCAGCCGTTCGGGAGCCTCTCGGCGCTGGGTGTTCGTGGAAGGTGCCTGGGCACCGGCGCCCCCGCCGAAGGACCGGGTCGAGGTGGCCGTCACCGCCGCGGACACCTACGATGTGGGATCGCTGCTGGCCAGGGTCCGGGGGGCCCAGCTGCGGGCCCGGGCCGCGGTCCGGACCTTCCAGGCGAAGGCGGACCTGGACCTGCACGTCCAGGGTGAGCGGGGCCCCGGCGGCGATCTCGGCTTCACCTTCGGATACTTCGAGCAGGCGGGCGAGTGGCCCGAGCTGCTCCAGAAGGAAGTGCGCTTCAACGGGGTGAAGGCCAACCTCCAGGGCGAGGTGCAGCTGCCCCTCATCGAAAGCCGCCAGTCCATGTCCCTGCCCGTGGCCCTGGGCCTCACCGAGCGCTACCGCTACCGGGACGGCGGGCCAAAGGGGCCGGGCCGGCGGGTGTTGCGCTTCGAACCCGTGAGCCCGGATCCCCTGGCCTACACCGGGGAGATCGACGTGGACGAGGCCACGGGCCGGGTGCTGGAGGAGCGCCGGGAGCGAAGTGGCCTGCCGGGCACCGTGAAGAGCGAGCGGGAGATCCTCACCTACGGCGAGGCCGCACCGGGGGTCTGGCGGCCCGTTTCGGTCCGGACCTTCGAGCGCTGGGTGAGCACGGAGGGCGTCATCCAGGTGCAACGGCGCCTGACCTACCGGGACATCCACCTGAACGGCGAGGGCTTCCAGGGGGAGCGGGAGGCGGCCCGCACCTCATCTTCCACCATGCTCAAGGTGACGCCGGAGGGCGCGCGCTACTTCACGCGCCAGAAGGATGGCTCCCGGAAGATCGAGGAGAAGGCCAAGAGCAGCGGCCGCGCCCTTGCCGGTGTCGTCCTGGTGGATCCGGGCCTCTCGCCGCCGGTGTTCCCCCTGGCGGGCCTGGTCTACTTCGACTACAACGCCCTGGGCAAGGGCATCCAGGTCAACGCCCTCACGGCCATCGTCTTCAACACCGCCAGCGTGGCCATCCCCCGGGGCCTGGGCAGCCTGGACGTGAGCGCCAAGGCCACGACCCTGCTGCTCAAGGGGACCGAACGGCCCGTGCAGAAGGGCAGGCTCTCTGACAAGGACGGGGTGGGCCAACGCTTCGCCAGCCTGGGCCTGGAAGTGGGGCAGGACCTGGGGCTCGGCTTCCGGCTGGAGGCCCGGGGCGATTTCCGGTTCGACAGCTACGGCCAGGGCGATATCAAGTACCGCACCCCGGACTTCGCCCTGCCGCCCACGGGCCTCACCCGCACGGGCACCCTGCAGGCCTCCTGGCTCTTCCGGGGCCTCCAGCTCCGGGGCTTCCATGGCTGGGGGCAGCGGCCGGAGGGCACCTACGGCACGCCCACCCAGCCCCAGGTCGTTCCGGAGGGCGGGGCCTTCCGGCGCTGGGGCGGCAGCCTGGGCCTGGATCGGGAGGTGCAGCCGGGATTCTGGTTCCACGGCGAAGCCGGCTGGGCGGGAGGCCGGGCCTTCGATCGCTTCAACTCCCTGGATATCGGCGGGACCGGTTCCGTGGTGCGCATCGCGGGCATCCGGTCCAATGCCATCACGGCGGACCAGGTGACCTATGCCAAGACCGCCCTGGCCATCCCCACCGGGCCGAGCCTCCGCCTGTCCGTGAGCCTGGAGCACGCCCGGGCCCGCAGCCTGGACGACGGCAAGACCTATGGCGTGAGCGGCCTGGGCCTCACCGGCGACCTGCCGGGCTTCTGGTGGTTCACCGCCGTGCGGTGGACCTGGGCGTGGGCCTGCAGAGCGACATCGCGGGAGTCAAAGGGGTCAACGGCTACGTGGCCCTGTTGCGGGTGTTCTGAGGCGGCCGGAGCCTGCTGGTCGGGTCCCGGTGCAGGAGCTGGAAGCGGATGGGCCCCAGGTTCCGGCGCCGGTAGGTGTGGAGCTTGGCATCCATGACCCGGAAGGCCTCGATCATGGTGGCGCAGAAGGCGATCGCGCCTTCCTTGTTCCGGAGGCCGCCCCGTTCGAAGACGCTGAGGGCCTGACCCTGGAGGCCCACGAAGATGGCCTTGATGTGCTGGCGCTGCATCTCCCGCAGGACGCCCTCCATGGCCACCAGGCCGCTCACGTCGGCGCTCGACACCTGCTCCATGCGGAAGATGATGACCCGGACCTCGGCGCCGATGGCCCGCATGGCATTCAAGGCCCGCTCGGCCGCGCCGAAGAAGAGCGGGCCGGACAGGTCGTAGATCACCACCCCCTCCGGCAGGGGGCCCGGCAGGGACCGGTGGTCCGGCTGGCTCACATGCCCCTCGGCCACGCTGGCCATCCGGCGCATGAAGAGCAGGGAGGCCAGCACGATGCCCACGGTCACCGCGATCACCATGTCGAAGATCACGGTGAGGAAGAAGCAGGTGAGCAGCACCGCCACGTCGCTCTTGGGGGCCACGCGGACCGTGTGGAGGAAGTGGTCCACCTCGGACATGTTCCAGGCCACCAGCAGCAGCAGGGCGGCGAGGCTGGCCATGGGCAGGAAGCGGATGAAGGGGGCCAGGACCAGGATGGCCGCCAGGATGGTGAGGGCATGGACCATGGCGGCCACGGGGGTCCGGCCCCCGAAGCGGAAGTTCGTGGCCGTGCGGGCGATGGCGCCGGTGGCGGGGATGCCGCCGAAGAAGGGGACCAGGACATTGCTGACACCCAGGGCCAGCAGCTCGGCGTCCGGGTCATGGCGGGTGCGGGCCATGCCATCGGCCACCACGGCCGAGAGCAGCGATTCGATGGCGCCCAGCATGGCCACCGCGAAGGCGCTGGGCAGGAGCATCCGCACGGTGCCCAGGCTGAGGCCCATCGACTGCCCATCCAGGCCCGGCGCACTCCAGGGCCACAGGAAGGAGGGCAGCACCTGGGGGATGCCCCTCACCAGGTGCCCATCCACCAGGGTCTGGAAGCGGCTGCCGATGGTATCCACCGTGAAGCCGGGCACCCACCGGCCCAGGGCCCAGGCCGCCAGCGCCGCCAGGGGCAGGGCCAGCAGCGGGGCGGGGATCTTCCGGAGCAGCTTGGGCAGCCGCGCCAGCCGTCGCTTGGGCAGGCGCGGGGCCAGCAGGATGGCCAGGGTGCCGAAGCCGATGAGGAGCTCCCAGATCGAGGCCGTGTGGGCGGCCCGCCCCATGGCCACGAGGCGCTCCATGAAGTGATCCGGGTTCTGGGCCAGCTTCAGGCCGAACAGGTCCTTGATCTGGAGCACGCCGATGACGACGGCGATGCCCGTGGTGAACCCCGTGGTCACCGGGAAGGGGATGAACTCGATGAGCTTTCCCAGGCGCAGCAGGCCCATGCCGATGAGGATCAGTCCGGCCAACAGGCCGGACATCAGCAGGCCGGAGAGTCCGAACTTCACATACAGCGGTGCGAGCACCACGATGAACGCGGCGGTGGGACCCGCGACCTGGATCCTGGAACCGCCCAGCAGGGCCGTGAAGAAGCCCGCGATGATGGCCGTGTAGAGCCCCTGCTGCGGGGGCACGCCCACGGCGATGGCCAGGGCCATGGCCAGGGGCAGGGCCACGATGCCCACCAGGAATCCCGCCGTCAGATCCTTCTTGAACTGCCGCTGGGAATAGCCCTCCCGGAGCACCGCCCGCAGCGCCGCGGCCGGCAGGTCCCGGAGGGGCACCGGAGAGGAGGCATCCTGAAAGCGGGTTCGGGCCACGGGCAGACTCGGAGGCAAGGTGAACCTCCATCCTAGTCTGCCGGTCGGTCTATCTCACTCTGAAATCAGGCGCTAAGCGTAGAAGCCGCGGTACTTCATGGACTGGGCGACACGGTCCAGGGCCAGGATGTAGGCCCCGATGCGGGGGTTCGTCTTGTACTTGTCGGTGGTGGCGAAGGTGGCCTGGAAGGCGTGGGTCATGTAGTCCACCAGCCGTTCGTTGACCTCCCGCTCGCGCCAGTAGAAGCCCTGCCGGTTCTGCACCCACTCGAAGTAGCTGACGGTGACGCCCCCCGCATTGGCCAGGATGTCGGGCACCACCAGGACGCCGTTCGACAGCAGGATGGGGTCCGCCTCGGGCGTGGTGGGGCCGTTGGCGCCTTCCACGATGATCTTGGCCCGCACCTTGGCAGCGTTCTCTTCCGTGATCTGGTTCTCGGTGGCTGCGGGCACCAGGATGTCCACCCCATGGGTGAGGAGATCGGCGGGATCCATGGGCTCGGCGCCCTTGAAGCCGGTGACCGTCTTGGTCTCGGCCCGGTGCTTCAGCAGGGCGTGGATATCCAGGCCCCGGTCGTTCTTGATGGCACCCTTCAGGTCGCTGACGGCCACGATCCGGGCCCCGGCCTCGTGCAGCAGGCGCGAGGCCTGGCTGCCCACGTTGCCGAAGCCCTGCACGGCCACCGTGGCGCCGGCCAGGGGCTTGCCCAGGCGCTGCATGGCCTCCCGGGCGGTGATGAGCACGCCCCGCCCCGTGGCCTCCGTGCGGCCCAGGCTGCCACCCAGCCCCAGCGGCTTGCCCGTGACCACCGCATTTTCCGTGTGGCGCACGTGCATGGAGTAGGTGTCCATGACCCAGGCCATGGTCTGGGAGTCCGTGCCCATGTCATTGGCTGGCACGTCCCGGTCGGGGCCCAGGATGTCCATGATCTCGGCGATGTAGCGGCGGGTGAGGCGCTCCTTCTCCCCATGCTCAAGCGAGAGGGATCGCAGACGACGCCGCCCTTGCCGCCGCCGAAGGGCACGTCCACCACGGCGCACTTCCAGGTCATCCAGCCCGCGAGGGCCTTGATCTCGTCCAGGGTGACGTTGAGGTCGTAGCGGATGCCGCCCTTGGCCGGGCCCCGGGCCGTGCTGTGCTGGACGCGGTAGCCCGTGAAGACCTCCCAGTGGCCGTCGTCCATCATCACCGGCAGGCTGACGATCATGGACCGGTTGGTGGCCATGAAGACCTTGAACAGGGCGTCGTCCAGGCCGTAGAGCTGCGCGGCCACCCGCAGGCGGGCTTGCATCGCTTCGTAGGGATTGACCTGAGAGGTGGGCATGGAGGATTTCTCCTACGGGCGGGCTTCGGATTCGGGATGAGCCTCGATGGGCAGCTCCAGCTCGCGGCCGGCATTCCAGAGCCCCTCCAGGTTGTAATGGCGGCGGGTCTCCTCGTCCATGACGTGGATCACCAGGTTGCCGTAGTCCAGCAGGACCCAGTTGCCGTTCATCTCGCCTTCGCGGGAGATGGGCTTCTCCCCGGTCAGCTTGAGGGCATCCTCGATGGCTTCGGCGATGGCGCGGTTCTGGCGGTCGCTGCCCCCGCTCATGACCGCGAACACATCGGTGAAGCTGGCGATGTCCTTCACGTCCAGGAGGCGGATGCGGAAGGCTTTCTTGGACCGGGCGGCGTCGACGACGGTCGCGAGCCGGGAATCAAGGGTCATGCGGGCTCCAGAGCAGGCTAACGATACAGGTTTTCAGAGCGGATGGTACCGAGAACTTGGGGAGGCAGGCCGGCTGGATCCTCCAGGGGCCGGGCCTGCAGGCCTTCCCGCAGGGCCGTGGAGGCCAGGTCCAGCTCCGTGCCGGGCAGGGTCACCAGCTCACCAGGCTGGCCGCTCCAGGCGGGAGCGGGGCGGAGACCGGGCAGGTCCGGAAGCACCAGGGGGGCGCCGGGGCGAAGGGCCACGGCCACGGAGGCCAGCTCGAGGAGGCGCTCCGGACGGCGCCAGCTGGGCAGGCCCGACAGCTGGTCGCTGCCCATGATGAGGATCCAGGCGGCGCCGGGTTCCCGCTGGACGAGGATTTCCAGGGTGTCCACGGTGTAGCTGGTGCCGCCCCGTTCCAGCTCGAGGGGCTCCACCCGGACCCGGGGGTCGAACCCGGCCAGGGCCGCAGACAGCAGGCGCAGGCGGGCCTTGGCATCGGGCCCGCCCGGGTCGGGCTTGTGGGGGCTGATGGCCGTGGGGACGAAGCGGAGCTCATCCAGGGCGAGGTGATCCAGGGCGAGCCGTGCCAGCTTGAGATGGCCTTCATGGGGAGGGTTGAAGGCGCCTCCCAGCAGACCGATGCGCACTACCAGGCCTCATTCTTGGGGACGGCCGCCTTGAGGCCGGCGTCCACCTTGAGGGCCTCGTTCACCGCGAAAGCCAGCTCCCGCAGCCCCTCGCCGGTGACGCCGGAGATGAAGATGGGCTCCTGGCCGCGCGCCTCGCACAGGGCCACGAAGGCGTCCCGGCGGGCTTCGTCCTGGAGGGCGTCCAGCTTGGTGCCCACCAGCCAGCGGGGCTTGGTCGCCAGCACGGGGCTGAAGGCCTGCAGCTCCCCTTCGATGATGCGGATGGCGTCCGCGGGCTCGTCGATGGGGTCCGACAGGTCCACCAGGTGCAGCAGCATGCGGGTGCGCTCCACGTGGCGGAGGAACTGGATGCCCAGCCCCGCCCCGGAGGCCGCGCCTTCGATGAGACCGGGGATGTCGGCGATGACCCAGCTGTCCAGCAGGTCGCCGCCGAAGCGGTCCAGGCTCACCACGCCCAGTTGGGGTTCCAGGGTGGTGAAGGGGTAGTTGGCGATCTTGGGTCGGGCCGCGCTCAGCCGGCTCACCAGGGTGCTCTTGCCCGCGTTGGGATAGCCCACGAGGCCCACGTCCGCGATGAGCTTCAGCTCCAGGTCGAGGATGCGCGCCTCGCCTTCCTCACCGGGCTGGTGGTGGCGGGGCGTGCGGTTGGTGGAGCTCTTGAAGTTGGTGTTGCCCAGGCCGCCGCGGCCGCCGCGGGCCACGCAGATATCCTCCCCGTGGGCCAGCAGCTCCGCCAGCACCTCGCCGGTCTCGGCATCCTTCACCACGGTGCCCAGGGGCACCTCCAGCAGGATGTCGGCCCCATCGCAGCCGTGGCACATGCAGCCTTCGCCCTGCCGGCCGCGCTCGGCCGTGAACTCGCGCTTCTGGCGGTAGGGGTTGAGGGTGTTGAGGGCCCTGCTGGCCCGGAGGGTGATGGAGCCGCCCTTGCCGCCATCCCCGCCATCGGGCCCGCCCTCGGGGGCGAACTTCTCGCGGCGGAAGCTCATGGCCCCGGCGCCGCCGTGACCGGCGGTGACGCGGAGCTGGACTTGGTCAAGGAACACGGTTGATCCTTAGTCCCCCGGGTGAGTCAGGGGAAAATAAGCACAGGCCGGGCTTTGCCCGGCCTGTTGCGCGGGGGCTCCGGGGGTATGCGCACAGCGCGGGACCCCCGGACAACATCACTCTTCGATGGGATCGATGTGGATGAAGCGCCCGCTCTGGCCCTTGTCCTGGAAGCGGACCTTGCCCTCGATCTTGGCGAAGAGGGTGTGGTCCTTGCCCATGCCGACATTGATGCCGGCCTTGAACTTGGTGCCGCGCTGGCGGACGAGGATGGAGCCGCCGGGGACCAGTTCGCCCCCGAACTCCTTCACGCCGAGGCGCTGGGAATGGGAATCGCGACCGTTGCGGCTGGAACCGACGCCTTTTTTATGAGCCATGGAAAAACCTCTTCAGCTGAATGTCGAAATGATCGGATGCATGCGATGGAGGCCAGCTTGTTTCGCCACAGGCGAAAAAAGTCAGGCTTTGATGGATTTGATCCGGACTTCCGTGTAGTTCTGGCGGTGGCCCTGGGTGCGCTGGTAGGTGGTGGTCTTCTTCTTCTTGAAGATGATCACCTTCTTGGCGCGGTCGTGGGTGATGACTTCGGCCTCGACCGTGGCGCCACTCAGGGTGGGCTTGCCGATCTTCAGGTCCCCGTCCGTATCGATGAGGAGCACCTGGTCAAAGGTGACCGCCTGCTTGGGGGCCTTGTCCAGGGTCTCCACCCGGAGGACGTCCCCTTCGGCGACCCGGGCATTGTTTCCGCCGGTCTTGATGATTGCAAACATGAAAACCTCTTTGGTTGGGGCGTGTGGGCGGCAGTCCATCGGACGCGCTTGGGAGCCCACGGCCAGGGCAAGGCCCATCAGTATGCGGGAGAAACCCAGTGGGCTCAAGGGAAAATCCTCGAACCTGGGGATCCGGTTCCGGGGAATCCCCCGGGGATGGGATGATCGGGACCGGAGATTCCCATGGGCCGTGACTTCCAGACCTTCCTCAAGCAGCTCGAGGCCGCAGGCGAGCTGGCCTGGTCAGCCCCGAGGTGGACCCCCACCTGGAGATGGGGGCCATCGCCGACCGCGTCTCCAAGCAGCCGGGCGGCGGCAAGGCGCTGTTCTTCGAGAAGCCCACTGGCAAGGCCATGCCCGTGGCCATGAACGTGTTCGGCAGCCTGAAACGCATGGAGCTGGCCCTGGGGTGGACGGCGCGCCCCGGGTCTGGATGCCATCGCCGACCGCATCGAGAAGCTGGTGCAAGAGGCCATGCCCAGGCCCGGCTCGGGCTTCTTCGAAAAGCTGGCCAAGCTGCCGGTGCTGGCCGAGGTGGGCAACTGGATGCCCAGGACCGTCAAGCGGGGGCTCTGCCAGGAGGTGGTTCTCCAGGGCGACCAGGTGCGGCTCTCCGACCTGCCCGTGCTCACCACCTGGCCCGAGGATGGCGGCCCCTTCATCACCCTGGGCCTGAGCCACACCCGCAACAAGCAGACCGGCCACCGCAACGTGGGCCTCTACCGCCTGCAGGTCTTCGATGACCGCACCCTGGGCTTCCACACCCAGCTGCACCACGACGGCGCCCGCAACCGCCACGGCTACCACCTGGACGAGCGCATGCCGGTGGCCGTGAGTTTCGGCGGCGATCCGGCGCTGACCTACGCGGCCACGGCGCCGCTGCCGCCCTTTCTCAGCGAGGTCATGTTCGCGGGCTTCCTGCGGGGCGAGGGCATCGAGATGGTGCCCTGCGTGACCAATGACCTCGAGGTGCCCGCCGATAGCGAGATCGTCATCGAGGGCTATGTGAACCCCGGCGAGCTACGCCGGGAGGGTCCCTTCGGCGACCACACGGGCTACTACTCCCTGGCGGACGACTACCCCGTGCTGCACGTGGAAGCCATCACCATGCGCAGGAACCCGGTCTTTCCCGCCACCATCGTGGGCCGGCCCCCCCAGGAGGACGCCTACCTGGGTCTGGCCACGGAGCGCATCTTCCTGCCCCTGCTGCGCCTGGTGCTGCCCGAGATCCGCGACATGCACCTGCCCGCCGCCGGGGCCTTCCACAACCTGGTGATCCTGTCCATGAAGAAGGAGTATCCAGGCCACGCGCAAAAGTGATGAACGCCATCTGGGGCACGGGCCAGATCATGTTCACCAAGGGCATCGTGGTGGTGGACGCGGACATCGATCCCCACGACCTGAATGAAGTCCTCTTCCGCCTCACCAGCAACGTGGATCCCCGGCGCGACATGCTGTTTACCGAAGGCCCCCTGGACGTGCTGGACCACGCCAGCGACCGCTTCGCCTTCGGCAGCAAGGTGGGCATCGACGCCACCCGCAAGAACCGCCCGGGGGACGGCTATGCCCGCGAGTGGCCCCGGGACCTGGTCTTTCCCGAAGCGATCCTGGAGCGGATCCAGCGCCGCTGGAAGGACTACGGACTTTAGACCGGGCCAGAGGGTGTGGGTGCCTACTGGATTCGGAACCGATGGGAAAGGGCCCGGAGGTCCGTGGCCAGGTTGGCCAGGTCCTCGGTGGTGCGGGAAGTCTCCTGCATGGCCGAGGCCAGCTGAACGGTGGCCGAGGCGTTCCGTTCCGTGAGGTTGGAGACCAGGTCTAGCTGTCGCTGCAACTGACCGACCGAGGCCCCCTGCTGAATCATGGCGCCACTGATCTCCTCAACGCGTTCACCGGTCTCGCGGATATGGCCGTGGATGCGATCCAGGGAGAGGCCGACCTGGGCCGCCGCCTCAGAACCTGTTGTGACCCGCTCCGTGCTTTCCTGGATGAGGGCCGCGATTTCCTTGGCCGCACTGGCACTGCGCTCCGCCAGTTTGCGGATTTCCTCAGCCACCACGGCGAAGCCCTTGCCCTGTTGGCCGGCTTTGGCCGCTTCAATGGCTGCGTTGAGGCTGAGGAGGTTGGTCTGCCGGGCGATATCGGCAATCACCGTGATGATGCGGTTCACCTTCTGGGAACTTTCTTGGATGGCGGACATGGCCCGATCAGATTCCCCAGCACTCTCGCGACCCTGCTCATCGGCCTCCCGGGAGGCAATGGCCAGAGCGGCCAGTCGCTCCGAGCCTGCACTCACGGATTCTGAAAGGCTCTTCATCTGTTGGAGCAGGTCGGTGCCGACAAGCACCGCGGACTGCTGCTCGGTGGCTGACCGGCTGATCTCATCCACGGTCTGAGTCACCTCTGAAGCCGTGGCAGATAGTTCGGTGGCCGAGGAGGCTGTCCGGTCCGTGGCCTCGGTGATGGCCCTGATGTCCTTGCCCAGCTGTTCGATCACCTGATTCAGGCTTTCGGCGGCCTCGCCCAGTTCATCCCGGGTCTGGACCGGACAACGCTGGATGAGGTCGCCTCTGCCCAGGGCCGTCATGGCGGTCTTGAGTGCCAGGGCCTGCCGGCGGACCTGACGGCTCACGAACCGCGAGATGCCCAGTCCGAGAAGGATGGCCACCACCAGGCCGACGATCATCCAGGACTCGCTGACCCGGCTGGAGGCCTGATCCTGGGCGACCTGCTTGGCACCCTGGTTCTGAATGTCCTGAAGCAGGGTCAGCAGGAGGTTGTATCCGTCCCGCCGAAAGGCGGTATTGGCTTCGATGAGTTCGGGAACCTCGTCGGAACTGGCTTTGCGCGCCCGCGCCATCAGAGGCGGAAAGGCCTCCATGTATTTCCGCATGCCGGCCACGATCAACTGGACCTTGGCCTGCTCGGCGGGGGACCAGGGGAGCTTCTCCATATCGGTCAGAGAGCCGGAGAGCAGATCCTCCACCTCCTTGAGCCGCTTCAACCGCTTGTCCACGTATTCAGAACTGCGCCCGCCTCCCACCAGGGAGACATGGAGCACTCTCAGCACGTCGGAATCGTGGAGCACCCGGGCCGCCACGGCCGCCTTGGGGAGATTGGCCCCCAGCTCCACCTGGCCCTTCTTGAGCCGGTTCAGGCCCGTCATCCCCAGGGTGAAGACCACCAGGAGGAGGAGGGCCTGGCTGCCGAACAGGGTGATGAACTTGCCCTGAAGGCTGTTGCTGAGCGAAAACCGGGAGCGTGCCATCGGAAGCCTTCCGTTGAACGTGGATCAATCAAATTCAATCGGGATCAGAACTGCCATCGGAGACAGGTCGCATCAGAACAAATTGGGCACCACTGATTTCACGGGTTGGGGCTGAACGAAAATCCAAGGCGGAGATAGGTGTAGGCGGGGGATTCGCAGAAGGCGCCACCCTCTTCACTAAAGATGTAGATTTCATTCTTGCCAGGAACCTGCATGATGGCCTCGGGCCGGCAGAGTCCCTTGAACTCGGGCAGGTGGATCCGCTCGGTTTCCCCGGTGGGCTTGCAAAGCCAAAGGGAAAACGCGGGGGCCTTGTCCACGGGGCCGCCGAGCACCAGGTAGGCCCCGAACTCAGGGATGTACTGGATGTCCCGAATCCCCTGACCGCCGAGATCAATGAGCTGCAGACGAACTTGGGGTTTGTCGGAGAAGGGGTTTCCCAGGAAGGCGAGCAGGGCTTTCCCCCGATCCAGAGCGAAGGCCTTCCCGAACGTGGGGTCGCCGAAGGCTGGGCCATAGAGGGGTGAGCGGAGACCGATGACCAAGGTCTCGGGCTGATTGGGCACCCAGGAGATCCCCTCGGCACAGAGTCCACCCTTGACGCCAAAGGTGGCGGCGACCCGAGAGTACCAGCGGTCATCAGGAATGCTCTTCAACGCCTCGAGCAGCAGGTCCCGAATGACCACAGACCGCTCCTGCCGCACGAACCGTCCCGTGGGATCCAGGGTGAAGGAGGTCAGCAGTCGGTAGGCTTCCGTATCCTCATCCGCCTGGGATAGGCCAGAAAGCAGATAGAACTGTCCAGCATGGAAGGTCATGCCTTCCAGGTCCTTCTGCCCCACCACCCGATTCAGGACAGTGCCTTCCTGGGTGATTCCATCCAAGGTGGCGACCCGGATTTCGGGGTGCTCTGAGTTGGGTCCACCATCATAGGCCAGGTAGGCCCGCCCATCGACACAGACTGCGGCACTGAGATCCTGTCGCCTGGGACCGGATTTCGAGTAGGAAGGCGTCTTGCCCTTTTCGATGACCCGGAAGGTCGGTACCGCGGACCAGGCAGAGGTCATCAACAGGGTCAGGTAGACCAGGAGCTGGGTGCTTCGATTCATGAGTGCTCCATGGCGTTGCATCGTCACAGGGCAAAGATGGCGTAAACAATCGAGAGGCCCGCCAGAGTCACCATGCCCATGGCCGCCAGGTTGGCGGTGCGCCGGGTGCCGAACATGTAGGTGTAGGCCACCTTCAGCAGGTTGTTGCTGGCGCTGGCGATGATGATGGCCTGCATGATCTGGGGGGTGCCGATGCCCAGGTTGCCCTGGAGCACCGAAACCACGAAGGGCGTGATATCCGAGCAGCCCACCACGAAGGAGAGCATCCGCAGGCCCATGCCCTTGTAGTAGAGCAGCACGTACTTGGTGGCCAGCGATACGGCCACGAACATGAAGGCGAAGAAGAGGGCCGAATTGATTTCAAGGGGGTTCTTGCGCAGGGCGGGTTCCTCGCCTTCGGCCACCGTACCCTCGACGGCCTCCAGGGCGGCCTCCTCCACGAGGTCAGGGGTGCTGGCTCCCTGGTCTCGGCGGATCCAGAGGGCGAAGGCGGCCGCCAGGCCCGCCAGAACCAGGAGGGCGGGCCCCACCGTCAGGGCCGAGGTGAAGCGGAAGATCGCCACCAGCACCAGCAGGCGCAGGTACATCATGGACACCGCCAGCAGGATCGCAGCGGCGGCCTCCTGGTCGTGCCCGGGGTGGCGCTTGGATTTCTTGGCGAGCACCAGGACGGCCACGGTGCTGGAGTAGACCCCCCCGATCAGACCGGTCAGCAGCATTCCCTTGCGGGGAAAGAGGTAGGTCTGGAGCACGTAGCCCAGGTAAGAGATGGTCGTGGTGATCACCACGGCCATCCAGATCTGGCGGGGTGTCACGGGCAGGAACCCGAAGACCTCCCCCATGACCCCCACGGTAGGAGGCAGGGCCGGGATCAGCGGCAGCACTACGCCGGCGATGGCCAGGAATTTGCATGCCGTGACCACTTCGCCCGTCTCCAGGCGGTCCGTGAACTGGCGGATGCGGCCCTTGGAGTGCAGGACGAAGAGGATCGAGACCCCGAACAGCACCAGGAACCAGTGCGGCTGGTTCAGGGCCACGGGCCCGGTCGTGTAGGTCAGGAGGGCGATGAGGACGCCGATCAGCCCGGGGCTCTTCTTCTGGCGCAGCTTGTTGGTGTAGTAGACCAGCAGGAAGGGGACGATGGCCGCCATGCCCAGCAGGAAGGCGATCTGCCCGACCCCCGGGAGCTGGTAGAGCATGAAGCCCAGCATGCCGAAGAAGACGAAGGTCCGGACGGTGCCAAAGGTGTCGAACTTCTTCTCGGTCTCGTAGTAGTCACGCAGCCCGATCCCGATCAGCGTGCTGATGGCCAGGGTCAGGAGGAACGGGGCGACTTGGGGAGGAAGCATGACGGACTCCGGTAACGGCTGGAACGGGGGAAGAGACATGAACCACGTGGGCTGTCCCTGCGGGAATGTCTCTGGGGCGGCTCCCCCCGAAGCCGCCCCAGACGCAGGCCTGGAATCAAAAGGGGCCTACTCCATTCCCATCACTTTCTTGGCGGCCTTCAGGTAGTTGGTGTTCGGCATGGCGGCGATGCCCAGGCCTTCGATCACCTGGCGCATGCCCGCATAGTTCTCGCTTTCGGCGCAGGCGGTTTCCACCAGGGCGCCGTTGAACCACACCTGGGCGTACTCGCAGATGATGCCGTCGATGGTGAAGCCATAGCGCATCTTCTCCACGGTCACGGGCACCAGGTCCGCATGCTTGCGGGCCATGGCGATGAACTCATCGATGGTGTACATGTCCTGGGTCAGGGCCATCTCGGCCTTGAGGTGGGACAGGATGGTGGCCAGGTCCTCCTTCTTGACGGGGAACTGGAACTTGCCGCGGGGCTGGAAGATCTCGTACCCCTCGGGGGTCTCACCGGTCTTGGTCTTGATGTCCAGCAGGCCATCGCGGACCTTCACATTGGCCTCATTGGTCTGGGCGCTCAGGAAGTAGGTCTCCATGGGCATGCGGCGGGCCTGGAAGAGGACGGTCTTCCCGTTCCACATCTTCTCTTTCACGAGCTCGATGAGACCCTGGCCGAAGGCCCGGAACTCCGCGCGGGGAATGATCTTGAGGGCGTCTTCTGCGGTGGTGGCGGCGTTCTTGGCAAAGGGATCGGCCATGGTGGTGCTCCTGAGGAGTTGGATGGTGGGACCATCCGGGTGTGATTGCCCTGAGAATCAGTGGCAGGGATGAGCAGCGGGGCCTAGAAGGCCAGGGCGGCGTAAAGGAAGGACAGGACGACGATGCCGGCCATGCCGAGTGCCGTGAGGCGCGCGGTCTGGCGGTGGCCAAAGGTGAAGACGTAGGCGGTCTTCATGACGTTGTTGGAGGCTGTGGCGATGACGATGGCTTGGAGGATCTGGCCGGATCCGATGCCCAGGTTCCCCTGTAGCACTGACACGATGAAGGGCACGATGTCCGAGGCGCCCACCAGGAAGGACAGCATTCGCAGGCCCAGTTCCTTGTAGAAGAGGAGCACGTACTTGGTGACCAGGGACACCGTCACGAACATCAGGGCGAAGAGCAGGGCGGCGTTCAGCTCCAGGGGGTTCTTTTCCTTCACCTCCACGTCCGGCGCCGCCTCAGGCGCGGCCGCTCCGGCCGCGCCTCGGCGCAGCCACCAGGCGTAGGCCCCGGCCAGGAGGGAGAAGAGGAGGAAGGGGGGGAGCAGGCGCACCGCGCCCAGGGGCATGAAGGCCGCCACCAGGAACAGGATCCGGAGGTATGGTGGGCGTGGACAGCATGATGGCCGCCGCCGCCTCCCGGGCCTGATCCTCGTGGGTCCGGGTCTTCTTGGAGATCACCAGCACGGTCATGGTGCTGGAGTAGAGCCCACCGATGAGCCCCGTCAGCAGCAGCCCCTTCTTGGGGTAGAGGTAGGTCTGCAGCACGTAGCCCAGGTAGGAGATGGCGGTGGTGACGACCACGGCCATCCAGATCTGGTGGGGGCCAACGGGAAGAATTGCGAAGACCCGTCCCGCCCAGCCCTCGGTCGGCGGCAACGCGGGGATCAGAGGCAGGACAACCCCGGCGATGGCCAGGAACTTGCAAACCGTGACGACCTCGCCCGTCTCCAGGCGGTCCGTGAACTGCCGGATGCGGCCCTTGGAGTGGAGGACGAAGAGAATGGTGATGGCGAAGGCCACCAGGTACCAGTGGGGCTCGTGGATCACCACTGGGCCGACGCTGTAGGTCAGCAGGGCGATGAGGACGCCGATGAGCCCCGGGCTCTTCTGCTGGGCCACCTTGTTGTTGTAGTAGACCAGCAGGAAGGGACCCACCACGACCATGCCCACCAGGAACGCATAGGGACCGATGACGGGAACCCGGTACAGCATGTGCCCCAGGAGACCCAGGAAAATGAACGTCCGAACCGTGCCGAACGTATCGCGCTTCCCTTCCTGCTCGTAGTAGTCCCGCAGGCCGATGCCGATCAGGGTGCTGATGGCGACGGTGAGCAGGAAGGGAAGGGCCTGGGGTGGCAGCAAACGGGGCTCCAAGACAGTTCGGGGATCGGTTCAGGGGGGTGGATCAGGAAACAAACAGCCGATTCAGCGGAGCTTCCTGCCGACCAGGTCCTTCATCAGGGCTGAGCAGCGCCGCTGGACCCAGGGGGACAGCGTGACGAAGAGGCAGGCCAGGGCGACAATGCCCGCCACGCTGAGGGCGACGGTGACCAGGAAGGTCCCAAGCAGGGATGTCAGCACATGGAACTCCGTGGCGAATAGGACCAGTAGGAGATGGGATCAGGTCGGAAAATCAGGCGAGCTTCTTGGCCACCAGATCCTTGAACTTGACCAGGTAGAGGCCCCCGATGAGCAGCCCCACGATGAGCCAGCCAAAGGAGCGTTGGCTCGGTACCAACTCCAGGGCCATGGAGGTGTCGTCGCCCTGGTGCAAGCCTGCGAACTGCAGGATGGCGGCTTGGCGATCCTCCAGCTTGGAGAGCAGGACCCTGGGGCCGACTTCGCTCTTCTTCGGTCGGGGCAACTGCTCCCGGATGGCCTGGGCCCTGAGACCCTCTGGAAACAGGAACTCGAGGCGGTAGATCCCGATGGGTGCTTCCTGGGTATTCACGAAGGCATGACGGAAGATCCGACTGCCTTCAGGGAGGGTGCTTTTTTCGCCCGGGGCCAGCCTGGTCTCCAGGAAAACCTGCTTCAACCCAAAGGAGAACCGCAAGGTGGCCTGAGAGGGCATCCCCTCCGGAAAATGGAACCGAAGGAGGGTCATGCCATTCCTGGGACCTGGCTCGAGCCGGACCCCCGCTGGAGCCTCCTCCAGTCGAACGTTTTCTGGGGAAGGGAAACCCAGAGGAAGCGCCAGTGTGCCGGGGGTGCACCCGGTCAATGCCACCGAGGCCGCGGCAAGCCCACTGTGATCGGCTGCGGCCTGGAGCCGCACGGTGTAGGACTGGATATCCGCAGCCATGGCGAAGACAGTGGAGAGCCACAAGACGACGACGAGACGAAGGGCCCTCATGGCGCCACCGCCCAGAAGGAAGGGGTGATGCCCAGCCAGTGGAACCAGGTGGCTCCGGATATCACCAGGATCACCACGCCAAGGGTGCACGTCAGCATGCCGTATTTGAAGTTGTCCGTGACCGTGAACTGGTTGGTGGAGAAGAGGATGACGTTGGGCTTCCCGCTGATGGGCAGGCCCACCACCCAGTCGATGCACAGGGCCGCCGGCAGGGCCAGGGAGATGGGGCTCCAGCCCAGGGCCTTGGCCAGGGTGATGATGATGGGCAGCATGATGAGGGTGCGGACGGTCTTCGAGGTGGTGAGCAGGTGGCTGTACATCATCACGGAGATGACCACCGTGTAGGTGAACCCGAAGGGCACACCCTTCAGGTTCATGCCCCCGAAGAGCATGCGCACGCCCCACTCGGCGGCGCCCGTATCATCCAGGGCCAAACCACCGGCATAGGCACCGGCGCTGAAAATGAGCAGGTGCCATGGGATGTCGGCTTCGGCCCAGGACAGGATGCCCCAGCGGGGAAACAGCACGATCACCGCGCCCAGCAAGGCCGCGAAGGGGGCGCTGATCTCGACGCCGAACCACCGCATGTGAAAGATGTCGGTCATCCAGAGGAACAGCACCAGGCCGAAGATGGCGATGGCCTTCTTTTCCTGGAACCCCAGCGGACCCATGGCTTCGAGCTGCTTCTTGACCAGGTCCAGGCCACCTTCCACCTGGGGCACCTGTTCTCCGGGCCGCATGCGGAACAGCAGCTTCTGTCCCAGGATCCACATCAGGACCATGGTCAGGATGGCCACTGGAGCCCCCACCCGCATCCAGTCCATGTAATAGACCCGCTGCCCGCCCATGTTCTGGATGAGGCCCACGGCGATGAGGTTGGCCGAGCTGCCCGTCATGGTGATGGAGGAGAGCACGGAGATGCAGGCGAGGTTCAGCAGCATCAGGTTCTTGCCGAAAGCGTTCGGCGTGGCCTCGGTGGAGCCGTAGATGGTGGCGACCACGATCATGAGGGGCAGGGTCATCACGCAGCGGGCCGCCGTGGCAGGGATCAAGGGGGCCAGCACCAGCTGGAGCACCAGGAAGGCCAGGAGAGCCCAGGTGGCCTTGTGGCCGAAGCGGACCACCAGCCCGAGGGCCATGCGCGTGGCCAAGCGGGTCTTCACCAGCATGGAAGCGAGGATGAAGGCCAGCAGGTTGAGCCAGATCACCTCCATGCCCAGCACGTCCATGATGGCCTTGGCGCTGGAGGTGCGGGTCACCAGCAGCAGGAACATCAGCACCAGGGAGGTGACATAGGTGGGGAAAGGCTCAGTCACCCACCACACCAGTGCCAGGGCGAAGCAGGCCGCGCCGGACTGAGCCGCAGCACTGAGCCCGGCCCCGGCGGGCAGGAAGTAGATCAGCAGGAACAGAAGGATGCCGCCCGGGAACCCCAGGTACCGCATCCAGCGCTCACTGGGACTCTGCGCTTCCCTCGTCTTCGAGGAAAGCGTCATCTTCTCCATGTTCAGTAGTTCCTGGAGCGTCGGAGCCTTGGTGGGCTGTGCGGCTTCAGCTGCCATGCATGCACCTAAGAGAGTGCGGGCCACCGGTCAGGTGGCCCGCGGGCTGGGACTAGGCCTTGGTCCAGTTCTTGAACGGGTGCTTCAGGAGGTTGGAGTTGAAGTAGCGGGGATCGCTGGAGACTTCCGCGCCGATCCAGGCGGGGAACTCGATCTTCTCGTCCTCCGAGGCCAGCTCGATCTCAGCCACCACCAGGCCTTCGTTCTCGCCGTGGAACACATCGATCTCCCAGGTCTTGCCGCCGTGGACTTCCTTGTGGCGGTGCTTGTCGATGAGGGGCTGCTCGCAGAGGTTGTCCAGCAGGATGGCAGCATCCTCCACGGGGATCAGGTATTCGAATTCGGCCCGGGTCACGCCCGTGGTGATGCCCTTGATGGTGAGCTTGGCCTTGGCGCCCTCGATGCGGACGCGAACCACGCGCTCCTTCTGGGCATTCAGGTAGCCCTGCTTGAAGTGGGTGCCCTTGCCCTGCGGAACCCAGGTGGCGGTGTTGATGAGGTACTTGCGTTCGATTTCCTTGGCCATGGTGGGGCTCCGGGTGGGATCTAAGGTTGCAGTGGAGAGTAGAGGGAGGTTTTCAGTCCCTGGGGATGGCTGGTGTTGGGGCTTGATTGGAGTCCCAGGTGCCGG
Organism: Candidatus Geothrix skivensis; assembly: GCA_016721195.1. Taxonomy (GTDB): domain Bacteria; phylum Acidobacteriota; class Holophagae; order Holophagales; family Holophagaceae; genus Geothrix; species Geothrix skivensis. Next base: position 99,782 of record JADKIO010000002.1, on the reverse strand, counting down.
ACGACCTGCAGCGCCAGGCGAGGATCTTCATGTTCAATGCAGAGGCTCTCGACCTTGCACCGATCCGTGGAGAGTTCAGCCCACTCGCAGGTGGCACCCTCCAGGAAAAACACCTCTGATTGCTTGCGGATGGGAACGGCATGCAGATCGGGGTTCGGAGGGAGGATCTCGGTGAGGAACTGCCTTTCGGAGTAATGGGTCCGGGGGAGTTGGGGCGCCGGCATACCCAGCGCCTCAAACAACCTGAGGACCATCCCGGCAGGGCAGGGGAAAGGCGAGTGGAGAATCGAATCCCACAACTCCAGTCCGCCCGGGCCGACCTGCTTGCGCCACCTGAGGCGGATGGTGCCGCCTTGGATCAGGACGTCGTGCATGCTTTTCAGGCACAGGATGCTGATCTCAGCCTGGACCGTCCTGGCCTTCGGGGAACGGGAGTGAAGGCGTTTCACATCATCGAAGGACGGGGCGAAGATCCGCCACTCCCACCTGGGTATGTCGAGCGGAGCAGCCTGACTCATGGGAACCCCGGGGGCCGACTGGCATCCTCGATACGAAGACCCAGGACCTCGTGGCAGGGAGGAGGAGCGTCCATGGATGCCCCTCCTCCCCACCTCGTTGCCTAGAAGTTCACCTGGAGACGCAGGGTGGTGAATGCGAAATCATCGTTGGTGTAGCTGGCCTTGCCGTAGTTGTAGCGCTTGTTCGGCTTGGCATTTTCGTTGTTGTCGACCTTGACGTAGTCCAGCATCCAGCGGACGTTCTTGTTCATGTAGTAGGTCATGCCCACCGACAGGTTTTTCCCGATGCCGCCCTTGACCGGGTCGATGGCGGTGAGGTCATCCTGGTTCATGGAGCTGTAGCGGGCCACGATTTCCAAGGCGCCGCGGGAGGATGCTACTACCTTGCCGAACAGGCCGTCGCTGACCTCATAGGTGCGCTGGCCGCCGAAGATCCAGGACACCTGGCCGTAGTAGGTGGAGAAGGAATGTTCCTGGGAATTGTTGAACTGCCCGTTGGTCAAGGCGCCAAACCCGGGCAGGCGCTGCACCTTGGTCTGCTGGTATTCGCTCTGCCAGGAGAAGGGTCCCCAGACGCCCACGAACTCGGCGCCGAGCTGGGTCCAGCTCTTGACGTTCGTGACCTTGGCGTTCATGAACTTGGCCTTGCTGATCTTGCCGGCCTCGGGGCGGCAGGACAGGTCCAGGAGGTTTGCGTCGGCGTCGGGCCCGGCGTTGGGCTTGCGGTAAGCAGTGGCGGCGCCGAAGTGGATGGCCTTGGTCTCCGAGACCAATACCGGAGCGAAGGTGATCCGGCCGGCGTAGCCGTAGCCATGATCGGTCTGCAGGGTCGTGTCATCGGCTGCGAGGTGGTCGTTGGTGTCATCGATGGCCTGGCCGAAAAAGCTCACCTTGGCCTGCCAGCGCTCGCCCCAGGTCTGGTAGCCAACGCCTACGTGACGGTCCGGGGTCCAACTGTCGCTGTAGGAACGCTCGGTGAACCAGATGGCGTTGGAGGAGCTGAGCGTGTCGAATCCGAACGGCTCCTTGAACTGTCCGACCTGGATGAGGGAGTTCTTGAATCCCTGGTAGCCGATCCACATGTCCTTGATGGAGCTATCGCCTTCGGCGAAATCAAAGTCACCTTCGCCCACCCAGTTCTTGCCGAGGCCCAGCTTGAAGCTGATGCGGGCGCGGCGGAGCTGGGTCCCGTTCGGCAGGCTGTTCTCGTTGCCGTTGTAGGCGACAGTGTCCAGGTGGAAGCGACCACCGAATTTCACAGAAATGCCATCGTCCTTCTTGGTGTCGGCTTTGGCGAGTTTGGCGACCTGCTTCTCGAGGTCGGCGATGCGCTTGTCCGTATCCGCAGGGGTCTGGGCGAACAGCGGACCGGCCAGCAGTGTCAGGGTCAGGGGAGTAAGGAAAGCTTTCATGGGATCGCTCCTAGGTGAGCAGGGGTGGCAGGTCCCAGGGACCTGCGGGTGGGGGAGGTGGAAGGGGTGGCCCCCGGTTAGACCAGGGGCCTAGTCACCTACAGCAAGGCTCAGGCCATTCTCTACCGCAAGGTTAATTACCTGGCATGTCTTTGGATATAGTATCGCCACGGGTTGGGCAGGCTCACGGCGCGTGCGAAATCTCGCACAACCCTTGCGGGGTTCCGCTCGATCGGGACAGGATCCCAATCCAAGGACCTAGCGGCGCGAAGGTTGTCCCGCTTCCATCCAGGCGGCCAGCAGCAGATCCCCGGTGTACTCCGCGGAACGCTGGAGCTGCCGGAGGGCCACGGCCTTCTGGTCCACCCAGGGCGTCAGCGCGCCCTTTCCGCCTCCCACGCTGGCGTCGCGTGTGGCCCGGTCTGCTTTCAGGAGGGGCTCCACCAGGGCATGGCTGTCGAGGATCCAGCCCGCGATGGCCTTCGGGACATCCCCGGGCGCCACGGCCCCGCGGAGGTCCCGAAGCCTCTCCGGACCTGACCCCAGCAGGTCCATCTCCCAGCGCTGGTGCACGCCCTTCTGGGCCGTGAGCTTGCCGTTGCGGTTCCGGGTGGTATGGAGGGGCACCTGGCCATCGGCGATGTAGTGGCCGAGCCACCCGCTGGCCGCCACCACGCCCTCCGGGCCCCCGGCCCGGAAGGCCTGCACCAGCCGCTGGTAGCGCTCGGCGATCACCCAGGGCAGCTGCCCGCTGCTCGCGAAGGTCCAGGGGCTCACCTCTGCCCGGGCAGTCGCCTCCTGCAGGGGCACCCTGCCCGCCCCCCCGTAGGCCTCGCAGAAGATCCGGTGGCGCTCGGCTTCATCCGGGTCCCGCTGCTTCCACAGATCAGGCTCCAGGGTCGCCCGGGTGTATTCGTCTTCCCGCTCCAGGAACCAGGCCCGGAGCGTGGGCGGCAGGGTGCGGAGCGAACCCTCGGCAGCCAGGCGGTGACCCTTCGGACCCCAGCCCAGCAAGGGGAAGTTCAGGAGGAGGAGCAGGCAGACCTCAACTCTCATGGTCGTACCGCGGCGGGAGTGCCCTTGGCCTCGGAGGGGGCTGGGCGTTGTCGATGTTCCTCCAGGGTCACCGTGCCGCTGGTTGCGTGATGGCGAAGCATCCAGAAGCGATCGAATCCCGAAATTTCCGGAAACGGGGTGGTAAGGCCGAGGGCCTTTACCAGGTCCATCAGGGTGTCGGAGTGGCCGCAGACCACGACGGTCTGTCCTGGGTGGCGAGCCAGGAGGCTTCGGCCCAGGGCCCACTCCTGGCCCCGCTCATAGATCTGCAGGGGGAGATGCAGCTGCCGCGAGAGAGGCTCGAGGGTCTGCTGGGTCCGACGCAGGTTCGAGGCGTAGAGGGCCACGGGCTGGAAAGGGGAGAGCTCTTCCACGAGTCGCAGAGCCCGCTGCTTCCCACTTGCGGACAGTTCGGCGTTCGTCCGCCTGGAGGCCTTTTCCGCATGCCGGAGGAAGACGATCACCGCATCCTGGGCGGCGAGTCCAAGGCAGAGCATCCAGGCGAGCAGGAGGCGGTGGAACATGGGGTCCCATCATGAAGTCGGGGGGTGGCTAGGCGCCACCCCCCGGGAACAAATGAAATGGTGGTGACTATTTCGCTTCGTACATGCCGCAGCAGATGACCATGCCTGCATGGAATCCGATGAATGTTTTCTTGGTCTGGACCTTCATGTTGGCAGGGTTGAGCTTGGACTCTTCCACCCAGCCTCCGCCCTTGGATTTGGCGAGCTTGATGCGATCCTGGATGTAGAAATCCCCGTCCTTATCCTTGGCTTCCCATTGGCTCGCACCTACTTCCTGAGCCTTCTTCCCGTGGGCAATGACCTTGCCCTCAACATCGTAGACCGTGAGGAAGAGGCGCTTGGTCTTCTGCACATTGAATTGCCCCGCGGGACGCATCACTTCGTTGATGAAGGCCTGTTTCGGATTCGCTTTGGCGAAGGCGACGGCCTCTTTGACAAAGGTTTCGACCTCCTTGGTGTCCTGGGCGACCAGGACCGTGCTGAACAGGGCGATGGGGACGAGGATGAGTGCGCGACGCAAGGAAGCCTCCCGTCAGAATGGTTGAAGAACGGTTGAAGAATGGTGATTTAGCCGTAACAGACGGCTAATCGAGTGGTTCCTCCATCGACCGATTTATCGATCACCCTTAACAACGAGCGATTGGCCATCCACAATTCCGGTCGAGATCTATCTGACCGGCGATCACTCACCCTTGTTCTTGGCACCGGGCCAGCGGTAGAGGAAGGGGTTGCCCTTCTCGTCCAGGGCGCGGCGATCGGCGTCGGTGGAGACGGACATCTCGTAGTCGAGAACGGCATCGCCGATGACCTTGATGGCGGCGGAGCGGCTCTTGAAGCCCTTGGAGCTGAGCTGCAGCTTGCCATCCTTGCCATAGCCCTTGTAGGAGGTGAACCAGGTCTGGAGGATGCCCGTCACGCCGGGGAATTTCTTGTCAAGCTCCTCGATGCCTTTGATGGATCCGAAGACCGAATTCACGGGGGCCAGGATGATCTTGTCGTCGAGCTCCCCATTGTCCACCAGGGTCAGGACGCCGATGGGGCGGCACTTGACGATGGTGCCCGTGGGCAGGGCGGGTCCCAGGACGATGACATCCAGGGGGTCGCCGTCGCCACCCTTGGACTTGAGCAGCACGCTGCGGGGAACAAGCCCGTAGTTGGCGGGGTAGCCGAGGTACTTCACGAAGCGGGGGGCGCCATCCTTCTGCTCCAGCTCCATGGTGCCGTTGTCGAGCGTTTCGATTTTGGCGGTGGTGCCGGCTGGGATCTCGATGATGGCGTTGATGGTGCCGTCCACATTGATGGGGTCGTAGCCGGTCTTGAAGTGCTTCTCGCCCTTGACCACGGACACCACGGGGGTGACGAGGCCCTGGCCAGCCAGGGGAAGCATCGCGGAAAGGGCGAGGGCGAACCCCAGGGAAGTGATGAGTCGGGTTTTCATATCTGGATATCTCCTGGATTCAAGGGGTGGAAACTGACTCAGATCAAGAGGGATCGTCGTTGTTGGCGGCCTTGGCCTTCTTGGCCTTCTTGGCCTTGGGGGCCGCCTTGGGCGCCTCCTCTGCGATCTTGGCCGGTGCCACCTCGGCGGTCTTGACCGTTGATGCCTCTGCCTTCGCCGCAGGCTTTTCGACCTTGGGTTCCAGCACCGGCCCGGCGGGCATCACGATGATGTGGGGGCGGCTCTTCTTCGCGGCATCATCGTACGCCAGCTTGGGGCTCTTCATGAGCTCTTCGCGGACGGATTCATCGGAGTATTCGAGCAGGAAGAAGACGGGTCCCCAGGACGCGGTTCCCGGATCCACCACCTCGCGAATGAGCGTGGCGGCGTTGACGAGCTGATCGGGCGTGCGGTCGGTGTTGTGCTTCGTGTAGCGGCCGGACTTGTTGTTGATGGTCCAGCTGTTGGACCCCTTGTCATAGAGGATCTCGCCGCTGATGCGGCCGGGAGCGCCACCCAGCGCGGAGACATGGCCGAAGTTCTCGCGGGTGCCGGGCTTGCGCTTGGACTGGTCCTCGGGGCGGAAGAAGCCCTTCTCGTAGGTCCGGCCCAAGGGATGGGGGGCCTCGGGGATGATCCCCACTCGACCCATGGCGTCGATGACCCAGTTGTAGGGAGCCATCTTGACGTCGAGGATGGCCGGATAGTCCTTGCTGGCCACCTGGAGGTAGGGGTTGAGGATCACCTTGCCGGTCTTGTCCGCCTCGTAGTGCTTGATGTAGGCGGGCTGGGACAGGTAGCCGTACTGCTTGTCCAGTGGTTCGGGGGCCTGCGCAGCCAGTGGCAGGAACGAGCAGGCCAGCAGGACGCGCGCTGCGGAAAGAGGGGTGTGCCTAGTCATCGTGGGGGTTCTCCTTCGGGAATAGGTGAGGATTTGAAGAAAGTGAATTCAGCTACTTGGTGATGGGTCGCTTCAGGAAGATGCGCACCTTGGAGCCGCCCCACTTGCCGTCGTCAGCAAGGGCCAGTCCGGCCAAGTCTCCATTGAGGACCTTGCTCATGAACAGTTCCCCCTGCATGTGGGTCTCAGGGTTTTCGTAGAGGGTGAATCCGTCATATCCGTAGGAGAAGTCGTAGAGGAAGATCGGACCATCTTCTTTGAGGGACCAGCCTTCCATGGACACGCCGCAGGGCTCCGTGCCTGGGAGCACCACGTAACCAGGCCGGACGCGGTAGGAATAGGCTTTGTTCGAAACCAGCTTGGTGTCGCCAGGCAGACCGAGTTTGAGCAGCTCGGGCATATTTGGCGAAGTCTCCCAGGGTCATCTTCCCCAGGTCATCGATGGCGACGGAGAAGCTGGCACCCTTTTCGATGTAGCCCACCAATCGGCCGCCCTTGCCCGGACCCGCGTTGTCCTGGCATTCCTCCTCGCCCTTGACGCCAACCACTTCAAGGGGTGTTGCGAGGGTTTTTGCAGGATCATCGAAAATGGCCTTCACCGTCACCTTGCCGTTCGCGTCTGCGATCCCGGCCTTGTACTTCGTGGTGATCCGGATGAGGTAGCCCTGCTTCCAGAGGGCCTGATCGACCGTGTCCAGATACTCCTTGGTGGTCATCTCGATCTTCAGGGGGGCCTTGTCCTTTTCGGTGACGGTGAAGCCCTGCTTGGCCGCAGAGGCCTTGACCTGGCCCCAGATGACCTTGAAGGCCTCGGCAGGTGTTCCCTTGGCCTTGGTGGCATCGATGAGGAACTTGTATTCACGACCGCTCACATCCTCAAGCTTGGGGGCGGGGTGGGCCTGGATCTGACGCTTGAAGAGAAAGTCTGGATCATTTCCGGCCGTAGCCATGACTCCTGTCGTGGCCACGGCGACCAGAAAGAGATTCCTGAGTTGGCTGATCATGCTCGAGCCTCCATGGGATGAATCGACCCTCTTATGGATCGGGGCACGTACGGGACGGGGTGTGACCTATGGACCCGGGATAGACCGAGGCCAGGGGAAGAGAGCAAGGTCTGAGCCATTCCCGATCAGATGGTTAACTTATAAACAATCACTCAATTACAATCGCTATCCCTGAAGGTCAAAGCGCTTGGCCATGCGGAATTCCGCACCTCCAGTGCGGGGTTCCGCTCAGTCCTTGCCGGTGGGTATCCCCAGGGCCTTCATCCGGTCGTAGAGGGTGCGACGGGCCATGCCCAGGATCTGGGCCGCCTCGGTGACATTTCCCGCGGTGCGCTGGAGCACCCGCTCGATGTGCAGCCGCTCCATGTCCCGGAGGGAGACCATCTCCTTCCTTCCCCCGCCGACTGGGCCCGCCACTCCAGGCCGAGGTCACTGGCTTCCAGCCGTTCGCCCCGCTGCAGGATCATGGCCCGCTCCAGGACATTGGCCAGCTCGCGGATGTTGCCGGGCCAGGGGTATTCCTGCAGGCCGACCCGGCTGCTGGGCTGAGCTCGAACCTCGGCCCGCCCCATGCGCCGGCAGACATTCACTAGGATGGACCGGGCCAGGATGGGGATGTCCTCGGGTCGCTCCCGCAGGGGTGGAATGCGCAGGGTGAGGGTGCTGACGCGGTAGTAGAGATCATCCCGGAATTTCTTCGTCCGCACGGCCTCTTCAAGATCGATGTTGGTGCTGGCGATGAGCCGAATGTCCACATGGCGGTCCCGGACATCGCCCAGCCGCCGGAAGTGCTTCTCCTCCAGGGCCTTGAGGAGCTTGGGCTGAATGGCGGGGTCCATGTCCCCGATCTCGTCGAGGAACACGACGCCCCTGTGCCCGACCTCCAGGAGCCCCTGCTTGGCGCTGACAGCGCCGGTGAAGGCGCCCCGCTCGTGGCCGAAGAGCTCGGACTCCAGCAGCTCCCGGGTGAGCCCTGCGCAGTTGAGGTTGACGAAGGCCTCCTCCCGCCGTGGCCCGTTCAGGTGGAGCCAGCGTGCCAGCACCCCCTTGCCCGCGCCGGTCTCCCCCAGGATGAGGATGGGGCTGTCCCACTCGAGCATCAGCCGGCCCTGCTCCTCCAGGCGGCGGATGGCCAAACTGCCGCCCTGGAAGGGATCCAGGGGGCCCGGTTGTTCCCGGGTGGCCACCTCCTGGCGTTTGCGGAGCCGCTGCTGCTGGAGCAGCCGACGCACCAGCACCAGCAGGGCCTTCGACTCCACCGGCTTGGTGAGGAACTGCTCGGCCCCCTCCTTGATGGCCCTCACGGCCAGGTCGATGGACCCATGTGCCGTGAGAATGATGAAGGGCGTGTCCTCGCTCAGCTTCTTGAACTGGGGCAGGAGGTCCAGGGAAGTGCCATCCGGCAGGCTATAGTCCGCCACCACCACGTCGAAGCCCCCGGCCCGAAACAGCTCCGTGGCTTTCAGGCAGGTCTCCGCTTCCTCCACATCCAGGTCATTGGCGCGCAGGAAGGCGGCCATGCCGTGTCGCACCGCGGGATCATCCTCGATGATCAGGATCTTCGGCCTAGGCACGGCTGTCTCCGATCAGTTCCATGCGGCGGCGGGGCGCCGGCAATCTCAGGGTCACGCGGGCGCCGCCCTCGGCGCCATTCTGCACCTCGATGCTGCCCCCGTGCTCTTCCACCACCCGCTTCACGATGGACAGGCCAAGGCCCGTGCCGCCCTTGCGCCGGGTGAAGAAGGGCTCGAACGCCCGGGCGAGGCTTTCCGGCTCGAAGCCCGAACCCTCGTCCTCGACCGTGAAGGCCCACCAATCGTGACCTTCATCCCGAAGGTGCCGTCCCCAGACCGACACTGTCCCCGCCCTGGGCGAGTGATGGAGGGCATTCTCGATGAGGTTCCGAAACACCTGGTGCATGCGGCGGGCATTCAGGGGCAGAACCAGTCCCTCGTCCTCCAGCGCCTGACGAACGATGCAGCCCTTCTCGGCCCGGAGGGCATCACAGGAGCGCATGGCATCCTCGAGCAGGCTGCGGACCCTGCAGGGTTCAGGATTCAGGGTTCTCGGCTCGCCATAGTCCCGGAGGTCGTTCATGAGGCTCTGGATGCGCTCGGCACTCTCTCGGAGGGCGACCAGAAAGGAGTGGTACCGCGGTTCATCCCCGAAGGTCGCCTCCAGGGCATCCAGGTTGATGGAGATGCCATAGACCGGATTGCGGATCTCGTGCACCACGCCCCCCACCAGGGCCCGGAGGGATTCCTCCGCCCGGCGGCGCTCAGAAATGTCGGTACACATGCCCGCCATGCGGGCGGGTTGGCCATCGCCGCGCCAGGCCACGACCTTGCCCGCATCGAACACCCAGAGCCAGTCACCGGTCCGGGTCCGCAGCCGGTACTCGGTCTGGATGCCCGGCATCCGGCCTTCCAGGTGGGCATTCAGGGCCGCTTCCGTCTGGAGGCGATCCTCCGGGTGGATCAGGTCCAGGCCTGCCTCGAGCGTGGGGCCGATGGCTCCGGGTTCATACCCGAGCATCCCGAACCACCGGGGGCTGCGGTACATGTTCCCCGTTTCCAGGTTCAAGTCCCAGAGCCCCTGCTGGGTGCCTTCCAGTGCATGGTTCAGCCGCTCCTCGCTGGCCAGGAGTTCCGCCTGTGCGACCTTCAGGGCGGTAATGTCCCGGGAGATCCCGGCGATCCGGTGGATGCGCCCCCACTTGTTCCTCACGGGCGTCAGAATCGTCTGGAACGTCCTGATTTCTCCTGCCACCTGGTGGGCTTCCTCGAACTGCAGGGGGGTCCCTTCGCGGACGACCCGCCGGAAGTGCTCGATCAGCTGGTGGGCGCTGCTGTCGGAGAGGCAGGATTCTGGAGATCGCCCAGCGAAGTCGGGATTGAGAAAACTGCCCGCGGCGTGGAGGGGCGGGTTCACGGTTTCGAAGGTCATTTCCCCCTGCTCGGACACCCCCACGACGTAGATCCAATCGTAGAGGTTCTGAAAGAGCCCATCGAACCGGTAGGAGGTCTCCTCAGTCCGGGGGCCCGTCCCGGAAGAGAGACCCTGGCTGCGTTGGGCCGCCAGCCGGGCCCGGGCGCGCCGGAGGGCCTCCGGGAATTGGGTGGGGAGGATGAAGGTCTCCTGGAAGCCTTCCCTGAGGAAGGCCTCGGCCTGGCTCGGGTCCTTCCCGGAGTGGCGGACCAGGACCGGGAGGCTCGGGTGGTGGCTCCGGAAGGTCCTGATCCGGCTGATCCATTCCGCCGTGGCCTGCGAAGACCAGAGGAGCAGGGCATCCAGTGGACCGCAGACGAAGGTGTCCAGCTGGGCCTCGGTCCACCCGGTGATATCGATGCAGACGGGGTGGCCATCCTTCCCGGCAACGAAGGCCTGGCCAAGCGCCGCGAGAGAGGCAGCCGGCACGCCCACCGTCAGCAGGTGGAAGGATGGGGTTGCTGCGCTTGAATCAGATTCCACGATGTCGGCCCTTGGCTGGGGCCGATCATGGCACCATCAGGCGAGTGCTGTCTGTGACGCCCGCCCAAAGCTGTGGCCAGAGATCCGGTGGGGAGCAGGAAAGACGCACAGCGTCCTCTGACGCGGAGGCGCGCAGCGCGACACTAGATCCTTGCCACGCATGCGTGGCGAGGGGGACCCCCGGAGAGAATCAGAACCTAATGGTGACGCCCGCCTGCAGGGCATCCGCCTTGAAGCTGCTGGCCAGGCTGGAGTGCATCCAGCGGGCCTCGGTGCCCACGGTGGCGTTCCACTGGTAACCGATGCCCGCCGCCAGGCCGATTTTGGTGGTGTTGCTGCTCACCTTGGTCAGGGCATCCTTGTGCTCGAAGGACCAGCGCACGGCGGACAGGCCGGCGGTGAAGTAGAAGCCTTCGGGCTTGCCGGCGATGAAGTAGAGGTAGTCCCCGCCCAGGCTCAGGTAGGAAGCCGTCTGCTTGACGGTGGCAAAGGAAGCCTCCGGGTAGATGCCGTAGTCCAGGCGGGGCCGCAGCATGTGGCCATCGCTCAGGTCGAAGGTGCCGTGGAGGCCGACCCCGGGGCCGGGCTTGCTGTCCACATAGGTCTTGAGGTCCCCCAGGGGGATGTTCACCAGGCCCTGCACCCCGTAGCGGGGGGCTTCGGCCTGCAGGGAGGACGCGAGGGTGGCCAGAACGGCCAGGGTGCCTATCGACAGGGTTTTCATGATTTCTCCCAGGGGGACGATCGGGCGGGAACAGCCGGTGGGCTGCCTCATTTTTCCACATATCAGGAGTCAATGATCGGGGTTGGCGCGAGAAAAACCCATCTAGAAATATAGGTCTAACTGGGTTTAGTTCCTGTGGTGGAGGAAAATTCTCGGCAAAAAAAAGGCGCCCGGGTGGGCGCCTTCCATGGGTTCAAAGGGACTATTCGCCACGCTCGACGCGGCGCTCCTTGAGGCGGCCGGCCTTGCCGAGCTTCTCGCGGAGGAAGTAGAGCTTGGCGCGGCGGACCTTGCCGTGGCGGATGACTTCCAGCTTGTCGATGGTGGGGCTGTTGAGGGGGAAGATGCGCTCCACGCCCACGCCGCTCGCGACCTTGCGGACGGTGAAGGAGGTGCGCATGCCGCCGCCCTTGATGCCGATGACGATGCCCTGGAAGAGCTGGATGCGCTCCTTCTCGCCTTCCTTCACCTTGACGTGCACCTTGACGGTGTCGCCGGGCTGGATGCGGGGCAGGTCATGGCGAAGCAGGCTGGCTTCGAGCTGATCGATGATGTGGCTCATGTGGGCTCCTGGGCCAGCGGTCCCGTACCGAGTTCGGCGGACATGGCTCGAAAGTCCCCAGACGGGGAGTCCACCAGTCTAGCGGAAGGAGGGGAAAAGGGAAGGCCGAATCCCGGGGTGTCCTCCGGCGCCCTGGTCTTCATCTCCACCTGTTAGCGACCAAGGCTGAGTTCCAGGGCCGCCCTGGCGACGCCCAGGTCCAGGCGGGTGGCCAGCACCTGGTAGTGGGCCTGACTCTGGGCCAACTCCGCATCGGCCGCATCCACGGCGGTGGTGGTGCCGGCCCGGTAGGCCACCCGGGAGACCCGTGCCCGCTCCTCGGCCTGGGCCAGGGCGCGCTCGGCCACGGTGATTTGGGCCTTGGCGTCCTCCATCCTCCAGCGGGCCGTCCGGATCTCCAGCGCCAGCTGATCCTCCAGGGAGGAGGCCTGGGCTTCCCGCTGCCGGGCCCGCGCTTCGAACTCGGCGCTGCGGGCCCGGGCCCGCTTCGGCCCCAGTCCCTCCCAGCGGATGGCGACGCCTAGGAGGGAGGTGCGGTTCTGGGTCTCGCCGAGGGTGCTGACCTGTTCGCTCCGTTGGGCCCAGCTGGCCTGGAGATGCAGGGAAGGCAGGCCGGCGGCGCGCTCGGCGGCCGCACCGGCACGAAGGGCGGAGGCCTGGCGGTTGAGAGACTTCAGATCCAGCCTTCGCTCCCTGGCCTGCTGCAGGCAGGCAGCTTCAGAAGGCACTTCCTCTGACGGACCCGCCGATGGCGCCAGGGGCAGCTGCCGGAACCGCTGGTCGCGGGTCACCGTGACCAGGTTCTCGCGCGTGGTCCTGGCCCGGTTGCGGAGGGTGATGAGGTCGGATTCCGCCTGGCTCACGGCCAACTCGGCCTTGAGCACGTCGAGCCGGGGCGCGACCCCCTCGGCGAACCGCGCCCCGGCCGTGGCCAGGAACGCCTGTTGCTGGGCCAGGGCCTGTTCGGCCACGCTGACGGCTGCGCCCGCCTGCTGGGCCTCCAGGAAGCGTTGGGTGGCTTCGAACCGGATCTGCTGCTGCTCGCGGGAGGCGCGATCCATGCTGGCCTCGGCTTGAAGCGAAGCCGCCTTCACCCGGCCTGCGAGGGCACCCCAGGTCCATAGGGGCTGGACGTAGCTCAGCTCCAGGTTGTTCCTCTGCTGGAGGGCGAGGTCGAAGCGGAAGGGTGGCACGGTAGGCGGCACGCCCGGGAAGCTGACCTGGGGGTTCTTCAGTTCCGGGGCCCACAGGGCACCCAGTTCCAGGCGACCGATCCGGTCCAGGCGGGCCTGGCTGGCCTGGGCTGAGGCCGCATCGGTGTCGGCGTGCGCGGCCACGAGGCGGGGATTCTGGGCGAGCGCCGACTGGACGGCTTCATCCACTGTGAGGGCCTGGGCCAGGACGGGCTGGGATAGACCGAGGGCCAGCAGGATAAAGGGCTGAGATCGCATGAAAGCTCCTGGGGTCGGGGGGGGTCAGTTCGCCTGGATGCGCAGTTCGATGCGCTGACCGAGCTTCAGGGGAGCGTCCGGGGTCAGGGAGACCTTCACCAGGGCCACGCGGATATCGGTGGGGCGGGAGGGATCGAGGGCCTTCAGGCGACGCTGGGAGAGGCCCGCGGGGATTTCCTCGATTTCGCCTTCCCCGCGCCAGGTGGTGCCCTCGGCCTCGATGGCGACCTTGCTGCCCTTGCGGAGGCGGCTGAGGTCGTACTCGTCGACTTCGGCTTCGAGGCGCAGCCGCCTGAGATCCGCGAGCCGAAGCAGGCGCCCCCCCGCGGGCAGCAGCTCCCCGGGGTTGGCCAGGCGCTCCACCACCTGGCCCGCGAACGGCGCCCGCAGGGTGAGCTTGGAGAGCGCCGCCTGCAGCTGGGCCACCTGGGCCAGGGCGGATTCCCGCCGGGCCAAGGTGAGTTTCAGTCTGGAATCCGCATCGTCGAAGGCCCGCTGACCCACGGCCCCATCCGCCACCAGCTGCCTCTGCCGCTGCTGTTCCAGGGTGAGGAAGCGGAGCTCGGCCTCCAGTTCCTTCACGCGGGCTTCCGCCGAGGCGAGGGCGGCCGCCTGTTCCCGGTCATCCAGGCGCGCCAGCACCTGCCCGGCCTTCACCTGGTCCAGTTCGTGGACCGGCAGGTCGCGGAGCAGGCCGCCGTATTCGGCGGAGAGGATGACATCGGCGCCGGGGTAGGTGGTGACGCGGCCTTCGCACAGGATGCTCGTGGAGGCGATGGGAATGGCAGAGGAGGCCGCGGGCTTGGGCTTGGCCTTGGCCAGCAGGACGGCGCCGGCGGCCAGGGCGAGGACGGGGAGGGTCCAGATCAGGTAGGGGCGGATGGACATGGGGTCTCCTTATATGGGTCAGGCGTGGATGAGGCCGTCGCGGATGCGGAGCACGCGATCGGAGATGTCCCGGACCTTCGGGTCGTGGGTGACGATGAGGACGCCGCGGCCGTGCTCCGTGGCGAGGCTGCGGAAGAGCTGGAGCACCTGGCTGCCCACCTGGCTGTCGAGGTTGGCGGTGGGCTCGTCCGCCAGCAGGGCGGCGGGGTTGCCCGCCATGGCGCGGGCGATGGCCACCCGCTGCTTCTGGCCGCCAGAGAGGTCCCGGGGCAGGTAGTGGGCCCGGTCCGACAACCCCATGGCGTCGATCCAGCGGCGGGCTTCCTCCCGCGGAGCCTTGCCGCGGTGGCCCTTCACCTGCAGGGCGTACTGGACGTTTTCCAGGGCGTTGAGGGAGGGGAAGAGGTTGAACTGCTGGAACACGAACCCGATGTGGCGCTTGCGAAGGTCGGCCAGGGCGGTGGCGTTGCTGAGATCCGCGGATTCGCCGTTCACCTTCACGTGGCCTGCGGTGGGGCTCAGAATGCAGCCAAGGATCTGCAGCAGGGTGGTCTTGCCGGAGCCCGAGGGGCCCTCTAGGGCCACCACCTCGCCGGGTTCCACCTTGAGGCTCACCCCATGGAGGATGCGGGTGCGGTTTCGGCCCTCCTGGTAATCCTTGATGATGTCGCTGGCTTCGAGGACGGGCATGGTCAGCTCCGGAAGACGAGGCCGGGATCGATGTTGGCGACCTTGCGGAAGCTCACGCCGGCGGAAAGAAGGCACATGACGAGGGTTCCCAGGGCCACCGTGATCCAGACGGGAGCAGGGAGGATGAGGCGAAGGCCGATGGCGGCCACGCCGGGCTTCATGGCGAGGGTGAGCAGGGCCCCGATGGTGAAACCGACGACGGCGGCCACCAGGGCCTGGCGACCCAGCAGGCGGTAGATGTCGGCGTTGGAGCCGCCGATGGCCTTGACGGTGCCGAACTCCTTGATGTGCTCCATGGTGGAGGTGTAGAGGGTTTGCGCCACGATCACGACGCCCACGAGGATGCCCAGCGCCACGGTGATGTAGGCGTTGAGGCCGATCCCGGTGTTCTTGATCCAGTAGTCGTCACTGCGCTGGGCCCATTCCGCCCGGGTGTAGACGTCGTTGTGGGGCAGGCGGCGCTGGATCTCGGCCTTCAGGGCCTTGATGTCGGCGCCAGGTGCGGCCTTCACCAGGATGTAGGTGGTGTTGCCCTCCAGCAGGTTGCTGTTCATGCGCTGGGCCAGGCGGTAGTCCATGAAGGAGACCGGCGTGGTGGTGAAGGAAGTGGCCCCCACCGAGCGGCCGGCATAGCGCATGCGCACGCCTGAGACTTCCCGGTAGTCCCCGGCCTCGAAGGCGCCGATGCGACGCACAGCCGAGGCATCCGTGAACATGAAGTTCCCCCGCCGGAGATCCCGGATGTCCCCGCTCTCCAGCTTCCAGGGCAGGTTCCAGGCCTGGAAGTCCTCCACGGCGTAGGTGACGGTACCTTCCGTGGCGCCGTTGGGCAGGTTGATGTTCAGGAAGGTGACGATGAGGTTGTCAGCCCTGGCGACGCCTGGGACCGAACGCACGCGGTTCACATAGGCCTCCGGGAAGGCCTGGGCGAAATCCACGTTGGGCGTGTTCTTGGACGTCACCCAGATCTCGGCGGGAATGTTGCGCACGACGATCGAGGAGTTGCTGAGCAGGCCGAAGAAGAGGCCCACCTGCGACAGGATGAGGTTCACGGCGAAGGCGACACCGCTGACGGTGATGAAGAAGCGCAGGCGGTCGTGCATCAGCATGCGCAGGGCGAGATCGACCATGAGGGCTCCGGGAGGGCAGGCCTTCGGCGGGGCCGAGGGCAGGCAGGTTTCAAACAGCGGTGGCGCGGCGGTGCGCCCGGGGGGCGGAGGGGTAGGGCGATGCCGGGGTGGCCAGAGCCATCCAGGTGTGGAGCGTTGGCAAGGGTTAGGAAGGTCCGGGGGAGGTCAGGTGCGTTCCATGCCCCGGCGCAGGCTGTCGGCCATCAAGTTGAGGCGCTGTTCGAGGTCGGCCCAGGGGATCCAGAGCTCGTCCCCCTTGTCCAGGGCCAGGGAGACGGTGCCGTGGACGCCCGCCCAGAAGGTCTGGGCCACGAGGTGGGTGTCGTCGAGCCCTTCGCGGAGCATGCCCTTCTGGTGGGCCAGGGCGACGAAGTGGTGAAGGGCCGCATAGGCGTCCTGGTTGGGATCGCCCTGGCGGATCTGGTCGTCCTTGTCCAGTTCAAGCCCCGCGGGTGCCTTCGACATGAACATGAGCCGGTAGTGATTGGGGTTCTCCAGAGCGAAGCGGGCGTAGGCCAGGCCCATGCTCTTGATGTTCTCCAGAGGGTCCTCGTGGACCAGGGCAGCCTGGAACAGCTGCGCCAGGTTCAGGAAATCCTCCGAACAGATCGCCATCATCAGTTCGGCCTTGTCCTTGAAGTGGTAGTAGAGGGCGGAGGCGGTGTATCCGGTGGCCTTGGCGATGTCCCGCATGGTGACGGCCTCGTACCCCTTGGCAGCGAAGAGGGTCCGCCCCTCGGCCATGATCTGGGTGCGGGCATCCAGGCGCGCTTGCTCACGACGGGACAGGGCTGACATGGCACTCCTTCGTTGCATCCAAGCATATCGACCCGTCCGCCAGGGCCTGACCCGGGCGGGCTTGGCGCTCCGAGGGGTCTGGGTGATCTCAGGGGGCACGAGGAACTCCTAACAATGTTCAAAATGTAGAACATCGTTCAATTTCGTCAAGTCCCTGTCGTGAAATATTTTAAACATTGTTCAAAAAATATTCATAAAACAAATAAAATCATAATTTATAATGCTAAAAAACTTTCATACCCCTCCAGCCCTTGGGCTTCGGCCGCTCCCAGTCTTCGGGATGCTCCACCTGCCAGGCACACCACTGGGCGGGCCGGTCCAGGCCGGCGAGGTGCTCCTTGAGGTAGGTCGTCCACAGGTCGGGCCTCATGCGCTTGGTGCGGGCCATGGCCTCGCGAAGGCGCCAGAGGCGGATGGCGCCGTGGTCGCCGCCCTGGAGAATGGCGGGCACCTCCAGGCCTTCGAAGAGGGCAGGCCGCGTGTAGTGCGGGTGGTCCAGCAGGCCCGTGGCGAAGCTGTCCTGTGCGGCGGAGGCTTCATTGCCAAGCACCCCCGGCAGCCAGCGGCAGACGGCGTCGATGAGGCAGAGGGCGGGCAATTCACCGCCGCTGAGGACGGCCTCGCCGATGCTCAGCTCTTCGTCGACGCAACGATCCACGGCCCGCTGGTCCAGGCCCTCGTAGCGGGTGCAGACCAGGATCAGCTGATCGAGCCGGGCCAGCTCCAGCACCTTGGCGTGGGTCAGGGGCGGGGCTGCCGGGCTGAAGTGGATGACGCGCCCCTGGCCGGCCCGGGGCACCGAGGCCAGGGTATCCCGCAGGACCTCGGGGCGCAGCACCATGCCCGGCCCTCCGCCGAAGGGGCTGTCGTCTACGTGGCCGAAGGCATTGCCCGCGAAGGGTCGGAAGCTGTGGCTGTGCAGGCTGTGCCCCAGCTCCCGGAAGGCCCGCCCCGTGATGCCCAGGCGCGCGGCCTCGAAGTACTCGGGGAAGAGGGTGAGGGCGTCGAACCTCATGCCATCACCGCATTGAATGCGGTTTTCAAGGCCTCCCAGACGATGCGGGCGGACAGGGCGAAGTAGATGGTGGTGATCAGGCTGAACCCGGCGCCCAGCCAGGCGAGCAGATGCCACTCCTCGAGAAGGGACATACCCAGGAGCACCAATCCCACCGCTGGGAGGACATTCGCAAAGGGGAGGAGCACGGGCAGGGCCGCCAGGAAGGCCGTCCAGGTGACCAGGAAGCCCAGCGTGCGTCGGCCTGGGGCCTTGCGGGGTGCGGTCCGCGTCCCAAGCCAGGCCAGGCGGGCCTCCACCTGGGCGAGCAGCTCCTTCACGCGTCCCCGCTGCATCTCAAATCTTTGCAGCGGCTCCGGCAGCCAGAGGTGACTGCGCCCCCACCACCACTGCAGGCCCAGGGCCATCGTCCCGAGGCTCAGCACATTGGCGACACCGGGGATGAACGTCAGGAGGGCCAGAATCAGCAGGGCCAGGCCGTAGGTCTGTTCGCCGGCCTCGTCGAGGAGCTCCCGCACGGAAACGGTTCCATCCTCCTCCAGGAGCTTGTCCAGGAGCCGAAAGAGAGAGAGGGGTGGACCGGGCATTGAACCAGGATGCCGCAATCCCACTGGATGGGGTTCACGAACCTTGACGCGGACTCCGCACCAGCTGACCGCAGGCGCCCGCCACATCCTGGCCCCGGCTGCGCCGGACGCTCACCGGTACCGCCGCCTTGGACAGCAGGCCGCAGAGGGCGCTGATGCGGGCTTCGTCGGGTGCTTCGAAGCCCGAGCCCTCGTGGGGGTTGAAGGGGATCAGATTGACCTTGGAGGGGAAGCGCCGGGCGTAGGCCGCGAGCCGGCGGCCGTCTTCGAGGGAATCGGTGACGCCCTTCAGCAGCACGTACTCAAGCGTGATGCGCTCGCCGGATTGCAGCGGGAAGCGCCCCAGGGCGCTGGCCAGGGCCTCCAGATTCCAGACCCGATTCACGGGCATGATTCGCGACCGGTGTTCGTCCGTGGTGCCGTTCAGGCTGAGGGCCAGACGGGGCCGGCGGGCGAAGGTCCCCAGGCGGTCGATGCCGCTCACCAGCCCTGAGGTGGACACGGTGATGCGCCGGGGGGGGATGGCCAGGCCCTCGGCATCGGTCAGAGTCTCGAAGGCCGCCATCAGGTGATCGAAGTTGTGCAGGGGCTCGCCCATGCCCATGAACACCAGGTTGACCGGGCGGTCCAGGGGGTGGGCATGGTGGTTCAGCATGACCACCACCTGGCCCACGATCTCCGCCGCACTGAGGTTGCGGAGGATGCCCATCTGGCCCGTGGCGCAGAAGGTGCAGCCCATGGCGCAGCCCACCTGACTCGACAAACAGAGGGTGACGCGATCCTCGTACGGCATGAACACGCCTTCCACCTGGCGTCCATCGAGGAGTTCAAAGACATGCTTGGTGGAGCCATCCGAAGAGGTCTCGCTGTGCACGATGCCGGGCCAGGCCAGGTCCACCTCCCCTTCCAGCCTCGTGCGCAGGGCCTTGGCAAGGGTGGTGAACTGCTCCCAGCGGGTCCACCGCTGGCGCAGCAGGCCGGAGAAAAGCTGCTTGCCCCGCCAGGCGGGCTCGCCGAGGGCGCCCAGGAGCGTCCCCAGCTCCCCCCGGCCCAGGCCGGCGGCATTGGGACGCACCCGGGGACCGGCTTCGGGGGCCGGATGGTCCCAGGACTGGGCCACCTTCAGTCCATCCGGATCTTGAAGGAGTGCATCAGCCGGAGGTCGTCTTCGGAGAAGGGGGCGGTGCTTTCCCCGGCCTCGGAATCCGACGGCACATGGGGCCCGGTGCCGATGGGAGAGGCCTCCAGGATCAGCATGAGCCCATAGCCCTTGGCCTGGATCCGGAAGGCGAGCTCCCGGCAGTGGTCGTCCTCGGACAGGGCCTTCACCAGGGAATCACCCAGTTCGCTCACCAGCTGGTGCAGTTGCTCTGGCAAGTCCATGGTGCCTCCTCCCCCAGAATACCCTGGGGCTCCTAATCCAAGGATCGGTCCGTCAAGGTTCAGCTTCAATTCAGGCCGAACCAGGCCCGGACCTGCCTCGCCCAATGGGTCCGCCGGCCCTCCCGGGGCACCGTGGCCTCGGTGCCTTCCTGTGCCCGCCGCTCCATCAGATCCACCAGCCGTTCCAGCAGTTCGGGTTCCCGCTTCAGGGAGGCTTCGAAGGCTTCCTTGGGCAGTTCCAGCACTTCGGCTTCGGTGAGCGCCACCACCGTGGCATTCCGGGGGGCCCCCGTCAGCAGGCTGGCCTCCCCAAACCACTGGCCCGGACCCAGGTCGGCGAGGGGCCGCCAGAACAGGCCCGTGTAGGGCTCCAGCCGCTCCTCGGCGCGCACCACCTGCAGGGTGCCCCGGTGGACGGCAAAAAGGGAATGGCCGGGGTCCGCCTCCCGGATGACCCCTTCTCCCGGGGCCAGCAGCCGGCGCCGGAGGTGGGGGCGGAGGTCCTCGACCCAGTGCTCCGGCAGGCCCAGCTGGCGGATCACCTCGCCCATCAGCGTGGCTCCGGGCAGCGGTTCAGGGTCGCCCACCAGGGGGGTGGGACCGTGGGGCCCCATGAGTCGGAACCCCTCCCGGGGCAGCACCGTGGCCGCCAGCCGGGTGGCCTGGAAGGCGGCCTGGCGGCCATGGCGGAAGCCCAGGGCCCAGAAGCGCAGCTCCAGCACGGCCCCGCCCAGGTCGGTGCTGTGGACCACCACCTCGGGCCGGTGGTTCGGGTGATGCGGCAGGCCCGCCAGGGCCAGGGTGAGTTTCTCGATCGCCACATGGAGGTCGGGCCGGGGCTCGATGGTGATCCTGGCCGTGCGGCGGTGCAGCCCGGAGGGCACATAGAGATTGGTCACCACCGCCTGGGCGATGGCGCGGTTGGGCAGGATGTCCATGTCGCCGTTCTCGGTGCGAAGCTGCACGGTGCGCCAAGTCAGGGCCTCCACCTGGCCAATGAGCGTCTCCCGCCCGGGCCCGCCCCGCAGGTTGCCCGTGATCTCCACCCAATCCCCTACCTGGAAGGCCGGGTCCAGGTGCAGGGAGATCCCGGCGAAGAGGTTGCCCAGCACTTCCTGGAGGCTGAGGCCCACCACCGCGGCGGCGATGGCGCCCGTCCCCAGCAGGTTGCCCAGGCTCACGTCCAGGACTTGGCGCAGGATGCCCCCGGCGGCCACCAGGTAGAGGGCCACCACCAGGAGGTCCCGGGCGAACCCCGGCGTGGCGGTCTGCCGCTGGCTCAGCAGCGGGTCCAGCAGGAGGAAGGTGAGGAGGCGGATGGCGCCATAGGCCAGGGCGGACCAGAGGATGACGTCCGCCGCCCGCTGGGCGGCGGGGTGCGGGGTCATGCGGGGCAGCACGAAGGCCGCCGCTGCCGCCAGCACCAGCAGCAACGCCCAGGCCAGAATGCGGCGTGGCGCGCTGACCTTCTCCCTCAAGTCCCGGAACATGGGGCTAGGATACGCCGGACCGGTGCGAAACCTGAACAGCGTGGGGATTCCCGCCGGGAAATCAGGCCAACGGGTATTCGGGAATCGCTGCTGCGGGGACCACGCCCCGCCAGGGGTGGCCTCCGTGCCCCAGGTGCGGGTCACAGCGGGCGGACGCGGCTCAGGATGGGGCGCTTAGCTCCCCACCCGATGGGGCCAGCCCTTGGGGCGCCTAAAGATGTGCCAGGTCTGGGAACGCCGACGGAATCCTCGACATCCTATGGACCTCGCCGACCTGCTGCCGGCTACGCTACCTCCTCGCTGGAGAGCCTCCGCCCCATGCCCTCAACCGCTATGGATCTGACCCTTCGGGAGACCCAGGACGGGGAGCTGCTGCGTCTGATCGGCGGTGGGGACCAGGTGGCCTTCCGGGAGCTCTACGAGCGGTACGCGGGGCGTCTCCTGGCCTATGTCCGCGCCATGGGGCGGCAGCAGGTGTCCGCCGAGGATGCCGTCCAGGAGGTGTTCGCGACCCTCTGGACCAAGGCCGCCCAGTACCGGCCCGAGCTGGGGGCGCCGGAGGCCTGGATCTTCACCATCACCCGCCACAAAGTTTTCGACATCTGGCGGGCCCAGTCCCGCGTAGGGGGGGTGGAGGTCGACTTGGAGACCCTTGTCGATCATTCCACGGCACCGGACCCAACCCTGGTGGCCACCCTTCACAAGGCGCTGTCCAGGCTTTCATCCGACCATCGCAAGCCTTTGCTCCTAGCCTACTTCGGAGGCTTCACCTACGAAGAAACCGCCCGGGCCCTGGGCATTCCGGCCGGCACCTTGAAATCCCGCATCCGTACCGCTCTGGCGGACCTTCGAACCATGCTTGGATCCCCATGACACCCCACAGCCACCCCTCCGAGTCCCACCTCATTGCCTATGTAACCGGTGACGCCGAGCCCCAGCTCCGCGCCCTGCTGGAGTGCCACCTGGGCCTTTGCGACACCTGCTCCACCGCGATCGCCCTGTTGAGTGCCCCCGGTGGGCAGTGGCTGGTGCAGACCCCGCCGGCGGAAGTTCCTGGAGATCTTTTCGACCGCGTGATGGGTCGCATCCAGGCCCAGGCCCCCCCCGCCGAGGTGGACCCGGCCTTGCCGTCCGCCGTCCGGTCCCTGCTGCCGAGCCAGGCCCGGCCGGACTGGAAGGGGATCCTGAAGCAGGGCTTTCGCTTCGTCGAGCTGATGAAGGATGCGCCTGGCGGCTTCGGCCTCTACCTGGTCCACCTCAGCGCGGGGACCCGGTTCCCCCTGCATCGTCATGGTGGCCTCGAGGAGGCCGTCATCCTCGCGGGTGGGTTGGCCGACGGCGAGCAGCGCCTGGAGGCTGGGGACTGGTCGACTTCAGAGGCAGGGAGCGCTCACGCGCCCCGGGCCCTGAAGGACGAAGACTGCTGGCTGGTGGCCCGCATGGAGGGAGGCATCCACTTCTCAGGATGGAGGGGCTGGCTGCAGACCCTCGCGGGATCGGCTTCCTGAGTCTTTTCCACTTTCCTTCATCCAGTTCTCCCGGGAAGGCGTAGGGGGGGGGCATGGATTCCAACCGGGAATCCCCTTCCAACGGAGAAAAGGATGAACAAGACCTTGCTCGCCAGCCTGGGCTCCTTCGCGGTGTTGTTGACCGTGGGTTGCACCAGCAGTTCCACCTCGACGCCACCCCCCGCCCCGGCCCAGGTGCGCGTGGTCCACGCCTCCCCCGATGCCCCCGCCGTGGATGTGACGGGCAACGGGGCTGCCCTCGCCAGCAATGCCCCCTTCAAGGCGGCGACGGCCTTCGTCTCGGTACCCTCCGGCACCACCCGGATCAAGGTGAATGCCGCGGGCACCGCCACCACGGTCATCGATGCCAGCCCCAACCTGATGCCCGGCAAGGCCTACACGGTCATCGCCGCGAACCAGCTCAGCGCCATCGAGCCCCTGGTGGTGGAAGACGATGCCGCCATGCCCACTGCGGGCAACGTGAAGGTCCGGGTGGTCCACGCCGCCCCCAAGGTGGCCGCGGTGGACGTGTATGTCACCGCCCCCGGGGCCACGCTCGCCACGGCGACGCCCACCCTGGCGGCTGTGCCCTTCAAGGGCATTTCCGGCGCCCTCCAGGTGCCCGCCGCCACCTACCAGGTGCGCATCACGGCCGCCGGCGCCAAGACCGCCGTCTTTGACTCCGGCTCCGTGCCCCTGTCTGCGGGCTCTGATCTGGTGCTCATCGCCATCCAGCAGGACGGCCTGGGGTCTCCCGTAAGCCTCCTGGGCCTCACGACGGTCGCCGCGGCTCCCAAGTTCGAGCTCCTCGACGCCCTGCAGGGCTACCTCCGGGTGATGCATGCCTCGCCCAATGCCCCTGCCGTGGATGTGCTGGTGGATGGTACCGTGGCGCTGGCCGCGGTCCCCTATCCCGTCAACAGCGGCTACCTGCCCATCGCCAGCGGCTCCCGGAACATCAAGGTGAACGCCGCGGGCACCGCCAACACCGTCATCACTGCCAATCTGCCCATCACGTCCGGGCAGTACCAGAGCGTGTATGCGGTGAACTTCCTGTCCGCCATCGAACCCCTGGTGGTGGCTGACAACCTCGGCGCCCCGGCCGCCGGGAAGGCCAAGCTGCGGGTGATCCACGGCTCTCCGGATGCGGGTTCCGTGGATGTGCTGGTGAACAACGCCGTCGCCCTGCCCAATGTGCCCTTCAAGGCTGCAGCGGCCTACCTGGAAGTGGCAGCGGGCACCTACAACGTGAAGATCAATGTGGCGGGCAGCAGCACGAACAAGTTCAACGCCGACATCACCCTGGCGGCGGGGAAGATCTACACGGCCAAGGCCATCGGCTCCACTGCCGGCGGCGCCACCAATGCCTTCACCGTGAAGCTGATCACCGACAACTAGCTACAGCTAGCGTTGGATGGGGCATGGGGGGAGCGGAGCTCCCCCCATGCTCGTGAGGGAAGTGGAAACGATCCCCGCCGTCCCGGATCATCGGGCTCCGGTCGGACCGTCAGGTCCTGAAACGAGCCACCGCTCCCGCGGGATCCCCGCTCCAGAAGGGCCGGATGGCGGCCAGGCCGGCCAGGCGGGGATGCCGGAGCGACGGCGCGCTGGCGGGCTCGACGCCCCCCAGGGCCAGGATGCGGGGCCCCTGGGGGGGCAGGCCGTCCAGGAAGTGGTGCAGGCGCGCCACGCCCCAGGGCTCGCCCTTGCCGGGGCTGGCGAAGACCGGGGACACCAGCAGCTGGTCGGTCAGGCTCCGGCCGGGCCACTGGGCTTCGTCGTGGAGGGGCCGCGACAGGGCCACCACTCCCTGCTCGACTTCGGGATAGGCTTCGGGGGCATGGAGGCCACAGCCGGCGGCCAGGGCCACGTCCAGGCGGCCCGCCACCCAGAGCGTTACCTCCGGGGCCGTGTCCTGGCACCAGCGGGCGGCGTCCAGCAGGATGCCCGCGGGCAGGTCCTTTTCCCGGATCAGGAAGCCGTCCACGCCGGACTGCAGCACCGGTTTCCAAATCCCGCGCTCGAACCCGTGGCCCGGCGTGATGGCCAGGAGGATCATCCGAAGAGGCTTTCCAGGGCCAGGGCATCGAGCTTCGGCACGGCCATGACCGCGACGTTCTCCGCCACGTGGGCGGCCTGACCCATGCCACAGAGCGCGGTGGTGACGCCCGGGCAGGAACGGGTGAACTGCAGGGCCGCCTGGGCTGGGGTCCTCAGGCCGAGGGCCTCGGCAAAGCCCTCGGGCAGCTGGCGCAGGATGCGGGCCTGCATGATGGAAGCCGAGGTCTGCACCGATAGGCCGCTGGCCTGGGCTGCGGCCAGGGGCGTCATGGCTTCGCCACCAAGCACCTGGGTCGGGGCCAGGAACGCTTCGGGCATGGCCAGGTTGAGGGGCAGCTGGATCCAGCGGAAGTGGTGCTCCCGGCCCCCGGCGGCCGCGGCGGCCTGCAGAAGGCGGGCCAGGCTCAGGTGCCCCTCCTGCCCGGTTGGCACCCGGAACCCGTTCCAGGTGGCCACGCCGTAGGCGCGGATCTTCCCGGCGGCCACGAAGCCCTCGCAGGCCTCGAAGGCTTTTTCGATTGCCGCGTAGAACCCGTCCTCTCCCAGGTGGGCCAGCTGCTGCTCCGGGTTGTGCAGGTGGAACAGATCCAGGGTGTCGAGCCCCAGGGCCCCGAGGCTGATGTCCAGCTGGTGGGCCAGGTACCGTGGCGTCATGGCATGGCAGCCATCGATCAGATCCTCGATGGCCAGGATGCCTGGGGCCTCCAGCACCCGATGGAACCAGGCCCGGGGATTCTCATCGGGATCCGCCTGGGGCATGGGGATGTAGCCCGCCTTGGTGGAGACGAAGAAATCGCCGCGGGATAGGCCCTTGAAGGCCGCCCCCAGGGCCCGCTCGGAGCGGCCCCCGCGGTAGTTTGCGGCGGTGTCGAACACGGTGCCGCCCGCCGCATGGAAGGCCCGCGCAGCCTCTGCGTACGCCACATCGGCAGCGTCCGAATCCTTTCCCAGGTAGGTGCCAAGACCGAGGCTGCTGATGTCCATGTGACCCCCAGAAAGTGTGTTGGAGGCTGTCCGGGCGGGTTCAACCCGCCCCGACAGCGGGGGCCCGGGGGTGTCCGCGCAGCGGGCCCTTAGATCCCCGCCACGCATGCGTGGCGGGGGGAATCCCCCGGACGGCACTAACTGTCGAGCTCTTCCTTGACGCCTTCGGTGCCCATGGTGACGAGGCGATCGGCGGCGCGGCGGGACCACTCTGAGCCGGGATAGCTTTCCACCAGCTTCTGGAAGTAGCTCTTGGCCTCGGTGCGGTACCCCTTGATCCGCTCCTGGCTGAAGGGCAGGTATTCCTTGTTGAACTCGGCCAGCTGTTCCTTGGTGAAATCCTTGAAGTCGGTTTTCTGGACCCTGGCGAGATAGTCCTTGTTGAACTGGACCACCTCCTCGGACGAGAGCAGCCGCAGGCGCAGGGCCTCCCCGAGGTAGTAGTAGGCCCGCTCCCGATCCACGTAATCCGGGTAGGTCTCGAGCAGGCCCTTCAGCCGGCGCTCGGCGCCCAGGTAGTAGTAGGTGTTCACGTAGTAGACGCCCACGATGAGCTCGTGCTCCGCGATGCGGCGCCAGCACTGGAGGATCTTGGCCCGGGTCTCCCTGGCATAGGGGCTCCCGGGGGATTCCTTCAGGAGCTGCTGGAAGCCGTCCAGGGCCTTCCGGGTCTCCGCCTGGTCGCGCTCTGCACTTTCGATGGAGGAGAAGTGGCAGAGGGCCCGGTGGTAGAGGGCATAGTCCCGCAGCTCGTGGCGTGGGAAGTAGTTCAGGAAGCTGGTGTATTCGACTTGCGCCTCGGGATAGCTGGGGCTCCCCTGGAAGAAGAAGCTATCCCCCAGCATGAGCTTGGCCTTGGGGAACTCGGCGGAGCCGGGCAGGTACTGCTCCAGGTGGCGGAGGGTCACCCGGGCCTCGGTGAACTTGCCTTGTTTCATCTGTTTGTCGGCCGTGGCCAGCAGATCGGCAGAGGAGATCGTCTTGTCCACGGTCTTCGGTTTGCGACAGCCCAGCCCCAGGCCCGCCAGGGCGGCGACCAGGGTGAGGGCGGTAAGAAGGCGCTTCATGCGGGCTCCGGAGACATCACTTCAGACATGGCGGGACGATGGGAAGGGTTCCAGGCCCCGTGCAGCCGTTCCAGCCAGGGCTCGACCAGGGCCTGGGCCTCGGCTCGCCGCCGGTCGTGGAAGACTTCATGGAAGAACCCCGGCAGCCGGTGGCGCTCCAGGAGGGCCGGGCTCACCGCGGACCAGAGGGCCTCCGAGGCGTCCGGGTCCACCACCGTATCGCTGCCGGAGTCCAGCAGCAGGATGGGCCGGTCCAGTTCGTGGCCCAGGTTGAGCACCTCGGCCCGGCCTTCGTCCAGGGCGGCCCCGAAGGCCGCCGTGGCCCAGCGGTGGCAGAGGGGATCCACTTCGTAGCGCTGGACGATGACGGGGTCCGAGCAGACCCGGCTCTTGTCGCCGTGGAGCTGGATGGGCCGGTGGGGCATGAACCAGCGCAGGAGGCGGGAGGCGATCACCAGCAGCTTGGAGTTCGATTTCACGGCCACCGCCGGGCTCGACAGGATGAGGCCGTCCAGGGTGTCCGCGTGCCAGAGCAGGGTGAGGAGGGCCACCAGGCCCCCGAAGCTGTGGCCCAGCACCACCTGGGGACAGACCGGCAGGGGGGGCATGGGCACGCCATCCACCACCCGGGCGGTGGCCCCGGTGCGCTCGGCATCATGCCGGCGCTCCTGGCGGAGGAAGAGGGCCAGGTCGTCCACGAAGGCCCGGATGCCGACGGCATCCCCACGGATGCCGCCGGAGCGGCCGAAGCCCCGGTGGTCCATGCTGGAGATCGACCAGCCCAGCCCCCGCAGCCAGTGGGCGGTGTGCCGGTAGCGCTCGCCGTGCTCGCCATAGCCGTGCACGATCACCACCCGGCCCTTGGGCGCCGGGTGCTCCCAGCGGGCCCAGGCCAGGGGCACCCCCCCCATGGCCCGCCAGGACCCCTCGGACGGTGGGCTCCAGATCGGCGGGGATCACGGGGATGAATCCAGACATCCCACCAGAATAGCCTGGGGGCGTAACTCTTCGGATTGCTTTAAACTCGAAGGTTCCCCCGGACTTGAAGTCGGAATCGGGAACCGGAAAGGCAGACGATGGATTTCGAGACCCTGGTGCGGGCCAAGAATGAGCTGGAACCCCGCGTCCAGCAGCTGGTGGCCCATCTGGATCCCGAGCGCAAAGCCCTTGAATTGGAGCAGATCGAGGAGCGGACCACGGTCCCGGGGTTCTGGGACGACCCGGAGTCCGCCAAGCCCCTCCTCCAGAAGCGGGGCTCGATCAGCAATGACATCGCCCTGGCCAGGCGCCTGAGCACCGGACTGGAGGACCTGGAGACCGGACTGGAGCTGGCCCGGGAGGATGCGAGCATGCTGGCCGAGACCGGGACCGTCGAGGCCGACCTCCGCAAGGCCGTGGAAGACGCCGAGCTCCGCATGATGCTGAGCGGCGATCTCGATAACAACCACGCCATCGTGGCCATCGCGCCAGGTGCCGGTGGCACCGAAAGCCAGGACTGGGCGGCCATGTTGCTGCGCATGTACCTGCGCTTCTGCGAAACGAAGGGCTGGGCCACGGAAATGATCGACTATCAGGACGGGGAGGAGGCCGGCATCAAGGGCGCCACCTTCATCGTGGACGCACCCTTCTCCTACGGCTACCTGCGGGCCGAGGCGGGGGTCCATCGCCTGGTGCGCATCAGCCCCTTCGATTCCGCCAAGCGCCGCCACACCAGCTTCGCCGCCGTGTACGTGAGCCCCGAGCTGGACGACACCATCAACGTGGACATCCCCGAAAAGGACCTGAAGATCGACGTGTTCCGGGCCAGCGGCGCCGGGGGCCAGCACGTGAACCGCACCGAGTCCGCCGTGCGCTTCACCCACCTGCCCACGGGCATCGTGGTTTCCTGCCAGAACGAGCGCAGCCAGATCAAGAACCGGGCGACGGCCCTGAAGGTGCTGCAAGGTCGCCTGTATGAAGTGGAGCAGCGGAAGTTCCTGGACAAGGTGGCCGCCGCCAGCGGGGACAAGGCCGACGTGGCCTGGGGCAGCCAGATCCGCAGCTACGTGCTCCAGCCCTATCAGATGGTGAAGGACCACCGCACCGGCGCCGAGACCAGCCAGACCCAGAAGGTGCTGGACGGGGATATCGATGTCTTCATCCGCACCCAGCTGCTGGCGAAGAGCCTGAAGGCCGAAGGCTAGGAGCCCCGCCGTGACCCCGGCGGCCCTCGGCCTGACCCTGGCCTCCGCGATCCTCCACGCGGCCTGGAACGCGCTGCTGAAGCGATCGAGGAACCTGGATGCCGCCTCCGTGGTGGTTTTCGCCACGGCCCTCCTCATCACTGCCAGCCTGGCCCTCGTCTGGACGGGACCGGCCTTTCCCCGGGCCGCCGCCCTGGGCTGGGCCCTCGCCGCGGGCGTGGGCGAAGGCGGCTACTTCATCGGCCTGGTGGGCAGCCTGGAGCGGGCACCCCTGGGCTGGTCCTACACCTGGATGCGGGGGGGCGCTCTGTTGGCCGCCTGGCCCCTGGGCCTCCTCCTGGGGGAAAGGATCGACGCCCTGGCGGTGGTCGCCGTGGTGGGCATGCTGGCGGGTCTGGGCCTCCTGGGGCTGGGCAGCGGGGAGAAGGGGGGAGGCCGGGCCCTGCCCTTCGTGCTGGGGGCCGCGGTGAGCATCGCGGGGTTCAATGCCTGCTACAAGCTGGCCCTGGGGGCGGGAGCCTCTCCGCCCGCCCTCTTCGCCACCTCCATGGCCGTGGGTCTGCCCATCCAGGCCCTGCACCGCCTCCTGCGGCGCGGCCCATGGACCTGGCAAATCGAGTGGGGCCCCGCACTGGGCGCCGGTCTCGTCTGCACCGTGGCCTTCCTCTGCTACCTGGTGGCGCTCCAGACATCTTCCAGCGCGGCTGTCCTCACCCTCCGGAATACCTCCATCGTGTTCACCTTCCTGCTGGGGTGGATCCTTGGTGAACGGCCTTCCCGGCGCCAGGTGGCCGGGGCCGTGCTCGTGAGCCTGGGGGCGGTCCTGCTGGGCTGGCCCCGCTAGGTACACCGCATCGCTACTCGCTTTTGGGAAGCAGATCCTTGGCCATCTGGACCTGCTCGTCCGGGGGCCCCGCTCCGCGAACGGGGCTGAAGGCACCGTGAGTGGGAGGGCGTGCCGGTGGCACGCCCGATCGCGGGCAGCCAAGGCCGCGTGCGCAGTCGAAGACGCGCTCAGCGGCCAGAAGGACGCGGATACCTACTCGCTTTTGGGAAGCAGATCCTTGGCCATCTGGACCTGCTCGTCCTTCGGCAGGCGGAAGATCCAGCGGCCGGTGATGCGGTCCCAGAGATCGAAGCAGCAGAGCCAGTTCAGGAGGCCCGCCACCATCACATAGGTGGCCCCGTACTCCTGGGTGAGCGTGCGCACGGGTTCGGTGCCGGCGCCGCCGAAGGCCCAGGCGAAGGCGCCGTAGACGGGGCCGATGCCGGCACTGCCCAGGGAGCCCAGGGTGGACAGCCAGGAGCCCTGCACGGGCACGAAGATCCCGCCCTTCACGCCATCCACGGCCCCAAGCTGCATCTGCAGGGCGCCCAAAATGCAGAACAACAACCACACGCCGAAGAAGACCTTGGCCCGCAGCTTCTCGCCGATGGCCCAGTACCCGGCGCCCGGCACCAGCCACTGGAGGAGCAGGGGCTTCCAGGCGGCCTGGATGGCCTTCTGCTTGCGCAGGGGCATGGGCAGTCTCAGGGTGATGGGTGCGTCAGCCATGGATCCAGATTACCTCAGTACCTCGAGTCATCTGCCCCTTGCAGGGAAAGCCCGAGGGCCACCTGGAGCCTCAGCGGAAGAAGGTGGCGGCCTTCTGGAAGGTGATCAGGAGGCCCCAGCCCAGGGGGATACCCACGAGGAGCCAGCCCGCGGACACGGCGATCCAGCTGCGCGCGCTGGGCCGGGTGGATTCGACCGTGGCCTCGGGTTGGACGCCCTTCAGGGCCTTCCTTTCCACCTCCAGCTCGGTCTCGCTCATGAAGAAGCGGGGATGGACGGGCCGCACGAGCGCGTTGCACACCAGGCCCAGCACCAGCAGCCCCGCGAGGAGGTAGAGCGTCAGGTGGTAGGCGGCTTCAGGGGGAACTCCCCGGCTGATCTGGAATTCGCGGATGTAGTTCACCAACACCGGGCCGAGGATGCCGGCGGTGGACCAGGCCGTCAGCAGCCGGCCATGGATGGCCCCCACGTACTGGGTGCCGAAGAGATCGGCCAGGTAGGCGGGGATGGTGGCGAACCCGCCCCCGTACATGGTGAGGATCACGCAGAACGAACCAACGAACAGGATCACCGCCTTGGCGCTGCCGGCCGCCGCCGCGAGCACGTACAGGGCGATGCCCAGGGCGAAGAAGATGAGGTAGGTGCGCTTGCGGCCCAGGTGGTCGGACAGGGAGGCCCAGAAGATTCGCCCGCCGATGTTGAAGAGGCTGAGCAGTCCCGCAAAAGCCGCTCCGAGGGTGGCCACAGCGGCCTTCTGTCCAGCCTTCAGGCCCGCCAGGGAGGCCGTCTCGCCGATGAGCCTGCCTCCGAACACCTCCTGGAGCATGGGTGAGGCCATGCCGAGGCAGCCGATCCCGGCACTGACATTCAGGCAGAGGACCGCCCACAGCAACCAGAACTGGGGGGTCCTGTGGACCACCTTCACGTGGACATGGCCCTGGGTGATCATGCGGTTCTGCTGGTTCGCCGGGGGCGTCCAGCCATGGGGCTGCCATCCGGCGGGGGGAATGCGGTAGGTGAAGGCCCCGCACAACATGGCGACGAAGTAGATGGAACCCAGGGCGAGGAAGGCCTCGGTGACGCCCACCGAGGTCGGCGTGGCGAAGTGGCGGATCAGCCGGTCCGCGAGGGGCGCCCCGATCAGGGCCCCTCCGCCGAAGCCCATGATGGCCATGCCCGTGGCCATGCCCCGCCGGTCCGGGAACCACTTGATCAGGGTCGAGACCGGGGAGATGTAGCCCAGGCCGAGGCCGCAGCCACCGATCACGCCTGAGCCCAGCCAGAGCAGCCAGATCTGGTGCAGATGGACGCCCAGGGCGGAGATGAAGAACCCGCCGCCCCAGCAGAAGGCGGCGGCCACGCCGGCCTTCCGGGGGCCGTTCTGCTCGAGCCAGGTGCCGAACACCGCGGCGGAGGATCCCAGGAACACGAAGAAGAGGGTGTACATCCAGCCCAGCGTGGAGATCTTCCAGTCCCCAGCCGCCGGGGCCGTGATGCCGATGACCTGGCCGAGGGGCAGCCAGAAGACGCTGAAACCATAGGCCATGCCGATGGACAGGTGGATGGCCAGGGCCGCCGGGGGCACCAGCCAGCGGTTGTAGTCGGGCCTGGCGACGGTCCTTGGCTTATCAAGAAGGTGGAACATGCCTGATCCTCATG
Organism: Candidatus Geothrix skivensis; assembly: GCA_016721195.1. Taxonomy (GTDB): domain Bacteria; phylum Acidobacteriota; class Holophagae; order Holophagales; family Holophagaceae; genus Geothrix; species Geothrix skivensis. The sequence goes on along the minus strand of JADKIO010000002.1, from coordinate 67,723 downwards.
CGGGCAAAGGGGCGGTCCATTCACTCCTGCGGGTCCAGTAGGCGATAGGGAAAGGGGGCATCGGGCCCACCAGGCCTCAGGGCTCGAACTGGAGGGATTCCGGAGGTCCGATGAACGGGCACCACTTGATTCATTGGGTTGGGAAGGCACCCCACCTTACGACGATTCAAAAGGGACTCATAGATCAAAAAACAAGCTGGGGGGGCCTGATGACCCCCCCGCTGACCTTTGTGGCTGCCCACCCGTGGCGAAGCCAGGCTACTGGACGTCGCTGACTTTCCCGCCGAGGAAGGTGATCTTCAGGTCCTTGTAGACGTAGATCTTCTTCTTGCCAAGGTCGACGGTTTGCCGGGGTTGGCCGAGGGTGCGCTCGACTTCCGGAATGGTCATCCCGAGCGAAATGGTTCCGCCCGCTCCGGCAGGCTCCTGGGGCCTTTCATCGATGATGGCCTGCTCCGAGTTGTTGGCCTCCTTCACGGCCAGGGCCAGTTCGCTCTGGGCGCCCAGGTCGGGCTGGAGATCGTCGGAATAGGACGCCTTCACGATGCCCCTGGCCTGGGCCGGCAGGGCGGGAATGCCCTCCTTGCCCTGATCCGCCTGGAGTTTGGCCATGCCGTTCTCCATGGAAGCGGCCAGGTGATTCTGCATCTCCTGGAGATCGGTGGTCCTGACGGAGATGTAGCTGCCCTTCTGGCAGCTCGAGCCGCGACTCGACAGCACCTTGACCTCGGCCCACTCGGAGCCCAGGGCGGGCGTTTCCACCAGCTGCAGCACGTCGCCTTCCCCCAGGGGGCATTCCTGGTTGCCCGCGTAGGCCAGCAGGCTGCTGGAGACGAGGAACACCTTGGGCCCGTTCTTGGAGAAGATCGGTGGGGCCCCCATGGGCTGGGAGGCGCCCTGGGCGGCTTGTTCAGCCCGAGCCTGGTTCATCTGGCGACGGACCTCCTCGGCGATGGCTTCCTTCACCTCGGGGGTCATGGCCGTGGACGTGGTGTAGGTCACCGGCGGGGCGCTCATGGAGGCGTTCTGCGCGAGGTAGGCGGATTCCAGGGTGGCCGCGATGAGGAAATCCGTCAGCCAGAAGGCGGGGCCGGCATAGACGGGGTAGGGCGTGAAGTAGCCGCCGTAGTAGCCGTACCAGGGCCGGTTGTGCCAGCCCCAGGTGTAGCGGACCGGGCGGGGCCAAGGATCGTATGCCCAGGCGTAGAAGCCGGGCCGGTAGTGGTGGCGCGGCATGTAGACGTTGTACTCGCGGCCGCTGTGGGACCAGGGGCGGTAGAGGGCGGCATGGGGCCTGCCTTCGATGATGTAGGTGCGCTGGACATAGGTGTGGCCGTGGGATACGAGGGGCCGCTGGATGTACCCGTGGCGGCCGGTGGCGTTGGCCACGATGATGCGTCCGCCGGGACGGACGATCTCCACGTGCCGCACGCCGCTGGGCGAATGCCGGATCACGGCGCCACTGGGCGTGCGGACCTCGCGGATGACACCGGTATGGGTGCGGTGGATCTCCCCGCCACCCTGGGTCCGGATCACCTGACGCTCCGGCTGGCGCCGGTCCAGGTGGCCCGGTGCCGGTCGGGCTTCGAAGCCGGGCCGCCCGGCGGGCCCAGTGGGACGGGTCGGCTCGAGATGGCCCGACGGCGGGGGCAGGTGCCGGGGGTTGATCTCAGGGCGACCCGGGACGGGTCCCGGTGCGGGACGGGGATTCGGGGTGTGGTCCCTGGGCGTTCCGGGGTCCACGGTAGGGGAATGCGGCTGCGGATGGGGCGCGGGCGACAGGTCATGCCTTGGCTCGGGCCTTGGCATGGGCCTGGGTTCAGGTCTGGATTCGAGCCGGGGCTCGGGCCTTGGCATGGGCCTGGGTTCAGGTCTGGATTCGAGCCGGGGCTCGGGCCTTGGCATGGGCCTGGGTTCAGGTCTGGATTCAAGCCGGGGCTCTGGCCTTGGCATGGGCCTGGGCTCGGGCCTGGCACTGGGGGGGGCTTCCCGTCTGGGTTCCGGCCTGGGGGCGGGCGGGGCCTCGCGCCGGGGCTCCGGGCGTGCCGCCTCAGGCTTCTTCCCCCTCTCCTTTTCCTTCTCCTTGTCATCCGCCACCAGGACCAAGGCCTGGGCCGTCAGAAGGACAAAGGCCACCCGGGTACCCAGGCGGAGGACATCGGATCCGAGGTTCAGCGGGAAGCGCATGGGGACTCCGGGGTGGCTTTCGCTATCCTAGCGCCGGGGGCGTCGATCCGCCCAAAGGATTGCGCGGTTTTTCACCGGACCTCCCCAGGAGGCATTGGCCGCGGACCAGGATCGAGCCGACCTTTCCTGGCAATTGGCCCTGAGCCTCCCTCATGCAGATTCCTGGAGGCGACATGAAGAAGGGGGCCGAATGGCCCCCTTCTTGGAAGTCAACCAGCGCCAGGGATCAGTCCGCGGCGAAAGGCAGCAGAGCGATGTTGCGGGCGCGCTTGATGGCTTCGACCAGCTCACGCTGGTGGACGGCGCACACGCCACTGGTGCGGCGGGGCAGCACCTTGCCGCGCTCGGGGGTGAAGGCCTGGAGGGTCTTCACGTCCTTGTAGTCGATCATGAGGGACTTTTCGACGCAGAACTTGCAGAACTTGGCGCGTCGTCCCCCAAAAGCCTTCTTCTTCTTGGGCTTGCCCTTCTTGGCATCGGCGCGGCGCTTCATCCCATCACCTCTTCAGCGGAACGTTCCTTGATCCCGGCCTGGGCCTTGCGCTTGGCTTCGCGCTCGATGCGCTGCTTGGTGCGCCCGGCGGCCTTTTCGGCCTCGTCCATGCGGATGCTCAGGTACTTGATGACCGAATCGTGGTTGCGGAAGCGGCGCTCCAGCTCGGCGATGAGGGTCGGTCCAGCGTTCATCTCGAAGAGCGTGTAGTAGCCCTCGCTGTACTTCTGGATTTCGTAGGCCAGCTTCTTGCGGCCCCACTTGTCGGTCTTGAGCAGTTCGCCACCCTGCTCGGCAATGATCCCCTCGAACTGCTTGACGAGCTCATCGCTCTGCTCGTCGGTCAGCGTGGGGAGGCGATGAAGATGGTCTCATAGCGACGCATCTGTCCTCCTTGTGGATGTGAAGCCCCCTTTGGATTCCAGGGAGCAAGGAAGAGCCCTCCAGCGGAGGACGCGAAGGACCAGTTTCCCCCGGAAAGGCTTGAAGATCAAGGGGAAGTCCTGGGCGGCTCCCCCCAGAACTCCGCAGGATTCACGAGGTTCCCCAGGGCCCCCAGGTCCTCGGTCCTCCCCAGCAGTTCCAGGAACTGCGCAAACGGCGCGTCCAGGGCGTCGAGCCGCTCCCATTCGGGATCGGTCCAGTGGTCCAGCACGAAGTCGGCGAGGGGGCGTTCGAAGGGGCCGATGCCCAGACGGAGGCGGGCGATGTCCTGGGTGCCGAGCAGATCAAAGACCGAGCGCAGCCCATTGTGGCCGCCGTCGGAGCCGTTCAGCCGGAACCGCCCCGTGCCCAGGGGCAGGTCCTTGTCATCGTGGAGGAGCACCAGCTGGCGGGGGTAGATGCCCGCGGCGGCGGCCTGGGCGCAGGCCTCGCCGGAAAGGTTCATGTAGCCGCTGGGCACCAGGACCTGCAGTCCGGCCTTGAGGGGATAGAGGCTGCCCGAGGGGAAGCGCCGGGTCGGCGCCGGGGCCAGGTCCCGGTCCGCCATCCAGCGCTGGAGCATCAACCTTCCAAGATTGTGCCGGGTGTCCTGGAAATCAGTCCCCGGGTTTCCTAACGGCACCAGCGTCCACATAGATCCCTTTATACAACGCGGGCGCCGCAAGGCGCCCGCGCATGGCTGGATGACAGTTGGAACTACTTCTTGTCGTCCTTCTTGCCCTTCTTGGCCACTTCGGGCTCGACGGCGGCGGCGGCCACGGGGGCGGCGACCTCTTCCTCGGCGGCCTTGCCGTGCACGGAGCAGACCACCTGGTGGGCGTCGCCCGTGATGACGATGTTGGCCCCAAGGGCGAGCTGCTCGAAGCGGACGCTATCGCCCACCGCCAGGTTGGTGATGTCCACGTCGATGTGGGCGGGGATGACACTCGGCAGGCACTCGATCTCGATCTCGCGGTGGGCGAAGTCAAGCACGCCGCCCATGGCCTTGACGCCGATGGAGGTGCCGACGAGGCGCACGGGCACCTTCACGCGCACCTTGAGGGCCATGTCCACCCGCATGAAATCCACGTGGCGGAGGCGGCTGGTGATGGGATCGCGCTGCACGTCCTTGATGATGACGTGGCGCTTGATGTCAGTGCCTTCACGCTGGAGGAACACCACCGAGTTCAGGCCGGTATCGCTGGCCAGCACCCGGGCCACGGCCTTGGGGCTGATGGCGATGGCGACAGGGGCCTCCTTGAGGCCATAGACCACGGCGGGGATCAGGCCATTCTTCTTGAGTTCGCGAATGGACGCCTTGCCGAAGGTCTCGCGCTTGGGAACGATCAGGACTTCCTGGGACATGTGGTTCCTCCTACCTGGCGCCGGCCCTTCTGGGTGGCTGCCCTCTCGTTGGGATGGGTCCGGGCGGACCATTCGAGCCTCCCCGTGGAGGACCGAACCATCGATTCTGCCTGAAAATCCCTCGAAAACAAAGGAAGTTCTTCGGGGCGGACGATTCATCGCCTGTACCATCAGTCTGTTACATCCGAGCGCTAAGATCCGGGTTCGAGAGGCCCCCCGTGTTCCATCCCATCCCCCGCCCCGAGGAACTGCTCAACCGGGAGTTGAGCTGGCTGGATTTCAACGCCCGCGTCATGGAAGAGTCCGAGGATCCCACCGTGCCCCTCCTGGAGCGGGTGAAGTTCCTCAGCATCGTGTCCAGCAACTGGGACGAGTTCTTCATGGTGCGGGTGGCGGGCATCTGGCGGCAGATCGACGCCGGCATCACCCAGCCCGGGCCGGATGGCCTGACGCCCCGCCAGCTGCTGGAGCGCGTGTCCTCCCGCATCCACACCTACTCCGCCCGGCAGCACGAGCTCTTCCACGCCATCCTGGAGCCCCAGCTGGAGGCGGCGGGTGTGGTCATCATGGACCCGAAGCACCTGAACCCGGCCCAGGCGGCCTTCGTGCTGGACTACTTTGAGCGCAGCCTGCTGCCCCTCATCACGCCCCTGGCCGTGGATACGGGCCACCCCTTCCCCCGCCTGGGCAACCGGGCCCTGGTGCTGGTGGTGGAGCTGGAGCCCGACGAGGATCTGCTGGATGGGGACCTCCCCGCCTCCGAGCTTTCCTTCATCCACGTCCCCACGGGCCTGGCCTCCCGCTTCCTGCGGGTGCCGTCGAGCCAGGGCAGCCACGCCTTCGTCATGCTCGAAGACGTGGTGCGCCACCACCTGTCGCGGCTCTTCCTGGGCTATACGGTCAAGAGCTGCCAGGCCATCCGCGTCACCCGGGATTCGGATCTGCCGGTGGAGGAGGACCCCTCCGAGGACCTGCTCAAGACCGTGGAAGAGGGCCTCCGCGACCGTCGCCGGGGCGCGGTGGTACGCCTCCAGTACGAGCACGGGCTGTCCGCCAAGGTGCTGGACATGCTCATCGAGGAAATGGAGCTGAGCCCCGAGGATCTCTACCCCTGCTCGGGCCTCACGGCCTTCTCGGACCTCATGCAGCTCTACGGTCAGCTCGACCTGCCCCACCTCAAGGACACCCCGCTGCCGCCCCTGCCCGTGCCCCAGCTCGAGGTGGCCGGGAGCATCTTCGACGCCATCTCCAGGAACGACATCCTCCTGAACCACCCCTACCAGAGCTTCGATGACAGCGTGGTGCGCTTCGTGCGCGAAGCGGCGGAGGATCCCAAGGTCCTCGCCATCAAGATGACGCTCTACCGCGTGACGGCCAACAGCCCGGTGGCGGCGGCCCTGGAGCGGGCCGCCGAGCGGGGCAAGCAGGTTGCCGCCATCGTCGAGCTGCGGGCCCGCTTCGACGAGGCCGCCAACATCGCCTGGGCCCGGCGCCTCGAGAAGACCGGCGTCCACGTGGTGTACGGGCTGCCCAATCACAAGATCCACTGCAAGGCCTGCCTCGTGGTGCGCCAGGAAGCTGGCGGCATCAAGCGCTACTGCCACCTGGGCACCGGCAACTACAACGAACGTACCAGCCGGCTCTATTCGGACATCGGGCTGCTCACGGCGAGGCCCGAGTTTGGCGAAGACCTCTCCAACCTCTTCAACATGCTCACGGGCTACACCCGGCCGCCGCGGTTCCACCGGATCCTCCTGGCCCCCCAGCACATGAAGAAGGCCCTCAAGGCCCGCATCCAGCGCGAGATCGACCATGCCCGCGGGGGCCGTCCGGCCCGGATGGTGCTGAAGATGAACGCCCTGGTGGACCCCCAGCTCATCCAGATGCTCTACGAGGCCAGCCGCGAAGGCGTGAAAGTGGACCTGGTGGTGCGGGGCACCTGCTGCCTGCGGCCCGGCGTGCCGGGCCTGTCCGATAACATCCGGGCCCTCTCCATCCTCGACCGGTTCCTGGAGCACGCCCGGATCTACCACTTCGCCAATGACGGGCAGCCCGAGACCCTGCTGTCCAGCGCGGACCTCATGCCCCGCAACCTCGACCGGCGGGTGGAGCTGGCCTTCCCCCTGGTGGATCCCCTCCTTGCCACCCAGGTCATGGAGATGGTCGAGCTGCAGCTGCACGACACCCTGAAGGGCCGGGTCCTCGGCACCGAAGGGGAGGTGCTGCGGCGGGGCCTCGACCCCCAGGATCCCCCCCTGCGGAGCCAGCTGCGCATCTACGAGCACACCCTGCTGGCCAGCGGAGTGGGTGCCCTGACCCAGAAGCTGGGACCCTTGGATTCGGACATCTGAGGGGGCTCCAGGGCTTTCGGGTCAGGAATCGACCGGGCCTCCTTTCAATGCCATCAGGAACCGAACATGGCTGTGCTGGGGGTCCCCGCGACCCAGCCAGGGGTCCCTTCGGTACAGGGCGAAGGGGTCTATGCTGAAGCCAGAAGTTGCCCGCTCCTCCACCGTTCCACGGGAGATACCCCGATGCAGAACGTCCTAGGCGCCCTGACTGAATTCGACCTTGGCCACGGACGGAAAGGGCGGTTCATTTCCCTGCCCCGGCTCGAGCAGCTGGGCTATGGCCCCATCTCCCGCCTGCCCGTGACGCTGCGCATCCTCCTCGAATCCTTGGCCCGGAACGTGGACGGCGAGCGGGTTCGGGAGGCGGATGTGCGCGCCCTGGCCGGCTGGTCCGCGCGGGGGCCGCGCACCCGCGAGGTTCCTTTCCTGGTGGCCCGCGTGCTGCTGCAGGACTTCACCGGGGTGCCCCTGCTGGTGGATCTGGCCGCCATGCGCAGCCAAGCCGTTCGCATGGGAGCCGAGCCGGGTCTCATCGAGCCCCTGGTGCCTGTGGACCTGGTGGTGGACCACTCCATCCAGGTGGATGCCTGGGGGACCGCCGACGCATTGCAGATCAACCAGGCCCACGAGTTCGACCGGAACCGGCAGCGCTATGAATTCCTGAAGTGGGGCAAGCAGGCCTTCCGAACCTTCCGCATCGTCCCCCCCGGCTTCGGCATCTGCCACCAGGTGAACCTGGAGCACCTCGCCCGAGGCGTCTTTGAACAAGACGGGCTCTACTATCCCGACACGCTGGTGGGAACTGATTCACACACCACCATGATCAACGGCCTCGGCATCGTGGGCTGGGGCGTGGGGGGCATCGAGGCAGAAGCCGCCATGCTTGGCCAGCCCTCGGCCCTTCTTGAGCCGGATGTCGTGGGCGTCCACCTCCACGGGGCCCTGCGGGAAGGGGTCACCGCCACGGATCTGGTGCTCACGCTCACGGAACTGCTCCGCCGCACGCAGGTGGTCGGCAAGTTCGTGGAGTTCTTCGGCGCCGGGTCGCGGTCCCTCGGTGTGGCCACCCGCGCCACTTTGGCCAACATGGCCCCGGAGTACGGCGCCACCCTGGGGTTCTTCCCCACGGATGAGTGCACCCTCACGTACCTGGCGGCCAGCGGCCGCTCGGCCGAGCAGGTGGAAGCCGTACGGGCCTACTACCAGGCCCAGGGCATGCTCGGCATCCCACTGCCGGGGGAGGTCGATTACACCCAGGTGGTGGAACTGGACCTCGGCGCCGTGGAACCTTCCGTAGCCGGGCCCAAGCGCCCCCAGGATCGGGTGGCCCTTTCCGACCTCAAGCAGCAGTTCGAAACCCTGCTCTTCCAGTCGGGTGGGGACGGCTTCGCCCGGTCCGAGGCCGAACGCCAGGTGCGCTTCCCGCTGCCGGATGCGCCGCCACCGGCAGGGACGCCGGCCTCCTCCAGCCGCGCGTCCACCCTGGGCCATGGGGATGTGGTCATCGCGGCCATCACCAGTTGCACCAACACCTCGAATCCCTCGGTGATGCTGGCTGCAGGCCTGCTGGCCCGGAAGGCCCGCGCCCGCGGCCTGACCCCCAAGCCCTGGGTGAAGACCTCCCTCGCCCCGGGCTCCAGGGTGGTGTCGGACTACCTGGACACCACGGGCCTGCAGGGAGACCTGGATGCGCTGGGCTTCGGGACCGTCGGCTACGGCTGCACCACCTGCATCGGCAACTCGGGCCCGCTGGATCCCCGCATCGACAGGGTGATCGCGGCTCAGGAGCTGGTGGTGGCCAGCGTGCTCTCGGGCAACCGGAACTTCGAATCCCGGGTACATCCAGCGGTGAGGGCCAACTTCCTCATGAGTCCCCCCCTCGTGGTGGCCTTCGCCCTGGCGGGCTCTGTCCGTCTGGACCTCCTGGTGGACCCCCTGGGCCTGGATGCAGAGGGGCAGCCCGTCTACCTGCACGACATCTGGCCCACCGAAGCCGAGATCGAGGCGCTGCTGCCCCAGGCCAACCGCCCCGGGATCTACCAGGCCACCTACCAGTCCATCGCCGATGGCGACGCGGCCTGGCGCGCGCTGGAGGCGCCTTCCGGCGCGGTCTATCCCTGGGATGGCTCTTCCACCTACATTGCTGAACCTCCCTGGTTCGACGGCTTCGCGGTGGAGCCGCCCGAGGCCAAACCTTTGCAGGGGGCCCGGGCGCTGGCGATTTTCGGCGACTCGATCACCACGGACCACATCAGTCCCGCGGGTCGGATCAACCCGGCCTCTCCCGCCGGCCAGTGGCTGCAGGCCCAAGGCGTCTTGCCGGTGGACTTCAACTCCTACGGCGCCCGCCGCGGCCAGCATGAAGTGATGGTGCGGGGAACTTTCTCCAATCCCCGGATCCGGAACCTCATGGCCCCTGGGACCGAGGGCGGCTTCACTCGCCACCAGCCATCGCGGGACCTGCTCAGCATCTTCGAAGTGGCCACGCGTTATGCCAAAGAAGGTACGCCCCTGCTGGTGTTCGCGGGCCAGGAGTACGGCACGGGCTCCTCGCGGGACTGGGCCGCCAAGGGCACCCAGCTCCTGGGGGTGCGGGCCGTCATCGCCCGCAGCTTCGAGCGGATTCACCGCTCCAACCTGGTGGGCATGGGTGTTCTCCCCCTGCAGTTCCCTGAAGGCGTGAGTGCCCTCACCCTGGGTCTGGATGGGTCGGAGATCTTCGATCTCGAGGGCGCCGACCGGCCCCTTGCTCCCCGCCAGACCCTGCCGCTCACCATCCACCGGGCGGATGGCAGCTCGGCCCGCCTGGACCTGCTGCTGCGTCTCGACACCCCGGTGGAGATCGACTGCAGCCGACAGCGGGGCATCCTGCCCTATGTCCTCCGCCGACTGCTGGCAGGGGGCCTGGCCTCGGGTGCCTGAGGCGTTCCCCGGCCAGGCCCTCGCCTCTGCGCAGACCTGGCCACAGGGCGACCGTTGGGGGGTGGGCGTGCGTTTCTGACGCAGCGACCGAATCAAGCGCCTGGTGAGTGTCCAGGGGTGGGGCGATTCCGGGGGCTGAGCCCAACCCTTGCCGGTCAGCCATGGCCCCGGAACCCAAGCCCCTGGAACCACCGGCCAAAGGAAGCTCTGCTGTTTCATTCCAGACCACGGTTGGGCAAACCGGCGTGGGCTCTCGGTGGTGAATCCTCGAAATTTCGATTTGAAGCCGGTTGCACCCCGTTGAGTGCCTCGCCCGATCAGGTCCGATCCCAGGTCAGGGGACTGGTTGGGAGCAAAACCAGGCCCCCGTGTCAAACTGGGGGGCTGGAGACACGCATGACGAAAATCAGCCGCGCCGCCCTGTTCGAAGCCCTCAATGCCTATGTGGTCCCAGGGACCAATGCCAGCCTCACCACCCTGAAGGCCGTGAAGGGCATCGATGTCACCGAGGGCCGGGTGACCGTGCTGCTGCAACTCCTGGAGGCCTACCAGGACCGGGTCCAGGTCATCAAGCAGGCCCTGGAGGAGCTGATCCTCAACCAGCCGGGGGTGGCCTCGGCGGACATCGAGATCGGCTGGGAGAAGACGGCCCAGGTGGAATTCAAGAACCTCATCCCCAGCATCAAGCGCTGCGTGGTGGTGGGCTCGGGCAAGGGCGGGGTGGGCAAGAGCACCCTCACCGTGAACCTCGCCATCGCCATGGCCCAGACTGGCCTCCGGGTGGGCCTCCTGGATTCGGACATCTACGGCCCCTCCATCCCCATGATGCTGGGCCTGAAGGATTCCCCCCTGGGGACGCCGGATGGCCAGATCCTGCCCCTGGAGAAGTTCGGCATCAAGGTCATGTCCATGGGCCTGCTCATCGAGGAGGACCGCCCCGTCATCTGGCGGGGGGCCATGCTCAACAAGGCCCTCCAGCAGTTCCTGAAGGACGTGGCCTGGGGCGAGCTGGACGTGCTCTTCATCGACCTGCCCCCGGGCACCGGGGACGTGCAGCTCACCCTCATCCAGAACGCCCAGGTGGACGGGGCCGTCATCGTCAGCACGCCCCAGGACGTGGCCTTCCTGGATGCCAAGAAGGCCATCGGCATGTTCGGCACGGTGAAGGTGCCCATCCTCGGCATCATCGAGAACATGAGCAGCTTCATCTGCCCCGGCTGCGGCCAGGAGACCCAGATCTTCGGCCACGGCGGCGTGAAAGCCGCGGCCCAGCGCATGGACCTCCCCTTCCTGGGCGAGGTCCCCATCGACCTGGCCATCCGGGAGGGCAGCGACAGCGGACTGCCCTTCGTTTCCACCCACCCGGACAGCCCCCAGACCAAGGCCTTCCAGGCCATGGCGGACACCCTCAAGGGCGTGCTGAAGCTCTGATCAGCAGGTTCTGGCTGCGGGCCCCTTCCCGGCGGCTACACTCAAGCATGGCCAAGCCGCAGATCCCAGAGACCCTGGCTCCGGATCTCCTGGAGCGGCTGCGGGCGCGCTTCCATCCCTGGGAGCTCATCAAGAACTGGGGCCTCTCCATCGAAGAGGCCTCGCCGGGCACGGCCACCATGCGCCTGGTGCCCACGAAGGCGGTCCTGAACGGGGCCCGGGGCAACGTCAACGGCGGGGTGCTGGCCACCATGGCCGACATGGTGGGGGCCCTGGCCCTGAGCACCGCCTTCGATGGGGCCATGCCCTTCGCCACCTCGGATCTGCACATCCGCTACCTGGAACCCGCCAAGGGTGAGGTATTCGGCGAGGGCAAGGTGATCCGGTTCTCCGGGCGGGGGGCCATCGTCGAATGCCGGCTCAGCTGCGGGGATCACCTGGTGGCCCTGGCCACGGCGAACTTCGCCATCAAGCATGGGCTGGGGGGCTGAGATGCGCTTCCGCACCCCCTTCCCCCGGGGCCCCATCCAGGACGATGACGCGCCCCTGAAGCGGCTGCGCTACGCCCTGGTGCTGCTGGTGGCGGTCATCTTCGCCGGGGGCCTGGGCTACCACCTGCTTTCGAAGCTGAACACCCTGGACAGCTTCTACATGGCCATCACCACCCTCTTCACCGTGGGCTTCCGGGAACTGGGCGAAGTGAACGCCCGCACCAAGATCTTCACGATCTTCTACCTCATCGTGGGCCTGGGCGTGGCCACCTATGCGATCTCGAACCTCACCGCCCTGCTCCTCGAGGGGGACCTCCGGGGCTACATCATGGAGCGCCGCATGCAGAAACGGCTGGACGACCTCAAGGATCACGTCATCGTCTGCGGCTTCGGGAAGATGGGCTTCCAGGCCTCCTGGGAACTCAAGAAGGCAGGCGTCCCCTTCGTCATCATCGAGCAGGACGAGACCAAGGGCCGCAGCCCGCGCTTCGCCGGCGAGCTGATCCTCTACGGCAACGCCATGGACGACCTGGTGCTGGAGCGGGCGGGCATCCGGCAGGCCAAGGGGCTCATCACCGCCCTGACCACGGATGCGGACAACGTGCTGGTGACCCTCACGGTGAAGCAGATCCGCCCGGACCTGCCCGTGGTGGCCCGCAGCGCCAAGCTGGGCACCGAGCGCCAGCTGCGGGCCGCCGGGGCCGATCACATCGTGAGCCCCTACGAGATCGGCGGGCGCCGCATGGCGGGCCTGCTGCTCAAGCCCGAGATGATGAGCTTCTTCGATATCGTGCTGCAGCAGGAGCAGCTGGAGCTGGGCATGGAGCGGATCACCATCGCCCCGGGCAGCCCCCTGGTGGGCCAGACCCTGCGGGAGGCCCGCCTGCGCCATGCCACCGGCTCCCTGCTGGTGGGCCTGGTGCACCAGGGCGCCCAGCTCCGCTTCAACCCGCCCGGGGATGAGCGCTTCCAGGCGGGGGACGAGCTCCTGATCATGGGTCCCGCTGAAGCCCTTTCCAACCTCAACCATCTGGCGAGAAAGGGTTAATCGATACAGTGGTTCCCTTTGGAGGGGAGTCGGTGTAGCCTGAAATTGTTTCGGTAAAGCGCGAAATGACGACTGACACCCTCCGCCCCCTCGTGGACAACCTGAAGATCCTGGCCCACCCCGCCCGCCTGCGCATCCTGGTGCTGCTGCGGAGCGGTGAGCTCTGCGTCTGCGAGGTGGCCGCCGTGCTGGGGCTGGCCCCTTCCACCGTGTCCGAGCACCTCACCGGCCTGCGCCGGACCGGGCTGGTGCGGGAGTGGAAGGTGGGCCGACGGGTCCATGTGGCCCTCTCCGACGAGGCCGCCGCCCGCCCAGTTCTGGACTCCCTTTGGCCCCTCCTGGCTGCCACCGAGGGTGAGCTGGCCAGGAATCTGGCCCTGGCCCGGGCCCTGCGCTGCGAGATCTGCCTGCCCGACGAATGCCCGGAAACCGCCTCCCAAGCCTGATTCTGTCCCCCTCACCCCCACCAAGGAGTCCGCATGTCCACCCAGACCGATCCCCAGACCGCGACCGAGACGGGCCTCGATGAAACCACCCTCAACCTCGTGGCCCTGGGAGCTGCCATCGGCGCCAATGCGGAGCGCGCCTTCCGGGCCCACCAGGCCCGCCTGGAAGCCCTGGGCGTCTCCAAGGAGGCCATGATCGAAGTCGTGAACATGGCCCTGCGGGTGAAGGGCGACCCCCACCAGATGATGCTGGCCCTGGCCCAGGCCACCCTGACCGAGGGCGGCGGCTGCTGTGGCGGCGACTGCTCCTGCGAGGGCGAAGGCAAGGAGAAGGGTCAAGGCGACTGCGGCGAGGACTGCGGCTGCAAGTAGGCCCCGGGCGGTCTGTCGCCACTCGGCGGAAACCGCCATCTACATGGCTCTGGATCAGCGGGGCCAGGGGGTTGATACCCTCTGGCCCCGCTGGCGCAGCCACACCCAACTTTGAACATTGACCCCCGGCCATGCTGGTCCGGGGGTCGAGCAAGCCAGGCCTGCACAAATTTCGAAAAAAATCGAAATTAGGCCTTGCGCTCTATTTCGAAAAATTTAGAATTAAGCCAGGAGGAAGCCATGACCCGGCGTGTGGAACAGGCGGCAGAGCAGCTGAAAGCCCTCGGCCACCCCGTGCGCCTGAGCATCCTCCGCAGCGTGGTGCAGGGCCCCGAGGCGGGGACGCCCGCCGGGGAACTGCAAACGCGCCTGGCCATTCCAGGTTCTACCCTCAGCCACCACCTGGCCACCCTCTCCGTGGCGGGCCTGGTGGCGGTGGCGCGGGATGGCACCACGCTGCGCTATCGCGCCGAGTTCGGCGTGCTGCGCGCCCTCACCGAATACCTCTGGCAGGACTGCTGCTCCGGCGGTGTCGCGCCCGAGACCAAACCTGCGCCCTGCTGCGGCGGGGACTGACCCTCAACCTTCCTGGGGACCCGGATGCCGAGGCGTCCCGGGGAACCCCTACCCACTCGGAAAGGAACCCCCATGGATTCCCAAACCATCAAAGCCGCCGTCCGTCAGCGCTACGCCGGCTTCGTCACGAACAATCAAAGTTGCTGCCCTCCATCCTCCTCCCCGCGGCTGCGCGAAGCGCTGCTCGATCCTAGCCTCCGGCTGGGAGTGGTACGGCAATGAGGACATCGAAGCCGTGCCCCCGATGGGGCGAACTTGGGGTTGGGTTGCGGCAATCCCGTGGCGCTGGCCTCGCTTCGATCCGGAGAGACCGTGCTGGACCTGGGCTCTGGTGCGGGCTTCGATGCCTTCCTCGCCTCTCAGCGCGTGGGGCCCGAGGGTCGCGTCATTGGCGTGGACATGACGCCCCAGATGATCGAGCGCGCCAGCACCCTGGCCAAGACCCACGGCTACACCAACGTGGAATTCCGCCTTGGCGATATCGAGGCTCTGCCGGTGGCGGATGGCAGCGTGGATGCCATCATCTCCAACTGCGTGGTGAACCTCAGCACCGACAAGGGCCGGGTGTTCCAGGAGGCCTATCGGGTGCTCAAGCCCGGTGGGCGGCTCATGGTGTCCGACCTGGTGCTGGTGAGGCCCCTGCCTGAGGTGGTTGCCCAGGACATGGACGCCTACGGCGCCTGCATTGCCGGGGCGCTGCTCAAGACGGAGTACCTAGCGGCCATCGAGGCGGCAGGGTTCGAGCGCGTTGCCATCGTGGGTGAGCGGGGTTACGGCCTGGACATGTTCTCGCCGGAACTGATGGAAGCGGCGAAGGCCCGCTACCCTGGTCTCAGCGCCGACGAGTTGGCATCAGCGGCGGGCTCAGTGTTGAGCATCCAGGTGGAAGGTACAAAGGCGGAAGCAGTACGTGCCTGCGGCTGCGCACCCACCTGCTGCGGAAGCTGAGGCGAAACCCGCAGGAGCGCCCCGCGCCACCCGGGGCCGCGACCCGGGCGCTCCTGCGGTAGGATTTCCACTCCACCGCGGAGATCTCATGGGCATCGGCATCCTGGGTTACGGCCGCTTCGGGAGGGCGCTGGGCACGCTGCTCCTGCAGGCCGGCCAGGGCCACCAGGCCTGGGATCCGGTTGCAGAGGTTCCCCTGCAGCACCGGGTGGCGGACCTGCGGGCACTGGTGGCGGCCAACGACGTCCTGATCCTGGCGGTGCCCCTCCAGGCACTGGAGGGCAGCCTCAAGGGGCTTCGGCCCCTGCTGACTCCGAACCACCTGGTGTTCGATGTGGGCAGCGTCAAGGCGGGCCCCTGCGCACGCATGGATGAGCTCCTCGGCGCCGCCATTCCCCATGCGGGCACCCATCCCTTGTTCGGCCCCGTGAGCCTGGCCCGGGCGGAGCGGCCCCTGCGGGTGGTGCTCTGCCCCTCGCCCCAGCACCCGGACGCGGCCCAGCGGACGGAAAGGCTGTTCCGGGGCCTGGGCTGCGAGGTGCTGCGGCAGAGCCCCGAGGATCACGACCGGGTCATGGCCACCACCCACGCCCTCACCTACTTCATCGCCAAGGGACTGGTGGAGGTGGGCGCCGGCGCAGAGCTGCCCTTCACGCCGCCCTCCTTCCACGCCATCGCCCGCACCCTCGAGGCGGTGCGGGAGGACGCCGGTCATCTCTTCGTGGCCCTGCAGAACGAGAACCCCTTCGCCGCCGGTGCCCGCGAGGGTCTGCTGGAGGCCCTGGCCGCCATCCACCGGAGCCTCGCGGAGGCCGCCGTCTCCGGGGACGGCGAGCTGCTGGCCATCCCCGATCTGGGGACCCGGTCCCCGGTGCTGCAGGAAGTGCGGGACCACATCGATGCCCTGGACCAGGAACTGGTGGCCCTGCTGGCCCGCCGCACGGAGCTGGTGCTCCGGGCCGGCCGCGCCAAGGCCGAGATGGGGCTCCCCATCCATGACCCCGAGCGGGAGGCCGCCCAGCTCCAGGCCCGCCGGGAGTGGGCCGCCGATTCGGGACTCGATGCCCAGGGGGTGGAGGAGGTCTTCAGGTCCGTGCTGCGGGCCTCCCGGGCCGCCCAGGGACAGGAAGGCTGAAGGGTAGGGCTCTGGACTTTCAAGGAGGGCCTTGGGATCTGGGGTGGGTGGCAACTTCAAGGAGCGAGCCCTTGACAGGGCGCTCTGGGGTCCTAATTTGTTCGATTAGACCAATCGGTCCAATCAACTCCCATCCCCATACCTACAGGAGAACCAACCATGCGGGTCGCCAGAGATGAAGTGGAGGTCCAACTGGACATCCCAGGGGCAGTGATTCGCCAGCGCATGAATTTCGGCGATGCCAGCGGCTGCGGTCCCATCAGCTGTGAATTCTTCACCCTGGCTGCGGGTGTGGACACCACCCCCCTGTTCCAGGGGCTGGAGGGCAACCTGTGCCAGTGTCCCCATTGGGGCTATGTGCTTCAGGGGCAGCTCACCACCACCGATGCCAAAGGGTCCCAGGAGACGGTCCACGCAAAAGACCTGTTCTACTGGCCATCCGGGCACAACGTCAAGGTCGACCAGGATGCAGAGATCATCATGTTCAGCCCCCAGCATGAACACAGGAAGGTCATCGACCACATGAAATCTGTGCTGAACCGCCCTGCCTAGTCGACTTGCCCCGGAGGGCACCCCGGGCCAGCATGGTGATGTGGGATTCCCGTCCCAGAAGGCGGTTCTTCACGATGCTGCACGTCACCAAACAGCGCTTCCTCGATGCTGGCTTAAGCCTGCTGCTGAAGCACGGCTACCACGACCTGGGCATCCAGGCCCTGCTTGATGACACCGGGATTCCGAAGGGTTCCTTCTACCATCACTTCAGGGACAAGGAGGACTTCGCCCTCCAGGTCATCGACCGCTACATGGAGGGCGTGCATGCCGGTCTGGATGCGTGCCTCGGGGAAAGGAACCTGCCTCCCCTGGGGCGCGTTCGCCACTTCTTCTACATGACACAGCTGCATTACGAATCCGAGGGCTACATGGGCTGCCTCCTCGGTGGGTTAGGCCAAGAACTTTCGGGGGTCAACGACCAGTTCCGGCAGAAGATCGAGGCCTGCTTCTCAGCCATTGCCGAACGCATGGCTGGATGTCTAGAGGAAGCCAGACAGCAAGGCGATCTTCCCCCAGAGTCAGACCCCCAGGCTTTGGCGGGTCTTCTGGTGAATTGCTGGGAGGGCGCAGCCCTTCGCAGTCGTCTCCGTCATGATCCCGCACCGCTCATGGCGATGCTCGACTTCTATTTCCGCGCAGTGACGCTTCCCTGAATCAACAGAAAGCAACAACGGTGTCCGGTCCGTACCGCTGTTTAAACGAGTGGCGAACAGGGACAGGCAGTGCTGGAGCGTTGCGTATCAGGCGGAGGTGTGCGACCAGGGGAAAAAAGGTTGGGCCCCCAGGCGGGGGCCCAACCATGAGCACGCGTTGAGGGCCCGGGGGCCCCGGCCGCGCCGCCCGACGGGCGCAGGCGCGGCCGGGCCCGTGCGCTCCGGGGGCGATGAGGCTCGCCCGCGCCCCTAATTACCGAAGCGCTTGCTGACCTCGCTCCACTTGATGTTCTCGACGAAGGCATCGAGGTACTTCGCGCGGGCGATGCCGTAATCCACCATGAACGCGTGCTCCCACGAGTCCAGCACCACCAGCAGGTCCTGCTCGATGGGCAGGCCCAGGTGGTGCTCGGCCACGAAGTAGGTGTGCAGCTTGCCGTCCCGGCGGTTGCGGGTGAGCAGGGCCCAGCCGGGGCCACCCATGGCGGTGGCCTTGAGGTCGGCGACGACCTTGTCCTTGCCGCCAACGGCATCGAGGGCGGCCTGAAGGCCGGCGCTGATGGTGCTGTCGGCGCCCAGGTTTTCGAAGTAGAGCTCGTGGAGGAAGGAGCCGTTGAAGGCCACGGCCTCCCGGCGCTTCAGCTCGCTGAAGTCGTTGAAGGAGTAGTTGGGCTTGGTGTTGTCGGCGGTGGCCAGCTTCTCTTCGATCTCGTTCAGCTTGGTGACGTAGCCCTTGTACAGCGTGAAGTGCTGGTCGAGCTGGGCGTCGCTGAGCCCCTTCAGGGCGCCGCCCTTCAAGTGATCATAGGACTTGGCGGTGTAGGCCATGGGTCTTCTCCTCGGGTGCGCGGGGCGCGGAACAAGTAGTTTACCAAAAAAGTCGGAAATCTGAAAAAACAGGCCAAAATCCAGAGGGCGCCGTCAGTTGGCTCAGTCTTCCAGCAGGCTGCGGAGCATCCAGGCGTTCTTTTCATGGACCTGCATGCGCTGGGTGAGCAGGTCGGCGGTGGGCTCGTCCCCGACCTTGTCCACGACGGGGAAGATGGAGCGGGCGGTTCGCACCACGGCCTCCTGCCCTTCGACCAGCTCCCGAATCATCGCGGTGGCCTTTGGCACGCCCTGGGACTCGGGGATGCTGGAGAGCCTGGCGAACTCCGCATAGGTGCCGGGGGCCGGATAGTCCAGGGCGCGGATGCGCTCTGCCACCAGGTCCACGGCCAGGGCCAGCTCGGTGTACTGGGTCTCGAAGAGCAGGTGCAGGGTCTGGAACATGGGACCCTTCACGTTCCAGTGGAAGTTGTGGGTCTTGAGGTAGAGGGTGTAGCTATCCGCCAGCAGGCGCGAGAGGCCGTCGGCGATGGCTTTGCGATCTTCGGTGGGAATGCCGATGTTGATGTCCATGGGATCTCCTTAGGAAGGCCAGGAGGTCCAGGAACCTGGTGCGACCCAGCGGCCTGGAGCTTCGGCGTGGTGGGAGACGAGAGCGGCGATGCGGCAGCCGTCCGGTACCAGGTAGCGCAGGGCGAGCACCGCCGGAAGGCGATCTTCGGGACCGGCGGCGCCGCGGTCCACCCGCGGCAGGGCGAAGGAACCATCGCTCAGCTCCAGCCGGAGCTGGTCGGGAAAGCGCTGGAGGGCAGCCAGGCGGGCATCGCGGACCGCGTCCGGGAAGCCCAGAAACAGGGTGGCGACGAGGCTCTGACCCCCCGGCTCCCGGCGGGGGGCCAAGGCGGCGAAGGAGGCCCGAGCCTCCGCCACGTCCTCTGCGGGGGCAGCCTCCAGCGTCATGCCCTCGGCCCAGAGGGTCTCCACCACTTGATCCTCGACGCTTTCGGCGGTCTCGGGCTGGAAGGTGATGCCCTCCGCCAGGTCCAGCCGCAGGGCCACCTGGCGGGCCAGGAAGGCCTGGCGGGCCTCGAAGCGGGCTCGTTCGGTGGCGGGATCGAAGGCGAGCAGCATGGGGACCTCAGATGTGCTTGGCGATGTCGGCGTCGGGGGCCGCGATGGCACCGGACTGGAGCCGCGTCAGGGCGTCCTGGAAGCGGCCGGCGTGGAAGCGCTCCACCTTGGCCAGGGTCTCGAACCAGGCGGCGATCTCGGTGTGGCCTTCTTCGCGGGCCACCCGGGCGAACTCGGGGTACATGTCCGTGTACTCGTAGGTTTCGCCGGCCACGGCAGACTTCAAATTGGTGAGGGAATCCCCCAGGGGCAGGCCCGTGGCCGGATCGCCGGCCTTCGCCGCCAGGTACATCAGGTGCTTCAGGGCGTGGCCGGTCTCGCCATCGGCGCTGTGCTTGAAGAGGGCAGCCACTTCGGGCAGGCCTTCCTTTTCGGCGACCTGGGCCATCCAGGTGTAGCGGCGGTTCGCCTGGCTTTCGCCGGCGAAGGCGGCTTTCAGGTTCTGATGGGTCTTGGAATCGGTGAAGGACATGGGGTCTCCTGAGTGGCCGCGACGGGCAGTCACAAGGTAGAGCCAAGCCCATGCCAAAGCAATAAGTCAAGTCATTGAAAAGATTCTGCGAAACACTCGCACCAGAGCCGCTGGAAATTCACGACCTGCCGAGAGCTTGATCCACGATATCCCGCGAGGGGCTGGTGGGGGAGATGCCCCTCAGCGGTCGAAGGCGGCCGCCACGAGGACCTTGAAGCTGCTGCAGAGGGGAAACCGTTCCCCGCCCCGAGCGGCGCCGCCCCCCCCGTATCCACCGAGCCGACCGCCGCCTCGGGCCTCCAGGGCCGCCAGCTGCTTGGAGACCCGGCCCATCGTGGGCGTGGCGCCAGGGCAGCGTCCAGAAGGGCAGCATCCCCAGCAGGAGCCTGGCGATGAGGTCCCTGGAGAATCGCAAGGTGCCTCCTGAGGCCTACTCGCCGGCGGGCTTGCCCTCTTCGGTGGCCCCGTCCGTCTCTTCGGTCTCATCCGTCTCGGGGATGTCGTTGCCCAGGGCATCCTTCTTGAGCGCCTTCTTCTGCAGCTTCTCTTCCTTCTTCTTGATGCGGGCCAGGTCCTTCTGCCGCTTCTCGAAGTTGTAGTTGGGCTTCCTGGCCATGGCTTATCCGATCATCACGAAGGTTGGATCCACTCCTGCCTCTAGGGGCAGTCTACCGCGAGCCACGCCGCAGTGCCTGGATCAGGTCGTCCAGCCGCTGAAGAAAGGTCGAGCGGTCCCGGGCGGAGAAGGGCGGGGGGCCCCCACCCACCTCGCCCATGGCCCGGAGGTGGCTCATGAGCTCCCGGCTGGCCAGCGCGTCGCCGATGGACTCCGGCGAGTAGACCCGGCCCTTGGCGTCCAATGCCCGGGCGCCCTTCTCCAGGCAGCGGGCCGCCAGGGGGATGTCCCCGGTGATGGCGATGTCCCGGTCCGTGATCTGCTCGACGATCCAGTCATCGGCGCCGTCGAACTGGCCCCGGGCCACCACCACGGATTCGAAGAGGGGATTGCGGGGCACCCGGAGGGGCGAGTTGGACACCAGCAGGACCCGCAGCCCGTAGCGGGTGGCCACCCGGAAGACCTCCTCCTTCACCGGGCAGGCGTCGGCATCCACGAAGATGCGCGTGGGAGTTGCTGGAACCTCCATCACCCCTTCCTGCGCCAGACCAGGAGCGTGCCCAGCGCGATGGCCGCCAGGCCCGCCCAGGCGGGAACATGGATGCTCTCCTTCTGTTTCAAGGTGAACTCCAGGGGCCCCAGCTTGGCGTCATGGGTGGCCCGGGTATAGCTGAGGTCGGGCCAGGCGAGGGCGGCCGCGCCGAGTGCGATGAGGGCCAGGCCCGCCAGGGACTTCAGGTTCATGGGGACTCCGGGGAGGCTTCCATTCCACCATGGTCCTGGTCCGACCGGAGATCCGTCCCATGCACGTGCTCGTCCTCTTCGCCCATCCCCGCCGGCGCTCCTTCACCGGAGAGCTCGCAGACGCCTTCTGCCAGGGGCTTCAAGGGGCGGGGCACTCGGTGGAATTCGCGGACCTCTACGCCGAGGGCTTCGATCCCCTCCTGGACGACGGGCAGTTCGGCCTGGAGACGGCCATGGATCCCCTGGGGCCCAGGCCTGCGGATGTGCAGGCCGAGCAGGCCCGGCTGGAGCGGGCCGAGGGCCTGGTCTTCATCTACCCGTTCTGGTGGTCCGATGTGCCGGCCCTCCTCAAGGGTTGGTTCGACCGGGTCTGGTCCTACGGCTACGCCTATGCGTACGAGGCCGACCTCAGCCGGAGTACCCGGCTCAAGGTGCGGAAGGCCCTGGCCCTCTGCCCCGCGGGCCACACGGATGACAAGCTGGATGCCCTGGGCCTGCGGGAGGCCCACCGCCGGGTCATGGTTGAGGATCGGCTGCTGGGCGTGGGCATTCCCGAGGCCCGGCTGGAGCTGCTCGGGGGCCTCTCCGGCAACCCGGCGGAGGTTCGCCAGCAACTGCTTCTCTGCGCAAAAGCCTTGGGCGAAGGGTTCTAGTCACTCCGGAGCCTGCTGAGGGTCAGGTTCCCCGTGGCGGCTCCGACCCAAGGGCGTCCAGCCGCCGATCCGCTTCCTCGATGCTGGCGACGCTCTCGGCCTCATAGCCGGCGGCTTCCGAAATCCGTTCTACCTGAATGCGGCTGAGGGGGATCTTCACCACCCGGATGACCATACCGACGCCCCGGAGCTTGAGGCCCGACTTGGCGCGGAGGAAATCCTTGAAGCCCTCCTGATCGGTGGCGTGGAGCCCCGAGATGTCCGACACCACGCCGAAGCCTTCGCTGAGCTTGCCGGCTTCGGCCATGAGTGCCTTCATGGCTGCCTGGCGCTCTTCCCCTTCCAGGTGCCCGGCCAAAGTGATGTAGAGGCGGTTTCGCTCGGGATCGGCGCGGACCTGGAACAAGGGCGGGCCTCAGGTCCGGAAGGGGGCGGGAGGGTTCGCTTCCCAGGCCCCGCCCAGCAGGGTGGTGCGGACGGGCACGCCGGGGGTCTTCACGCCCCGGTGGCCCATGCAGGTGTGGACGGCCACCAGGTGGACCCCCCAGGCGGCGGGCTGCAGGTGCCGCTGCAGGGCCTCGGCGATCTGCTGGGCCATGCGCTCCTGCACCTGCAGCCGCCAGGCGTAGGCCTGCACGACGCGCACGAGCTTGCTCAGCCCCACGGTGCCACCCTTGCCCGGCAGGTAGCCGATGGTGGCGTGGCCTTCGAAGGGGGCCAGGTGGTGCTCACAGGTGCTGACGAAGGGGATGCGATCCAGGATGACGGGCACCGGGGCCAGATCGCCGGGCAGGGGCCTCAGCTCCGCGGCCAGGTCCACCCCATAGCCCGCCAGCCGCTCCGTCCAGAACTCCGCCACCCGACCCGGCGTGGCCTTCAGCTCCGGTGCCTCTGGATCCTGGCCGAAGGCCCGCAGCAGGGCCCGGACGGCGGCCTCGGCGGCGGGACGGTCAAGGGGCGGGGGCTGGTGGGTCATGGTTCCGCCAGTCTACGCCGGAGGCGGCATTCCTTTTCCCAGGATCGGGCTCCGATCTGCAACCTTCCCCTGCGGTGCCCTCAGGCCAGCAGGTCCAGGGCAGCGTTGCCTCGGGCCGGGACCGCCGCGGCCTCGTAGCTCCTCAGGACCCGCTGGAGGGTGGCCTGGGCCCGGGTGAAGGCCTCGGGACCGGGCCCGCCGCCCTGGGGCTGGAGCGGCCCCGTGCGCAGCACCTGGGTCGCATCCCGCACCAGGCCCGCTCCGAGCTCACCCACCGGCACCGCCAGGGCCGCCTGGGCCTGCACGCCCGCCCCGAAGCGCAGGGCCGTCTGCATGGCGAACTCCGGGCTCAGGCTGGTGGCCAGGGCATCCTGGGGGGCCGGCAGCTCCTGGACCGTCGGGGCCGGGGGCGCCGAGGGGGGGGCCGTGGATGGCGTGGCCGCTGCAACCTGGGCCGGGGCCGCGCTGCCCTGGGCGCTCAGGGAGGCCAGCAGGGAGGCGGTAGCCTCCTGGACCAGACTGGCGGTGCCCGTGGCGGTGGGGGCCACGGGGAACAGGGTGGCCGCCTGCAGGGATCGCTGGAACAGGGTCTGGGCCAGATCCTGGAGGGAGAGGGGGGTGGCCCTGGCGGGCTGACTGGAGTCCGCAGCCGGGACCGGGAGGGCCTGGGGGGGGCGGACCGCGTCCAGGGCGCCGAGGGCGACCGGCCGGATGGGATTGACGGAAAGCGCGTCCATGGCAGTTCCAGCATAGGCCTTTTCCGGGGCGAAGGCGGCTGTGGGATCATGGGGGATCGGGGAGGAATGATGACTGAGAAGGTCAGCTACGCGTCCAGTGGGGTGGACATCAGCCGCCAGGACGAGGCCCTGAAGCGCATCAAGCCCCACGTGAAAGCCACCAGGACCCCCGGCGTCCGCAGTGACATCGGCCTCTTCGGCGGGCTCTTCGAGGCCCGCTTCGCCGAGACCAAACCCATCCTCGTCAGCAGCATGGATGGCGTGGGCACCAAGATGAAGGTGGCCCGGCGGGCCGGCCTCTGGGACACGGTGGGCCAGGATCTGGTGAACCACTGCATCAACGACATTCTGGTGCAGGGCGCCCGGCCCCTGTTCTTCCTGGACTACATCGCCGCCCAGCGGCTGGAGCCCGAGGTCATCGAGCAGATCGTCAAGGGCATGGCCACCGCTTGCAAAGCCTCCGGCTGCGCCCTCATCGGCGGCGAGCTGGCGGAGATGCCCGGCGTCTACGCCGAGGGCGAGGTGGACGTGGCCGGCACCATCGTGGGCGTGGTGGATGAGGCGGACCTCCTGCCCAGGCTTTCCTACCTGGCGCCGGGCGACGTCCTGCTGGGGCTCCCCAGCTCGGGCCTGCACACCAATGGCTATTCCCTGGCCCGCAAGGTCTGCTTCGAGCTGGAAAAGCTGGACGTGAACGACCCCCTGCCGGGCACGGGCCGGACCGTGGCCCAGGCCCTGCTGGCCATCCACCGCAGCTACCTGACGCCCGTCATGCCCCTGGTGAAGGCGGGCAAGCTGGTGGCCATGGCCCACATCACCGGAGGCGGCCTCACGGACAACCTGCCCCGGGTGCTGTCCGAGTCGGTGGACGCGGAGATCGATACCGCCAGCTGGCAGATCCCGGCCCTTTTCACCTTCCTCATGGACAAGGGTGGGCTCGGCATGGACGACGCCCGCCAGGCCCTGAACCTGGGCGTGGGCATGGTGCTGATCGTCAAGGCCAACCGGGTGGACGAGGTGCTGGCGGACCTCCACGCCGCCGAGGAACCCGCCTGGGTGCTGGGGCGCCTGACCTCTGGTTCGGGCGTTGTCCGGTACCGCTAGTCCCAAGGGCCGCCTCGGCTACCTGGATCCCCTCCGGGGGATCCTGGCCCTGTGCGTGGCGGTCTACCACCTCAGCGTGTGGTACGACCTCACCCAGTCCGGCTCGGGCCAGAACATGGCCCTGGCGAAGCTGGGGAACTACGGCGTCTCGGCCTTCTTCGTGCTGAGCGGCTTCCTGCTCTTCCGCACCGCCTCCTGGCAGCGCATCCAGGGGGAAGGGGTCTGGCGCTTCTGGTTCCGGCGCTTCCTGCGGCTGGCGCCGGTGTTCTACCTGGCCTGCGCCCTGAACGTCGCCTTCCACCTGGGCATGGGCCCGGATCCGACCTGGCGTTTCATCCTGGAGAACCTCACCCTCACCTTCGGCGCCTTCCATCCCAACCATGCGCTGGTGACCGGAGGGTGGTACGTCGGGCTGGTCTCACTGCTCTACTTCGCCTATCCGGCGCTCGCATGGCTGCGGGAGAAGGGCGGACTCTGGTTCCTGGTGACCCTGGCCGTGGGGCTGTGGCTCTGGAGCCTGCCCTCCACGCTCCATGGCGTGATGGAACAGCCCCGCTGGAACCAGTTCCACACCTACGTGATGGCCCCCAACCAGCTCTTCCTCCTGGCCTGGGGTGGCCTGCTGGCGGGACTGCACGCCCGCACGGACGAGCGGTTGGATCCCAAGCTGGCCCTGCTCATCGCCCTGCCGCTGCTCTGGCTGCTGCTGCGCCCCACCCCCCAGTTCTTCGACCACCTGGCAGCCCTGACCGGGTGGCTCCGCTACCGGTATCTGCTGATCATCGCGGTCCTGGTGGCGCTCGCCGCCTTCACGCGGGATGGCGCGCCAGGCTGGTTCGGCAAGGCCCTCACGCGCCTGGGCGCCTGGAGCTACGGCCTCTACCTGCTGCATCCCTTCACCATGAAGCTGGTGGCGCCGCACCTGCAGGGGCGCATGGGGTTCGCGCTGTCGCTGGGACTGGCGGTCCTCGCGGCGGCGGCTGTGCACCGCTGGATCGAGGAACCCGCAGGTCGGCTGGCGAAGGGCTGATCAGCTCCCCTCGATCCGTGCATAGAAGCTGGTGCGGCGGAGGTTCTCCTCGACCTTGAAGGCCTGCTGCAGGGGTGGGAAGGCGCGCTGCTCGCAGTCGGTGCGCTCGCACAGGCGGCAGGTGACGCCGATGGGCACGGGGGGCTGGTCCAGGCGCAGGCCGTCGGCGTAGATGAGCTCCTTGGCATGGCCCATCTCGCAGCCCAGGCCCACCGCCTGCATGGCGTGCTGGCCGCGGTAGCCGCCGGTGTCCTTCTGCAGGGTGCGGGCGATGCAGAAGTACTTGCGGCCATCGGGCATCTCGCTGATCTGGGTGCGGATGAGACCCGGCGTGAGGAAGGCGGCATGGGCGTTCCAGCGGGGACAGGCGCCGGAGAACCGCGCGAACCGGATGCCCGAGGCGGAGAAGCTCTTCGAGATGTTGCCGGCGATATCGATGCGCAGGAAGTGGAAGGGGACGCCTTCCGCCCCGGGGCGCCGCAGGGTGGTGAGGCGGTGGCAGACCTGCTCGAAGCTGGCCTGGAAACGCCGGGCCAGGATGTCGATGTCGTAGCGCTCGACCCGGGCGGCCCGGAGGAACCGGTCGTAGGGCATGAGCACGGCGCTGGCGAAGTAGTTGGCCAGGGCCACCCGGGCCAGGGCCCGGGAGGCAACCGTGCGCAGCAGCGGGTGGGTGGTGAGGCGGTCCAGCAACTCGTCGTGCTCCAGGAGGGCCAGCTGGTGGGCCAGCTGGAAGGTGCGGCTGCGCTGGGGCAGCAGCTCCGAGAGGCTGATGGCCTTCCGGTCCGGCTCGTAGCGGCGCAGGAGCCCCGGACCTTCCGACACCCGATGGATGCGGATGGCGATGCCGCGGGCCTCGAAGACCGAGACCAGGCCCGGGTAGAGATGGTCGATGTCGAGGGCGGTGCCGGCCCACAGGGCTTCGGCGGCGACCTCCAGCTCCGGGAAGTGGTTCATGGCCTGCTGGATGAAGTCGCCGACCTCTTCGGAAGGCAGGCGCGTGGCCTCGGGGTCGAACCCCTGGCCATCGCTGAGCTTGGAGGCCAGGGTGTCCAGGCTGCCCTGGGCATGCTGGAAAGCCCGGTAGAGCTCGAAGACGCCCCGGGCCAGGTCCGGGCTGTTCTGCACCAGCTCACGCACATCCTGGGCCTGCAGCCCATGGGATTCGAACAGGGGATCGCCGAAGACTTCCATGAGGTCGTCGGACAGCCGCTGGTCTTCCTCGGGGGCCAGGGCCTTCAAGTCCAGCTTGAACTGCTGGGCCAGGCGGATGAGCAGGGGGGCGGTGAGGGGCCGCTTGTTCCCCTCGATGAGGTTGAGGTAGCTGGGGCTGATGCCCAGGGCCTCCGCCAGCTGGACCTGGCTCAGACCCTCCTGGCGGCGGAGGAGCCGGATCTTGGCGCCCAGGCGGGCGGCGGGCTTGGTGGGCGGGGCGGAGGGCATGGGACCTCTTTTACAATAATTTACAAAATCCCGAAAGAAAATTGACCAAAATTTTCAGATCAACCCCTATCAAATCAGCTGTTCATTGACTTGAAGCAGAATAAGTCAATCTTTGACAAAGCGCCACTCCCAACCCCCATTCGAGGTGTTCCATGACCCCCCGCTTCCCCATCCCCCCCATCGAAGACGACTTCGCCGCCCAGCGCTGGGAGGGCATCACACGCCCCTACACGGCTGAGACCGTGAAGAAGCTGCGCGGCAGCCTCCGCATCGAGCACACCCTGGCCATGCTGGGGGCGCGGAAGCTCTGGAAGCTGCTGCAGGAAGCGCAGCCCACCCGGGCCCTGGGCGCCCTCAGTGGCGGCCAGGCGGTGCAGATGGCCAAGGCCGGGTTGAAGGCCATCTACTGCTCCGGCTGGCAGGTGGCCGCGGATGCCAATCTGTCGGGCCAGACCTACCCGGACCAGAGCCTCTACCCGGCCAACTCGGTGCCGGCCCTGGTGAAGCGCCTGAACGGGGCCCTCCAGCGGGCGGACCAGGTGGAGCACGGCGAGGGGGGCGTCAGCCGCGACTGGTTCCTGCCCATCGTGGCCGATGCGGAGGCCGGTTTCGGCGGGCCTCTCAACGCCTACGAGTTGATGAAGGGCATGATCGAGGCGGGCGCCGCGGGCGTCCACTTCGAGGACCAGCTCTCCAGCGAAAAGAAGTGCGGCCACCTGGGCGGCAAGGTGCTCATCCCCACGGGCCACTTCATCCGCACCCTGGTGGCGGCCCGTCTGGCGGCGGATGTCATGGACGTGCCCACCCTCGTCATCGCCCGCACGGACGCCGACTCCGCCCGCCTCATCACCTCCGACATCGATGAGCGCGATCAGCCCTTCCTCACCGGCGAGCGCACCCCCGAGGGCTTCCACCGCATCACCGGCGGCGTCGACATGGCCATCGCCCGGGCCAAGGCCTACGCGCCCTACTGCGACCTCATCTGGTGCGAGACCTCCACGCCGGACCTCAAGGAGGCCAGGGAATTCGCCGAGGGCGTCCACGCCCAGTTCCCCGGCAAGCTGCTGGCCTACAACTGCTCACCTTCGTTCAACTGGAAGAAGAAGCTCAGCGACGCCGAGATCGCCACCTTCCAGCAGGAACTCGGGAACCTGGGCTACAAGTTCCAGTTCATCACCCTGGCGGGCTTCCACAGCCTCAACCACGGCATGTTCGAGCTGGCCAACGCCTACCGCACGGAGCACATGACCGCCTACTCCCGCCTGCAGGAGGCGGAGTTCGCCTCCGAGGCGAAGGGCTACACCGCCACCAAGCACCAGCGGGAGGTGGGCACCGGCTACTTCGACGAGGTGGCCCAGGCCATCAGCAGCGGGCTGGCCTCCACGCTGGCCCTGGCCGGCTCCACCGAAGCCCAGCAGTTCCACTAGGCCGGGACTATTTGCCGCCGCTGAGCACGCGCCACACGTCCACCATGGCGTTCCCGCCGGGAAGGCTGTTCGGGTAGATGACGGAGAAGGAGAGGCGCAGGCCCGACGCTCCGACGAGATCAAAGCGGAAGGGCCGGTTCTGCTGGGCCCAGCGATCAGGGGCGACCTTCCAGCGGAGGGTCGCCCTCGGCTCGTTCGGGAGGAGGTCGCAGGCCTGGCCCTCCTGGGGCTCGACCGTCCACCTTCCCGCTGGTAGCAGCAGCTCGACCTGCCAACGTCCATCGACCTTATGGGCCTCAGCCCGGAGATCCTCCATGGCCCGCCCCCCCAGCCGGGTCTCCAGGTGGCGGGATCCGGAGCAGGCGAACATCGCGCAAACCAGGGCCAGCCCGAGCAGGGCGGTGAGGCGTGGGAACCCTGGCCTGCACCCATTCATCGGGGCACCTGGACGCAGCCTACTTGGTGGCTTCGGCGGCCTTCTTTTCCGCCAGCATCTTGTCGTTGATGACGTTGCCGGGGGTGGGCTTCTTGGCGGCGGGCCCGCCATAGGACTGGCCTGTGCGGTGGTAGGTGAGGTACTCGCCGAAGAAGATGGCCATGAGATCGGCACGGCCCTTGAAGTAGTCGAAACCGTGCTCATCGCCTTCCGCCAGGTTGAGGGAGACCCCCGGCAGATCCTTCAGGGCCAGGGCATTGCCATGGGCTTCCTTGTCGCCGGCGGAGGCCAGCACCAGGGACGAGGCCCGGGCCCGCAGCACGGCGGCCTTCAGCTTCTCCGGGGCATCGGCACCGAAGGCGCCGATGCCGGCGGGGCTGAGGCTGAGCACCGCCACCGGCTTGATCTCGGGGGCGGCCAGGAGCACCGACAGGGCACCCACGCTGGAGCCCGCCAGCCCGATGCGCCGGCCATCCACGCCGGGCTGCTTGCGCAGCCAGGCGGCGGCCTGGGCCAGATCGCCGGGAATCCGGTCGAAGCCCACGGCCTGGGCCGAGGTCATGAAGTTGCTGGTGACGGGCAGTTCCACACCGCCCTTCTGGGTGCTGGCGCCATGGCCACGGAGGTCCAGGGCCAGCGTTCCGATGCCCCGGGCCGCGAGGCGCTCGGCCAGGGGCCCCCAGCCGCTCCGGTCGGCGCGGAACTGGTGGGCGAGGATCACCACGGGGGCCTTGCCCTTGGTGGTGGGCAGGGTGAGGGTGCCCTTGAGGGTGAAGCCATCCGCCGTCGTCAGGGCCATGTCCGTCGAGGCGGCGAGGGGGGCGGCGGCCAGGGAAAGGACGGCCAAGGGGGCCAGCAGGCGAAGCGTGCGCATGGGGACCTCGGGGTAGGAAAGTGCCCACACTCTAGCACGCACGGGGAACCTGCAGCGGGCTTCTCCCTGTTGTATAAAGGAAAGCTGTCCATCCCGAGGTGCCCATGTCCGCCCAGACCCCCGATGCCATCCTGCAGGAGACCAAGCGCCGCATGCATGCGTCCGTGGAGGCGCTGAAGAAGGAGATGGGCACCATCCGCACGGGCCGGGCCAACGCCAGCCTGCTGGATAACGTGCACGTGGACTACTACGGCTCCGTGGTGCCCCTGAACCAGATGGCCACGATCTCGGTGCCCGAGGCGGGCATGCTGGTGGTGACGCCCTTCGACAAGAGCGCCATCAAGGCCGTGGAGACGGCCATCCTCAAGTCCGAACTGGGCATCAACCCCGGCAACGACGGCAACGTGATCCGCCTGCCCATCCCCATGCTCACCGAGGAGCGCCGCAAGGAGCTCGTGAAGGTGCTCCATCGCCTGGGCGAGGAGATCAAGACCGGCGTGCGCAACATCCGCCGGGACGCCAACGAGGATGTGAAGAAGCTCGAGAAGGCCAAGGAGGCCCACATCTCCGAGGACACGGCGAAGAAGGCCCTGGAGGACATCCAGAAGATCACCGATGCCCACATCAAGGAGATCGACGAGGCCATGAAGCACAAGGAAGCGGAGATATTAAAAGTTTAAGTTCGTGCCCGACCTTCCGGTCCTTCTGCTCCTCATGCTCGCCGCCCTGCTGGCGGGGTTCATCGACGCGGTGGTGGGTGGCGGCGGCCTGATCACGATCCCCGCGCTCATGCTCGCGCTGCCTTTCGGAACGCCCCTGCCCACGCTTCTTGGCACCAACAAGGTGGTGGCGGTCACGGGCGCCACCATGGCCGCCGGCAAGTTCCTCCGGGCGGGGACCCTGGCCTGGCGCGAGCTGGTGGGGCCCGTGCTGGCCTCGGCCCTCGGCTCCTGTGGGGGCGTCTGGCTGACCTACCGGGTCCACGGCGATTTCCTGCGGCCGGTCATGCTCATCCTGCTGGTGGTCATGCTGGCCTTCATCCTGCTCAGGCCCGATCTGGGGCGCCTGCACGCCCCCCGCTTCGGCCTGGGGCATCAGCGGGGACTGGCCCTGGGCATCGCGCTGGTCCTGGGCTTCTACGATGGTTTCTTCGGACCCGGCGTGGGCTCGCTGCTGATCTTCCTGTTCGTGGCGATCCTGGGCTTCGACTTCCTCCGGGCCTCGGCCCTGGCCAAGAGCGTGAACTGGGCCTCGAACCTCACGGCCATGGGGCTGTTCGTCTGGCAGGGCAGTTGGATACCCTCCATCGCCCTCGGCATGGCGGCGGCCAACGGCGTTGGGGGCTACCTGGGCGCCCGGGTGGCCCTCAGCAAGGGCAGCCGCTGGGTCCGGGGCGTGTTCATCGGGGTGGTGGGGGCCCTGATCCTTCGCCTGGGGTGGCAGGTTTGGCACAGCTGAGCAGCAGGTAGGGTTTCCCCTTATTGCCGCCTCTCCCGGAACGGCCATACTCCACCGAAGAGGGTTTCATGACCGAGGGAATGCCCCCGTCTGAGTGCGGGCCCTGTTTCCCACCCCCGGGCCGGGCGACGCCGGCCGAGGTGGCTGGGCTGGCCACGCGCTGCCTGGAGGATCCCATGCTCCAGGCGGTGCTGGGCACCCTGGATAGCTATGCGGTGGTGCTGAACCCTCAGCGCCAGATCCTGGCCGCCAATCCGGCCCTCCTCCAGGCCCTGCCCGGCAGCGACGCTCTGGGCTGCCAGGGCTCCCGGCTGGGCGAAGCCCTTGGCTGCGTCCATGCGAGCAAGGGGCCCGACGGCTGCGGCTCCTCCCGGGCCTGCACCCGCTGCGGCGCACTGCTGGCCATGCTGGCCTGCCAGGAGACCCGCCAGACCACCACCGGGGAATGCCTCATGAGCACCCAGCGGGAGGGCCGCTGGCAGGCCATGGAATATGCCGTCCGCGCCCATCCCATCACGGTCGCCGACCATTCCCTGACCCTGCTCACCCTCCAGGACATCAGCTCCAAGAAGCGGCGGGAGGCCCTGGAGAAAATCTTCATCCACGACCTCCGGGACTCGCTGCAGGGACTGCAGGGCTCGACCATGATGCTGCAGGCCGCCGGGGCCGATGCCCCGATGGTCGCCGAGCGGATCCTGAACCTGACGAGCCGCCTCTCGGCCACGGTCGAGTGCCAGGCCCGGCTCATGCTGGCGGAGAGCGGAGAGCTCGTGCCCGACCTTCACAGCGTTTCGCCGGATCGCGTCCTGGACGAGCTGTTCCATGCCCTCAGCGCCGACCAGGGGGCCCGGCTGGTCCGGATTTCCTCGGCCTCCGGGGGCTCGCTCATCCGCACCGATTCCGAAATCCTCTGCCGGGTCCTCAGCAAAATGGCCCTGAACGCCCTGGAAGCCCTTCCGCTGGGGGGGCAGGCCCGGATCTGGCACGAGCGCCGGGCGGGGCGGGCGGCCTTCGTGGTCCAGAACCCCGGCTGCATGCCCCCGGAGGTGGCGGACCGCGTGTTCCAGCGGTCCTTCAGCACCAAGGCCGGGCCGGGCCGGGGCCTGGGGACCTATGCGATGAAACTGCTGGGCGAAACCATTCTGGGGGGTCGGGTGGGGTTCACCACGAGTTGGGAAGATGGCACGCGGTTCTTCATCGAGCTTCCCGGGGACGCCTGAGCACTCTCCCGGTATGCTGTTCCCTTCATGCCTGCCACCCGTCACCGTCCCTTCGCCTGGGATGTCCTCTTCCGAGCGCTGAGGTTCTTCTACCTCCTGTGGGGCGGGATGCTTCTGTCCACGCTGGCCTTCTACGGGCGCCTCCGGCTGCCCGCGGCCTTCTGGCACTGGCCGGACCTGTGTCGGAGCCTCATGGGCCCCTGGGGTCGCGCGCTGGCTCTGGGCATCGGCCTGGTCATGTGCCTGGCGGCCCTGCTGGAGGCCTGGGAGCTGGTGGATCGCCTGCTGGTGCGCTTCATGGGCGAGTCCGAACGCTGAGTGGAACACTTCCCCTTGGTGATTCCGCCTCTTTTGGCGATCCTGGAGCCTTGGGTTTGAACCCTTCCCGGGTTCGAGCCATACAAGAAGCGTGTGTCGGGAGGCGTAGGGTATGGCCCAAGTGGTTCGTGAAGTCATCGGCGTGGGACTGGTGCTGGGCCTCAGCGCCCTTCCCGTCGCCGCCCAGAGCATGGCCCTGCCCGCTGCCGATGCGGTGGGCATCGGACGCAGCGGCGCCCAGGTGGCCTATGGCTTCAGCCTGGAGGCCGCCAGCACCAATCCCGCGCTCCTGGTCTCGCTCAAGGAAAAGGCGGGCTTCTTCCTGTCCGGTGGGCTGGAGCTGTCCGCCACCCAGCAGAGCATGGAGTCCCAGCAAAGCCTGGATTCTGTCCAGAAGACCCGCTTCAGCTACGACCGCAACCGGTCCCTGGCCGCCTTCGGCCTGGGGGTCCGCGTGTCCCCCAGCCTCAGCCTGGGCCTGAAGCTGGATGCCCCCTACCTGCGTCATGGCAGGCTGCAGGATGATGCCCCGACCCGCTACCTGGGCGATGGCATCGACCTCGCCGCCCGGCGGCTGGAGGGCCAGGGAGCCTGGGCCTTCAACCCCAATCTGTCGGTGGGCTTCGGCCTGGGGGTGGCGCGCCTCTCCTTCGCCTCCTCCAGCGTCATGCGGCTGAACATCCCCAACGATCCGGCCCAGCCCCTCTCCCCCACGAACACGGTCAATGGGCTCGTGGAGCAGCGGGTCGGCCAGAGCGGCGACAAGGTCGTCCCCAGCTACTCCCTGGGCCTGCGGTGGGCCCTCAACCCCCGCTGGACCCTCGGGTTCGCCCATCAGTCGGGCCTGAAGGGCGACGTCAGCCTCAAGTCCGGGCTCCGGGATGCGAACCTGGGGACCTTCACCAACGATGGCCTGAGCCGTTCCGCCAACCTGGGCACCGCGGGCCGCGCCGCCCTCCTGCTGGCCGGCGTCGGGACTGCGCCGGGCTCCTCCACCCTGGAACTCCCCTCCCAGACCACCCTCGGCGTGCGCCACCGGGTCCTGCCCATGATGACCTGGGAGGCGGATCTGCGCTGGACGTCGGCGGGCCTCAGGGTTCCGGGCTTCGCCCAGATCCAGACCCCTTCGGGAACGGTCTCCGCCCCCGCCGAGCTCCCCCGGGGCAAGGGCCACCTGACCCTGGGCCTCTCCACCGAGCTGGACCTCGGGAAGTACTGGACCCTGCGGGCCGGCCTCTCCCTGGCCCAGCGCAGCATCGATGAGGCCACGGCCGAGCCCCTGCTCGGGGGGCCCGCACCGCGGCCTTCTCCTTCGGCGCGGGCTACAAGCTCCTGGGCGGGGAACTCAGCCTCGGCTACCAGTACCGCCAAAGCGAAGACCAGGACACCCGGCGCCTCGACGGCACCTGGAGCTCCACCGGATTCCGGCAGGGCTTCACGCGCATCCGCATGGAAGGCATGGGGCACCTGGTGGCCCTGGGCTACAAAGTGAGTTTCTAGCCTTGAAGTTCCTCGGCCCCCACGCCTGCGAGGAGGCCCTGGCCCTCGGTGAGCTGCACGCCCTCTGGATCGCCCCGGCGGCCTTCGGCCGCGTGGCCCGACTGGTGTCCGAGGCCCGGGCCGCGGGCGTGGTCATCCACCGCGAGCCCATGGAAAGCCTCGACCGTCGCAGCCAGGGCCAGCGTCACCAGGGCGTGCTGGGCGAGGGCGGCCCCTTCGCCTATGCCTCCTTCGAAGACATCACCGCAAGGGTGCAGGCCAAGGGGGCAGGGGCCCTGGTGCTGGCCCTCGACGGCATCACCGATCCGCACAACCTGGGCGCGATCCTGCGCTCGGCGGCGGCGGCGGCGGTGGATGGCGTGGTGCTGCCGGAGCGCCGGTCGGCCATGGTGAACGAAACGGTGATCCGGGCCAGTGCGGGCACGGCGGGCCGCGTGCCCGTCTGCCGGGTGGTGAACCTGGGCCGCGCCCTCGACGATCTGAAGGAAGCCGGCGCCTGGATCTACGGACTGGCGGCGGGCGAGGGCAGCCGCAGCTACCTGGAGGAGGCCTTCGACCGGGCCACGGTGCTGGTGCTTGGCGCCGAGGGAGAGGGACTGCACCTCAAGATCCGCGAGCGCTGCGACGGCCTGCTGCACGTTCCCATGCCCGGTGGCATCGAAAGCCTGAACGTGTCCGCCGCCGCGGCGGTGGCCCTGTTTCGCGTGCTCGCGCGGCGAGGCCCCGGCACTCCGGAAGTTTCCCCTTGAGAGACCTTCGATGCCGTGATACCTTTCGAGTTCCCTGTCAGGAAAGCCCTGCCTTGCAGTGACCCTGACACGAAGCTCCAAGGGGCTTCGAAGGGATGCCTCCCCGGGGCAACCCGGATAGGTTTGACAAGCCCCGGGAGGGGCGCCGGACAAGCATGCCGAGATGGCCGAGTGGTTAATGGCAGCAGACTGTAAATCTGCCACGCAACGCGTTACGGAGGTTCGAATCCTTCTCTCGGCACCAGTCCCCTGGAGTTCCTCAGGAGCACTGGGTCCCGTTCTGGAGTTCCACCGCGGGAATAGCTCAGTTGGTAGAGCGTCAGCCTTCCAAGCTGAATGTCGCGGGTTCGAACCCCGTTTCCCGCTCCACCCTCCCCGTCTGCCGAGCCCGCTCGGCTGGCGGCCAAGTCACCCGCCAGGCGGCGGGAAGGTCCCAAGCCCACATAGCTCAGCGGTAGAGCACTTCCTTGGTAAGGAAGAGGTCACCGGTTCAAGACCGGTTGTGGGCTCCACCCTTTTGCACCGTTCCCCTTCTTCTTCTCTCCCACCTTTCAGGAGGCATCCGTGGCCAAAGAGAAATTCGATCGTTCAAAGACCCACGTCAACATCGGCACCATCGGCCATGTGGACCACGGCAAAACCACGCTGACCGCGGCGATCACCTTCATCCTTGCCAAGAAGTTCGGTGGCGAGACCAAGTCCTACGACCAGATCGACTCCGCGCCTGAAGAGAAGGCCCGCGGGATCACGATCAACACCGCCCACGTCGAGTACCAGACCGAGAAGCGCCACTACGCGCACGTCGACTGCCCCGGCCACGCCGACTACATCAAGAACATGATCACCGGCGCCGCCCAGATGGACGGAGCGATCCTCGTGGTCGCCGCCACCGACGGCCCCATGCCCCAGACCCGCGAGCACATCCTGCTGGCCCGTCAGGTGGGCGTGCCCTACATCGTGGTCTACATGAACAAGGTCGACATCGCCGATCCCGAGCTCACCGAGCTGGTCGAGATGGAAATCCGCGACCTGCTCTCCTCCTACCAGTACCCCGGCGACGATATTCCCATCATCAAGGGTTCCGCCCGCCTGGCCCTGGACCACGCCGAGACCCCTGACCACCCGGACTGCGCCAGCATCCTGGAGCTCATGGCCGCCGTGGATTCCTACATCCCCGATCCCATGCGCGCCATCGACAAGCCCTTCATCATGCCCGTCGAGGACGTGTTCACGATCACCGGCCGCGGCACCGTGGTGACCGGCCGCATCGAGGCAGGCATCGTCAAGGTGGGTGAGGAAGTCGAGATCATCGGCCTCAAGGACACCGTCAAGAAGGTGGTCACCGGCGTCGAGATGTTCCGCAAGTCCCTGGATCAGGGTCAGGCTGGCGACAACGCGGGCCTCCTGCTGCGCGGCATCGAGCGCAAGGACGTGGAGCGCGGCCAGGTGCTCGCCAAGCCCGGCAGCATCACCCCCCACACCAAGTTCAACGCCCAGGTCTACGTGCTGACCAAGGAAGAGGGCGGACGCCACACCCCCTTCTTCAACAAGTACCGCCCCCAGTTCTACTTCCGCACCACCGACGTGACCGGCTCCATCGAGCTCGAGGCCGGCCGCGAAATGGTGATGCCCGGCGACAACGTCACCCTGACGGTCGAGCTGATCCAGCCCATCGCCATGGTCAAGGGCCTGAAGTTCGCCATCCGCGAGGGTGGACGCACCGTGGGCGCCGGCAACGTGGGCGAGATCCTGGCCTAAGACCAGTCCTGCCCGACCTAGGAGGTCCCCATGCGCGACATCGTTCACCTGGCCTGCCAGGAGTGCAAACGCAAGAACTACAGCACCACCAAGAACAAGAAGACCACCACGGGCAAGCTTGAGTTCAACAAGTTCTGCCGCTTCTGTGGCGGTTACAAGATCCATCGCGAGTCCAAATAGGGCTCCGGTCGTGAGGGTTTCCCGCCCGGCTCACCAGATGCCGGGCGGTCCCACAGGGGAGTAGCTCAGCTGGTAGAGCAGCGGACTCCAAATCCGCAGGTCGCGGGTTCGAAACCTGTCTCCCCTGCCACTTTCCGGCCCCGGCGAAACCGCCCGGGGCCAGGTTTTTCTGATCGACGTCCTTTCCACGGGGTCCATCGTGATCGGTGCCATCAAGCAACAGGCCAAAGATCTTGCGGCCGAGCTCAACCGGGTGGATTGGCCCAGCAAGGAGAAGGTGATGACCTCCGCCTACACCGTGGTCATCGTCTCGGTGTTCGTCGGGCTGTACCTGTGGTCCGTGGACTGGGTTCTCTCCAAGGGCTTCGCGTTCTTCTT
The DNA here is from genome assembly GCA_016721195.1 of Candidatus Geothrix skivensis. Taxonomy (GTDB): domain Bacteria; phylum Acidobacteriota; class Holophagae; order Holophagales; family Holophagaceae; genus Geothrix; species Geothrix skivensis. The sequence continues at coordinate 30,298 of JADKIO010000002.1, read as the reverse complement.
CCTGAAGACCCGCTGACGTGGAGGCAGGCATGACCGATCTCATCAGCACCCCCCAGGAGACACCCCAGCCCCCAGCGGCCCAGTCGGACGGCCGGGAACTCAAGTGGTTCATCATCCACACCTACTCCGGCTACGAGGCCAAGGTGATGGAGCACCTCCGGCAGCGCATCAAGATGGAAGAGCGCTCCGACAGCTTCGGGGACATCCAGATTCCCGAGGAGACCTACGAAGAGATGAAGGTCGACGCCAAGTCCGGCAAGAAGGAGCGCGTCGTCAAGAAGCGCAAGTCGTTCCCTGGCTATCTGCTGGTCCAGATCCAGGTGGAGCGCAAGCCCGATGGCTCCGTGGAGATGGCGGACGCCGACTGGCACCTGGTCCGGAACACGCCCAAGGTCACGAGCTTCGTGGGGGCCAACAAGAAGCGGCCCACGCCCCTGACGGACGAGGAAGTCCGCCAGATCATGCACCACACCGAAGAGACCCAGGAGAAGCCCAAGCCCAAGTACCACTTCGAGAAGGGCGAGAAGGTCCGCATCATCGACGGCCCCTTCGCCAACTTCGAGGGCGACGTGGACGAGATCCACGAGGAGCGCTCCACCATCAAGGTCATGGTCACGGTCTTCGGCCGCTCCACCCCCGTCGAGCTGGATTTCATCCAGGTCGAAAAAAGGTAGGGATTCCATATCTTCTAAGGACTTTTCGCGGTCCTTTTGGTAGACTTTCCAGTCCCGGTCTCTCTCGACCGGGACCTTTTTCACCCGGTGGGCGGTCCCTGCGGACTCGCCACCCTCAAGGCGGACGTCGCCGGCATGCGCCGGAATCCTCCGCGGGAGCATTCGAATGGCAAAGAAGATCACCGGCTACATCAAGCTGCAGCTGCCTGCGGGCGAGGCCACCCCGGCCCCTCCCGTCGGTCCCGCGCTGGGTCAGCACGGCGTCAACATCATGGAGTTCGTGAAGCAGTTCAACGCGAAGTCCGTGGGCGCCGTGGAGAAGGGCACCACCCTCCCCGTCGTCATCACGGTCTTCGCCGACCGCAGCTTCAGCTTCATCCTGAAGACCCCGCCCGCCGCCGTGCTCATCAAGAAGAAGCTCGGCCTGGACAAGGGCAGCCCCACCCCCAACAAGACCAAGGTCGGCAAGATCACCCAGGCCCAGCTCGCCGAGATCGCCAAGGTGAAGATGCCCGACCTCACCGCCGGCAGCCTCGAGGCCGCCGTCCGTTCCATCGCCGGCTCCGCCCGCTCCATGGGCGTCGACGTCGTCGATTGATGTTCTTCGCGCGGCTCCCAAGCCCGCGCGAACCTCGCTTCTGAATCTCGCTTTTGTTGGAAAGCCGCGACGTGCGGCGATCCCGGCCACCGCGACCGTCATCGCGGGAGATCGTTCGAATGGAGCCAACATGGCAAAACCTGGAAAGAAGTACCGGGCTGCCGCGGCCAAGATCGAAGATCGCCTCTACGAGCTGAAGGATGCCCTCACCGTCGTCAAGGACCTGGCTTTCGCCAAGTTCGACGAGACGGTTGAAGTCCACATGCGGCTCGGAGTGGATCCCCGCCACGCGGACCAGATGGTCCGCGGCACCATCGTCCTGCCCCACGGAACGGGCAAGACCATGCGTGTGGCGGTGATTGCAGGCGGCGAAAAGATCAAGGAAGCGGAAGCCGCGGGCGCCGAGATCGTGGGCGGGGATGAGCTGGTCGAGAAGATCGCCGGCGGATTCCTCGACTTCGATGCCCTCGTCGCGACCCCCGACATGATGAAGGGCGTCGGCCGGCTGGGCAAGATGCTCGGCCCCCGGGGCCTCATGCCCAACCCCAAGACCGGGACCGTGACCTTCGACGTGGCCAAGGCCATCAAGGAGATCAAGGCCGGCAAGGTGGAATACCGCGTCGACAAGACCGGCATCATCCACGCGGGCGTCGGCAAGCTCTCCTTCGGCGTCGAGAAGCTGGAAGAGAACGCCAAGGCCCTCATCGATGCCGTCCACAAGGCCAAGCCCGCCACCGCCAAGGGCAAATACGTGAAGACGATGTACATCGCCTCCACCATGGGCCCCTCGGTCACCCTCAACACCACTGTTGAGAAGTAGGAGGCTGACCATGGAAAAGAACCAGAAAATCGCCGAAGTCGCCGTGCTCAAGGAAGCGTTCTCCACCGCCACCTCGGCGGTCGTGATCGAATTCAAGGGACTCGTGGTCGGGAAGGACACTGCCTTCCGCAAGAGCATCCGCGAGAGCAAGGCCCAGTATCGTGTCAGCAAGAACACCCTGCTCCGTCTGGCCGTGAAGGATACGTCCTTCGAGGCCCTGGGCGGTTCCTTCAAGGGATCCAGCGCCATCGCCACCACCCATGTCGACGTCGTCGCCCTGGCCAAGGCCGTGAACGGCTTCCTCAAGGACAATCCCGCGGCGACCTTCAAGGCCGGCGTCATGGATGGCAAGCTGTTCGACGCCAAGCAGCTTCAGGTTTTGGCCGAGCTGCCCAGCCGCGACGTGCTGATCGCCAAGCTGCTCTACCTCATGCAGTATCCCATCTCCGGTCTGGCGGTCGTCCTCGAGGGCATCCGCAAGCAGAAGGCCGGCGAGTAGCACCCCAACCCCGAATCCCAAACCCCATTTCGAATTTTAGGAGGCCATCATGGCTCTCACTGCCGATCAGCTCATCGCTGAAATCGAAACCATGACCGTTCTCGACCTGGCCAATCTGGTCAAGGCCCTGGAGGATCGCTTCGGCGTCTCCGCCGCCGCCATGGCCGCTCCCGCCGCCGGCGGTGCCGCCCCGGTTGCCGCCGTCGAAGAGCAGACCGAGTTTGACGTCATCCTGCTTGAGGCTGGTGCCAACAAGCTGAACGTCATCAAGGCGGTCCGCGAGATCGTCGCCGGCCTGGGTCTGAAGGAAGCCAAGGACCTGGTCGATGGCGCCCCCAAGGCCGTCAAGGAAGGCGTGGCCAAGGATGAGGCTGGCAAGATCAAGGAAAAGCTTGAGGCCGCCGGCGCCAAGGTCGAGATCAAGTAACTTCATTACAGCATTAACGCAAAGCGTGGGGTGTGTCTAGCACCTTGCGCTTTGCGGTTTTGTCTCGATGTGGTACGATTATTCCTTCCGGTCGGATTCCCGTTCGGACTGCCCCATAAAGGCCCCTGGTTGCCAAACGCCCGCCGTCGTAGCGCCAATTCCGTTCCTGGGCCGCACCTTCCGCCTCTCGGTGGCAGGGTGGCCATCGGTCCGTATCCGGCCTTTCACCCCCCTCGCACGTGATGTCCTCCCGGGGCTTCCGCCCTGGGATAAAGCCGTCTTTGCTCAAGGCCCTCAGCGCTGATTTGCCGTGCCGGGTGCCGTCCATAGAAGGTTCCGCCAACTTTACCGGGAGCGAACCATGAGTGTTCAGCAGAACATCTACCGCCAGCGCCACAACTTCTCGAAGATTCGTTCCCTGGTTCCCATCCCGAACCTGATCGACATCCAGAAGCGGAGCTACGACGAATTCCTCCAGATGAACCTGCTGCACAGCGAGCGGGAGACCCGGGGCCTCAAGGCCGTGTTCGAGTCCATGTTCCCCGTGCACAATGGCAAGAACCCCGACGGCACCGACTCCAACCTCGAAGTGGAGTTCCTCGACTACACGGTGGGCCACTGGGCCTGCAAGTGCGAGAAGTACCTGGGCCTCGAGCACCTCCGCACCCAGTGCAAGCACTGCGGCCACAGCATCGTGTCGGATCACCCGAAGGATCCCACGGTGGACTGCCCCAAGTGCGGCACCCGCAACAAGAACGCCGCGACCATCTGCGATGTGTGCCAGGAGCCCGTCGCGATGAAGCAGAAGATGGGCATGGACGAGTGCGTGGAGCGCGGCTCCACCATGGCGGCCCCCCTCAAGATCCGCGTGCGCCTCAACCAGTTCGACAAGGACGACAAGGCCAACCGCCGCTTCAAGCAGAGCCAGGATTCGGAAGTCTACTTCGGCGACCTGCCGATCATGACCGACCGCGGCACCTTCATCATCAATGGCACCGAGCGCGTGATCGTGAGCCAGCTGCACCGCAGCCCCGGCGTCTTCTTCAGCATCGCCTCGGACAAGAGCCTCTACAGCGCCCAGATCATTCCCTACCGCGGCTCCTGGATCGAGTTCGAGCTGGATGCCAAGGGCCTGCTCTACGCCCGCATCGACCGCAAGCGCAAGTTCCTGGGCGCCACCTTCATGCGCGCCCTGGGCCTCTTCGCCGAAACCCTCAATTCCAACGAGGCGATGCTGCGCCACTTCTACACCCCGGCCACCTTCTTCCTGAAGAAGGGCAAGCTCACGGTCGCCGTGGGCGAGCACCTCCAGGGGAAGAAGACCGAAGAGGACGTGAAGCACCCCAAGACCAAGGAAGTGGTGCTGGCCAAGGACAAGAAGATCACCCGCCGCCTCCTCGACCAGATGGAGAAGGCCGGGATCAAGGACGTGCCCGTGTCCCGCGAGATGCTGGACGGCGCGGTCCTCCTGCAGGACATCGTGAACATGGGTACCGGCGAAGTGCTCATGGAGGCCAACGAGCCCTTCCTCCAGACCCACCTCGAGATGTTCCTGGCCAATGACATCCAGTCCTTCGACGTGTGCTTCCCCGAGGCGGATGCCACCGGCAAGGTCTTCTCCGAGACCCTGGCCAAGGATCACACCGAGGACAGCGAAGAGGCCGCCAAGGAGCTCTTCAAGAAGATCCGTCCCGGCGAGCCCGCCACGCTGGAATCCAGCAAGAAGCTGCTCTTCGGCATGTTCTTCGATCCCCAGAAGTACGACCTGAGCAAGGTGGGGCGCCACAAGATCAACGCCAAGCTGTCCCTGGCCACCGACCTGGAATACCGCACCCTCGGCACCAGCGACTTCATCCAGACCATCCACTACCTGCTGCGCCTGAAGAAATACGACACCACCCGCCAGGACATCGGCGAGATCGCCCCCGTCCGGGCCGACGACATCGACCATCTCGGCAACCGCCGCGTGCGGTCCGTGGGTGAGCTCCTGGAGAACGGCTTCCGCGTCGGCCTCGTGCGCGTGCAGCGGGCCATCAAGGAGAAGTTCAGCATCGCGCAGGATCCCAACAATCCCGTGCAGGCCCACGACCTGATCAACAGCAAGCCGGTCATCGCCGCCATGAAGGAGTTCTTCGGCAGCAGCCAGCTCTCCCAGTTCATGGACCAGACCAATCCGCTGTCCGAGATCACCCACAAGCGCCGCCTGTCGGCCCTCGGACCGGGCGGCCTGAGCCGCGACCGTGCGGGCTTCGAGGTGCGCGACGTGCACACCTCCCACTACGGCCGCATCTGCCCCATCGAGACGCCGGAAGGCCCGAACATCGGCCTCATCAGCTCCCTCTCCTGCTACGCCCGCATCAACGAGTTCGGGTTCATCGAAAGCCCCTACCTCAAGGTGGAGAACGGCAAGATCGTCCACTTCGCCAAGGTCACCAGCGTGGGCGACTCCAAGCTTGGCTACATGGAAGTGGTGCGGCTCACGGACCTGGAAGAGGAGAACAAGAAGCTCACCAAGGCCGGCAAGCGGCCCGCCAAGTCCGAGATGCACGCCTTCTACCTCTCCGCGTGGGAGGAGGATGCCCACGTCATCGCCCAGGCCAATGTCCGCGTGGACAAGGACGGGGCGATCCAGGACGAGGACGTCACGGTGCGCATGGCCGGGGAGACCAAGATCGTCTCCCGCGACAAGGTCACCCTCATGGACGTGAGCCCCAAGCAGGTGGTCTCCGTGGCCGCCAGCCTCATCCCCTTCCTTGAGAACGACGATGCCAACCGGGCCCTCATGGGCGCCAACATGCAGCGCCAGGCCGTGCCCCTCATCCGCACCGAGGCCCCCATCGTGGGCACCGGCATGGAGTACGTGGCGGCCAAGGATTCCGGCGCCTGCGTGATCTGCCGCCGCTCCGGCATCGTCGAGACCGTGGACGCCAACCGCATCGTGGTGCGCGTCGAGGACGACCCCGATACCGAAGGCGTCGAATCCGGGGTGGACATCTACACCCTGGTGAAGTTCGCCCGCAGCAACCAGAACACCTGCCTCAACCAGACCCCCCTGGTGAAGAAGGGCGAATACGTCACCGAGGCCCAGATCCTCGCCGACGGCCCCTGCACCGATCATGGCGAACTGGCCCTGGGCCGGAACCTGGTGGTGGCCTACATGCCCTGGCGCGGCTACAACTTCGAGGACGCGATCCTGATCTCCGAGCGCGTGGTGAAGGAAGACCTCTACACCACCATCCACATCGAGGAATTCGAGGTCCACGCCCGCGACACCAAGCTGGGCCCCGAAGAGATCACCCGCGACATCCCCCAGGTCCGTGAGGAAGCCCTCAAGAACCTCGACGACAGCGGCATCATCCGCACCGGCGCCACCGTCAAGCACGGCGACATCCTGGTGGGCAAGGTCACGCCCAAGGGCGAGACCATCCTCAGCCCCGAGGAGAAGCTGCTCCGCGCCATCTTCGGCGAAAAGGCCAGCGACGTGAAGGATGCCAGCCTGACCGTGCCCCCGGGCATCGAGGGCACCGTGGTGGACATCAAGGTCTTCACCCGCAAGGGCCAGGAGAAGGATCTCCGCACCCAGCAGATCGAGCGCGACCAGATGGCCAAGTGGGAGAAGGATCTCTCCGACGAAGAACGCATCATCCGCGCCGAGGCCAAGAAGAAGGTCGTGACCCTGCTCAAGGGCAAGGAGCTGGACGAGGTCCTCAACGACGACAAGGGCAAGGAGCTGCTGCCCAAGGGCAAGAAGCTCACCCAGAACATGCTGGAGGCCGTGCCCTACCACCGCTTCCGCCAGGTCTCGGTGGCCGCCGCCAAGAACCGCATCAACGCCGAGGTGCTCGACATCCTCGACAAGACCGAAAGCCAGCTGAAGGTCCTGCGCGACATCCTGAACGAGCGCATGGAGCGCCTGCTCAAGGGCGACGAGCTCATGCCTGGCGTCCTCAAGACCGTGAAGTGCTACGTGGCCGTGAAGCGCAAGCTGCAGGTCGGCGACAAGATGGCCGGCCGTCACGGCAACAAGGGCGTGGTCAGCCGCATCCTCCCCGTGGAGGACATGCCCTACCTGCCCGATGGCCGCCCCGTGGACATCGTGCTCAACCCCCTCGGCGTGCCTTCCCGTATGAACATCGGCCAGGTGCTCGAGTGCCACCTGGGCTGGGCCGGCAAGACCCTGGGCGTCCACTTCTCCACGCCAGTATTTGATGGCGCCCGGGAAGCCGACATCAAGGGCTTCCTCGTCCAGGCCTGGGAAAAGAACAACAAGCTGGGCCCCGATGTCACCGGCAAGACCCGCCTCTATGACGGCATGACCGGCGAGGCCTTCGAGCAGCCCGTGAACGTGGGTTGCGTCTACATGCTCAAGCTGCACCACCTCGTCGACAACAAAATCCATGCCCGGAGCATTGGGCCCTACAGCCTCATCACCCAGCAGCCCCTCGGCGGCAAGGCCCAGTTCGGCGGCCAGCGCTTCGGGGAAATGGAAGTGTGGGCGCTGGAAGCCTACGGCGCGGCTCACGTGCTGCAGGAACTCCTCACCTACAAGTCCGACGACATGCACGGCCGCACCCAGATCTACCAGGCCATCATCAAGGGCGAGACCATCAAGGATCCCGGCCTCCCCGAGAGCTTCAACGTCGTCAAGAAGGAGCTCAACGCTTTGTGCATCGATGTCGAGATGCTCACCCGCGAAGAGCTGGATCCGGCCCTGGCGGAAGAAGAACCCGCGGCCTTCTCCATCGAAGGCTGATCTTCCACCGCTCCCGAATCCGACGAATCCTGAGAGGTCCCCATGTATCCTGAGCAGCAGAACATCAACGCCTACGAGTGCATCCGGGTGTCCCTGGCCAGCCCGGACAAGATGCGCTCCTGGTCCAAGGGCGAAGTCACCAAGCCCGAGACCATCAACTACCGCAGCCTGAAGCCCGAGCGCGACGGCCTCTTCTGCGCCCGCATCTTCGGACCCGTGAACGACTGGGAATGCCTGTGCGGCAAGTACAAGCGCCAGAAGTTCAAGGGCGTCACCTGCGACAAGTGCGGCGTCGAAGTCACCAAGAAGTCCGTGCGCCGCGAGCGCATGGGCCACATCCAGCTGGCCTCCCCGGTCAGCCACGTGTGGTTCTTCAAGGGCGTCCCCAGCCGCATCGGCTACCTGCTGGACATCCCCCTCAAGGATCTGGAGCGGGTGCTCTACTTCGAGGCCTACACGGTCACCGAAAGCGGCGGCACCAGCCTGAAGGAAGGCGAGATCCTCAACGAGGACAAGTACCGCGAGTACCGCAGCCTCCACGGCGAGGGCTTCAAGGCCCAGATGGGCGCCGAGGCCATCAAGGAACTGCTCAAGCAGGTCGATATCGAAGCCCTCACCATCGAGCTCCGCGACCTGATGAAGAAGGAGACCTCCAGCCAGAAGCGCAGCAAGGTCGCCAAGCGCCTCAAGGTGGCGGAATCCTTCCACCGCTCCGGCAACAAGCCCGAGTGGATGATCCTCGACGTGGTGCCCGTGCTGCCCCCCGAGCTGCGCCCCCTGGTGCCCCTCGACGGCGGCCGCTTCGCCACCTCCGATCTCAATGACCTCTACCGCCGCGTCATCAACCGGAACAACCGCCTCAAGAAGCTGCTGGAGCTGAAGGCCCCCGACGTCATCGTGCGCAACGAGAAGCGCATGCTGCAGGAGGCCGTGGACGCCCTCTTCGAGAACGGCAAGCGCGGCCGCCTCCTGCGGGGCGTCAGCAACCGCCCCCTCAAGTCCCTCAGCGATGCCCTCAAGGGCAAGCAGGGCCGGTTCCGCCAGAACCTGCTGGGCAAGCGCGTGGACTACTCGGGCCGCTCCGTCATCGTGGTGGGCCCCGACCTCAAGCTGCACCAGTGCGGCCTGCCCAAGAAGATGGCCCTGGAGCTCTTCAAGCCCTTCATCTTCAACCGCCTCGAGCACAAGGGCTATGCCGCCACCATCCGCCAGGCCAAGGAGATGGTCGAGGAAGGCCGCCCCGAAGTCTGGGACGTGCTGGAAGAGGTCATCAAGGATCACCCGGTCCTGCTGAACCGCGCTCCGACCCTGCACCGCCTGGGCATCCAGGCCTTCCAGCCCGTGCTGGTGGAAGGCAAGGCCATCCGCCTGCATCCCCTGGTCTGCACCGCCTTCAACGCCGACTTCGACGGCGATCAGATGGCCGTGCACGTGCCCCTCAGCCCCATGGCCCAGATCGAGGCCAAGGTGCTGATGATGTCCACCCAGAACATCCTCAACCCCGCCAACGGCCGTCCCAACGTGGTGCCCTCCCAGGACATCGTGCTGGGGGGCTACTACCTGACCAAGAAGCGCACCGGCCGCAGGGGCGAAGGCATGGTCTTCGCCAACGCCAATGACGTGGTGGCCGCCCACGAGGCGGGTGTGGTCGATACCCACGCCATCATCCAGATCCGCCACACCGGCGAGTGGGTGGACACCGAGGCCTGGCACGCGAAGGATCCCAAGAAGAACTCCGAACAGGAGGTCTTCGAGGCCCCCGCCGAGACCGTGAAGAGCCAGCTCAAGACCACCACCGTGGGCCGCGTGCTCTTCAACCGCAGCCTGCCCGCCGAGCTGCCCTTCGTGAACGGCCTGCTCAAGAAGGAGGGCCTGCTCTCCCTCGTGAACCGCGCCTACAAGCTGAACGGGCCCGAAGTGACCATCCGCATGCTGGATGCCATGAAGGACACCGGCTTCTATTGGGCCATGCGCGCGGGCGTGTCCGTGGGCATCGACGATCTGGTGGTGCCCGACTCCAAGGCCAAGCTGCTGAAGATCGCCTCCGATGAAGTCCGGGCCATCGAAAAGGAATCCTACGAGGGCCGGCTCGACGCCTCCACCCGCTACAACCGCATCCTCGAGGTGTGGGGCAAGACCAGCGACCAGGTGGCTGGCGACATGATGAAGGAGCTGGAGAAGCGCAACGAGACCGGCGAGTTCCTCAACTCCATCTACATCCTGGCCGATTCCGGCGCCCGCGGCTCCAAGACCCAGATCCGCCAGGTCGCCGGCATGCGTGGTCTCATGGCCCGCCCCAGCGGCGACATCATCGAGACCCCGATCATGGCCAACTTCAAGGAAGGCCTGAGCGTCCTCGACTACTTCATCTCGACCCATGGCGCCCGCAAGGGCCTGGCCGACACCGCGCTGAAGACGGCGGATTCGGGCTACCTCACCCGCAAGCTGGTGGACGTGGCCCAGGACGTCATCGTCAACGAGGATGACTGCCAGACCATCAACGGCATCGAGGTCGAGTCCATCGTCAACAGCGATGGCACCATTCGCTCCCGCCTGCGCGACCGCATCATGGGCCGCGTCTGCCTCGACGACATCGTGGATCCCTACGATGCCACCAAGGCCATCGCCCCCGCCGGCACCCTCATTTCCGAGGAGCTGGCGTTCAAGATCGAGACCAGCGGCATCCCCAAGGTCAAGATCCGCTCCACCCTCACCTGCGAAGCCCGCCGCGGCATCTGCGCCAAGTGCTATGGCCTGAACCTCAGCACCGGCCGCCTGGTGGACCTGGGCGAGGCCGTGGGCGTCATCGCCGCCCAGTCCATCGGCGAACCCGGCACCCAGCTCACCATGCGGACCTTCCACGTGGGCGGCGCCGCCAGCCGCACCTCCGAGAAGAGCACCCACGAGGCCCAGATCGCGGGCATCGTGAAGTTCGATGGCCTGGAGAACACCAAGGACCAGAAGAAGACCGTCGTGAACCGCAAGGGCGAGATCGTGGCCCTCACCCGCAACGGCTACCTCCTCGTCACCGACGAAGATGGCAACGAGCGCGAACGCTACAAGGTCACCTCCGGCGCCGTGCTCAAGGTCAAGGACAAGGAAAAGGTCGAGCCCCGCACCGTGCTCGCCGAGTGGGATCCGTACAACGACGTGCTGCTCACCGAAGTGGGTGGCGTCGCCGACTTCAAGGAATTCGAAGTCAACGTGTCCTACCAGGAAGAGAAGGATCCGATCTCCGGCAACTTCCGCAAGAAGGTCATCGATCCCACCGACGACAAGATCCACCCCCACATCAACATCAAGGGGGACAACCACAAGGTGCTCAAGCGCTACAACATCCCCACCGGCGCCTACATCGAAGTGGAAGAGGGCCAGGAGCTGGAACCCGGCGATGTCATCGCCAAGACCAGCCGCCAGCAGGCCAAGACCAGCGACATCACGGGCGGCCTGCCGCGCGTGACCGAGCTCTTCGAAGGCCGCAAGCCCAAGGAACCCGCCATCATCAGCGAAGTCACCGGCATCGCCAAGTACGGCAACCGCGTCCGCGGCAACCAGAAGGTCGTGGTCGAGGCGGAGACGGGCGAGAAGGGCGAGTACCTCATCCCCCGCGGCAAGCACATCCAGGTCCAGGACGGCGACGAGATCCGCGCCGGCGAGAAGCTCACCGAGGGCGCCGTCAGCCCCCACGATCTCCTCAAGGTCCAGGGTGATCGCGCCCTCCAGGCCTTCCTCGTCAACGAGGTCCAGGAGGTCTACCGCGCCCAGGGCGTGGTCATCAACGACAAGCACATCGAGGTGATCATCCGCCAGATGATGCGCTGGGTCCTCATCACCGACGTGGGCGATACCCCGCTCATCGTCGAGGAGAAGGTCGACAAGCACCGCTTCAAGGAGATCAACGAGCAGGCCCTCAAGGATGGCGGCACCCCCGCCACCTGCGAACCCCTGCTGCTGGGCATCACCAAGGCCGCGCTCACGTCCGAGAGCTTCATTTCGGCCGCCAGCTTCCAGGAGACCACCCGCGTCCTCACCGAGGCCGCCCTCGAAGGCCGCGTGGACTACCTGCGCGGGCTCAAGGAGAACGTGATCCTGGGCCGCCTGATCCCCGCCGGCACCGGCATGGTCCACTACCGCAACCTGGAGATCGAGGAGGGCGAGACTCCCGAGCCCAGCCTCAACGAGTTCCAGGGCGGCGAGGACTTCGACGACGAATACGCCCGCATGGCCCAGCACGTCGAAGAGCTCCAGGGCATGAGCGAGATCGACGGCGAAGACCTGTAGCCAGCGAGCTTCATCAACAGAAAAGGGCGGGAGCGATCCCGCCCTTTTTCTTGGTCCACCTGGGGTTCAGGCGCGGGCACCCCGGCATGGCATCTCCGGGGTCGACCCATTCCGGTTGAACGCGAAACGGCATGAGGGCCAGATCTTGCCGGCGTAGTCGTTTTGGCTACACTTGATGAGGAGGTTGTCATGCGCCAAATTTCACTTCGAGAATTCCGTACCAGGGGTGCCAAAGCGCTCGAGGATGTGCCCAAGGGGGAGTCCATATTGCTCGCCGGCCAGAAGGGACCGGCCTACTTCCTGGTGCCTGTCGTCGGGGATGTCACCCTCGAGGACCGCGAGATCCGTCGGGCCATGGCCAAGGCAAGCCTGCGTGAAAGCTGGCGGTTGGCCGAGGAAGCCGGTCTCGGCCGGATGAGCGACGAAGAGATCCAGCGCGAGGTTGACCAGGCGCGCAGAACGCCAGGGCGCCGGAAGGCCGGATGAGGCTCATCGTCCTCGATACCAATGTCATCGTTTCAGCGGGCATCAATCCAGGTGGGGCTCCCGCCAGGATCGTCATGGATTGGGTTCTGGAGGGACAAGTACAGGTGGTGACCAGTCCGTGGATCGTTGCGGAATACCGGGAGGTGATGCAGCGGGCCAAGTTCCGTCGCCATGGTTTTCCACCCCAATGGCTGGGCTTCCTGGTCGACGAGAGCCTCCATCTGCCGGAACCCGAACCCTGGCCCGGCCCAATCCCTGATGTAAAGGACGGCCCCTTCCTGGCCTTGGCCCAGGCTGCTGGGGCCTGGCTGGTCTCAGGCAACCTGAAGCACTTCCCCGAGTCGGCGCGGAAGGGCGTCAAGGTGCTCTCGCCGGTCGATTTTCTCGCAGGTCTCGAAGGCAGCTGACCGCCCAGGACAACGCCACGGCTAGGACAACACTCCTGATTTAGAGGCTAAATCGGGAACATGGGCCGAAGGTTCCTCAAAACCCGCCAGAACAATGGTTGCAGTCCAATCGTTGCCCGAGGCACCGGATCCCGTGTTTGGCGTGTTTTGGGTAGAAACCCCCATCCACCAAGCGGCCGCATTCATGGTGTGATCTATCCCAGCCCTAGCCTCAGGGGGCTGCCGACCTGCGCGGCTGGGAACCAGGACATCGGGAGATCAAGGCATGCGACATGGCACCTGGGCGACCCTTCTGTTGATGAGCGGACTGACCGTGAGCGGGCTCGGCCTCTGCGCCCAGGCCCTGCCCGGGAAGCCAGCCAAGGTTGCCAAGGTGGCCAAGGCCGCCACCGTGGCCGGCCTGCCCCCGGAGAAGGCCCTGGCCCTGGGCGAGCGCATGTACCGGGAGGGCATCCTCCCCAGCGGTGAGCCCCTGGTGTCCGCCCTGGGCGGTGCCACCGCCGTGGCGGGCACCGCCTTCTCCTGCTCCAGCTGCCACCTGCGCGGCGGCCTCGGCTCTTCCGAAGGCGGCCTGGTCACCCTGCCCACCAACGGCTTCAAGCTTGCCCAGCCCCGCTACTGGAAGTACCCCAACCTCCTGCCCGAGGAGCGCAAGGGTCTGCGGGTTGAAGCCAAGCCGGTCCGTCCCCCCTACACGGATGCCACCCTGGCCCGGGCGATACGCACCGGGGTCGATGCCGGCGGCCGGGCCATGAACCCGGCCATGCCCAAGTACAACTTCAAGGATGCCGATATGGCCATCCTCATCCACTACCTGTGGTCCCTTTCGGCCAAGGTCTCCCCGGGCGCCGATGACACCACCCTCCGCTTCGCCACGGTCGTGACCGAGGAGGTCAGCGCCCAGGACCAGGAGGCCATGCTGGTGCCCCTGAACAACTACGTGGCCCGGCACAACACCCATGCCGGCGGCATGGGCAACCGCATGTACATGAGCATCCCCGGCAAGGAGATGGCCGGCGCCTACCGGCGGATGGAGCTATCGGTGTGGCGCCTGAAGGGCCCCGCCGACACCTGGGACCAGCAGCTCCGGGAGCACCTGGCGAAGGAACCGGTCTTCGCCCTGCTGGGGGGCCTCACCTACGGGGAATGGCAGCCCATCCACACGTTCTGCGAGCAGCACCGGCTGCCCTGCCTCTTCCCCCTCACCGACCTGCCCGTGCTCTCCGAATCCGACTGGTACACCCAGTACTTCTCCAAGGGCTACTACCAGGAGGGCCAGGCGGCCGCCCGGTACCTGCAGGCCCAGGATCCGGTCCCCACCCGGGTGCTGCAGCTCGTCCAGGCGGGCCCCGAAGGGCGGGCCCTCGCCGCGGGCTTCCGGGAGACCTGGCAGGAGGCGGGGCAGGGGGCGGTGAAGGAGCTGCAGCTGAAGCCCGGGGAGACGCTCAGCGCCGCCTCCCTCCAGGCCATGCTGGCGCAGGAACAGGCCACCGTTGTGCTGCTCTGGACCGGCAGTGATGCCTTCGCGGCGCTCGAAGGCCTGGCGGGCCAGCCGGGGCGGCCGGGCCAGGTCTTCCTGTCCGGGCGGCTGCTGGGGGCGAAGGTGTTCGAGCAGCCTGAGTCGATCCGGGCCTTCACCTGGGTGACCTGGCCCTACCGGGACCCCAGGGACGAGCCGGCGGTCTCCCGGTACGCCAACGCCCTCATGAAGGGCCTGACCACCCACCGGCCCGAGACCCGGATCTCCACCCGCACCTACGCCCTGCTCCAGATCCTGCAGCTGGCCCTCGTGGACATGGACCGGAACCTGTACCGGGACAACCTCCTGGACCGCGTGGGCATGCAGCGGGATCAGGTGCTGCCCGACTACCTCCAGCTCAGCTTCAGCGCGGGCCACCGCTACGCCTCCAAGGGCTGCTACGTGATGCAGCTCGGCCCCGGCCCCGCCCCCAAGCTCATCCGCAAGAGCGAGTGGGTGATTCATTAGCGGAGGGCAGATCAGTTTCAAATATGAATACAATAGTGACACTTTAAAGCCATTATGGAAGAATCTCTTGCAGGAGAGTTGCCATGCTTCCAAAACTCGTTCCAGTCACAGACATCAAGCGCAAGGCCACCGAAATCATCGCCGTACTTCAGCAGGACCAGGAAACACTGGTCATCACTGAGCACGGTCGCGAGGCTGCCGTCCTCATGGATGTCACGAGTTACCGAATGCAGGAGCGCAAACTTGCTTTGCTGGAAGGCATCATCCGTGGTCAGCAAGCTCTGGCCGAGGGCCGAACTCATTCCCACAAGGAAGTGATGGCCCGGACAGCCAAGTGGGCCTGACCATCCGCTGGACCGAACCTGCCGAGGAACAGTTCGCCGAACGGCTGGACTACATTGGCGGATTCAATCCAGCTGCCGCGCGCGCGCTTCGCCGAAAAGTAGACAGGAGCCTTCGGTGCCTGGCCGATTTCCCAGACATGGGCCGCTGGGTGTCGGAATTCGGCCCTGGCTTCTACCGCGAAATCCTGGTGAAACCCTTGCGCCTGCTCTACGAGAACCACGGCGATGCGCTCGTGGTGACCTACGTTCACCGCCAGGAAGAGGCCATCGGTCCGGACAGCTTTGATGACCAGTCGTAAACCGATATGAGCTCGGCCCCGGGCGCGTTGCGCAAAGAACAAAGCCAATTTGAACCACAGATGAATACCGATGAACACCGATGCACACCGATGCACACCGATGAAAAGCTGATATAAGCAGGAAGGCGCTG
Source organism: Candidatus Geothrix skivensis (assembly GCA_016721195.1). GTDB lineage: Bacteria > Acidobacteriota > Holophagae > Holophagales > Holophagaceae > Geothrix > Geothrix skivensis. The sequence goes on along the minus strand of JADKIO010000002.1, from coordinate 14,592 downwards.
AAGCAGATTGGGGGTGTCCACCAGGTTCGCACGGGTTGTATCCCGGGGGCGCGTGGATGGCTTGGCCCATGAAGCTGTACCGCAGGATTCATTCTTTTTCGGTGTTCATCGGTGTTCATCGGTGGTTACAGGATTCCTTAGCGCTCAGGACTGGCCCAGTCCCGCGTGGCGCCCATGCTGCCGAACAAACGGCCTGCACCACCCAGCACCGTTGATCACCGGCGAAAAAGCCCTTTCACGGTTCAGCTGGTACCCCCCCGATGCCATCTGCGGAAGCTGCGAATCCGGCTTTTGAACTATCATTCCTCCTCAGCGTTGTTTTCCGGATTGAGGTGGCCATGCGCGCAATCAGGCAGGTGGTGTCGATGCTGCTGCTGGGCCTGCCCCTGCTGACCCTGGCGCTGCTGGGCCTGGGCTGCAAGGACGTGGCGGTGGCGCCCTCTAGCCTCGCCTACAGCGCCAACCCCGCCTCCTACGTGGTGGGCACCGACATCCTGCCCAACACCCCCACCCATGGCGGCGGCACCATCGATTCCTACACCGTGAGCCCGGCCCTGCCCGCGGGCCTGGTGCTGGACCCCAAGACCGGCGTCATCTCCGGCACCCCCAGCGCCATCACCGCCCAGGCCACCTACACCGTGAGCGGCAGCAACGCCGCCGGCAGCACCACCGTGGGTCTCAGCCTCACCGTGACCGCCAAGCCCGTCGCCATCACCATCACCACCCAGCCCGCCGACCAGTCCATCGGCGTGGGCCAGACCGCCACCTTCACCGTGGTGGCCACGGGCACCGGCACCCTCACCTACCAGTGGGCCAAGGGCGGCGTGGCCATCGCCACCGCCACCGCCGCCTCGTACACCACCCCCGCGGCCCTGCTCACGGACACCGGCAGCACCTTCAGCGTCGACATCTCGGATGGCAACGGCAATGTGCTCACCAGCCGCGCCGCCACCCTCACCGTGCGGGCGGCGGGCCCCGGCACCTTCCTCGCCACCGGCAGCCTGGCCACGGCCCGCGCCTCTCACACGGCCACCCTGCTGGCCAATGGCAAGGTGCTGCTGGCGGGCGGCTTCAACACCACCTCCCTGGCCAGCGCCGAGCTCTTCGATCCGGCCACGGGCACCTTCACGCCCACCGGCGCCCTGGCCACCGCCCGGGAGTACCACAGCGCCACCCTGCTGGCCAACGGCAAGGTGCTCATCGCAGGCGGCACCAGCTTCGTCGGCGCCACCCCCAGCGCCGAGCTCTACGATCCCGCCACCGGCACCTTCGCGGCCACCGGCAGCCTGGTGGCCGCCCGCTCCGATCACAGCGCGACCCTGCTCCCCAGCGGCCAGGTGCTCATGGTGGGAGGCCGCAACTCCGGCGGCTACCCCGCCACCGCCGAGCTCTACGATCCGGCCACGGGCACCTTCGCCACGGCCACCGGCTCCCTGGCCGTGCCCCGGGCCACCCACACCGCCACCCTGCTGGGGAACGGCAAGGTCCTCATCGCCGGCGGCTACTCCGGCACCGCCAACCTGGCCTCCGCCGAGCTCTTCGATCCCACCCCGGGCACCTTCGCCACCACCGCTCCCATGGCGGTGCCCCGGGCCTACCACTCGGCCACCCTGCTGCCCAATGGCAAGGTGCTCATGGCGGGCGGGGCCCAGGGGGTCACCGCCGAGCTCTACGACCCCGTCGCCGGCACCTTCGCAGCCACCACGGGCACCCTGGGGGTGGAGCGGAACCGCTTCCACGCCGCCGCCCTGCTGCCCACCGGCAAGGTGCTCCTCTGTGGTGGCATCGGCTCCACCACCCACAGCCAGCTGCTGGCCAGTGCCGAGCTCTTTGACCCCGCCACCGGCACCTTCACTGCCACCGGCACCATGACCACCGGGCGCCAGACCCATACGGCCACCGTGCTGGCCACGGGCAAGATCCTGGTGGCCGGCGGGTCCGGGGTCGGCTACCTGGCCAGCGCCGAGCTCTACGACTGAAGCTGGCCCCCGGGCACGCCCTTCGGCCCCAAACCGTGGCCTGGCGGCCCGCCTGCCCCCAGCGGGGGATTACGCCCTAGGGATTACATGGTTCCTGCCGAAGGTATGGGTAGAACTACCCATACCTTGGATCCCCCGCCCAGCGGATTCTTATCTCCACTAGGACAGATTGTCGCACCCGGCCCGTGGTCCCCAGGACAAGACGGGCCGAATTCTCATCCCTTCCTTTGCCATCTGCCGCGCTTTCCCGTTTCTTCAAGTCCCACCCCGAGGTGAACCATGCTCAAGAAGTTCAACCGTCTGCTGGCGCTCGCCGCAGCCCTGCTGATGGGAGTGGGCGCCTCCGCCCTGCCCCCCGTCACCCAGGAAACCCCCAGGCGCACCGCCGAGCCCACAGTCGGTGGCGATCAGAACGCCATCGTGGAACGCGCCATCCGTCGCCGCCAGCTGACCCTGGCCCGGCAGGCCGCCGCCGAGCGCGCCCGCCCCGCCCGGGAGGCCGCCAAGGCCGCCCGCGCCGCCGCCAAGGGCAAGGGTGTCGCCACCGCCAAGGTCGAGAAGGGCGTCGCCGCCCCTCCCGGGATCATGAACCCCCTGGGCACCCCCGACTACATGAGCGGCCTGGTGCCCAACTACGCCAACTCGCCCATCATCCGCAAGTTCGTGGATACCCTGCCGGGCCTGGGCGCCGCCAATGCCAACAACCTGGGGAACTTCATCCCCATCGCCACCCCCAACACCACGGCCTTCCCGGGTTCCGACTACTACGACATCGACCTGGTGGACTACACCCAGCAGCTGCACTCCGACCTGCCGCCCACCCGGCTGCGGGGCTACAAGGACAAGAACGCCGGCGCCGATGGCCAGGCCCACTACCTCGGGCCCGTCATCCTCGCCCAGCGCGACCGGCCGGTGCGCATCCGCTTCAACAACAAGCTGGGCATCGGCAACGCCGGCAACCTGCCCATCCCCATGGACCCCACCCTCATGGGCGCGGGCCCTGGCCCGGGCGGCACGACCTTCACCCAGAACCGGGCGGAGCTCCACCTGCACGGTGGCCTCAGCCCCTGGATCAGTGACGGCACCCCCCACCAGTGGTTCACCCCCGCGGGCGATCCCACCGCCAACAAGAAGGGCGTCGCCTTCCGGCACGTGCCCGACATGGGCTCCGTGCTGCCCGGTGGCCTGAACGACCCCGCCGATGGCATCGGCACCTACTTCTACACCAACCAGCAGAGTGGCCGGTTCCTGTTCTACCACGACCACTCCTTCGGCCTCACCCGCCTGAACGTGTACATGGGCGAAGCCGCCGGCTACCTGATCATCGATCCCGTCGAGACCAAGCTCATCGCCGATGGCATCCTGCCCAGCAATGGCGGCGGCGTCTACAACTACGGCATCCCCCTCATCTTCCAGGACAAGACCTTTGTCCCCGGCCCCTCCGACCTGGCCTACCAGGATCCCACCTGGGATACCACCAACTGGGGCGGCTACGGCGACCTGTGGTACCCCCACGTCTACATGCCCAACCAGAACCCCGACGATCCCTCCGGCGCCAACGCCATGGGTCGCTGGGACTACGGCCCGTGGTTCTGGCCCCCGCTGCCCGTGGCCACCACCGATGTCACCCCCGTCAACACCATCCCCAAGGCCCACGGCCCCGTCCCGGGCGCCAACCCCGGCGACCCCTCGTACCCCGGCACGCCCAACCCGTCCCTGACGCCCGAGGCGTTCATGGATACCCCCCTGGTCAACGGCACCCCCTATCCCAAGCTCACCGTGCTGCCCCAGGCCTACCGCTTCCGCCTGCTGAACGCCTCCAATGACCGCCCCTTCGGCTTCGCGTTCTACGAAGCCGATCCCGCGGCCCCCACCGAAGTGAAGATGGTGGATGCCTCCCCCGTCGAAGCCTTCTGGGCGGCCCAGGCGGGCCTCGTCGATGCCGCCGGCGTCTCCCTCTGGCCCGCCGACGGCCGCGCCGGTGGCGTGGTCGATTGGCGCACCATCGGCCCCGACATCATCGTGATCGGCACCGAGAGCGGCTTCCTGCCCGCCCCCGTGAAGCTGAAGTCCCAGGCCACCACCTACAACTACAACCGCCGGGACATCGTGGTGCTGGACATCCAGAACCACCCGCTGTTCCTCGCCCCCGCCGAGCGGGCCGACATCATCGTCGACTTCTCCGCCTGGAAGGGCAAGACCCTCATCCTCTACAACGACATGCTGGCCCCCGTGCCCGCCTTCGACGTGCGCTACGACTACTTCACCGGCGCGCCTGATCAGACCCCCACCGGCGGCGCCCCCAGCACCCTGCCGGGCTACGGGCCCAACACCCGCACCCTGATGCAGATCCAGGTGGCCAACACCACCCCGGCCGCGGCCTTCGACTTCGCGGCCCTCGAGAACGCCTTCAAGTCGACCCCGACCTCGAATGGCGCCTTCGCCGCCACCCAGCACCCCCCGATCGTGCCCCAGACCTTCTACAACTCGGCCATGAACACCAACCACGCGGCCGATACCTACGCCAGCATCCAGGCCTACGAGCTGCCCTACACCCGCACCGAGAACGGCCAGCCCGTGATCATGCCCCTGCAGCCCAAGGCCATCCAGGAGCTCTTCGAACTGGACTACGGCCGCATGAATGCCACCCTCGGCATCGAGCTGCCCCTCACCAACTTCAACAACCAGACCACCATCCCCCTCGGCTACTCCGAGCCCGCCACCGAGATCATGACGGATGGCACCACCCAGCTGTGGAAGATCACCCACAACGGCGTGGATACCCACCCCGTGCACTTCCACCTCTTCGATGTGCAGATCGTCAACCGCGTGGGCTGGGACGGCGCCGTGCGCTTCCCCGAAGCCACCGAGATCGGCTGGAAGGAAACCGTCCGCATGAAGCCGCTGGAAGACATCATCGTCGCCATGCGGCCCCTCTCGCCCAAGCTGCCCTTCGTCCTGGGCAACAGCGTCCGCAGCATCGATCCCACCAAGACGGCCATCAGCCGCATTTCCGTCACCGACCTGGCCACCGGAGCCCCCAACCAGGGCAACCTGGGCAACCAGGTGCAGGTCTCCAACAGCAACGGCATCCTGGGCGCCACCCCGGACCTGGATACCGTCGGCGCCGGCTATAACTACGGCTGGGAATACGTGTGGCACTGCCACATCCTCGGCCACGAAGAGAACGACTTCATGCGCCCCCTGGTGCTGAACGTCGCCACCACCGTCCCGGCCAATCCTACGGCCCTGGCCGCTACCGTCAATGGCCCCACCCGCGTGGACCTGGCCTGGACCGACGGCTCCACCAATGAGACCGGCTTCCGCATCGAGCGCAACCCCGGCCCCAACGGCGAAACCGCCTTCACCAAGCTCGGCGCCACCGTGCCCGACCAGAACAACTTCACCGACTTCACCGTGGTGTCCGGCACCAGCTACGACTACCGCGTGTTCGCCTACAACCAGGCCGGTGATTCGTCTGTGGCCAGCAACACCGTCACCATCGCCCCCGGCGCCGTGACCAACCCCACCAGCGTGGCCCTGGTGGCTGCTCCCGTGACGTCCGCCCCCAAGGGCACGGCCGTCACCTTCACCGCCACGCCCACCGGCGGCACCGGCCACCAGTTCCAGTTCCTGGTGGATGGCGCCATCGTGCAGGCCTACAGCAGCACCGCCACCTACGTCCTGCCCGGCACCACGCTCGTCGGCACCTACGCCGTCACCGTGAACGTCCGCACCAGCCTCGCCAGCACCGTCGTCACGGCCCCCCTACCCTCACCCCACCCCCCCCACCGCAGCCACCGGCCTCCCGCTGCTCCCAACCCCCCGGCCACAATTTGCTCCCCGCCGCATAAGTTTACTGCGGCGGGTTTGGGCTCCGCTGCCCCTGTCAGTATCAGTTCTCTCTGGTGTTGTTGTTGCCGGGCCTACGTCACTGCCTCGACCTACACTGGACCCTGCTGCGACCTCTGGCGCACATCTAGTGAAGGTGGATGTTCGGACCAATACTGCATCCCTTGTCCCTGATGCCACTGCGTCACTTAGCTACACAATTCTGGCCACTTCTCCAGCCACTGCCGTTAGTTTGGTTCCCAATCTGCCAAGCCCACAAGCGGCTAGGACGCCGGTAATTTTCACTGCATCTGGCTCTGGCGGCAGTGGAATTTATCAGTACCAGTGGTGGTTCAATGACAATGTCGCTGGCTGGAGAATGGTGCAGGATTACAGCGCTGTTGGAACCTCTTGGGCCTTGCCGACCACCTTGTTTGCCTCTGGATCCTATGGCGTTCAGGTTCGAGTTCGTACGAACGCAACCGCTGCCTGGGAAGCCTACAACATGACCTACTACTTCATGACAGGGACTGGGCCCGCCACGGGAGTTACGCTCACCCCGAACCTTGCCGCTCCGCAGCCTGCTGGCACCCCAGTGGTCTTCACTGCACAAGGATTGGGCGGAACTGGCGTTTACCAGTACCAGTTCTGGTTGAATGACAATGTGACCGGATGGAAGATGGTACAAGATTATGGAGTAGGGGCCCAGTGGACGCTCCCCATTACCTTGCCTGCCTCGAACTACCACATTCAAGTTAGAGTCCGGACAAGCACAGCCGTAACCACTTGGGACAGTTGGATTGGTTTGGACTACATCACACAATAAATCCAACAGTTAAAAAGCATGTCAAAAGGGGGGCTGCTTAAAACCCAGCCCTCCTTTCTATTTTGTTGGTGGGTATACTACCTGGAGTTGTTGGTTAATTAGAAGCAGTCTTATCCATTGAGTTGGTACAGTCTCTACTTTTTAAAAGAACCCCTGATATCATTTAGGAGTAACGAGCCATTAGCGCCAAATAGAAGGATCTTATGTTTCTCACTCGTATTTTAAGCCATTCTCAGGCCATTGTTGCAATCCTAACGCTCTGCATGACTTGTGCTGACACCACAGGTCAAGGTTCTGCCCCAGTTACCTTACCGCCGAAGGACTTGGTTGTTATTGGCAATAGTCTTACTTGCCATCCTCCGGAACCTGATTTGGGTTGGGTAGACAGTTGGGGTATGGCGGCTTCCTCAGCGGAGAAAGATTTTGCACATCTGATCGGTTTTTCTTTCAACATTCCAGTGAGAACGACATATTTTTTGACAATTGAAACAACTCCTAACATTGCCGGTGGAGAGATTCAATCTGTGGCTGCTCTAGTGAATTCGACATCTATGGTGGTCATTGAACTTGGAGATAATGTTAATGCAAGTACCTTCGCAGACTTTAAAGCCCAGTATGTGAAACTTCTGGATTCAGTGAAACATGCCCGAGTTTGGGCCTGCACCAGCACGTGGTGGAGAGACAACGAGAAGGATGCGTTTATCAAGCAGGCTTGCATCAGTCGGGGTGGATTATATGTATTCATTGGAGATATATACACAGATCCCGCCAATCAGGATTCACAGTGTTTTCAATTTTCAAACCCTGGTGTGAATTCTCACCCGCACGATTGGAGCATGGCAAGGATTGCCGAAAGAATTTGCGCTGCTACCCTGAGACGATAAGTTTCAGAAGCATGCTAAGGCCTATCCAATTCATGTGGCACGCTTCCGTGCTACCAGGAAGATTTCTTCCCCAGCGGCCCTGGAAAATTGAAGGGCAATGCGCTCGAGTTGTTGCAATGTTATGGCGAGCACTCTCATCCATAGATTGATTTTTAACTTGTGCGCACCAGTCTTGCGCATTTCTCTAAGCGCCAAACTATATCCAAGAATGTAGCGGGCACCTCTGGCTGAAGTAGTTACAAACTCAGGTATTAATCCAGCATCAATTATCATATTGGTAAGGATTCTTTGATTATAAATACAAAGGTGGCGAGGAGGCTCTAGGCCCCTCCAATTTTCATGGAATATTCGAAATCCCAGGCTCTCTGAATTTGGAGTAAGTAGAGCAAGACATCCTCCAGGCGCTAGCAACTTCTCACATTGCCTGATTACCTCGGTCGCATTGGGGAGGTGTTCAATGACATGGCTGAGGACAATGGCATCGAAAGGGGCTTCCATTTGCTTCAAGGTTGCAATTCCGCCTTCAAATACAGTCAGACCCTTTGCTTTGGCCTGATCCAGCGCGATAGGGTCAAAGTCAACCCCCTCTGGTATCCACCCAAAGCTTCGCATTCTCGCCATAAATGTACCGTCTCCACATCCGACATCGAGCAACCTCCGATTCCCGATGGGATGGTGTAAGAACATGGCTGAGCTCATGAACCCGTCAATTCCAGCGGGGGTAATCATGGCCAGTACAGAACCAAACAGAGTGTGTGCCGCTGACAATCCAAATGGATAGTTAAGCCAGCGTTGAAGACAAGCACGTTCCACATATGATTCTAGCCGTTTTCGCCCTGATGACAGCAGTTGGGGACTTTCATGGGTCAGGTATTGTTGGTAAGCAAGATGGAGATCGTCCCGGAAGGGGGCTGGATCAAGCCAAAGAAGGCCGCAGGAGAGATTTTCACATTTCATAAACCCCCACAGGCCAGGCGCTCCAAATAAGTCGTCGGATTGAGGGGCGATGACCGAATATCCTCCTGCGTTGCATGAAGGGCAGTTTGGTTGGCGTTTTGATCTTATGGTTGGGCAAAGAGTCATTAGGTTGCCTTGATCAATGGATCATGTGTCTGTATGAATGCTTCAAGATCTTTTGACATGAGCATTGGCTGTATTCGAGTCAGCTCTGGGATAGGCCAATCCCACCAGCGTATTCGCAGAAGAGCCGCGATCTGTTCTGGGGAAAATCGGAGCCTGATCAATGTTGCGGGGTTTCCTACGACGACGGAGTAAGGGGCCACGTTCTTAGTCACAACTGAACGAGCCCCGATGATGGCCCCATCACCAATCTTTACACCCGACAGAATAAGCACATCAGTTCCGATCCAAACATCGTTTCCAATTTCAACGCCGCCCTTTGATCGATGCGAAGGGCCGACTGTGCCCTGTTTTCCAAAGAAGGCATCGAACGGATAGGTAGAAATCCAGTCCGAATGATGTTCCCCACCAACAAGAATCTTTACCTCTGATGCGATGCTGCAGAATTTCCCAATGGTCAGCTCGCCTGAACCCCAATCAAGGATGTTAGGGGCACCGTAGGTCCAATCGCCAATGAGATAACTGGAGTACCGATTTCTTTGATTCATGAACGGTGAAATTATAAAATTACGAATAGTTGAGTAAATTTTCATTTTGGCTGCTGTAATTGAATTAGCAATCCCCATTAGATACTCCAAATTTTGATAATATCCAATTTTTTTCGGTATTATCGAGAGTGACCTTCCAGGCAAGATACAAAAATATCAAGAAAAATAGGGGCATCGATTGAATTCCATACTGAGAAAAAGGCCAAAGTGAGAAAGTTTTCAGAATCAGTGCAAGCAATATAGGAAATAGCAGCAAGTCCCTGGCAGGAAGGCCGCGGGAAGAAATGTCTCAAGGCGAATGCCTAGGTGAAGACTTCTTGGAAGATTCAGCCAAAGATGGAAGGCCACACCTACGACTCCACCAATAATGGTGCCAAATGCCACCCCAATGGCCCCGAATCGAAAACCAAAAGCAATAGAAGCTAAAAGATTGGAAAGCCCTTCAGCAAGGGGACCAAGAATGATTTGGCGATGATCACCTGCCCCAATTGCAAGGATGTTGTAGGGAAGCATGCTGAGTCGGACTGTGGCGGCCAATAGGATGCCAAGAAATATGGAGATGGGGTTTACATAATTAGCACCGGCATATATAAACAAAAGACCATCACCCAAAAAACAATAAGTTATGATAATCAGTCCCAAAAATAGAAAATTCCATCGAGTGGTATCCAAAAGTAGAACTCTTAGCCGGCCTTGTTCCCCTTGAGCATGCAATGCTGCACCTGCAGGTAAGAAAACATTAAAGATGGCCGTCTGAGAACCCACAAGCAACCCTAGAAAACTCGTTGCGATTGAAAAGGCACCCACACTAGAAAATTCGAACCGGGCCACGAGAATAAGGTCCAACCCACTAACCAGCAACATGGCAAAATTCCACACGGTCAGGCTGGTGCAATAGCTAACTAATTCTCGAATTGATTCACGGGAAACTAGCTTGAAGGATAATTTGAGCATGGGGGCAAATCGACGAAAAAGTACACTCTGAATCACGTAAGTCATGAAGTTCACAGCTGCGAAGACCAAAGCCAGTGCCACGATTCCCTGACCGGTGCGAGCGGCAATGATCAATGCCAGGCCAGTGGCTACGCGACTTCCAATAGTTAGAAGTGCAGGTATTTCATTGCGTTGGAGTCCCACGAAAACACCGTTTAACGCCATAAACGGCAAGCCCAAAGCCAATGACCCTCCCACCAAGAGCAGTGCGTTCTGAGCCTGGGCTTGGAGGAGGACTGGGATCTCAGGGAACAGCTTGGGGAGCAAAATGGACATCCCTCCCATTGTTATGGAGCCAAGGAGGGCCGACCAAGCGAGTATTGCCATGGCTGTGGATACAATTCGATCCCGCATGCCTGGATCCTTGGCGGCTTCTGCATGAGCTACGAATCGCCCAATGGCCGTTTGAAGGCCGAAGTTAAGCAACCCCACATAACCCCCAACCTGAAGCAACAATGACCAGACGCTGAAGGAATCTCGATCCAATGATCGGAGAAGGAAGGGGGGAAGAACCACTGCAAGGACGGCTCCAGCAGCGCCACTGGCCAGATTGGCCACCGCATTTCGAATTAGGACGCGACGAGCGAGGTGATTAGTCATCCATTTTCTTCTTGCGCAGTACCAATGCTATTCTCCCGATCATTTGGATGCCCTTTCGATGTTGTTTCAGCGTGGACGACTAGGTAAATGGCATGCATGGCGATCATCATATTTTGCCTTTGTATCCTTTCTGAAAAGCAACTGATTTAAGAAACGGCCTTACTTTTGATCCAGGAATATTAGCAGTGGGTTCCCTTAGCGGTCGTATTAGCGAGACGGCGTGTATCAATTCCGGCATGATTGGGCTAGGAAGGGGGCCACGCAAGAGAATTTAAAGAGGCCATGGAAATGCAGTGTCTGAGAAAAAAATCAATCAATGAAAAACGAAGGTTTTACATGTGGTTGAACACCATTCTCTATGCACACTGGAGGGTGGAAGCGATGATCGAGGGCGTTGACGGGAAGCCCGATTCAACAAGAGGAAAATTTAGAAAAGGGAATGGATCGGTATCATCGTCTTAAATTGGAATGGCGCCTCAGACACACTTGAATGTTTGGCATCCATTGAAGGCATGGGTTTTTCTGACTACCGGGTGTATGTGGTGGAGAACGGCTCCACGGATGATTCACCCTCCAGGCTCAGAACCCACTTTGAGGAGCACCATCCAGAGTGTTCCCGAATTCAAACCGTAAAAGGCCAGAAGAACAAAACAACGCTGGAGTGGAGTTCGGGGCACTCTACCTGGAATTTGTTGCTCTCTCCAGAAAACAAGGGGTTCTCCGGTGGCTGTAATCTAGGGATTCATGCAGCCTTAACGGACGGTGCTTCCTGGGTTTTCCTGTTAAACAACGATGCGAGCATCGGCCAAGGGGTCATCCCCCTTTTGTTGAATGTGGCAATAAGGGGGAATGCACCTGCAGTTTGCGCTCGTATGAAGCACCCTGCAGATGGCCGTACTCTATTCCAGGGCCAGACCTGGCCGGGCCTGCTTTTTGGCTCGGGAGCCATACCACAGACTTGCCTGTCGATGGAGGCATGGGAATCGGGTTATCTCGAAGGCAGCGCTTTGCTGCTTTCCAGGCGTGTCCTAGACCTGCGGCAGAAATTGGAGGGCTACTACCTCGACCCTGGTTACTTTCTATATTGCGAGGACACTGATTTATGCCGCTGGATCATCAGCCATGGAGATCGCTGCCTAGTGGTCAGAGATGCTTGGGTCGACCACCGGAAGACCAACAGCTCGGGAGGGGAAGGAAGTGCCTTGAGTTACTACTACATCACTAGGAACCGCGTTCGGCTGGCTTGCAGATGGCTCCCCATGCCACATAGGATCATGTTCCTCGGTTACTACTTCCCAACCAGGCTTATTCGAATAGCACTTCACCTCATGCATCGGGATTGGCATGTTGCCCAGGCAGTGCTTGAGGGAACATTGGACGGCCTGCTCGGCCGGCCGGGGATCTGGCGCCGCCAGAAAGCAAAGTGCTGAGAAAACAGAAGGGCCGAGTGATATTGGCCTATCCTTGGCCGTTTACAGCTATTCACCCTGAATTTGTTGGAGAAATTCATGAAACTGGCCCGGTCCAAAGCTCCCTTGAGACTAGGTCTTGCTGGTGGCGGCACAGATGTCAGCCCCTACTCAGACCAATTCGGTGGCGCGGTGCTAAATGCGACCATTTCGCTGTTCGCGCATGCTGCAGTAGAGCCGCGTCTTGATGGCCGGGTCGTATTCCGGGCCCTGGATCTGGGGCGTGAGGTGGCCCTGGCCAGCCACGAAGGGGCTATCAAGAATACGATGCTTCCCCTCCATCAGGGGGTGGCCAAACGGGTGGCCAATCAGTTCGGGGTCCCCCTCGAAGGGTTTACCCTCACTACGGTGGTGGATGCCCCCCCCGGGTCAGGCCTCGGGAGTTCCAGCGCATTGGTGGTCGCCATGCTCGGCGCATTGCTCGAGTACCTCAATATTGGAATGGGGGAATACGATACGGCGCGCCTTGCCTATGACATCGAACGTGTAGACCTGGGCATGGCGGGGGAAACAGGACCAGTATTCTGCCTGCTTCGGTGGATTCAACTTCATGGAGTTCTCGGCAACGGACAAGGTGCTGGTAAACCCCCTTAGGGTCAAATCGGAGACAATCTGGGAGTTGGAAGCTTGCCTATTGTTGTTCGACATGGGCTCCAGCCGCCTCAGTTCGACCATCATCGCCGAGCAATCGAAGAACGTGTCCAAAGGACAGGAAGCCATCGAGGCCATGCATGCCCTCAAGGTGCAGGCCATCCAGATGAAGGAGGCTCTGCTGACAGGCCAACTCCTCAAGTTGGGTGAAATTCTGGCCTTCGGTTGGGAACAAAAGAAGCGAATGGCTCTTGGAATCTCCAACCCCCACATTGAAGACATCTACCACAACGCCCAAAAGGCCGGCGCCACAGGAGGCAAAGTGTCAGGGGCGGGAGGGGCATCTCATGTTGTTCTGCCCAGGCACCACCTACTTCAGCGTTGCTGAAGCGTTGGCGCACTTTGGTGGGACTCTCCGGCAATTTCAGTTCTGCAAGGATGGGATGGTGTCCTGGAGGTCGTGATGGATGTTGTGGTTCTGGCTGGTGGACTCGGAACGAGGCTCCGTAGTGTGGTGGGAAACCTTCCCAAGTTGCTCGCCCCGGTTGACGGCCGTCCTTTCGCCAACTACTTGCTAGAGACCCTGGATCGGCAGTCCCAAGTGGACCGTGTGATCTTCGCCACCGGACGGCGGAGCCCAAGTTGAAGCTGTGCTTGGATGCCGGGTCGGACGGTTCGACCTAGTCTATAGCCGAGGCTGAACCTCTTGGAACGGGGGGTGCACTGCTGAAAGCCCTAGAACTCGCCAGCGGTTCCGAAGTCTTCGTCATGAATGGGGACACTATTTTCCCTGTTCCCTTGGGGTTGCTTCTCGCCCGACACAAAGCCGCCGGGGCCTGGATGAGACTAGCCTGCGCGAGGTTTCCTGATGCCTCATGATGGGGGCTGTTAACGCTGGTGTCGATGGCCGGGTTTTCGGGTTCAAGGAGAAGGGATCCTTGGCGCTGCCGTTATCAATGGGGGAGTCTATGTGGTGACCAAACAGCCATTCCAGCAAACATGTGATGGGGAAGGGATCTGTTCCTTGGAGCGAGATATCCTGCCCAAGTTGGCTGGCCTGGGGCGACTGTGCGGGTGGGCTTTCGATTCGCCTTTCCTGGACATCGGTGTACCGGAAGATTTGGCTCGATCTGCCGAATGGCTGCAGAAGTCTTTCGTGGTTAGATTCCGTCAGCACTTTTCGACTCGGAATAGATTCTGTGGGGCAATATATCAACTCAATTTAAACATATTTCGCAAAAGGTAGAATTCAATCCCATGATAATGGAGTTAGGATGAAGCAGCAATTTATTCGAATGGTTCAGGGCTTCTTGTTTAAATTTGGATATGCTCTAACCTCTCATAATACTGGAATTACTCGAGAACGAAGGTTAAGCCTGAAAGATCGAGCTGACATATCAGGCATGCAACACTAGAATTGTTTGCCGAAGAAGCTTATACGCTGGGGCTAGTAGGATCAGTTGCTGAAGTTGGAGTTTACCAAGGTGCTTTCGCAGAAATGATTAATATTTGTTTCCCCGATCGAAAATTTTATTTGTTTGATACCTTTGAAGGGTTTTCGCCGAAGGATATTCAAGAGGAACTGAATCAAGGGATTGCATTCGGGAACCAAGACTTCAAAAATACAAGCGTCCAAAGGGTTCTATACAGAATGAAACATCCTGATAAATGTATTATTAAAAAGGGCTATTTTCCTGCAACAGCGGTCGATATCGATGACGATTTTGTGTTCATCAGTCTTGACGCGGATTTATATGCGCCGATCTTGAGCGGGTTGGAGTTCTTCTACCC
>JADKIO010000001.1 GCA_016721195.1 Candidatus Geothrix skivensis | reverse complement strand
GGAGATGATCACGCCTGAGCCAATGGAGACAGCTCGTCGCTCATCCTCCGCCCCGGGGCGTCCGGCGCTGCTGGAGACTCGCCGGGGCCAGGAAGAAGAGTCGAAGAAGTCCTGACCGCCCACCCGGGGATGCTGCCAGCCTCCCCGGCGGTTCTTCACGAAGCCTGGAACAATCGACACCACGGCGGGATTGAGCTCAAGCCACTGGTGATGGGCGGCAGCCGGTCTAGCCTGGCGTCCACTTGCCACCACGGCCTCCTCCCTGGGCTGCCACCTGCCACCCGTGGCTGAGCCCCCATCCCCAGGCTACACCCGGCCGCGAAGACCGACAACCCCAGAAACCTGCTTGACCTGACGATCTGATCCCCCCCACTGACCGGCTGTCCGGCATGCTCCCCGAGACCGCAGTCCCCGGAAGGTTCCCGCCGGTCTTCCCTGGCCGCCCAGGATAATCTGGAATGGCTGACGGCGGCTGCTAGCTCGTTGGTTAGGAGTATGGTTCAGATTCCAGGTGTCGTGGGTCCCAGTCCCATCAGCCGCCCCATTCATGGAAGCCCCCTGGGGGCTTTTGAACTGGGATGTGTTGACCCAAGCCCACGACAGTGGATTTGGGAGACAGCAGTGGGCTGTCGAGCAGGCTGCCGCGGACGCGGCAGGCGGGAGGGTGGGTTCCGAGTCCCATCAGCCGCCCCATTTGAAAAGACCCCCAACGGGGGCTTTTTCAGTTGGGATGCCCCAGACTCGAACCCACGACAGTCGCGACCCCAAGGTGTTGCAGATCCGACCTGCGGGGATGAAGCAGCCTGTGCGGTTCAAGTCACAAGGACCGGTCCACCCGATCCAACACTACATCGTTCCGTGTAATATCCATTCGATGGTCAAACCGCCCCCGGCTCCCGCCTGCCCGCCCCAGAGCGCCCCTCACGGAGCGCCCTGCTGGGCGTGGCGTTGGCCTCGGAGCTGGCTCAGGTCTTTGAGGTGCTGGCGTCGGACACGCGCTGCGGCTGCTGCATGCCCTGGTGCTCCTGGGTGACCCCCTGCATGAGCGATCTGGCCGGGGCCGTGGGCATGAAACCCCAGGCCGTCTCCAACCAGCTACGCCGTCTGGTGGATCTGGGCATCCTGTCCACCCGGCGCCATGGGACTCACATCCACTACGCCATCGTCGATCCCCGTATCATCCGAATGATGCACCACGGCCTCTGCCTGAAGGAAGAGACCCGCGATCATGCCCAGGTGAACGCCTCGCGAGGCGCTGGGTGGCGATCCTCCTCCTCTGCCTGGCCTCGGTCTACCTGGGCGCCACCGGCGTGGATCAGTGCGCTGAAGGCGTGACGGATGACTGTGCCCCCATCTGCCACATCCTTTGTGCCGATGGCTGCGGCACCGTGCCCGTGCCGGAAGCCATCCTTCCCCCATCCCCTGATCCACTCCTCCGGCCAGGCTTCGAGGCCCAGCAGGTGGTGAACCTCGTCACCCTGGACATCGAACCAGAGAAGGACCCTCCCCGGGCTTGAAGGTCTTCGCGACTGATCACGCGGGTGGGCCTCGCCCTGCCGCGCTGTCCAACCTTCTCCGCCGAGGTTCCGATGCGAACTTTCTTCCTGGGGGCGCTGCCCTGCCTGCTCATGGCCCAGGCACCGCCTCTCGCTTACGAAGACATCCTCAAGCTGGCCCGGACGAGTCCCGAACAATACCGAACCGAGGCCCTGCTGGCGAGCGGCATCGGGCGCTGAGTGGCACCTGGGGTTCCTCCGCGAGGGCCCCTCCCTGGGTGTCGCCGCCGGTCCCCGGACCAACCCCATATCGCCCACCACAACAGATCAGTCAGGTAGAGCTTGACCTGCCCCTGTTCCTCGCCCCGGGCACGCGGCGGCGCCTGGAGGAGTCCTTGGTCTGGCAGACCCTGCGCTGCGAGAGGCAGCCAGGACTGAGGCCCGCTTTCACCTCCGCCGAGCCTATCTGGATGCCTGGCTGAGCGAACGGCTGCTGCAACTCCGCGAGGCGGATCTCGCCACGGTGGAATCCTGGCTCAAGGCCGCCAGGGCTCGGCTGGAAGCGGGGGGCAGATCCGGGGTTCCAGGTCAGCCTGGTGGAAGGCGAGGTTCTCCGTGCCCAGGCTGATCTGGACGAGGCCCGCCGACAGCGGCTCCATGCCTGGGCGGCCCTTCGGGGGGTGGCAGATGTGCCGGGGATAGCCACGCCACTCGCCGATCCTGGAGAAGCCCTGCCACCCCAAGCCGAAGGGCTCGCGGTCAAGTTCGAGACCAGTGCTTTCCGCCGGGCCCTCCAGGGTCGGCTGAATCTAGAGGAACAGGCCATGCGGCACCAGGAGGCCGTGGCCACCAGCCGCTGGAGCCTCCGGGGTAGCTACGCCAAGGAGGGCGAGGAACGCATTGGCAAGGTCGGGTTGGCCTACCGTTTTTCCCGCCCCGGTGAGGGTCAGGCCCTTCGTCGTGAAACCGAAGCCACCCTCCAGGTCACCAGGCGTGAGCTGGAGATGGCCCTGCTTGAACTGGATGCCCGCTTCCAGTCGGCGCTGACCCGCATTCAGGCCGCCACCCCGCCTTTGCCCTTCAAAGGCTTCGACCTGTCCCTCAAGGCCATCAGCCTGCGCCTCAGTGAAGGCAAGGAGCGGCCCTCCGAAGCCCTCCCCATCCGCCGCCAGCTCCTGGAGGCCCAGGCCGCGTCCTACCGCCGCCTCCAGGCCGCCCACCTTCTTGCCGCCGAACTCCAGGCCCTCACGGCCGAGGTGAACCCATGAACCACGCCATCCGACTTTCCCTCTTGGCAATCGCGCTGGTCGCCACCCTGGCCTGTGAGCGCAAGACCCACTCACCGTCGGAAGCCAAGGCGACCCACCAGGAAGCGGGTGCCCACGCCGGGGACGGTGCCCACCTTCCCCTGAAAGACATCCGGGGGCTCAGCTTCCTGGTGGTCCCCGGGCCGAAAGCGGGGGGTGCGTGGTACCCCGCCGAAGCCATCGGCGATGAGTCCGCCCAGGCGATGCTCAGCAGTCCAGTCAAGGGTATCGTCTCGGCCATCCTCATCCCTCCGGGACAGCACGTGGGGACCGGGTCTGGCCTGATCACCCTCCAGAGCCCTGAACTGGCCCGCCTCAAGGCCGACTGGCTCTCTAGCAAGGCCAAGCGCGAGCGCACCGAGGCTGAGCTGGCTCGCGAGCAGCGGCTCTTCGCGGCCCAGGCCGGATCGCGCCGCGAGCTGGAAGCCGCTAGGAGTGATGCCACCATGGCCCGGGCGGATGAGGAAGCCGCCCGGCTCGCGTTGGAGGCCCGGGGCCAGAATCCGGAAACCGCAGGCGCCGTCTTGACCGTGAAGGCCCCGAAGGGTGGTTCGGTCACCGCCTATAAGATCCAGCTTGGCCAAGGGGTCGAAGCCGGACAGGAACTGGGCAGCTTCCAATCCGCGTCCGCCGCCATCGCCCGTCTGGAACTGCCTCCCCCCGCCCCGGAAGGCTGGCGCCCCGGAGCCACCACCGAGGTTCGCCGGGGTGATGGGCACCATTGGAAGGCCCAGCTAGAGGGCACGCCCACCACGCTCACCACCGACACCCGGCGACTCAGCTACCGCCTCCGCCTCCTGGGCGGTTCGCTGCCCCTCCCTGGCACTTCCTTGGGTGCCTACCTCCTCAAGGCGTTCCAGCAGAAGCGTGCCCAGCCGGAAGCGGGAGGTGGTCATGGGCACTGATCCAAGCCTTCCGAATGGGTCCGAGGTCCCGCTCGATCCGGCCATGCCGCATGATCCCTACGCGGTCTACACCCCTCAGCACCGAACCCTGATCCGCCGCTGGTTCGACTTCCTCCTCCCCCACAAGGGTTGGGTGTTTGCCCTCAGCCTCGTCTGGGGACTGGCGGGCGTGTTCACCTTCGCCCAGCTCAAGCGCGATCTCTTCCCGGACATGAACCTGCCCATTCTCAGTGTGCTCATCCAGAGCCCTGGCCGGGCCACCCCCGAACTGGAGCTGTCCGTGGCCCAGCCCACCGAGCAGGCCCTGGGGGGCATGCCCGGGGTCAAGCGCGTCGCGACGACCGTCCTGCCCGAGCTGGTCCAGGTGGTGGTGACCTTCGATGGGGACACGGACCCCTGGCGGGCGCGACAGCTGGTGGCCGAGCGGCTGACCGGGGTGATCGGGAGCTTCCCGACCGGCACCCGTCCACCCCTGATGTCCAGTGCCTCCGGGCGCCTACAGGAGCTGATGGAAGTGGTCCTGGAAAGCGAAAAGGTGGACCCCATGAAGCTGCGGGACTATGCCGAGCAGGTGCTGGCCCCCAGGCTTCAGTCCTTGCCCGGCGTGGCCCGGGTGGAACGCCTGGGGGGACAGGAGAGGTCCCTCCAGATCACGCTGATCCCCGAAAAGGTCAGCAGCTTCGGGGTCGGCCTGGATCGCGTGATGGCGGCCCTGGAGCAGAGCCACCAGGACATGGCGACGGGGGTGCTGGAGATCCAGGACAAGGGCTGGTTCATGACCGTGGGCAGCCTTGCTGCGACCCCGGATGACGTGCGTCGGCTCCCTGTGCAGGCCGCCAAGGGGGTGGTGACCCTGGGCGAAGTCGCCGAGATCCGGGAGGCCCCGGCTTTCCGCCGGGGCCTGGCGCGGCATGACGGCCATGAGGACGTGAGTCTGCGGGTCGTGAAGCAACCCACCGCCGCCACGCTGGACGTGGCCGAGGGCGTTCGCACCGCCGTGGTCGAACTGAAGCAGGGCCTGCCGGAGGGCATGCGCCTGGAGGTGATCTACGACCAGGGGCGTCTCGTTACCCGCGCCCTGAACGGCGTGACTCTGGCGCTGCTGGTGGGCGGGATCTTCGTGGCCATCGTCCTCGTGGTCCTTCTCGGCAACCTCCGGGGGGCCCTGCTGGTGCTGGCTGTATTGCCTCTGGCCACCTTCGGGGCAGCGATCCCCCTGCACTTCGCCGGGCTGGGCCTCAACGCCATGACCCTCGGCGGCCTAGCCATCTCCGTAGGCCTCCTCGTGGATGCCGCCGTGATCATGGTGGAGAACCTCGCCCACCGACTGCACACGCACAAGGAGCAGGAGGAGCCCCGCCGGGTGGCCCTCACCCGGGCCGCCGCCGAGGTGGCCACGCCCATCCTCATCGCCGTCCTGGTGATCCTTGCCGTCTTCATCCCCCTGCTCTCAATGGGTGGCATCGCGGGCAAGCTCTACGCGCCCTTGGCCGTGGCTGTGGCCTCGGCCATGACCATCAGCCTGGTGCTGACCTTCACCCTGGTGCCCGCCCTGGTGGAACGGTTCCTGCCCCCGGACACCTCCCTGGATGAGCCGCGCTTCGTGACGGCCATCAAGCGGATCTACCAACCGGCGCTTGACTGGGCCCTGCACCATGGCCCCCTGGTGCGCGTGCTGGCCCTGGGCCTCACCATCCCCAGCATCTGGCTGGCAGTCCAGCTCGGTACCAACTTCCTGCCCACGCTGGACGAGCGGGCCTTCATGCTCCTCTCCAAGGTCCCCGCGGAGAGCAGCCTGGAGGCTGTCGATCAGGCCAACGCGCACCTGGATGCCCGCCTGAAGACCATCCCGGGCGTGGAGTCCGTTTACCGCCGGAGCGGACGGGCCGAGGTCACTGAGGACCCCTGTCCCATCACCGATAGCGAGATCATGGTGATCCTCAAGCCTGATGCCGATGAACGCACCGTGGGGCAGGAGGTGATGGAGGCCGCCGAGGCCATGCCCTTCCCGGTGGAGGTGAACACCCCCATGCAGGAGCGCATCGCCGAGGGGCATCGGCGGCACGCCCGCCGACATCCAGGTAAAGGTTTTTGGCCGCGACCTGGAGGCCCTTCGGGGGTCGATCAAGGAACTCCGGGAGCGGCTCATGAAGGTCGAGGGCATCCGTAGCGTTACCCCGGACACGCCGGACCCCATGCCGCGCTGGCGACTGGTGCTGGATGAGGAGGCCCTCCGGCGCCTGGGCGTCTCCCGCTCCTTGGTGACGAGGACGCTTCAGGCTGCCCTCCAGGGTCTCCCCTCCGAGGTCCGCTTTGAGGGCCCCCAGCGTATCGAGCGCATGGTCCGCTTTCCCAACGACGGGCGGACGAGTCCCGAGACACTCAAGGGCACCCCCCTGGTCCTGGATGATGGCCGGGCCCTGACGCTCGGTCAGGTAGCCCACTTCGAGGAAGCCTCCACGCCAACCCTGGTCCGACGAGAGTCGGGTCAGCGGCGCATCGGCCTCAACATCCGCACCTCCGGCGATCTCGGTGGCACGGCCAAGCGCATCGAGTCGGCCCTGGAAGGTGTGAAGCTCCCCGAGGGCGCCTTCATCAAGCTGGGCGGGAAGATCGAGGAGGCCCGGGAGACCCAGAGGCGCTTGGGCCTCGCCATTCTGGCCGCCCTGACGCTGGTGGTGGGTCTGCTTTACATCGCGTTGAAGACTTGGCGGGAGGTGCTGGTGGTGCTCGCCACCCTGCCGGACGCCTTTGCGGGTGCGCTCTTGGCCCTCTGGCTGGCCGGGGAGACCTGGAACATCAGCTCCATCGTGGGGATGATCGGGCTCTTTGGCGTGGCGGTGCAGAACAGCCTCGTGCTGATCACTCAGGCCAAGAGCCTGATGGCGCAGGGCCTCCCCTTCGAGGCCGCCCTGCGGGAAGCCAGCCTGGGTCGCGTGCGCCCCAAGCTGATGACCGCCGGGGCCGCCATCCTTGGGCTCATGCCGATGCTCTTTGGCTTCGGCGGTTCCGAGTTGGAGCGCCCCCTGGCCATCGCCATGGTGGGTGGTCTTGTCACCAGCACCCTCTTCACGCTGCTGGCCTTGCCCAGCTTCTATGCCTGGGTGGGGAAGCCGAAGACGGAGGCCGTGGCCGAATACCACTAGGTTCTGTTGTGTCTGTGGGGTGGCCCCAAGGGGCATTCCGCAGACGCCCATGTACACTCACTCTCCGAGCTTCGATACCTTTCTTGTGATTCCAGGTGTCGCGGCTCCAGGGCCGGGGACGAGCGGGCCTGCGACAAGCCGGTGAAGACCTGCCGCGTGTAAGCGTCAGCGCAGGAAGGCCCACCAGACCCAGTAGAGCAGCGGCACGGCACAACCGATGGCCGTCAGCCAGGCGCCCCGGCCGGTGATGCCATTCGGCCCGCGCAGGATGAAGAGGCCAGTGATCCCCAGGGTCAGCAGGCCCAAGGCGTAGAGGTCGGCAAGGTAGGTCCAGGCCTGCTTTGGCGCGTTGATGTGCAGCCGGTTGAAGGCATAAAGCACGGGTCGCGGTTGCACGGCTTCGTACAGCACCCGGCCCGTAGGGAGGTCAGCAGAATATTTTCCCTGCTTCATGAAGACATCGAGCGTGTCTTGATCCGGCTGAAACGAGGCGCGGGGCTGCTCGGCAACCTTCAGCCGTGCCAGCAGCAACCGCGTGAGCTCCTCCTCGGGCAAGTCACCCGGCAGCGGGCCCACCTCCCGCCAGGCCTGGACCACCCGGTAGTTGGGATTCCAATCGGCCATGTGGTTGATGGCCAGGCCAGAGATGGCGTAGAGCACCGTCAGCCCCGCGGCCAGGTAGCCGATATCCCGGTGCAGGGCGCGGTTCCACCGGCGCCAGGGAATGCGTTTGAGAAGGTGCAACGGGCGCGCCAGACTAGTTGATGAGATCAGCGCCCAGTCCGTCCAGCCGCACGATCTTCATGGGGCCCTTGATCTTGGCGGGATCGAACTTCCGATTGAGGGCCTTGGCCTCGATGGGGCACATGTCCTTCTGTTCCTGCTCGGAGATCACCTTGAGGGAGATCACACCCTCCGCCACCGCCACCTTGCCCAGGGCATCGGCCGGGAAGACGATCACGCCATCATCCACCTTGAACTGGAGCTCCTGGAACTTCCTGTCGCCCTTCAGGTTCAGGAAACAGCCACGCTCCGCGCAGACGTTGGTCACCACGCCACGAACCTTCACCTTCTTCCCTGCGAACGTCTCGGGGCTGGCGAGGATGTCACTGATCCTGGTCTCTTCCTTGACCGTGAAGGGCTTGCCGTAGTGGATGGGTCCCGTGGCCCCGAGCAGGGCGGGGATCAGGATGAGCACAAGCGTTCGGAACAGTTTCACGGGGAACTCCGGGGATGCCTAAAGCTCTTTGGGTCAAGTATAGCCAGCAGGTCAGCCCCTGACAGAGATGCTAATGGGCATCCCTTGCGGCAGGATCCGAAGCTCCCGGTGACAAAGCAACTCGCTGTCTTTCCTTCACCAGGCGGTCCTGGAGGTCGGTCAAGGCATCCTCCAAGGGCTTCAGGGACACATCCTCCGAAGACTCCTGCTCGTAATAACCGAAGGGGTTATCCAAATCCCCGATTAGGAACAGCAGGAACAGGAGCAGATAGCTGACCACAACCAGGAAAAACAGGGATTCATAAAAGGGTTCGATGCGCGCGGCCACAAGCCCCAGCAGTAAAAAGAAGGTGGTCGTCCGCGCGATGAAGTAGCCCGATGAGATGAATTCCGTTTCGCGGATGGTATGGATTCGGATGATGATCCGGCGGATGGCGCTCTGTTCCTGTTTCAGACGTGCAATGAAGTTGGCCTGGGTGAGCGGCTCTATGGCCAGGAAGTGTTCATTCAATCCACTGATGAGGGTCATGACGCCCCGGCTACGCTCTCGCTTGTGCAGCCACTGGTGGATGGTGTTACCGAGGGTGTGGACATGCTCCAGAGCGGCCAATGCCACCGGGGCGCAGGTCCGCTGATGAAGGCTCTGCATCTCATCGGCCAGCGTCGCCAGACCGGCCGCCATGTCGCCTGGCAGGCGCTCGCTCTCCCGGTAGTCCGACAACACGCCGCTGAGCAGGAAGCCCATGAGGAAGACGTTCGCGCCGATGAGCCCGGAGAAGATGGCGTTGATAGACAGCAGCTCCAGGCCAAACCGGTGCAGCACCAGCTTCGCCAGGACGAGCAGCGCGATGAAGGGCAGCACCCGGTAGAATATGCGGTGTGCCTTGGGGATGCGTTTCGCGAGCTGGTTCAGCATGAAAGCAGGGTTCCTTCACAACGTGCACGGGAGGAAGCTTGTTAGTCTACCCGGCCATCAGCTTTCAGTGCCACGCGGATCCTAATCATCGTCATCGTGGCCTCTCGGCATCCCAGCGGTCCCAATTTCCTGCCGCCATGACTAACTCTCCGAGACTCGATACCATTCTTGTGATTCCAGGTGTCGCGACCCCCCGGGTGGCGCTGCGGGGTCCAGGCGGGAAAGAGTGGAATTCATATTTCGATATTTTCCGATATAACCTGGTGTAATTTCCTCCTGGGACTCCCAGCCGGTGCACCCGGAGCCGGAGCCGCAAATTGTGGGGTGACCGGTATGTCGGATGACTTGCGAACGCTGGTGGAGCAGTTGAAGGCGGTGTCCCATCCGCTGCGGCTGCGGGTCCTGGCCCTGCTGGAGCCCGGGGAGTTGTGTGTGTGCCAGATCGCCGAGACTCTACAGGTGCCCCAGTCTTCCGTGTCCGAGGCTCTGCGGGAGCTGCGCCGGGCGGGCTTCGTCCTGGAGCGGAAGGAAGGCCGGTGGGTGTTCGTGTCCGTCGTGCCCAGGAAGCAGGCCTCGCCCCTGCTCAAGGGCCTCCTGGCGCACGCCGGAAGCCTGCCGGAAGTGCTCGCGGACCGCGCCCGCGCCCTGGAGGTAAAGGCCGTGGCCATCCCGATCGTGTGCTCCAAGGTCCAGAAGTCCTCCCCGGTGGACCGGGCGGTTTCTCGTGTCTGACGTGGCAGCACGACCAAGCTGGCTCCGGCGGGGCGGCTGGCTCCTCCTGGCCCTGCCTCTGTGGGTGTTCCTCTACGCCGTGAACCACGCCATGTCGGAGTGGCTCGCCTTCCGATTCCTGGGGCTCACCCCCAAGTCGCACCTGGGCGAAGCGGTGGCCTTCCTCTTCTACGACACACCGAAGGTCCTGCTGCTGCTCACGCTCGTGGTCTTCATCGTCACCTTCCTCCAGACCTTCGTGAACCCCACCCGGGTCCGGGATGCCCTCTCCAGGCGGCGGCCCGGCCTCGGCAACGCCCTGGCCTCCCTCTTCGGGATCATCACGCCCTTCTGCTCCTGCTCGGCGGTGCCGCTCTTCATCGGCTTCCTGCGGGCGGGGGTGCCCCTGGGCGTGACCTTCAGCTTCCTGGTGGCCGCACCCATGGTCAACGAGATCGCCCTGGGGATGCTCTTCGCCATGTTCGGCTGGAAGATCGCCCTGCTCTATGCCAGCACCGGCGTGGCCATCGCCTTCGCCTCCGGGCTCATCCTGGGCCGCCTCCGCATGGAGCGCTACCTGGAGAGCTGGGTGCAGGACGCCCTGAACGCCCCTGCTCTCGGTGAAGTGGAGGAGGAACAAAGCACCCTTCCCGCCCGGCTCGATCTGGCCGTCCAGGGCGTGAAGGAGATCGTGGGCAAGGTCTGGCCCTACATCCTGGCGGGCATCGCCGTGGGCGCCTTCATCCACGGCTATGTGCCCGAAAGCTTCATGGCGGGTCTGCTGGGGAAGAACCACTGGTACAGCGTGCCCCTGGCGGTGCTGATCGGCGTACCGCTCTACTCGAACGCGGCGGGCGTCATGCCCATCGTGGAAGCCCTGCTGGGCAAGGGCGCGGCCCTGGGTTCCACCCTGGCCTTCATGATGGCCGTCATCGGGCTGTCGCTGCCGGAAACCATCATCCTCAGCAAGGTGATGCGGCCCCGGCTCATCGCCACCTTCGTCGGTGTCGTATCCCTCGGCATCCTGCTGGTGGGCTACCTCTTCAACGCCATCCTCTAGGAGATCCCATGCTCATCGAAGTCTTCGGTCCCGGCTGCGCCAAGTGCCAGACGCTGGAAAAGCACGCCAGGTCAGCGGCGGAAAAATCCGGAGGGAGCCACCAGGTGGTGAAGGTCTCGGACTACGCGGCCATGGTCGCCCGGGGCATCCTCAGTACGCCGGCTCTCGCCCTGGACGGCCAGCTCAAGTCCCAGGGCAAAGTCATCAGCACCGACGAGATCCTGGCCCTGCTCAAGGGCTGAGCCGCCCCAACAGCCCGTTCCTGTCTCCAGAGGAGGCCCCATGTCCTTCCCGCGCCTTGGCGCCCTCGTGTTCACCCTTTCGGCATCCCTCTTCGCCCAAGGGCCGGTCCCCGCCCTCGATCCGGCGGGCCTCAGCCAGATCCTCAGTTCCAGGAAGTGGACCGTCATCGAGTTCGGCGGGCCCACTTGCGTGCCCTGCGTACGGATGCAACCCATCCTCGGTGAGCTCCAGCAGACCTTCGGGAGCCGCGCGCACATCCGGAATTTCTATGTCACCCAGTACCCGAAGGAGGCTCAGCTCCACAGGATCATGGTGATGCCCACCCAGGTGGTGTTCGATCCCGCGGGGAGGGAAGTGGCCCGCCACATCGGCTACTGGCCCAAGGACGAGTTCCTTTCCGCCCTGGCCAAAGCTGGACTGAAGTGATGGAAGGCTTCATTGGCCGCATGGCGGACTTGGTGGCCCAGGCCCCGGGCTACCAGCAACTGGGCCTCGTGTTCTTAGGCGGCCTGCTCACCTCGGCCAACCCCTGCGTCCTGGTGGCAGCCCCGCTGGTCGTGGGCTTCACCGGCGGCACGCAGGAAGGCCGCCACCATCCCATGGTGCTGTCCGCCGTATTCGTGCTGGGCCTGGCGGCGGCCTTCACCCTCCTGGGGCTCGTGGCCGCCCTGACCGGCAGCCTCATGGGGGATGTGGGCTGGGGCTGGAAGGCCCTGTTGGGGCTCATCCTGCTGGCCGTGGGTCTGCACCTGCTCGGACTGTACGCGCTCCCGACCCCATCCCACAGCCACATGGCGCGGTTCCATGGGGCCGGGCTGCTGGGCGCCTTTGCACTGGGCGGCCTCACCGGAACCCTCTCCGCCCCGTGCGCCACCCCAGCCCTGGCGGCGGTGCTCACCATCGTGGCCCTCCAGAAGCAGGTGCTCTGGGGCGGCGTGCTGCTGTTCACCTATGCCCTCGGCCATGTTCTGCTGTTGTTCCTGGCCGGCGCCTCGTCAGGCTGGGCCAGCAGGTATGCCGAAAGCCACTTCTCCCGGTTCCTGGGGCGCTGGCTGCCCAGGGGCATGGGCCTGCTCCTGAGCGGCTGCGCCCTCTGGGTGCTGTTCCTCGCGTGGAAGACGCGATTCCCCGTCTGAGGAGGCGGGAATCCCACGACCCACCTAGGCGGCGGGCCATGGGATCCGGGGTAATCAGAGCTATTTTGCGTCGCCGCTGGTGCGGGCGAACGCATGGCACCTGCTGCAGGAGTTCGGCATGATGTCGAAGTCCTTGCCCTTGGAGGGATCCGGGTTCTTGAGCACGGAGCTCTGGGCGGGCCAGACGATGTCGAAGACGTGGGAGGGCACATTCCCTTCGGCCACGGCGCTGCGGCCTTCCTTGTCGAAGTCGAGGTGGTACATCGAGGCCACGTTGATGTCCTGGAGCTTGCCGATCTTCGGCATGTGGCAGGACATGCAGTTGCCCACGGGCATCTTGGGATCGGTGGGCGTGTAGAGGGCCCCGCCCATGCCGGCCCCGACCTGCATGTGCTTGGCCACGCTCCGGGCGACCCGGTTCCGCGCCGCCTCGGCCTCCATGCGCTTCACCGCCACGGGGGCCCCGTCCTTGGCGACCTTGCGCCCCGCCTCCAACTGCAGTACCGCCACATCGAAGGGGGTGATCCCGGCGAAGGAACCGCGGGAGGCATGGCAGGTAAGGCACAGCGTGTTGTTGCCATAGGCAGCATTGGTGAAATCGTAGCCCCCGGCCTTCAGCGAGGCGGGTCCCCCGTCCATGCTGTGGGCATCGTGGCAGGAGAAGCAGGTCAGCCTCTGGGTCCTGTTGTTGAAGTGGGCCGAGCGCCGCAGCTCCGACAGCTCCATGGAGTGGGAGCGGGCATGGATCTGGTCGGGCCAGGCATGGAAGGCCCCCTCCTTCCAGTCGGGGTTCAGTCCGGTGGTCGGCTGCTCATAGCTGGCGAAGAAAGTGGCAAGGTCATACACGCCCGGCACGAAGAAGCCGTGGCCGAGGGTGTCCTTGTAGGCCCCGTCGAAGGCGGGCTTGAACACGCCAGCGGGGCGCTGGCTGCGGCCATCGTGGTTCCCGTGGCACTGGCCGCAGGTCTCGTTGCCCGCCTTGGCGGTGAGGTGCTGGGGCGCGATGATCTTGGCCTTGTCGGAGCTGGCCGCATGCTCGGATCCGGGTCCGTGGCAGCGCTCACAGCTGATGTTCAGGTCCTTGTAGTCCCAGGCCACCACCACCGACTTGTACTTGTGGGCCGGATTGGGATCGTTGAGGAAATCCTTCGTGGTGATCTTCACGCCCGTGACGTGGCAGCCGGCGCAGTTGCGCGACAGGGTGTTGTCCGGCGTGCACCAGTGGTCGGGGGATTTCTGCCAGAACATCGGCGCCCCCACCTGGCCTTTGGCCAGGACCTTGGAGCCCTCGGGCGTTCCATCCTGCATCATGAACACCGGCATGTAGCAGATGTAGTCCTGCTTCTGCCCCTCCCGGGATACGCCGTTCTCCTTCATCCATTTCACGAGGTAGGGCACGTCCTGGACCTTGCACATCCAGCGCTGCTTGCCTTCGCCGAAGTTGGGATGGCGGTCGGGCTGCTTGTGGGCGGGATCCACATAGCCCTTGCCCCAGTTGCCCTCGCCCCCGATGGTGGCGGCCACCTGGATCCAGACCGCGTTCGTGGGCTTGTCCGAGGCATCCAGATCGGCTTCGGTGAGCGCTACTCCGGCCGGCTGCTCAGGGTAGAACTTGAACCAGTACTCGCGGTTGGGATCCTGGCCCCTGGTGGTCAGCACCACATGCACCAGGCCCGTGCCGTCCAGCGGATCCTGGACCTTCAGCAGGTTGCCCTTGGGATCCCGGGGCAGGTACTTCTCGCCCGGGGCCGGCCACTTGTCCTTGTAGACCATGTGGCTGGTGCCCTCGGTCACGAAGCGGGAGTGGATCGAGGCGTTCGGGGTGCCATTCAGCGCCTTCGTGTGGGGGCCTTCATGGCAGGCCGCGCAGGCCTTGCCGCCGACATAGGTGGCCCTGTCGCTGGGCCTTCCGGAGAGGGTGATGTCCACCCCCGGGGTCGTGGCTCCCGCCTTCACCATCACGGACTTCAGGGTTTCGCCATCCAGGAGGGCCCGGCTGGGGGCCTTCACCTGGAGGAAGACTGGTCCGGGTTTCACGCCCTTCAGGCTGAAGGAGCCATCCTTGGCCGTGGTGGCCTTCGCGGCCTGGCCTTCGACGGACACGATGGCGCCGGGTACCTCTGCCCCATTGACGTCCTTCACCTTCCCCTGGATACCCGCCCCCGTGGTGGGTTTGGGCGTCTGAGCCTGCAGCAGGGCTGCGGGGCCCAGCAGGCTGGTCGCGAAGAAGAGCCATGGGGCTAGCCATCGCTTGGTGTGGGGGCGGCAATGCATGTGACCTCCCTATCGTTTGTATTGGTGATCTACTGATCGTGATTGTGATCATCTCAGGAGACTCCGCAAGTAAATTGATATCGGATGAACGGATCGACTGAATCCAAGCCCCGGCAGAAGGGCCCGAATGCGGGCCACGCCGCGGAGCCTGCCCGCGGAAAGACACTGCCCTGGGCTTTCCCGGTCGAGCTGGGAAGATGGGTCAAGGGTCATCGACCCTTTGTTTGCGGCCCTGCAGTACATCCCCTCCAAAGGATCTCCATGCGGCTTGCCCTTGCCCTCCTCCTCACGCTGGCCCTGCCTGCCCAGGCCCAGGATCCGCAGCTGTTCTCCCTGGAGCAGTACCTGCTGGACTTCGACTACGCCGAGCGGCGGGACATGAAGATCGGCAGCAGGGACCTGGTGAAGCTGCTCCAGGAGAAGAAGGCCATTCTCGTGGATATCCGCTTCAAGGAAGAGCACGCGGCCTGGCGCATGGGCTTCGGGCTGCAGATTCCCCTGAATGAGCTGCCCAGGCGGCTGAAGGAGCTGGATCGCACCAGGCTCATCGTGACCGCCTGCCCCCACAAGGACCGGTCGGCCCTGGCCATGGCCTACCTCAAGACCCAGGGCTTCGACGTGAAGTATCTGGAGGACGGCCTGCTGGGCCTCGCCGAGCTGCTGCGGGGGGACAAGGCCCGCGACTTCAAGCCCTGAACCACCCAATCCGAGTCAGAACCGCTCGGCCTTCAACAACTCCAGGCGCCGCCGGATTTCATCCCGACCAGCCCGGAAGCGAGTCCGCAGGTCATCTGGCGTAAGGCTTGGATCGTCGCTGGCGGGGTCCGGGATGGGCCAGTGCAGGCGCTCGGCCTTGCCCAGGAAGAGGGGGCAGACCTCTTCGGCGCAGAGGGTGATGACGAGATCCACGGTGGCCGGGTCGATGTCCTGGACGCTCTTGGAGGTGTGGGTGCTGGCGTCGATGCCCTGCTCGGCCAGCACCTCGATGGCATAGGGGTTCACGTGGCTGGGGCGGCTCCCGGCGCTCTGGATCCTCAGGTTGGGGAAGAGCTGCCGGGCGATTCCCTCGCCCATCTGGGACCGGGCACTGTTGGCGACGCAAAGGAACAGGATGGAGCGGGTCATGGGGCGCCTCTTCTTTTTGGAAATCATCACGCAGGCGCACTCCCCATGGAGGACGGCCTCGGGATCGGTATCAAGGGGAAGGCCCTCCTGGTCCCAGGCGAGCATCCCGCCGTTCAGGCAGGCGACCTCGCTGAAGCCGTGATCCAGAAGGGTGTGTGCCGCGTCCTTGGTGAACACGCCGGACGTGTCAGCCAGGAGGAGGGGGCGGTTGGTCGGTAGTTCCGAGGCAGCCCTGATAGCTCGCCGTGGGGAATGTGGATGGTCTCCGGGACGCGGAAGGCCTTCATCTCGACGAGCTCGTCGCTGCGCAGGTCCACCAGGAGCGCCCCCGCCTGCAAGGTATCCAGGGCTTCCTTCGGGGCGAGGAACCGGAGCCCCTGGATCACCATGCCCTTGCCATCGAAGGGACCCATCGTTCACCTCTTGTCGGGTTCGACCGCCGGACAGCAGGTGACATCAGAGACTTCTCCGGCGCTGCCCGGATACCACTTCCCCTTCAACCACAAGGACACGCTCACGAGGCCGATCAGCACCGGCACCTCCACCAGGGGCCCGATGACGGCGGCGAACGCGGCCCCGTGGGCGATGCCGAAGGTGGCCACGGCCACGGCGATGGCCAGCTCGAAGTTGTTGCTGGCGGCGGTGAAGCTCAGGGTCGCGCTCTGGGGGTAGGTGGCCCCGACTTTCTTGGACATCCAGAAGCTCACCAGGAACATCACCACGAAGTAGATCAATAACGGGATGGCGATCCGGATGACATCGAAGGGCAGCTTCACGATGGTGTCGCCCTTGAGGCTGAACATCACGACGATGGTGAAGAGCAGCGCGATAAGCGTCAGGGGGCTGATCCTCGGCACGAAGACCCGGTGGTACCAGTCCAGGCCCTTGACCTTGCCGAGAACGAAGCGGGTCAGGAAACCTGCGATGAAGGGGATCCCCAGGTAGATGAAGACGCTCTGGGCGATCTGGCCGATGGTGATGTTCACCACGGCGCCCTGGAGGCCCAGCCTGGCGGGCAGGATGGTGGCGAAGAACCAGGCGTAGACGCTGAAGAACAGCACCTGGAAGATCGAGTTGAAGGCCACGAGCCCGGCGCAGTATTCCGTATCGCCCTTGGCCAGGTCGTTCCACACGATGACCATGGCGATGCAGCGGGCCAGGCCGATGAGGATCAGGCCCAGCATGTATTCGGGCTTGTCACGGAGGAAGAGCACCGCCAAGCCGAACATGAGCAGGGGTCCGATGACCCAGTTCTGCACCAGTGATAGGGCCAGCACCTTCTTGTTCTGGAAGACCAGGTGCAGCTCCTCGTACTTCACCTTGGCCAAGGGGGGATACATCATGACGATGAGACCGACGGCCAGGGGCACGCTGGTGGTGCCCACGTTCCAGGCATTGATGGCCCTGTTGAAACCGGGGACACCAAACCCCAGCACCACCCCTAGACCCATGGCGAGGAAGATCCACAGGGTGAGGTAGCGGTCCAGGAAGGAGAGGCGTTTTTGTTCGCTCATGGGGATCTCCGGCTCAGGCCGACTTGCGGGCGGCAATGATCATGCTGCTTCGAATCCAGAACGGGCGCCGGTCAAGGGCTGGTGCGCCCAGCTGGACTCGAACCAGCGACCTGCAGCTTAGAAGGCTGCTGCTCTATCCACCTGAGCTATGAGCGCGCAGGGGTCAGTTTAGCGGGTCTGGGGGGGGAGGGCGGATCTGGCGCGCTCGCAGCGAAGGGCCGGTGCCATATCTAGGGTTTCCGGATGGTCTGGCCATTCGGAACCGGATCTGGCCCCTCTGCTGGCAACGGCCGATCCCGCGGGATCGATGCATGGAATCTAAAGCATTCCTTCGGACGCACCGCTAAGCCCTTGAAGGCCGGGGACACCTTGTTCAATCGATTCCGTTGACGACAGGCGAAGTTTTCCCAGGTGGGGGTTCCGATGTGGCTAGGCTGGGGCGCTGTCTTCCTCGCCGTGATGATCATGGGGGTCCTGCTCGTCCGCAACAGCGGCACGAGCGGCCAGGGCCTCTTCTACCACCGCCGGTCCAGCGGCCGGCCTGGGTGGCGGGGAGGGCCTGAACGCGACCCGGACCCCCTGCTGGTGGAGCTCGAACGGGAGGAGCGGGTGGCCCGGGAGCGCTTCGAATATGTATATGCCTCTCATCCCCAGTGTTTCTGCGCCGAGGGACAGATCCGGAGTGAGTAGGCAGACCCACCAGGGCCAGGGGGCCGGGTGGTGGGCCTGGGCCTGCCAGGCGGGTGGGCCGGCCCGGATTCAGGCTGCCCCATGAACACCCGATAAGGTCCTGTCCGCAAGGCGATTGCCGTGAAAACCCCTCCGATGACCGTTGCCAGTCCCAGGCAAGGTGGCCCTGTCAGGTGGGGGTGGTCCGGGCTGATGGCAGCCGGGCTGGTGATGTTGAGGGTTCTCGTGTGGGCCGGGTGCAGCCTGACCCTCTCGGCTGACCCGCCCCCGCCGCCGCTCACCGTGGCCACCAACATCGGGAACCGGCCCTACGAGTACCTGGATGAAAAGGGATCTCCCGCGGGTTTCAGCAACGACCTCCTCCGGGAGCTGGAGCGGGTCATCGGGCGCCCCATCAAGATCTGTCCCCTGCCCTTCGCCCAGGGCCGGGAGGCCTTCGAAAAAGGCGAGCTCGACGCCCTGGGCACGGTGATCTATACCAAGGAGCGGGCCCAGGTGATGGATTTCACCGTGCCCACCCATTCCATGACCTACATCCTGCTGATCCGAAAGGACGACCGGAGCATCACCTCCGAACGGGATCTGATGGGGAAGCGGGTGGTCGTGAACCGCCGCAATGCGGTTGCGGAGTACTTCCAGTCCCAGGGCATTCCGTTCCAGGAGCTTTCGACCAACGAGGCGTGCATCCAGGCCCTCGCGGCTGGCCAGGCGGATTGCGCGGTCGCACCCAAGTACACCTGGCTTTACCTGAAGAGCCAGCAGGCCTTTCCCAACATCTCGATGCTGCCCACCGAAATCTATCCCTCCCGACGGGGCCTGGCCGTCCAGAAAGGCGAGGCGCAGCTCCTGGCCCAGCTCAACGAAGGCATCTTCCGACTCAAGGAGAACGGCACCCTCGACCACCTCTACGCCAAGCATTTCGCGGTCCTGGAGGCCTCGGAAGTCCCTTTCCTGACCAGCCTCCGGCGGGTCGCCCTGGCGGCCCTGCCCATCCTCAGCGTCATCCTGCTGGGCGGGCTGGCACTCTGGTCCTGGTCCCTGAAACGGGTGGTCCGGAAGCGCACCCTGGAGCTGCGGAACGAACTGCAGCGTCGTTCCCAACTGGAGGCTGACCGGGAACGGGCCCTCTCCGAGCTGACCCTCTACAAAGCCCAGCTGGAAGAGCTGGTCACCCTGCGTTCCGGGGAACTGCAACTGGCGAACGCCGACCTGGTGGGCGCCAAGGAGGCGGCCGAGACTGCCAACCGCATGAAGAGCTCCTTCCTGGCGAACATGAGCCATGAGATCCGCACGCCCATGAACGCGGTGACGGTGCTGACCCACCTGGCCCTCCAGACGGACCTCACCGAGAAGCAGCGGCAGTACCTGGTCAAGACCAAGGTCGCTGCGGATTCCCTGCTGGGGATCATCAACGACATCCTGGACTTCTCCAAGATCGAAGCCGGGAAGCTCCAGATGGACGCCAAGGAGTTCTTCCTGGAGGAGGAGTTCGAAAAGGTCACGCAGCTGGTCGGCACCAAATCCGCCGAAAAGCACCTGGAATTCCTGCTGAACATCGCCCCTGACGTGCCCCCTGCCTGGCCGGCGATCCCATGCGGCTCGGTCAGGTGCTCACCAACCTCTGCAGCAACTCCGTCAAGTTCACCGAATCCGGTGAGGTGGTGGTCACCGTCACCAGGCTCCAGTCCGGAGAAGGCCGGGTGACCCTCAAGTTTTCGGTGCGGGACACGGGCATCGGCATGTCGCCCGACCAGATGCGCCTGCTGTTCCAGCCCTTCAGCCAGGTGGACAGCTCCAGCACCCGGAAGTTCACGGGCACGGGCTTGGGGCTGGCCATCAGCAAGCACCTGGTGGGCATGATGGGGGGCGAGCTCTGGGTCGAGAGCGAGCCGGGCAAGGGCAGCGAGTTCTTCTTCACGGCCATCTTCGGGCTTGGGCACCTGATGCCCGCCCCCCGGAACGCCCAGATGGAGGACCTATCGGGGCTCCGCATCCTGGTGGTGGACGACAGTCCCATCGCCCGTCTGATCCTGCATGGCCTGGCCACGGGCCTGGGCTACCCCACCACCATGGTGGCCACCGCCGAAGAGGCCTTCGCGGAGCTGCAGCGGGCGCCCTTCGACCTGGTGCTCCTGGATTGGCACCTGGCCCATGAGGATGGGTTCGAGGCCGCCCGCCGGATCCAGACTGAATTGGGTGTCCATGCCATCCCAAGGATCATCATCGTGACCGCCTACGGGGATGAGGAGGTGGCCCGGCGGGTCGAGGAAGAAAAGCTGGACGGCTACCTCACCAAGCCCATCTCGCCGTCTTCGCTCTTCGATGCCATCACCCACGCTTTCGGCAGGAAGACTCCTGTCCAGCGGGCCCCCGCCAGGCTGGCGACAGCTGCAGAGGACCTGGGTCGACTAAAGGGTGCCCGGATCCTGCTGGTGGAAGACAACGACTTCAACCAGCAGGTGGCCATGGAGCTCCTGGCCCTGGTGGGCATGGAGGTCACCCTCGCCGTGGACGGACGGGATGCCCTCGAGAAGGCCCACTCAGAGCCCTTCGATGCGGTGCTGATGGACCTCCAGATGCCGGTCATGGATGGCTACGAGGCCACCCGACTGCTGCGGGACGAGGCCCGCTTCGCCACCCTGCCCATCCTGGCCATGACCGCCCACGCCATGCTGCCGGAACGGGAGCGGTGCCTGGCCCTCGGCATGAACGACTACGTCACGAAGCCCATCAATCCCGACGAGCTGTTCGGCACCCTGGCGAGATGGATCCAGCGGGAAGAAACAGCCCCCGGTACGCCGCCCCCTCTCCCTCCGCCACCCCAGGCTGCTGGCACGGGTGTGCCGCCCGGGCCGGAAGGCCTCTCCCGGGAGGCCGGCCTGGCCGCCTTTTCGGGCAATGTGGCCCTCTACGAAAAAATGCTGGGTCGCTTCCTGGAGCTCAAGCTGGAAGCGGCCCAAGAGATCCGGGAGGCCCTGGCCCAGGGGGAGGCGGAAACGGCTTCCCGGCACGCGCACTCCATGATCGCCGTGGCCGGCACCATCGGCGCCGTGCAGCTCTCCGGCCTATCCAGGGATCTCCAGAACGCCATCCAGGATGGGCCTCCAGAAGCCATCCCCCCCCTGCTGGCCCGGTTCGAGGCGGCCCTGGCGGCGGTGGTGACGGAGCTGAAGGAGCAGCTGGGGCGGGGCTGAGGTTCTGTTCATCGTCCTCCCATACGGAGAGTCGAGGTCCTCCATTCTCCGTGAAGACCCACCTGGGCGCGGATTCGAACAGCGTCTGGCTTCGCCAGCCGGTCGTGCTGCCCGGTGCCCCGCGGACAGAATGCTGGCTGCCGCCCCCCGACAGGTCACCTAGCCCTGTCTCCGCAGTCCCACTTGGAGGTGGGCCCTTCTCCCCC
The DNA here is from genome assembly GCA_016721195.1 of Candidatus Geothrix skivensis. Taxonomy (GTDB): domain Bacteria; phylum Acidobacteriota; class Holophagae; order Holophagales; family Holophagaceae; genus Geothrix; species Geothrix skivensis. The sequence continues at coordinate 3,528 of JADKIO010000001.1, read as the reverse complement.
CTCAACCTCGACCCACCTGGGCGCGGATTCGAACTGCGTCTGGCTTCGCCAGCCGCCAGTCTCGCTCCGACAGGTCACCTAGCCCTGTCTCCGCAGTCCCACTTGGAGGTGGGCCCTTCTCCCCCCTCAACCTCGACCCACCTGGGCGCGGATTCGAACTGCGTCTGGCTTTGCCAGCCGCCGGTCTCGCTCCGGCGCCACATCTGGTGGCGCCTCCACGATCCCACTCGGAGGTCCGACTCTCCTTTTTTATCCCAACCAGCAACAGGGGGCCGGCTGGCCCCCTGTTGCTGGTCGGGGCGAGAGGATTCGAACCTCCGACCCTCTGCTCCCAAAGCAGATGCGCTACCAGGCTGCGCCACGCCCCGACGGAAGGGAGATTGTAGCGCAGGGGCTGCGCTTGGAGCGAGGGGTGCCGGATCCTCCGGGGTCAGAGCTCCTGAAAACCGACTATAGACCTGTGTTTGGAATCCCTCCTGTCCTGTTTTCCGGGTGGTATTCCACAATCGGCGCAGCTGGAGCTCTAGCCTCGCTACTTCCGCCGACGGCCACGGCGCGCAGGTTGAGGCCGGCGCGCTGGAGGTCGAAGATCTTGGCGGCAAGGCCCACCAGGAGCTGGGTTTCCATTTCCACGGGGCCCCGCTTGGTGGCGCCCGCAGGGGGATGGCGGCGATATCGGCGGCGGTGCGGGGTCTTGGACCAGGCCAGATCCATGGCGAAGGACACCTTCTTGTCCTGGCTGGCCAGTTCGCCGGCGACATTGGCCATGCGGCCATCGCCGCCGTAGCCCACCCGCAGCCAGCCCGGCCCTTCGAAGCCCCGGCTGCTGTTGCTGATGTTCACGGACTGGAGGCGCCCGCCGCTGCCGTAGGAGAAGTCCATGCGGGTCTGGACGCCCTGCTCATCGTTGCGGAAGTCGAGCCGCAGGGGGGTTGCTGGTGGTCTTGTCCACCATGACTTCCAGCTTGCCGCGCTTCCAGAAGCCCAGGCTCTGGGCCATGCTCTGCTCCGCTTCTTGGCATCCCAGCCCGCGGTCGGCGCGTTGAAGAGCAGCCGCTGGACGGCGCGGCCCTCCATGGTCTCCTCGCCCCCAGGCTGGCCTTGAAGGTGGGGGCGTCGATGTGAGACCGCCTTGATGTCGTTCAGGGTCTGGCGGAACCAGGCCAGGAAGGTGGTGGGCGCGTCACTGGGGGGCAGGTCCACCTTGGTGGTGTAGGCGTTCTGGTCCTTGCTGTAGAGGAAGCCCCGGTTGCCCCGCCGGGTAGAGCAGGTTGCCGAAGTCGCCGGCCAGGTCCGTCTTGAAGTCGCCATTGGCGAAGTAGGTGCTCTTGACCCGCAGGTTGGCCTGGCCGCCCTGGCTGTTGCCCTGCACCTGTCCCTGGCTGAGACTGTCCACCCTTCTGGTTCACGGCGGCGCCGCTGAGGGCGATGCCAAGGGTACCCCCTGCGGCTCCACGGAGGAACCCCCTGGTAGGGCTGGCCGAACCAGCCGGCATCCACCGCCTCCAAGGTCTGGCGCAAGGCCGTGCGAGCTGCCTCGGATTCCGGAGTGGGCTTGGCGGGAGCGGCCTTGGGGGCGGGCTTCCCCGGGGCCGGCTTTGGGGTCTTGGCAGCGGTCTGGGCCGGCAGCAGGCTGGCGACGAGCAGGAAGGGGAGCACGGGAAGACGCATGGGCAAACCTCAGTGGCTAACGATGAGTGTGTCGGGGGGTCTTTGGTTCCGGTCGTTCCTTGGCGAAGCAGGCCCGGCAGAGGGCCTTGGCCGGCTCATCGGGATGAAGGGCAGGTATTCCTGGGCCCGCAGGTGGCGCAGGTGATGGGTGAGGATCCGGGCGGCTTCCGGGCCCCTTTCCGCTTGTAGGTGAAGGAGCGGCGGTAGCAGTCCGGGCAGAGGTAGAACTTCTGGCCCGACTCGACCTTGAAGTGGATGCCGCACTCGGCGCAGATCTTCTCCCGGGGGGCCTTGGGGTCCGGCGCAGCCACGGCGGCCCGCTTGGTGAGCAGGACCGGGGTGGGCTTCGAGGCCAGATCCTGAACCCCATCCCCCGAAGGCGGATTGTTCGCAGATTTGGGCCCTTTTTTCATCGACAGGTTTCCAGTGCGGCCAGAGCCGAAGGATCAGAGTACCCCATCCGGGCAAGGCCCGCGAGTTGCTGGGCCGGAAGTCTGGCATCCTGGGCACATGCCGCCGCCGATCGACCTCCTGGAGCCCCTGTGCCGCGGGGATCACCGGGCCCTGGGCCGGGCCATCTCCCTGGATGGAGAACGGCCATCCCGGCGCCCGGGATCTGATGTCCCGGGTCTGGCCCCGCCTGGGCCGGGCCGCGGTGGTCGGCATCACCGGTTCCCCGGGGCCGGCAAGAGCACCCTCACGGACCAGCTGGCCCGGGTCCTGCGCGCGGAAGGCCAGCGGGTGGGCATCTGGCGGTGGATCCTACTTCGCCCTTCAGCGGGGCGCCATTCTCGGTGACCGCATCCGCATGCAGCGCATCGCCGCGGATCCCGGCATCTTCATCCGGAGCATGGCCACCCGCGGGCCCTGGGCGGCTGGCCCAGCACCCAGGATGCCATCGACCTCCTGGACGCCGCCGGCTTCGACACGGTGATCGTGGAAACCGTGGGCGTGGGTCAGGACGAGGTGGACGTGGTTTCTTGCGTCCAGACCTGCTGTGTGGTGCTGGTACCGGGCATGGGGGACGAGATCCAGGCCATCAAGGCCGGCATCATGGAAGTGGCCGATCTCTTCATCATCAACAAGGCCGACCGGGCGGGCGCCGACCAGGTGGAGCAGGAGCTGGAGGCCATGAAGTCCCTGGCCATGCCCCAGGGCTGGGACCCCCCCATTGTCCGCACCATCGCCCAACAGGGCGAGGGGGTCGCCGGGCTCCTGGTCGAGGTCCGCCGCCATGGGCAGTGGCTCCGCCAGCACGGGGGCCTGGCCCGGAAGGCCCGGGAGCGGGCCCGCCTGCGCTTCGAGTCCCTGCTGGCCGAAGAGTCCCTGCGGCGGGCCAGGCTCAGGCGGGACCGGATCGGCTCGAAGCCGCCATCCAGGGCATCGCCGACCGGACCCTCGACCCCTACACGGCCGTGGTGGACCTTTTGGGCGAAGCTTGAGTCCCTGGCCAGCCACCCGATAGATCACCATGGCCCGCAACCTCAACAAAGAACAGACCGAAGCCATCCGCATGGTCTTCCAGCGTCTGTGCGAGGGGGAGGAGCGGCTCAGGTGACCTTCGGGGCCCTCCACGGGGAGTTCAAGGTGCTGGCGGAGGCCCCGGACCGGGTCATCCTGGGCATCTCGGATCTGGAGCGGGGCCAGTGGCGGCTCAGGCCGGGGGCGCGGCTCACCATGAAGCTCCTGGACCGGGGCCTGGCCTTCGAGGCCGTGGTTGAGTTGCAGGGCCACGGGAAGCTGCACGGCGTCGAGGCCTGCCACGTCACCATGCCCCGTCTGCCGGGCCCTGGATACTCACCGCCTGGCGGACTTCGTGCCGACCGGCCCGTGCCCTGCCCTTCTCGGACCAGCGCA